>NZ_CP125380.1:3817500-5017500 GCF_034009455.1 Pseudomonas sp. P5_109
GCCCGATAGCCGGCATTATCCGTCCGCCCTCCGGCCTTCATGGGAAGTCTGGAGGGCAAAAGGAAATCAGAGCCCCATCATGGACTGCACCTGAACCAGTGTCGCCGCGGATTGCTGGCGGGAACCGTCACAGCGCTCGACTGAATAGGAAACACGGATCGCACAATCCCGATGCTCCCTCCAGAACCGGTAGGGAACGATGAACACCAACGGCTCTCCCGCACTGTCTCTGGTTACTTCACGCTCATCAAGGTGATTGAATTTTTCCCCGTCGCATCTCAGGCAGATCAGCTCGCCTTTATCAGCCCTGGGGTTTTCGATGACGACGGTCACGCCATCCTGCGCATCGTGCAGATCCACCCAACCTTCATCGACTTCCAGCACAATGGGTGGCAGCAGTGGCCCCCGTTCCAGCCTGCCAATCATCAGTGCCGTTACTTCCGAGTAACGAGGGTTATGCCCTGTTTGCTTGACGCAATAATCGACGGAAACGCACGAGCCCAGGTTGGGCGCAATGCACTCCGGGTCGACCCAAAACGACAGTTCCTCCCCCACGGCAAAGGACTCGACCTTGAGTGCATCACTGAAACTGCCTTCGATCGAAACACCAGCCCAGGTCAGCATCACCCAGTCGCCCGCCGACATGCGCGCATAGGGCTTGATCGTAACGATCACCCCTTCTTTCACCCGATCCGGATCAAGCGTTCTACCCACCGCATCGTTTACCGTCGCCGGCAACAGGTCGGCTTGCACATCACCGACACTCAGTTGCAAACGATGGGAGTGCATGGGCCCGGCGCAAAGGGTGCTCATGAGTGAGTAACTGATTTCGAGTGAACCACCGTCGAGCGCCGCGATATGTGCGCTACCCACGGCAAAGATCACGTCCTCGCCGACCCGGTCCTCACTGACAAAGCGCGCCACCTGATGATTGCAGGCTCGACCTTCGGCATCCAGACCCACCCAATTCAATAGCAATTTGTCGCCGCAGGTCATGCCTGGATAAGGCTGCACCCTGATCACGGCCTTTTTGTCGGAGGGGTTCAGAACGCCGTTTTCCGCCTGCTCAAGCAAGGGAGCGGCGAGTGGTTGCTGCACGAGATTCAAGGTGTCGGGTTCATAAACAGTCATTCATTCGCTCCAGTCCCTGGAATAAACGCCGAACGGGTGGCCGGCTTTGGATGAAGCCTATTTAACCCCGCGGCAAACGGCCGTGATGTCGGCCTCTCACTCCGGCTCGCTGGGAAAATCGATACATACGAAGTAGGTTTTTGATCAACTGCAAGCAGATCGCCTGGAAAATCCTCAAACTATTCCGACTAAAACCTCAGTCGCTTTTGAGCATTCACACTTGCTCTATTCCGCTTTCCGCAAGGTTCGACGGACTTTTCATACATCGCGTCAACCTCAAGTGCCTTAGAGTGAAACGCCATGCAGTCCCAACGAACTACTGTGCGAAGGTATCAATATGCAAAGGAATGCAAGCACTTGTAATCCAATACTGCTGGTCCACGGCCTTTTCGGCTTCGAAAAGATCGGCAAATTCGAGCTCTTTCATGACATCCGGCAGGCGCTGAGGAACGCCGGAGCAAGGGTGTTCGTCCCTCACCTGGCGGGCAGCCATGGCAACGAGGTGCGCGGTGACCTATTGCTCTCACAGATCAAGCGGGTGCTGGAAGGAACCGGTGCACGCAAAGTCAACCTCATCGGCCATGGCCAGGGCGCACTGAGCGCACGTTATGCAGCAGCGATTGCGCCACACCATGTGGCGTCGGTCACCTCCGTCAGCGGGCCGAACCATGGCTCGGAACTGGCCGATTTCCTGCGCAAGGCATTGACACCGGGCAGTCTGCCGGAACATGTGGCCGAGACCGCAATGACCCTGTTCGCCGACTTCCTCGCGACATTGAGCGACAATCAATACCAACCGAAGAACGCCATTGCGGCCCTCAACGCGCTGACCACCGAAGGCGTAGGCGCATTCAACGACAAATACCCGCAAGGGTTGCCCACCACCTGGGGTGGCAAAGGGTGCGAACGGGTTAACGGTGTTCGTTACTATTCGTGGAGCGGCGTGCTGCCGTCGAATGTTCTCGAAGAAGGGTTCAATGCGCTCGATCCACTCCACGCCTACTGTCGGGCTCTTTCCAGCTATTTCGTCACCGAAGGCGAGCAGAACGACGGGGTGGTCGGTCGCTTCAGCTCTCATCTGGGAACGGTTATCCGTTCCGACTATGCGCTGGATCATCTGGACACCATTGGCCAACCCGCCGGCCAGTTGTGTGCAGGTGTGGACCCGATTGAACTGTATGTCCAGCATGCCGAGCGCCTGAAAGACGCCGGCCTTTGAGGCGCCACCTGCCGTAGCTCCCGCGTGGAACGGAACTTTGAGGAGAAATAGCTCACTGAATCCGGTAGGCTCAGCACTTTACTGAATATTGAAAGGAGTATTTTCCCATGGCCAAAGCCACCGCCCGTCACATCCTTGTTGCTTCCGAAGCCAAGTGCAACGAACTCAAGGCCCAAATCGAGGCTGGCGCCGATTTCGCCGAAGTTGCCAAGGCAAACTCCACCTGCCCTTCCAGCCGCCAGGGCGGTGACCTGGGTTCGTTCGGTCCGGGCCAGATGGTCAAGGAGTTCGACACCGTGGTCTTCAGCGCACCCATCAACGTGGTCCAGGGCCCGGTCAAGACCCAGTTCGGTTACCACCTGCTGGAAGTGACCAGCCGTCAGGACTGATCGACGCTTGAGCTACTCTCACAACGGCCCGCCTTTTGGTGGGCCGTTGTGTTTGTGACGCGTAATTCGGCTGGCGAGGGACGCGCCGCTAGCGTACAAATTGTCGTTAACGACCACCCGGCTCTAAGGCTGACAATGCGACTGGCTTTCTCTACCTTGTTGTTCACTGCCGTGGCCCTGCTGATGGGTACCGCCGGTGTGAATGCTGAACCGCGGCATGCATTGACCGTTTACGGCGAACCGGCAAAGTACCCGGCCGGCTTCAGTCATTTTGCCTACACCAACCCGCAGGCCCCCAAGGGCGGCACGATGCGGCGTTCGGCAATCGAAATCGGTCAGTTCGACCATGTCTTGCCTTACATCGACAAAGGCATCGGCGTCACCCAGATCGACGGACTGCTCTATTCACCACTGGCCCAGCGCTCGCTGGACGAGCCGTACACCGTGTACGGTCTGGTGGCAGAGAAAATGGAGCGCTCCGAGGACGGCCTGTCCCTGCGTTTCCACCTCAACCCCAAGGCGCGTTTTGCCGATGGCAAACCGATTACCGCGCAAGACGTGCGCTACACCTTCGACCTGCTGATGACCCAGGGCAGCCTGCGCTACCGCACGCAGTTCGCCGACGTCAAGGACGTCGAGGTGGAATCGCCGCTGACCGTGCGCTTTGATTTCAGGAACAACGAAAATCGCACCCTGGCGCTGGATATCGCAACCTTGCCAGTGTTTCCCGAACACTGGTGGAAGAGCCGCGATTTCGCTGGTGGCGGCGGCTATGAAGCGCCGCTGGGCAGTGGCCCCTATAAAGTCGGCAAGATCGATTCGGGGCGCAGCATCACGTTCGAGCGCAACCCCGACTGGTGGGGCAAGGACCTGCCGGTCAGCCGTGGCCTGTACAACTTCGACCATTTCAGCATCGAGTACTTCGGCGATACCGACGTGGCGCGCCAGGTATTGCGCGGTGGCGCCTATGACTACAATCGCGAATTTTCCGCCACTGGCTACTCCATCGGCTACGACAGCCCGGCCCTGAGCGACGGTCGCCTGCAAAAGGCCCACCTTGCCACCGAGGCACCGCAGCCGGCCCAGGGCTTTGTGTTCAATCTGCAAAAGCCCATGTTCCAGGACCGTCGCGTGCGCCAGGCGCTGGTGATGCTGTGGGACTTCGAGTGGAGCAACCGGCAGATGATGCGTGACATGTACATCCGCCAGCAGAGCTTTTTCTCCAATACCGATCTGGCGGCCCGGCAACTGCCGGATGCGGGGGAGCGGGCGATTCTCGAACCCTTGCGCGGGCAGATCCCCGACGAAGTCTTCACCCAGGTGTTCGAAGCGCCGAAGACCGATGGCAGCGGCGTGATCCGCGACAAGCAGCTGCAAGCCCTGGACTTGCTCGAACAAGCCGGCTGGAAACCCGATGGCGATCAACTGGTCAATGCCGACGGCGAGCCGCTGAGCTTCACCTTCCTGGTCAGTCAAAATGGCATGGACCGTCTGCTGCTGCCCTATAAACGCACGTTGAAACAGATCGGCATCGACCTCAACATCCGCCGCATCGACTCGTCCCAGTACGTCAACCGCCTGATGAGCCGCGACTACGACATGATCGTCACCGGCTACCCGGTCACCACTTCTCCTGGGAACGAACTGCTCAATTACTTCGGTTCGGCGGCGGCCACCGACCCAGGCTCCAACAACTACATGGTGTTGAAAAACCCGGCGGTGGACACCCTGATCACCGGGCTGATCCGCGCCACGACCCAGGCAGACATGCTGCATTACGCCCACGCCCTGGACCGGGTGCTGCAATGGAATTACTACTGGATTCCCAACTATTACCCCCCGGGCACCTCGACGGTGTGGTGGAACCGCTTTGGCATCCCGAACGTGCAGGCAAGCAATGACGAAGCCATCGAGAGCTGGTGGGAGATGAGCACCACGCCATTGACCAACCAACAGATGACGGCCGAGCGTATCAGCCGTGGCAAACCCGGAGGGCCGCACTGATGTGGGCTTACATACTGCGACGCCTGCTGCTGATCATTCCGACCCTGGTGATCATTCTCCTGGTCAACTTTGTCATCGTCCAGGCCGCGCCGGGCGGACCGGTCGAACAGGCCATCGCGCACCTGCAAGGCATTGGCGGCGCCACGGTGGGCGGCGGCTCCAGCGAAGCCGTGAGTGGCAAGTCCCGGGCCAGTCGCGGGCTCGATCCACAGCTGATCAAGGACATTGAAAAACAGTACGGTTTCGATAAGCCGGCACACGAGCGCCTCTGGCTGATGCTCACCAGCTACGCGCGCCTGGACTTCGGCAAGAGTTTCTTCCGCGGCGCCAGCGTCACCGACCTGATCCTGGAAAAAATGCCGGTGACCATTTCCCTCGGGCTGTGGGCGACGCTGATCACCTATCTGGTGTCGATTCCCCTGGGCATCCGCAAGGCCGTGCACCATGGCAGCCATTTCGACATCTGGAGCAGTACCGCGATCATCATCGGCTATGCCATGCCGGCGTTCCTGTTTGCGATGTTCCTGATCGTGGTCTTTGCCGGTGGCACTTCGCTGAACTGGTTTCCGGTTCGCGGGCTGGTCTCGGACAACTTCGACTCCCTGTCGACCATCGGCAAGGTGGCCGACTATTTCTGGCACCTGGTGTTGCCGGTGACCGCGCTGGTGATCGGCGGTTTCGCCACGCTGACCATCCTGACCAAGAACTCGTTCCTCAATGAAATCACCCGCCAGTACGTGGTCACTGCCCGAGCCAAAGGCTTGAGTGAACGACGGGTGCTCTATGGGCACGTGTTCCGCAATGCCATGCTGCTGGTGGTGTCGGGCATTCCCCAGGCGTTCATCAGCGTGTTTTTTGCCGGTTCCCTGCTGATCGAAGTGATCTTCTCCCTCGACGGCCTGGGCCGCATGAGCTACGAAGCGGCGGTATCGCGGGACTATCCGGTGGTGTTCGGCTCGCTGTTCATCTTCACCCTGTTTGGCCTCTTGATAAAACTGGTCGGCGACCTCTGCTACACCCTGGTCGACCCGCGTATCGACTTCGCCGCGAGGAACGCCTGATGCTCAAGCTTTCACCGCTGGCGCGTCGGCGCTTCGAGCGCTTCAAGAAAAACCGTCGCGGCTGGTGGTCGCTCTGGCTGTTTATCGGCCTGTTCCTGATGACCCTGGGCGGAGAGCTGATCGCCAACGACAAACCGCTGATGGTCAGCTATCAGGGCCAGTGGTACTTCCCGGTCTTCAAGCGCCACACCGAACAGGAGTTCGGCGGACATCTGCCGTTCCAGGCCGATTACCGCAGCGATTACGTGCAGCAACTGATCAAGAAGGACGGCGGCTGGTTGCTGTTTCCGCCGATTCCGTTCAGTGACGACACGCCCAACTATGACCTGAACAAACCCGCCCCCAGTCCGCCCACCAGCGTCAATTGGCTGGGCACCGATGACCAGGCACGGGACGTTCTGGCCCGGGTGATCTTCGGGGCCCGGGTGTCGATCCTGTTTGCCTTGATGCTGACGTTTGTCAGTGCCCTGATCGGCATCGCGGCCGGGGCCCTGCAAGGCTATTACGGCGGCTGGGTGGACTTGCTCGGCCAGCGTCTGCTGGAGGTCTGGTCCGGATTGCCGGTGCTGTACCTGCTGATCATCCTGTCGGGTTTCGTCGAGCCGAATTTCTGGTGGTTGCTGGGGATCATGGCGCTGTTTTCATGGCTGGCCCTGGTGGATGTGGTGCGCGCCGAGTTCCTGCGCGGGCGCAATCTGGAATACGTCAAGGCCGCGCGGGCGCTGGGCCTGACCGACCGCAAAGTCATCGTCCGGCACATCCTGCCCAACGCCATGAACGCGACCTTGAGCTACCTGCCGTTCATCCTCACCGGGGCGATTTCCACCCTGACGGCGCTGGACTTCCTCGGCTTCGGCATGCCGGCGGGCAGTGCTTCGCTGGGTGAACTGATCGGCCAGGGCAAGCAGAACCTGCAAGCGCCGTGGCTGGGCCTGACGGCGTTTTTCACCCTGGCGCTGATTCTTTCCTTACTGGTGTTCATTGGCGAAGCGCTGCGCGACGCCTTTGATCCACGATCTTGATGCGGATGTTGATATGACCAACCTGATCGAAATCCGTGACCTCAGCGTGGCCTTCAGCGGCCAGACCGTGGTGCGCAATCTGTGCCTGGACATCCGCCCCGGCGAATGCCTGGCGCTGGTGGGCGAATCGGGTTCGGGCAAGTCGGTGACGGCCCACTCGATCCTGCAACTGCTGCCGCAAAACGATACCGAGACAACGGGCAGCATTCGCTATCGCGGCCAGGAACTGGTGGGCGCCGACAACGGCAAGTTGCGCAAACTGCGCGGCAACCGCATCGCGATGATCTTCCAGGAGCCGATGACCTCCCTGAACCCGCTGCACAGCATCGAAAAACAGATCGGTGAAACCTTGCTGGTGCACAAAGGCCTGGCGGGCAAGGCGGCGCAGGCGCGGATCCTCGAATTGCTGCACCTGGTGGGCATCCAGAAACCCGAAGAGCGCCTGAAGGCCTACCCCCATCAATTGTCCGGCGGCCAACGCCAGCGGGTGATGATCGCCATGGCCCTGGCGTGCGAGCCGGAACTGCTGATCGCCGACGAACCGACCACCGCGTTGGATGTGACGGTGCAGCGCAAGATCCTGCTGCTGCTCAAATCCCTGCAACAGCGCCTGGGCATGTCGTTGCTGCTGATCAGCCATGACCTCAATCTGGTGCGCAGCATCGCCCAGCGCGTGTGCGTGATGAAGGCCGGGGAAATCGTCGAACAGGCGCCTTGCGAAATCCTGTTCACCGAACCCAAGCACCCTTACAGCTGCGTGTTGCTGCACGCCGAACCCGAGGGCGAAGCCTTGCCCCGGGACGAGCGCGAAAACGTACTGGAGGTGGACGACCTGCAGGTACGCTTTCCCGTCAGTGGTGGCCTGTTTCAGCGCAAGACCTGGCTGCGTGCCGTCGATGGCATCAGCCTGAACATTCAGCGCGGCAAGACCCTGGGCATTGTCGGCGAATCCGGTTCGGGCAAGTCCACTCTTGGCCAGGCGATCCTGCGCTTGCTCGACTCCGAAGGCAGCATCCGCTTTCAGGGCCAGGCGCTGGACGGCCTGACGCAAAAACAGCTACGGCCGTGGCGCAAGAAGATGCAGGTGGTGTTCCAGGACCCCTTCGGCAGCCTTAGCCCGCGAATGTCGGTTGCGCAGATCATCAGCGAAGGGCTGGAGGTGCACAGCACGCTGAGCACCGAAGAGTGCAACGCCGAAGTGATCCGGGCTCTGAGCGAAGTCGGCCTCGACCCGCAAAGTCGTCATCGTTATCCCCACGAGTTCTCCGGCGGCCAGCGCCAGCGCATCGCCATTGCCCGGGCGCTGGTGTTGAAACCGGCGCTGATCCTGCTCGACGAACCGACCTCGGCGCTGGACCGCACGGTGCAAAAACAGGTAGTCGCCCTGCTCCGCCAGCTTCAGGAAAAACACGGCTTGACCTACCTGTTCATCAGCCACGACCTGGCCGTAGTGCGCGCCCTGGCCCACGACATGATCGTGATCAAGGACGGCAAAGTGGTGGAACGCGGCGCCAGTCATGAGGTGTTCGACTCACCGCAGCATCCGTACACCAAGGAGCTGTTGGCGGCGGCGTTGTTGGGGCAGGCATAATCTGGCCGTTAGACCGCATCGCGGCCTTCGCGAGCAAGCCCGCTCCCACAGGGGATTGCATTTCCATGTGGGAGCGGGCTTGCTCGCGAAGAGGCCGGCACAGGTAATAAATCATCAGGATCAAACCCATGAACACCACCGAAAGCCTCAAGGACTACCAGCGCGTTCGCTTGCTGGCGATCCGCTCGTTGTTCGAGATCATCGAGCAATCGAGCGAGGGCACGGTGATTGTCGATCGCGATGCCAACATCGTCTGGATGAATGAACGCTATGCCCGGCGCTTCGGCCTGCAATCGGCAGAAGGCGCAATCGGCAAGGCCTGCGAAAGCGTGATCCCCGGCAGCCTGTTGCGTGAAGTGGTGCGCACCGGCCGACCGATTCTGCTGGATATGCAAGACACCTCCAAAGAGCCGCTGGTGGTCATGCGCCTGCCCATTCACGATGACTCCGGCGTGGTGATCGGCGCCATCGGTTTCGCCCTGTTCGACGAACTGCGCAGCCTGTCGCCGATGCTCAAGCGCTACATGAGCATGCAGGAAGAACTGGCCTCCACCCGCTCACTGCTACGAGCGCGGCAGACCAAATACAACTTCGCCCACTTCATTGGCACCAGCGCCGCCAGCCTGGAAGTCAAACGCCGCGCCCGACGCAGTGCGAGTACCGAATCGCCGGTGCTGCTGCTCGGCGAAACCGGCACCGGCAAGGAGTTGCTGGCCCAGGCGATCCACAATGCCTCGCCCCGTGCCCACAAGGCGTTTGTCAGCATCAACAGCGCGGCGATTCCCGAATCGCTGCTGGAGGCCGAGTTCTTCGGCACCGCCCCCGGCGCGTTTACCGGAGCGGATCGCAAGGGCCGCGCCGGCAAATTGCAGATCGCCCAGGGCGGCACCTTGTTCCTCGACGAAATCGGCGACATGCCGCTGCCCCTGCAAAGCAAACTGCTGCGGGTGTTGCAGGAAAAGGAATTCGAGCCGGTGGGCTCCAATGAAGTGATCCAGAGCGATGTGCGGGTGATCGCCGCGACCTCCACGGACCTGGAAGCCGCGATCAAGCGCGGCGAATTCCGCGCTGACTTGTACTACCGGCTCAACGTGCTGCCGATCCAGGTTCCGCCTCTACGTGACCGCCTCGATGACGTGCCGGCGCTCAGTGAAGCGATTCTCGAGGAACTGCGCAGCCAGCATGAACTGCACCACGAAGCCCTGGATCTGTTGGGGCAACACGCCTGGCCGGGGAACATCCGCGAGCTGCGCAATGTGCTGGAGCGGGCCGCGCTGCTCAGTGACGACTTGCGCCTGACGACAGCGGACATCCGCGCGGCGATTGGTACGTTCACGCCGGTGGAACGCGTGACCCCCTTGACCATCGAACCGCTTGCCCATGAAACGTTCAGTGCGGCGCGGGAGCGCTTTGACCGGCAACTGATCGAAACCACCCTTGCGCAATGCGGGGGCAAGGTAATTGAAGCAGCGGCGCGTCTGGGGCTTGGACGGTCGACGCTGTACAAGAAGATGGTGGCGCTGGGGATTGTCGAGTCTCAATAAGGAGACATGCATCTCCATTGTTAGACAGACCTTCGCGAGCAAGCCCGCTCCCACAGGAGGCCTTGCTCTCCTGACCAACTCGGTCAACTGTGGGAGCGGGCTTGCCCGCGAAGAGGCCAGCACTGCCAAAGCAAGTCTCAAACCAGAGACAAAACCACTTGACAAGCTCTTCATCCTGAAAATATATCCTTATATTTCAACAACTTAATCATCTGGCACAAAACTCGCTATATGCCTTTCCTACAAAGTTTCACCCAACAAAAATAACAACCCAGGAGACACACCATGAGTGTGATCATTGCCTTGGCAGCCCTCGCGCTGCTGATGCTGGCTGCCTACCGTGGCTACAGCGTTATCCTTTTTGCCCCGATTGCCGCCCTCGGCGCGGTCCTGCTCACCGACCCCTCTGCCGTCGCCCCCGCTTTCACCGGGGTGTTCATGGAAAAAATGGTCGGCTTCATCAAGCTGTATTTCCCGGTATTCCTGCTTGGCGCGGTGTTCGGCAAGTTGATCGAACTGTCCGGTTTCTCCCGTTCCATCGTCGCGGCGGCGATTGGCCTGCTCGGCACCCGCCAGGCAATGCTGGTGATCGTGCTGGTCTGCGCACTGCTGACCTACGGCGGCGTGTCGCTATTCGTGGTGGTGTTCGCGGTCTATCCGTTTGCCGCCGAGATGTTCCGCCAGAGCAACATCCCCAAGCGCCTGATCCCGGCGACCATTGCCCTGGGCGCGTTCTCGTTCACCATGGACGCCCTGCCCGGCACGCCACAAATCCAGAACATCATCCCCAGCACCTTCTTCAACACCACCGCCTGGGCGGCGCCGTGGCTGGGGGTGATCGGCACGATCTTCGTGTTCTGTGCCGGCATGCTGTTTCTCCAGCGCCAGCGCAACAAGGCACAGCGCGCCGGTGAAGGTTATGGCACTGACCTGCGCAACGAACCGGAAACCGCCGCCGATCTCAAGCTGCCCAACCCGTGGCTGGCGCTGTCGCCACTGTTGGCGGTGGGCATCATGAACCTGCTGTTCACCCATTGGATTCCGCAGGTGTATGGCAAGACCCACAGCCTCGCGCTGCCGGGCATGGCCACGCCGGTGACCACCGAAATCGCCAAGCTCACGGCGATCTGGGCAGTACAGGCAGCCTTGCTGGTCGGCATCCTCATGGTGCTGGTGTTTGGCTTCCAGGCGATTCGCAGCAAACTCGCCGAAGGCAGCAAAAGCGCGGTCAGCGGTGCGTTGCTGGCGGCGATGAACACCGCCTCGGAATACGGTTTCGGCGCGGTGATCGCGTCCTTGCCGGGCTTTCTGGTGTTGGCCGACTGGCTCAAGAGCATTCCCAATCCACTGGTCAACGAAGCGATTACCGTGACCCTGCTGGCCGGCATCACCGGTTCTGCTTCGGGCGGCATGAGCATCGCGCTGGCGGCGATGTCCGAACAGTTCATCAGCGCTGCGCACGCAGCGAACATTCCGCTGGAAGTGCTGCACCGGGTCGCCGCGATGGCCAGCGGCGGCATGGACACCCTGCCGCACAACGGCGCGGTGATTACCCTGCTGGCGGTGACCGGGCTGACCCACCGCGAAGCCTATAAAGACATTTTCTGTATTACGCTGATCAAGACCCTGGCGGTTTTCGTGGTGATCGGCACTTTCTACGCCACTGGCATTGTGTGAGGTATTCATGACGACTCTTTCGGGCAAGACCGCACTGGTCACCGGTTCCACCAGCGGCATCGGCCTGGGGATCGCCCTCAGCCTGGCCAAGGCGGGAGCCAACCTGATCCTCAATGGCTTTGGCGATGCGTCCAAAGTCATCGCCGACGTGGAGCAGTTCGGCGGCAAGGTCGGCCATCACCCGGCCGATGTCAGCGATCCGGCGCAGATTGCCGACATGATCGCCTACGCCGAGCGCGAGTTCGGCGGCGTCGACATCCTGGTCAACAACGCCGGCATTCAACACGTGGCAGCGGTGGATGAGTTCCCGGTGGAGCGCTGGGATTCGATCATCGCGATCAACCTGTCGTCGGTGTTCCACAGCACCCGCTTGAGCCTGCCGGGCATGCGCGCCAAGGGTTGGGGCCGGGTGATCAACATTGCCTCGGTGCACGGCCTGGTGGGCTCGGTGGGCAAGTCAGCCTATGTCGCCGCCAAGCACGGGGTGATCGGCTTGACCAAAGTGGTCGCGCTGGAAACCGCGACCACCCAGGTCACCTGCAACGCGATCTGCCCGGGCTGGGTATTGACGCCACTGGTGCAAAAACAGATCGATGATCGTGCCGCCAGCGGGGTTGATCCGCAGCAGGCGCAGCATGATTTGCTCGCGGAAAAGCAACCGTCCCTGGAGTTCGTGACACCGCCGCAACTGGGTGAACTGGTGCTGTTTTTGTGCAGCGAAGCTGGCAGCCAGGTGCGTGGCGCGGCGTGGAATGTTGATGGTGGTTGGCTGGCGCAGTGACTGGCCGATAGACCCCTGTGGCGAAGGGGCTTGCCCCCGTTCGGCTGCGCAGCAGTCGTAAATTCAATACTCGCGGTATATGAATTGAAATCGGGGCAAGTTTTTGGGGCGGCTTCGCCACCCAACGGGGGCAAGCCCCCTCGCCACACAAGCTCCCTCGCCACAACAGCCTGCTCCACTTCTGTAAATGTAATAAAAAGAAGAGGCAAACCATGTCCGACATCCTCTGGCAACCCGACGCCAAGCGCATTGGCAAGACCCGCATGGAGGCCTTCCGGCGCTTCATCAATCAGCGTCACCACCTCAAGATCGACGACTACCCGGCCCTGCACCAGTGGTCCATCGATCAGCGCACGGATTTCTGGCAGGCCATTGTCGATTTTTTCGACATCCGCTTCCATGAACAACCCGACGCCGTGCTGCTCGAAGGCCCGCAGATGCCCAGCGCCCAGTGGTTCCCCGGCGCAACGCTGAACTTTGCCGAACACCTGCTGCAGCGCCGCGATGATGCCATCGCCGTGGTCGCCGTTGGCGAAAACGGTCAGCGTGAACATTTGACCTGGGGCGAACTCGCCGAACATGTCGCCGGCTTTCAAAACGGTCTGGTAGCGGCCGGTGTCGGGGTTGGCGACCGGGTCGCCGCGTGCATGCCCAACACCTGGCAAACCCTGGTGGCCATGCTCGCCACCACCAGCCTTGGCGCCATCTGGTCCTGTTCTTCGCCGGACTTCGGCACCCAGGGGGTGGTTGACCGTTTCGGCCAGATCGAACCGAAAGTGCTGGTGACCTGCGCCGGTTACCGCTATGCCGGCAAAGAGATCGACCAGACCGCCAAGGTCAACGAAATCCTCCAGCGCCTGCCTTCGCTGCAACAGCTGATCGTCGTGCCTTACGCACGCCCACAGGCGCACATCGAACACTTCCACACCCAGGCCAACGTGACGCTTTGGGACGATTTCTACGAACCGGGCGGCGAACCGGATTTCGTCCCGGTGCCCTTCGCCCATCCGCTGTACATCCTCTATTCCAGCGGCACCACCGGCGTGCCCAAATGCATCATCCACAGCACTGGCGGCGTGTTGCTGCAACACGTCAAGGAACACGGCCTGCATGGCGATCTCGGCCCCGGTGAGCGGTTGTTCTACTACACCACCTGCGGCTGGATGATGTGGAACTGGCTGGTGTCGGCGCTGGCGACAGGCAGCTCCGTGGTGCTGTACGACGGCTCGCCGTTCCACCCCGACCCGCAACGCTTGATCGACCTGATCGACGACGAAGGCATCAACGTCTTCGGTACCAGCCCGAAATACCTCGCGACCCTGGAAAGCAGCGGCATCAAGCCGCGTGACAGCCATGACCTGGGCAGCCTCAAGACCTTGCTGTGCACCGGCTCGGCGCTGTCGCCGCAGAGTTACGACTTTGTCTATCGCGACTTCAAGGCTGACGTGTGCCTGGCCTCGATGTCCGGCGGCACCGACATCGTCTCGTGCTTCGTCAACGGCAACCCGATGTCGCAGGTCAGGCGTGGCGAAATCATGGGCAAGAGCCTGGGCATGGCCGTCGAAGTGTGGAACGACGAAGGCCAACCGGTGATCGGCGAAAAAGGTGAGCTGGTCTGCACCCGCCATTTCCCGGCGATGCCCGTGGGTCTGTGGAACGATGCCGATGGTGAAAAGCTGCGCCAATCCTATTTCAGCCTGTTCCCCGGTGTCTGGGCTCAGGGCGACTACGCCGAACAATTGCCCCATGGCGCGATGATGATCCACGGCCGCTCGGATGCCGTGCTCAACCCCGGCGGCGTGCGCATCGGCACGGCGGAAATCTATCGCCAGGTGGAAAAAATCCCACAGGTGCTCGACAGCGTGGCCATCGGTCAGCAGTGGCAGGACGACGTGCGAGTGGTGCTGTTCGTCCGCCTGCGCGACGGGCTCGAACTGGACGAGGCGCTGCAACAGCAGATCCGCCAGACCATTCGCGCCAACACCACGCCGCGTCATGTTCCGGCGAAAATTGTTGCAGTGACCGACATTCCCCGGACCATCAGCGGCAAGGTCGTCGAGCTGGCGGTACGCAATGTGGTGCATGGGCAGCCGGTGAAGAACACCGATGCGCTGGCCAATCCCGAGGCGCTGGAGCAGTACCGAAACAGACCCGAACTGCAGTCCTGAAGCAGCGCAAAACCTGTGGGAGCGGGCTTGCTCGCGAAGGCGGCAGGTCAGCCAGCGAAGATGTCGACTGACACGCCCTCTTCGCGAGCAAGCCCGCTCCCACAGTAACCGCTCAAGCCTTCGAATCAACCTGTGCCTTTCACCTGTGCAAGAATAGATGCCAACCAAATCGACTCAGGCCCAGGACTCCTTGATGAACGCGACACCCACCGCCAGCGAAGCCCAGGCCTTGATCGCCCGAATCGACTGGGCAAGCAGCCCGCTGGGCGCGGCCAGCACTTGGCCACAGAGCCTGCGAACCGCCGTGGACATCGTGATTCACTCACCGATGCCGATGTTGCTGCTGTGGGGTCCGCAACTGACGCAGATCTACAACGACGGCTTCGCCCTGCTCGCCGGAAGCAAACATCCGCACGCTTTCGGACAACCGACACACCTGATCTGGCCGGAGTTGAAAGACTTTACCGACCCGATCTACAGCGCCGTCTTGCAAGGCCAGGTGCGGACCTACAGCGAGCAGCGCTTTACCCTGCAACGTGAAGGCCGCGATTCCGACTTCTGGCTCGACCTGACCTACAGCCCGATCCGCGACGAAAGTGCCGAAGTGGCCGGGATCCTGGTTACCGCCATCGAAACCAACGAGCGCCGGCGCATCGCCCTCGAACTCGAACAGCGCTCGGCGGCCAGCCTCAAGGCCCAGCGTGAAACCGAGGAGCGCCTGCAACTGGCCCTCGCCGCCACCGATGCGGTCGGCACCTGGGACTGGGACATCAGCGAGGACCGTTTCATCGCCGATGCGCATTTTGCCCAACTGCACGGCATCGACCCGGCCATGGCCAGCCAGTTGCCGATCAGCGAGTACCTGCACGGCGTACACCCCGAAGACCGCGCCCTGATCGCCCGCAGCATCAAACACTGCATCACCCATGGCAGCGAATACGCCGAGGAATATCGCCTGCTGCAAACCGATGGCCAGATGCGCTGGGTGTTTGCCCGCGGCCGCTGCTACAAGGACCACCACGGCCGGCCGATGCGTTTCCTCGGTGCCGCCCTGGACCTCACCGAGCGCAAACACACCGAACAGGCCCTGCGCCAGAGCCAGACCGAACTGCAACTGATCATCAACGCCATGCCGATCCTGATCAGCTACGTCGACCGCGAAGAACGTTTTCGCCTGAACAATGCGGCGTACCTCGACTGGTACGGGCTGACACCGCAAGAGCTTTACGGGCGAACCATTCTTGAAGTGCTTGGCGAAGAAGCCTATGCGTTGCGCGCGCCGTACATCACCGAGGCGCTGTCCGGCCGGCCCTGCTGTTTCAGCATCAGCACGCCCCATCGCGACGGCAGCATCCGTCAGGCCCTTATGAACTACCTGCCACGCCACGGTGCAGACGGTGCGGTGAACGGTTTCTACATCTTCGTGATCGACGAAACCGAACGCAAAAAGACCGAAGAAGCCCTGCGCAACCTCAACGAAACCCTTGAGGAACGGGTTGCCGCGCGCACCCGCCAATTGGCCGAGGCCAACGAGCGTTTGCAAAACGAGATGTTCGAGCGTGAGCGTGCCGAGGACGCCTTGCGCCATGCGCAGAAAATGGAGGCAGTCGGCCAGCTTACCGGCGGCATCGCCCATGACTTCAACAACATGCTCACCGGCATCATTGGCAGCCTTGACCTGATGCAACGCTACATCGCCGACGGACGCACCAACGAGATCAGCCGATTCACCGAGGCCGCCGTGTCCTCGGCCAACCGCGCCGCCGCCCTCACCCATCGCTTGCTGGCGTTCTCCCGGCGCCAATCGCTCAACCGCAAGCCGCTGAACCCCAACGACTTGATTCACTCGCTCGAAGACCTGTTCAGTCGCACCAAGGGCGACCACATCGCACTCAAACTGCAACTGGCCGAGAACATCTGGCGGGTCAGCACCGACCTCAGTCAGCTGGAAAACGCCTTGCTCAACCTGGTGATCAACGCCCGGGACGCCATGCCCGATGGCGGCGAGCTGCAGATCGAAACGGCCAATGTCTATCTCGACGGCAACGACATCACGACCCTGGAACCGGTCAAGGCCGGCGACTACGTGATGATTTCGGTGAGTGACAACGGCACCGGCATGACCCCCTCTGTGCTGGCCAAGGCATTCGATCCGTTCTTCACCACCAAGCCCATCGGCCAGGGCACCGGTCTGGGCTTGTCGATGATTTACGGATTTGCCCAGCAATCGGGGGGCCACGTCAGCTTGTTCAGCTTGCCTGGACGGGGCACCAGCGTGCGTTTGTACCTGCCGCGCCTGCATTCGACCGAGCCGGACAACGTCCTCTCACCCATCGTCGGTGAGGCACCGGCGGCGATTGCTGGCGAGACCGTGATGCTGGTCGAGGACGATGCCGCGGTGCGCATGCTGGTAATGGACCTGCTCAAGGAGCTGGGTTACCGCGCCCATGAAGCCGAAGATGCCAAGGGCGCCCTGCCGGTGCTGGAGTCGGACCTGAGGGTGGACCTGCTGGTGACCGACGTGGGGTTGCCGGGCATGAACGGTCGACAACTGGCGGAAATCGCCCGCCAGCATCGTCCGGAATTGAAAGTACTGTTCATGACCGGTTATGCGCAAATCGCCGCCGAGCGCCAGGGTTTCCTTGAAGAAGGCATGGACATGGTGGCTAAACCGTTTTCCATCGACCTGCTGGCCAACAAGATTCGCACGATGATCAGTCAACCGAACTGAGTTGAGGCATAATCGCGCGCCTCGTTGTCACTACCGTTGCAAGGTAACTGTCCCATGAAAGCTCAAGCCCGCCATATCCTGGTGAAAACCTCGGAAGAAGCCGAGCAGCTCAAACAACGCATCGCCAAGGGCGAAGCGTTCGATGTGCTGGCCAAGAAGTACTCGACCTGCCCCTCGGGCAAGCGCGGTGGAGACCTCGGCGAAGTACGTCCGGGACAGATGGTCGGCGTGATCGATGCGGTGATCTTCAAGAAACCACTGCGGGTGGTGCATGGGCCGATCAAGAGCAAATTCGGTTATCACCTGGTGCAGGTGTTTTACCGGGATTGAGGGTTTGGTCAGGCCCCTGTGGCGAGGGGGCTTGCCCCCGTTCGGCTGCGCAGCAGTCGTAAAATCGATGCACTCGGTATGTCAGACAAACCTGGTCGGCAGGTTTTGGGGCTGCTTCGCAGTCCAACGGGGGCAAGCCCCCTCGCCACAGGATTCGCGTTAATCCCTTGGGATCAACGCCCCCGGCACCTGAATCACCCGGCTCGCCAACCGATGCCCGGCCTCGGCAGCTTCTTCGGGGCTGCCACCCTTGAGCCGCGAAGCCAGGTACGCCGCACTGAACGAATCCCCTGCCGCCGTGGTGTCCACCACCCGCTCGACCTTTTGCGCCGGCACTTCGAACGACTCGCCAGCACATCGAATCAGGCACGCTTGCGCGCCGCGCTTGAGCACCACTTCCGGCGTACCGATCTGCTCATACACGGCAAACACCGCCTCACAGTCGACATAACCAAACAACGCCTGTTCGTCATCCACGGTCAGCAACGCCAGATCAACCTGCGGTAGCACACGGCGATACGCCGCCCGGGCGTCCTCGACCGATGCCCACAGCCGTGGCCGGTAGTTGTTGTCGAACACAATCCGCGCATCGCGCTGGCGGGCTTCGATCAGGGTCTCCAGCAATTTTTCCCGACCTTGCACACCGAGTACCGCCAGGGTGATGCCGCTGAAGTACAGCACATCGTAATCCGGCAGCGCCGCGAGGATCGGCGCCGCGGCTGGCGTAGTGAAGCAATCGCGTACCGCCGCTTCATTGCGCCAGTACAGAAAGCGCCGCTCACCGGCCGCGTCAGTCTGGATGCAATACAAACCCGGCAGGCGTCCGGGCAGGCGCTGGACCATGCCGAGCCCGACGTTTTCCGCGGCCCAACCCTGGCACATCGCGTCGCTGAAACTGTCATCGCCCAGGGCAGTGACGTAGTCCACGGCGCCGTCCTCGCCCAGTTCCCGGGACAGGTACACCGCCGTGTTCAAGGTGTCGCCACCGAAGCTCTGTTGCAGGCTGCCGTCGGCGCGATGCTGCAATTCGATCATGCATTCGCCGATCAGGGCGATGCGCGGGGCGTCGGGGCCGAGGGTGTTGATGGTGTTCATACGCGGATTTCTCTTTTTGTCTGGTAGGGCCTCTTCGCGAGCAAGCCCGCTCCCACATTGGATCTTCGGTGTACACAAAACCCTGTGGGAGCGGGCTTGCTCGCGAAGGGAGCGCCTCGGTCTGAAGTCTTAAAAACAGGTTTCCATGGTTTCGATGACGTTCAGTTGCTCGTCCACCAGACAGCCGACACGCCACTTGTCGAACGTCAGGCACGGGTGCGAGGTGCCGAACGAAATGATGTCGCCCACTCGCAGATCAACCCCCGGTGCCACGGTCATGAACGCATGCTGGTCCATTACGGCGGTGACCTTGCATGCACTCACATCATCGCCGCTGGCCGGCACTACGCCCGCCTTGTAACGCTGCAACGGCACCGGCAGACCGGCGTCGTAGGCCACGTCGCGCTTGCCCAGGGCGATCACCGCAAACCCCGGCTCCGGCAACGACTGCACGTGCGCCCACACTTCCAGCGCCGGACGCAGGCCTTCGTGCAGGTCGCTGCGACGGTCGAGCACGCAGCACTGCGCTTCCTTGTAGATGCCATGGTCGTGGGCCACGTAGCTGCCGGGACGCAGCACGCTGAGGAAACGTCCAGCAGCGTTCTGGGCTTCGAAGGACTCGGCAATCAGGTCATACCAGGCCGAACCCGAGGCAGTGATGATCGGCTTGGCAATGGCGAACGCGCCGCTGTCCTGCAACTGCACCGCCAGGCGCACCAGCGACGCGGCGAAATCGCGGATACCGGTCACGGCGTGATCGCCATGGATCACGCCTTCGTAGCCCTCGATGCCGGTCAGGGCCAGCGCCGGTTGCGCGGCGATGGCCTTGGCCAGGTCGAGCACTTCCTGCTCGCTGCGGCAACCGCAACGCCCACCGACCACGCCGTATTCGATCATCACGTTCAGGCGCACGCCACGGGAGGCGAAATAGGCGCCGAGGTCCGCGACGTTGTCCGGGTGATCGACCATGCAATAGAAGTCGAACGTCGGGTCGGCCAACAGGTCGGCAATCAGCGCCATGTTCGGTGTGCCGACCAACTGGTTGGCCATCAGCACCCGGCGCACGCCATGGGCGTAGGCCGCACGGGTTTGCGTGGCGCTGGCCAGGGTGATGCCCCAGGCACCGGCGTCCAGTTGGCGACGGAACAACGCCGGGGTCATGCTGGTCTTGCCATGGGGCGCCAATTCGGCGCCGCTGTCACTGACAAAGGCCTGCATCCAACGGATGTTGTGCTCCAGCGCTTCACGGTGCAGCACCAGCGCCGGCAGGCTGACGTCACGCACCAGGCTGGCGCCGGTCGGGGCTGCGCCTTTATCCACGTTGGCAGTGTTGGAAACAGAAGACATGGTCGAACTCCTCGTTCACGCGGCCGCAGGCAGCCGCTGTTATTCGTTGATGCGACGGGCCAGGCTGTTGGCGCTTTCGATCAGCACCCGTCGGTAGTCGTTGTAGTTTTTCTTCGCATCGGCGCGCGGGGCGACGATGCACAGGGTCGCGATGGCCACGCCACCGGGGTCTTTGACCGGCGCGGCGAAGCAATGGGTAAAGGTGTCGGCGACGCTATCGAAAGAAAAGAAACCATCGATGCCGGCCTGACGGATTTCCTTGAGGAACTGCTCCAGAGGCAAGCGTTCGCCATCGGGCAGGATGAAGTCGTCGTGGTCGATCAGGTCGACGATTTCCTGGTCGCTCAGGTGCGCCAGCAACAGGCGGCCGGAGGCGGTCCAGGGGATGGGCGCGTTTTCGCCGATGTCCGAGGAAATGCGGAAATGCCGCTCACCCTCCTTCATCAGGGCGACGGTGTATTTGCGCCCGTTGAGCAGGCACATCTGCGCGGTTTCATGGGTCTGGCTGACGATTTCCTGCAGGGCATGATCGGCCTCGCGGGTCAGGTCGAAATGGCGCAAGTGGGCCTGGCCGAGAAAGTACAACTGACGACCGAGGTAGACGTGACCGTCCGTGCCCACCGGCTCCAGGATCCGCCGTTCCAGCAGCGAGGCCACCAGTTCGTAGACCGTGGATTTGGGGCTGCCGATGCCGTTGGCGATGTCGTTCGGGCGCAGGGGCTGGCCGATCTCCTTGAGGAAATCGAGGATATCGAACGCCCGGTCCAGGCCGCGTGCCCGGCGCTTGATGGTGTCTTCGGTCATTTCAGTGGTTCCCATTCAAAGTCGCCAGGATTCTACCGAGAATGCAGTGGTGACTGTCAGGCCGCCATCGCGGGCAAGCCCGCTCCCACAAGGATTGATGGTGTGTCTGCAATCTGTGGCAGCACACAGAACCTGTGGGAGCGTGGCTTGCCCGCGATGGGCGCGACTCGGTTCAGGCCTTTTTCTTGTACGCAATGCAGTCGATCTCGACCTTGCAGTCGACCATCATGTTCGCCTGCACGCAGGCACGGGCCGGGGCGTGTTCGGGTTTGAAGTACTCGGAGAAGACCTTGTTGAAACTGGTGAAATCCCGCGGATCCTCCAGCCACACGCCAGCACGCACCACATCTTCCAGGCCGTAACCGGCCTCTTGCAGAATCGCGATCAGGTTCTTCATGGTCTGGTGGGTCTGTTCGACAATGCCGCCCGTAATGATCTCGCCATCCACCGCCGGCACCTGCCCGGAAACGTGCAGCCAGCCATCGGCTTCAACGGCGCGGGCGAAAGGGCGAGGCGTGCCGCCTGCAGCGGCGCTGCCGGTGCCGTAACGAGTAATGCTCATGAGTGTTTCTCCTGATTGAAAATTGAAGGATCAAAAACGCGTGTTCTTGAGAAATTCCGCCAGTCGCGGCGATTGCGGGCGCTCGAACAGTTCCTTGGGAGGCCCCTGCTCTTCGATGCGCCCCTGATTCATGAAGACGATCTTGTCCGAAACCTCGAAGGCAAAGCGCATTTCGTGGGTCACCAGCAGCATGGTCATGCCGTCTTCGGCCAGGCCCTTGATCACGTTCAACACTTCACCCACCAGTTCCGGGTCCAGCGCCGAAGTCACTTCATCGAACAGCATCAGGCTCGGGTTCATCGCAATCGCCCGGGCAATCGCCACGCGCTGCTGCTGGCCGCCGGACAACTGACCGGGAAAGTGATCGCGCCGTTCCAACAGGCCGACGCGCTCCAGCCATTTTTCGGCCAGGGCCACCGCCTCGTCCTTGTGCAGCTTCTTGACCTTGAGCAGGCCCAGGGTGACGTTCTGCAACGCGGTCAGGTGCGGGAACAGGTTGAACTGCTGGAACGCCATGCCGGTCATGGCGCGATGGCGGGCGATGACCTTTTCCGGGTGGCGAATGCGCTTGCCGTTGACCTCGTCGTAACCGATGGATTCGCCGTCGAGCAGGATCTGCCCGCCCTGGAACTCTTCGAGCATGTTCACGCAGCGCAGCAATGTGGTCTTGCCCGAGCCGCTGGAGCCGATCAACGTCACCACGTTGCCGCGTTGCATGGTCAGGTCGACACCCTTGAGCACTTCGAGCTGGTCGTAACGCTTGTGCAGGCCGCGAATGTCCAGCAACGGTTGGCCGTCTTGTGCATTGGTTTGAGTCTGAGTCATGGCAAAGCCACCCGCTTTTCAATGTGCCGGCCGAGTAACTCGATGCCGTAGTTGATGACGAAGAACAGGAAACCGGCGAACAGGTAAAACTCCAGGGTCATGAAGGTCCGGGCGATGATCTGCTGGGTACTGAGCAGCAATTCCGCCACGCCGATCACCGACAACAGGGTCGAGGCCTTGACGATCTCGGTGGACGAGTTGACCCAGGTCGGCAGGATCTGCCGCAACGCCTGGGGCAACAGCACATAACCCAGGGCCTGGTAGAACGTCAGGCCGATGGCCTTGCTCGCTTCCATCTGCCCGTGCGGCAATGCCTGCAGGGCACCGCGCACGATCTCGGCGACGTGGGAGCCGCAGAACAGCGTCAAACCCAGCGCGCCGGCCTGGAACGCACTGATCTGCCAGCCAAGCGCCGGGGCCATGTAGAAGCACGCCAGCACCAGCACGAATACCGGCGTGCCGCGAATCACATCGACATAAAAACGAAACGGCGCACGCATCCAGAACTTGCCATAAGTCAACACCAGTCCGGTGACCACGCCAAGCAGCGTACCGAGCAAAATCGCCAACACCGACACCTGGACGCTGGTCAGAAAGCCTTGCCACAGCACTTCCCGCGCCACCCACAACTCATGCAACCAACTGGGAGATTCGTACATGGGGCCTCCTATCGGCGAATCGCCAGACGCTGTTCGAGGTAACGCAGCATCATGGCAATGAGGTAACAGGCCGCGACATACAACGCAGTGGTCACCAGCCAGGTTTCAATCACCCGGTAACTCTCGACATTGATCTTGCGCGCGTAGTAGGTCAGCTCCGGCACCGCAATCGCGGCCGCCAGCGAGGTGTCCTTGAACAGCGAAATGAAGTTGTTCGACAGCGCCGGCAAGACATTGCGCAGCATCACCGGCACGGTGACGTAGGCCTTGACCTGCCACTCGCCCAGACCAATGGCCAGGCCGGCTTCACGCTGGCCCTTGGGAATGCTCAGCAAACCGCCGCGGAACACTTCGGTCAGGTAAGCCCCGGCGTACAGCGACAGGGTGATGATGAACGAAGGAATCTTGTCCAGACGGATCCCCAGGCTCGGCAACGCAAAGTAGATCAACAGGATCAACACCAGGATCGGCGTGTTACGAATCACCGTGACATACACCGACGCCAGCACCCGCAATGCGCGATGCCTGGACAGCAAGGCAAACGCCATCATCAGGCCGATCACGCAGCCGATGGCGATCGACACCAGGGCCAGTTCAAGGCCCAGGCCGAGCCCCGCCAGCAAGGTGTCGAAATCGCGCCACACGGCGGCAAAGTTCAACTGATAGTTCATGGTCAGCAGTACCTTGAGCGGGGCGCTTAGGGGCGCCCCACTCTCACGGGATCATTTGAATTCGACGGGGAAACCGATGGCCGGGCTTGGCAGGTCTACGCCGAACCACTGCTTGAACGACGCCGCGTAAGTCGGGAACTCCACGCCGGTCATGGCTTCATGCAGGGTGGTGTTGACGAAGTTCAGCCAGTCCTGATCGCCGCGCTTGACCGCGCAGGCATAGGTCTGTGGGCTCCAGGCGTAGGCCGGGCTGCGATAACGGCCAGGGTTCTGCACCATCAGGTATTTCACCGAAGACTGGTCGGTGGCTGCCGCGTCGGCGCGGCCGGAGTTCACGGCCTGGTACATCAGGTCCACGCTGTCGTACTGGTCGACCTTGGCCTTGGGCAGCGCCTGGTGCACCAGCTCTTCGGCATAGACGTTTTGCAGCACCGCCACGGTGAGACTGTCACCGGCGGCTTTCATGTCATCAATTTCCTTGTACTTGCTGTTCGCTGGCAACAACAGGCCAACACCTTCGCGGTAGTACGGCAGGGTAAACGCCACTTGCTGCGCGCGGCTGGCGGTCACGGTGATGAACTGGCAACTGATGTCGACCTTGTCGGTCAGCAGGTTCGGAATCCGCGCATCGGACGACTGCACCACGTACTCAACCTTGGTCGGGTCGTTGAACAACCCCTTGGCGATCATGTGCCCGATATCGATATCAAAGCCCTGCAACTTGCCGTCCGCGCCCTGGAAGTGCCACGGCGCGTTGGTGCTGCCGGTGCCCACAATCAGTTTGCCGCGGGCCAGAACGCTGTCGAGCTTGCTGTCCGCCGCCTGGGCCACGCCCATGGCAGCGGCTGAAGCTGCGAAAAGAAAAACACACGCTTTGAACAAGGATGGTCGGCGATGCATGGCAAGCACTCCAGGGTGATGTTTATTCCGCTATACCGGAACCAGGTATGTAACAACGGAATAGACAGCAGAAAGTGTGCCACAGGATGTGAGGGGAATGTGAGGAGGATTGAAATTTGTTTTGAATCAGAGGGATGCGTGCAGACAGAAAAAAGCGTTACCAAACGCACGGGCAGGCAGACGCTACCGTTGGCTACAAGAGGCGGGTATGTGGTTCACAACCGGGCGCCCATTGCCCCATTCCAGGCAGAACCTGCGAGCCAGTGCAGTTCATTGGACAACCCCCCATCCGACTGCTTTATTCAATGTTCAAGTGATAACCGGTCTTAACAGCCGCGTCGCTTCGGCGTGCGCAGTCCCAGGAGGGTTCATGTCATTCAAAGTCATGATGGTTTTCGGCACACGTCCGGAGGCCATCAAGATGGCGCCGCTGGCTCGGGTCCTGCGTAACTGGCCCGGTATTGATCTGAACATCTGCTCCACCGGCCAGCACCGGGAAATGCTCAAGCAAGTGCTCGACTCTTTCGAATTGGTGGTCGACGAAGACTTGCAGGTGATGACCCAGGGCCAGACGCTCAATGGCCTCTCCGAACAATTGCTGGCGCATCTCGACAAAGCCTACGAGCGAGTGCAGCCGGACATCGTGCTGGTGCACGGCGACACCACCACCAGTTTCATTGCCGCCCTCGCCGCCTTCAATCGCCAGATACCCATCGGCCATGTCGAGGCCGGCTTGCGTACCGGCAATTTGCGCGCACCCTGGCCGGAGGAAGCCAACCGGCACCTGACCGGCGTTATCGCCGACCTGCATTTCGCTCCGACCACCAAGAGCGAAGACAACCTGCTGCGCGAAGGTGTGCCCAAGGCCAATATCGAAGTGACCGGCAATACCGTGATCGACGCCCTGGTATGGATGCGCGACCACCAACAGGCGAGCCAGTGGCACCCGGCCAGTGACTCGCCACTTGCCGTGCTCGACGACAGCCGGCGCATGGTGCTGATCACCGGGCACCGGCGGGAAAATTTCGGCGGTGGCTTCCGCAATATCTGCCTGGCGTTGGCCACCCTCGCCCAGCGCTATCCCGACGTGCAGTTCGTCTACCCGGTGCACCTCAACCCACAGGTGCAAAACGCGGTGTACAGCGTGCTGTCGGACAAGCCCAACATCTATCTGGTGGCACCGCAGGACTACCAGCATTTCGTCTGGCTGATGGGGCGTGCGTACTTCATCCTCAGCGATTCCGGCGGCATCCAGGAGGAAGCCCCGGCCATCGGCAAACCGCTGCTGGTGCTGCGCGATGTCACGGAGCGGCCATCGGTGCTCGAAGGCGGAACGGTGCTGCTGGTGGGCACCGACACCGACCGGATCGTCAAGGAGTCCTGCCTGTTGCTCGATGACCAGGCCACGTTCCAGCGCATGAGCCGTATCCATAGCCCGTACGGCGACGGCCACGCCAGCGAACGGATCGCCAATCGTCTCGGCGTCTGGCTCAAACATCGCGCGGCCTCGGGAAAAGCCGTATGAGCCTGGAGCTGGTCGATTTTTTTGCCTACGTGCTGTTCGGACTCAAATACCTCGCGATTATCCTCGCCCTGCTGATGTTCATTCTCGGGCTCGATGACCTGTTCATCGACCTGGTGTACTGGACCCGCAAACTGATCCGGCGCTGGCGGATCTATGAAAAATTCGAGCGCGCCGATGAAGAGCGGCTGTACACCATCGGCGAAAAACCCCTGGCGATCATGGTGCCGGCGTGGAACGAAGTCGGCGTGGTCGGTGAAATGGCGCGCCTGGCCGCCTCGACCATCGATTACGAGAACTACCAGATTTTCGTCGGCACCTACCCCAACGACGCCGAGACCCAGGCCGACGTCGATGCCGTTTGCCTGCACTATCCCAACGTGCACAAGGTGGTATGCGCCCGCCCCGGCCCGACCAGCAAGGCCGACTGCCTGAACAACGTGATCGACGCCATCCTGCGTTTTGAAAGCGATGCAAAGATCCAGTTCGCCGGCTTCATCCTGCACGATGCCGAGGACGTGATTTCGCCCATGGAGTTGCGCCTGTTCAACTACCTGCTGCCGGCCAAGGACCTGATCCAGATTCCGGTCTACCCCTACGCGCCGGAATGGAAAGGCTTCACCGCCGGGCACTACGTCGACGAATTCGCCGAGAACCACGGCAAGGACGTCATCGTGCGCGAAGCGCTGACCGGGCAAGTGCCCAGCGCCGGCGTCGGCACCTGCTTCAGCCGCAAGGCGATCAGTGCCCTGCTCGAGGACGGTGACGGTATCGCCTTCGACGTGCAGAGCCTGACCGAAGACTACGACATCGGTTTTCGCCTCAAGCAAAAAGGCATGAAGTGCATCTTCGCCCGCTATTCGGTGACCGATCCGAAATTGGCGCTGGAGCAGCCCTGGGTGTTCGGCATGAACCGCGCTTTCTCCCAGGTGATCTGCGTGCGCGAGCACTTTCCCCGGGACTTGCAGCACGCGATCCGGCAGAAGTCGCGCTGGATCGTCGGCATCGTGTTCCAGGGCACCAAGAACCTCGGCTGGAGCCCCAAGGGCCTGCTCAATTATTTCCTGTGGCGCGACCGTCGCGGCTTGATTGCGTACCTGTTGAGTTTCCTCGTCAATCTACTGTTCGTGGTGCTGTTGGCCATGTGGCTGGTGACGGTGATTTCACCGAACGCCTGGCGTTATCCGTCGATCCTTGCCGGCAGTTCGCTGCTGACGACCTTGCTCTGGCTCAATGGCCTGATGCTGCTCAATCGGTTGTTCCAGCGCGGCTGGTTCGTCACCCGCTATTACGGTCTGGTCGAAGGGCTGCTGTCCGCCCCGCGAATGATGTGGAGCAACTTCGTCAACTTCTTCGCCAACCTGCGCGCGCTGCGTCAGGTCATGGAGATGGGCGACTCACGCCGCGTGGCCTGGGACAAGACCACCCACGAATTCCCCGCCTTGACCCAGGCCCAGCGCACCCCGCTCGGGCATCGACTGGTGGAAAAAGGTTTGCTGAGCGAAGAGCAGCTGGAAGCGGCGGTGACCAACCCTGTGCGTCGGCGCCTGGGTCGTGAACTGCTGCTGCGCGGGCACATCGACACCACGCAGCTTGTGCAAGAGCTGGCAGAACAACTGGACCTGGAGTGGGCACCGCTGAATCCGTTCAAACTCGACCAGCACCTGATCGCTGCAGTACCCCGCAAGATTGCCACGCACTACGGTGTGCTGCCGGTTGCCGAGGAAGGCGACACCCTGGTGCTGGCGTCCGAAGGCCCGGTGAGCCAGGTGTCCCTCGGCGCCATCAGCCGTCAACTGAAGCGCCCGGTGCGTTGCCGCCTTGCGCCACAAGGCCGGGTGACGCTGGGGATCCGTTACTGGTACGCCAGCCCTCGTCAAAGCGAAGAAGTCCATCGGATGCTCGAGGTGCTTGAGCAACATCAGGACGACGAAGACCTGATCGAGCGCGTCAGCCACCACCAGGTGCTGCTGGGCAATCTGTTGCAAGTACGCGGCATGGTGCCGCCAACCCTGTTCAATCAGGCGTTGATCGATTTCGATGCGGAAAAAATGTCACTGGGCGAACACTTGATAGAACGCGGCATGATCACTCGGGAAGTCCTCGAACAAGCCCTGGCCGATCAGGCCAGCGAACAACAGGCGGCTTACCGCATTGCCCGGGAGGTCGCATGACAGCCGGCCACCGCTACACCCTTTTACTGGGCAGCCTGCTGCTGAGCCTGAGTTCGGCCACTGCTGTGCACGCCGAACCGCTGACCGAGTTCGAGCAGTTTCGCAGTTATCCCTACATGGACCGCAGCTACCGTGAGGCGAAAAAAGGCAACTGGGGCGAAGTCGAAAAGTTGATGCGTCATCTGCTGAGCAAGGTGCCGAACAACGATGAAGCGCGGGCGCTGCTGGTGCAATCACTGGCCAGGCAACGACGCTACAAGGAAGCCGTGCAGGCGTTGCCCGACAATTCGGCCAACAGCGACGCGCTGCTCAACCTGCGCCTGACCTGGATCGAACAGGACCCGCCCGGCAGCGACCAGGTGGAACAGTGGATCGCCACCAGTAACCTCAATCAGCGCATCCGTTTGTGGCAGGCCTACAGCCTGAGCCTGGCCAAATTCGGCGGCGCGGCGCGTGCCCATGACTGGCTGGCGCACCTGGCGCCCAAGGGCGATGAACGCATCCTGCACCTGGCCCGGGCCAACTGGTCCGAGCAGTTGCACGACTGGAACGGCACCATCGAGCAATTGGCTCCGCTTGCCGCGAAGAACCAGCTCGACGCGCAAGGCTGGGAACGATTGGCCAACGCCTACGTGCAACGCCTCGACGAGCAACCCTTGCAGCAATTGCTACTAACAGCGCCCAGTCCGCAGGCCGCGCGCAAGGCTCGCCTGGCTATGATCGACCGGGCGATCGCCATGGGTCACACCCAGCAGGCGCAACGCTGGATGCAATCGCTGCCGCCCGCCGACCTTGCCGATCCGACGCAACGCCAGCGTCTGTGGGAACTGGCGCGGCAAACCGGTGACAGCGCCACGGTGCAACGCTTGAGCGCCGAGTTGCAGCGGCCGTGCCTGGAGACCGCCGACTGGCTGTCTCGCCGTGATCCGCAAGCGGCGCTGACCCAGTTGAAAGGTTGTCAGCCCGAAGAAAATCCGCAAACGTGGCTGGTCCTCGCCCAGCGCCTGCAAGCCACCGACCTGCTACAAGAGACCCGTCTGCCAGAGCCTTGGGACACGCGACGTCGCGAACAGTTGCTCGACGTCTGGCAGGGTGAAGGCCGCAGCGACAAAATCATGGCCTACCTCGCCAGCCAGCCGCAGACCGCCGACGTGGTCAAGCGTCGCGCTGAACTGCTCCAGGCATCGGATCACGATACCGAAGCGGCGGCATTCTGGGAGCGGCATTACCAGCAGACCGGCAACCTCAACTCGCTTGATCAGGCGACCTACCTGGCGCTGAAAGCCGGCCAGCGGGAACATGCGCAACAGTTGCTCGAGAACGCCTACGACCGCCACGGCGGCAAGCTGCCGACGCCCCTGCTGCAACGGTTGGCGGGGTTGTATGCCGCCTCGACACCGACCGCGGCACAACAGCAACGCATCGCTTCACTGCTCAACCGCGTCGATCCCGCCACCCGCGGACAATTGCTGGCGCAATTGGCGGAAAACGGCCAGTGCGGCGCGGTTCAACAGGCGATTGGCGATCATCCGCAAGCAGCGGGTGATTACCGCGCCCTCGGTCGCTGTGCAATGCCCGAGCGTCCCGGCGAAGCGGTGGTGTACTACCAGACCGCCGAAAAACTGGGTGACCGAAACAGTCGCCTGCCACTGGCCTACGCCCTGGAAGCCGCCGGCGATTCGGCCGGTGCCCTGGCCATCTGGCGCAGCATTCCGGACGCCGAACTCAGCGACAATGCCCGCCTCACTGCCAGCCGCGGCGCCCTGAACATCGGCGACACGCAAACGGCCGAACGCTACTGGCAACTGAGCCGCACCCGTGGTGCCAATGAGTGGACGTTGGGCGCGGCGATTGCCGATGCCCGGGGCGATCACGCGCTCGCACTGCAACGCCAGCGTTCCGCCCTGCAGCTGGTACCGGATGCCGAGCATTACTATGCGGCTTCGGTCACGGCGCAAAAGGCCGGCGAGCTGCAACAAAGTACCGAATGGCTGGCCGAGGCCGTGCGTCGCGATCCGGCCAACCCCCGTTATCGCGCCGACTACGGCGTGCGCTTGGCCGGTGCCGAGACCAAGGCTGAACGTGCCCGCGCCATCCCGTACCTGCAACGCGCCATCCAGGACTTCCCGGAAGACTATCGCCTCGGCGAAACCCTGGCCTGGCGGTATGACGAGGTCGAGGACAGCGCCTCGGCGCGCAAGGAACTGGAACGCGTGATCGACCTGGAACAAAACCCGGTCGCGGCCGACGACGAGGACGGCAGCATGGAAGCCCGGCGCTATCGCCAGCGGCGCGCCCATGAATCCCTGTCCCGGCGCGATACCCTGACCTTCGCCAGTACCTGGTCGCCGGCAGGGGTTTCGACCAACGACTTCGTGCGGCCCGACGAAAGCACCGGTACTCGACGGCGCACGACCTCGCAGAACGTGCAACTGGCCATGTGGGACCATGCGCTCGGCGAAGAACCGAGCCGCGCTGGCAGTTCGCTGTCGGCCTACGGACGGGTGCTGCTCGGCGGCCAGAGTCGCTCCAGTTATGCAGAGTCCGTCGCCACCGGCGTGGGCCTGCGCTACAAGCCCTGGGGTACGGCCAACATCAACTTCTACGGCGAGGTCTACAAGCAAAGCCAGTTCAATGATCAGGACAACCACGGCTTGAGCCTCGGCCAGATGCTGATCCCCGACAAGGTCAACGACCAGGCTGAGGATCATCGTGAGGATGGGCACACCACCACGGACTACCTCCTGCGCGCTACGGCGTCGTTCCTCGATCAGGGGCGTTATCGCAACGACTGGCGCGTCGACGAAAGCGATTGGGAAGAACGTTTTCTCTATCTCGACGCGGCATGGTGGACCAAGGCCGGCGACCATCAATGGTTGTCGCGTTTCCAGCAAGGACACACCTGGAAACTGCCGTTCAACAGCGCACAAACGCTCATGCCGTACGGCTTTCTCGAGTTTGCCAGCCAGGACCCGAGCAACGACTGGCGCCAGGACCTGCGCACCGGCCTGGGCCTGCGCTGGCAATGGTGGTTCAACGACAATGTCTACAACGCCTATCGCGCGCACCTGACGGTCCGCACCGAGTATCAGCAATCATTGGGCGGGAATCTGTATGAAAGCGCCAATGGCGTGCTGCTGGGCGTGGAGTTGAATTTCTGATGAGCCGACTATTACTGGCCTTGTGCGTGCTGCTGGGCGGCGTGACGGCCCATGCCGACGAGCGGATTTTCTATCAGCCACTCAATGCCGATGCCAACCTGAGCCAGGCGCAATGGCTGCGCATCTGGCAGGACACCGCCCGCCAGGGCGCGCACACGGTGATCGTGCAATGGACGGCCTACGGCGACTCCGACTTCGGCGGCGCCAATGGCTGGCTCGCCGGCAGCCTCAAACTCGCCAGGGCCCAAGGCCTGAATCTGGTACTGGGGCTGCGCATGGACCCGGCCTATTACCAGCGCATCAATGAACTGGACAGCGCCGGGCTGGCAACCTACTGGCAGACGCAACTGGGGCAGTCGCTGGCCCGCCAGCAGACACTGCGCAAAGAGTGGAAACTCCCGGTCAGCGGCTGGTACCTGCCCATGGAGCTGGATGACCTGCACTTTCTGCCGCTCGATCGCCGGCAAACGCTGCAACGCCAGCTCAAGGACTTTTCCGCCAGGCTCGACGCGCCGCTGCACATCAGCGTGTTCAACGTCGGCAAACTTGCGCCACAGGTCAATGGCCAGTGGCTGGGCGAATTGGCCAACGCCGGGATCCAGGTGTGGTGGCAGGACGGCGCCGGCACCGGGCGCTTGCCACTGCTGGTTCGCAACGGCTATGCCGATGCACTGCCCTGCTCCATCGGTATCGTCAGGGAAGCGTTCCGGCAAACCAGCACGGCCGGGCAACCCTTCCGTGCCGAATCGATGCCCCCGCAAACCGCATCGCCGGGTTGCCACCCGACGTCGGTTTTCTCCCTGCGCTACCGACCCTGGGGTAAGGTGATTCTCGACAACCAGCACAGCAGCAAGGTCGGCGATGTACAAAACCATTGAAGATGAAGTGCTGAAGAAATCGGCGCCGGCCAAGCTCAAGGCCGAATTTCTCCAGCATGAATTTGATCGGCTACGCACCTTTTGCGTAATGATCTACATCGCCAGCATTGCCGTCTGGATTGCCTACGACCTGATCCTCAGTTTCATCGGCGGACAGCCAATCACCTGGCGTTCGCTGGTGTTTGTCGGTGTTGTTTCGATTCTCGTCATCATCCTGCGGTTGATCCGCGATGCCCGGCATTTCCAGAAGCTGAACCTGCTGTTTGTATTCGCCATGGCTCTCGGCACGCGACTGCTGACCGAGGGCCTGTCCGGCGATCACCAACCCGCCTGGCTGTTGCTGGCGGCGTCGACCACCCTGTTCACCGCCTCGGTACTGCCGCTGAGTCGCTGGTCATTCTTTGCCGCGCAGATCATCACCTGGTCGTTTCTCAACCCTTTTTACGACACAGGTATCGAACACATGGAATTGAGGGGGGTGATGGCCGGCAGTTACTCGGCATTCATCTGCGGCCTGACCATCTACAGCTTCCTGACGTTGCGCAAAGCCAAGCTCTACAACTTCATCATGTCCAAGCTGTTGCTGGACCAGGCCTACATCGACACCCTCACCGAAATCCCCAATCGCCGCTCATTCATGACCCGCGTCAACCAGCAGTTGAACACTGTGCCACGGGAAAACGACCACTACCTGGCGATGGTCGATATCGACAACTTCAAGAAGGTCAACGACGTTTATGGCCATGACATTGGCGACGAGGTGCTCAAGCGCATCGCCCAGGACATCAAGTCGGTGATGTCTGACTACGAATATGCGCGGCTGGGTGGCGAGGAGTTCGCGATTTACCTGGCCGGCGTGCGCCATAAAGACGTCGAGGCGCTGGCAGGCGAGTTGTGTCGAGTGGTGCGCGAGCACCCCGGCAGCCACCCGGTGACCATCAGCATCGGCCTGGCCCGTGTGCTCGACGGCGACACGCTGAACCAGGCACTGGTCAAGGCCGATGAATCTTTGTATGAGTCAAAACATACCGGGAAGAATCGGTATACCTTTCATCGTCAGGCTTGAGTTATCGGGCGTCCATTAGGCCGCCATCGCGAGCAGGTTCGCTCCCACCCAAGTGCCGCGTCCCTGCCCGGCCTAGTGCTTGAATGACGTCATCAGCCTTTCGGCATTTTCATCGCAGCTCATGCCCTCGGGCTTGGCCTGGATGGTGTCGATCCACCCCAGCAACTGCGCCTTGCTATGGGCCAGGTGCCGTTGCATCTCTTCGATCTGCTCCACCTTGCGGTGCAAGCCGGCCATCAGTTCATCGTGCTTGAAGGCGCCCGTCACATTGTCCGGCAGTAATTGCTTGAGTTCATCCAGGCTGAAACCGGCTTGTTGTGCGCACTGGATGAGCTGCAGGGTTTGCAGCGCCTGTTGCGAGTAACGCCGATATCCGTTGGAAGAACGCTCGACCTGCCGGATCAAGCCCTGAGACTCGTAAAAACGGATGCGCGATGCGGTCAACCCGCTCAACTGTGACAACTCACCAATCTTCATTGCGGCCTCATTTGCCTGCTTGACATTAAAGTTAACTTTAAGCTTAGGCTCTGCTCATCACTACGAGGAGTCAAGCATGTCGCCCTTTCAAGCGTTGAATTTGCCTAACGGTCAGACTATCGGCAATCGCATTGCCAAAGCGGCGATGGAAGAGAACCTCGCCAACACCGATCAGGTGCCCGACCAGGCACTGTTGCGCCTGTATCAGGCCTGGGCCGAGGGTGAAGCCGGCTTGTTGCTGACGGGTAATGTGATGATCGACCGCCGTGCCATGACCGGGCCCGGTGGCGTCGCGCTGGAGGACGAGCGCCATCTGGAACGCTTCCGCCAGTGGGCTCTTGCCGGCCGGGCCGGTGGTGCGCAGTTCTGGGTGCAGCTCAACCACCCTGGCCGCCAGACCATGGCCAACCTCGGCCAGCAAGCCTTGGCGCCGTCAGCGGTTGCACTGGATCTGGGCCAGTTCTCGAAAATGTTCGCCGAGCCCAAACCCATGAGCGAGGACGACATCCAGGAAGTGATCCGACGCTTCGCCACCAGCGCCGCACTGGCGGAGAAAGCCGGTTTCACCGGCGTGCAGATCCACGCCGCCCACGGCTACCTGATCAGTCAGTTCCTGTCGCCGCTGACCAATCGGCGCACCGATCAATGGGGCGGTTCCCTGGAAAATCGTGCACGTCTGCTGTTGTCCGTCGTCGAGGCGGTTCGCCAGGTGGTGTCGCCGCAATTTTGTGTGTCGGTAAAGCTCAACTCGGCGGATTTCCAGCGCGGGGGGTTCGATGCCGATGATGCACGGCAGGTGATCCAGTGGCTCAACGAACAAGCGATCGACCTGCTGGAGCTCTCCGGTGGCAGTTACGAAGCACCGGCCATGCAAGGCGAAGCGCGCGATGGCCGGACCCTGGCGCGCGAAGCGTACTTTCTGGACATGGCCGGTGAACTGGCCAGCGTGGCACGGATGCCGGTAATGGTGACTGGCGGGATCAGGCGTCTGGCAATCGTCCAGCAGGTCCTCGACAGCGGCATCGCCATGGCCGGCATCGGCACGGCACTGGCCGTGGAACCGCACCTGGTCAAGCATTGGCGTGAAGGCCGGGACAGTCACCCGCAGCTGCCGCCAATCCGCTGGAAACGCAAGCCCCTGGCGGCGCTGGCGAGCATGGCGGTGGTGAAGTTCCAGCTGCAGCGCTTGAGCCGTGGGCGCAAGACCCGACCTGAAGTCTCGGCGCTATGGGCGTTGATTCTCGACCGGTTATACATTGGCAAGCGCACCCGGCAGTATCGGCAGGCGATGGGCAAGTGATCCGAATTGGGTGGTGACTGAGCCACCGCTTTCGCGAGCAAGCCCGCTCCCACATTTGGAAGGCGTTCCCCTGTGGGAGCGGGCTTGCTCGCGAAGAGGCCGGTCCGGACGAAGGAGCATTCAGCCCGGAAGCAGCTGGTCGATATGCCGGTATTCAGCCTGCAACTGCGCCGCCAACACCTGGCTGCGCCCAAGCCGGATCGGCCCGCGTTCGATGTCGATCAACAACCCCGGACACGCAAGCGTCGGCAGCAACGGCCAGTCCTTCAACCGCCCATCGGTCACCAGCAACAACCGCTGCTGCTCTGCCGGAAATCGCTTTTGCCGCACCGCAAGCCATTGGCCTGCCTCACCTAGCGCCGCCAACAAAGGCGTGCCGCCCCCGGCGCCAAGACCATCGAGCCACTGGCGCAATCCCGTGGAAGCCTTCAATCCCTGCACCTGCCACCTGGGTGCAGCACCGCTGGCCGTGAGCAAGGCCAGTCGCGCACGCTGGCGATAGGCATCGTCGAACAACTGCGCCAGCAAGCCCTTGGCATCGCTCAATGCCTGATGACGGCGGGTTGAAGCGGAGGCGTCAACGATCACCAGCCACAGTTCATGGGGCGAACGAGTACGCAGCTCAAACAACAGGTCGTCGCGCTGACGCGGCCGGCCATTGAGCAATGTGCCAGGCCAGTTGATCGAGCCGCTGCGCGCCGCATGGCGCTTGCCCTGTTTGCCGTGGTTCAGGCCCCCGGCACGGGGTCTGGCATTCGCCCCCGCGTCAGAGCGAGGGCGAATGCCTAGGGCTTTTTTGGCCAGCTCGGCACTTCACGTCGTGCGCCGACCGCCAGCGCCTGGGCAGGCAACTCACCCCACTGACCCTGCCCTTCGCTCGGGTTGGCGTGCTGTGGGGCGGTGGATTGCGGTGCGTGGGATGGCTGCGGCGCCGGTGCCGGATGCTCGCGACGACGATGGCGCAAGGCGAACTCGGCGACTGCATCGATATCCTCCTCGGCGATGGCGTTCGCCCCGCGCCAGGCAGCGTGAGCCCGGGCGGCCCGCAGCCAGACCAGATCGGCGCGCAAACCATCGACGCCAGCGGCAAAGCAGCGTTCGGTGATGTGCTCCAGCGCCTGATCGTCGAGGGGAATGCCTGCCAGTGCGTTGCGCGCATTCTGGCAACGTTCGCGCAGAGACGCCTGCGCAGACTCCCATTCGACGCAGAAACCTTGCGGATCGCTGTCGAAATCCAGGCGACGGCGGATGATCTGCCCGCGCTCGGCCGGCGCGGTGTGGCCACCGAGGGCGACGTTCAAGCCGAAACGGTCGAGCAATTGCGGTCGCAGCTCACCCTCTTCCGGGTTCATGGTGCCAATCAGCACGAACTTCGCCGAGTGCCGATGGGAAATGCCATCGCGCTCCACCAGATTAGTGCCGCTGGCGGCCACATCGAGTAGCAGGTCAACGAGGTGATCAGGCAACAGATTGACCTCGTCGACGTAGAGCACGCCACCGTCAGCCTTGGCCAGTACGCCGGGGGAAAACTGTGCGCGACCTTCACCCAGTGCGGCGTCGAGGTCGAGGGTGCCGACCAGGCGCTCTTCGGTAGCGCCCAGCGGCAAGGTGACGAACTGACCGCTGGCCAGCAGGTCCGCCAGACCACGGGCCAGGGTCGACTTGGCCATGCCCCGCGGGCCTTCGATCAATACACCGCCGATTTTCGGGTCGATGGCGGTCAGGTACAGGGCCAGCTTCAGATCGTCGGCGCCGACCACGGCGGAGAGCGGGAAATGCGGGGTGTCGGTCACTATTTTATCTCGGTCATGGTCGGTGATCTTCACAGGCACCTCAATCATTGTGGGAGCGGTGATTAGCCGTCTTCTTCTATATCCAGCAACAGATTCTCCAGTGCCTCGCGGTACTCGCCCGGCTCCTTCCACATCCCCCGCTGTTGCGCTTCGAGCATGCGTTCAGTCATGTCGCGCAGGGCATTGGGATTGTGTTCGCGAACAAAATCCCGAGTGTCCGGGTCGAGCAAATAGGCGTCTGCGAGCAAAGCGTACTGGTGATCATCGATCAATTGCGTGGTGGCGTCGAAAGCAAACAGGTTATCGACCGTCGCGGCCATTTCGAACGCACCTTTGTAGCCGTGACGCTTAACGCCTTCGAGCCACTTCGGATTGGCCGCCCGGGAGCGGATCACCCGGTTGAGTTCTTCCTTCAAGGTGCGAATCTTCGGCAGGTCCGGCTGGCTGTGGTCGCCGTGATAGCTGGCCGCCGCCTCGCCCTTCAGGCTTTCCACTGCCGCGAGCATTCCGCCCTGGAACTGGTAGTAATCGTTGGAGTCGAGCAAATCATGCTCGCGGTTATCCTGGTTTTGCAGCACCGCCTGTACCTGGCTCAGTCGCTGGCTGAACTGTTCGCGGGCGGCGGTGCCTTCGTCGGAACCGCCGTAAGCGTAGCCGCCCCAGTTGAGGTAAACCTCGGCCAGGTCCTCGCGGCTTTGCCACAGGCGACCGTCGATGGCGCCCTGCACGCCCGCGCCGTAGGCACCGGGCTTGGCCCCGAAAATCCGCCAGCCGGCCTGACGTCGTGCTGCCTCTTCATCGAGCCCCGTCTGCCGCAAGGCCTCACGCTCGGCACGTACCTTGGCCGCCAGTGGATTGAGGTCGTCCGGCTCATCGAGGTCGGCCACCGCTTGCACCGCTGCGTCGAACAAACGAATCAGATTGGCAAAGGCATCGCGGAAGAAACCGGACACCCGCAAGGTCACGTCCACCCGCGGACGGTCGAGCAAACTCAGCGGCAGAATCTCGAAATCATCGACTCGCTGGCTGCCGGTGGCCCAGACCGGGCGCACGCCCATCAGCGCCATGGCCTGGGCGATGTCATCGCCGCCGGTACGCATGGTCGCGGTGCCCCACACCGACAGTCCGAGCTGGCGCAAGTGATCGCCGTGGTCTTGCAGGTGCCGCTCTAGAATCAGGTTGGCCGACTGGAAACCGATGCGCCACGCCGTGGTGGTCGGCAGGTTACGCACGTCCACCGAGTAAAAGTTGCGCCCGGTGGGCAGTACGTCCAGACGACCACGACTCGGCGCGCCGCTGGGACCGGCCGGGACGAAGCGCCCGCCGAGGGCATCGAGCAAGCCGCACATTTCCGCCGGACCGCAGGCGTCCAGGCGCGGAGCGACCACCTCGCGCAGGTTGTCGATGATGGCTTGCACCTCAATCCACTCCGCCTCCTGTAGGAGCGAGCCGCTGTGGCGAGGGGGCTTGCCCCCGTTGGACTGCGCAGCAGTCCCTTTTTTCGGGGTCGCTTCGCAACCCAACGGGGGCAAGCCCCCTCGCCACACAAGCCCGCTCCCACAAGGGCTGTTCAACGCATCCGAAATCAGCTGCGCGGCGAACAATTCCAGGCGCTCGCGGGTATCACCCGCCGTACGCCAGGTGTCATCGCTGATCAGCAAAAGCGGTTCGGGACGCGGCCCGGTCCAGGGCTCAGCCAGCGCGCAATCCAGTGGGTCGAAACCCAGCGCGAAGGCCTTGGCCAGCGCCCGCAGCAGGCTCGATTGCGCACCACGGCCATCGCCCCTGGGGATGCGCAGCAGTGCCAGCAAGGTGTCGATACGTAAACGCCCGGTGGGCGATTCGCCGAACACATGCAGGCCATCGCGGATCTGCGACTCTTTCAGGTCGCAAAGGTAAGTGTCGAGTCGTGGCAACCAGATCGCCGCGTCGGCATCGCTGTCGAGCTGTTCTTCCAGTTGCAGTTCACGGTCGATGTGCGTGTCGCGCACCAGTTGCAGGATGTCGCGTTGCAACTCGCGGGCGCGGCGCGGATCGAGCAGCTGCGCTTCGTAGTATTCGTCGGCCAACAGTTCGAGGTTGCGCAGCGGGCCGTAGGTTTCGGCACGGGTCAGCGGCGGCATCAGGTGATCGATGATCACGGCCTGGGTGCGTCGCTTGGCTTGGGCGCCCTCGCCCGGATCGTTGACGATGAACGGATAGATGTTTGGCAGGGGCCCGAGCAATGCATCCGGCCAGCAGTTTTCCGACAGCCCCACGCCTTTGCCCGGCAGCCATTCGAGGTTGCCGTGTTTGCCCACGTGAATCACGCCGTGGGCGCCGTAGGTGTTACGCAGCCAGAAATAAAACGCCAGATAGCCGTGGGGCGGCACCAGGTCCGGGTCGTGATACACCGCGCTCTGGTCGACCTGATAACCCCGCGCCGGCTGAATGCCGACGAAGGTCAGGCCAAAACGCAGGCCGGCGATCATCATCCTTGCGCTGCGACACATCGGATCGTTTTCCGGTGCGCCCCAACGCTCAAGCACCGCCGCACGATTGGCTTCGGGCAGTGCGTTGAACATCGCCAGATAATCATCCATCGCCAGACTTTGCTGGCACGGACGCAGATCGAGGGTATCGAGATCGTTGCTGACGCCGCCCAGCAACTGCTGGATCAGCGCGGTGCCGCTATCCGGCAACTCACCCGGCAACGGATAACCTTCGGCATGCAGCGCCCGCAGGATATTCAGCGCCGCGGCCGGGGTATCGAGGCCGACACCGTTGCCGATGCGACCGTCGCGGGTCGGGTAATTGGCGAGAATCAAGGCAATGCGTTTGTCAGCATTAGGCACCCGCGCCAGATCGACCCAGCGCCGCGCCAGTTCGGCAACGAAATCCATGCGCGCAGGTGCGGGCCGGTAGCAAACCACATCCGACTGACTGCGCTCACTGCGCCACGCCAGGTCCTTGAAGCTGATCGGGCGGCTGATGATGCGCCCGTCCAGTTCCGGCAAGGCAATGTGCATCGCCAGGTCACGCGGGCCAAGCCCCTGTTCACTGGCGCGCCAACCGGGTTCGTTGTCCTGGGCGCAAATCGCCTGTATCACCGGGATATTGCGGCGAAACGGGCGAAGATGCGGTGCTTCAGGGCTCGATTGAGCGAAGCCGGTGGTGTTCAAAATCACTGAAGCTTCGACTTCATCCAGCCAGTCCTCGACCACCGAAAGGCAGCCGGGCTCTTTCAAGCTGGCCAGCGCAATCGGCAACGGATTCAACCCCGCCGCCTGCAAACGCTGGCAAAAAACATCGATGAACGCGGTGTTCGCCGCCTGCAAATGCGAGCGGTAAAACAGCACCGCCGCCACCGGTTGACCCACTTGCCAGTCGGCCTGCCAGTCGCTCAGCGCGGCAGAATGTTTGTGCGGATGGTAAATCGCCGTGCGTGGCAGGGTTTGCGGTTCGCCCCAGGTGTAATCACGGGCCAGCCAACGGTTGGCCAGACAGCGGAAGAAATCCAGGGCATTGCCCATCCCGCCCTGGCGCAGAAACTGCCAGAGGCGGTCGCGATCCTCGGCGCCGACGGTGCTCAGGTCACTGAGTTCCGGGTCCGGGCGATCATCACCCGGCACCAGGATCACCTGCACGCCGCGTTGCGACAGCTCGACCAGGCGCTCGATGCCGTAACGCCAATAGGCGATGCCGCCGTGCAGCGAAATCAGGATCACCTTCGCATGACGCAGCACTTCATCGACGTACAAGTCGACCGAGGCATGGTTTTGCACCTGCATCGGGTTGGCCAGGCGCACGCTCGGGTAATCGTCGGGCAACTGCTGCGCCGCTTCGGCGAGCAGCGCCAGGCTGGAATCGCCGCTGCACAGGACCACCAGCTCGGCGGGGGTTTGTCCAAGGTCGGCAATGTTGTCATCCGACACGAAACCGCCGGGCTGGGTCCTGAGCAGGTGCATGGCTTACACGCTGAGCGCGGCGCGCAGTTGCGCTTCGAGCGCAGCGGCGTCGAGTTCCTGGCCGATCAGCACCAGCCGGGTAATGCGCGCTTCTTCGGCGCGCCACTGGCGGTCGAAGTGCTTGTCGAGACGCGTGCCCACGCCCTGGATCAGCAGGCGCATCGGTTTGTTCGGGATCGCTGCGAAGCCCTTGACGCGCAGGATGCCGTGCTGGACCACCAGTTGGGTCAGCGCGTCCATCAGCAGGCTTTCGTCGGCTTGCGGCAGTTCGATGGAGATCGAATCGAAGGCGTCGTGATCGTGGTCGTCATGGTCATCACCGTCGTGGTGGTGATCGTGATGGCTATGACGGCTGTCGATGTGCTCCTCGGAGCCGGCACCCAGGCCGATCAGCACGTCCAGTGGCAGGCGACCGCTGCTGGCTTCGATGATTTTCACCGCTGGCGGCAATTCTTCGGCAACTTCCAGGCGCACGCGGGCCAGATCGGCCGGGCTGATCAGGTCGGACTTGTTGAGGATTACCAGGTCAGCGCTGGCCAGTTGGTCGGCGAACAATTCGTGCAGCGGCGACTCGTGGTCCAGGTTCGGGTCGAGTTTGCGCTGGGCATCGACCTGGTCCGGGAAGGCTGCGAAGGTGCCGGCGGCCACGGCCGGGCTGTCGACCACGGTGATTACCGCGTCGACCGTGCAGGCGCTGCGGATTTCCGGCCACTGGAAGGCTTGCACCAGCGGCTTGGGCAGGGCCAGGCCCGAGGTTTCGATGAGGATATGGTCGAGATCGCCGCGACGGGCCACCAGTTCGCGCATCACCGGGAAGAACTCTTCCTGAACGGTGCAGCACAGGCAGCCGTTGGCCAGCTCATAGACGCGGCCGTTGGCTTCTTCTTCGGTGCAACCGATGGAGCATTGCTTGAGGATTTCGCCGTCGATGCCCAGTTCGCCAAATTCGTTGACGATCACCGCGATTCGGCGACCCTGGGCGTTATCGAGCATGTGCCGCAGCAGCGTGGTTTTACCCGAGCCGAGAAAGCCTGTGACGATGGTGACGGGGAGTTTGGCCAGTGTTTTCATCGGATGCCCTATGGCTAGGTGGCGGGCATACGGGACGACAACCGGCACCGCGGGCGCGTGTGCCTGAAGAGTTCGCCACCGGATCACCCCGCCCGGTTGAAAGTGAGAATCTGTGTCGAGGCAGGTCTCCTGGCTGACGGTGTGCCGGCCTTGAGCCTGGCATTCGCTGCGCCTTCCCGCCGGCCTCATGGATTGAGTCAGCAGTGGCGTGGCAACGAACATCACCGTTCACAGTTGCGGGGGCAGCCGCGGCATCGACCGCGTTCCCTTCTTAGCTTCGACAAACGCCGAAGAACCTCGAAAGCGCAAGGCTACGCATGGTCTTGGGGCGGGTCAATGTTCATGCTCAGAATGCGGTCACTTGTGGCGAGGGGGCTTGCCCCCGTTGGGTTGCGAAGCGACCCCCGACAATCTTTCTGACAAATCCTGCACTCAGGCCTTGCGACGGCTGCGCCGCCGAACGGGGGCAAGCCCCCTCGCCACAGGTCTCGAGTTGAGAATACTTGCCAATTGACGCCAAACCCCCGCCCATGCTCTCCTACGCATCTTGTTACGGGTGCCCTTCACAGGGTGAAACGGGAAACCGGTGAATCATGTGCTTTACTCTTAAGCCATGTCAGTCCGGTGCTGCCCCCGCAACGGTAAGCGAGCGAAGCGTCAGATCCACTGTGCCATTACGGTATGGGAAGGTGATGCTTTCAGGATCAGGCATCTGCCTGCGCCCCTCGTGAGCCCGGAGACCGGCCCGCAACACAAAGTGACCAGTACGATCACTGAAACAACAAACCCGCGGTGGGCGGGCGCTGTTTGAAACGCTGCGCGCCTGGTCGTGCAGGTTTTTGCATGCGCTCTTATTCCCCGCTGACAGACCAGAGGGAAACGCCATGTCGATCATCAGCAGCACCGGCCACACCACAACCAGCACCACCTCTACCCTGGCCCAACGCCTGACCGCCGCCGCCTGCGCGTCGATCCTTGGCGCCTGCCTTGTGTATTTCGCCGGTTTCTCGCACATCGAAGCGGTGCACAATGCCGCCCACGATACCCGTCACAGCTCTGCGTTCCCGTGCCATTGAGACCTGACGACATGATCAAGCGTATTGCACAAACCGCAGGTTTCACCGGGCTGCTGGCCGCCCTGCTGCTGACCCTGCTGCAAAGTTTCTGGGTCTCGCCCCTGATCCTGCAGGCCGAAACCTACGAAAAAGCCGAACCGGCGGTTGTTGAAATGCATGAGCACGCCGACGGTGCGATGGCGGCCCACACCCACGATGCGCAAGCCTGGGAGCCGGAAGACGGCTGGCAGCGCGTGCTGTCGACCACCGGCGGCAACCTGGTGGTGGCCGTTGGTTTCGCCCTGATGCTGGCCGGCCTGTACACCTTGCGTGCGCCGACCAAAACCTCTCAGGGCCTGCTCTGGGGCCTGGCCGGTTATGCGACCTTCGTGCTCGCGCCGACCCTTGGCCTGCCACCTGAATTGCCGGGCACTGCCGCAGCCGATCTGGCGCAACGGCAACTGTGGTGGATCGGTACTGCTGCCTCCACCGCCGTCGGTATCGCCCTGATCGTATTCAGCCGTCACTGGCTGATGAAAGTCCTCGGTGTGGCAATCCTTGCCGTTCCCCATGTGATTGGCGCACCGCAACCGGAAGTGCATTCGATGCTCGCTCCTGAAGTACTGGAAGCCCAGTTCAAAATCGCTTCGCAGTTGACCAACGTGGCATTCTGGCTGGCCCTGGGCCTGATCAGCGCCTGGTTGTTCCGCCGCAAAAGCGATGGCCAATACCACGCATGACTGACGTCAGCACAGCGCCGACCCTGGTGGTCGGCCTGGGCTGCCAGCGAGGCTGCCCCGTCAGCACGTTGCTGGCGCTGCTCGACCAGGCGCTGGAGGCACACCAGATTGCCCGTCATGAAATCAAGGCGCTGGCCAGCATCGACTTGAAGCGCGACGAACCCGCGCTGATCGAACTGGCACAACAGCTAGGTCTTGAACTGATGTATTTCAGCAGTGAACAACTGGCCGTCTATGAGCCGCAACTCAGTCATCAATCGCAAATAGCGTTTGAACGCACCGGTTGCTACGGCGTGGCGGAAAGCGCCGCACTGGCCCTGGCCGAACAACTGACCCAGTCCCCGGCAAAACTGCTGATTCCCCGACAAAAATATGCCCAGGCAACCCTGGCATTGGCCGGCGCGGCATAAAATCCCCGATAATCCCCGCCTCGATCATGAACATTCTTCATCTGAAGGCCTGTTCAGCCCCTTTTTTCCCACAGGAACCGACGATGACCGTCTACTTCATTGGCGCAGGTCCCGGCGACCCCGAACTGATTACCGTCAAGGGCCAGCGGCTGATTCGCAGCTGCCCGGTGATCATTTACGCCGGCTCCCTGGTGCCTGCCGCCGTACTGGAAGGTCATTGCGCCGAACAGGTAGTCAACAGCGCCGAACTGCACCTGGAACAGATCATTGACCTGATCAAAAGCGCCCACGCCAAAGGTCAGGATGTTGCCCGGGTGCACTCCGGCGACCCGAGCCTGTATGGCGCCATTGGCGAGCAGATTCGCTACCTGCGCGAGCTGGACATTGCGTTCGAAATCGTACCCGGCGTGACGGCCACAGCCGCTTGCGCGGCGCTTTTGGGCGCGGAGCTGACGTTGCCGGACATTTCACAGAGCGTGATCCTGACGCGCTACGCCGACAAGACCGTCATGCCACCTGGAGAGGCGTTCTCCAGCCTGGCGCAGCACGGCGCGACCATGGCGATTCATCTGGGGGTCAATCATCTGGCGAAGATCGTTGAGGAGCTGCTGCCGCATTACGGTGCCGATTGCCCGATTGCGGTGGTTCACCGCGCGAGCTGGCCGGATCAGGATTGGGTGGTGGGAACGCTTGAGGACATTGCCGGGAAGGTTGCAGCCAAGGGCTTTCGCCGTACGGCGTTGATTCTGGTCGGTCGGGTGCTGGGCAATGACCACTTCAGCGAGTCATCGCTGTATCGCGCGGGGCATGCGCATCTTTACAGACCCTGATTCACCACCAACCCTGTGGCGAGGGGGCTTGCCCCCGTTCGGCGGCGTAGCCGTCGCAAAATCTGTGTACCCGTATAAAAGCCGGGGCCGCTTCGCAGCCCAACGGGGGCAAGCCCCCTCGCCACAGGTTTCCAATCACCCATAAAAAAACGGCGCTCACGGGGCGCCGTTTTTTCGTTTCGCAGCGAACACCTTAGTAGTAGGCGTTTTCTTTCTGCGTATGGTCGGTCACGTCGCGAACGCCTTTCAACTCAGGGATGCGCTCGAGCAAGGTGCGCTCAATGCCTTCCTTCAGCGTCACGTCGGCCTGGCCGCAGCCCTGGCAACCGCCACCGAACTGCAGGACGGCGATGCCGTCTTCGACCACGTCGATCAGGCTGACCTGACCGCCGTGGCTGGCCAGCCCAGGGTTGATCTCGGTTTGCAGGTAGTAGTTGATGCGCTCGTTGACCGGGCTGTCGGCGTTGACCATCGGTACTTTGGCGTTTGGCGCCTTGATGGTCAGTTGGCCGCCCATGCGGTCGGTGGCGTAGTCGACAACGGCATCGTCCAGGAAGGCTTCGCTGAAGTGGTCGATGTAGGCGGTGAAGCTTTTCAGCCCCAGCGCGGTGTCTTCGGGTTTTTCTTCGCCCGGCTTGCAGTAGGCAATGCAGGTTTCGGCGTACTGGGTGCCAGGCTGGGTGATGAAGACGCGGATGCCGATGCCCGGGGTGTTCTGCTTGGAGAGCAGATCAGCCAGATAATCGTGGGCGGCGTCAGTGATGGTAATAGCGGTCATGGAAACTCCTCGCAGGCTTGGGCGCAGTTTACGCCAATCGACGCGCCGGACAAAGTCCTAGTATTTTTGTCGGGAAAAGAAACACCGATCACCCTGTGTCGGCGGGCTTTGTGGCGAGGGGGCTTGCCCCCGTTGGGTCGCGAAGCGGCCCCAAAAAACGGGCCTGCTGCGCAGTCCAACGGGGGCAAGCCCCCTCGCCACAAAAGCCCTCTCCACAGGGGATCTGCGTCCGATCAGAGGTTCTCGTAGCGGTTCATGTCCAGCACGCCCTCTTCCACTGGATCGGTTTCGTGGATGTAGCGGCTCAGGTCATGGAAATACACCCAGAATTGCGGATGACTGCGCCGTATCCCCCAACGTTCGACGATTTTCTCGAAGCTGTCGCTATCCTTGGCATTTTCCATTGCATCGACAAACGCCGGCACCTGCCCGGCGGGGATGTTGAACATGAAGTTCGGGTAGCTGCTGAGTACGCCGGGGAAAATCGTCAGGGTGTCGAGCCCCGGCTGATAGCGCAGCGATTCGCCGAGCAGGAACGCCACGTTGCTGTGGGCACGGTTGCGCAGCAGGCTGTAGACCTCTCGTTTGCCGCTGGCGGTTTCGATACGCAGCATGGTCGCTTCCGGCAGCTGATCAATCACTTTCAATCCGGCCGCCGGACGCGAGGTCAGGCGGCTCAGCGCCTGCTCGGCACTTTGCAGGTCCGAATCGATGTTCGGCCGCGAGCAGTAGGCGCCGTCGCAGCGGTTGATCGGATCGGGCCTGGCATTGAGATCGCCATAACGGGCCAGCAATTGCCGGGCGAAATCTCGCTTGGGATCCTGCGGATCAAGCTTCAGCGCAGTCGGTTTGTCGTCGTCGATGGACTCGTAGTCCAGCCACATCTTGAATTTGCCACTGTTCTGATACCAGTCATCGAGGTAGCCATCCCGGGAATCGGCCGGCATCAGGCGCAGGAAGTTCTGCTCGGCACCGTTGCGGATCAGGTCGAAATACAGGCGCGTCTGGGCCTGGTGGGACACGTTACCGAACACATCGAAGTTCACCGCCAGTTGATAGTAGGTGCGCTCCAGCAGCGGATAGTCGAACAGCCACATCGTCTGCGGCACGTCGCCGATCAGGCCCTTGGTCACCGAAGCACTATCGAAATGGCGGAAGATACTCAGCAGTGCGTTGTCGTTGCCGGCCCACAGGGTCGACCAGCTCGGCGCCGGCTGGTCGGCATAGCTGTCGCGGCGCAGGGCCTCGTACTCGTTGCGTTTGTCGCGGTAGTCGTGCCACAGGCTCAGGACGCTGCCGACATCGTCATTCTGCCCCGGCATCGCCAGCAACGGCGTGGCCTGCCCGCGATAGTTCGGGTCGGTGATGTAGAGGTCGTGTTCAGGCGCCTGGAACAGTGCCCAGAAGTTGTCGCGAATGACATCCGTGGCGATCTGCCCGCGGCACACCGGGCCGCGGATAAACGTGCGCACAAAGTACTCGGCGTTATCGAGCATGAACTGATAACGCGCCTGGGCCGGAATCGCTTCGAAGGTGGCAAACGGGTTGGCCCGGCTTTGCGGCCCGTAGCCCGGTAATGCGTCGACCTGCCAGTTGCCGCTATAGAACAGCGATTTGACCCGCGCCAGCTTCGCCGCACTCAGCGCATAGGTAATGTGGGTCTTGTGCACGATCACACCCTGCACCGGCCACAAACGATAGTAGAACTGCGTGCCTGGGTCATCGTTGGGGCGACGGCTGTTGATCAGGTCAATCGGCTGGCCGGTCGGCGTGCGCGAACGCACCCACTGGAAGAAATGCCCTGGCTCGCCATCCTTGAAGTAGAGATGGGCGAGGTACCAATGCTCATACAGCCAGCGCCCCACCAGGCTTTCCCGGGCGCCCGGCGCATTGAGCAGGTTTTCCCACTGGATCACCTCCTGCGTCTCTGTTGCACTCGGGGCCAAGGCCTGCTGGTCGATAGGTGCCCCGGCCGCCAGCCAGCGTTGCAGCGTCTGGTACTGCTGGTCGGTCAGGCCGGTCACCGCCAGCGGCATGCCCTCCTTCGGGTGCGCGGCGGCATAGGCGCCGAACTCCGCGGGCATGGCACACATGTTTTCCCGGTTCAGGCCCAGGACGATGTCTTGCGGCAATTTGGCATTGGGTTGCAACGGGGTGTTGTGGCCCAGTTCCAACATCCGCGCCATCAATGCAGCCTGGCTGCCCTGGGCATCGAGCACCGAATAGAAGCCTTTTTGCTGCCAGGCGGTTTTTCCGGAGGCGTCCAGAAACAGCCGCGTCGGTGCCACCGCTTTCGTGCGGTCACCGTCATAGACCGGGATTTTCGTCGCGCCCCGCGCCGCGCCTTCGCCACTGCCCAGGTTGAGCTGACAGGCGGCGTCGTTGCAGGCGTGGCAAGCCACGCACTTTTCAGTGAAGATCGGCTGGATGTCGCGGCTGTAGGAAATAGAAGGTGAAATGGCAGTGGAAATCGCCGGGCTTTGCGCCACGGCGCCCCAGCTTAAAAACAACAGCAATGTGCTGATGACGAAGCGATACGACATGTCCCTGGTCCTGAATCCTGAAAAAACGCCGCGATTCTACCGGTCTGTCATCCCTGCCAACATGAACGATATTCATGCAAATTCGAGTCATGCTCTAAAAGCGCACAGGTTTGCTATCATCCCGGCCCTTCGTCATGGTCTTACCGAGTAGTCCAAATGTCCGATCGCAGCGTTCGCCTTCAAGCTCTCAAGCACGCCCTCAAAGAGCGCATCCTGATTCTCGATGGCGGTATGGGCACGATGATCCAGAGCTACAAGCTCGAAGAGCAGGATTACCGTGGCAAACGCTTCGCTGACTGGCCGAGCGATGTCAAAGGCAACAACGACCTGTTGGTTCTGACTCGCCCGGACGTGATTGGCGGCATTGAAAAAGCCTACCTCGACGCCGGCGCCGACATTCTGGAAACCAACACCTTCAACGCCACCCAGATCTCCCTGGCCGACTATGGCATGCAGGGCCTGGCGTATGAGTTAAACGTAGAAGGCGCACGCCTGGCGCGCAAGGTTGCCGACGCCAAGACCCTGGAAACCCCGGACAAGCCGCGCTTCGTCGCCGGTGTGCTCGGTCCTACCAGTCGCACCTGCTCGCTGTCCCCGGACGTGAACAACCCCGGCTACCGCAACGTGACCTTCGATGAACTGGTGGAAAACTACACCGAGTCCACCAAAGGCCTGATCGAAGGCGGCGCCGACCTGATCCTGATCGAAACCATTTTCGACACCCTCAACGCCAAGGCCGCGATCTTCGCCGTGCAAGGCGTGTTCGAGGAACTGGGCATTGAGTTGCCGATCATGATTTCCGGCACCATCACCGATGCCTCGGGCCGTACCCTGTCCGGCCAGACCACCGAAGCGTTCTGGAACTCCGTGGCCCACGCCAAGCCGATTTCCGTCGGACTCAACTGCGCCCTCGGCGCCAGCGAATTGCGCCCGTACCTCGAAGAGCTGTCGAACAAGGCCGGCACCCACGTTTCCGCGCACCCGAACGCCGGCCTGCCGAACGAATTCGGCGAGTACGACGAGTTGCCGTCACAAACCGCCAAGGTCATCGAAGAGTTCGCCCAAAGCGGCTTCCTCAACATCGTCGGCGGCTGCTGCGGCACCACGCCGGGCCATATCGAAGCCATCGCCAAGGCCGTGGCCGGTTATGCGCCGCGCGAGATTCCGGACATTCCCAAGGCTTGCCGCCTCTCGGGCCTGGAACCCTTCACCATCGATCGCAGCTCGCTGTTCGTCAACGTCGGCGAGCGGACCAACATCACCGGCTCGGCCAAGTTCGCCCGCCTGATCCGCGAAGACAACTACACCGAAGCCCTCGAAGTCGCCCTGCAGCAGGTCGAGGCCGGCGCCCAGGTGATCGACATCAACATGGACGAAGGGATGCTCGATTCGAAGAAGGCCATGGTGACCTTCCTCAATCTGATCGCCGGTGAACCGGACATCTCCCGCGTACCGATCATGATCGACTCCTCCAAATGGGAAGTGATCGAAGCCGGCCTCAAGTGCATCCAGGGCAAGGGCATCGTCAACTCGATCAGCATGAAGGAAGGCGTCGAGCAGTTCATCCATCACGCCAAGCTGTGCAAGCGCTACGGCGCCGCGGTGGTGGTGATGGCCTTCGACGAAGCCGGCCAGGCCGACACCGAAGCGCGCAAGAAAGAAATCTGCAAACGCTCCTACGACATTCTGGTCAACGAAGTGGACTTCCCGCCGGAAGACATCATTTTCGACCCGAACATCTTCGCCGTGGCTACCGGTATCGAAGAACACAACAACTACGCTGTGGACTTCATCAACGCCTGTGCCTACATCCGCGACGAACTGCCGTACGCGCTGACCTCGGGCGGTGTGTCCAACGTATCGTTCTCGTTCCGTGGCAACAACCCGGTACGCGAGGCGATCCACTCGGTGTTCCTGCTGTATGCGATCCGCAGTGGCCTGACCATGGGTATCGTCAACGCCGGCCAACTGGAGATCTACGACCAGATCCCGATGGAGCTGCGCGACGCCGTGGAGGACGTGATCCTCAACCGCACCCCGGAAGGCACCGACGCCCTCCTCGCCATCGCCGACAAGTACAAGGGCGACGGCAGCGTCAAGGAAGCCGAGACTGAAGAGTGGCGCAACTGGGACGTCAACAAGCGTCTGGAACATGCGCTGGTCAAAGGCATCACTACCCACATCGTCGAGGACACCGAAGAATCACGCCAGTCGTTCGCCCGTCCGATCGAAGTGATCGAAGGCCCGCTGATGTCTGGCATGAACATCGTCGGCGACCTGTTCGGCGCCGGCAAAATGTTCCTGCCGCAGGTGGTGAAATCCGCCCGAGTGATGAAACAGGCCGTGGCGCACCTGATCCCGTTCATCGAACTGGAGAAAGGCGACAAGCCGGAAGCCAAGGGCAAGATCCTCATGGCCACGGTGAAAGGCGACGTGCACGACATCGGCAAGAACATCGTCGGCGTGGTGCTCGGTTGCAACGGCTACGACATCGTCGACCTCGGCGTGATGGTCCCGGCGGAAAAAATCCTCCAGGTGGCCAAGGAACAGAAGTGCGACATCATCGGCCTGTCCGGCCTGATCACCCCGTCGCTGGATGAGATGGTCCACGTCGCCCGCGAAATGCAGCGCCAGGACTTCCACCTGCCGTTGATGATCGGTGGCGCGACCACCTCCAAGGCGCACACGGCGGTGAAGATCGAGCCCAAGTATAGCAACGACGCGGTGATCTACGTCACCGACGCTTCCCGCGCCGTGGGCGTGGCGACCCAGTTGCTGTCCAAGGAACTCAAGGCCGGTTTCGTCGAGAAAACCCGCCAGGACTACATCGAAGTTCGCGAGCGTACCGCCAACCGCAGCGCCCGCACCGAACGCCTGAGCTACGGCGCGGCCATCGCCAAGAAGCCGCAATTCGACTGGGCGAGCTACACGCCGGTCAAGCCAACGTTCACCGGCACGCGGGTGCTGGACAATATCGACCTCGACGTTCTGGCCGAATACATCGACTGGACGCCGTTTTTCATCTCCTGGGACCTGGCGGGCAAATTCCCGCGCATCCTCCAGGACGAAGTGGTCGGTGAAGCCGCTACCTCGCTGTACAACGACGCAAGGGAAATGCTGCGCAAATTGATCGACGAAAAGCTGATCAGCGCTCGCGCGGTGTTCGGCTTCTGGCCGGCCAACCAGGTGCATGACGACGACATCGAACTCTATGGCGATGACGGCAAGCCAATGGCCAAGCTGCATCACCTGCGCCAGCAGATCATCAAGACCGATGGCAAGCCGAACTTCTCCCTGGCCGACTTTGTCGCGCCGAAAGACAGTGAAGTGACTGACTACGTGGGTGGTTTCATCACCACCGCCGGTATCGGCGCCGAAGAAGTGGCCAAGGCCTACCAGGACGCTGGCGACGATTACAACTCGATCATGGTCAAGGCATTGGCCGACCGCCTGGCCGAGGCCTGCGCCGAATGGCTGCACCAGCAGGTGCGTAAAGAGCACTGGGGCTACGCCAAGGATGAAGTACTGGATAACGAGGCGCTGATCAAGGAGCAATACACCGGCATTCGTCCGGCACCGGGTTATCCGGCCTGCCCGGACCACACCGAGAAGGCCCAGTTGTTTGCCCTACTCGATCCAGAGGCCGAGGAAATGCGCGCAGGCCGCAGCGGTGTGTTCCTCACCGAGCACTACGCCATGTTCCCGGCGGCAGCGGTCAGCGGCTGGTACTTCGCCCACCCGCAGGCGCAATACTTTGCCGTGGGCAAGGTCGACAAGGACCAGGTGCAGAGCTACACCTCGCGTAAAGGTCAGGAGTTGAGTGTGACCGAACGCTGGCTGGCCCCGAACCTGGGCTACGACAACTGAGTGACCCCTTGTAGGAGCGAGCTCGCTCGCGATGGACTCATGAGCGCTGTGTTTATCCAGTAAACACGCGTTATCGTTAACGACCATCGCGAGCGAGCTCGCTCCTACAGGGAGAATGAGTCAGCCGTTTGAGGCGAGTTCCGCGACCTCTTTTCGAGACAACTCGATCATCTTCGCATTGCGTGCCGCCGCCTGATCAAAAAGCACACTCAGGAACGCAGGGTCGTCAGCGTTGCCAGCCTCGTCCGTATCCATTTCCTGGACATCCATCTCATCGAGTGCCCTGACGTCTTCAGGGTATTTCTCCTTGAGATAACTCACCCAGTAGTCACGCTGAATCAGGTCCTCAAAAAACCCGTCGGAGCGCTCTGCATTGACGATCTCGATGCGCGCCTGCGCCAGTTGCCCGGGCGTCACGCCCGAGGCGTAGGTCATGTGTTTGGGTTGTCCTGGCAGGGTCAGGCCGTCGTCCCAGCCCTCGGTCAGACCGATTCGATAGCCCAGGCGTACCTCTGCTTCATCATGACCGGTACGCGCACCGGCTTTTTTCGCCAGTTCATCGACTTTGTCCAGGCGGAACAACTGTCTGGACAACTTCAAAAGTGCCTGGCCTTTCACACTCAGGCGCCCGGGCGGAATATCGAGCAGGGCATTGTGGGTGAAGACTGTGCTTTCCAGCCCGCTGAACGTCAGGATCCGACCGTCGACACAGGTGCCATGGGTAGCGGAACTGGCGAACAGGACCTCACGAAGTTCACTGTTGTCGGCGGCGGCTTGCATGACGGTCCACACTCGCCGGGTCAGATCGGCATTCGCCACCCTGAACTCCTGCGTGTCCTGCAATCGCGCAATCAAATGGAAGAACGCTGCATTGTCCGGTTCCTCCACCAATTGATTCCAGATCTGTTTTTTGCCGGCCAACTCCTCGGGGGGAGCATTGGCCAGCCAGGGTTCCCTTTGAGCGGAATCAGGCTCGGCCTCAGGCAATTCTTCATCAGACTCGACGCTTTCGCTGCCGCCTTCGTCATAGCCATGAGCATCATCAATCAATTCATCAAGATCACTGCGCGTGAATCCCAGCACGGTGTCGTGCAAACCCTCTTCGCGATAGGCCCTCAATTGCTCCAGGCTTTCCAGCGACAGGCTGTAGTTGTCGCTCAGGTCCGTACCTGCGAGCAGAACCTCGTGGTTGCCATCCAGAACTTCCTCGGGAATCGACGTGATGTCGTTGCCACTGAGGTTCAACGTTCTCAGACGACTGGCATTGAGCGCGCCGTCCGGCCAATCGGTTAGATTGTTGTTGCGCAGATTAAGCGTCTCCAGATCCCTGACAACACCGACATCAAAGGTATCCAGTTCGTTGTAACTCAGGTCCAGCCATTGCAGCCGTTCCAGACTGCTCAACGTGGCGTACAAGCGCCCGGTATCGCTGATACGGTTCGAGGAGAGTTCCAGGCGCTCGAGCTTTTCCATGTATTGAACCGGGTCGGGTACAACCTCCAGCCCATTGCCATTGAGTTCAAGTGTCGTCAGTTGAGTGAACGCCTGGAGGAACCCGTCAGAACCTTGAGCGCTAAGTTTTACGCTCGTCAGGTTCAAGCTACCCACATGATCGAACGCTGCCGACAGATCGGGCAGCTCGGGCAGATCGCCCAGTTGCAGCCCATTGAGATTCAACTCAACGTCTGCAACACCCGGCGTGCCGATCAGGCCTTCGCGCCAGCATTCAAGGATTCGCAAGGCAGCGAGCCTGCGAGTGCTCGACGACGTCATCCAGCCAGGGCCCTGTTTACCGCGCGTATACAGCCAACCATTCAAACGACGGGTGAGCACTTCAAAAGCTTGCTCCCATTCGGCTAATCGTTCACTGATTTGCACCTGCGCTGCTCCGCTCTCGCGCATCTGTTCGATCACTTGCAAGGCGTCATCATCGGCCAGATTCGGTTTGAGTCGTTGCAGGCGTTTTCCCAACACCGCCAGCCCTTCTCCCACCGGGACTGCTGTCAGCGGCAGCAAATGGCCTGCGATCGACTCCCCGCTCTCGGACGGTGGGAAAGTCGTTGGCACCTCCTCCAGGTCAAACCGCTCCAGGGTTCCGGCTGGCAAGCCTTTGGCAACTTCCACTCGCTGCCGGGCCAAATCGAGTTCTACGATGGATTGCGGGGTCAAGGGTGTGCCGGTCAGGTTGGCTTTGAGCAGCATGTCATCGGCAAGCGGCGTGGGCAGCTCGGAGACTTTGCTGTCACGTAAATCGAGCCAGCTCAGCTCTGGCAAGTCCTGCAACCCTGCTGGCCACTCCTGCAGATCCGTGCCGCGCAGGTTCAAGGCCTTGAGACGAGTCAATGCACTGACGTCCAACGCGTGCAGCGGGTTGTTGCTCAGGTCCAGGTATTCGAGACTCTGTAGCCCTGCGAAACTTTGTGGTTCGGCCGAGCCGGCACCGATGCGATTGCCGGATAGATCCAGATAAGTCAATTTGCCTAGTTCGCCAGGCGCAATCGGCACCTCAGTCAAATCGACATTGAGCAAGCCGAGCCTTTGCAGTTCGGTAAAACTGCCGACAAAGCGGCGGATCTGTTCCGCAGGCGCTTTAGTACCCCGCAGATTCAACGTCTGCACATGCGAGAATTCACCGGCCGGTAGCACTGGAAATTCACTCAGTTGCAGATTCGGCACCTCGAGCACCGAGGCATCGGCAGTAGCGCCATAACGTTTGAAGGCACCATGACGCCAACTGGCTCTCAGGGACTGGTCCAACCACACGCGCGCCATCGACTCATTGATTGCTATTGGCGTCGCTGTCGAGTGGTACCAGTCATAGAGTTGCTGGCCGAGTGCCCTGTACCCATCGCTCAATGCCTCCAGGGCCTCGAACCTTGCTTCGGCGCCTGGCCATTGCTCGGTAAACTGATTGAATATCACCTCGACCGAGTCGTACAGACCTTCGCCAAGACGCCGCAACTCCCCCTTGCTGTAAGCCCTGACCATTTCATCCAGATCAACCAGGTGTTCAGGGTGGTTCTTGACGTATTCATACGCTGGCTTGAAGTTTTCACGCAGGAAGTTTGCCCAGTCCAGGGACAGTCCGGACCAGAGTTTTTTATGCCCGCCGAAAACACCGTCGGGTAATGTCCTGATACCAGTCCCCCTGAGATCCAAGCGCTCAAGGCGTGGCAGTTCGAGAACCCCGGCAGGCCATTCGAACATCGAAGGAGCAAGGACTTCCAGGCGGCGCAGTTTGCGTAATCCGGATACATCCAGAGCTAGCGATGCGTAACTGGAGGAAGAGACAGCGAGATCCTCAAGCGTCGCCAACGCGTTTAATCTCGAGGGCATGTCCACGGCGTATGGAGTGGCTGAATAGAGGCACAGGTCGGTGAGTTCGCGCATTCCGTTCAATGCTGCGGGTACGTTGCTGAACTCATCCCCGGTGGCATTTATTCGCAGTCTTTTCAGCTTGGGGAAATTCGCCAAAAGGACATCGGCATTGGCGTCAGTGATACACCGGCCACGGACATACAAATCACGCACATGGGAGAAATCCGCCGACAATGCAGGTATCGGGTCGTCACAGACCAAATCAAGCAACCTGTACGTGGGGCGACTCTCAGCCAAGGGTGAGTTGCGCCAGCTTTGCTTGAGGTTCTGCGCAACCGAGGCCCTGCCTCCGGGCATCGATTGCAATGCGGATTCCGGAACAGGCTCGCCAACCCATTGATCGAGCGTTGATTCCAGTAGCTCCCACTGGCGCATGCGCTCCTGCATGAGGCTGTAGATCTGTGCTTCGGTTTTACCCGCCCGCAACTGCGCCAGGATAAATCCATTGGCTTGCTGATCGGTAAGCCCTGGATGCACATCCTGCACGCGGGCCACCAGCGAAGGATTGAACCCTTGCCCGCGACCGCTGGCGTAGTAACCCACCTTGCGCTCGGAGACACGGACAGGTGGCTTGAACGACTGGCGGCTACCCGCTCGTTTCGCCAGCCGCTGTGACAATTCCTGTCGATGCTCGATAGCCGAGTCGATGACAGCCTGGCGCAGGCCGGCACTCTGACTGACGTGTGGGACGCCCAGTGCCTGGCGGGACTCATCAGGCAAGGCGTGCATGATCGAGGCGAAAAAATTGTCGCCACTGGCGGGCACGCTATTGAGCGTTTCTCCCTGTTCATCGAAGGCCTGAAAAGAAGGCCCCTGTTTCACCACATACTTGCGACGGCCTGCCAATTCACTGCCGATACCATCAATGAGCGGGCCATCGATGTGTCCGTCGCGCACCTCCAGGCGTACCTCGCCGGACCAACCAGGCATTTTTTCCAGTGCATGCAGCGCGAGCCATCGGCTGTCAGCCGAGGCCATGCTCTGCGTGTACAGGCCGGAAAAGGCCTTGGCCTGATGCCCCTGCTGCGTATACCAACGCGCCTCCTCCAGCATCTTCAACGGTATTCGTCGAGACGTTTTCAGGCGGGTGAGCTCTTCAGCATTGGCGTCGAGCAGAACCCTGCGGGCGGCGGACACACTCAGTCCCGGGCTGGCACGCTGCAATTTTTCGATCAGTGGCCCGCCGCTGCCAGGATCGGCCTCGAACAACCGCAAGGCGTCCGCCAGTTCCGGTGGCGGCGGCAAATGATCCATGTGCATCTTGCGCAAGGCATTGTCGCCGACACCACTGGCATCCGCGATATTGAGCAGTTGCTCATCAGAAAAAGCTTCGGTGATATGCCCCATACGCCGCAGTAGCGTCAGGCGATCCCACGCCAGCGGCCGCTCCAGCGAATGACGCCAGGCACCGTGTCCGTTGTGTTCGAGTATGGGTTGCCAGGCGTGCGTATCGGTCGGATGCTGGATGCGCCACTTTTTCAGCGAAGGGTCAAAGGTTGTTTCATAGACCTTGCCGCTCTGCCGGATGTAGGTTTTTCCGTTTACCCGATGTTGTCCCAACGCATCCGGGACGGAATTGCGGTCGAGAATGACATTACGCTCATAGGCGCTCAGCTCAGGTTTCCACAATCGGGTGTCGCCGTCGGCACGCGTGACCGGTGCCAGGCGCTCGACCACCGGCTCGGGTGTCACTGGAGCCAATTTGCTCAACCCTTTGCCAGCCCCCGCCATCACGGCGATCAGCGCCAGGTTCTCGGCCACATCGATCAGATGCGCCTTGGCTGCGTTGCGATCGCCCTCACTCCACTCGATCGCACCCTCGAAGGACTCATACAGGAGTTGACCGGCCATGACCGTGAGCATGATCTCCCCCAGCACCGGCACGAACATCGACACCATGTTCAATCCGAGCATGCCGATTTCCAGCAGATGGTTGAGCTTTTCCGCGCGCACTTTCGCATCGACGTCAGCCGTGGGGACCGCATGGCTGCGTGCATCGGCGATCACCTTGGCACGGTTCTGTTCGTAGAGGTAGGTCCACAGATCCGTGTTGGCGGACCAGATGCCGTCCACGCCTTCGCGAATGATCCCGAAAGGATTGAGGTAGGGATCCTCGACCGGTTCGCGCTTGCCAGCTCGCTCTGGCGGCAATTCCTTGATGTGCACAACGTTAGACAATAGCGGAATGTATTGCGCGACTTTCACCCAGACGGAATGCAAGGGATCGACTGGAGCATCCGCGGCTTTTCGGGTGAACTGACTGAAGTAGTAAGGACGATCGGCGTAGGCAACGAACTGGCTGAAAAAACGCTGGTGAGCCGTCGGCCCATCACCGCCGGGCTGTGTTGTGCCCCGGTGCGTGAACTGCCGCTTGAATTCTTCACTCAACTGCCCGGAGGTATAGCGTTTGAGCGGATGCTCGGGATCATGGGGGATGTAAACGATGAAGTCGCTGCTATAGCGATACTGCTCACTGATACTGAACACGACGCAGCCTGTCATCCGGCGCTTCATCAAACTCAAGTCACGAAACCAGACGGGCGTGTTACCGACTCGGGGATGGACCTCGCCGTTAACGACCGAGAGGATCATTGTGTAGTCTTCGGGCTCGATGTCCTTCTTCAAGAGGGCCAGCTCGGCAGCTGCGCTCATGGCCGCTTTCTGACTGGCAATGAATTGCTGGCGCAGTGTCGTTTCTTTCTGAGCCCCCACTGGCTGGAAAAACGCCATCACATGGGTTTGATACTGCGCGCCGATATCCAGCTCGCGACACAGTGACAGAAACTGTTTGACCGTGATGTCGAGGCTTGCGACCTCAAACGTGCCGGGGGTGGACGTCTCGATCAAAAAGCCGGATTTACGATGGAAGGCACCCTCCTCGCACTCGGATGCTTCAAAGTTATGCAGCGCAGCCTGTAACAACGAAAGCTTCAATACCTCGAACGATGCAAGTTCGATGTCAAGATCACCAATCTCCAGCGGTCGCCTGAGGCACAGCAGGGTTTTGTTGACGTCCAGTTCAATGGCGAACCGTTCCTTGAGGGCCTTGGTGAGAATCGGCCCGGCGAAAGTGTCGATATCCGCAAGCGAGGACATCGTCTTGTCCAGACTGGCCTGCGAGGTAAAACTGGCATTGAATCTGTTCTTCAGTATCTGCTGTTGCGTGACCGATGCGCGCTGATACCAATCCGCTGAAAGCGTGCCTGTCTCCTTTAACGCGGCCCGCCTTGCTGACGTGGCATCGACCAGCCAGGCCGGTGTCATCTGCTCGAGCAGATCGCTATGAATGCTGCTTTGTCCCGCAACCCTATGTTGACGGGGTAAAGATGGAGGAAGGGTAGACATACTGTTGCTCCTGAAAGTGGAACGACAGAACATCACTCCAGGGAGCCGCAACTGCGGTAGATAGTTACTACATCGACCCATACCCATTTCGAAATGCGTCAGCCAGCTAAAATGCCAGCCGCCGTTTTGGCTATGCTTTGAAGACCTACTCAAAGGCGAGGGATTTATGGACGATCCAGTCGACAACAAGCCGCCGACCTTCTGGCAAATGCTGCACAGCGTCATGGCAGCGGCGTTCGGAGTGCAGAGCGGGAAAAACCGCGCGCGTGACTTCACTCACGGCAAGCCGAGTCATTTCGTGATTCTGGGGATTGTGTTCACGGTGGTGTTTGCATTGGCGCTGTTCGGCATCGTCAAGCTGGTGCTGCTTCTGGCCGGGGTTTGATGCGACTCAGTGCATCAGGGTTTGCAGGGTGAACGGGTAGCGCCAGGACGCAGGACGCCCCTTGGCCGAGAGCTTGTGGAAGTCCACACCGAAGTCCTGCGCGGCCCCCATCGCCAGCAGCCGCTTGGCCTGTGTCCGATCGATCAGTTGCAGCAACGGAATCTGCCGATCACGGCCGCCGTACTGGCTGATGTCCACGCCTTCATCGTAGTCATGCAATTGCACCAGTGCCCAGCCACCGAGACTGAAGTGCCCGCCCAGCAACACACTCAGGCGACGGTCGAGCAGTGCCTGCAGCGCGGCGGGTGAATTGTTGATCGCGCCGAACAACACGCCTTGGCCTGGCACACCGCCGGCCTCGACATACGCCTGCATCACACCAAACACCATCTCGTCATTCGCGGCCCAGACCAGCGACGTCTGCGGGTAGCGCTTGAACAACAGCCTGGCTTGCTCGTAGGCGCGCTGCCGGGTCCAGCCGCCGTACACCAACTGGCGCAAATGCACTTCGGGGTGCTCGGCCAGGGCGCGCCGCATGCCTTTCTCGCGATACTGCGCGGAGGGGGTGATCTTCAAACCGGAAAAAGCCAGCAACTCGATGGTCTGGCCGGGATCTACCGGGCCGTGCTGCCGGATCAGTTCCTTGAGCATCAGGTAGCCGCCCTCTTCGTCATTGGGCACCAGGCTGCCAAGCAAATCGGGATATTTGTCGGGTCGTGCGCCAACGAGCTTCATCTGATCCGGGGTCAGGGCATTGTTGACCATGAACAGCTTCACCCCGCTGCCTTTGGCCAGGCGCAGGATTTCGGGGGCGATGTATTGCTCGTTGACGAACACCAGGTAGTCGGGGCGATGGTAACCCTTGAGGGCTTCACGAGCCTGGTGGATGGTGTTTTCCGGGACGCGATCCGAATACTGGATGCGCAAGTCCATCCCCAGGTCGGTCGCCGCGGCCTGCATGAACTGCGAGTAACTCGCCCAGAAAGCTTCCGTAGGGGTTCCAGGATTCAGGAACAGCACTGACTCCGCCTGGGCACAAGGTCCCACGACCATGCCCAGCGTCAGCAATACGCCATACAGAAACTTCAACATTGGTCGTCCGAGCCCCCGGAAATTCGCCGCGCATTATAGCCAGCGAACTTCCGTAAAACGGCGATTTTTCCGGTTTTTGTCGGACAATCGTCGGAACCGGGCCCGGACCGGGTCGTTTATTGGTGGCTGACCCAGAAAACCGCCGTCCCCACGACCAGAATGATCAGGAACAAAATTGCCCAGGCATCAACGCTGCTATCGCTTTTCCTTGCTTTGGTTGGGTTGCTCATTGCATCGCCTCTTGTCGGTTTTATCGGTGATTGCATAAAGACACGAGCAGAGTAAAGACGACGATTGCCCGCATCACAAACAGGGTCTTTGCAACAACGATTCTCATTAGGCGATTTGGTTCTTTACATATGCTCAAACATCACTTTTACGCATAAACGCAAACTGGTATCGTGCCCCGGCTCCATAGGGAGTGCGCGGCCGTGCGCGCAGAATTGCCGAGGTTTTATCGGACGCCAGCAAGCCAAAAAACGCCGCTGTTTCCGACCGGCCCAAGCCTGAGAACAGGACTTATATGTACGTATACGACGATTACGATCAGCGGATCATCGAGGACCGCGTCAAGCAGTTCCGTGATCAGACCCGACGCTATCTGGCAGGCGAGCTGAGCGAAGAAGAATTCCGCCCCCTGCGCCTGCAAAATGGCCTTTATATCCAGCGTTTCGCGCCGATGTTGCGAGTCGCCGTGCCTTACGGCCAACTGACTTCGCGGCAAATGCGAATGATGGCCAGGATTGCCCGCGACTACGACAAGGGCTATGCCCACATCAGTACCCGGCAGAACGTGCAGTTCAACTGGCCGGCCGTGGAAGACATTCCGGACATCCTGGCTGAACTGGCCACCGTGCAGATGCACGCGATCCAGACCAGCGGCAACTGCCTGCGCAACGTCACCACCGACCAGTTTGCCGGCGTCGCCGCCGACGAGCTGATCGACCCGCGCCCATGGTGCGAGATCGTTCGCCAGTGGACCACGTTCCACCCGGAATTCGCCTACCTGCCGCGCAAATTCAAGATCGCCGTCAACGGTTCGACTTCCGACCGTGCCGCCATCGAAGTCCATGACATCGGCCTTGAGCCGGTGCACAACGCCGCTGGCGAACTGGGCTTCCGTGTGTTGGTCGGTGGCGGCCTGGGCCGTACGCCGGTGGTGGGTGCATTCATCAATGAATTCCTGCCATGGCAAGACCTGTTGAGCTACCTCGACGCCATCCTGCGGGTCTACAACCGCTACGGCCGTCGCGACAACAAGTACAAGGCGCGGATCAAGATCCTGGTCAAGGCGCTGACGCCTGAAGTCTTCGCACAGAAAGTCGATGCGGAAATGGAGCACCTGCGCGGTGGCCAGACCACTTTGACCGAAGCCGAAGTGCATCGCGTCGCCAAGCACTTCGTCGATCCCGACTACAAGGCCCTGGAAAACCAGGCCGCCGCACTGGCCGAGCTCGACCAGCAGCACCCGGGCTTTGCCCGCTGGCGCGTGCGCAACACCCTGGCCCACAAGAAGCCGGGCTACGTGGCCGTGACCTTGTCCCTCAAGCCTACTGGCGTTGCCCCGGGCGACATCACCGACAAGCAGCTCGACGCCGTGGCCGATTTGGCCGAGCGTTACAGCTTCGCGCAACTGCGCACCTCCCACGAGCAGAACATCATTCTGGCCGATGTCGAGCAGGACAAGCTGTTCGTCCTGTGGGGCGAGCTGCGCGAGCAAGGCTTCGCCACGCCGAACATTGGTTTGCTGACTGACATCATCTGCTGCCCGGGTGGCGACTTCTGCTCCCTGGCCAACGCCAAGTCGATCCCGATCGCCGAATCGATCCAGCGCCGCTTCGACGACCTGGACTACCTGTTCGACATCGGCGAACTGGACCTGAACATCTCCGGTTGCATGAACGCCTGTGGTCACCACCACGTCGGCCACATCGGCATCCTCGGGGTGGACAAGAAAGGCGAAGAGTTCTATCAGGTTTCCCTCGGCGGCAGCGCCAGCCGTGACGCCAGCCTGGGCAAGATCCTCGGCCCGTCCTTTGCCCAGGAAGCCATGCCTGACGTGATCGAAAAGCTGATCGACGTGTACATCGAACAACGTACCGAAGACGAACGCTTCATCGACACCTATCAGCGTATTGGTATCGACCTCTTCAAGGAGCGTGTCTATGCAGCGAATCATTAAGAACAACGAGGTCGTCGACGAAACCTGGCACCTGCTGCCCAAGGACTTCAACATCGACGAAATCAGCAACTGCGACGACCTCATCGTGCCCTTGCAGCTGTGGCGCGAACACAGCCGCATGCTCCTGGCCCGCGACGGCGGCCTGGGTATCTGGCTTGATGCCGATGAAGAAGCCGAGGAAATCGGCGAAGACGTGGCGCGGTTCCAGGTCATTGCCCTGAACTTCCCGGCCTTCACCGATGGCCGCAACTACTCCAACGCCCGCCTGCTGCGTGACCGTTACGGTTTCAAGGGCGAATTGCGGGCCATTGGCGACGTGCTGCGTGACCAGTTGTTCTACATGCATCGCTGTGGTTTCGACGCGTTCGCCATTCGCGCCGACAAAGATCCGCACGAAGCCCTTGAAGGCCTCAAGGACTTCTCGGTGACCTATCAGGCCGCTACCGACGAACCGCTGCCGCTGTTCCGTCGCCGCTGACTGTCACCCCTTGGACCCCGGCCCCGGGGTTCAAGGGGTTTTATCCTTCGCGCTAGAACACCGGATGATCCACCAGCGGTATCGGCCGCCCCATGGCGACCCAGTCGCGGTAGAGCCGGACTCGATCCTCCAGCACCACGAACAACCTGAACGGGTTTTGCCCATCGGCCATCCGCGTTTCGACGCACTGGCGCAGCCAACCCCACAACTCTTCTGATGTATCCGCCTCGTCGAGCAAGCGCCACACGCGTGCCTGCAGCGACCGATAACCCACCTGGAAATCCGCCGTAAGGCTCAATCCATCCATGACCCGGAGCAACGCACTGCCCGATGGCTTGCCGGCCAATCGTTGCCAGATCTGTTGCCGCGCCTCGCGCACGCTTTCATCGCCCTCCCCCAGCCAGGGCGTCGCACTGCCATAATCGGCACCCGGTTCACTCAACCACAGATTGATTCCAGTGCGCTCACGATGATCGACCAGGCGCAACAACGTCTCTTCATCCGTCAATGGATTACCCCACAGCTTCACCCGATCCCGGGAGACCGCCTGATTCAGGATCGCGTGGGGAACCCGGCTGATCCGGTTGCCTCGCAAGTCAAGCGAGGTGAGGTACGGCTGATCGGCAATGCCAATCGGGCAATGGCGTATGCCGGTGTTTCTCAAGTTCAGCACACGCAACTCCTTGAGCCCCAGAACAACAGGCGGGACGGTCAAAGGGTTGTCACTCAGATCCAGCGTTTGCAAGCTCAGCAGATCAGCAAACTGTGCGGCCGTGTTCTCCTCAAGCTGCAGTAGAGTGGAACGCAGGTTGAGCGTTGTGAGCTGGTTCATTTGCCGAATCGATCGAGGCAGCACACCTTCCAGCACGCCGTCTGCGTTTAACCGCCGCAGGTCGACACGCTCCAGGTTCAGGGAACGCAGATTCGGAAAACTTTCGAGAAAGTTGCCCAAGCTCTCGCGCTCGACCAGGCTCAGGCCCTGCATCGATAGCTCGACGACCTCATTGAAGCGCACGTTCATCGTCGGCAACCGATGGTAATCTTCGAACCCCAAATCCAGCCTGTAGCCGGAAAACACCTCGCCCGACACCACTCTATTGATCTGGGGCGGGCATTTTTGCCAAATGCTCATCAGTTCATCGCCCAGCTCGATTCGCGTTTCACGCTCGCAATCGATCACGGTTTGCAGCAGTTCGACATTGTGCGCTGCGATCTGCTGGGGACTCATGCCCGCGGCCTCGTCATCGTTCACAGTCAGAAAATCCACGTCCATTTCATCGACATCCAGCACGGACTGGTCGACCCATAGGCGCAGATCGGAATGCAACTGCTGCATCTCGAAAATCAGGCGACCCACCAGCGTTTGCGCCCCGGCACCTGCGTTAATCAGCAGCTCATCCGCCTGGGCATCGGTGAAATCCGGGTAAACATCCTTGATCTGCAGACGCATGACGCCGTGGGTCAGCGCCGCGGCCTGTGGCGTATTCGGGAAGCTGCCACCGCGCAACCCTCGTGCTTCGAAGGGCAGACGCGAATCCATTCGATCGAGGCCGACCCTCAACTCGGAGCGGGACAAGGCATGCGCGCCAATACGCAACCGCAACTGCCTGGCCGCAGCTGGCGAGTCCAGCGATAGCGCAGCACGTTCCTCCCCGGACAACAGATCGACCAGCGCGGTAAACACATCCGCACCTTCGCCGTCGGTAGCCGCCACTGCGCAGTAGCGATAACCATCACCGACCTTGATCAAACGCCGGCAATCCTCGGAATCCAGCGGACCGCAGCGGTCCAGGACCCGACCACTGATGGAGCCGTCGAGCACTTCGACTCGCAGGCCTTTGAGCCAACCGGGCAGGCGCTCCAGGGAATGCAACGCCAGCACATCGGTTTCGGCAGGCGAGACCGAACGCAAGTAGAGGCCTTCATAGGCCCGGTTGAGCCGAACATGTTGTTGGTACTCGCGCGCTTTGTTGTCCAGACGCTTGAACAGTTGCAGCGCCTCGTCAGCATCGACGGACCGCTCGATGTCGATCCCCGAACGGTCGAGAATCTGCTCCACCACACTTTTCGGTAATCCGGGGTATTCGCGCTGAAACAGACGAACCCATTGCTGGTCCGTGTGCTGCAATGCCTGATAGCGGGCGTTGAACAATCCAGCCCGTGTTTGCGGGTCGGCGACGGTCTCGAGCGCCTGATCGAGCTTGAAGCGGGTGATGGTGTCAGCCAACATCGGTGTTGGCGGGTGGCCTGACTGCATCAAGCGCAGCATATCGTCGTCGACCGTGCTGACCCGGGCGATCTGCGCCACCACCTCATCGCTGAAGTCAGCCAGCGGCGCGCAAACACCACGTATCAGCTCCACGCGTGTTGACACGGACACCGGAATCGATCCGGGTGCGGGCTCGGGTGGTGTTTCGAGATGCAGCCCGCTCCCGGGCTCCCGAGGCGCGTGCAGCGATCCGGCGATTTTCTCTTCGCCCTTGAGTGCCATCGCCGCCCCGGCCAGCGGGAGCGCATTGAGCAAGCCGAACACCGTGCGCGTCACACCCTCGGAGCGCTGTTCCGGTGTCTTGCCGTTGACGGCCTGATCAAGGCCGTAACCGGCGTCGATCAGGCCGGCCAGCACCAGGATGCCCTCGCCTCCCGGAATGAACAACGCCAATGGCCCCAACCGGTTGATCCATTGCACCAGAGGCTCCACCACCGCGCTCAGGTTGTCGCGATTGACCTGGGCATCGTCACGGATGGTTTTGACGCCGGCCATGGACGACTGCTTCATACTCAGTACCAACTGGGCGAACGGATCGGTGCTTGAGGACGCACGCTCAAGATCGATGTAATCCTGTGGGTCCCAGAAGCCGTCGTCATTGAACAGCCCTGCGCTCCTTGTCAGCCAGTGTTCCTTCGGGTAGAGCGCCATGCCCTCCAATGCTGTCAATACGCCTGCGTGGAAGGTGCCATCTTCACGATCGTCCTCGGCAAAATGCGCGACCAGTGCTTGCCGTGTGGCGGCCTCTTTGCCTTGGGCCACGATCCATTGGCGCAGGTGCGGCAAATCGGCGAACTCATGCAAGGGTGAGGAGTTACCGGGAATGTTCAGCAAGACCCGGCCGCTGTGACGGTGGCGATAACACCAGATATCGTTCGATGTGTAGCGATAGATCGTCAGCCGACCGACCTCGATCGGCGCGCCGACACGGGTGGGTGCCTGTACCTGATCGAGGGTCAACGCACTCCACGCCTGCTCTGCTGGCAACCCGGCGGCCTGCATGGCCAGGGCCAGGCCCTCCCGTGTCAAACTGCCCTCCTGATGCTGCAGGCAGGCGCTCATGATAAAGGCAGCCTTGGTCGAGGTTCTCAGGTCGTAAGGCGCCGCCTGGGCGATTCGCTTGTCTGAGGGCCAGGCACGATCAAGGTACGCCTGATAGCGGGTTTGCAAATCCAGTTCCCACACCCACTGCTTGAACGCGGCCGGCCTGAGGGCAATTTGTGTTGCCGGTCCATACGCCTGAGGCGTGGTCTGGCGATAGACGCCTTCGTAGGTATGGTGGTTGCCATTGCCGTGGTCGGCGAATTCATCGACATGCTCCACAATACGAATGGACGGGCCGACATCGGGCGGTGTGTACAAGCCAAATGCGCTTTCGGCGAAACGCCCGTCGCCAACGGTCTGGTAGTTCGCCAGCAGCGCCTGCACCAACGCTTGCGTGTTTGCCACCTGACCTTGCTCGATACCGTCTTGCGCAGGGTGCCCGTGGTAGCGGTAATCCAGGGTGACCAGCATGGCGGTTTGCGGGTCGATGTCTTGCCCCCATTTCTCCTTGATCAACTGTGCACCGAATTGCTCGGGAGACTGCGGCAGAGCCGTGCTCACCACAGACTTCAGTGTTTCGCGCAGCGACGCAGGCTCAGGATGAAGCGGTGTCGGATGGTCATTCATGTGCATTCCATGGCAACTATTTTTGGAACACCAACATAGCCAGCCACCGCGTTGCCGAAAGCAGGAACGGTCGCCTGCTGCCTACAGAGATTTCGCCGTGCGGTGGAGGACATCGGGCAAGTAGTTGCAGGCAAAAAAGCGGAGCACAACTCAAACTAACTGACCAGCCAGAAAACCAACATCACAATATAAACTTGAAAACTCCAGCAATACATTCCGCGTCATGCATTTTTTGTTTTCCGCGATATAGCTTGAAACACCCAAACCAACCGCAAAAGGATTTTGCACAATGTATACACCAGATGAAGCCCGCAACTCCGCATTCAAAATACTGTGGGAAGAAGAAGATTTTAGTTATCTCGCCATTTTATACTGCGATGCCAATGGCGATATTGGCTACACCCCCATAAAGACTGACAATACTCTAATCCATATTGAACACGAAGCATGGCCAAACATTGACCAAGTTCGCTTCAACAGCCTTGAGAGCCTGCTTGATGCCTTGGAGTCAAATGGTTTTAAACAGGTTCCAGGTGAAATGGACAGCATAGAGCTGCCATGGTCTTCATACCCTGACCTCCCGACTACATTACAAGAGCAACTCAATGAACCCGGGATGTTTATGCTCGACCGCCGTTATAAATTCCAGTTTAAGTTTGATGCTTTCGCGCCAGGACCATCGGCGTTTCCAATATCGGTTGATGGCGATAGTGTTTATTTGCAAAAAGGACTGATCAGCGCCATGGATGAAATTCGCTTTGCCAACATTGACTCACTGATCAAGGCGCTGGGCACTTATGGCGATAATGGAAGGGTCCTGGATTGGAATATCAGCAACCGTCTTGTTCGAACTCCAAAAATAACATGGCAGCACTGAGCAACGGATAAACACTTGCCTCTTAAGGTATTAGTCTCCATAAAAAAGGTTCTTCACGCACTCCCGGGGAACTGTAGGAGCCGGCTTGCTGGCGATGGACTCAAGTTCGCCGCGTTTATCCGGTTCACACGCGTTATCGTTAACGACCATCGCTGGCAAGCCAGCTCCTACAGGAGACCGCGTCCTGGTCGAAATGATGTGAACGCCAAACTGTAGGAGCCGGCTTGCCGGCGATGGACTCCAGTGCGCCGCGTTTATCCGGTTTACACGCGTTATCGTTAGCGACCATCGCTGGCAAGCCAGCTCCTACAGGAGACCGCGTCCCGGTCGAAATGATGTGAACACCAAACTGTAGGAGCCGGCTTGCTGGCGATGGACTCCAGTGCGCCGCGGTTATCCAGGTCACACGCGTTATCGTTAACGACCATCGCTGGCAAGCCAGCTCCTACAAGGGACCGCGTCCTGGTCGAAATGATGTGAACGCCAAACTGTAGGAGCCGGCTTGCTGGCGATGGCCTCCAGTGCGCCGCGTTTATCCGGTTTACACGCGTTATCGTTAGCGACCATCGCTGGCAAGCCAGCTCCTACAGGAGATCGCGTCCTGGTCGAAATGATGTGAACGCCAAACTGTAGGAGCCAGCTTGCTGGCGATGGCCTCCAGTGCGCCGCGTTTATCCAGGTCACACGCGTTATCGTTGACGACCATCGCTGACAAGCCAGCTCCTACAAGGGACTGCGTCCTGGTCGAAAAGATGTGAACACCAAACTGTAGGAGCCGGCTTGCTGGCGATGGACTCAAGTGCGCCGCGTTTATCCAGCCCACACGCGTTATCGTTAACGACCATCGCCAGCAAGCCGGCTCCTACAAAGGGCCGTGCCCTACAAATCAGTGAAAGCCTCCAAAAAAACCGGGGCTAATGCCCCGGCTGGATGTTTTGCACGATCTCCTGCCCTGCTACCAGAAGCGTTGCTGGGTCAAACGGCTCCACCAACTCAGCAGCACGCGATCGACCGAGCCGCTGGCGGCCATGCCGATGCGCTCTGGCAGGCTTTTGCGTTCGGCGTAGTGCAAGTGATAGAGCTCGGACTTGCTGGCACGTTCAGCGAGGTATTCATCGCTGGTCTTGAGTTCGTCGACCAGGTGCTTGTCCAGCGCCGCGACACCGAGCCAGATTTCGCCGGTGGCCACTTCATCGATCGCCAGTTGCGGGCGATACCGCGACACGAAGTTCTTGAACAGTTGATGAGTGATGTCCAGGTCTTGCTGGAACTTCTCCCGGCCCTTCTCGGTGTTTTCGCCAAACACCGTCAGGGTGCGTTTGTATTCACCGGCGGTCAGCACTTCAAAGTCGATGTCGTGCTTTTTCAGCAGGCGATTGACGTTAGGCAACTGTGCGACCACGCCAATCGAGCCGAGGATCGCGAACGGCGCGCTGATGATCTTCTGGCCGATGCACGCCATCATGTAGCCGCCGCTGGCCGCGACCTTGTCGATGCACACGGTCAGGGGCACGCCGGCTTCGCGGATACGCGCCAGTTGCGAGGAGGCCAGGCCGTAGCTGTGGACCATGCCGCCGCCGCTTTCCAGGCGCAGCACCACTTCGTCCTTCGGAGTGGCGAGGGTCAGCAATGCCGTGATTTCGTGGCGCAGGCTTTCGGTGGCCGAAGCCTTGATATCGCCGTTGAAATCCAGCACGAACACCCGGGGTTTGGCTTCGGGCTTTTTCTTCTGTTTCTTGTCGGTTTTAGCCTGGGTCTTGCGCAGGGCCTTGAGCTGGTCCTTGTCGAGCAAGGTCTGCTCCAGGCGCTCGCGCAGTCCTTTGTAGAAATCATTGAGCTTGCTGACCTGCAACTGGCCGGCCGACTTGCGCCGCCCTTTGCTGCGCAGGGCCGCAAAGCTGGCCAGGACCACCAGGATGGCGATCACCAGGGTCACGGTCTTGGCCAGAAAAATGGCGTACTCGGAAAAAAACTCCACGGGGACTCCTCAAACGATGCGCGGCTTGAACGCGCGCGGGATACCTCCAGCATACCCATGCGTCGACCTTGCGACCAGCCGTGAAACCTCAGGCAACAGGCGTGTAACGGGCATTTCAAACAAGCGTATGTTTTTTCATTGACAGCTCACCGCCATCCTCATAACCTCGCCAAACCTTCAACGTACCGGGAAGACGCGGACGTGGGCAGTATCTATCTGATTCGACATGGCCAGGCCTCCTTTGGTGCAGACGACTATGACGTCCTGTCGCCGACCGGCATTCGTCAGGCTGAAATCCTTGGCCGTCACCTGGCCGAACTGGGGATCAGCTTCGACCGCTGCCTGGCGGGCGACCTGCGCCGCCAGCAGCACACGGCCAACAGCGCGCTGGAACAATTCGCCGCGGTGGGCCTGCCGGTGCCGATCCTGGAAACCGACTCCGCCTTCAACGAATTCGACGCCGATGCAGTGATCCGCGCGTTGTTGCCGGCCATGCTGCCGGACGAGCCCGAAGCGCTGAACATCTTGCGCAACGCCGCGCAAAACCGTGGTGAGTTCCAGCGTATCTTCGCCCTGATCATCGAGCGCTGGCTTGCCGGCACCTATGACACACCGGGGCTGGAAAGCTGGCTGGGCTTTGTCGAGCGGGTGCGGGCCGGCTTGCATCGTATTCTCGACCAGGCCGACAACACCCAGAAAATCGCCGTGTTCACCTCCGGCGGCACCATCACTGCCCTGCTCCACCTGATTACGCAAATGCCTGCCCGGCAGGCCTTTGAATTGAACTGGCAAATCGTCAACACCTCGCTCAACCAGCTTAAGTTTCGTGGTCGCGAGGTGGCCCTGGCTTCCTTCAACGGTCATGCGCACCTGCAACTGTTGAAGGCACCGGAACTCATCACGTTTCGCTGAGTCCGGACTATTGTGACCCTGGCTGTAATCACCCAGCTCTTATTACCCAAGAAAGGATTGAACCATGACCTCCGTAGCAGACGCCGTACAAGCAATGAAAGCCAAGTTCAACCCAGCCGCTGCTGCCGGTCTGGACCTGGTCTTCGGTTTCCGCATCGACGACACCAAGAACTTCTCGCTGATCGTCAAGAACAGCACTTGCGAGCTGCAGGAAGGCGAGAACCCGGACGCCCAGGTGACTCTGGTGATGGACGGCGAAACCCTGGAAGGCATCGTCGACGGTTCGACTGACGGCATGCAAGCGTTCATGGGCGGCAAGCTGCGCGCTGAAGGCGACATGATGCTGGCGATGAAACTGTCCGAACTGTTCCCGTCGTAAGCACCGGGCTCCCGATTTTCGGGGGCGTGCCTGCTGCAAACGAATCCCGCCCTTAGTGGCGGGATTTGTCGTTTTTGCCTGCTTGTCACTGTCCCTTGTGGCGAGAGGGCTTGCCCCCGTTGGGGCGCGAAGCGGCCCTTTAGACCCGCTCAAACATAGCGGGGCTTCGGATCGACGACTGCTTCGCAGCCGAACGGGGGCAAGCCCCCTCGCCACAAGTTCGGTGGTGCTCTTACAATGCGAGCACTTACACCACCGGCCACCCCATGGACATCGACCTCGCCCGTACCTTCCTCGAAATCGTTCGCCATGGCAGCCTCGCTGCCGCCGCGCAAAAGCTGCATGTCACCCAGACCGCGATCACCGCGCGGGTGCAGAAACTCGAGAGCCAACTGGGCAGCACCCTGTTCGTGCGCAATCGTGCCGGCGCGCGCCTGACGCCCAACGGTGAAGCGTTCGTGGTGTACGCCAATCAACTGGTGCAAACCTGGGAAGCCGCGCGGCGTGATCTGCCATTACCCGAGGGCTACCGCGACGTGCTGCACATCGGTGGCGAGGTGAGCCTGTGTAACCCGTTGATGCTCGGCTGGGCCGGCGAAATCCGCAAGAACATCCCCAGCCACGCCTTGCGTATGGAAATCCGTGACGGCGAAAACCTGCTGCGCCAACTGGAGTTGGGCGTTCTGGATGCCGCGCTGGTGTATCAGCCCGAGTATTGGCCGCGTCTGCAGGTCGAGCAGATTCTCGAAGAAAAACTGATCCTCGTGCGCCTGGCCGACAGGCCCGATCCTTATGTGTACATCGATTGGGGTGCTGATTTCCGGCGCCAGCACGATGCCGCCCTGCCGGAAAAAGCCAAGGCTGCCCTGAGCTTCAACCTCGGCCCGCTGGGCTTGCAGTACCTTCTCGAAAACGGCGGCAGTGGTTACTTCCGCACCCGTGTCGTACAGAGTTATCTCGACAGCGGCGCCCTGGAACGGGTGCCCAAGGCTCCCGAATTCAACTACCCGACCTATCTGGTCTATTCGCGCGATCGTGACTCGCCGACACTGCAACGCGCCTTCGACCTGCTGCGTAAAGTCATCGATTCCGACGAAGACTGGTCGCAACGCTGGGACCCGCTGACCTGAGACCGGTTTGCACCGGATCATGGCCGTTGTGTCCTTGAGGTTCAGCCCGTCAAATCATCGGGATCGGCTAATCTTAAGGAGATAACAAAAACGACAGGTGATTGCAGTGAGGCAGACCACCGAAGGATTCCGCAGCCGCTACCGTGCCGACATTCGTCCACTCTACAACCCTTGGCTGCATGGCGCTTTTGTCCTGGTGTTCGGGGCACTGGCGATCAGCGCGTTCTGGAGCAACGTGCACCAGGTGCGGCCGACAGAATGGCTGGCGGTGCCCGTCACGCTGCTGTTGTTCAACCTCGGCGTGTACATGGTGCATCGCCATCTGGGGCATCATAAAAAGAGCTTCGCCCGGCTGTTTTATGCCCGTCACGCCGGCGACCACCACAGTTTTTTCACCCCCGGCCACATGACCTACGACAGCGCGCGCGACTGGCGGGTGATTCTGTTTCCGGCCTGGCTGATCGTGCTGCACACGCTCGCCGTCGCCCTGCCCCTCTGGTGGCTGCTCAAGCAATTGAATACCAACGTCGCCGGACTGGTCGGCGGCTTTCTTGTCCTCGGCTACCTGGCTTATGAAGTATTTCATGCCTGCGAGCATCTGCCGCCGCGCAACCCGCTCACGCGGTTGCCGTGGATCCGCCAGATGCGCCGGCTGCACGAGTTGCACCACCGCCGCGAACTGATGCAAGAGCGTAATTTCAACATCGTTTTCCCGCTGATGGATTACCTGTTCGGCACCCTTTATTGGGAGCCGGAACCTGCGCCGCTCAACCCGACGAGAACGCCCATGACCCGCATGCAGCATCAGATTGTCATTGCCGGACGCCCGATCGAAGTACTGGCCTACGCCAGCACCGTGACCCTCTGGCCGCAATGGCACCCTTCGTCGCTGCATATCGATGGGCCAAAAGGCCCGTTGCATGCCGGCGCACGTTTCGAGGAGGACATCCGTGCCGGCGGCCGCGACGGGCACTTGAGCTGGGAGGTGGCCGAGTACCTGCCCGGACGGCGCTGGAGCGCCCGGGCCGAGGGTGATCATGGCCTGTCGCTGGTGGTCACCTATGAATGCGATGCCACAGGCGACAACACACATTTCGTCCGGACCCTGGAGTATCAATTCAGCGGTCTGGCGATGCGGATCGCCAACCGGTTGCTGCTCAAGCGGCGCATCGACCGGGAATCGGCGGCTTCGCTGCAGGCGTTGCGCGACAAGGCGCAGAATTACCTGGTGACCACAGGGGTCAGCGCGTGAGCAGAACCTTCAAGTGCCTGTTGCTGATCATCGTCGTCATCGGCGCCTTCCTGCTGCTGATGCCGACCAAGGTGCGACCGGTGGCCTGGACGCCACAGCCTGCGCCATCCCTGTCCAGCGGAATCTACGCCGCGAATCAGCGGCTCAAGGGCGTGGAGCGCATCGGTGCCACCGACATCGACGGGCCGGAAGCCTTGTTGCTGGAAAACGATATGCTCATTACCGGCCTGCACGACGGTCGCCTGATCAGCACCAGCCTGGATGGCAAGACCCGGAAAGTCCTGGCCGATACCGGTGGCCGGCCACTGGGCCTGGCCCGGCATCCGAATGGCCTGCTGGTGATCGCCGATGCAGTCAAAGGCTTGTTGTCACTCGACGCCCAGGGGCGCCTGGTGGCCCTGACCACAGAGTCTGACGGCGTTCCCTTCGGCTTTACCGACGATGTGGCTATCGACAAACCGGGTCATTACGCCTATTTCAGCGATGCGTCGCGCCGCTTCGGCTATGGTCACGACGGTGAGGCCGTGCTCGAACACGGCGGTGACGGTCGCCTGCTGCGCTACGACTTCCAGACCGGCAAGACATCGGTTGTGCTGGACAAGCTGGAGTTTGCCAACGGCGTGACCCTGGGACCGGACGATGCCTATGTCCTGGTCAATGAAACCGGCGCCTACCGCATCAGTCGCTATTGGCTCAGCGGCCCCAAGGCCGGTACCCACGACCTGTTCATCGATAACCTGCCGGGGCTCCCGGACAACCTGTCGTTCAATGGCCACGACCGGTTCTGGGTAGCATTGTATGCCCCCCGCAACGCCTTGCTCGATGGCACGGCGGCGCATCCGTTCGTGCGCAAGATGATCGTGCGGGCCATGACCGTCTTGCCCAACCCCGTGGAAAAGCGCGGGTTTGTCCTGGGCCTGGACCTTGAAGGCAAAGTGATCGCCAATCTGCAGGACGACAGCAGCGACAACTACTCACCGATCACCACGGTGCGCGAGTACGGGGACTGGTTGTATTTCGGCTCACTGAAAGCGCAGAACATGGCGCGGTTGCCTTTGAGCAAGGCATTGCAATGAGCAGTCCCCCTTCCTGAATTCACCGAAGCCCCCATGTGGGAGCGGGCTTGCTCGCGAAGGCGTAGTGTCAGTCGACATCACTTTTGAATGACCAACCGCATTCGCGAGCAAGCCCGCTTCCACAAGGGACGGTGTTCATTCTGAATCGACGTCGACACCCTCATCCTCCGGAAACTCATCAATGCCCGGCTCTTCCTCGGGATTGGCCGTGGTGTGTTCGGGGCTCAGCGGTTCGGGATGAGTGGGTATCGGGTCGTAGCCACCCTGTTGTTCGCTTGGGTATTTGGGCTGGGTCATGAGGCACCTCGTTGAGAGCCGTAGCATCGGTCTCTGAGCATTCGAGGTGCCGGTTCGGTTTGCCGTTCCAACTTTTCAGCCACCGATCGTCGGTGGCAGGTTCGGTGAGGCAGGGCTACGAGCCCAGTTGCTTGACGATCTTGTCCTTGACCTGCAAACGCACCTCCTTGAGCTTCCTTACCATGTCATCGTTGGATTTGGCCTCCTCTGCCTTCACCACTTCGGCATCCGCCTGGGAATACTTGTTAAGCAGTGAATCCAGTAACGGATCCTTGGTGCGTTTCTGCTGGATTTCTTCCTTTGAGCGTTTCAGATCCTGATAAAGGTCATGGGGCACCGGCATGGAACACCTCCGTTTGTTGATCGGCAGCGAAACGCGATCTATTGCGTTCACCAACTATCAGAATGGCCTTGGTTAGGCGGTTCTGTCGACCACCTGTCAGACCAGCGGTGTCCGTTCGTCGTCGTGTCGCAAATGCGATAAAACCTTTGCCTGCGCCAGCGCCTCCACCGGTTAACGATCATTCGATCACCTTTTGCAACCTGCGTGGAGAATCACCTATGGACGGATTCAACGTGCGTCACCTGGTCCTCGCTGTTGCCCTTGGCAGTTGCATCGGCAGCGCCCTGGCTGCCACTTCCAATGATTTTGTCGACAAAGCCGCGGCTGGCGGCATCGCCGAAGTCGAGGCCAGCCGGCTGGCCCTGGAAAAAAGTGCATCAGCCGACGTCAAGGAATTCGCCAACATGATGATTACCGATCATTCCAAGGCCAACGATGAACTGGCCGCACTGGCGAAAAAATACGACATCGAAGTGCCGGACAGCACGACACTGACCAAACAAGCCAAGGAAAAAATCCTCGATATGCGTGACGAGTCCTTCGACGCAGCCTATGCCGACAATCAGGTCAAGGCTCATGAAGAAGCCATCGAGCTGTTCAAGAAGGAGGCCAATACAGTGACGGACGACCGGGTCAAAGGTGCCACCGAGCTCAAGGGCTTTGCGCAAAAAATGCTGCCGGCCCTGGAAAAACACCTCGGGATGGCGAAGACACTTCAGGCCGCCCATCCAGGCAAATAGCAGGGCCAACAATGCGACCGATGTGGCAAAGGGTGCTTAGCCGCTAAGCACCGTGCGCACCATCTGCCTGAGCGCATCGGGATTGTAGGGTTTGCTCAGCAAGTGGGTGTCGGGGCTGAGCTGGTGATTGCGCGAGATGATGTCGCGGGTATGCCCCGAGGTAAACAGCACGGCCACCGGTGGCTCCTGCACTTTCGCCCAGGCCGCCAGGTCCGAGCTCTTGATCAGGCCTGGCATGACCACGTCGGTGAATATCAGGTCCACCGCCAGGCCTTCCAGCAACATCTGCATGGCGACGTCACCGTTGGTGGCCGTGAGGATCTGATAACCTTCTTCACGCAACAGTTCCACCACCGACACCCGCACGGCCTCATTGTCTTCGACTACCAGGATGCGTTCGTGCCCGCCCCGCTGCGACACACCGGGGCCCGGCGCTTCACTGGAGGCCGCGCGCAAGGTGCGCGGAAAATACAGCTGCACCCGGGTGCCCTGCCCGACGTCGCTGGCAATTTCGATATGTCCGCCACTCTGTTTGACGAAACCAAACACCATGCTCAAGCCTAATCCGGTGCCCTGACCGTCGGCCTTGGTGGTGAAGAATGGCTCGAACGCCTGGGCCAGCACCTGCGGCGGCATGCCGACGCCAGTATCCGTCACGGACACCCGTACATAGTCCCCGGCGGAGATGCCCTTGCCGGCGCAAAATTGGTGACCCAGGACGATGTTTTCCGCACAAAGATCAATCCGGCCCTCGCCTTGAAGGGCGTCACGGGCATTGATCGCCAGATTGAGAATGGCGTTTTCCAGTTGGTTGCGATCGACAAACACATTCCAGGAGTCTTCGGGTGCCGTCATTTGAACTTGAAGGGTTTCACCCAAGGCACGCAGCAACAGCTCCGCCAGGCCATCGAAAATCTGCCGCAACGTAAAGACCGCAGGCGACAACGGTTGGCGTCGGGCGAAGGCAAGCAATTGCGAGGACAGCTTGGCACCGCGCTCGACCGCAGCAATGGACGCCGATACCCGACGCTGCACATTGGGGTTATCCGGCTCATGGCGCGCGAGCAGGTGCAGGTTGCCGGCGATCACTTGCAACAGGTTGTTGAAGTCATGGGCCACACCACCGGTGAGGCCGCCGATGGCTTCGAGTTTCTGTGACTGGCGCAGTTGCTCCTCCGCCGCCAGCCGCGCCTCGACCTCTTCGGCCACCCGTTGTTCGAGGTTGCGGGTGAACTTGAGCAGGGATTCTTCGGCGGTCTTGCGCTCGTGGATATCGATCAGCACACCGGGAAAACGAAACGCCTCGCCCTGCTCATCGAACTCGCAACAACCGCTGGCGAGCACCCAGAGGTAACTGCCGTCGGGACGCTGGATCCGGTATTCGACGTTGTACGGTTCACCTGTCTCGACCGACAGTGTGACCCGCTCCTGGACCCAGCCACGGTCATCCGGATGGATCCGGCTTTCAGCGATTTCCTGGGACAGGTCTTGCAGATCCTGCCCGGGTGGATAGGAAAACGTGCGGACGAAGCGCTCATCACCCGACAGTACGTTGGTTTTTATGTTCCAGACAAAGGAACCGAGCAAGGCACCGGCGTTCAGCGCCAGGCGCACCCGTTCGTTGTCGGCGCGGTAGGCGTCTTCGGCCGCCTGTCGCCGGCGTTCGGATATCACCCGCTCCGTCGTTTCCACCACCATGGCCATGACCCCGCCCGGGCGCCCGTCATCGTCGGCCACCGGACTGTAATAGAGGTCGAGCCAGACATCCTCGGGAACGCCATCGCGCAGCAATACCAGGACTTTATTGCGATAGGACAGGGTGCCACCCGCCAGGCAGGTATCCACCACGTTACGATTGAATTCGGCGACTTCCGGCCAGCCCAACTCCACAGCGGAGCCGAGCAGATACGGATGACGTCCACCGGCAAACTTCGAGTAGGCGTCGTTGTAGATCATGTACCCGGACTGGCCCCAGAGCATGACCATCGGCAACGGCGAGGCGAGCATCAACCGCACCGCACTGTTCAGGCTCTTGGACCATGAGTCGAGCGGGCCGAGTTCGGTCAGGCTCCAGTCGAACGCACGAATGCGCCCGGCCATTTCGCCATTCCACCCGGCACACCCGTGGCTATCCGCTAGAAACTGCATCGGCTGGCTCTATCCCGGAAATTGCACCCGTTTGTTTCGAGCATTTCGGACGCGATTCGTTTCATAGAGGTATAGCTGATTCTCGCGGGAGCCTTTGTCGAGTCGGGAACTTGCGGCCGGCAGCGACTCCCACATTTTGATCTTCGGTGTGGCCTAGACCTCAATCAAATGCTTGAGCGGGTTGTAACTGCTTTTCAGGGTCGCCGCGACATCCAGGATGGCCTTCTCGATACCATTCAAGTGCATGCAGGTCAGCTCGATGGCTGCGCTCTGGTTGCCCGCTTCGATGTATTCGATCAGCCGCAGGTGTTCATCGTCGCGACAGGCCTCATGGCTGTCGTCATCCAGCGCGGCGGCATACAGCGACGCCCGGGAAATCAGCTTCTGGAACCAGTCGAGCAGCACCGGGTTGTTCAGGCTGCGGGCCAGTTTGATGTGGAACTCGCCGAGCAGGTGAATCAGCCGTTCGTGGTCGCCGCTTTGATGCGCTTCATCTTCGAGCAGCAAATGATCGCGCAGGTCCTGGGTCACCGCCGTATCGCGACGACGGCACAGTTCACTGACGATACCGATCTCGACCAGACGCCGGGTTTCGAACAGCGAGCGGATCTCCTCGTCACTGGGCAGCGATACCGATGCACCTTTATTGGGCTCGGTGGTGACCAGTCCGTCGGCTTCCAATTGCTTGAGCGCAGCTCGCACAGACGTGCGGCTGACATTGAACAGCTCGGCCAAAGAAGCTTCGCCAAGCTTCATTCCCGGACGCAACGAGCGCTTGCTGATCGCCTCGTAAACCCCTTGGTAGACGCGGTCGACCGTGGTTTCCAGTTTCTTTTCCGTCATTCATCAACTCCTGGCGCCCTGTGCAACCAACCCTGGCGAATGAACAGCCTATGAAAAAGGGGCTTGCACGGGCAGATTAATCCGGGTATTTCTAAATTGCATCCAGATTTTGCATACAATAATTAGAGGAATGCACCAATATGGGTCATCCAGTTGCAATTGAAGTGCGAAACGTCTCAAAACGATATTCCGACGATCCAGGCTTGGCACCCGCCCTGGACAACGTCTCGGTCGACATTGCCGACAACGAATTCTTCACCCTGCTCGGCCCCTCAGGCTGCGGCAAGACCACCCTGTTGCGCACCATCGCCGGCTTCGAGCACGTCAGCGAAGGTGAGATCCGCCTTGCGGGCGAGCCGGTCAACGATTTACCGCCGTTCAAGCGTCGGGTCAACACGGTGTTCCAGAGTTACGCGCTGTTTCCGCACATGAGTGTCGCGCAGAATATCGCCTTCGGCCTCGAGATGCAGGGCCTTGATCGCAAACTGATCCCCCAGCGCGTCAATGAAATGCTCGCACTGGTGCAAATGCAGCACCTGGCCAAGCGCAAACCGGCCGAACTGTCCGGCGGCCAACAGCAGCGGGTGGCTCTGGCCCGGGCCCTGGCGCCGAAGCCAAAAGTGTTGTTGCTGGACGAACCGCTGTCGGCGCTGGACCTCAAGCTGCGCAAGGAAATGCAGGTCGAACTCAAGCGCGTGCAGAAAGAAGCCGGGATCACCTTCATTTTCGTCACCCACGACCAGGAAGAAGCGCTGACCCTGTCTGATCGCATCGCCGTGATGTCCGCCGGCAAGATCCTGCAAATCGGCACGCCCAACGATATCTACGAGCGGCCGCAACACCAGTTCGTCGCGCAGTTCATCGGCGACATCAATTTCCTTCCCGGCCACCTCAAGCGTGGCCAGCAGAACGAAAAGCTTTTCGTGCCCAACGGCATGCCAGTGGAGATCCCCTGCCCGGCCCAGGGCTTTGACGGCAGCAAGGTGCAACTGGCGTTCCGCCCCGAGCGTTCGCAACTGGTCGAGCCGACGCAGCCACATCATCTGCGCGGTGTGATCGAGGCCGTGCTGTATGTCGGCACGGCCACGCTCTACCAATGCCGCCTGAACAACGACATCAAGGTCATGCTGCGCGAGAACAACGAAGGCCTGAACCACGGCCGGGTGGTGGGTGATCGCGTCGCGGTCCACCTGCCGCCCCATGCCTGCCTGCTGATGGAGGCCTGAGATGAGCGTCAGCAGCACTTCCCCGGCCCTCAACCGTGCGCTGTTGCTCAGCCCGGTGGTTTTGACCCTGCTGGCCCTGATCGCCATTCCGTTGGGCATCATGGGCTACATCAGCCTGTTGCCGCGCAACGTCTATGGCGGCGTCGACTGGCAGGCCAACTGGCAATTGCAAAGCTACGTGCAGCTGTTTTTCCAGGAAGGCTTCGACGGTGAACTGGAGTTGAACTGGGTCTACGCCCAAGCGTTGTTGCGCTCGGTGTTCCAGGCCGGTGGCACCACGGTCCTGTGTTTCCTGTTCGGTTTCCCGGTGGCGTTGTGGATGTCGAGCCTGACACCGCGCCGACGCAACCTCATGGTATTGCTGATCACCATCCCGTTCTGGACCAACCTGCTGATCCGCAACTACGCCTGGCTGATCATCCTGCGCGAACACGGCTGGGTGGCCCAGAGCCTCAACGCGCTGTTCCCGCAGGCCGGTGGCATCACCCTGCTCTACAACGACTTCGCGGTCAGCGTCGGCCTGGTCTACAGCTTCCTGCCGTTCATGATCCTGCCGATCTACTCGACCCTGGAAAAACTCGACTGGCGCCTGGTAGAGGCGGCCTACGACCTGGGCGCCAATCGCTGGCACGCGTTGCGCCGGATCATCCTGCCGCTGTCGATGCCAGGGGTAATTGCCGGTGCATTGCTAGTGTTCGTGCCGAGCCTGGGTGCCTTCATTACCCCGGCGATCCTCGGCGGCGGCAAGACGCTGATGATCGGCAACCTGATCCAGCAGCAATTCGGCACCGCGCGCAACTGGCCGCTGGGCAGTTCGCTGTCGTTCCTGTTGCTGGGGATCATGTTGCTGTCCCTGGTGCTGTACGCCCTCTATAGCCGCAAAGCCGCCAAGACCCAACGCCCAGGAGCCCAAGCATGATTGCCCTGCACCTGAAGAAACTGCCGCTGACCCGTGAAGTCAGCCTGCTGATCCTGGCCTATCTGTACCTGCCGATTTTCGTGCTCATTGCCTACAGCTTCAACGCCAACCGCTCGGCGACGGTGTGGACCGAGTTCTCGTTCGCCTGGTACGGACGCATCCTGGCCAACCCGTCGATCCAGACCGCCGCGCTGAACTCGATCATCGTTGCCAGCATCGCCACGGTCTGCGCCACGGCGATTGCCCTGCTCGCGGCGCTGGCAACGTACCGGCCGTTCTACGGACAGAAAATGGTCGAGGGCGGGATCAACCTGCCGCTGATCCTGCCGGAGATCGTCACGGCCGTGGCCACCCTGCTGCTGTTCATGGCGCTGGGGATCAAGCTCGGCCTGCTGACGGTGATCGTCGCCCACATCGGTTTCTGCATTCCCTTTGCCTACCTGCCGATTCGTGCGCGGCTCAATGACCTGGACAAGAGCCTGCTGGAAGCGGCGAACGATCTGTACGCCAATCCATGGCAGGTGTTTCGCCGGGTGACCTTGCCGTTGCTGTGGCCGGCGGTGCTGTCCGGTTCGGTGCTGGCATTCGTGGTCAGCCTCGACGATTTCATCATGACCTTCTTCGTCGCCGGGCCGGGTTCGACCACCCTGCCGGTGTACATCTTCTCGGCGATCAAGGCCGGCGTGACGCCGGAGATCAACGCGATCTCGACCCTGATGCTGGTGATTTCCATCGTGCTGGTAGTACTGGCCTTCTGGCTGGGGCAGCGCGGCAAAAACCAATGATCCTGGAGCAAAGCATGAAAACAAAAAGCATGTGTTTCGCTGTAGCCGGTCTGGCCCTGAGTTGCTTCACCGCAATCACTGCGTTCGGCGCTCAGGCCGCCGAGCCCAAGGAGCTGTTCTTCTACAACTGGACCGACTACTACCCGGTCGAGCTGCTGGCCAAGTTCGAAAAGGAGACCGGGATCAAGGTCACCATGGACGGCTACGACAGCAACGAAACCCTGCTGGCCAAGTTGCAGGCCGGCGGTGCGGCGTATGACGTGATCGTGCCGTCGCAATCGATCATGCGCACGCTGATCAACCAGGACCTGCTGCTGGAAATCGACGCCTCGGCCCTGCCCAACTTCCAGTACGTGAAATCGGCGTTCCGCGACCCGAGCTTCGACCCGGGTCGCAAATTCTCGGCGCCGTACCTGTGGGGCACTACCGGCTTCTCCTATGACAGCGCGCGAGTGCCCGGCGGCAAGCTCGACGACTCGTGGAAAGAGTTCTTCGAACCACGCAAGGAACTGCAAGGCCAACTCGCCGCCCTCGACACCTCCAGCAGCGTGATCAACGCCGCCAGCCATTACCTTAATGTCGACGAGTGCAGCGAAAACCCGCAGGACGCCAAGCGCATCCTCGAACTGCTGCAAAAACAGAAACCCTTCCTGAAGATGTACAGCTCGGACAACACCGTCGACCGCATGGCCTCCGGCGAGGTGATCATGATGCAGAACTGGAACGGCTCCACTGCCCGGGCCACCCTGCAGAAGAGCACCATCAAGTACGTGTATCCGAAGGAAGGCCTGGCGATGTTCCAGGACAACTTCGCCGTACCGAAAAGCGCGCCACACCCCGGCAACGCGAAGATCTTCATCGACTGGATGATGAAACCGGAAAACGCCGCCGCCGTCTCCAACGCCATCGCCTACGACAACGGCATCCAGAGCGACAAGCTGATCGACGCCAAGTGGCGAGTGATGGACGCCATCAACATGCCCGACGAATTCGCCTCGCGCCTGCGCCCTGAGAAGGAGTGCAGCAACAAGGCACGCGAACTCCAGGACCGGATCTGGGCGAAGCTCAAGGGCTGATCCGAGACCGAGTCGCGGCCTTCGCGAGCAAGCCCGCTCCCACATTTGAAATGCATTCCATTGTGGGAGCGGGCTTGCTCGCGAAGAGGCCAACACAGACACCAGAGAATTCATTGAGGTTACTCATGACCCAACCCCGCTGGCTGCGCAACGTGCGCCCCTACGGCTCTACCGCCGAAGACCTGCTGATCGAAAACGGTCGCTTCACCCAACGCCGCCCCGCCTCGACCACCGAGCTGCTCCCCACCGACATCGACGGCCAGAACCATCTGCTCACCCCGCCACTGGTGGAAAGCCACGTGCACCTGGACAAAACCCTCTGGGGCCAGCCCTGGCGCCCCAACAGCGCCGGCCCGACCCTCAAGGACTACATCGCCAACGAACGGCGCATCCTGCGTGAAGTCACCACCCCGATTGCGCAACGCGCCGGCGCCCTGCTGGAAAACTGCATCGCCCGTGGCTCGCTGACCATGCGTTGCCACGTCGACATCGACCCGGAGTTCGGCCTGCGCCATGTCGAGGCCATGCAGCAACTGCGCGAACACTACCGCGACCTGATCGACCTGCAACTGGTGGTGTTCCCGCAGACCGGCCTGATCAGTCGCCCCGGCACCGCCGAACTGATGCGCGAAGCCATGGCCCTGGGCGTGGAGAACGTCGGCGGCCTGGACCCGTGCGGCATCGACAACGACCCGATTGCGCAACTGGATTTCGTGTTCAAACTGGCCAGCGAATTCGACCGTGGCGTCGACATCCACCTGCACGACAAGGGTGAACTGGGCCTGTGGCAGATCGCCCTGATCGCGGACTACACCGAGCGTTTCGGCCGCCAAGGCCGGGTGATGATCAGCCATGCCTACTGCCTGGGGATGCTGCCATGGAGCCAGGTCAAACCGGTGGCCGAGCGCCTGGCAGCGCTGGGCATTTCGCTGATGAGTTCGGCCCCGGCCGATTGCGCGGTGCCGCCGTTCCTGGCCCTGCGCGAAACCGGCGTGAATGTGTGCCTGGGTTCGGACGGCATACGTGATGCCTGGTCGCCCATGGGCAACGGCGACATGCTCGAACGGGCGATGCTGCTGGCGTTCCGCTTCGACCTGAACAAGGACGAAGAACTGGCGGCGGCGTTCGCGGCGGCGACCGTCAACGGCGCCCAGGCGCTGGGTTGCCAAGCCAATCGCGTGGAAATCGGCCAGCCGGCGGACTTCCTGCTGATGCCAGTGCAAACCCTGGGTGAGGCAGTCGTCTCGCGGCCACAGCGCCAGGTCTATCGCGCGGGCCAATTGATCGCCGCGGGTGGTCGTCTGCTGGACAGCCGCCTGTGAAGCGCATTGGCTTGCGAGCCAGTTGCGTGGTCGGCTTCGACGGCACCCGGCATGTGCTGTGGCGCGACGGCGAAGTGGTGTTCGCAGGCTCGCGCATTGAGTTTGTCGGGCGCGGTTATCCGGGGCCAGTGGATCAATGGATCGATTACGGCAATGCGCTGATCGGCCCCGGCTTCATCGATCTGGATGCCCTCGGCGATCTCGACTCCACGGTGCTGACCCTGGACAACGGCGACGAGCGCGACATGGGCCGGATGTGGTCGGCGCAATATCTGGCGCGTGGATCGCGGGAAACCTACACCCCCGAAGAAGAAATCTTCAAATACCGCTACGCCTTCACGCAACTGATCCGCAACGGCATCACCACGGCCATGCCGATCACCTCGGTGTACTACCGCGAGTGGGCCGAGACCTACGACGAATTTGCGGCAGTAGCCGGTGTGGCAGCCGAACTCGGGCTGCGCACTTACCTCGGTCCCTGCTACATGAGCGGCATGAGTTACTGGCGCGCCGATGGCACCCTGGCGCACCACTGGGACGAAACCCGGGGCATGGCCGGACTCGATGCCGCCGAACGGTTTTTCCACGATTTCGACGGTGCGAGCAACGGCCTGATTCGCGCTGCGCTGCTGCCCGATCGCATCCAGACCTGCACCCCGGCGCTGCTGCAACGCACCGCTGCCCTGAGTCGGGAACTGAATGCGCCGGTGCGTCTGCATTGCTGTCAGGGCCAGGGTGAAGTGGCGATGGTCGAGCAACTGCGCGGCACCTCGCCACTGGGCTGGTTGCAGCAGCTTGAGCTTTTGACCCCGCGCAGCCTGTTGCCCCATGGCATTTACACCCGCGGCGATGACGACCTGCAACGCGTGGTCGATGGCGGCGCCAGCCTGGTGCATTGCCCCGTGGTGTTTGCCCGGGATGGCGAGGCGCTGAACTCGTTCGGACGCTATCGGGCCAAGGGCATCAACTTCGCCCTGGGCACCGACACCTGGCCGGCGGACTTGCTGGACAACATGCGCCAGGGCCTGAACATCGCTCGCCTCATGGAGGGCGGTAACGACCTGACCAGCACACTGGATATGTACAACGCTGCGACCCTGGGCGGTGCCAAGGCATTGGGCCGCGACGATATCGGTCGCCTCGCGCCTGGCTGCAAGGCCGACATCACGGTGTTCAACCTGCGCGGGATGCACCTGGGACCGCTGTTCGATCCGCTGAAAAACCTGGTGCTGGCCGGGCGCGGTGATGACTGCATCGCCAGCTACATCGACGGCCGTTGCGTGATGCAGGACGGTCAGGTCGAAAACGTCGACTACCCCGCCCTGCAACGCCAGGCCCAACGCCAATTCGAAAAACTGATGCGCAGCCACAGCGACCGGGCCTTCGGCCAGCCGGACTGGAAAAGCCTGTTCCAACCGGCCATCCCGTTTGCCGACGGCTACAGCGCAGACACACCACTGAGTACGATTGACCCTCTCCTTTAGGGAATTCTGCCTATGCAAAGCTTCGACTTCAGCACACTGAGCCCACGGGACAAATACAAGATTCTGATCGGCAGCGTCGTGCCACGGCCGATTGCCCTGGTCACCACCGTCGACGGCGAAGGCCGGATCAACGCGGCGCCATTCAGCTTTTTCAATGCACTGTCGGCCGACCCGCCCATCCTCGCCCTGGGCGTGGAAAACTACGGCGACCAAAGCCCCAAGGACACCACCCGCAACATTCAACTCAGCCAGGAATTCACCGTGAACATCGTCAGCGATGCACTGGTGGAAGCCATGAACGTCTGCGCCGTGCCCTTCGCCCCCGGCTTCGACGAGTTGACCGCCGCCGGCCTCACCGCCATCCCCGGCACCACGGTCAAATGCCCGCGCATCGGCGAAGCTCCGGTGGCGCTGGAGTGCCGGCGGATGATGGCGCTGTCCATCGGCCAATCCCGGGAGATTATCTTTGGTGAAGTGCTGATGGCTCATGTGCGGGACGAATTGATCGACCCGAAAACCCTGTACATCGATCAATTGCGCCTGGATGCGATCGGACGCATGGGCGGGCATGGTTATGCGCGCACACGGGATTACTTCGATTTGCCGACACGCTCGTTGCAAGCGTGGACGGAAGCGCCAGGGGGTGGGGAGCGGTTTTGGCCGCTGAGCAAATAACAGGCATTAACAAAAACCCTGTGGGAGCGGCTTTTGTGGCGAGGGGGCTTGCCCCCGTTGGGCTGCGGAGCAGCCCCCAAACCAATCACCGCAATAATTTCAGGCACGCTGCATTCACCGATTTTACGACGGCTTCGCCGCCGAACGGGGTGGTGCGGCATGCTTACTCTGAAACCTGAGGTCGTACATTTCCCGGTTGCCAGTATTGTTGCCACGCCATCTTCAACATCAAATCGACCTTTCTTGCTGCGCAGCTCATCGATCCATTCGTTGGCAAGACAAAACAACCGATCAGCGTAATCAGGACGTTAATGACATGGATATCCGTCAGCGATTTTCCCTTTTCCATACCATTCGAAGCAGCAGGTACATCCTTCTGTTCACCGTGATACTCATCCTTGCAACACTCCCGTTTTCGGGCACCGCACACTCAACCCCCGCGGATATCAACCCGACAGCAAAGTCCTCCCTGCAGACCAGGTCAATCCAGGCAGGCGACACGACCTGGTCGTATTACGAGGGCGAAAAAAACGGTCCGGTCCTGTTGCTTGTGCATGGCTTTTCTTCAAACAAGGAAGTCTGGCGCCCACTGGGCGAAGACCTCGGCGCACGCTTTCACGTGGTCATTCCCGACCTTCCCGGCTGGGGTGATTCGACGCGCCTTGCAGGCGGAAGTTATGACATTGATGCACAAGCGGCACGGCTCAATGATTTTTTGCTTGCGCTCGACCTGCGTGAAATCAATCTGGTGGGCCACTCCATGGGCGGTGCCATTGCCGGAGTGTTTGCAGCCGAGCGACCGGAGCGTATTGCTCGCCTGGTGCTGATCAGCCCGCTGGGATTGAGCTTTGCCGAAAACGATTTCATCCGGGCGCTGAATGCGGGTGACAACCCGTTTATCTACGATGACCGTGTGGGCGTCGAGCGCACTGCCCGACTTGTCTATCTCGATCCTCCCGAAATGTCCGATCAAGAGGTAGAAAATGCCATTGCAGGCAATCGGCACCAGCGCAGCTTTATCGAGTCCACCCTGGCGCAGATCCGCCCGCCGTCCCAATGGCTCGCGCTGGACCATCGACTGGCGCAGCTCACCATGCCGGTACTTGGCATCGGTTGCCGCGAGGATAAGGTGATCGATATCTCCGCCCTGGAGACAATGCAAAACGGTCTGCCCGATGGCCGGGTCGAAAAGGCTGTCACCCTTGAAGGTTGCAACCACTTGCCCATGCTCGAACGTCCTGTGGCAACGGGGCAGCTACTCAGCGACTTTGCTGCCGGCACTCAACCACCCGAAGCCCTGTGACTCAATGAAAGTCCCGGCTCCGTACGTTGATCCCATCGAGCAATGAACTCAGGTCACTCAAGCGTCCGGCAATCAGATGCCGGACCTCACCCTCCTTCTCCCAGCGCCCATCGACCTTGAGCAACTGCGAGCCGACCAGCACCTTGCGCTGCCGTTCGGCAAGGTCACGCCACACCACCACGTTGACGTTTCCGAACTCGTCCTCAAGGGTGACGAACGTCACGCCGCTGGCGGTGGCCGGGCGTTGTCGGCCGGTGACCAGGCCGGCGACGCTGACCGGCCGACCATGTTCGACGTCCAGCAACGCCTTCGAACTGCGGCAGCGTCGCGCCGTCAACTCAGCGCGCAACAGGGCCAACGGATGCGGCCCGAGGGTGGTGCCGACACTGGCGTAATCAGCTTGCAGGTCCTCGCCCACGGTGGGCTTGGGCAACGCCACCACGTCCTCTTCCTGGCTTGGCAGGCCGGCAAACAGACCCAGCTGCTTTTGTACCCCGGCCACCTCCCAGCGTGCCCGGTGCCGGTCGCCGGCCAGGCCTCGCAGCGCACCGGCATCGGCCAGCTGCTCCTGGGCGCGGGCATCGAGTCGCGCCCGTTCGCCAAGGTCGGCGATGTCGGCAAACGCGCCTTTGGAACGGGCCACCTCTATGCGTCGGGCATCGTCCTCGCGAAAGCCCTTGATCATGCGCAGCCCCAAGCGAATCGCCGGTTGCGCAGCGGCGATCGGTTCCAGGCTGCAATCCCAGTCACTGGCGCGCACGTCCACCGGGCGAACCTGCAAATGATGACGCCGCACGTCCTGCAGAATCTGGTCCGGGCTGTAGAACCCCATCGGCCAACTGTTGATCAGCGCACAGGCGAAGGCCGCCGGTTCGTGGCATTTCAACCAGCAACTGGCGTAGGTCAGCAAGGCAAAACTGGCCGCGTGGGACTCAGGAAAACCGTAGCTGCCAAAACCCTTGATCTGCTCGAAGATCTGCGCGGCGAATTCGGCGGTGTAGCCGTTTTTCTTCATCCCGGCGGCCAACCGTTCCTTGTGCGGTTCGAGCCCGCCGTGGCGTTTCCACGCAGCCATGGAGCGGCGTAGCTGGTCGGCCTCGCCGGGGCTGTAGTCGGCGGCGACGATGGCGATCTGCATGACCTGCTCCTGAAACAGCGGCACGCCGAGGGTGCGCTTGAGTACCACCTCCAGTTCCGGTGACGGATACACCTCCGGTTCTTCCTTGTTCCGTCGTCGCAGGTACGGATGCACCATGCCGCCCTGGATCGGTCCCGGTCGAACGATGGCGACCTCGATCACCAGATCGTAAAACGTCTTTGGCCTGAGCCTCGGCAACATCGACATCTGCGCCCGGGATTCGATCTGGAACACGCCGATGGTGTCGGCCCGACCGATCATTTCGTAGGTGGCCGCGTCTTCGGACGGGATGGTCGCCAGGCTCAGGTCCAGGCCCCGGTGCCGGCGCAGCAGATCGAAACATCGGCGAATCGCGCTGAGCATGCCCAGCGCCAGGATATCGACCTTGAGCAGGCCCACTGCGTCGAGGTCATCCTTGTCCCACTGGATGATGGTGCGCTCGGCCATGGCGGCATTCTCCACCGGCACCAGACTGTCCAGCGGTTGCTCGGAAATCACGAAACCGCCGGGGTGCTGGGACAAATGCCGGGGGAAGCCGATCAACTGCCCCGTCAGGCTCAGCACCCGGTGCAGCACCGGGCTCTGCGGGTCAAAACCACCTTCACGCAGGCGTTCAACGGGGGGTGTTTCATCGCTCCAGTGACCGCAACAATCGGCCAGGGCATTGATCTGGTCCGGCGGCAAGCCCAGTGCCTTGGCCACATCCCGTACCGCACCGGCGGCGTGGTAAGTGCTGACCACCGCCGTCAACGCGGCCCGGGCCCGGCCATAACGCTGGAACACGTACTGCAAGACCTCCTCGCGGCGCTCGTGCTCGAAATCGACGTCGATGTCCGGCGGTTCGTTACGTTCTTTGGACAGAAAGCGCTCGAACAGCAACGTGGTGCGATCCGGATCGATTTCGGTGATCCCCAGGGCGAAGCACACGGCCGAGTTGGCGGCAGAACCACGACCCTGACAAAGAATCTGTTGTTGGCGGGCAAAGCGGACGATGTCGTGGACCGTCAGGAAATAGCTTTCATAGCCCAGTTCCTCGATCAGTTGCAGCTCCTTGTCGATCTGCACCAGCACTTCGCTTTTCGGCCCTTTTGGCCAGCGCCACTCGATGCCTTCCTCGGTCAAATGACGCAGCCACGAGGAGGCCGAGTGCCCTTGCGGCACCAGCTCACGGGGATATTGATAACGCAACTGGCCAAGATCAAAGGTGCAACGCCGGGCGATATTCAGTGTTTCTGCCAGCAAGGCTGGCGGATAAAGCGCCTGCAGCACGTCGAGGCTGCGCAGATGGCGTTCGCCGTTGGGGTGCAGGCGTAATCCGGCATCGGCCACCGGCAGGTGATGACGGATCGCGGTCATGGTGTCCTGCAAGGCGCGTCGGCCCCGGGCGTGCATGTGCACATCGCCACTGGCCACGGCCGTTATGCGCAATTCCCTGGCCAGGGTCAGCAGATCGTCCAGGCGCCTGGCATCGTCCTGACCGCGGTGCAATTGCACCGCCAGCCACAGGCGCTCGGCGAAGACCTGCTTGAGCCAGCGGCCCTGTTCAAAGGCATCGACAGCGTCCGGCACCCACAACGCCAATAACCCCGGCAAAGGTTCGCTGAAGTCTTCACGCAGCACCTGATACTGGCCTTTCTGCGTGCGACGCCGGGCACGGGTAATCAATCTGCACAGCACCTGATAGCCCTCGAGACTCTCCACCAGCAGCACCAGTTTCGGGCCGTTCTCGATGCGTATTTCACTGCCGATGATCAGCGGCAACTCCACGGACTTCGCCGCTTGCCAGGCACGAACGATACCCGCCAGGGTGCATTCATCCGTGATCGCCAAGGCTTGATAGCCCTGTTTTTTTGCGCGTTGGAACAGTTCGAGGGCACTGGAGGCGCCGCGCTGGAAGCTGAAGTTCGACAGGCAGTGCAGCTCGGCATAGTCGATGCTCATGCGAACCAACCCTGCAACCACAACGGGCCGTCCTCACCGACCGCCCGGTAGGCCCAGCCCTGTTGGCCGGCACGGGTTTCGATCAGGTAGTAGTCACGGCGTACGTCGTCGCCGTCCCACCAGCCGGACTCGATACGCTCCGGCCCCATGAGGATGCGTGCCGAGCCCTGATGCACGGCCTGCGGCTCGGTCAGCAGCCAGCCCGGCCGCTTCACCGCGGCCGGCACCGCGCAAGGCTGGCTGTCGGCACTGGCCTGCCACGCGCACTCGGGGCGGTGATCGGCCTGGAAGCGCAAGCCATGCACTGCGTCATCCCCCAGCCGTGCACGCAGGCGTTCGCGCAGTTGCTCCCAGGGCAAGGACTGCTGCGGGCGATCGTCGAACAGTTCCTGATGCTGGGGCACGAAGGTCGGCAAATCCTCGGCACGCAGGCGAAAACCGCGCACCGGCGCCTCGACCTGCACTTGCTCCAGTCGCCCCCGGGCCAGCTCGAAGAGCATCGCCGGGTCGCGCTCGGCGCTGAGCAGGCCGACCTTGATGAGCGTATCCGGCAACCCGGCGTGCTCCAGATGCAGGTCGAAACGCTGAACGCCGCTGTCGCGACCACAGAGGAACGCCGACAGGTCGCCGGTCAATCGACGCAACGGGAACAGCAAGGCCTGATGGGACTGCACATCGAAATTGAGCTCGATGCGCACATCGAAGCGGTCCGGTGGCAAGTAGAACGCCAGCGCCAGCCGTCGCACACCGAACAGGGCATCCAGATGCTTGAGCACCTGGGCTTCGAAACGCCGGGCCAGGCTATGCCGGGGCAACGCCTGCACCTGGCTCAAGGTGCGCAGGCCCATGCGCGACAAGGCCGTGGCGACCGAGGCTTCGAGACCGACCCGGTCGACGGGCATTTGCCCCAGGTGATGCTGCAAGGCTTGATCATCCGGCACCACCAGGCCGTCATAGGCATTGGCCAGCACCCGCGCCGCCACCGGGTTGGGCGCGGCCACGATGCGGTGCCGAAACCCCAGTTCGCCGAGCTCTCGGCGCAAAAGCGCTTCGAACTGCGGCCAGGCGCCGAACAGGCCGAGGCTGGATTCGATCTCGAACACCACGGCCCGAGGGTAATGCACGCTGACCTGGGAACTGAAGCGATAGGCCCAGGCGGCGAGAAACTGCTGCCAGTGTTCGATGTCAGCGGCGTCGTATTCAGCCGTGGCAAAGCCTTTGCTCAAGGCCTGTGCCGCGCTCATGGACTGGCCGGGACGCAAGCCCAGCGCCCGCGCCGCGTCGTTGACCGCCTGCAGCACCCGGCGCTGGGCCGGGCCGGTCAGCAACGCCAGGGGCTCATCGGGATCGGCGCGCTGACGCAGTACCGCGTCCAGCGCCAATTGCGGGAAAACAATGCAGACCCAGCGCATGGCAACCTCAATGCCCCACGGCGAAGGCAATCGGCGCCGAACGGGCCAGGCCGCCGCGGCACTTGAGCACGCGCAGTTGTGCCGGCTGGGCATCGATGGCAATGCGCAAGGCCGCTGGCGAAGGGTTGATCGCTTCACTGAGGGGACGATAGGCGAAGGCCAGGGTCTGGCCGGTTTCCGCCGCCACCTGCAAGCGGCGCAAGGCGCGGTCATCGACCTTGTGCGGCCAGCACAGCACCGCGCCGCAACTGCCCGACCGCAGGCATTGTTCGGCGGCCCACAGCGCATCGCGCTCGCTGGCCCGGATGATCGACAACTGGCGCAGATCGACCCCGGCGCCCTGCCACGCCTGGGGATACGGCACATAAGGCGGCGCCACCAGCACGATGCGCTCGCCCGCCGCCGACAGCCGTGCCAGCGTCGGCCACACCAGTTGCAACTCGCCCACGCCCTGCCCGGCCAACAGGATCTCCGTCAGCGCCGCCTCCGGCCAGCCTCCGCTTGGCAATGCCGCGTCGAGCGCGGCATGCCCGGTGGGTTGCGGGCTGGCGGCCGGTGGCGCAGGCCGGCCCCTCCAGACCTGGCCGCCATTGAACAGCGTATCCAGCGCAACGACGGCACCCATCAGCCTTGCCTCACCAGGCCACAGAACACGCCCTCGATGGCCAGGTCCCGATCGGCCTCGACAATGATCGGCTGGTAGGCCGGGTTGCGTGGCAACAGTCGAACCACATCGCCGACCCGCTCGAAGCGCTTGATGGTGACCTCGCCGTCGAGCCGCGCGACGACGATCTGGCCGTTGAGCGCCTCGGGGTTGCGGTGCACGCCCACCAGATCGCCGTCGAGAATGCCGTCCTCGATCATCGAATCACCGCGCACCCGCAGCATGTAGTCCGGCACCCGCGAGAAGATCGACGGATCGAGCAGCAAGCGGCTGTGCACCTCGGCATCAGCCCCGATCGGCGCACCGGCCGCCACCCGGCCAAGCACCGGGATGTCCAGCAACTCGGGCCGCGGCGGCTGCCCGAGCAGGCGAATGCCCCGGGCCTGATGCGGGTTGACCTCGATAAACCCGGCTTCGGTCAGCGCCAGCACATGCTTGCGCGCCACGCTGCGGGAGGCAAAACCGAACGCCTCGCTGATTTCAGCAAGGCTCGGAGGCTGACCGTGCTCGGCGATGCGATCGCGGATAAAGGTCAGGATGGCGGTACGGCGGGGAGTCAGAGTCGTCATGGAGTACATTTGTACTCTTTTGACTTTTTTCTGGCAAGGGCCACCAGTCAGTGGCGCAAATTAGCGGCGGCTGTGATGACCTTTTCGCGGGTAAGCCGGATCGCCGCCCCACTCAAAATCAGGGCCGAAAGATCTTGGGCCTGCTCTAGCACGTTATTGCACTTGATCATTTTGAGCACTCCTTGGCATGAGCGTATAGGCCGCCAGAACAATGAACAGGGTACCCACTGCACTAAGGATTGCCGTGAGGGAAAGGGTCTGGGAGTAACCAACCAGCCCGCCGACGATTCCGCTTCCAAGATAAATAAAGGGGTGCAGGCCACTGGTAAAAAACGTATCGACTGCCACCACTTTACCGAGGTCCTTTTCGGGAGACAGTGTCTGCATCGCTGTGGCCCAACCAGTCAACCAGGACGCTTCGACGACACCTACCAGGGTCGCCCCCAGTATCGCCATCCAGGACGAGCTTCCCATGCCGAGTAGTGCCATCGCGCCAGCCAGGAACAAGCCGCAGGTCACTGCAAGCCCGATCAGTCGTTCATGCCCGGAAACAAGCACCGTGACGATTGATCCAATGCACGCACCGAATCCCGAGGCGGCCAGACACACCCCCCACATTTCTTCATTGAATCGATCGCTGATGGCATAGGGAGCGACGACCAGGAAAATCGGGAAACACAATACGTTCACCACGAGGGTGGCCGCGAAGCCCAGCAAAAGCTTGGAGTTGCCGGTAACGATGGCAATGCCATTGACCGCTTCTCGAATCGAGAACTCCTCCTCGAACTCATGGGGCTCCACATTAGGCAACATCGCCGTGTAAATGGCGGCGCAGAAGAATGTCAGACCATCGATCAATATGCCCCAGACCGGATCCCAGAAAATGATGAATACACCCAGCGTCGCGGGAAACAGCACAGCGACCAGGTTGTCGACAAAGTTCATCGCACCATTGCCTGCCACCAGTGCTTGTTTGGGCAGCAAATTGACTAGCAGTACCTGAGCACACGGGCGGGAAACTCCGATGCCGATGCCAAATATCAGATAGGCAAAGACCAAGTACCACCACGGTGTACCGGAGAAGATCAGCGCCACTGCGGCCAGTTGCGCACACCCCCTCGCCATGTCGGTGTAAATCAGTATTCGCTGCGGCGACTTTCGATCCGCCAGCAAACCTCCGACCAAGGCCCCGATCACGCTCCCTACCCCAACTGCCGCCATAACAAAACCAAATACTTGTCCTCCGTAGCCGGTCCGGATAAGCGCTATCGGCAGTGCGGCTAGACAAATAGCGTCGCCGGCCATCGAGAGACTTTGGCCAATCAGCAACTTGCGAAAAGACGAGACGCTCAGCGCTTCGGTATAAGGTGATAAGCGATCAGCAATGGAAATCATAAGTAATCCTCCTTGAGACCTATGCTGCGTCCTGGTTTAAGTGCATAGCGAGCTTCAATCCCCCTCTCCGGATTTCAAGTTCTCCTCGACCGAGAATCGAGACCTTGAGCGGCTGTCCGCAAAAGCAGTATGTCAGTCGATACTTCATTGGCTGCTTTCGCGAGCAGGCACACATATCAGATTGGGGCGGCTTCGGGGATGAGTTGTGCCAGATACGCTCATGGATAAATCCCCCCGCTCATGCCCATCGCTGAAGACCAGTTGCAGGCCATAGCCCTGGCGTGCCGCTCGATAAACGCCCAGTGCTCCTTATTCGAACAAAACGGACGATCAAAAAAAGATAGGCCTACCGTCCGTCGACTTTCTAAAAAAAATAGCATCTGAAGAAAATAAAAAACCCATAAAAAAGTACAAACCGCACATTTACTCCTACAGAAATACCTTACTCAATATAGCAAGATCATTTCTGTTTTACCGAAAACCAAAATACAGTTTCAAAAAAGAATTCCACAGCTCCACGCTAGAAACCAGTCGCACCAGAACAAAACAAAGCCATTAAGACATCCTAACATCATGTAGGACCCATCTTAAAAGCCCATAGGAAAAACCCTACAACACAAAACCCCCTCACTTGCGCCCAATACTAAAATGAACTAATCCTTGCAGCACCACTTAATACCAAATGGTTCGCCCTTCCATAAAAAATAAAAACAACAAGAACGGAAAATCGCCACTCAATGACTAAAAATATCATACCCAGAGCCTCGACCCTAACATCAATATTCATAAAAGAACAATTAAAAGAACCCATCGCCCTTTTCTGGATCATGATATCACCTTGCGCGATGTTCTATTTTTTTGCAATAACCAGACAAGACCCCAACTATTTTTCCAGCAATTACGTTACAGCTTCAGCATGGTTTTATGCCTACATCTCTTCCAGCGTTGCATTATTCGGATTCGCCTTTTACATAATCGGAAGAAGAGAAAGCGGATTCACCCGATCATTTATTTACTCCAAGGAATCGAAACTGATTTTTCTTTTATCGCACTTCACAGCCTACTCATTAATATCAATATCTTATTGCGCAACTTTTTACTTAACGACCAAATTACCATTTGGAAACTACGACCTCAATGAACTACTGAATATCACACCACGCTTTTACATCTGCTTCATCATGTTTTGCACGATCGGAGCTGTTTTCTCATTATTGCCGATCAACTTTCAGAATTCGAACACTTTGCTTTCCATTTTTTCGTTCTGCATGCTGATTCTCGGAGTAATGAGTGCAAGCAGATCAAACCCCATCACCGACGCCTTGAACCTCGCAAACCCACTGACACTTGCAAGCCGGATAATGGAACAGGGCCTTGAATCCAACAAACTCATCACAACAGCAATAATTATTGTATTTATCTTAGTACTGCACAAAACCTTCAAACACCTAAGAATCAATCCCGTATGGAGCCGATACTGATGAAAAAATTCACGGCGCAGGGCATTGACTTCTCCTATACAGACAACCCCCTCTTGACCCAGGCATCTCTTGAGGTTGCTCAAGGCAACATTGTCGGTATTCTGGGACCCAATGGATCTGGAAAAACAACTTTTTTCGATATCGTCTGCAAGCTTAAAAAAGCAAAGTCCGGCTTGATAAAAAACGACTTCAGTCAGTTTTTATACCTTTCTCAAATCATCACCACTCCCCCGCCGCTGCGCATGCGCGACATTTTTAAAATGGTGACTGCGCTGTCATCAAGCGAGCCTATGACACAGGATAAGACCTTAAAAAAACTAAGTGCGTGGAGCCCTGCAATAGTTGACCGATATCAAGACATATGGAACAAAAAATCATCGCTATGCAGCTACGGAGAGACACGCTGGTTCTTTACGCTCACTCTTCTTTCAATTTCTGCAGACTTCGTGATTCTCGACGAACCTACCGCCGGTGTAGATCCGGAATTTCGGCGCTATATTTGGCAGTGCCTACGCGGCGCCGCCAGTGAGGGCACCGCTATTCTGGTTTCCTCGCACAATGTTGATGAAGTCATTAACCATTGTGATTATTTCTACATGATTAGCCAGAAGCGCTTCAATCGCTTTGCCAATGGTAGGGAGTTCATGCATCGGTATAACGTGAAGACTGTGGACGATGCGTTTATCCGAGCCGTTACTGAGCCTGTATTCACCGCATAAAGCCGGTCGACTGTTGGCGAAAAGCGTCCAGGCGTACCGATTCCTCCAACGGCACGCTTTATCGTTCACGTCCATCGCGAGCAGGCTCGCTCCTACAGGGATCAGGTCAGAGCAGAGAGATACGCCCACGGATAAATCCCCCGCTCATGCCCATCACTGAACACCAGTTGCAGGCCATACCCCTGCGAATGCAATTCGATCACCTGAACCCGCGCATCGACCATCGGCGCCATCCCCCGCAAACGAAACGCCCGACACTGCGAACACGGGCACTGCCGGCGCAGTTCGGCATGATCCAGCACCTGCTCGCGGCCATCCGGCCAGTTCAGGCGCAACTGCTGTTTGCTGCGGGAATTGCCAATCGCCAGCGGGTTCATTGCAGTTGGCTCAAGGCAATGCGCACGGCCTTGCGTACTTCAGGGTCGCCGTCGTCCTGTGCGGCCTGCAACGGCGCGATGGCCCGGGGGTCGCTCAATTCGCCGAGGGCCAGCGCGGCTTCCTTGCGCAGGTTGCTGATGCGGTGGCCGAGGGTGTCGATCAGGGCTTCGAGCGCCGGTACAAAACGCAAGCGGCCGAGGCTGCGGGTGGCGCGCAGACGCACCTGCCAGTAGTCGTCGCCCAAGGCATCGATCAGGGCCGGGCCGGCGTCGGGGTGGCCGACCTTGCCCAGGGTGGTGGCGGCTTCTTCGCGGACTTGCCAGGCTGCGTCGCGCAAGGCCTGGCGCAGGGCTGGCAGCACTTGTGCGTCAGACGCAAGACCCAATGCGCCGGTGGCGGCACGCCGCACCTCGGTGTCCGGGTCAGCGCTGGCCAACTGCGCCAGTGCCGGCAAGGCATCGAGTTGCTTGAGCCAGCCGAGCACGCCCACCGCCTCGCGGCGCACGCTGGCGCTTTCATCAATCAATGCCCGGGTAGCGGCATCGGCGGCATCAGGGCAGCGCAACTCGCGCAACGCCCTGAACGCGGCGATGCGTACGCCGCTGTCGGCGTGCCCGGTCCACGGCAGAATGACCCGGCCCGCCGCCTCGCTCTTGAGCAGGCTGAGACTCTGCGCAGCGGCTGCCTGCACCGCCGGCGACGGGTCCGTCAGCGCCTGGCACAACGCCTCGACCACCGGCTCGTCCTCCCAGGCTTCCAGCAACCGCGCGGCTTCGGCGCGAACGTCTGCAATCGGGTCTTCGGCCAGTCGATCGGTCAACCACAGCAGGCCGTCCGGCTCCTCGAGATCGGCCAGTTCGATCAGCGCGATCCGGCGTACGCCGGGGTCGTCATCGGTCAGGCGCGGTTGCAGGGCAAGAATGTCGTCGTTATCGGTTACATCGAATAGTGAGGTCATAGGGCAAATCGCGGCAGTTTGTTTTCAGGGGGAAGTCCGAGCGGGTTCAGGCGCGGCAGTTGCCGGCCGTCTTCGTGGCGCAGGAGTTCGAGGCAATGACGCTTGAGGTGCGAGAATTCAGGGCGGGTCATCAGTTCCGTGCTGCGCGGCCGGGGGAACTCCAGGCGCAGGTCTTCGATGATTCGCCCGGGGCGCGTGCTCATGACCAGCAAGCGATCGGCGAGGAACAGCGCTTCGTCGATGTCATGGGTGACGAACACCACGGTGGTGCGGATGCGCGTCCAGATGTCCAGCAGCAGTTCCTGCATGTTCAACCGGGTCAGGGCGTCGAGGGCGCCGAAGGGTTCGTCCATCAGTAACAGGCGCGGGCGGTTGACCAGCACCCGGGCGATTTCCACCCGTTGCTGCATGCCGCCGGAGAGCTGATCGGGCCAGCGCCCGGCAAAACCTTCGAGGCCCACCAGGGCGAGAATTTCATCCGCCGCCTTGTGCCGTTCAAGCTTGCCGACACCGCGCATCTTCAAGCCGAACGCCACGTTGTCACGCACCGTGCGCCACGGAAACAGGGTGTGCTGCTGGAACACCATGCCGCGTTGTGGCGATGGCCCCGACACCGGCGCGCCATCCACGTTCAAGGTGCCGGTGCGCGGTTGCAGGTGGCCGGCCAGAGCGCCGAGCAAGGTGGACTTGCCGCAACCGGACGGCCCGAGAATGCACACGAACTGCCCCGGTTCGATCTGGCAATCGAGGCCCTGCACCGCTTCGAAAGCCGCGGCCCCTTCGCCCAGGCTGATCGACAGCCCGCGAATGTCGATGCGCCCTTCCAGGTGTTGAAAAACGCTCATCAGGCTTTTCCTCGTGGTCGATGCCAGGGCGTGAACAGCCCGCCCAGACGCTTGATCAGCAGGCTGCTGCCCATGCCGAGCACGCCGATCAGCAACATGCCGACGACGATGTCGGCGTAGTTCTGGATGGTGTAGGACTCCCAGGTGTAATAGCCGATGCCGAATTGGCCGGAGATCATTTCCGCCGTCACCAGGCAGAACCACGAGGTGCCCATGCCGATGGCCAGGCCGGTGATGATGCTCGGCGCGGCGCCCGGAAGAATCACCTCCAGCAGGATGGCCCGGCGCCCTGCCCCGAGGCTTTTCGCCGAGGCGATCAGCCGTGGGTCGACGCCTTCGACGCCATGCACGGTGTTGAGCAGGATCGGGAACAGTGCGCCGGTGAAGGTGATGAACACCATCGACAGTTCCGATGACGGGAACATCAGGATGGCCAGGGGAATCCACGCCACCGCCGGAATCGGGCGCAACACTTCAAGGGGCGGCAGCAGCAGATCTTCGGCCCATTTCGAGCGGCCGATGGCCAGGCCCAGGGCAACGCCAATGACCAGCGCTGCGAGGTAACCGGCGAACACCCGGCCGAGGCTGCTGCCCAGGTGCTGCGCGAGCTTGCCGGAGTCGCCGAGGCCGAGGGCGGCTTCAACGACCGCCACGGGTGTCGGGACGTTAGCGAAGGTCACCAGGCCGAGGTTCCAGTGGTGGCTGGCGGCGAGTTGCCAGAACAGCAGGCAGAGCAGCAGTGAAGCGGCCCTGGGGAGCCAGCGAGAATAGGATCGGTACACAATTATTCCTCTCAACCAAAAACCCGTAGGAGCGGCTTGCTGGCGATAGCGGCGGGTCATCGACATCAATGTTGAATGTCAGTCAGCAATCGCCAGCAAGCCGGCTCCTACAGGGTTAGCGGGTGGCCACGGCCTGCGCTGTGGCATCGGTGAAATCGAAGACTTTGCCGCCTTGCGCGCTGGCGAACTGCTGGGCCTGGCCTTTGAGCAGGAACGCATTCAGCTGCCCTTTGCCATCGGTGGCAAACCACGCCTGATCCGCCAGCAACTTGATCCCGCTGTCACTGGCCTGGGCGTACACCGCGCGGATGTTTTTGCCTTCCTGCTTCAAGGCTGCCAGCGCGGCAAACGCCGCTTGCGCCGAGGCGTACTGACGGACTTTCGGCTCGCCGCGCACCCAGATTTCCGCCACGTGACTGAAGTCGGTGATGGCTTTGCCGCTGGCGGCATCGACGGCTGTGAGCGGTGTCTGCTGGTAGTTCGCAAGCTGCGCGCTGTAGTCCAGGTTCGAGGCCTTGAAGGCGGCGCGGATGTACTGGTCGTCGATGAAGGTGTTGAGATCGAGACCGCGATCGGCCTTCTTCAACAACTTGAGGGTATCGATGGCGGTGCCCACGGCCTGACGGTATTCCGGCTTCCAGCTCAGGTCGCGGGTCTGCACGCCGAGGGGGCCGTGGAACAGGTAGTTGACCTCGGCATCGACCCCGGTGACCTTGGCGATCAGCTCGCTGTATTTCTCCGGTTCAGCCGCCAGCAGCTGGTTGGCTTCGATGCTCGCGCGCAGGTAAGCGACGACGATTTCCGGGTACTTCTGCGCATAGGCCTGGTCGACCAGCGCGCCGTGGAAGGTCGGCGCACTGGCCTGGGAGCCGTCATAGATCTTGCGGGCGAAGCCACGGCTGGGGAACAGTTCGGCGAATGGCACGAAGTCGGCGTGAGCATCGATCTTTCCAGCCTGCAACGCGGAGCCGGCGACTTCCGGCGGCTGGGCGATGATGTTGACGTCCTTGAGCGGGTCCCAGCCCTGGGCCGCCACGGCTCGCAGCAACATGCCATGGGCGGTGGAGGCGAACGGCACGGAGATGGTCTTGCCCTTGAGTTCGGCCAGCGACTGCACGCCCGACGCACTCGGTACGACGATACCGTTGCCACTGCCCTTGGTGCTGCCCGACAGCACGCTGATAAACAGACTGTGCTTGCCTGCCGTTTCGAACGCCACGCCGTTGAACGCGCCGGGGAAGTCGGCCATGGCGCCGAAGTCGAGTTTTCCGGCGACCATCTCGTTGGTCAGCGGTGCGCCGCTGGTGAAGTTTTTCCACTGCACGTCGTAATGGGCGTCCTTGTAGGGGCCGTCGTGGGGCAGGTATTTGTCCAGTAGCCCGAGTTCGCGAATCAACAGACCGCCGGCGGCGCAGTTGATGGTGGTGTCCTGGGTGCCGATGGCAATGCGGATGGTTTCGGCCGAGGCCGACAACGTGAATGAAGCCAGTACCAGACCGGCCAAAGTTGCACGCAACATGAGTGTTTCCCCTCGAATCATTTATAGGATGTTCGTCTCCGCCACGATCAGGGCGTGGTGGGAAACGAGGGGTGTTGTGAATCAGGCGTCCGGTGGTTGCCGGATGGCGTTTTGGGTTGTCTGTGCTGGCCTCTTCGCGAGCAAGCCCGCTCCCACAGTTTTTCTGGTGTACACAAGACCTGCGACTGGCCACCATCCCCTGTGGGAGCGGGCTTGCTCGCGAAGGCGTCCTGTCAGTCAATGGGGATGCCAGCTGTGCCGGCCTCTTCGCGAGCAAGCCCGCTCCCACATGGACTGTGTTTCAGCGCAGCAGGTACGGGATCTCGACTTTCACCGCCCCGGTCGGGCAGTCCTTTTCGCAGGGCATGCAGTACCAGCATTCATCGAAGGCCATGTAGGCCTTTTGCGTGGCCGGGTTGATTGCCAGCAGGTCCATCGGGCACACGTCGACACACACGGTGCAGCCTTTGTGGGCGATGCAAAGGTCCTCATCGACCGTGACCGGTGCGTTGGAGCGGAAGAAGATTTCCTGGGGTTGGTAAGCCATGTTCAGTCTCTCTCTTGTTGTCGGCATCAAGCCGCATCGGCACCGACCCGCAACCGGTCGTAGGCCTGCATCTCGTCGGCATCCAGCGGGATGATGTAAGGCTCGACGGCTTTCTTGAAACTGCTCATCAACCCGTTTTCGTCCTTCTTCAGGTGGCAATGGCAGAACCAGTCGCGGTCGTTGCGCTGCGGGTGATCGACGCGATGGTGGTACAGCCCCCAGCGGCTTTCGGCGCGGAACAATGAAGCGCGGGCAGCCATTTCGGCGCAGTCGCGGATCATGCTGACTTCCATGGCGCGCATCAGTTCGTGGGCGTTGTGGGCCTTGATCTGGTCGAGGTCGCGCTGGATGTCGCTGAAGCGTTGCAGGCCGATCTGCATCTTCTTCGTCACTTTCGGCGGTTGCAGGTAGTCGTTGACGAAGCGCCGCAGCTTGTACTCGACCTGGGCCGGTGGCAGGCCATGTTCGCGGTCCAGCGGCGCGTAGACCCGTTGTTTTTCGGTTTCGATCTGTGCCGTATCCAGGGCGGAAAACTCGCGCCCGGCGACAAAATCCGCCGCGTTGTTACCGGCGAACCAGCCGTAGGTGAACGCGCCGAGCATGTAGTTGTGCGGCACCGCGGCCATGTCGCCCGCCGAGTACAGGCCCTTGACCGAGGTCTCGGCCTTTTCGTTGACCCACACCCCCGACGCCGAATGCCCGCTGCAAAAGCCGATCTCGGAGATGTGCATCTCGACCATCTGCGTGCGGTAGTCGGTGCCGCGATTGGCGTGGAACTGGCCACGGCTCGGACGCTCGTTGCTGTGCAGGATCTCTTCGATGTTCTGGATGGTTTCCTCGGCCAGGTGATCGAGCTTGAGGAACACCGGACCATTGCCGCTTTCCAGCTCCTGATGGAATTCCCACATCATCTGCCCGCTCCAGTAGTCGCACTCGATGAAGCGTTCACCCTTGTTGTTGGCGGTGTAGCCACCCAAGGGACCGGTGACATAGGCACACGCCGGGCCGTTGTAATCCTTGATCAGCGGGTTGATCTGGAAGCACTCCAGGTTCGCCAGTTCGGCCCCGGCGTGGTAGGCCATCGAGTAGCCGTCGCCGGCATTGGTCGGGTTTTCGTAAGTGCCCATCAGGTAGCCCGAGGACGGCAAGCCGAGGCGTCCGGCGGCGCCGCAGGCGAGGATCACCGCCTTGGCCTTGATCACATGGAAGTCAGCGGTTCGGCAATCGAAGCCCATCACGCCGTTGACCGCGCCCTCTTCATCCGTGAGCAAACGGGTGCAGACCAGGCGATTGGTGATGCTCACCCGCGCCCTTTTCAACTGGCGATAGAGGACCTTCTTGATGTCGTGCCCTTCCGGCATCGGCAACACGTAGGCGCCCATGTGGTGGACCTTTTTCACCGCGTAGTCGCCGGTTTCGTCCTTCTCGAATTTCACGCCCCAGCGGTCCAGTTGCTCGATAGTTTCGAAACTGTGGGTGGCATAGGCGTACACCGCGGCCTGGTTGACGATGCCGTCGTTGGCGATGGTGATTTCCTTGGTGTACTGCTCCGGCGTCGAGTGGCCGGGAATGATCGCGTTGTTCAGGCCGTCCATGCCCATGCTGATCGCGCCGCTGCGCTTGACGTTGGCCTTGTCGATCAACAGCACCCGCAGGTCGCGGTTGCGCTCCTTGGCCTTGATCGCCGCCATGGGGCCGGCGGTGCCGCCACCGATCACGACGATGTCGTATTCCTGCTCCAACGTGCTGCGCGTCATGCCTGACCCCCTTTTTGCCGGTCGATCCGCAGGCGGTACTGGAAGGCATCGCCACGGTAGTAAAGGTGTTCGAAGTCCAGCGGCCGACCGTCGACATCGTGGGTCAGGCGCTCGATGCGCATGATCGGCGAGCCAGGTTCGACATTCAGCGCCTGGGTCAGGTCGCTGTCGGCCAGTACCGCATCGATGGCCAGGTCGGCGTGCCCCAGGGCCAGGCCACAGTCGTTTTCCAGGATCTGGAAAATGTCGCGGGTGATCAGGTCGGCTTTTTCCAGGCGCTCGCCAATGGCCTTGGGCAGGTAAGTGATTTCCAGGGAAATCGGCTCGCGGTTGATCAGACGCACCCGTTTGACCTGCGCCACGATCTCGCCTTCGGCCACCTGCAAACGCTCGGCGACGTGCTTGTCGGCGGCAATGAATTTGAAGCTGCGCAGACGGTTGATCACCTCGTAGCCGCGGCCGGTCATGGACTCGGCCAGGCCTTGCAGGGTGCTGACGTTCTGGAAGGTTTTCGGTTTGGCGACGAAGGTGCCTTTGCCGTGGATCTTGAAGATCAGCCCTTCCTTTTGCAGATCACCCAAGGCCTGGCGCACGGTGATGCGGCTGACTTTGAACAACGCGCCAAGCTCGCTTTCGGAAGGCATCTGGCTGTCTTGCGGGTATTCGCCGTCAAGGATACGGGCGCGCAGCACGTCTCGCAGCTGGGTGTGCAACGGGACGCTGCTCAGGGATAGAACGTTATCGGTCATGGCAGATCGCTTGTTATAACGAGTTATGACGTGATCTTAGAGAGGTTATGGCAGGCTTGAGAAATACCGAATGCGCATAAGGTTAGATGCGCAACGCAATCCGAAACTGTAGGAGCGAGCTTGCTCGCGATAAACCCGAGAACGCCGTGGGGTGTCAGACTTCCAGCGTTATCGTTGACGACCATCGCGAGCAGGCTCGCTCCTACAGGGGGTTATGTGTGGCCTGAAGAATCAGTGGCGCTTGAGGATCTGGTCCATCACCCAATCGGTTTTCAGCGCTTCGCCGGCCACGGCCGGATGCTGCGCCTCGCCACGAATATGCGCGTTCATGCCCAATACGTGGTGCCACTGAATGTGGGCGTGATGCTCGATGGCCAGGCTCAGGTGCTCATCGGCGTGCAGCTCAATCGGGTGCTCATCGAATACGGAAAAAGTGATCCGGCCTTGGCTGCCGATCACTTCGACCCGGTCTTCGCGGCGATCGGCGACAAAGTTCCAGCAACCCATGCCCAGTGCTCCGCTGGCAAACCGCCAGGTGGCGCTGACGGCATCTTCGGCGGCATACAAACCGGCTTGCCGTGCGGTGAGCCCGGCGACTTCGACGATATCGCCGAGCAGGTACTGAAACAGGTCCAGGCCATGGCTGGCCAGATCGGCGAAGTAGCCACCGCCGGCAATCGCCGGATCGGTGCGCCAGTTTTCGCTGCCGTTCTGATCTGCCGCCGACGGGGTTTTGGTGAGGGTCCAGCTGAGGTGCCGGACCTCGCCGATCCGCCCCTCCTCCAGCCATTGCCGCACTTGCCGGAAGCGTGGCAACGAACGCCGGTAATAGGACACGAACAAGTGCAGCCCGGCATCGGCAAACACCTGCTGCATCTCGCGGCTTTGCCCGGCGTTCAGCGCCATCGGCTTTTCGACGCAGCAATGCTTGCCGGCGGCGGCCACCTGCAGGGCGTATGCGTGATGGCTGTCGGGCGGCGTGGCGATGTACACCGCGTCGACCTCGGGATCGTTGATCAAGGCTTGCGCATCGGTGTAGACCCGGGCGATACCGTGGCGCGCGGCGTAGTCGGTGACGGCTTCCAGGCGCCGGCCCATCACCGCCACCAACGCCGATCCGGGTGCCTTGTAGAAGGCCGGGCCGCTTTTGCGTTCAGCGACACTGCCACAACCGATCATGCCCCAGCGCACCCGATTCATAGGCTCTCCTTGATTCTCAACCGATGCGCAATGCGCGCAGGTCCAGTCGACCGTCCTTGAGCGGCGGGCACCAGTAGTAGCCACCGGTGATTGGACGGCTGATGCGGTACAAACCGTCGGTGATGCCGTCTTCCAGACCGCTCATGCGGCGCAGTTGGGCTTCGAAGGCATCAAGGGAAAAACCAAAGGCCAGGAACATCAGGCCGGCTCGCTCGCCTTCGATCCACGGCATCGAGCGGCGCACCACGAAGGCTTCAGGCGCGAAGCTTTCCTGGGCGGTACGTTTGACGTGAGCGGAGACCGGCGCGTCGTCGATCTCTTCGTTATCGCTCAAGCGGCGGCCCATGATGTTGTCCTTTTCATGGGACGGCATCGCATGGAAGCCCTTGAGGTCATGCTGCCACTGCTGGATCGCGGCGAAGCTGCCGCCGATCGTGCCGTCGACGCCCTCAGCCACCAGGGCGGCGGCAACAGCGGCTGCGTCGTGGGGGTTCTCGGTGCCGTCTTCGTAACCGGTCAGGTCATGGCCGGTCATATGGCGGAAGGTTTCATTCATCTGCACCAGGCGCAGGGCCGGGGCCAATGCCGCCGCAATGGCGTTGCTGCGGTTGAGCAACTCACCACGGTCTTCACCGTGCAGCCAGCACCACAGTGCGTGTTGGGTCGACGGGTTATCGACCCCGACACCGGTCAATGCCGGGAACGCTCGCAGGCCTTCGATCTGCCCATCCAGCGCCTTGACCAGCGATTCACCAAAGCCGACGACAGCCGATTTCCCGTCCACCAGCTGCATCAAGTTGTCGAGCGCGGCCGGCAATGCCTCGACCGATTCGAGGGCGAAGAACATATGGCGGGCTTGAGGCGGAACGGGGGTGGCGAGAATGCCCGGCTGGTAATGACTCATATGAACTCCTTGAAAAAGAGCACGGAGTTTAACCGGAGTACGAGGGTTTGTGTGCCATCCGGGCCCAGGAACCTATGGCAAAGGGGCTTCTGTGGCGAGGGGGCTTGCCCCCGTTGGAGCGCGTAGCGCTCCCCTCTATTTTCAGTCATACCGAGTCAACAGATTTTGGGGCTGCTTCGCAACCCAACGGGGGCAAGCCCCCTCGCCACAGAAGCCCCCTCGCCACAAAAGCCCGCTCTCCACAGAAGCCGCTTGCCACAGGAAATCAAACCACGCTGGGGCTTTCGTTGCGATACGCACTCGGGCTCATGCCGGTCCAGCGCTTGAACGCCCGGCGAAAGCTGCGTACGTCGCTGTAGCCGACTTCCTCGGTGATGCGCTCGATGGACATGTCCGGGTTGGCCAGCAGGCTCATGGTGCGGGCCTGGCGCACTTGTTCCAGCAGCGTTTCAAACGTCAGCGCGTGTTCGGTGAGGCGGCGGCGCAAGGTGCGGCTGCTCATGTTCAGGTCGCAGGCGATTTTCTCGATGTGGCTGCCCTCGGTCAGGTCCCGGGCAATCGCCCGTTCCACCGCCTGGATCAGATCCATTTTCTGGTGCACTTGCGCGGCTTCCAGTTCGAGCAGTTTCACCGCCTGACGCAGGGCCAGGGAATGGTGGTTGGGCAACTGAACGTCCAGCCAGTGCGCAGCGATCACCATGCGGTTTTGCAGGCAACCGAAACGCACGTCCGGCCCCAGCAGTCGTGAATATTCGTTGAGATAGTCCGGCGCGGCATGCATGAACTCCACGGCCATCGGTTTGAAATCCGCCCCGGCCAGCGCCCGGCCGTACACCAGCAGGCTGGCGAAAAACTCCTCGACCGCGAACAACTGCACGTCGGCGAACGGCAAGCGGCATTCAACGTCGACAAACACCCGGTCACCCGCCTCCTCCACACTCGACACGACAATGCCGCCCGAGGTGTGCTGATGGCGAATACCCAGTTCGAAAGCATCGCGCAGGGTCTTGCACAGCGACAACACATGCCCGAGCAACCCCAGCGTCCCAAGCACATTCTGCGCGCCGACCCACAAGCCAAGGCCCTGATTGGGCAAGGCCTTGAGCGCACGCTGAATCATCGCCACGGCCTGGCGATAGGAAATACGCTGCGCCGGGTCCTGCAGGTCCTCGAAGGTAAAACCCAGCCCTCGGCACAGGCTCTCGGGGTGGATGCCTTTTTGCTCGGCGACTTCGGCCAGGGTTTGCAGGAGAAACGGCGACACCAGCGCCAGTTCAAAGGTGGGATCAGTCACTTTCATTTGCATGGGGCTATACATTCCGGGTCAAGCTGCATTCTTATTTTTGTAACCGGTTATGTCGAAGGAAGTTAGCACAGGGTTCAAAGGCTGTCCGCAGAAGTCCCCCTAAATGGCCGCCAATACCCTGCCTTGCGGGGCGCAGACAGCTTATTTCTATGTTGCGGCCCTCGTATGGATGCCGAAAAGCCCGCTAACAATAATAACGAGTACACCCATGACCCCGACCCGCACGACACTTCCCCTACTGGTCTTCAGCCTGGCCGGCGTCTGCGCCCTGCAACCGGCACTGGCCACCGAGGCTGGCGTGGACAACATCGGCCCCGGCACCGACGGCTTTTTCATGTTGCCGCTGTCGCCCGACAGCCTTCCGGACAACATGGTTGCCTTCAACCTCTACTACAACCACTACAAGGCCACGAAGCTGAACATCAGCTCGCTCGGCGGCAAGGTGCCGAACGTCGAGATCGAATCCACGGCGGTCATTCCGCGCCTGGATTACCTCAGCCCGGTGCGCGTGTTTGGCGGCCGGCTGGCGGGCTACATCGCGCAGCCCTGGCTCAAGCAGGAAGTCTCGGTGTTCGGCCTGCCGCAGGACACCCGCGAAGGCATGGGCGACACCACAGTTGCGCCGATCATTCTCTGGGACATGGGCCCGAACCTGACCCTCGGCGCCGCCATTGAAGTCACGGTGCCGACCGGCGAATACAGCGTCGATCGCCTGGCCAATACCAGCAACAACTTCTACACCTACAAACCGCTGTTTTCCTTCACCTGGCTGCCGACGGACAGGACCGAGGTGTCGATGAAGACCACCTACAGCTTCAACGAAAAAAACAAGGACACCGACTACAAGTCAGGGCAGATTTTCCACTTCGATTATTCCGCCAGTTTCAAGATCACCGACGACCTGATGCTCGGGTTGAACGGCTACTACCTCAAGCAAACCACCGACGACAAACAGTTCGGCCACACCGTGCAGTTCAATGGCGAGGACGTCAACGACGGGGTGCGCGGCCAGGTGTTTGCGATTGGTCCGGCGCTGCATTGGACCTTTCTCAAATACGCCAGCGCGGAGATTCGCTGGGCCAAGGAGTTCGACGTGGAAAACCGGCCTGAAGGGGAAATGCTTTGGGCGAAGGTGAGTATTCCCTATGCGTTTTGACTGAAAGGACGCCTTCGCGAGCGAGCCCGCTCCCACATTTGGAATGCATTCCCCTGTGGGAGCGGGCTTGCTCGCGAAGGCGTCGGAACAATCACCCAACAAACTTCAGGAATACACCGGCCAGCTATCCACAATCTTCCCACCCCGAACCGCCAGCAAATCCCCGAACTGCAACAACACCGACTCCGTCTGGGTCGGCCGCAAGAACACCTGGTCCTCAACCGCCAGCCCCACCGCCGCCGAACCATTGACCATTTCCTGGTTCGAGCTGCGGCCATACACCCCATTGCTCTGCAACCCCGCTGGCGATTCGAGCTCGGCCATCCAGTTACCGCCATAGATAAAAAAGGTCTCGCGCTGATTGGTGTCCCACCAGGAAAACAGCCTGGACTTGTCATCCAGCGCCGGAATGTTCACCGCCCCGATGCTTTTCAATACCGGCGTAGCGATATATGCCGCTGGCACATGCTCCACCAGCGACGGCAAATCATAGTGAGTGGGCTTGAGCATCGCCGTCCCCACCGACACTTCGCTGCTGAGCTGTTCGTGCTCATGCATGCCATAGCTCGGGCTGCCGGCGGTATTGAGGGTCAACCCTTCGCGCCATAAAGCGGGGTATTGCTGACGGGTGAAATCGACGCAGCGGTTGTAGATCAGCATCACCTTGGCGAACAGCTCCTCATGCGAGCCCAGAATCCCCGGTACGCCCATGCCCACGAACGGGTCGTAGCCCATGAACCCGGCGAACTCCAAATGCTGCGGGTGCTGGCTGATCAGCGCGAGCATCTGCCCGAGTGCGCCAAGGTCGCTGACGCCACCGCGATGCAGGCCGACATCCAGTTCGATGTTCACCCGCACTCGCGTGCCCAGCCCCTGGGCCAGGGCGAGGTATTGCTGCAGGCGCTCCGGTGTGTCGAGCAACCATTGCAATTGCCTGGAAGGGTCGAAAGGCCCCTTGTGCAGCTGATAAAACAACTCGGCCGAACGCACCGGCAGCGGCTTGCCCAACAGAATATCGGCGCCGGGAAACTGCACGGCGTCATGATTGAGAAACGGTTGGTGAAACGACATCAGGCGTTGTGTGCCGGCACGCTGGGCGATGTAGCTCAAGAGCCCCGGCGCCGGCAGCGATTTTTCCACCAGCCGCAGGTGTTTGCCACCGCGCTTGACCGATTGCATCACCACATCGATGTTGTGATCGAGCCGATCAAGGTCGATCAGCATCACCGGACGCATCGGGCCGTGGTCCTTGAGTTCGCGGTTCAGCATACGGAAGTAATCGCTGTACGGTTCACCCCGGTCACCCGGCCGCAGCCACGCCCCGACACCGACCAACAAGACGCCGACACCCGCAGTGCCGAGCAAGAAACTGCGGCGATTGACGGCCATCAGCTCACCCCCAGAATCGATGACAAATGCGCATTGAGGAATTTGCCGCTGGGGTCGAGTTCCTGCCGCACCTGGATGAATTCCTGCCAGCGCGAGTACAACGGCTGCAGGTTTTTCGCGTTAAGGGTATGCAACTTGCCCCAGTGCGGCCGGCCGTTGTACTTCCAGAAAATCGGCTCGATGGCGGCGAAGAAGTTGTGATGATCCATCTGGTAGTGCTGGTGGACCGAGATCGAGCAGCTGTCGCGGCCTTCGAACATGCTCAGGGGAATGTCGTCGGCCTTGACGTAACGGTATTCGATTGGAAACCAGGTGCTCAGGTCTTTGTCCTGGATCAGCTTGAGGATCTCGCGCAAACACGCCGGGCCGTATTCGGCCGGCACGGAATACTCCATTTCGTTGAAACGCACCGTGCGCACGTTGGCGTAGATGTCGAACGAGTCGCCCACCCGGTCATCGAAACTGGCCAGGTGGCGCAGGCTGTTGAGCATCGTGCGGCGCAGGTCCGGGAAGTCGCTGGCGTATTTGTCGATCTTCTCGATCAGCGTGACAAACTCGTTGCCACCCTCCTCATCCGCCGGCACCGGTGGTGTGGCCGGGTCGGTGGTTTCGTTCAGGGCGATCGACAAGGCGTAGTCGGAATGGGTCACCACGAGCATTTCCCAGTGCTGGTTTTCCCGGGTGTTCTTGTCCAGGTCTTCCAGCAACTCTTCGGTCTTGGCAATCCACTGGCGCTCCCTTAACCGATAGGCCGGGCGGTTCTGCAGACGAATTTTCGTGGCCACCCCGAGTGCGCCCAGCGACACCCGCGCCGCGTTGAACACCTGCGGATGACGCGTACTGTCGCAGTCCAACACCTCGCCGCTGGCAGTCACCAACTGCAAGCCACAGACATGCGCCGAATACGATTGAAAGTGCTTGCCGGTACCGTGGGTCGAGGTCGAGATCGCACCGGCCAGGGTCTGGTAATCGATGTCGGCCATGTTTTGCAGGGCCTGGCCGATGTCCTTGAGCGGCGTGCCCATGCGTGACATCGGTGTGCCGGCGGCAAACTCGGCTTGCAGCGCTTGCGGGTCGTGATCGAGCAATCCGGTGAAATAGCTCAGCGACAGCAGGGTGCCGTCGGTGGGCACCAGCGCGCTGAAGGAATGCGCCGAGCCCACCGGACGAATCTTGCCGGGAGCCTGGCGCACCACTTGCGTCAACTCATCGAGGTTCCTCGGCGCCAGCCGCGCCGCCGGCAGGCAACTCTGGCCACCCGACCAGTTGCGCCAGGGAATCAGTCGTGGCGCGCGCATCAGCTCGGCCAGTGCCGGCGTTGAGCCGAGCGCGGTAAAGGCGCCGATGACGCTCGCCCGTTGCAACAGTTGACGCCGTGTCAGGTCCATCGTCATGAATCGCACCCTGCCTTCTTATTATTGGATTTGCTGGCCGGACATAAAGGCAATCAGCGCCAGGAACTGCTCCTGCGAACACTGCATGCACATGCCCATCGGCGGCATGCCGTTGTAACCGTTGATCGCGTGATCGAGCAGCGTGTCGGCGCCCTGCAATACCCGTGGCTCCCAGGCCTTGATGTCGCCGGTCAGCGGTGCCCCGGCCGACGGGTTGGCATGGCAAAGCTTGCAGCTGTTGTCGTAGACCTGCGCCAGCTCGGTATCGGCGGGCCTCGCGGCGCCCGCTTCGCTACGGCTCGGCGCGGTTTTCGGCTCTTCCCCGCACCCCGCCAGCAACACCGCAAAGACGCACCCCACCAGGGCCAAACAAAGGCTAGGCTTTTCAGTTAATCGGCTTGCCCGCATGGCTGTCCTCTCATTGGCTGCCCGGCCAGCCGGGTACAGCTTTTTTTGTTGTGATCAAGGAGAGTCAACACTAAGGCACCCCGCGTGGGCGGGTTGAGGGCATTGGGGGCCAACAAGGGGCGCTTCTGAGGCCATGACGGCGGCGCCGGTAAATCCGCGATCGATCACGCCGTGCGGCAAAACCCTGAGATGAGTCATGACAAGCGTTGCCGAGGTCTGCTAAAACGATTCATCAGTGCATCACCCAATCCAGAGGGGTAGCGACATGACCACAGCCAATATTCTCCAGAACCTGTTCCCGAGCCTCGCCGACATCCCGGAAAAGTACCGCCTGGACGGCCAGACCGAGCAGCGTGAGTACCTGGTCGATGGCCAACTGAGAACCTGGAACGGACCACTGGCCCAGGTCCGCAGCCCGGTGTACCTGAGCGGCCCGAATGGCGACGAGCAAGTGATCCTCGGCAGCACGCCGCTGCTGGATGCCGACACCGCATTGACCGCCCTCGACGCCGCGGTCCGCGCCTACGACCGTGGTCAGGGCCTGTGGCCGACCATGCGCGTGGCCGAACGTATCCAGCACGTCGAAACCTTCCTCGGGCGCATGCGCGAGCAGCGCGACGCCGTGGTCAAGTTACTGATGTGGGAGATCGGCAAGAACCTCAAGGACTCGGAAAAGGAGTTCGATCGCACCTGCGACTACATCGTCGACACCATCAACGCGCTGAAGGAACTCGACCGCCGCTCCAGCCGATTCGAACTGGAACAGGACACCCTCGGCCAGATCCGGCGCGTGCCGATGGGCGTCGCCCTGTGCATGGGGCCTTACAACTATCCGTTGAACGAAACCTTCACCACGCTGATCCCGGCACTGATCATGGGCAACACCGTGGTGTTCAAGCCGGCCAAACTCGGCGTGCTGCTGATTCGCCCACTGCTGGAAGCCTTCCGCGACAGCTTCCCGACCGGGGTGATCAACGTCATCTATGGCAGCGGTCGCGAGACGGTCAGCGCGCTGATGGCCAGCGGCAAGATCGACATCTTTGCCTTCATCGGCACCAACAAGGCCGCCAGCGACCTGAAAAAACTCCACCCCAGACCTCACCGCTTGCGCGCGGCGCTGGGCCTGGATGCGAAAAACCCGGGCATCGTCCTGCCGGAAGTGGATCTGGATAATGCGGTCAGTGAGGCGCTGACCGGTTCGCTATCGTTCAATGGCCAGCGCTGCACCGCGCTGAAGATCCTGTTTGTCCACGAGGACGTGGTCGAGTCCTTCATCGAAAAATTCAATGCCCGGCTGGCCAACCTCAAACCCGGCATGCCCTGGGAAAGCGGCGTCTCCCTGACACCCCTGCCGGAATCGGGCAAGGTCGACTACCTGCATGCACTGGTGGCGGATGCCGAGAGCAAAGGCGCCAAGGTGGTCAACCCCAACGGCGGTGAGGCCCGGGCGTCGTTCTTCTACCCGGCGGTGCTGTACCCGGTCACGCCGCAGATGCGCGTTTATCAGGAAGAACAGTTCGGCCCGGTCATCCCCATCGTGCCGTACCGTCATCTGGATACCGTGATCGACTACGTACTGGAGTCGGACTTTGGCCAGCAGTTGAGCATCTTCGGCACCAACCCGGTGGCGGTCGGCCGGCTGGTGGACACTTTCGCCAATCAGGTCGGGCGCATCAACCTCAATGCCCAATGCCAGCGCGGCCCGGACACCTATCCTTTCAATGGTCGCAAGAACTCCGCCGAAGGCACCTTGTCGGTCCATGACGCACTGCGGGTGTTTTCGATCCGCACCCTGGTGGCCACCAAGTTCCAGGAAACCAACAAGGACCTGATCAGCGAGATCATCAGCGGCCGCAGTTCGAGCTTCCTGACCACCGACTACATCTTCTGAGGAGATCCAGCCTGAGTACATCCATAGCCCAACGATTGCCACCGCTACTGCGCCGATTGCTGCGTCCGTTGCTGGACCCGTACCAGCGCTATCGCCACGCCCGGTTGATCCACGCGGTGCGGGTGTCACTCGGATTGCTGGCGACGATCCTGCTCACCACCGGGATCAAGCTACCCCACGGTGAGTGGGCATCGGTGACGATGCTGGTGGTGATCGGCGGCTTGCAGCACCATGGCAATATCGGCAAGAAAGCCGCCGAGCGTGCCATTGGCACCTTGATCGGCGCCGGGGTCGGCCTGGTGTTGGTGGCGCAACAGGCCTGGCTCGGGATGCCGTGGCTGACCTATTTCGCGATGTCGGTGGTCTGCGGGTTTTTCTCGTACCACGCCATCGGCAAGGGCGGCTACACCGCGCTGCTGTCGGCGATTACCGTGTTTATCGTCGCGGGGCACGGCGACAACCCGGTCACCGATGGCTTGTGGCGCGGGGTGGACATCCTGATCGGCATTGCCCTGGCCCTGGCGTTTTCCTTCGCCCTGCCGCTGTACGCCGTTTACTCCTGGCGCTACAACCTGGCCGATGCGCTGCGAGATTGCGCGAAAATCTACGGACGCATCATTGACGGCCAGGCCATCACCGCTGACGAACACCTCAAGCTCATGACTCGCCTGAACGCGGCGATGGTGCAACTTCGCTCATTGATGCCGTCGGTGTCCAAGGAAGTGAAGATCTCCATGACCGAACTCGATGCCCTCCAGCGCAACCTGCGCATGTGCGTCAGCACCCTGGAAATCCTCGGTAATACCCGACCGGATGCCAATGACCCCGAGGCAATGAGACTGCTGCAAACGGCACTCAAAGCCGAGCATCGACAGATTCGCGTGCAGTTGATCGGCATGGCCCGGGCGCTGAAATCAGGCGCCGCCCAGCGGCTCAACCGGTCCATGGATTTGCCACTGGTCAGCCTTGATGCGCCGGTCTACAACACCCTGGACGGGTACCGCTTGTTGACCCAACAACTGGCCGCCAACATCGGCGAGATGCGCCAGCGGCTGGCCAAGAGCGCGCCGCGCTGGAACATCTGACGCCTGGGTCGCGGGTTACGGCGTCACCGTGCGCCGAAACTTCAATGACCAACCTTGTTGCATGCCGGCAGCGGCCAGCAGAATCGCCGCGACCCCGATCCATTGCAGCGGCTCCAGGCGATGGCCAAAGGCAAACCAGTCGACGAAGATCGCTGCAATCGGGTAGATGAAGGACAGCGCCCCCGTCAGTGCAGTCGGCAGTTTTTGAATCGCGCCGTACAACAACACGTACATCACACCGGTGTGCACCATGCCCAGCGTCACCAGGCTGGCCCACGCGCTCGGCGCCTGCGGCAATACGGAGAGATTCGCGAATGGCGCGAGCAAGAGCACGCCAGTGCTGACCTGGACCAGCGCAATCAAATGCGGCGGGGTTCCGGTCAGGCGCTTGATGATCAGCGCGGCAATCGCGTAGAGAAACGCCGCGCCCAACGCCAGGGCAATGCCCGTCAGGTAATCGCTGCCGCTCTCGCCCTGGCTGCCATGGGCGCTGACGATCGCCAGCATCCCGAGAAACGACACGCCCAGCCAGGTCAACTTCTGCGTGGTGATCTTTTCATTAAGAAACAGCGCCGCCAGCCCGACCAGCATGAACGGCTGGACGTTGTAGACAGCGGTGCCGATGGCAATCGACGCCCGGGAATAGGACGCGAACAACAGCACCCAGTTACCGACAATCGCCACACCGCTGAGCACGGCGAGCAAGAACGTGGTGCGGGTCAGGATGCCAGGGCGCAGAAAGCCGAAAGCCGCGCAAATCAGCAGCAAGGTGCCGGCACCGAACAGGCAGCGCCAGAACACCACATCCAGCACCGGTTGCCCGGACACCAGCACGAACCAGCCGATGGTGCCGGAGATCAGCATGGCGGCCGTCATCTCGAACGAACCGCGGCGTAGGGATTTGTCCATCATCAGACTCCTGTGTTTGTGGGCAAAGTATGCCAATGCACCCAGGCGTCACTCCATAGCAAAAAGCAGGCTAAACTCTGAATCTGCCTTTTTTATAAAGGCGATTATGAAAAAACGCCTTACAGAGGATTTCGCCATGACCGATGACATCGACCAGGTGCTGATCACGGCCCTGATGCAAGACTCGCGACGTTCGCTCAAGGCCCTGGCGCAAATCAGCGGCCTGTCCTCCCCCAGCGTCGCCGAGCGACTACGCCGCCTGGAAGAGCGTGGTGTGCTCAAGGGCTACACCGTAGAAATCGACCCGAAAAGCTTTGGCTATCAACTCCAGGCCATCGTGCGCATTCGCCCGTTGCCGGGGCAACTGCAGGAAGTGGAACGGCAAATCATGGCCATTCCCGAGTTCACCGAGTGCGACAAGGTCACCGGCGACGACTGCTTCATCGCACGCCTGCATGTGCGCTCGATGGAACAACTGGACACCCTGCTCGACCGCCTCAACACCCACGCCGAAACCAATACGGCGATCGTCAAGAAAACCCCGGTCAAGCGCCGGTTGCCGCCCATGGCGTGAGTGATATTTGTTTGCGACTGAAGTAGATTGACGGTTTCCGGCGAAGGATTGACGGCATGAAAACTCAGGCAATGCTACTCGTGGCAATGATGCTGGCGGGTTGTGGCACGATTCAGACGGTTGTACGCAGTGACGAAGCGGCCGCAAAAAGCCTCAAGGAACAAAAGAGTTATTGCGGCGCGGTACCGCGAATCTATAGCGGCGTGACCTACGATTTCTGCTACCTGAATGCGCCCCTCGAAGAGGGTCGGGATGCGCAGGTACATAGTTTCGCCCCGGCTATTGTGCTACTCGACGTGGTCGTGTCCGGAGCGATGGATACACTGCTGCTGCCCTACACCATCTACCGTCAACAAGCCGACGGCAGCATTGTCATTGTCGAGTGACCCTGAATTCCAGGTAATAAAAAACCCGCCTAGGCGGGTTTTTTACTTAATGCTGACGATCAATCATCGCGGCCCATGATGCCGAACAGCTGCAACAGGCTGATGAACAGGTTGTAGATCGATACATACAGGCTGATGGTGGCCATGATGTAGTTACGTTCGCCGCCATGGATGATGGCGCTGGTCTGGAACAGGATGCAGACCGAGGAAAACAGCACGAAACCTGCGCTGATCGCCAGTTGCAGGCCGCTGATCTGGAAGAACATGCCCGCCAGCGTCGCACCCAGCAGCACGAAGAAGCCTGCCGTGATGAAACCGCCGAGGAAGCTCATGTCCTTGCGGGTGATCAGCACATACGCCGACAGACCGCCGAACACCAGCGCCGTCATTGCAAATGCCGAGCTGACCACTTCAGCGCCGCCCTGCATACCCAGGTAACGGTTGAGGATCGGGCCGAGCAGGAAACCCATGAAACCGGTCAGGGCAAATGCCGACACCAGGCCCCAGGCCGAATCACGGAGTTTGTTGGTGAGGAAGAAAAGACCGTAGAAGCCGATCAGCACCACGAAAATATTCGGGTAGCCAACACGCATCTGCTGGGCAACGAAGGCCATCACACCGCTGAAAGCCAGGGTCAGGGCGAGCAAGCCGTATGTGTTGCGCAGGACGCGGCTAACCTCTAGCTGCTCAGCCTGCACGCTGTTATTAACTGCGTAATCCTGTTCGCGCATGGCGACACTCCTGTTGGTTTGAAACGTTCAGTCGCAAAGATCATAACAGACGCCCTGTAACAAGCTATGCAGAGAGTTTGACAGTGTGTTTCATTCAGGTATTATGGCGCCCGCAACGCAAACGGAGGTGTGGCCGAGTGGTTTAAGGCAACGGTCTTGAAAACCGTCGACTGTAACAGGTCCATGAGTTCGAATCCCATCGCCTCCGCCATCTTTATACGACAAAGCCCTGATTATTCAGGGCTTTTTCGTTTCTGGGATTTGGCGAAAATCCGACCACACCCAAAACGTTACAAAACTTTTCGGGTGTCGTTACAAAACTATCCCGTTTTCCCGCCTTCCCACATCCTGCCAACACCCCCCGATCACCGTCCGAGAAATCCTGCTGCTACGCTGAAAACTCCACGGAGGATTCACTATGCCAAACTCAGACCTGCTCCCTTCCCTGCTGTTCAAGATCAATGAAAATCAACTCGCTTTAGAAGCGGCCATCATGGAGCTCACGAACTGGGTGGAACAGCGGGGAGCCGCAGATGTCGCCGAAAACGTGCGCAGTGCCCTAGATGCGATCGACCGCAACGAGGAGTTCATCAAAATGACACTCGCGGTGATGATGACACCGGAGTGACTGCACAGCCAAAAGCAGACGTTTACTGACGGGGCGATCAACCCAAGCCGGCCATAGACACACCGTCAACGACTTCGTAATCTACATGCAGGTCTTGTCGCTTTTTCTCTTATGCCCATGACTCATTTGGCTCCAGGGATTACGCATGGACAAGGAACGTTATGCGACGCATGTAGCGTAAAAATTACGCTAAGTGTGTCGCCTACTCATAGTTTGCGTTTTCAAAGGATAAGCAATGAGCCTGGAAGATCAATTGGCCAGATGGACTGGACCTTCGAGTGACACCGAGCAGGACAAGCAGGATAGAACGGAGCGAATGATTCGCCAAGCGATAGATTCACACGAACCATTCAACAATTGCTCATTGAGGATTTATGCGAAAGGATCTTATGCTAACAACACTAATGTGCGCTCAGATAGTGATGTCGATATAGCTGTAGAATGTACAGAAGCTCTATATTGGGACGAGTTTGAAAAAGGGAACCATACGCCAGGCAAAGCATATGAGGGGATATGGACCCCAGCAAAGCTGAGAGCCGAACTTCTTTCCGCAATGGAGGCAAAGTTTCCCGACCAAGTAGATTCCACGGGTTCTACCGCAATACAGATAAATTCTAGCTCAGCCCGCGTAGATGCTGATGTCGTACCATGTTTTAGCTTTCAGTATCACATAAGCGGCGAGGTGAGAGACGGAACTAAAATATTCAAGACAGATGGCAATAGTATCGTCAACTACCCGGCCCAGCAAATGGCATACGGAATAGCTAAGAACAAGCGAACTGGTAATAGCTATAAAAAAGGAGCACGACTCTTAAAGCGCATTGAAAACGCAATGGCAGAAGATAAAACATTCCGCGAATTGCCATCCTTCTTTATGGAATGCCTAGCCTACAACTGTCCAGACACTGTGTTTGCTCATTCAACATGGACAGAGTGCCTCAGAGCCATGCTTGTTCATATTTGGAACAACCTACAAGGTGATGAGCCGGACTCCGGGCGCTGGGTAGAAGTGAATGAATTCTTTCACCTATTTCATTCAAATCAAAAATGGACTCGTGAAGATGGGCGCGAGTTTTCAAAAGCAGCTTGGAACTACTTCGGGTTCAAATAATGCGCAATGTAACACTTAAAAGCTCGCTGTATCTGTTGGTCGGAATTTCAGCAGTTGCTTGGTTTTCGATTGCCTACTTTAGCGGGCTAGATCTATCAAAGGTACTAGATTTTTTTGGGCTTATTCCAAAAGTGGTGAGCATTGATCTTTTGGTGATAGCGGTGTTTGTTAAGTGGGGGTGGAAATTTAAAATATTTAGAGGTTGGCTTGTTCCATTTCCGAATTTAAACGGAAGCTGGGTGGGCTTTATATATTCAGATTGGAAAAATCCAGAGACGGGCGCAAAGCCTCCTCCTATACCCGTAATGCTGACCGTGAATCAGTCCTTCTTCCACATTAGCTGCATGATGCGCACGAGTGAAATGGAAAGCTCTTCGTATTCTGAGGGCTTTCTTATTGACCCTGATCGACAGATTAAAAGCGTAGCGTATACATATACTAGCAAACCCAGACTGAGCTTGAACGAGCGGAGTATTCCCCATGATGGAACAGCAGTGTTCCAGATCATTGAGAAGCAAAAACAAAAGCTAGTTGGTAGGTATTGGACGGAAAGATTAACTAAAGGTGAAATAATTCTTCACTACTACTCAAAAGAGCTTCTAGATGAGCTTCCAGAAGACTTGGGCGAGCATCCTGTAACAGAATATGAAAATCGACGCTAACAAGGCGCTACTGTATCAATAAGCCAACTAAACGCCCGCTTCTTGGTTCGCAATACGACTGGATGAAGCCGGCGCGATCAACTACGAACTGGGTTGCTGGAAGCCTACTCTTATTTAAAGTCAGCCACCCACCACAAGCTTATTTGGACTGTCCATGATCTCAAAATTAAAGTTCCGGTTTGGGCGCACACCGACATCTGAAGCAGAAGAGGTATCGACCCCAGCAGTAACAGTATTTGTGGGCCCTAACAACTCAGGAAAAAGCAAAGTAATAGCCGAAATAACACAATATTGCCGGACCGGATTAAAAGATGCTAATGCGCTGATCTTAGAGGACGTTGCCTTCGACGGATTAGATAAGGAAAAAACCTTAGAAGCAATTAAACACTTTACACTTACCCAGCATCAGGGTGAGCAGATGTTGCCTGGATACATTCTAATAGGCAGCAAATATGGTCGAAATCAAGTCCCAATTGAGAGGTTACAATACTTAATACAAAACCCCCAAATTGAGAGCAATACTTACTGCCAATGGTTTCTGACACATGCAACATTAATGCTTGACGGCCGCAGCCGAATCAATCTTATCAATGATCAGGAAGCCGGTGACTTACAACAACCACCACAAACAAGCCTACAAGTCTTACTGCGAGATGACGATAAAAGGCACGAAGTAAGGCGTATAATTTACGAGGCTTTTGATACACATTTTGTAGTCGACCCTACACATCTCGGACATCTGAGAATCCGCCTCTCGCCACGAGCCCCACTGGATAATATGGAAGAGCGAGGAATACATGCGGAAGCAGTCGACTTTCACTCGAAGGCCCTACCAATAGGAATCGCAAGCGACGGAGTCAAAGCTTTTACTGGCATAATCACAGAACTAATCGCAGGTGATCCCCGCGTGATTCTAATTGACGAGCCAGAAGCATTTCTGCACCCTTCGCTTGCCTCGAAGCTAGGATATGAGATCTCAAGGGCCGCATTATCCGAGGATAAACGAGTATTTGTTTCTACTCATAGCCCTACCTTCGTCATGGGGTGCATACATTCCGGGGCACCTGTCAATATTGTAAGGCTTACATATAGAGGAGGCATTGCAACTTCACGAATACTTCCAAGCGCAGACATTCTGGAACTGATGAGAAACCCACTACTCCGATCCACTGGTGTTCTTAGCGGATTATTCTATGAATTTGTTGTTGTTACTGAATCTGATGCTGACCGTGCCTTCTATCAAGAGATAAATGAACGGTTATTACGATTTTGCCCAAACCGTGGAATCCCAAACTGCTTATTTATTAACGCCCAAAACAAGCAAACGATTCAAACAATAATACGTCCATTACGAGAACTAGGCATTCCCGCAGCAGGAATTGTTGACATAGACGTATTGAAAGATGGCGGTAGCACCTGGGCAAACATACTTACGAGTGCCAACATCCCGACCATATCACACAACGCACTTGCCACCATGAGAATAGCGGTTAAGCAAGCGATGGATGCCACTGGTCTTAATATGAAGCGAGACGGAGGCATTGACATACTCAATGCGGCGGAAAAAGAAGCTGCTATAAACCTTTTAGACCAATTGGCCGACTACGGAATGTTTGTCGTCCCTAGAGGGGAACTGGAGTCATGGCTGCCGTTCACGAAGGCCTCCGGGCATGGCCCTTCATGGCTTATTGAGGTATTTGAAAAGATGGGGGAAGACCCTTCATCGGATGACTATATAAAACCGGCCGAAGGTGACGTGTGGGAGTTCTTGTCTAAAATAAGAGCATGGAATGTTGATGCAAACCGCAAGGGCATTCCGTTATAAACACTCCAAAACTATAAATTAGTTTATTGAAATTTCGACAACCCCTGTAGAACACAAGTAATTCCAAAAATTGATTCTGCCTTTCCTCGTTATCGGTTTCCCAAGCTGATAACGAGGGTTCGATTCCCTTCACCCGACTACACGAATGAGCAGTTTTGGCAACTAAAACAACCCCCCCAAAGATGCCGGTACCCAGTTCATGATCACCAGTTCGCCGCTGACCTCAGCTTTGCCCTGCCGTTGATTGGTGTTGCAATAACGGATATCCAGCGTCTCGAAGTGAAAACCTTCGAACACCCGCCGAATATCCGGGTGATCGTTGATGCTGACCATCACCCTACCCTTACAGCGACGCATGAAATCAGCCATGCGCTCGTAGTTCTCAAACGGAAAGTCCACGCCATAGCCGGCGGTCTGCCAGTAAGGCGGGTCCATGTAGTGGAAAGTATGCGGTCGGTCATAGCGCTCGGCACATTCCAGCCAGGGCAGATTTTCCACGTAGGTACCGGACAGTCGTTGCCAGGCAGCCGAGAGGTTCTCCTCGATCCGCAGCAGATTGATGGCCGGGCCGGTGGTCGCCGTGCCAAACGTCTGCCCAGTCACTTTGCCCGCGAACGCATGGTGCTGCAGATAGAAGAATCGCGCGGCGCGCTGAATATCGGTGAGGGTTTCGGGGCGGGTCATCTTCTGCCATTCGAACACCTGGCGCGAGCTCAGCGCCCATTTGAATTGGCGAACGAACTCTTCGAGGTGGTTCTGCACGACGCGGTACAGCGTAACCAAGTCGCCGTTGATGTCGTTGAGGACTTCAACGGGTGCAGCCTGGGGCCGCATGAAGTAGAGCGCGGCGCCGCCGGCAAAGACTTCGACGTAGCATTCGTGGGGCGGAAAAAGTGGAATGAGACGGGCGGCCAGGCGGCGTTTGCCGCCCATCCAAGGAATGATGGGTGTGGACATAGATAGCAAGACCTTTACTGTATATATAAACAGGTGCTAGGCTCGCCGCGCTTTGTGCACGGAGCAAGAGCCTTGGCTGGACTTGCAGGGACAATCTGCAGGGACGGCGGCCAGGCTGGGTGTTGACGCACCCAGCTCGGTCGCTCTTTTTAACTTTAGTGTTGAGGTTGCAAAGCCGGAATGGCCAAGCAGTTCGTCACCTTACTCTCGCCGAATCGTCACGCCTCAACTACTGTATATAAAACCAGCTTCCGTAAGGTGTGACCGTGGACCCGTACGAAATCGAAGACACCAGCGACTGGCTTGGCTGCCCGACGCCGCTCGATACCTGCCGGCATCAGCTTCGAATGCTCGAGAACGAAATTCAGGAACTGACCCTGCAAATACGCCAGGCCCGACAAAACATCTTCAAGCTGGTTGAGATGCACACCGAAGCTGCCAATGAGCGCGATACGCTTCGCTCTCAATTGGCCACTGCCAAAGCTGAAGCGGCCGATGCGAACAGCCTCGCGAACGAGATCGAAACCCGGAGCAACTGGGAGTTGATGGCCAAGGACAAGCACATCAGCGAGCTCACCGCAAAGCTACGCGCCCTCACCTGCCAAGATCAGCCCGTCGGGTTACCGGGCAACAGGTAAATCCGGCATCAGCGCCCACACATAGGCCTGACACACAGCCAGGGCGATCAATCCTTGGTCACCGGCATCGGTGATGGCGACAATTCTTTGAGCTCGCGCCAGTCCCTCCCTAGTTACTCAGTTTGGGCTGCAGGATCACCCGTGCCAGCATCACCAGGATACCCAGCACGCCATAAGCCGCAGGCGGCAATACCGCCTGCAACTGAGGCAGCAGTTGCTCAGCAATACCCAGTGCTGCAATCGCGCCGCCAGTCTGAACGCTGGACATTTTCAACGCGTCTTTCCAATTACTAATCAGTTGCATGTTTTGTTGCCTCGGATGGCTGGGAAAGGTTCAGGCCCGCGTCTTCAGCGCGACCTGGTTATACGCAAACATCAGTGCCGTGGGGCTCACGGCACATCCCTGAAGAAAATGTGGTGCCCGAGCTTCAGCGTCTGCTTCGCGCCCTTAATCCACGTAGGCGGTTTTGGCATAGTGGTCGCGTAGTAATGGGTCGCCCCACCGGTCGGATCTGACACCTTGCCCGCCATCACCTGCTCGGCAGCGATCTGCGCCTGGGCAAACTCGCGGAAAGGAATCTGTTTCGCGCCACTCAGGTAAGCGAAGTTCGGGTCGTTCCTGTTCCAGCAGCTGAACTGGTAGGGCTTTTGGCACACACCGGCATAGCCCTCCCCCCACCACGACTGGGTCTTGCCATCGTTCACCCGGTTGCGGATGGTCCAAGCCACCGCGATCTGGCCGGCCAGGCTCTCACCGCGGGCCTCACCCCACAGCGTGCGGGCAAGGATGTCGCGGTCTCTTTCTGTTGCAGTCATCACTTTTCTCCAGGCGAAAAAAAACCCGCATTTGGCGGGCATGGTTCTTCTACGAAACGGCACTGCCGGACGGAATTCCGTCCCTGTCTGGCGCTAGATCAGAGATTGGTAGTCATCTTGATGACGCTGTCCACGTTCCAGGTTTCTCCGGGCTGAGTCGTGTGCGTGACGCCGCCCATGGTGCTGACCGCGCTGCCGGCAACACTGTAATAGTCCTTGTTGTAGTAGGGCGCGTTGGCCACGTAGAAACCGCAATCGGCATAACCTGGGTGCTTCAAGATCTGAACGCTCGCGGAGATCCCGGTAGGCCCCCAAATCTGGGAATCAGGCAGCCACCCCAAAGTGGCTATCTGCGGAAAGCCCTCGACAGACACATCCTCTTTGCCAACATAGGGCGAGCGCAGCGCGGTATTGGTAATCACCTCGCCCGTCGAGTCATCCAGCAGGCGCTTGATTGGCAGCATGGTGAGCATTGCGGCCTCCAGCACCAGCGATTGCGACCACACGACCTTTTGTGACATGTCGATCTTCGCGTGGCCACTTTCATGACTGAGCACCAAGCTCTGCGACCGCGTGGCCACCGCCGTTTGGGTGTTGCACTTGAACAGCGTCGAGCGCTGGACATACTGCAACTTCTTGCCGACGTAGGTCGCCACCGTGCCCATCGGGATTTCGACGCCATCGAGCAGCAATATCGCCGTGCTCTTGACCTCATCGCCGTGAAAGCCACCGATGTAGTCCGGCGCACCCTGTTCCTTGATCGCGCAAGTAATCTCGCCGCCATTGAGCAGCGCCTTGCCCGAGCGCGAGCGGACGAACGAGATCGCCACCGGGTCCAAGTCGGCCTCGTAGGCGTGTTTCAACCGCCACAAATCCGCATTGCCATAGGCATCCGCCCCGGTAGGGTCAAACGGCTTGTACTCATAGCCCAGAGTGAACTCCAAGTACTTTTTCGAGGTGGCCTTGCTGCCTTTGATAAAGGTGCTGACCAGAGTCGCCCCGACCTTGACCACGACATCATCCGGCGCCAGTGTCGAAACCACCGTCGCGCCTGGCTCGGAGGCGCGCGGAAAACCACAGAGCGAGCCGAAGTCGTTAGCGCCGTTCCAGTAGAACATCGGTAGCTGATTGGGCAGGCCTCGAAAGCGGTCCGGGCTGGGAGACTCGTAATAGACCCCTCCCTTCACTGCCGTAGCCGGGGTGTCACCGGTCGTTACCGCGGCCGATAGGTCAAGGTAGGCAACGTTGAAGCCGGTGCTGGTGAAAGAAAACGAGCCTGGGGTGATCTTGATCCGCCCCTGCCCACTGTTAGTGGGCAGAATCAAATAGTTGTCCCAGGCCAGCGTTCGGGTAGTCGGGTCAAAGGTGATATTGATCGGCGCCTGTTTCAGCCAGACTTCGCCCAGGTACGTGTTCAGCGGCCTTCGATTGGCCAGCGCACCGCCATACCCAGCCCCATCATTGATAAACAGGTAGAGCTTGTTGTCATCGACGAATGCGCCCGAAGCGATGCTACCGCCAACACTCGAATAGCCGGCGGTGGTGACTTCGGCCACCAACTTCCCGCCGACCAGCTCGGCGCCCAGATCGACGTAAAGCGCCTGGCCTAGGGGGACCGTCACATCTGTAAGACCCGCGATCACCAGCGTAGTGTTGCCCACACCCCGCGCAACACGAAGATCGCCAAACGACATAACGCACGCCGTTCCGCTGAGAAGGAACCGGCTAATGTCGCCAATCACCTGATAGGCCGCACGCACCGTGCGGTTCTTCAACGTTTGATCAATGGAATCAACGGAGGCTTCCTGCCGGGCCAGAGGGCCACCAAGCCCGGAGGTGCCGTTGATCAACAGATACACCTTCCGATCCGTGACGAACGCACCAGAGGCCAACATCCCGGCCGTAAAACCACCGGTCGTTACTTGCGGAACCAGCTGACCGCTCTCATTGGGAGCACTGTCAAGATCCACATAGATCGCTTCGCCGAACGGCACATTCTGCCCACTGACTGGGGCTACCTTTTTCGACGAAAAGGTCAAACCACCGGTGACCGTCAGTTCCGAAAAACTGATTGAGTAGGTGCTTGGCGTACCCACGTTGCGCTGCAGCTTGGTCGCCCGGCCCACCACGTGCCAGCCGGCCCGGTCCAGGGTGTTCTGCAACGCGCCGGTCAAGGCCGCACGCGACACGACCCCATCGCCCACGGAGTGGTACTGGGGATACAGCGCCCCACCGACGACGCCGTTGAGGCAGGTGAACAGAATAATTTTGCTGTCTTCGATGTAGGAGCCCGGCGGGTTAGCAATCGCCGTCAGTGGGAGCGACGACACGTGCACCAGGTACTCGCCGCCGACCAAGGGCTCAGCCAGATCCACATAAGCACATTTTCCGTCGGGTACCACCAGGTCAGTCACGGCCTGAACGTTGGCTCGGGCCTTGCCGGTGCCGGTAAAGATATAGAGCCGGCCCCAGCTCACCGTGAAATCCAGACTCAAGGCACCCTTTTCGACCTTCGTCGTGCGCCCGGACAACTGATAGTTACTCCGCCGGGCAATGTCCAGAATGGCGCTACTGGGATAACGTTTAATTTCAAGTGGTACGCCGCCGTTGTTCAAATACAGGATCAGCGATTGACTCCACTCAGGGCTGGGCACGCTGAAATAGCGACCGGATGCGGTGTTGCTGATGCCCGCTGAGGTATTGGGGTAGATCCCCGACGACAGCTGGGCCGCATCCCTGGCGGCCTCCGCACGGTCGGCAGCGGAGACCGCCGCGTTCAAAACGTCGCCGGGGTCGGTGGTGACGATCCCTCGCAGCAACGGCGCCACATAACCACCGCGACTGATCGCAACGTCAATCTTTCGCTCTTTCGTATAGAAGAACACTCCCGCATTGGCATCGGCATACGCAGGGTTCGCCAGCGGCACATACGTGTTCTCGTCACTGTACAAATTCGCCAGAGTCGAGGTGCCGCTGATGTACACGTTTATCGTTGCACCAGGCAGCAGAGCGCCGTCCTCAGCCCTGGCGGCGAAGAATTGAATAGGTTGCATATCGAGTCTCTGTCAGGTGTTGAAGGTAATTGCCGGGGCAAAGTTGAGCTGACTGCGGGTGCTGCTCCAGGTGTCGTAAGCGGCGGCGCAAAGGTAGTAGGTAGTGCCGGCGGTCAAGCCAGTGATCTGTGCCGTTCGCGACATGCCTTGGTAGCCAACGGTCCCGGCGATGGCCGGATCAAAATCGGCGGCCGTTGAGTACACAAACAGGTAGCCGGCAGCGTCTGCAGCGTTGCTAGCATCGCAACTCACATCAGCCGAGGTACCGCTCACGGTGGCCGCGGTCCCGTTCACGGCGGCCGGTGCGCTGTTGGAGACCAGCAGCGAGGCCGATGGAGCACCGCCAGCTGCGTTGCGCTCGATGATCTCGACGCGGTAGCTGCGAATCAGCGCACCATCGACCAGCGCATCGTCGCGTTGGTAGGTGAAGGCCGTGCTGGTGGTCGTCACCTGACGCAGCAGCACATTGCTGCCCGCGTTGCGGATCCGCACCAGCCGATCCTCCGCACGAGCCCCCGCCGTCCAGCTGACGGTGAAATACGGCGCTTCGAATGGACCGACCAATGCCAGGTTCTGCGCCGGCGCAGGGACCACCCGCGCGGGCGACAAGGTGACGCTGTACGCCGTGACGTCCGCCAGATCCTCCAACGCCCGACCGTACACGTTGAACGAGCGAAACTTGACCCATACCGTTCTGCCGATCTGATCCCGGGCGTAGCTGTATTTCCAGACCGCGTCGTCCAGGCGTACAAACGGTGCTCCGCTGGGATGATTGGCCACCGCCGAGCTCAGCCGCCCGCGTCGCAGGTAGCCCAACTGATAAGCCCCCACGCCGGTCAGCGTGGCATCGCGATAACTGAGCAGTTCTCCGTCCACCCAGCACAGGGTGGCGCCGCTGTCAGCCTCGGCGGTAGTCGCGGCCGCCAGTTCGTCCGGTGCCGCCAGTTGCACGGACAGGGTATTGACCGTGTCCGGATCGTTGCCGTCCGCCAGGGCGGCTGAAAGCTGCCCCATACGTGCCCGACCATAGATGGTTTCAACCATCCGATAGCTGTCACCGTCGGCACTGATCCAGATCTCACAGCCACCCCAGTTGGGGCTCGCACCGGCCACGGCGCCCCACACTTGCAACTCACCGGCGAGCAACAGGCTTTCGGGTGGGTTGAACATGATCGGTGCCAGTACCGGACCGGGTGCGGCGTTCTGATTGCTTTGAAAACCACTTTTGCTTTGCACCGGGTAATTGGGCGCGCTGCCGACACCCAACAACGCGTCCTCGGCGACCACCGCCAACTTACCCTCTTCGTCCTCCTCGACCGAGATCAAACGGACCAAGCGCTGCTGCAGGTTTAAGCCTGGTTCGGTGATGGTGACCAGATCCATCGGCTCCAGCAGCACATGCTGCCAACCCAGGGAAAACTGGTATTCATTGCGCACGTACAGCTTGCGCTGCACCAGCAACTGCGCGGCATGCGCGCCGATCGCCACATCGCAAATCTCATAGGCCTTGATCGTCTCCATCGGTCGCGAGCCGAACTGCTCGATGGCCGCCTGATCGGTGCCGCGCACCACATCGGTGTTGTACTCGTGAGCGCGATCGAGGATCTCCAGCGAGACTTCGTTGTAGCTGTCCGCCTGGCTCTTGATCTTGAGTGAGACCGGTGGCTCGCCCTCCTCGGCGAGAAAATCATCATCGGTCAGATCTGCCACTGGCGTGACATCCGGGTACCAGGTCACGCCGTTGCCGGTCACGACCTGATCGCCATAGGGAATGACCTTGAGCTGACCGGCCGACCAGACCAACTCGCTGTTGGTCAGTTGCAGCCAGCGAGCGATCGCTTCACTGGCCGGTGACTGCTCATCGAGCACCGGGCTCAACAACAGGTTTTCAGCCAAACAGTAATTGCGATAATTGCTCAGGTCGGCCACCCACCATGGGTTGAATCCAATGCCGTCCAAAGGATCGAGCAGTAACCCTGGCAAGAACTCCCCGGGATTGGCGTCCGGCAACCCTGGCACTTGATAGGGACCGTCCACCTCGAACGTGTGGTTCTGCACCCCGGCGCTATCGTTGAGCAGGTACCGACCGGCATACACATAGGCGGTGTCCGCGTAGGCGATGGCCTCGGCGGGATGCTTGGTTTGAAGAAAGCCCCACACCGGTTGGTCCCGATCACCCCGGGCAAAGCTGAAACCCGCCTGAGCCAAGGCCGACTGAGTTACCCCGTTGATGACCTTTTCAGTAAACACTTCCTTGTCACGAAAAATGCGGTGAACCGCACCCAACGTCCCACGACCAATCGCGAGGATCAGCGCCGCGTAGTAGGTGTAGGTGGTGTCTTTTTGGGTCGCCCCGCCGCCGCCCTTGCCGCCCGATTTCTTCTTCGTGGTCTTCGCCACGGCTTCGAAGTCGGTGTAGTAAATCAGGTTGGGGCTGATGCGATTTCGGCCGGCAATCCAGGCGATCGGCTTGCCGCTGGCACTGCTCTGCACTTGCAGCGCATTGATGCGCGTGGCGCTGGTGGAAATGGTGCTACTGCTGCCCCCCATCGCTGACTCCATATAGGTTGAGTGTGTAATAACGCACCAGCTGGCTAGCCAGCCGTTCCTCGCGCATGTCTGCGTATTCCACGCCGATATCGCGGTAGGCATGGATGACCCGGTGTTCATCGATCACCACCGCGCCGTGGCTGTACGTGCGACCGAAACGCCACACCGCCATGTCGCCGCGCTGCGGTGTCTCCACCGGGTGGCCGTACCGGTCGAGCCAGTCCAGGTAGCGTTCCTCGCTGCGATGCAGGTGCCAGTCCTGGGCATAGGGTCCGGGGTCAATCATGGGCATCAGCCCGACCGCGTTGTAGACCTCGATCAGCAGCCAGGCACAGTCGACACCAACACCCAGCAAGTGCTGACGGTGCTGGTACGGTGTACGCAGCCAGCGTTCGGCCTCGGCCACAACGGCCGCCCGCTGTTGAGCTTCAAGCGCATTCATATGGACGTCTCCGCGACCGGGATGAAGGGCATGCCGCGATAACGCACGCGGTTGCCGAACTTGTTGGTGCAGGCATCCAGCGTGCGCGGGCAGCCCGGATAAATCAGGAACTGGTCGCCCGGGACGGGCACCGCGGGCACGCCGAGGATCATCGTGACCGCGCCGTCACCGGTCTGCCGCCGCACCGTGCGGGCCACACCGGCGTTCGCCCCGTTGACGAATCGAATCACCCCCTGGTCGAACCAGCCCTGCTCCGCTATCACGTTGGAGTTGATCCGCAGGGCGGTATTGCTGCCGGCCTGGACGGTGCCGGCTGTCTGGAACAACGCCCGATTCACCCCGCAATCGGCGCTGTACACCGTGCGCAAACACGACGGCTGATACACGCCCCGAGGGACTTTGGTATCCAGCAACTCCATCGGCGACTTGACTGTCACGGTTGCCTGCTCACGATCGACGGGATCGACCTCCGCCACCCGGCCGATGAAGCGCGTCACCGTTCCAATCACCGGCTTCCCCCAGTCCGCCATGAAGGCTCGGGCCAGATTTAACGTCGCGCCATCGAAGCCGCCGCCGGCAATGAACGGCAGCACCGACTCCCCCAGCACCGTGTCGTTCAGCCCGGCGGTGAAGGTGACGTTCAAGGTATCGACCTCAATGCCGCGCACCGCCCGCACCCCGGTGCGCTTGATCAGCGGGCCGCTGGCCGAGTAGTTCTGCCCGGCGTGGTAAATCTGCAGGCCGGCATCGGTGTAGCGCAGCACTTGGCCGCTGGCCAAGGCAATCGTGTACAGGTCGGCCATCACGAAGCTGCGCGCCGTGGCCAAGAACTGTTTCAACTCTGGGCTGGCATCGATCATGGTTTGATACTCGTAAAGGCGATGTTCTTCATTTCCCAAATCGTCCGAAACGGCTGGGCGCCATCCAGCGAGTCGGCATCGAAGGCACAGCGGAAATAGAACGCGCCGCTCCACACCAGTGACGCCCCGTTGGGCGGCGGCACGGCAAAAGTGATGCGCCCCAGCTCGTCCACGTTGTAGCTCGAAACCGGTGCTCCACCGACCGTCAGCGCATCGATGTTGACGACGCCATACACTGGCTCGACCCAACTGCCAATGGCACGGGAAAGCTGAAAGGTGACGGTGGTTCCGTCGCCGGTACCGAATCGCTGAAGTTTCACCAGGTGATCGGAGCGATCGAAGTACAGGAACTCGCCGAACTGGCCTTTGCGGCTGTTGAAGAAGTCCATCAGCCGCGTCCACTCATCCAGACCCGGCCGTTTGCGCACCGCGTTGTAGCTGATCTGGAACGACCACAAGGGCGCCGAGTAATACGCGGTGGTGCGACGTCGGCCGCTGGCCGCCCTTTGCACCCCTGTACTCCACTCCGGTGCCTTTTTCGACAGCAGTGTTTGCCCCGGCATGCGCGGCAACACCCCGTCGCTCACCTCACCCACGTCTGGATAACTGGCGATCCAGCGTGGTGGCCAGAACGGACCTAATGGCATGATTCCCCCCTATGCCTTGATGGCACCGTTGCGCCGCATTTTTTGCATTTCTTCGGCAAACGCCCGGGCATTGCGCCGGATGTCTGCCGGCGTCATCCGGCCGCTGTAATCGTTGTAGTGGTAGGTGCCACCGCCCCCCAGTTGTCCGTCGCCATTCGCCGCCTGGCGGATGACGTTGGCGTACTGTTTGGGCAGCACCATTTCCTGTTCGTGAAGTTGGGTCATCGGGTTGGTACCCGCCGGAATGTCGTAGCCGCCTTCGGCCGACGCCACATTTTTCACCATGCCAAACACGAAGGCGCCGGCCGCCGCCGCGGCAGCGACTCCCAGCACGGGACCGATAATGGGAATCGCCGACATGGCCGCGAAGGCCCCTGCCATCGCTTGCCAGGCACTGGCGATGATGTTCTTCATCGTGGCCGCGCCCCAGATCGCCACGGACATCGCCGCACCACCCGCCTCGGCCGCAGTACGCACACCAACGCCGGCCACGGTCGCTCCAGTCTTGGCGGTTTCCCCGAACATCCAGGCCATTACAGGGGCGGTGACCATGTTCTCGATGAACGCGTTACCGATGCTGCCAAATATCCCGTTGAGCAAACCTTGGGTGGACATAGTGCCGGTCAAAATGCCATTCAGGCCGCCAGCCCAACTGGAGCGAACACTGCCGACCATCCCGGTCCAGTTACTCTGAGACTCCATCGTTTGCTGACGGCCGATGACCGCCATGCTGTTGCGGTGGGTCTGTTCCAGCGCCAGGATCTGTTGCTGCACCTGCTGCAGGGCGACCGGATTACGATCAGGATCTTGTTCCAGCAACTTCTTGCGCTGCTCCAGAGCCGCCGCTTCGATTGCGTATCGCTGTTGCTCGAACTCGGCCTGCGATTGCAGCAGCTGCCCCTGAGTGATCAGGTTCGCTTGCAGATCCAGTTGGGCCATCTGCTCGGCATGGGTAATGTCTGCGAGCCGCGCTTGTTGATCAGCCGCCAACTGTTGCTGCTTCATGTTGGTGATTTGCTGCTGCTTCTCACGCTCGATCGCAACCACTTCAGAGGCTGCCTGGCGATACTCTTCGCTGTCCTGTCCGTACAACTGGCGGCTGCGATCAAGTACCTGCTGGGCGATCTGCAACCGGGCATCCATGTTGTTACGGTACATCTGAGCCTGCGCCTGCAGGTCTGCAAAAGCAGAACCTTCGTCCTGCTTGCGCAAATTGGTCAGCGCGCCCAGGTAGTTGCGCTGCACGCCCAACCGCTCGGCAGCACTGAGATCGGTGCGCTGCAGGACCGCCTGCCAATAGTCGACTTCCTTCTGCAAGGAAAACTGCTGGAACGTCCCCTGCTCAGCCTGCTGCTGGGTGTGCGCAACCTTCTGCGCGTCCAGAACTTCCGCCCATTGACTGACCCGTGACTTCGAAGCCCCCCCACCTGTCGCTGTGTCCGGCTTGGCTGGTGGTGGTGGCGTGCTCCCCTTCTCCAGCTCTTTACGGTGCTCAATGGCAGCCGCATAAGCTGTTTCAAGTTTTGTCAGACGCATTACCTCCAGGCCGTAGGCCGTCGGGCGTTGCTGCGCCTGCTGCTGGGTAGAAAGACGTGTATCGCCTGTGGCTGCCATTTCAGCGACTTTACGTCGCTGCTCTTCGATTCGAGCCAATCGCGCCTTCATGCCGGCATCGACCTGATCGATTTTGTTGGAGGTCAACTGCATGGCTTCCAAGAGCAACCGCTCTTCCTGCAACGAGCCCTCCAACTGCGCTTTACCGCCGCCACCGCGCGCACCTTTGTTACCCAGGTTGTCCAGCATGGCCTCAAGGCGCTTGACGTTCCCGGCCACCTCATCAACCGTCACGCCCGCGCCCGTCAACCCCTTCAACACACCGGTGAACCAACTCGCTGTCTCGGCCAAGGTTTTGTTCAGGCTGATACCGCACGATCAAAACCCTGAGTACCAGCAGTAAACTGGTACGCGATGTTCCTATCCATACCGGCACCCAAAATGCAGACAATAAAAAACTCCGCCATGGCGGAGTTTGTTGGACCAGCTTTAAATCACTTACTGCAAACTGCCTGATAAACACCTTCAAAGGTTGATGGCGAATCGGCTTTAAAACGAACACTACTCCCGGTGCTGAAGAATTTTTCAAACCCTGCGTAACCGCCATAACCATTTTTAGAATTCACTTCACCGCAGATAATCGTGGCGCCGTTTTCCAGTTTATGCGGTTCAAGTTTCTGAAACTTCGCAGCATCAGGATCCTTCAAGCGTGCACGCACCAGCTCGCGTGCTTTCTCCTTAAGCAAATACACTTCCGTGGTCTCGGCCTGGGCCGAGCCAACTGCTAGCAACAACAAAAACAAAACTCCATTACGCATGGGTAGCCTCCCTGTTAAAAGTCGGAGAAGGCTACCGATAGCTGCTATCAGGGTCCAGTTTCTAACTCAATGGACAAAACGCATCCAAAGCACCGCGCAAGTGCTCTGGCAGTTCGCTACGCATATCCGCGGCGAGTGCCGCCATGTTGGTAGCCAAATCTGGGGCACCGGTGACCGACTGAGTCGGCTTGTATCCCAGGTACCCTGCCACCAGCACATGAACGGGCGGATGGTGATTCCAGTAGTCCGTCATGTGGCCCACCATGACCATGTCCCAATCACGCCGAAGCGTGACCGGACTCTGGCCTGTGCAGGCGATCAGGTGTGCGTAGAGCTGGCCCCAGTCGAGGGGGCCAGAGCTTCCCCCGACTCGTTCACGGGTTGCGCCTCCATCCCTGAGGCGCTCATGACCGCGTCCAAGGCGGCACGCATATTCTTCAGGTCCAGAAGGCTCGCCACTTCAGAACGATCCATGTCCGGGTAGTTGCGGCGTAAGGCGGCATGCGTGGCGTCAATGACGGTGGCGATGCTGTCCTTGTCCATTCGACCGGACATGACGTTATTGATGCGATCGAGCAACTGTTCCAGATCCCCCAGCGCCATTGGCGGTATCACCAGTGTTTTGCCCGGAAACGGGAACTCAACACCAGGTACGTTGACGGGCGTCATTCGCTGGCACTCCAGTAAACGACCTCACCGAACTCATCGGCGTAACCGGTGAATTCGAAGTCGGGGATGGTGTAGTCATCCTGCTTGGTCGCAATCCCCAGCTTGTTGCTGACAAAGTTCGGAACCCGGACATAAATCGATTTGCCCTTGTACTTCAGGTACAGCTCGCCCTGAAACACCGGCATATCGCCCATCGGCAGGTTACGCACGGACAGACTTTTGCCGGTGGCCACCGAGTAGCGATAGTCAATAAACACCGGGGTATTGGCGTCCGCCACCGCAAAGCCGTACTCACCGGTCGTGGCGTTGTAGGTGTACTGACCTGTGACTGGCGCAGTCAGGACGCGTTGAAAAGCTACCGCCCCACCGCCGCGAACTCCCAGGTCACCGGCCAACAAACCACCCGCTGGTGGATCGACAATGATTTTGCCCCCTACGGGGATAGGCGTCGGTGTGGTTGCGTGATGCACCAACACTTGACCGGGCTGCAACTGCTGGCCAAACACCAGGGCATTCCATTGCGAAAGGCTGATCTGCGCCGCCTTGGCCTTGCCGGACAGCTTGCCCTGACCACGCGCCGCATCGACCGCGAACTGTTCGCCGCCAAACAACTCTTTCGAGTCGAAGGACAGGTCAATCGACGCTTCTTGCATGATGCCCAGCAGGATGGGGGTTGGTGCTGCCAACGCATTGCCATAGGCGTCCATCAGCGGGGTGGCATAAAACAGCCCGCTACCGAATGCAATTTGCATGAGAGGTATTCCTCAATAAATAGTGGGTCCCGACAACAAGTCGCCGGTGTTGCACAGATAGGTGAAGCGGTAGCGCACCATGCAGTTGCCCGCGGTGTTGTCGCCGTCGTCCTCGATCCAGTCGATGTAGAAACGTTGAATGCGGTCAGCCTCGGGAAAGGCGTCCTCCTCCATCAGGACCGCGTGCACAGCAACCTTGACCAGATCCGCGACCTGGTCCCAGGCATCGCCCGTGGTGGTGTCCTCGCGGGCGAGGATTTCCACCGACAGCTCAAACTGGTTGCGGTCCACTGACTGGCTTTCGCGTTCGGTGGTTTCCAGGTTCGGACGAATCACAATGGCCGGCGACATGTCCCGGGTGATCGCTTCCGTACGACTGCGAAACACCCGGTCGCCGGCCAACGTACCGCCGCCAAGAATCAGCACCTTCGCCCGATCGACGATGCGCTCTTGAATGGAAGGCATAGGGTTAGACCTTGGTGAGTGAAGCGAGACTGAATGCCCCGTCATCGATCATCAGCCGGTCGCGCACCCTGTAAGACACGCCACCCACACTGATTAACTTGCCGTTGACGATGCCCAGGCGCTCAGCCTCGGCGGTGATGATCAGGATTTCGTAGTAGGTCGACTGACTGTTGATACCGGCCATGGCGCGGATCTCATCCGGCATGTCCCGCACCGCCAGGAAGGGCTGGCCGTCGACTAGGCCACCCACATTGAAATCCTCGAGGAAGGCCGAAAGGTCCTCCTCAAACATCGCCTTCAGCCTTGGCCGGACCGGCTTTTTTGGTCGACTCGGCGGGGGAAACTTCGCTCAGCTGGTTACGGAAACGCTCCGCAACGTCGACCGGCAACTCGATCGTCCCACCGACTTCGACCAACTCGTCGTTGGGCTTGCGGAATGAACCGCTGAGCACCCGGTAGGATTTATTCGCCATTGCCGCCCCCTGCATCCTTTTCGAGCTTGGTGACCTTCTGAGCCAGCGCCTTGTCCGGCTCACCGGGGATGACAATCACCTCCCCCTTCTTGAACTGGACCGGGCTGATGATCTCGTAACGGCCTTTCTTGAGCTCCTGCAGGCAGTGCGCTCGCGCACCGGCCTGAGCAGCCGTCAGGATCAGTTCGCCACCGAACAAGGTGATGTTCTGATCGACTGTGTATTTCGGCATCGTGATGTCCTCGAATGAGGTGCAAGCCCGAAGGCTTACACCAGTTGGTTCAGGACGGCGTACTGCCAGCGCCCGAAACCGACGTTGCGCCAGGTGTCGACGCCGTATTGGTGCGCGTCGTTGTCGAACTCGTACTCCGAGCCTTCGGCCTTAGCCTTCATCACCACGTCGGTTTCCTGCTGACGAATGAACGACTTCAGGCGCCCATCGGTGCGGAAGGTCACGAACTTGTCGGTCCAGGCATTCAGGCGGACGTTACCAATCACCCGCACGTTGACGTTGTCCGGCATGACGATCTCGCTGATGTTGGTACCGCGCGGTACGGTCAGCGCCGACTGGGCCACGCTCAGCAAACCGAAAGGCACCATCACCAGGAACTCGCGGGCCAGTTCGTTGATTGGCTCGCCCTGATCGTCCTTGAGGCTGGTCAGCTGGGTAACTGACTTGGCCACGGCCTGCTGAAACTCTTCAGGGCTCGGGCGCGAGGGGGTGCCGTGCAGCGTGGCCGCCAACTCGCTGATGTCCGTGGTGATCTTGTTCGACTGCGGGCCGCTGTTGCCCTCTTCGTGGTCGGTATCGAAGAAGTACTGGCCGTCGTAGCAGATCTGGCTTTCGCCGTTCAGCACCAGAGCCGACAGCAGACGGGCCCAGTGCGAGTTGGTGCGATCGGCCAGCTCACCGAGACGAATGCGCAGCTGCCCGGTTTTGTCGCGGCGCAGCTCCTTGACCAGGACCTCGATCGTCGCTTCGTAGTGCAGGTTTTCAATTTCGAGGTCAGCGCTAACAAAGCCCTTGGCGTGGCGACCGCCGATCCACTCACGCAGCGTCGGTACCGCGCCGATCCACGGATAAGTTTCCTTCGCCTGGTCGGAGTCAAAGAGGTTGGAGATCAGATCGATCCAGGTCGCCCCGGCGTTTTGTTCGAGCAGCTCGTAAAACGTGCCAATGACGGCACGGCTGGAAAGTACTTCAGCACCCATGGGTGTATCTCCTGATGAAAGACTTGGTAATCCGGCGTGTTACGCGACCGGGACGGCCTGCGCGGCGAACTTGACGATACCCGCGCCACCGCTGACAAAGCGGTGCACATGGCCGATCCGGCTATTACCCGCAGCAGTGAGGACAAAGGTGCCGCTGTCACTGGCGTATACGGCCTTACCGATATCGGTGATAGCTAGGGCCGCGACCGGCAGTTGCACCTTGCCCGCTTCACGCAAGCGAACGCGCGCCGCGCCGGCAGCGCCAGTGCGGTTGTCTACGCCGCAGTCAGCGAAGCCGACGAACAGATCACCAGCAGCCAGCGGACGCGCCAGGCCATTCGCCGAGTTGATGCCGACGGCCGAGCCTTCGAAGATCTGCACGCTGGCAGCGACAGCCAGATCATTGATGTCGCCCGTCTCGTAAGCGCGGGGAGTGTCGAGAGTAAGAGGCATAGGGATCTCCAAAGCCTAAAGGGTGGTGGGTGTGGGCCGGGTTACTTCTTCAGGACTTTGATCAGGCCCTTGTCTTCGGCCTTGCGGTACGCGTGGTACGCACCGAAATCGCCGAACTCAGCCCGCAGCTCCTTGTTGCCGTCCCAGGTCGCCTTGGCCCGTTCCTCGAGCGGCGCCTCGGGATCTTCCTGATCAGCCGCGGCCGCCGGAGTGTCCGGTGCGGCTGCGGCAGGGACTGGCTTGGTCGCCGTGCTGCGGATATCCGCCAGCGCGGCAGTGCGCTTGGACTTTTCGGCGGTGATCACCTGGCTGGCTGCTTCAGCACCAGAGGTCTTGCCGTCGAACTTCAGGGAGGCGATCAACTCTTCATGACCGGGAAGGCCGGCAGCCTCGACCGCCTGAATACGTTCACACTCAGCTTTCGCACCGGCGGCGTGAGCGGAATGCTCCAGCGTCGCCAGCAACTCGGCGTGGTTGGCCGCCAGGTAAGCGCGATCGATGGTTGGCTTATCGGCAGCGGTCGTACTTGGCTGGGTTGCGGTGGTTGTAGTCATAGAACGATCTCCGGAGTTGCTGCCGTTGAGTTCGGCAATCAAAGATTCAAGGGTGGATTCACGGTCGGCCATGCCCAGGGCAACAGCGTCTGAGCCGATCCGCATGTCGCCCTGACCGAAGTCGGAAAGGACGGTATCGACGTCAACACCGCGATAGTTCGCGACGTCCTCGACGAAAATGGTGGTCAAGCGATCGACATGGTTCTGGGCCAACGCACGGCCTTGCTCTGTCGAAAAATCGGGACGCTTGTTTGGGCTCTGGCTGCTGACGATCTCGACGCTGCCGTCATCCTTGTTCGTGCGCACAGAGAGCACCGTGCCGATGGAGCCGACCGCGCCGGTGCGACTCATGACGATTTCGTGGGCTGCCGCCGCCATCCAGTAACCCGCGCTGGCGGCATTGCCCGACACGTAGGCGACCACCCGTTTCGGAGATGCCCGGATCATCTGGGCGAACTCGGCGATGCCGCTGGCTTGGCCGCCGGGCGTGTCCATCACCAGGATGATGCTGTCGGTGCGCGGGTCATCCACCGCCGCGGTGAACTCCTTCGCCAACACGTCAAGCGAAGTCGCGCCGGACATGGCGGTGAACAGGTTCGCGTAACGAAACACCGGCCCGGTGACCGGAACCAGCGCGACACTGCCGCGCTGGGTCACGTTGCGGGTGTTCTGAAGTGGCCGCCCCTGCCTGGCCTCTACAGCCTCGGGGCCATCGTTTTCACGACGGGCGATCGCCGCGATGGTGTGCAGCATGTCCGGGGTGATCGCCCAGGGCTCGCGCGACACCAGGTCGAACGCCGTCACCCGATGCGCCGGTGGAGCGTCGGTTGGTTTATCGGTCATGGTCAGGTCCGTTCGGGTAAATCGGGGTTTTGCGGCAACTGGTCTTCAGGTTGAGAGGCCGGCGTGGCAGATAGGCCGTCTTCCATTCGACGTTTTACTTCCAGCGCGCGCTGTTCGTGGTTTTCTTCCCAGTCGCTGCCGTCGTAGAGCATTGATTCCTTGGCCAGCGTGCTGACGCCAAGATCGACACGCGCCTTGGCCGCGTTGATGTCCTTGAGCGGATCCACCGTACCCGGACCATCGCCGACCCAAATCGAGCCGCAGTAGGCATACCGCAACAACGGATGGTCGAAAAAACCGGGGGCATCGACGTCACCTTGGGCAACGGCCTCCTCCAGCCAGTGCTCGTACACCGGCTGACAGAAATCGTTGCCCAGAAAATCACGACAGCCGCGGATGAACTGCCAGGCTTCCATTACGGCGGCACGCGCGGCGGTGTAGCTGGCGGTGAAGTGTTTGATCAGCACTTCATACGGCAACTCCAACGCCATGCCGATCTGGCGCAACATCGCCAATACAAACGGATCGAACGCCAGGTTCGGACGCCCGGGCGCGGCCGAATCTATCGATGCGCCTTGATCCAGCTCGGCGACAATGCCGCCGCTAAGCGTGCCATCCCAGCCACCGTCCGCACGATCTGCAGGACGATCACCGCCAACCGGCGTGTTGCCGGTCGCAGCGGAGGCCAACGGGCTGAGATCCCCGCCAGGCCCGGGCTTGATGAACACCGCGAAGAACGCCGACACCACGGCGGCTTCCAGCTCTGCATCGGTGTAGCGATCAAGTTGCTTGAGCTTCTCGATCACCGGTGCCAGGTACGGTACTCCGCGAGGCTGACCGACACGTTTGCGCCGATACAAATGCAGCAGCGCCCGACCACCCCGTTCATTGAAGAAGGGTCGCTCATCCCACTTCCGCTCTCTCACACCCAGTGCACCCGGGTGGCTGCGTAGGATGTGAGCCTTGATCGGCTCCCCATCGGCATCACGCTCGATTCCGGCGGTCAGAGTTTCGGTATCGGCCTTGTTGTCCGGGTTACACACCCGATCGCCTTCGATCAGTTGGATGCAGGCCGAGTAGTGCTGACCCGGGCGCTCTTTGTGGGTCAACAACGGAAAGACATCACCGCTGCTCAACACCGAACGCCACGCCAGATCCTGCAAGCCGTAAAAGTTCTGTTCGCGGGTGATGTCGCACGCCGTGGTTTCGGCCCATGACTTGAACAGCGACTCGGTGTTGCGCTGCCAATCACGCGCGGTGTCCTCATCCCAACCGAGGATCTGACGGTTAACCACAGACTTCAGCGCCAGTCCGGTACCGACCGTTTTGGTCACCACCGTGTTGATCGCGCCACCACCGATGGGGTTATTGCGCTCCAGGTCGCGGCATCGTTCCCGAAGAGTCGGCAGATCCGGCAGCAGATCTGCAGCTGCACTTCCGGCCGATGGATTCCAGGCACTAAGGGAGCGCTTGCGTTTTGAGGCGCCGCTGTAACCCCCCATTGCCGTCATCGTCATACGCGCCTGCATACGCTTGGCGCCGCTCTCGGGGCTAAACCAACTGATTGCCCGATCCAGCAACGTGGGCTCGGGAGCCTTGAGCGAACGACTCATAACGGCGTGATCCCGCGCAAGACAATGCCGCGAGGGCGACCGCTGGCCAGTCGATCCACCTGGAGCTGCCAGTAATCGATCATCTTGGTGATCTCTGCCGCGTCGGCGTAGTTCAGCTGACGGGTGCCGATGCGGTAGCTCTGCTTCTGGCTGACCTTCATGCTTGCGTCGAGCCAGGCTTGAAGCTGGCTTTGCGCCTGTTCCAGGGTGATGGCCATAGATTAATTCCTGCGTTGAGAGAGCACGCGCATAGCAGTGCGGCGCCCAGAAACAACTCTCCCGCCAGAAGGCGGGAGCTCGTTGGGTTCAGCGGATGGTTTCGGTACCGGGTTTTCCGGCGCCGGTGCGGGATCCGAATCCGGCTCGATGTCCGATTCCGGTGGTGGCGAATCAAACAAACCGCCTTGGCGGATCTGAGCATCCAGCGCCGCCCAGTCGTGTTCATTGAGCAGGTGCGTTTTCAGCGAACGGGCCGCATGCAGAGCGTAGGTTTCGCAGTCCGTGGCTTCGTTTGGCTCGCCCGCCTTTTTCTGCCAGACCTTGCGGTAGTGGTGCCGCCGGCTGGGGGCTTTCACTTCGGCGGTGATCTGCCTGAAGTAGTCGGGACGCACTGTCTTGTAGAAGTGCATCCGACCTGGACCGTCTCCAGTCAGCGGCAGTCGCCCCTCAATCCACAGATCCTTGGCCCGGGACGTACCGACGATGTATGGACGCAGGCCGTACTTCGAGGCCTTTTGCTCTTTGTCGGTGTCCACCCCCTGACGAGGTGCACTGAAGATTTCTTTTCGTTCATCATCCCGGCTGTTGCCTCGCTCGCTGGCCCCCTTGATTGCCATCACGCCGCGTTGCTGATGCTTACGGCAAAACGCATAGGCTGCATCTTGTGTAACGGTGCCGTCCGAGGTGTCCAGCGAGACCGCCAGGACTTTCAGCTTCGCACCGCAGGCATGGGTGATCGGCGAGAACAGCAGCTTTTCCAGGTCCAGCCAAACGCCCTGCCCTGGCAACACCACTTCGCCGTAGATCTCACCCCAGTAGAGCAACCATGACTCCTCGCCACGGCCCCAGGCGCGAAGAACGACCGCCAGGCGATCGTGCTGCACGTCGACACCTGCGGTGATCACCAGCCCACCCATGGGCACGAACAGCTCCGGGTAATCCTCGGCCCGCTCCGACAGCTTGTCGGCTTCGGGGAGATCCGATTTGTACTCGTAGGCGCGACCCTGTTTCTGGTTGACGAACTTGATCAGCAGCGACAGGTTGCCCATGGCGGCCTGGTGCTCGGCGTTGAGCTGCTCGCGCACGATGTTCGCCAGGCTGGTACCAGGCAGGCACGCATAGAGTTCGTTCAGTTCGATGAACCCGGCACGGCCGGCAAAGGGTTTGGTCGCTACCCAACCGCATAATGGATCACCCGCCTCGACGGCGTTGAACACCGTGTTGCGGATGTTCTCTTTGCGCTGGTAGTCGTCCCAGATTTCTCCGCAATGTGGGCAGGCGTAGCCGGCTGTGTCGGGATCCGCACGACCATATATTTCGTGCGGCTCGACCCCCTCATTGATGTCCAGGTATTTGATATGGGCGAAGTCCAGCACATGAGCCTGGCCGCAGGTATGACAGACAATCGGCAGCACTCGGCAATCGGTCTGTGCCAGGCGCGCTTCGGTCTTGCTCGCGCCTTTGATCGCTGGGGTTCCACCGACCAGCATTTTCGAACCCGGGTAGCGTTTCCCACGTTCTTCCAGCAGAGCGATCGCATCGCCCTGCCCCTTCACGTCATCACTGGTATCGTCCGGCTCTTCGACCACCGACAGTCCCACGGATGAGGTCGACTTCACGTTGCCGGGGGAATTCGATGCCACCAATTTGAGGAAGCCGCCCGGGAAGCTCTTATGGTCCCAGCGGTTGCCGGAGGACCGGCTGGTGTCGACCGGCATCAACCGATTGACCTCGCTGTTCGCCATCACGCCGTGCTTTAGCTTCTCATCGTGGAAGTTCTTCCCGTCCTTTTCCTTGGCAAACAGGATCATGATCGGCCGGGGCAGGAACTGGACAAACTTGAACAGGTACCCGATCAGGAACCAGGTCCAGCCGATCTGCGCGGCTTTCATCAGGTCCACTTCGCTGACGCGCGGATCATCCAGCGCCGCGGCAACACCGAGAAAGTACGGCGTGTAGTGGAAGTCGTACAGGCCGTGCAGCACACCGCTTTCGGCGGGCAAGTAAAACTCCGTGCTCAAGTACTCCGCCGTGGGCACATCACGCGGCGGGTTGAATTTCCCCGCTGCTGCCAACAAGCTCTGCGCCAAGTTTTCGCGCGTAGCCTGCAATTCGCTCGGTTGTAGGTCCAGCAACTTTGGCCACCACAGATCGATCAACCGTGAGTTTCTGCACGTTCTCGATTTCCTGAATTAATCGTTCAACGCCGCCCAGGTATTCCCGGTTGGCAAAGGCTGACCAGTCGGACAGCACTCGCTCCGCTTCCATGCTGGGGATCAGCGACCGCAATTTCTCGTGATACAGCAGACGCCCGTTCGCCGCCTTGACCCGCCCTTCGTCAATCCGCACGGCGTTGAGTTCTTCCAACTGGCTGCCTCCGCGCCCCGCCGCCTTGTTGCGCAGGTCGCGGATGTACGCTGTCCGGATCTCGTCCAGGCTGGCAGCCTGCCAGTCACTGATGCCCAACCCCTTCAACACATCGCGGGCATTGCGCTCGCTCATGTCCAGGTGATCGGCTATCTCGCGCTGTGTTGGCATGGTCATCTCCTAGGACTGGACAGGAAGCGGAACCCCCTATGTCGGGTTGAATCTGCAAAAAGATCGGGGTTCGAATTACCCCAATCTCTCAGGTCGCCGGAAGGACCCATTGAAAACAGGGAAGAGGCCCCGCCCCGTGCCTGAACCGCACCAACCCAGGGCGAAAACGCTGAAGAATCGACGAAGCCCTCAGTCGCGAGCCATCTCGCGGGCCAATGCCCGGCGAAACAGCGGTTCGAACTCGGCAGCGGCGACGCGGTTGGCCACACCGTAGAAGTCGAAGCGACGACGATAGGTCGGACGCTTAACGAAGATCAGGATGGGCCGCGCACCGTTGCCGATACGCTGCCAAATACCCAAAGGGCCGGTGCCGTTGCCCGGGCGACCCGCAAAGTAGTCAGGGGCATTGCGATTGCGGCGTTTACTGCGAGCCGTGCGGTTAGCCATGAAGCCCGATACACGTTCGGCAGCACCGAGGGCGGAGAGTATCTGCACGATCTGCCCACGACTGATGTTGCCGTTGCCATCCATTCGAGCGCGCCTGCCCGGTACCGCGTACATATCAGCCGGCATCAGGCCATAGTGGATCAGCGCTTTCTCGAAGCGCTTGTGCGGACGATTGCCGCCGTCCATATGCACCGGCAAGTACTTCGATGCCGCAACACCCGAACTGGCCTCATCCTTGACCCACACGCGGGCGAACAACCGGGTGGCTGTGGCACTTCGCTTATAGATCGAGTTCAACGTCCAGCGGGTAGGACGATCAAACACCCGGGCAATCTCTTCCTTCTCTGCGATCTGCACCCGTTCGGCGGTGAAGGTCAACGCCTTGGCCGCAGCAGTTGGCACCTTGTTGCGGCTGAGCCCTCGCAGGCCCTTCACGATCTTGTCGATGTTGTCGCGCATCTCAAGCCGCATCATTGCCCTGGTTCGCCGCCAGTGGCGGACGACTCGTTAACGCCCAGACGCTTGGCGGCCCATCGCTCGTACAGCCCGATGGCGACATCAGCCCCGGCCATGGCAGTCAGGCAACCCAAGGCCCCTGCTGTCCAGATCGTCATGCCGGCGCCGATCATCAACATCATGGCCGACACGCCGCAGACGATACAGGCACCGGACCGAAGGGCCAGGCGTCGTAACAACACCCAGCCTCGTGCTCCATCCTTGTCCGCTCGCCACATCTCGCCCGACACGCCACCGACCAGGGCCAGGACGATCACTAACCAGATTGGCATCTCTGCCAGCGCTTGCTGCTCGTTCGTCATCGCCCTACTCCATAAACGCAAAAACCCGGCGCAATGGCCGGGTTTGGTGTGTGGTGCCTGCCGCTCTCTGCGGTCGCACCTATCGAAGATGGGTACTTTTTACAGGTGGATTCTCATGGCAGCAACCCTACTTTAATGCCACCCGGTGAATAAGTGGGTAACGCAGGGTGAACGTCTAGCGAATGTCGGTGAATACATCACCTCGGCTATCGCTTCTGTTGCCCTGTCCTACCTGTCCCACTACTCAAAATCGAAGTGGGACAGCTACAGGCGCCTAAATTCGGGGCTCTGACCTACTGTCCTACCTTATTTAACTTTTCCTTGTGTATAGACAGAAAGCTAAAAGCACGCGTGCGCGCCATGGGCGCGACTACGTGCCCGCTATGCTTACGTGTGCATGGTGCGGGCAAAGGTTGGACAGTAGGACAGGCCAGCAACGGCGCGGCCTGCACTTGTCCGACTACCTTAAACGGCAGTCGGACAAGGCCGGACAGTAGGACAACAACAACCGGAGTGACGCTAGGGGTCATGCAGCCTTCCCCATCAGCAAGCCATCGATGCTCACATGGGCATCATGCAGCCGGCGGTAGTAGGTCGGCGCGCTGCATCCGCAGTGCAACATCTTCTGTGAGAGAAAGCTTTCGTGGTTGCAGTAGTGCTCCATCACCACCAAGGCAAGCTCTGGCGCCAGGTGCTTGTTGACGATCAGCTCAATATCCGCCGATTCGTCCAACAGCACCCGACTACCCCGAGTGCCACGTATCAGCTCGCCCTTGCACTCCATCAACATGGCAATCATGTTGCCTCCGCTCGCACCACCATAAGTTTCAGGAATTGGCGAATGCAGATCCTGCGCCCAGAGCTTAAGCATTTCATCGATTCGCTTAATCAAAGCAAGGCTCCTCTACCACCGCCTGCTGCAATGCAGCCGCACGCGCCCACGTTGCAGGCTTCTGATAGGCCCACTGTCGGACACCGCTTTTTGCCAACGCCGGCATACGCTTCTTCCGCCAGCCCAGCCGGTGCATGATCGCGCCGACTCGCATTTGTTCAGGCTTACCCCAATGACCAAAATCCAGTTTGAGAGCCTGGGTCAAGATCTCGTTGCCGGTGGCGGTTTCGCCGATCTGCGACTCCTCCAACCAGGTCAGAATCGGCCCTTCCCACTCGTCCACAACAAAGCGCTCATCCTGTGCTTCGGCGAACATCCATGACTCATCCTTCGTCACCCACCAGATATCGCCAGCCTCGAAGCAGAACACCGCTTCAGCCCACAGCTGGTCACGGATCTCGCGCAGTTGTTCCAGGTCGACCTTGTTGCAGAACACCGGCCAGTAACGGCGGTTGCCGGTGGCGTCCTTAAGGTATTCCTCTTGGTTGGTGGTACCCACGAACACACACTGGCGTGGCACATCGTTTGTTCTGCGGCCGTAGCTCTCGCGATAGGTGTCGGTGGACGCCGAGAAGAACTGCTTGGCCTTGGTGCTCTCAGCCTTGTTGAAACTGTCCAGCTCCCCCAGCTCGACAATCCATTTGCCGCGAATTGCCTGAAAGCTGTCCTTGTCGCCGAGGGCAAAAGGCGTGTCCATAAACCACTCGCCGCCAAGAATGCCCATGGCCGTGGACTTACCTTCACCCTGCCCGCCTTCGAGGATCATCACCGAGTCGGCCTTGCAGCCTGGGCGCATCACCCGAGCCACCGCAGAGATCGGCCAACGCTTGCCGACCTTGGCGGAATACTCGCTGGCCTGGACGCCCAGCACATCGGTCAACCAGCTTTCCAGCCGGGGCACCCGGTCCCACTCCAGCTTCTCCAGGTACTCGCGCACCGGGTGAAAAGAATGATCGTGGGCAACCACGCTGACCGCCTCGATCACATGGGACGCTTTCACTCGCAAGTTGTACTGCTGCGCGAGCCATTTCATCACCCGCATGTCATCGATGTCGGCCCAATCCCCGGCACCGCCACCAAAGGGTGCGGACCGCAGTTTGACGATCTTGGAGCTGAACACGCTGTAACCGATCACGCCGGCCCAGCGCTCGTCATTTCCCAGGATCAGCTCGACATTCTGCATGTGCGCAATCAGGGAGCCGTTTTCGGTGCGGGCCAGTTGATCCTTCCAGCCACCAGCTGCAGGAGGCTTGACCACCGCCAACACCTGGCGACGGACAGCCTCCAAACCTTCGGCAACGTGCAGGTCGTTGAAGTCGGTCCACTTGGTCTCACGCTCACCCGAGAAGACAGGTGCGACCACCTGACCACCGACGATCAACGCTGCGTTGCTGGCTTTCTCTTCCCCGGGATTCCAAGGCTCACCATTGGGGCGCTTGGTTTTCCAATCATCGTCCCGACAGAGAATCAGCGGACAACCGGGGAAACGCTCGCGCATGGCCTTGGAGACAGGGAGTAAGTTGCCCGCGTCGAACGCGATTGCGACCGTCAGCGACGTCGCCATGTGCAAGCTGGCACCCGTGGCGTAGCCCTCACACACCAGCACCGGCTCACCGGGTTCAGGGTGCGGGCCAATCAAATGGAAGGCACCCTCTTTCGACATGCCGTAAGGCCAGTAAGCCTTGTCGCGCCCGGTGTCGTCTTGCTTTTCCGGAAAAATCACCTGCAGACCGACAATCTGATCCCGCACGTTACACATAGGCACTAAAAATGCGCCGGTACGGGGCGCATAACGAACCTTGAAGCCGACAATCTGCTTTCGATCCAGATAAGCACTTTTGCCCTTCTCAGGCATGCGTTTGAACAGACCTGTAGCACGGTTGGCCGCTCGACGTGCAGCGTTGGCTGCGATCTCAGTAGCCTTGCGCTTTGCCTCTTCCTGACGAGCGCGCATAACCTCGCGCTCTTCGGGGCTCATACGTCCAGCCTTTACCTTAATTTTCTGGGTCTCGCCGGAACGCCAGTCACCGAAGCTGCCGAAGATCAGCGTTTCGTTTTTCTCGGTCCGGTGCTCATGGACTACATACCAGCCGTTCTTTTCCTTGCCCTTGTCCTGGGAGGTTTTGCAGCGGGTCAATTTGCCGAATACCAACGGTTGCTCAGGCTCGAGGCCGTAATCTGCGAATTGCCCCAATACTTCATCGAGCATGGCGGGCCTCCCTCGATTCAACAACGGACTGGCAAACAACACACAGATCGCAACCCAATAGGGCAAGCCGGCGAGCCTCCGGTATCGGATCGTCGCAACTTACGCAAAACAGGAAAGAATGCGCCGCCAACACAGGCTTGGCGGCGTTGCGTGCAGCGAGGGCTTGATCAAGATGGTCCTGAACCAGGTCATTCGCAAAATCAGCAATATCAGCCATGGTCAGCCACCCGCGTTGTCTGATTGACGTACGTGGCTCGGTTGAACATCCCCAGAAGCCCTTGAATGCCGCGAAACACCTGCAGGCGAATCTCGGCCAGTTCACGATCCGTCACTACACCGTCGCCAATGCTCTTGGCCCAGGTATCAGCCAGATCCGCGACCTGTCTGAAGTACTCTGCAATGCCCGTAGTCAACGTCTCAGGCATGTCGTTGGTATAAGCCTCGGCCAACTCCTGCCAAGTCGTGTCGCCGACCAACGCATGCACTGCATCGAGAATGCGGCGATCCTTGGTCAGTTCGAGAATTTCGCCAAACTCCTGGATGTTCACAGAGTGGCTGGGATGGGTGGGTGAAAGTTTGTGTTGCAGCGTGGTGGGGTTTCTGCCGGTGGTGACGGCAATTGCAGCGGCGCCACCTGGGTAATCCCGGGCAGCATGGTAAAGCGCTAGATCGAGCGGCAGGACTTCCCGCTGCGCCCGTTCGATACAACTCAGAGCGATTCGGCTCATGGCATTAATCCTTGAAGTTGCCAGTGCCGCGCGACATGCAGTGGTGATACATTTGCCGCGTGGCTTGAAAGGGCCCAAACGCCGGCTAGATCTACAGGATCGACACCGGCACCGTGCCGGGGCGAACAATCCATTGTTCACCCCAGGCGCAACAGCTGCTCTATCTGTGGTGGAAAAGGCAGCAACACCAAGGCATCCGTGCCTTGGAAATCGCGGTAACGGTCGACGGTTCGCATGTGGTGTGCCCGCCTACCTTTACCGTGCCCCGGCAGCACTGTGGTGGTGTGTGCCAGGAGGAACTGGGCGGCCCTTGGGTCGCCTTTTTTCTAGCTATGCTATGCAGCAGCTTTGTGCAGTGCCGATTCATTGAGCAACCAGGTGGCCTCAAACGAATTACCTTTTTGCTTTGCAGCGGTCGCCAATAGCACCGCGTATCTGGTTTCACCTGTGTAGTCCGTTCGCGGAAGACTGGCCGCCTGACGCCACTTGTTGAGCGCCTGATAACTCCTATCGCAAACCTTAGCGGCGGCCCCAATGCCACCTACTGCTTCAAAAGCGAACGCAACTGCATTCGGAAAATCTGCGGGGTCCAACATGGCAACCTCCTTTTATCAACTTCTGGTTGATATTAAACCTCAACTGACTATTGCGCAAGCTCCGTGGCACTCTCAACCTATGGTTGATAAAAATGCATTACGCGCCGCTTTCAGCTCGCGCTTACACGAAGCCCTCGACGATGCCGGCGTACGCAGCCGGGGTCGTGGCGTGGACATCCATCGTCAGTTGAAGAGCTTAGGGGTCGAAAAGACCACGCAAGCAATTAGCAAATGGCTCAACGGCGAGGCAATAGCCGAAGCGGACAGTATGGTTACACTGTGCTCGTGGTTGAAGGTACGAAGGGAGTGGCTGGAATACGGCGTGCTGCCTAAGGAATTAACCGGCGAAACCAATGTACGCCCGCTTGTTGCCGGAGATGAGAGCAACGTCAGCGAAATTAATCGGCGGTTTGGAAAGGTTCCGTTGATTTCTTGGGTTCAAGCAGGGGCATGGTGCGAGGCGATTTCAAATTTTGAGTCGTATGATGCCGATTCATGGCTTTCGTGCCCTGTTCCTATTAGCAACCACGGATACGCACTCAAAGTCCTAGGGGACTCAATGACAAATCCTGGGCCGGGGCGTAGCTACCCTACCGGCTGTATCATTTTTGTCGATCCAGAGGCGGAAACCAAGACAGGGGATCGTGTGATCGCTAGGTTGCCACGTACTAATGAAGCTACGTTCAAGGTCCTTGTGGAAGATGCCGGACGACAGTTCTTGAAACCAATAAACCCTCAATACCCTATAATACTAATAACTGAGGAAACCCATATATGCGGGAAAGTTGTGGGATCTTTTATACCAGAGTAATTCTATTACCTAAATAGCTGGAAGCTTACAACATGGATAGAGTACCGTTTTCGTACAATGGAATACAGCTAATCATCCCAAATGATTACAATCCAAACTTTAACAGCTTTACTGTACTTATCGGAAGCAATGGAGTTGGAAAAAGCCGATTACTTAGCGGCCTATCGGGCTCCTTAATAGAGAAAACCATTAGCACCCCAACTAATGTCGCTGACTATGCATATGAAAATAAACTTCTCGCCAACCAACCCAAAGTAATTACAGTTTCTACAAGCCCGTTTGACACCTTCAAACTTCCAAGCAAAACAAATAGGCGATTCCAGGAAAGCTTTAACTACCACTATATCGGCATGAGAGGAACATTTTCAAATTCAAGTTCTATCTCATTAATCTCCTCTGCCGCAATCGGACTTCTAGACAAACTTCTCAATAGTCAAGGCTTCGATAGACTAGCGAAAATATTCGAAGTTTTGGGATTTGAACCTAGTCTTGAATTCATATTCAAACCTATGTTTCGATTCAACCACAACGAAGCAGCATCGCAACGATCAATATTCGACTCCCAGGATGCTGATGAGTTAGACATTGAAAAGATGCTCGGAGTGAAACTCGATCGAAAACTCCACTATATAATTAGAGACTTAGACCCCTACTCTCTAGATGAAATCCGTAACGCCTTATACATATTTTCTGAATTCAGTGACCGTAGAGGACATTTTAGACTTCGTGCCAGTTACACCAATCACTGGCATTACGCCTTTGATTTTGAGCATGGTGCCAACCATCAGATTTTAAATGCAACGTTAACGTTATTAAAGTACGAACTAATAAAGCTGATGGATTTAAAGCTTTTTAAAATGCACATAGAAATGGAAATGTCCCTTCGTCGCGCTAGCTCAGGCGAACAGTGCATGCTTGTAATAATGTTAGGTATAGCTGGCCACATTACCGACTACTCACAAATTTTTATTGACGAGCCAGAAATTAGTTTACACCCGCAATGGCAAGAAAAATTTATGAGTTTGCTAATTGAGGTTTTTTCGACTTACACAGGGTGCAATTTTTTCATTGCAACGCACTCCCCCCAAATAATAGCAAAACTTGACCAACGAAACTGCTACATAACATCATTAACAAAACATACCATATATAGCGCAGCAGATTACATGGATAGATCCGCTGACTATCAACTAGCGGAATTGTTCGACACTCCAGGAGCTATGAACGAATATCTTGTTCGGATGGCATTTGGATTAATGTCTCGAGTAAAATCAAACAAAGAGGTCACTAGCAAAGACCTAATAGAACTTAACAAGCTAACTAGCTTTATTGATAAAATCGAAGCAAAAGATCCATTACTGGGGTTGATTAATACTGTTTCAGAAATGTGTGAATATTATGCCCCTCATTACTAACCCAGTAACGTGTGACGCGCCCCTCACATTAACCATACAACAAAAAATTAACGACCCTAGCTTTACTCACAATCAATGGGGATGTGACGACCTACTTGAATTCCGATCCCACGTTAGAGCATATTATCGCGATGAACAACAAGGGCTATGTGCATATTGCAAGAATACGGTATCGGTGAGGTCCGCAAACAACGCACACATCGAACACATTGTTGCAAAATCTTTATATAGAGATTTTATATTTGAAGCTAAAAACCTATGTGTCATTTGCGCTGACTGCAACGAAATAAAGAGAAGTCAAGAAGTACTAAATGAAGTTCCTGACACTTTATCCCCGCTTACCAGCGGCAGACAACGAATTCGTTACCCAACTAGTTCTAACGCATTTTTAATTGTCCACCCTCATTATGACGAGTGGGATGACCACTTAATGCGATTTGGTTATCAATACATTGACAAGACAACCAAAGGAGGAAATACGATTGTCATGTGCAAACTTAATAGATATTTCCACCAAAATTTTAATATGGACGACAACTTCGTAGATGACGCCGATCTAGTTAGCAAAATGACCGCATTCATAGAATCAAGGTCAGCGACTCAGAAAGCTCGGATTTTGGAATCATTGAAAGCCGACTTAAGCATGATGCTTTGATCGCTCGAAAAAATATCAACCGTCAGTTGACAAAAATCCCACCTCATCCGATATTTGCCTCACTCTTCCACCACAGAGCGAGGCAAAATCATGCACACCACAGCAACCCTGCACGTCCATCCGACCGCTACTGACCCCTTTCGCATCTTCGAGATTCGCCGATTGGCCCGCGAATGCAGCTGCTCGTTTGTCACCACCAAACCAAAGCAGAAAGCCGGTGTAGCGCCCGCCCCATCCAGCCCGAATGGCGGAGGGCACGCGGCATGAACAAATTCAATCTCGACAACCGCACCCTGCAGTTACTCAACGCCCAGGTCAATTTGAGCGAGACCTTCAACCACGTACTGAGGTCTGCACCAAAGCGTAAAGCCTTGGCGTTCCGCCTCAAGGTAGAACGCGGCACCACCGAAACCGTCTTCGTCGTTGAACTGGGCAACGAACGCCACACGCTGACCTTAAACAACGAAAAGAAGATGCACCTCAAGCTGGCCGACTTCATCGAAGAAATTGCAAACGGCCCGCTCGACCCGAGCATCACCGGCGATCTGGTGCACCGTCCCCATGCAGATCGCGAATACGGCCGCTTTGAAGTCCAGGACAAGCAGCGCGTGTTCGAGCTGGTGCGCACCGGTGGCATGCTGAGCCTCGACATGGGCTTCGACCTCCCCTTGCACGTGGCTCTGCATCGCACCCATACACGCCCCGGCGTCACCGCCATTTTGTGCATTGGCAATAAAAGCCCACACACCCGGTGCTTTACCGTGTGCGGCACCGATGTCGAGATCTACAGCAAGGTCACCGAGTCCATCAACCACCTCACTGCAGCGGCAACTCCTGCCGCGCACGCTGCATGAGGACGACACCATGGAACGCACCCTCGCTCAAGCCGCAACCGAGCTCGGCCTGACCCGGCCACGGCTGATTACCCTGATGCAGGAAAAAAGTCTGCTTAACAAACGCAGATTGCCGGCCTACCCCACCCGCGACCGCGAGTACCTGCGGGTCAAGGACGGCCAGTGGTTTCACGAAAGGTACGGCCTGCAGTACAGCCAGTCGACCAGGGTCAGACAGGTCGGCATCCGCTGGTTGGCAGAGCAACTAGGGCTTGAACTGCCCGCCATCCCGGCAGACCGCCGTGACGTGGCCTAGGGAATACGCCCGCCAGATCATCGCCATGCGGACACGCGAGGAGCGCAACGCCGCGCTCCTCGAAGTACCTGCACATCTGCGCGAGCTGACCAGACGCCACTGCCTGAACGCCTGGAACCATCCGGCAAGAATACAACGCAAGGAGGCTCAGCAAGCCCATGACTAACACAGCCCAAACGCCGCTCCGACTGCAACCGGCCCCCGAAGCAGCAACCGTAGAGCTGCTCTACCGCATCTTCGGCGACGTGCTAATTCCGCTAGAGAAAGTGCGCGAACAATACTTCCGCAACCTCAACGAGCAGTCGTTTGTCACGGAGATCAACAGCGGCCGAATCCAGCTTCCCATCACCACGTTGGACACCAGTCGCAAGGCACCGAAGTACGCACACATCCGGCACGTCGCCTCACTGATCGACATCCGCGCTTACAAGGCGGATTCGGAGATGCCGCGACCGCAGGATGAACCAACCGAGTAAACCGAAAGGGCTGTCACCACCAGTCAAACAAAACCACCAGGAGCACACCACATGACCGCAATACAAATCTGCGCACCGCTCAGTCTCATATTGGGCGCCACCCTTCTCTACTGGGTCGGTTATCGAGGCGGCTTGATCGATGGCCGTGCCGAGGGCCACCGACCATCAGCGACTGATGGACCAACTGGCGATCGAACATCGGTGGAAAGCGGCATAAAGAGCGAACAGCACACCACCGAAGCCTCTACCGCTTTGCTCCGCAACGTCGGCATGGTCAACGCACAAGAAACAAAGAGTCTCTGCTGCGCAGCAGCAGGCATTACTAAGCCTGTCAGCACCACTGTCGAGACACTTATACCCCACGAAAAGCTGCGCGAGGCAGGGCATCCTAATGCAACGCTAATCGCTCAAAGTCGCCCGCCCGCGCAGCCTGCTGTGGGGTATACGCCCCCATTAGTCGCGAGATTAGTGCCCAATGAATCCGATAGCCAGTTGATCGGGTCTGTCGAGCCCGCCAACCACCATAAATGCATTGAGCAGCGCCCGACCGACGGCATCAAGCGACGCGCCGGGGAGATCAATCATGGAAACTGAAATCCTTTCGGACGAAGAGCTAGCGAATATCACTGGCTACAAGGCCAGGGCCTACCAACGTCGCTGGTTGGATGATCGCCAATGGCTCTATGTCGAAAGTCGTGGCAAACGCCCATTGGTGGGAAGGATGTACGCCCGGATGAAGCTCGGCGTGATCACACCAACCAATATTACCCCCACTCCATCGCCAGCCGCGCCCGCATGGACGCCCGACTTCTCGCGAGTGAACTGATATGCGCCCCCGCAAAACCGCAACCCGCCATTTACCGCCCCGGATGTATCAATGGACGCGACCAAGAAAGAGCGGGAAAACCTGGATCGCCTATTACTACCTGGACTCCACAGGAAAGGCGATCCCACTGGGCAAGGATCTCGACAAAGCTAGGCTCAAGTGGGCGGAACTCGAAGCCAAGGAAATACCACTGGACTTGCGGACTATGAAAGGGATCTTTGACCGCTATGTCCGCGACATCGTCCCGAAGAAGGCGGCCCGCACGCAGAGAGACAACCTTTCAGAGATCAAACAGCTGCGTCCACTTTTCGACAATGCCCCCATCGACTCAATCACACCTGCCACGATCGCCGGGTATCGGGACGCTCGAACTGCAAAGGTTCGGGCCAACCGTGAGATAGCCACGCTCTCACATGTATTCAATATGGCGCGTGAATGGGGTCTGACCTCCAAAGAAAATCCCTGCCAGGGTGTACGGAAGAACAAGGAGACGCCTCGAGACTATTACGCGAACGATGTGGTTTGGGATGCTGTTTATAAGAAAGCAGCTCAAGAGCTGAAAGATGCGATGGACCTTGCCTACCTGACAGGGCAGCGGCCGGCCGACGTCCTGGTCATGCGTAAAGATGATATCGAAGGGGGGTATTTAATGGTGCAGCAGAACAAAACACACAAGAAGCTGCGTATCCAGATAACTGCCAGCGGCTCGGCAAACAGCCTGGGCATGCTGATCGCAAAAATCGCAGAGCGTAACGCTCAGCACGTTTCGAGTTACCTGATTGTGAGTGCGCGTGGGAAGCGTATGACTGCCAAGATGCTTCGCGACCGCTGGGATAAGGCCCGGGAAAAGGCCAAGAATGAAGCGATCGAGACTGGCGACACACTGCTTGCTGGAAGAATCAGCAGCTTTCAGTTTCGGGACATCAGGCCAAAAGCCGCGTCGGAAATTACTGACATCGGAGAGGCAAGCCTGCTCTTGGGGCATACCAAGGGTGACATAACTGAACGCGTTTACCGTCGCGTCGGCGCCATTGCGAAGCCGTCAAAATAACGGAAAACGTATTGCAAGACGCTGAGTTCATCAAGATGACCCTGGCGTTTCTCTTGACGTCGGAGGCCAGCTATATCTCGTCGTCGCAATGGCTGCTTTTGGTGCTAAATCACGCGATCGCCCATCTGGAAAAGCGCCGCTTCCACCTCTCGCAGCGAGCCAAACAGATTGCTATTGCCGGCTACTCGTAACGAGTCCGCCAACAGCCAATTGGTCCTAACGTTCCAGGTGTAGTGCTCGTAGGGGTTCACAGCAAGCAATGGGAACAATGCTAGGTCGGGGTTGCGGTAACGTGCCATCGCCCCATTTGCTGGAAGGCAGGCGAATCGCAGGAGTGAAGGTAGGGTTAACGCCGGCTGGCCACAATCGATAGTCCACCATCTTTTAGCCAACCACGCTAGAGCCGCTGCTACTCGACTGTCGTATATGATGAAGCCATCGATCAAAAGCGAATAAACCTTTGTCATACCAGAGTTAAACCGGAGATTGGTGACAGCGCTCGTATCACTCCCTCGGGCATGATCATTAACCACTGTTTGTAGGATTACCAACAGGTTGGCTTGGTTAGCAGAAAGCCAACCCAAGTTGCCTCGCTTCGTATAGACACCGCCCCAATAGAGGACAGCAGCAACGGCGCCCGAGAGCTGGTTTGCGCTGGTCGGACCTGCCGCGTAGGCGGTACGCATCTGGCGCTGGATGGTTTGCAAAACGGCCTCATTGGTAGCAAGGGAACTATGGGCAGCAAGTCTTGGCACCACCGGGTGAACGTGTGGCAGGCTGAGGTGTGGATTTGGCAGACCATTTCTTGCTCGGCGCGGCCAGCGGTAGGTGGCAAGTGCACTTGGCAAATCGGGGTACGCAACAGCACCAGGTACTGCGAAACTAATTGGTTGACCACAAAGCCGTTGAGCAAGCCAATCACGGAAGGCTGCAACCGAGTTGGCTAGGTATTGTGCTTGATTCACTTTTTTCCTCGGTCCAGATCGGGGCGGCAGTAGCGCTAAGGATGGTGCGAAGACTGCGATGGCCTTGTTACCCACGCTTTGGAAGGTCCCCGTATATCTGCTGGATCAGCTCCTGTCCGTACCGCCTTTCTAGCTTTCTAACAATGAAGTGCCCGCGCGCCATGTCTTGGAAATGATCGATGAATGCCAGGTTAATGATGGCACCGCCCGCTGCTCCTATCACCGGTACAGCTTGTGCAGCGACTTTCTCACCGACTTGGAAGCCGAAACGCTCTGCAATGGTAGCGATCAACTTAAGTACTGAGCCATCCGACATATGCTTCGCCAAAGCTGCACGCACTGTGTAATAACCAGTTTCTGAATCATCATCTTCCGTTGATTTACCGCCGAGCGCAAAGACAGTAAGGCAAGCTTGCTTCGCTTCGTCGGTTTCAACGCGCTCTCCATGACTCCTTGCGATATCTGCAATGGATCGAAGCATTATTGAAGTTGAGATGGGCAACTCCGCACTTAGCCCGGCGAAGCCGAAAAAGCCCCCGACTCCTCCGCTAACGGCTACGCCTGCCTTGTGCCAGATGTTAGAGGACTCCTCACCAGGCACATCCTTCATAGTAAAAACCGCAGCATCGAGAGCCTTCTCTAACGCTGAGCTAGTGATGCTTCCAATTCTTTTAGTGACACTTTCGGGCAAGTGTTCTAAAGCGATCTCAATGGGCATACCAATAACGCTCGTCACCTTTGCAGCGAAACCCGGGTTCTCTAGCAAATTCTTCGCGGACTGCAGTTCCTTCCGGTCTTCTTCGAGGATGCTCATCTATCCGTACTCAATACTGGGTTGGCGGGACAACTCGCAGAGACCAACAGCTCCAACGCATCCCTGTCGCGACATTGATATCAAGATGCCTTCACCCTATGAAAAAGGCAAGTGATGCTGCCAAGCATTCTGGCTGATCTCGATCAGTCTTCGTGGAGCACTCACGAAGTTGAGTGGCAGCTTTAGGTCGAAGGCTCGCTTCTGAGCGAACGCTTAGAAGCGAGCCTTCTCTTGGGGGCATACAAAGGGCGGCATAACTGAACATGTTTACCGTCGCGTCAGCGCCATGGCGAAGCCATCAAAATAGCGGAAAAACGCGTTACAAAACGCTGAAACCGGCCCTTGTAGAATGGGGCCTGCAGCGGAGCCAAAAAATGATCGTATTAGAACGAAAACAAGCTACAGACCACGAATTACGGGCGCTTGTATCTCGGACTTGAAAACCGTCGACTGTAACAGGTCCATGAGTTCGAATCCCATCGCCTCCGCCATCTTTATACGACAAAGCCCTGATTATTCAGGGCTTTGTCGTTTCTGGGGTTTGGGTCAAGGCTGCGTCGGCGATCCCATCGTTTGCGCATCTTTTTTGCCAATTTCCGCAATCCCCTAAAAAACCTTCGGCAAAAAAATTCCTGAGCCGCTTCTCAGACCGGCTCCCTTCCCGGCTTTTCAAGATCAACGAAAACCAACTCGCCCTGGAGCATCTGGAAAATCAAGGGTGACCGCTACGCGCCACCCTGTCAGATGCTGGATCCGCCCGTTAAAGAATAAAGTCCGCCGTGGTCGCGCTGTTGAGTCCGACTATCTGGATAGCGAACTCGGCGGCGCTGTCGGCATCGGTATTGCCGTAGAGCACGCCCCCTGAAACCTTCAACTGGCCAGCCGCACTGAAGGCTGCGGTACTGCCGATGATTGAGGTGAAGGCTTCATTGGTGGCCGTCGCCGTGTTGGCATCGAGCGTCGACAGGTCGATCTTGTCGGCTCCCTGGACGAAGTCGCTGATGATGTCCCAGGTGGCACTGGTCAGCCCCGTTTCAGCGAGGGCGTTGAAATCGAAGATGTCGTTGCCGGCGCCGCCGGTGAGAACATCCTTGCCCATCCCGCCGATCAGGACGTCACTGCCGGCGCCGCCGTTCAACTGGTTGGCGGCGGCGTTGCCCGTGAGGGTGTCGTTGTAGCTGGAACCGGTGAGGTTTTCCATGCCCAGCAGGGTGTCTGAGCCTGAGCCACCGGTGGCCTGGGCCGTGGTCACGGCCAGGCTGGCGCTGACGGCGCTGCCGGCATAGAGGTAGGAGGCGGTGTCGACGCCGGTGCTGCCATTGAGGACGTTGTTGCCGGCCCCGGCATAGAGGGTGTTGTTGAGGCTATTGCCTGTCAGGTCGGCGACCCCGGTGGCCAGGACCCGACCGTATTCGACATTGGCGCCGAGGGTGTAGGCACTGAGAAAACTGTAGACCGTGTCGCTGCCGCCGGTGCTGGCCGTGGCATTGGTTTCGATAACCACGTCGCCGGCGTTGTCGACGTAGTAGAGGTCGGAACCATCGCCGCCCGTCATCCTGTCAACGCCTGCGCCGCCATCCAGAACGTCATTGCCCGCCCCACCGTCGAGCGTATCGTTACCGCTGCCACCGCTCAACAAGTTAGCCGAGGCGTTGCCCGTGAGCGTGTCGTTGTAGTTGGAACCGGTGAGGTTTTCGATGGCGATCAGGGTATCGGCGCCTGAGCCGCCGGTGGCCTGGGCCGTGGTCACGGCGAGACTGACGGTGACGGCACTGCCGGCATAGTGGTAGGACGCCGTGTCGACACCGGTGTCGCCATTGAGGACGTTGTTGCCGACTTCGGCATAGAGGATGTTGTTGAGGCCGTTTCCCGTGAGGGCGGCGACCCCGGTGGCGAGGATACGACCGTTCTCGACATTGTCGCCGAGGGTGTAGGCGCCGAGAGAGCTGTAGACCGTGTCGCTGCCGCCGGTGCTGGCCGTGGCATTGGTTTCAACCACGACGTCGCTGGCGTTCTCAACGTAGTAGATGTCGGAGCCATCACCGCCCGTCATGCCGTCGGCGCCAGTGCCGCCATTCAACACGTCATTGCCCGCACCACCGGCGAGCGTATCGTTTCCGGCGCCACCGCTCAGCAGGTTGGCGGCGGCGTTACCCGTGAGCGTGTCGTTGTAGCTGGAGCCGGTGAGGTTTTCGATGGCGATCAGGGTGTCGGCGCCCGAGCCGCCGGTGGCCTGGGCTGTGGTCACGGCCAGGCTGGCGGTGATTGCGCTGGCGGCATAGAGGTAGGAGGCGGTGTCGACGCCGGTACCACCATTGAGGACGTTGTTGCCGACCCCGGCATAGAGGGTGTTGTCGAGGCCGTTACCCGTCAGGCCGGCGATCCCGGTGGCGAGGACGCGCCCGTTCTCGACGTTGGCGCCGAGGGTGTAGGCGTTGAGAAAGCTGTAGACCGTGTCGCTGCCGCCGGTGCTGGCCGTGGCATTGGTTTCAACCACGACGTCAGCCGCGTTGTCGACGTAGTAGATGTCGGAACCATCATCCCCCGTCATCCTGTCGACGCCTGCGCCGCCATTCAAAAAGTCATTGCCGGCACCGCCGTAGAGGTGATTGGTGGCGGCGTTGCCGGTCAGCGTGTTGGCGAGATCGTTACCGGTGCCTGTGAGTGCCGCGCTGCCCGTGAGGGTCAGGTTCTCCTGGTAGTTGCCGAGGGTGCGGCTGACGCTGGAAACGACGGTGTCGACGCCGCCGGTGGCGGAGGTTTCGCTGACCACGTCGCTGGCATGGTCGACGTAGTAGATGTCATTGCCCAGGCCGCCGATCATCACATCGGCGCCGGCACCGCCGTTGAGCGTATTGGCGGCGGCGTTACCGGTCAGCGTGTTGGCGAGGCCGTTACCGGTGCCATTGATCGCCGAAGTTCCGGTAAGCGTCAGGTTCTCCAGGTTGGCCCCCAGCACCCAGCTCACCGCCGACTTGACCGTGTCAGTGCCGGCACCCAGCTCTTCACGAAGTTGAATCAGGCTATCGCCCACTGCATAAGTATCATTGCCAGCGCCCCCGGCCAGCAGCATGTTGCCCTGACCGTTCAGCGTGTCATCAGCGCTCCCGCCAGTAACCTCCAGCCGTACCGCGGTGCCATCGGCACTGAAGCGCTGGACATGGATACCGTCATTGACATGACTGGACTGTCCTTGAGACACCCAAGTCACCGCCCAGCCGCCGTCTTCCAGAGACGTGACCTTGGCGACAACCTGATAGCCGTCGGTGGTGGTGTTGACCAGCGTTTCGCCACCGACGGTTTGGCCCGCGGCGTTGTAGCGCTGTGAATAGATAGCCATATCGCTGCCATCCTGCGCGCCGCCCGCTTCCCAGGTCACCACCCAGCCGCCATCAGCCAATGCCGTTACATCGGAGAAACTCTGAGACTGAGTGGCATAGTCAGGGCTGTTTATGACGTGGGTTTCACCGCCGACCGCCTGACCATTGGCGTTATAGCGCTGGAAGTAGATATCGCTACCATTGGCAGCTACGCTGAAGGATGACCAGCTCACCAGCCAGCCACCATCGTTCAAGGCCGTGACCGCAGGAAAGTACTGGTCATTCAGCGTATTGGTGTTTACCTGAGTTTCGCTGCCTACCCTGTTACCTGTTGCATCGTAACGCTGGGCATAAATATCGAAGAGGTTGTCGCCCGGGTGAGTCGCATGCCAGGTCACCAGCCAGCCACCGTCCTTCAGGGCCGTCACGTCAGAGCTGCCGTGTACGATCTGATTATCCCCAGTCGTCGTGTTGACCTGGGTTTCCCCCCCCACAGCCGTGCCCGCTGCGTTATAGCGTTGGGACTCGATCGTGAAGTTATTGCCAGCGACGTCCCGGGACATCCATACCACCAGCCAACCACCGTCATTCAGTGCTGTAACAGCCGGGCTGTCCTGGCTTTCAACCGTGTGGGTATTGACGCGCCATTCATCGCCCATGGGATCACCAGCCGCGCTGAACCGCCGGGCATAGATGTCACCACTCCCCCCAGTGTAGAACCAGGTAACCACCCAGCCACCGTCAGCCAGCCCGGCGACATCGGAATTTTGCTGAGCGTATAGCGAATTCAAAGGCGCGACAGTAATCTCATCGCCCAGCCTCTCGCCTGCTGCACTGTAACGTTGGATTAAAATATCGCCCGAATCAGAGGACTGCATGGACACCAGCCACCCACCGTCGGCCAGTCCGGTAATGGAGATACTGTCCACAGTCATCGGCGTCAGCGTACTGACCCGGCTTTCGCCGCCCGCCTTGACGCTCAGAATCCTGTCGGCGAATTGCAGGCTTTCGATATTGCGCAGGTAATCGGTACCCTCATCGCCATCAGCGACATTCAGGTCGGTGACCGTCAGCTGGCCGTTGCTCCAGCCAAAGCGGTAGTCGCCGGCGTTGCCCATATAGATAGCCTTATCCTGGCCCGCACCGCCGTCGAGAATGTCATCTCCGGCCAGGCCGGTAATGCTGTCGGCCTCACTTGTCCCCAAACGATCATCGTTGCTCGTAGTGCCTGTTATCACGGCCATGTGCGATTGTTCCTTCATTCAGGGCCGCAAGTGGCAACCCACGCGGCGGTGTTGTTATTTGTCACCAGTAACAGGCGAGGTGAAGCCGCAGGTCAGCACTCATTTTCGTGGCACTCATTGTATATAGCCATTTGCCACCCCGCTTGTCCGGTCGTCGCCTCCCATCACTTGGGCAAGCTGTGCGCACAACTGCAGGCAGGCCTACAGAAGCCCTCGAAAACAACCGCTGACACTACCCCCCTGCTCGCTCGGTCATGTTCAGCTCCGGTGCGGATCGGCGGAAGCCGCGTGTCAGCCAAATGAGGTAGATCACGCCAATTGCCAGCCAGCAGAGCCCGATGGTGATCGCAGTCGAACTCAGCTGGCTCACCAGGTAAAGGTTCACGCACATACCCAGCAGCGGAAACAGCAGATACCCGAACAGTCCGAGTGGGCGGGTTCGGCGGGTTCGGTAGAAGTAGCAGATGACACACAGGTTCACCGCGGTAAAACCGAGGAAGGCGCCGAAGTTGATGAATGAGGTTGCCATTTCGACCGTGATGTTCAAGCCGATCAACCCGATGACACTCGTGAACAGCAGGTTGAAAACCGGAGTTCTTGTCTTGGGGTGCAATGTACCGAACAGCGGCCTGGGCAGCACATCTGCCCGTCCCATGAAGTACAGCAGACGGCTGGTGCTCAGCTGTACGATGAGACCCGAGGCGAATCCGGAGACGATGAATCCGAGGTTGAGCCAATCCGCAAAGGCTTGCCCGCCGACCTCAACGGACATCAGGTAGGAAGCAATCTGCGCGTCTTCGAACACGCCCCCGGGATGCACCAGTTGCATGATGTACGCCACCAGCGCAAACAGCAGCCCCGCCGTTGCCATCACCAACACCACGGCCCGAGGAATGTTGCGTTTTGCGTCTCGCGTGTCCTCGGCCATCGTGGTGACCGCGTCGAAACCGAGGTAGGAATAGGCCGCCACAGCGGCAGCCGCAGACACACCGGCGAGCGTACTGCTGGCGTTCCATAACGGTTCAGTCAAGGAGACGGGTGACTGACGCATCAGGAAAATCAGACAGAAAACCACGAACAACAACACCAGGAGAATGCCCAGTCCGGTCAGCAATTTGTTCGTCCGGTCGGCCAGGCTCAGCCCCATGACGTTGACCAGGGTTGTCAGGAGTATGTTGACGAGCATCCAGCCCCACACAGGTATTGCCGGGAACTGCACGTTGAGGAAAACCGACTGAACCAGCCAGGCGACCATGGGCATGAACAGGTAGTCGAGCAAGATCAACCAGCCGACCAGAAATCCGAACTGGCTGCCCAGCATCTGCCGGGCATAAAAATAGGCCGAGCCGGAAACGGGAAAGAGCCTGGCCATCTTGGCGTAGCTCAATGCGGATAACAGCATGGCGCCGGTGGCCAGCAGGAAGGCGCTGGGCGCCGTGCCGGAACTGACTTGGGCGATGACACCGAAAATCACCAGCACCAGGCTGGGTGCCATGTACGCCAGGCCAAACAGCACCACCGAAGTCAGGCTAAGGCTGGCGGTCAAGTTGACGGGTTTGTGAGGCATCTCAAACCTCCATGCCGAGGGTCAGCGTTGAGAGATGGATGGGTGGGGCTTTGAAGAGCCCTGCAACTGTATTGATCACGGCGCAATTCCTGTTGTTGACGAAAACGGACGCAGCCGGCCAGGGCCGAGTCCATCTTCGGGTTGGTTCAATAGCGGTAGGAGATGAACATCTCGAGCGCACTGAAGTCGTCGTTGCCGTAGGTTTCGCGGGCGGCCGCCAGTGGCTTGACCCAGTTGTACGACACGCTGGTGTAGACGCTGGGTGTCGGGATCCATTCAAGGAACACGACATTCTCGTCGGCGAAGCGACGGTCGCTGACCGGCACACCGTTGAGCACCTTTTCGTCCAGGCTGAACTGGTAATGAATGCCGCCCAAACTGACGGTAGGTGTCAGATGAGTGCGCAGCGTCCACTGACTGACGCGCTCGTTGCTGTTGAACAGCAGGTAATTGCCGACGACGTCGCCAATCAGCCAGGTGCCCCAGTCGACGTAGCCCTTGCTGAGCGGATCCCAGGCTTTCTTCTTTGCATCGGAGGGGTCTTCGTCACCGGAGAAGTAGGCATAGCGGTAACTCAACTGTGGCTGTAACGCAATTGCGGGGAACGCATAGTCGGCCTGGGCGTACCAGGCGCGGGCATCGTAGTCGACACCGGCGCCACTGCCGCGCTCGACAGCGTATTCGCCATGTAGCGTCAGGTCATCCAGGCCAGGCACCTTGCCTTGCAACGCACGCAGGTTATAGACCTGCATCCCCTCGCGTGGGTTCTGGCTATTGGCTTGTCGGTCCAGGGAGTTCACCTTCATGGCCATGGCCCCCAGTGTCGCCGCGCCGGCCAGGTCGTAGTCGACGTTCAGGCCGTTCATGCGAAAGTCACCGAGATCGTCGTCTGTGCGCAAGCTGAATGCCTGGGCGCTGAGGCGATCATGGCCGTAACGCACGATGGCGGAGTCGCGAAACGCCGTACGCGGGCCAATCCAGTAGGCGCCATCGTCGAAGAAATCCAGGTTGCCATCCATGACGATGAACCCTGTGCCGACCTTGAAGTCCTGTCGTCCGGCGCTGAGCGTCCAGTCGCCTTTGCGCACGCCGGCATAGAACGCCTCAACAGAAAGGTCATGGTCTGAACTGCGGGTGTAGCCACCGGCATCGCCGTCGCCAAACGTGGTGGCCCCTACGGCCGACGCACCGGCGAATACTTCAAGGCCCGAGTCGAGTTCGTAGCCGAGGGTCGCGCCGGGTTTCAGATACATCTCCTGCCAATCGGCACGCTCACCGGTGTTACGGCCGTTGCGCAGGTCTACGCGCCCGGCTCCGAAATTGACGTTAGCGGCGTTGATGCTGGCCGCGCCGGCGGCCAGTGTAGCCTCCCCTTTGACGTCGCCCGCCTCGAATGCATACCCCGCAAAGGCACACTGGCTGATCAACGCGCCGAGCGCCGAAAGCGCCCGCACCTGGGTGATGAAGGACATACTGATTTCTCCCGATTGTTCTTGTTGTAATGGCAAATCTGCTGCCTGCGAATGCGTCCACGGCTGCGACCGCAGCCCCCCTGCCGCGATTCACGCGCACGCACTAACCCCCAGGCCTGGCGGCCCGAAACAGAGGGTGATGTGAATTGATTGGCGTGGAAGGCCCCGTTCAGGGGCGATCAGTCAGCCGAAGTCTGGCGACCGATGGACTTCTTGCCCTTCCAGCAGGGTGAGTAACACCTGGGTCTGGGCGATTTCGCCGGGATCGATTTCAAACAGATTGCGGTCGAGGAGGATGAGGTCCGCGTACTTTCCCACGCTGAGGCTGCCGGTGCAGTCATCGCGCCAGGCAGCATGGGCAGCATTGAGCGTGTAACCACGGATCGCATCCTCGATGCTGATGCGGTGTTGCGGGTTGTGTACCGGATCGTCGGGACCGGCACCGACGTTTTGGCGGGTGACGGCCGACTGCAAGATCTCGAACGGATCATAGGTACTGACGCCCCAGTCGCTGCTCATCATGCAGGTCACCCCTTTACGCACAAAAGCACCGATGGGGAAGATCCACTCGCTGCGTTCCGCGCCAAGCATGGCTTCAGCGATGGCGTCGGCCTCGGGTTGCGGCTGGGCCCACAAGGGCTGGAAATTGGCCAGAATGCCCAGGGACGTGAAGCGGGGAATGTCTGCCGGCGCCACGACTTGCAGGTGAGCCAATTGGTGACGCGAATCCCACTGGCCATTTATCTGGCGGGCATGCTCGATTCCGTCCACGGCGGCGCGTACCGCGCCGTCGCCAATGGTGTGAACGTGCAACTGGAACTTCTCCCGATCAAACGCCGCAAAGCAGGTGTTGATCTGTTCCTGGGTGAACATCAACTCGGCATTCCCCCCCGTGTCGCAACGCGGTTGCAGGAACACGGCCGTACCGCTTTCCAGCACGCCGTCGAGGAAAAACTTTGCCGAGTGCATGCTGACCCGGTCGCCCCGGTAGATTTCGCGCAGGTCCTTGAGTTCGCGAAGTTGCTCGTCCAGCGGCTTGTGCGCGAAAACCTTTGAGGTAGCGCGGACCCGCAGCGTCAAATCACCGCGATCATGGGAGGCCTGGTAGTTTTTCATGTAATTGCGATTGACCATGGCATCCAGCACGCCGGTGATACCGCGACGGTTGAACTCCTTGCTGTAGTGCTGCATGGCCTCCAGGTACTCTTCGTCCGTGTACCCGGGTGCGATGCGGTTCATCGCCCAGATGGCATCCTCCAACAGCCACCCCTTGGGTGTGCCGTCGGCGTTGCGCACATAGCTACCGTTCGCAGGCTCGGGGCTGCCTGCGGTCACCCCGGCGATCTCGAAGGCGGCGCTATTGGCCCAGCCGTTGTGGTAATCGTTGGCGAGCATCAGCGCCGGGCGCCCTCCCGTCACGCTGTCCAGCAATTCCTTGGTGAGTTCGTCCGGGTTGAACACGCTGGAGGAGAAACCGACGCCACGAATCCAGGCCTTGTCGGGATGGCGTTCGGCGAACTCGCGAATGGCGGCCAGCAGTTCGTCAAGGTTGGCGGCGGCGTACAACGACGCATTGTGATAAAGGTCGGCACTGCTCAGTTGAAAGTGCACGTGGGTGTCTTGCAAACCGGGCAGCATCAATTGCCCTTGTGCGTTGATGCGGCGCGTCTCGACGCCGGCCATGCGTTCGATGTCCACGTTGTCGCCCACGGCGACGATGCGCCCTTGATGCACGGCAATGGCCTGGGCCCTGGGCAGGCTCGGGTCCATGGTGTGGATGTCAGCGTGGGTGATGATCAAGTCTGCTGCGATAGTCATGGCAACTCCGGTCGTTCGATTTCTTGTTATGCGAAGGGTTGTGGGGCGACACTCAGGTGCCACTTTTCACCTTGCTCCAGAGTCGGGTACGCACGCGTTCCAGTTTGAGCGGCAGCGTTTCGAGGGGGTAGAGCGTGGCCATGACTTCTTTGGTTGGGTACACACCCGGGTTGTCCCGCAACTGCGGATCGATGAAGGCCGAGGCGTCCTTGTTGCCGTTGGGATAGCCGACGTAGTTGGAACTCTTGGCAATCACTTGCGGGCGCAGCATGTAGTTGATGAAGTCGTAGCCCTGCTGCGGGTGGGGAGCATCCTTGAGCAGCACCATGTTTTCAAACCAGACCGGCGCGCCCTCTCGCGGAATGCTGTAGGCCAGTTTGACGCCGTTGTTGGCATGGTCTGCAGTGACTTTCGCGTTGTAGACGGAGCCACCCCATGCGACCACGGCGCAGATATCGCCATTGGCCAGGTCCGTGGTGAATTTCGAGGAATCGAAGTAACGGACGTATGGGCGGATCTTGCGCAGCAATTCCTCGGCCTTGAGGTAATCCTCGGGTTTTTTGCTGTTCGGTGGCAGGCCCAGATAGTGCAGCGCGATAGGTACGATCTCTACGGGTGCATCCAGCATCGCTACGCCACACTGGCTGAGTTTTGAGATGTTTTCTTCCTTGAAGATCAGGTCCCAGGAATCTACCGGAGCGTTGGCGCCCAACAGTTGTTCGACCTTGGTCTTGTCATAGCCAATCCCTGTCGTGCCCCACATATAGGGGACCGCGTAGCGATTACCCGGATCATTGCCTTGAAGTTTTGCCAGAACATCCGGGGCCAGGTGCGACCAGTTGCCCATACGTTCACGATCCAGTTCCTGAATCACTCCAGCCTTTGTCAGGCTGGGCAACAGGTCGTCAGGCACCATCACCACGTCATAACCGGTACGTCCGGCCATCAACTTGCTTTCCATCACTTCAGCATTGTCGAAGGCATCCCAGATCAGCGAGATACCCGTGTCCGCCTGGAACTCCTTGGGCGTTTCCGGTGCCAGGAAATCCGACCAGTTATACAAGTGCACACGCGGCGGTTCGGCCCACGCGACACCGATTCCGGTGACGAACAATGCGACAAGGCTGAACTTCATCAAGCGGGGAAACTTCATGGGATGCTCCTGGCTGACTGCACGTTTTTGCCAAACGCGCCCCCAGCTGACTGTTGCTGAATTATTGTTGTGGGTTGAGCGACGCCTGCGGATCTAGCGTCTTGTATTAAGGAATCAGCAGTTCGCGTCGGCCATCCGCATGCTCAATACGCTCTCCCGCTAACTGGAAGCGCTGGTCTTTGCGATAGTCGTAGACGGCTCTGGCATCGGCGAGTTGCGACATGTCCAGCTCGATCACATGGCGACTCTCCTGGCGCCCACTTTCGAGCAATACGTGACCAAAGGGGTCAATCACCGCACTGCCTCCGGCGAACACCGTGTCGTCATCACCCGGGCCGACCCGGTTCACCACCACGGCAAACACCTGGTTTTCCTGGGCTCGGGCGGTAACCGAGGTGCGGTGTACGTGACCGTAAGGCTCCATGTTGCCATCGGTGACCAAAATCAGCTCTGCGCCGAGGGCCGCCACGGCGCGGGCTGTTTCCGGGAACTCGGTGTCGTAGCAGATCAACAGACCGATACGCACACCACGCCACTCCACGGTGCCATAGCGGTTGCCGGGCAATACCAGGCCAGGCTCGGAGACCCAGAGGTGGGTCTTGCGGTAGCTCAGTTGAATACCTTCGGGGGTGATGAAAAGCGTCGTGTTGTAAAAATTCCCGCCATCGTTTTCGATCAGCCCCACCACCACCGCGACGTTACGCTCATGCGCGGCCTGCAGGATGGCCTGGACACTGGGGTTATCCAGCGACAGGGCCTGTTCGGCAATGTTCTGGTAGTTCAGGAAACCGGTGATTTGCGCCTCGGGAAACACCACGATATCGGTGTCAGGCGCGCATTGAGCGATGGCATCAAGAGTGCGTCGCAAATTGTACGCGGTATCGCCATCACGCCCCGCCAGTTGTACGAGTTCGAGCTTCATATTCGGACCTTGTTATCAGGGTAAATCCCGGCCAGGAAGTAAGTGACTTTTGCAAAAGGTCGATGCAATTATGCGTTTTGCCAGCGAATTTCCTATCACGTCGAGTGATTAACCCCAGGGGGTACATGCATGACACCAACGCTCCAGGACATGGCCTGGCATCGCTCAGCCGGCCAATTGATCGAACACCTGGACAAGGCTGATTTCTGGCGAAGCCTGAGCCGGCTGATAGGCGAATACGTACCGGTCGATACCTGGGCGGTGCTGCTGTTCAGCGACGGCCGCCCTTTTGCCTTCGCCGAAAGCCCGTATCAAGGCGAGGGACCGGACCCGCTGTTCCACGATTACATCAAGGGCCTGTACCTGCTCGACCCCTTCTACATCGCCAATCGCGAGCAACCCGCCACCGGGCTGTACCGCTTGGCGGACGTGGCACCGGAACGCTTCAAGGAGACGGAATACTACGAGCGCTACTTCACCCACTACGTAGAGCAGGACGAAGTGCAATACAACGTGAAACTCGACGAGGCCCGCAGCGTGTGCCTGTCATTGGGAAGTCGTCAGCTGTTCACGCCGGAACAGATTTCGCTGCTGGAAATGATCCGCCCCTGGGTCGTGGGCCTGATGCGCCAGCGCATGTTTTTCGAGAGCGCGATGGCTGAAAGCGTCCCTCGCCAGGCACCGCGCTGGCAAGACAATCTGGAAGAGGCAATGGTGCGCCTGGGCACTCCCCTGACCGCCAGAGAGCTCGACGTGATCCGTTTGATCCTGAGTGGCTGCTCGAACAAGGAAGTGGCCAGCAAGTTGAGCATCTCGGCCGAGACCGTCAAGGTCCACCGCCGGCACGTCTACGCGAAGCTGAACATAAAGTCGCCGCAGGAGCTGTTTTCACTATTTCTCAAGGCGCAGGTTGAAACCCCGTGAGGGCAATCGCCCTGGCCCGTTTGACCTTGTCACGTTGAACAGATCGGCAGTGGCACCCTGCCCCGGGCGCTTCAATGTCCGCGAATGTAGTGTTCCAGCTGCCGAATCAACTCGGCCTGCTCGACGATGGCTTCCTTGACCAGATCACCAATCGACAACAGGCCAATCAGTTGGTCGCCCTCCACCACCGGTAGATGGCGCAGATGGCTGTCGGTCATGACCGCCATGCACCGCTCGATGCTTTGCTGACTGTCGGCTGTCACGACGGGCGCGCTCATGATGGCCCGGACCGGTGTACCGACCGAAGAGCGCCCCTGTAGAACGACCTTGCGCGCATAGTCGCGTTCGCTGATAACGCCGATGACCTGGCCCTGTTCCATGACGGGCAGAGCACCGACGTTTTTTTCCGCCATCATTTTCAACGCTTCAAGCACCATCTGGTCTGGCGCGATGCTATGCACCCGCTGGTTTTGCACGGCCTTGAGCTTGAGCAGTTGTGCGGCTGTTTTCATGCGAACCTCCGATACTGTTTGTCATTGATCATCGACTCCGCCGGGGCCTGGAATGAATCATCGATTGAATGAGCGCCCAGACCCCGGTGAAATCCATCTGCTCAGGCCACCGCGACTTCCACCTGGCCTGCGTTCAGGCGCACCGGCCAGACCCGCAGGCGCTGCTGCGGATGTTCCAGGCAACTGCCGTCCTCAAGGCGGAAATGCTGTTTGTAGAGGGGCGAGGCAATCACCAGATCGCCCTTGATGCTGCCGATCAGCCCGCGACCGATGACATTCGCCCCGGATTGCGGGTCATGGTTATCGATGGCATAGAGGGTCTTGCCTTCGGCGGCCGGCAGGTAGAACAGCGCCACTTGTGCACCGTCGAGCCAGACGACGACGCCGGAATTGCTCACCAGATCCTCCTGGCGGCACACCGTTTGCCAGGCATCTGGATTGACCAGGGCGGAACTGGAATAAGCTATCTGGGTATCGGACTGGCTCATCAGGCAATCTCCTCGATGACAGGGATAAGGTGCAGTTCAGCGGCCATGATCGGCCGGCGCTGGCCGCGTTCCTGGACAAAATGGATGTCCGGGTCCGGGCGTTGATCGTTGACGAAGGTGCGGAAGCGCTTGAGCTTTTCCGGGTCTTTCAGGGCGTTGGCCCATTCGCATTCGTAGCGGTTGACCACCCGTTGCATCTGCGATTCGAGCTCAAGGCCAAGCCCCAGGCTGTCGTGGATGACCACGTCCTTGAGGTAATCCAGGCCGCCCTCCAGGCTCTCGCGCCAGACCGAGGTGCGCTGCAATTTGTCGGCGGTGCGGATGTAGAACATCAGGAACCGGTCGATGTAGCGAATCAGGGTGGCGTCATCGAGGTCGGTGGCGAACAACTCGGCGTGGCGCGGACGCATGCCGCCGTTACCGCACACATAGAGGTTCCAGCCTTTCTCGGTGGCGATCACGCCCACGTCCTTGCTCTGCGCCTCGGCGCACTCACGGGTGCAACCGGAGACCGCGAACTTGAGCTTGTGTGGCGAGCGCAGCCCCTTGTAGCGATCTTCGAGGGTCAGGGCCATTTGCACGCTGTCCTGTACGCCGTAACGGCACCAGGTGCTGCCGACGCAGGACTTCACCGTGCGGGTCGATTTGCCATAGGCGTGCCCGGTTTCGAAACCCGCTGCAATCAGCTCGGCCCAGATGTCCGGCAACTGATGCAACTGAGCGCCGAACAGGTCGATACGCTGGCCGCCGGTGATCTTGGTGTAGAGGTCGTATTTCTTCGCCACCACGCCAATCGCGATCAATTTGTCGGCGGTGATCTCACCCCCGGGAATGCGCGGCACCACCGAATAGGTGCCGTTTTTCTGCATGTTGGCCATGAAGGTGTCGTTGGTGTCCTGCAACGGCACCAGCGACCTGTCCATGATCGGCTGGTTCCAGCACGAGGCGAGGATCGAGCCCACCGCCGGTTTGCAGACGTCGCAACCGGTGTGGCCACGACCATGCTTGGCCAACAGTTCGTCGAAGGTGATCACGCCCTCTACCCGTACCAGCGCATAAAGCTCCTGGCGGGTGTAGGCGAAGTGTTCGCACAGGCTCTTGTCGACACTGACGCCACGGGCAATCAGCTCATGCTCGAACACTTGCTTGAGCAACCCGGCGCAACCGCCGCAGCCGGTACAGGCCTTGGTCTGCGACTTGAGCTGGCCCAGGTCGGTACAGCCGCCGTCGATGGCCGAACAAATGGAGCCCTTGGTGACGTTATGACAGGAGCACACCGTGGCTGACTCGGGCAGCGCACCCGGGCCCAGGGTCGGCGCGCCTTCGGAGGACGGCAGAATCAGGCTGGCGGGTTCTGCTGGCAAGGCGATGCCGTTCTGCATGTATTGCAGCAAGGTGTCGTAATAGCTGTTGTCACCGACCAGCACTGCACCGAGGACGTGTTTGCCGCTTGCATCGACCACCAGGCGGCGATAACTGGCGCTGGTTTCGTCGATGAACTGATAGCTGCGCGCGCCCGGGGTGTTGCCGTGGGCGTCGCCGATGGAGCCGACATCCACCCCCAGCAGCTTGAGCTTGGTCGACATGTCGGCACCGGTGAACGGCTCGGCGACCTCGTTGCACAGGCGGGCCGCGACGCTGCGCGCCATCTGGTAGCCCGGCGCGACCAGGCCGAACAGGCTGCCGTTCCATGAAGCGCACTCGCCGATGGCGTAGATGTTCGGGTCGCAACTGAGGCAGGTGTCGTCGATCACCACGCCACCGCGCGGACCGATCTCCAGCGCGCATTGACGAGCCAGCGCGTCTTGCGCACGGATACCGGCGGAAAACACAATCAGGTCGGTTTCGAGGAATTCGTCATTGGCGAAATTCATGCGATAGCGGTACTGCTCGCCCGCGCCGATCGATTGCGTGGCGCGGGACAGGTGTACACCGACGCCCAATCGTTCGATCTGCGCCTTGAGCGCCTGACCACCGAGGTCATCCAGTTGTACCGGCATCAAGCGCGGCGCGAACTCCACCACGTGGGCCTCAAGGCCCAGGCTCTTCAACGCGTTCGCGGCTTCCAGGCCCAGCAAGCCACCGCCGACCACCACGCCGCGCCGGGCATTGGCCGCCGCAGCGCGAATGGCATCGAGGTCTTCCAGGGTGCGATAGACCAGACGCGATTCACCTTCGGCGCCTTCGATTGGCGGAACAAACGGATAAGACCCGGTGGCCAGGACCAATTTGTCATACGTGACGCAACCTTGCGCGGTGATCACCTGGCGACGGACGCGGTCGATTTCCAGTACCGGCATGCCCAGATGCAGGGTAACGCCGGGCACCTGGTAAAGCGAAGCATCGGACAGCGCCAGCGACTCGGCATCACGACCGGAAAAGTACTCGGAAAGATGCACACGGTCATAGGCGCGCATCGGTTCTTCACTGAAGACGTGCAGCCGGTAATGCTCAAGCGCTCCCCGCTCGATCAGCTGTTCGACAAAATGATGTCCGACCATGCCATTACCGATCACGATCAGCGTTTGCATCTTGTTCAACGTGGCAACATTGGAATTCATAGAAAGCACCCAGCCCGAGCCAATCACGGTTTTAAAAGCAAAAAAAAACGCCTGAAACCTTGCGGTTCCAGGCGTCTTTGCCTGTTCTTTTGCGGTGTTTAAACCAGGCGGCTATGCCTGATCCACCGATGCTGCCCACGACCTGTTCGGCCAATCGATCGTCGTTGACCGAGGGGGCTGTCCACTCGAATGCGTTCAAGGTGGACCTGATGTCAGCCTTGCAGCCTTTGTGCCAGCCAGCCACAGAGAGACTTCAACTGTCTGCAAACACTGACTCTTGGGCCTGGGGGATGGTTACGGCGCTGGAGCTACTGCGGGCGAAAGCGCGTCGCGGCGCTTCCGACTGGTGCACGTTGTTGCGCATGGCGCTTTATAAAAGTGCAAGGACAGTTCGATTCCACAGCTCGTTCGAACTCAAACCTGTTTCTGGCAATCCGTATTGCCGCGACCCGTCGTTATACGACAAAGCCCTGATCATTCAGGGCTTCATCGTTTCCAGCCGTGCAAATGCACCGATCACTCAGGTAAAGGCGAAATCCGACTCGGTGATAGCCGCCTGTGGACGCCGCTCAAGATGATGCTTCCCACACCCGGCTGGCGAGTGACGCTAAAATGGGCCGAGGCAAGTTAGACAAACACAAGGATTGACTAGTGCGCTACTTGGGGCGGGCCGTTTATCTTGAGTGCAGCCACGTGATGCTGGGCTAGTCCGATGAGAACTCCTTCGGGGCCCCGAATGTAGCAGAGACGATATGAATCTTCGTACTGGACCACTTCGCCGACGAGCTCCGCGCCGCGTTTTTGGAGCCTGGCGAGCGTGTCGTCGATGTCCTCCACGGTGAACATGACGCGCAGGTAACCGAGAGCGTTCACCGGGGCGCTGCGGTGATCGGCGACCACAGGTGGTGCGAGGAAGCGTGACAGCTCGAGCCGGCTGTGACCGTCCGGCGTACGCATCATCGCAATTTCGACACGCATGTCGCGTAATCCGGTAACGCCATCCGCCCAGTCGCCTTCGATTGGAGCGCGCCCCTCAAGCTCAAGCCCCAACTCGGTGAAAAACTCTATGGCGGCGTCGATGTCTTCTACAACGATGCCGACGTTATCCATACGCTTGACCGTCATGATGTCTCCTTGGCGTCCAGGACGACGAAATAAACTGGGCCAGCGGCCCTGAAAGAAACAGCCACAAGCGGGGCTAAGCCGACAACGGTTGGCAAAAGACGCAAAACCAACGAAACCGGCGACTGCCTCCCCTTTTCAAAGCACGCCTTCCACTCTCTTAACTCCGACCAGTGGTGCAAAAAGTGGTACGAAATTCGCGACCAACCGACGGCATGATGACTTTCTGACAGTAGGAGGAATCAATGTAGTGGCCATTTATATGCTTTGTTATAAAGCTGTGATTTAATCGCCGCCCTCCTTCCAGGCTCGACCTGCCAGACAACTGCAATGGAGTGCTTGATGCGCGCCGCACACATACAAAACCTGACCGGGCTACGGGGATTCGCCGCCCTGTCAGTCCTGCTGCTTCACATTCGATACGGCGACCTCGCCAATGCGTACGATGGCCTGGCATTTCTCTTCCAGACGAGAGGCCTCGGAGTCGACATATTTTTTATCCTGTCTGGTTTCATTCTGGCCTATGTCCACGGGAAAGACTTTGCAGACGGTGTTAGCCCACGGGGAGCTATGAAGTTCTGGGTAGCCAGGCTGGCACGGATCTACCCGGTGCACTTGTTCATGCTGGTCATTACAGCATTCATTCTGCCGATGCATCGTCTCTATGAGTGGTCGCCGGTCGATTCCGCCTACACGTTCTACGCGAACCTGTTTCTGGTGCATGCGTGGGGCGTAACCCCCGAACTGACATTCAACCAGCCTTCGTGGTCGATCAGTTGCGAGTGGGCGGCCTACCTGACCTTTCCGTTCATCGCCTACTTCACGAGAAAGTGGGGAAAGATTTCGTTCTCACTGCTTTTGATCGGTCTGGCACTCTATGCGCCCTTCCTGCAACCTAAATTGCTTGCCAATGGCATCTGGACCATCAAGTGCATCGTCTACTTTGTAGCCGGATACTGCACCTACCAGGTATGCCGTGACCTGCCGGACTCCAGACTCTGGAGAGTCACCGCAATCGCGATAGCCCCACTGATCTTGCTGATGCTATGGGCAACCAGCATCCAGTACTACTTCAACATGCTTTTCCCGTTCCTCGTGATCGTGATGATTGCCAGCCTGTTCCGTGCAGGACCGATTTGGGCGTACTCCAACCCAGTATCGGTCTACCTCGGGAAAATCAGTTTCAGCCTCTACATGTGTCACATCATGGTGCTGTTTGTTGAGCGCAAGCTGTTTGGCATGATGGACCTGAAATATGAGATCCCCATCATCATCGCCTTCTCGATGTTCCTGTACCACTGCATTGAAGAGCCGGCACGGAAGGTTATCCGGTTGGTGTCCGAAGGTGGACATCGCGAGCCTCGCCAGAAAAACTTCGCCGATAGCTTCGCATTGCCAGCTCCAGAACCGGAGTCAGAACCACAGAAAGAGCGCCCAGCGCTCGTGTAGTAAAAAGGCCCGCTAAATCAGCGGGCCTTCTTTTTGCACAGTAAAAACCTGCGAACGTCCTGTCGAGCGCCGCCCCGGGCCTTGCCATTGCTCACTCGTTGCAGAGGGGCCAGGCCATGGCGACCGGTCGACCCGGGATTTACCGCCGGTCCATAACAGCACCAGACTTGGCTTCGCTTTCATTGGGCCTGGCGGTAGGATACGCGCCCAACAACAAAATACTCATCACGCACCAGGGTCATCCAATTGGCTGTAACCATGACTAAAGACCGCATAAACGAAATCGATCTACTTCGGTTCCTCGCGGCAATTGCCGTCCTATTCTTTCATTATTCCTTTCGTGGACATGCCTACGACGATCTGTCTGTCATGTCTTACCCCTGGATAGTTCCAGCCGCAAAGTATGGGTATCTTGGTGTTCAGCTGTTTTTTATGATCAGCGGCTTTGTGATATTCATGACGGCTTCAAATGCGAACCTGAAGTCGTTCGCAATATCCAGGATCGTCCGGCTCTACCCTGCATTCTGGGCGTGTTGCAGCATTACATTTATTGCGATCCTGTTAATGGGCAATGGACGCTTTTCGGCCACATTCACTCAGTATCTCGCCAACATGACCATGTTCAGCGAGTTCATGAAGGTCCCGTCTATCGATGGTGCCTACTGGTCAATTTTCATCGAAATTCGCTTTTATCTTTTGATTGCCATTCTGCTGGCATTTAAACAGATGCGAAATGCAGAATATTTCATGATTGCCTGGCTCGCCTATACAGCGAAGACTGCACTATTTGGGGCTGACAAGCTGTCTGTGTATTTGATTTCCGAATATGCGGCATTCTTCATTGCGGGCGCTTCAATGTTCATGGTCTGGAAAAATGGATTTTCCATCATCCGTACCGCGACTATCGCTCTTTCTTTTGCCTTGGCGATGTATCAAGCGTTGAAGCAAGCCAGCGTATTGACCGGTGTTTTCAAGCTGGAAGTAGACCCACTCGTGGTCATTGCGATCGTTACGAGCTGCTTCGTTGCAATGTTGCTCAGCGCTACTCGCAACACCGGATTCTTTGGCCGGACAAACTGGACAACGCTCGGGGCGCTGACTTACCCGCTCTACCTCCTGCACCAATTCATAGGCTTCATGACGTTCAACCTGCTATACGACAAGGTCAACGTCCATTTGCTCTTCTGGGGTGTCATCGTGCTGGTTCTGGCCGCTGCTTACGCGGTGAATCAGCTCATCGAAAAACCCATGTCTACGCGTCTTCGTGCTTTACTCCAGCGCCTCCTTGGCAACAGGGTTTCGACCGAATCGGTTACGAAAGCCGACTGATTGCCCGCACAATGAGTTGTGGAACCAGGAATGCAAAAGCCCGACACGATGGTCGGGCTTTAATTTGGTATCACGGAGCCCCCTTTGAGGCTAATGACCTCAAAGGGTTACCGAGCTATTTCACTGGATACTTACCCAACAAATCATCAATAACTAGATCAGCGCCAAATATAGTCAAGTGGTCGGAATTATAGTAGAGCGGCTTACCACCAGAAGACCCATAACAATATTTATCATCACAGAAAACATTTTTCGGGCTATAGACCTTCACCGAAGGAAACTCTGAAACCAGTTTGGAAAACATATCAGAGTAAACCTTATATCTCGCTTCGTAATCCACGCGACTCATACCGCAGACTTCTCTGACCTTATTACCTCCAATCACCAAAGGTCGATATTCAAAGCAGCTTCTTACATTGAACTCTAGATCAGGGTTATCACTTAAAAATATGATTTCCTTTCCAGAGCGCACAAGCTCGGCCAAGACTTTCCGCCCAACCTCGACAAATGAATCAGCCTCTTTATCAGTCAATGCACGAGGAAGTCGATAATTCTCATTATAAATACCGAACCCACCAGAAGCGAGATAACTCCAGTACCCGGCGAGATAGACAGTCTTAATGCTCGAAGTTTCCGCCGCAAATTTTAATGCTACGATGAGGTTATTCTCACAGCCACTGGCAGACATATGCGTGACCGATGAAAAAGGAATGCAACTCTGCGCCCCCAAATTCATAACTGACTTATCAGGCAGCTTACGCGCCAGGCTCTTGTAATATTGATTACTATGAGAATCACCCATAATCAATATTTCCGGGGCATAATCCTTGGATACCAGGCAAAAAAAGTAACCTTTGAGTTCAGGATACAGATTATCGCAAGCCTCGTTGCGATAAGGCATATGTGGATACGCTGCGGCCAATTCGATAGAACCATAGTGCTTGTCCAGGCTCGCTCTCGAGCCAAGACCATCAGCCTTGTACACTCCATACCCAGCAAGCCCGCAAACGAACATCAGCACAGCCAATACACAAACCTTCATTTTGCTTTGAACGCCCAGACGAATAGGACGCTCAATGAATCTGTAGGTGATCCAGGCTAATGCAATAGACAGCAAAACCGCTGCTATCCGAGCGCGCCGGCTTGGCACCCCGCTTTCCATGATACGAAGAAAGGACAATATCGGCCAATGCCACAGGTAAAGGGGAAAACTGATCAAACCAAACCAAACGGCGATTTTGTTTGATAACACCCAGCGATTCAGAAAAGCACCGGAACCTGAAGCTATAATTAATACAGCTCCCAAAACCGGAAGTAACGCCCACTTCCCTGGAAAGTCTACTTTCTTACTGACACACCAAAAGCCAATAAGAATTAGCAAAAAACCAATAACCGATAAAACGTTAGCAAGCGTTTTTCCGTCACTCCCGGACCGTTCCCGACCAATGACAGAGCACAGCATGCCGTCGAGCCTTAGCCCAACCCGAGAAAAAAAATCTTTTTTATACAACGCAAGCCAGGCCAGCATGCTTCCACACAACAATTCCCAAAACCGGGTCTGCGGTGAATAGAAGGTAGCCACAGAATCTTTGCTCACCCCATAAACGTTAAGGCAAAAAGATATAGCCGCAACAAGCAAAGTCAAAGCAAAAAGATTGAATTTGCGCCGCCACGAAAACCAAAGCACGAACGGCCAAACAATATAGAACTGTTCTTCAATCCCCAGACTCCACAAATGCAACAGCGGCTTTACATCTGCGGCGATATCAAAATACCCAGCTTCACTCCACAAGGCAAAGTTAGAAACAAACCCCGCACCAGCGGCAATATGCTTACCCAGTTGTTTATACTCTTCAGCCAGCAGGGCAAACCAGCCAAACGTAAAACTGGCGATCAGCACACAGAGTAATGCTGGAAAAATGCGTTTGATGCGGCGGGCGTAAAACTCCCTAAAGCTGAACGCATCCCTGTCCAGGCTTTTAAAGATAATCGTAGAGATCAAAAAGCCGGAGATGACGAAAAAAACATCAACTCCAATGAATCCTCCACGAATCAAGCCTGGAAACGCATGAAATGCTACGACAGCCAATACAGCAATAGCTCTGAGGCCATCGATGTCCGGTCGGTACTTTGGGTGCGACAGATGTGGATGCGAAGCTGGCATTGAGGATAGAACTCTCTGGCGATGTGCAAGACGCAATCTTGTTCAGCACATAGGAATGAGTGGGCGCGGAGAACAAACCAAAAAAACGTCGCATTCTAGCTCAGTCCCGCGCGCCCTAAACAACTATTGTCTGCCGGCCCGAGAGCCATACCCGAATTTGGCGCAGCAATGCTGATTGAAGATAAATGCACAGATCCGTGGTTCCAGATGCTGACCTTCGATCAACTGCGCCATGCCCGGGAATACACCAAGGCAAGCGAGAATTCCGTCAAGCTCACGTGTGCCGTGCAGCCGCGCAACGCCGGGTTCTGCAGCTATCAGAACTGACAACGAACCTGGCCCTCACACAGTGGTCACAACAGTTGATGGCATCGCAAATGATCAGTGGCCTCGGCCAGCTTCATTCACAAGCGATGCTTGCATTTCACACATTTCAGGGTGCGCCGGATAACCTCAGTGGGTTCGGTTCCTGCCTGGCGCAGGGGCTTACCGCTGCTCTCATCCCATGCTCCCTCAGCGGAGTACGCAAATGACTCGATCAATACGCTTGTTCCTCTCGTTCTTCCTCGCGACTGCAGCATTGGCATCGGCCGGTTTACTGAACAATGCAGGAGCGGCCACCGCCGAGGATCTCAACGCCGATGCTCGACAAGCCTTGCAAACGCTGTACAAGACCCATCCTTTTTCCGAAACCATCTCGCACAAAGCCAAGGCTGTGCTGGTTTTTCCGAAAATCATCAAGGCAGGTCTTGTGTTCGGCGGCAGCTACGGTGAAGGCGTTTTAATGAAAGGCAGCAAAGTCGAGAACTACTACAACTCCGTCAGCGGTTCCTGGGGGCTGCAGGCCGGCGCCCAGTCGTACGGCTATGTGGTTTTCCTGATGACCGATAAAGCCGTGAAATATGTAGCCGAAACCAAGGGCTGGGAAATCGGTGTGGGGCCAACGGTTGTTGTGGTTGACGAAGGGGTTGCGAAGAACCTGTCCAGTTCGACGCTGAAAGACGACGCCTACGCGTTCATCTTCGACCAGCAAGGGCTGATGGCGGGTGTCAGTATCGAGGGAACGAAGATTTCCCTGATCAAGCGCTGATGTCCGTCGTTTGATTGACCATCGGGAGCGTGATGACGGCCAGGCCTAGGCTACGCTGTCATCACTCCCAGCGCACAAACGTACCTGGTGATTGCCGAACCGGTCTGTATCGACCGTTCATTGATACAGGTCCAGACATTGAATGACCGAATCCTGATAATGATTTTTCAGTTCTCCAGGTAGGCCTTAAATGACTTCACAGCTCTTCCAGGTTCACGGCCTCGTGAGTTTTACACTCGCCATCCTCCTGCTTTTCCTCGGCAAGACCCTCGTCCAACACAACACCTTCCTGCGTCAATACTGTATTCCCGAATCGGTGGTCGGCGGCTTCGTCTGTGCGGCGGTGACGTCCTTGCTTTACTTCGGCCTGAATATCCAGATCGAATTCGACCTGCAGGTTCGCGACACCCTGCTGCTCTATTTCTTTGCCGGCATTGGCTTGAAGTCGGACATGCGCCAACTGCTCAAGGGTGGGCGCCCGCTGCTGATCCTGCTGTTACTCGCCGCTGTGTTCATTCTCCTGCAGAACTCGCTGGGCATGGGTGTGGCCCAGGCGTTTGGGCTTGATCCCAAGGCGGGCTTGATGGTGGGCTCCATTTCCCTCACCGGTGGGGTGGGCACGACCCTGGCCTGGGCGCCGCTGTTCATCGATAAGCTGGGGATCAGTAACGCACACGAACTGGGCATCGCCAGCAACACCGTCGGCCTGATTGCCGCTTGCGTCATCGGCGGCCCGATCGCCAACCGACTGATACATCGTTATCAGCTATCGACGTCGGGGGATGCTGCACTGGAAGTTGGCATTCTCGACCAGCAACCGAGCAAGCCACTGGACTACTACGACGTGCTCTGGGCCTGGATGTGGCTCAACCTGACCCTGATGGCCGGTTATGGGCTCAACCTGCTGCTGGTCGATGCCGGCGTCACCCTGCCCAAATTTGTCAGTTGCCTGTTCGCGGGCATCGTCATTCACCACATCGTTCTCGCCGTTGTGGGTGATCAACGCCTGAAAAGCTGGAGCGGTGCCAGCCAGGGCCTTTCGCTGATCTCCGACATCTGCCTGGGCATGTTCTTGACCATGGCCCTGATGGGGCTTCAGCTATGGCAACTGAGCGGCGCATTGATGTTCATTCTGTGCGCATTGACCCTGCAAATTCTGCTGACGGTCGCCTATACGTACTTTGTGGTGTTTCGCTTGATGGGGCGTGATTACGAAGCCTGCGTGATTGCTTCGGGATTCGGCGGGATTGCCCTCGGGTCCACCGCGACGGCCATCGTCAACATGTCGACCGTGACGCAAAAGTACGGCGCGGCGCACCAGGCGTTCCTGATCGTGCCGTTGGTCTGCGGCTTTTTCATTGACCTGGTCAATGCCGTGATCATCAGTATGTTCAGTGGCCTGTAGCGAGCTCAACTCGACTCTCGGACGGCCAGACACGCCGAACTTGGGAAAGCAGACGAAAGGAGCAGCAGGATCGATGCCGCAAGGATAGGCTCAGGGAAAGAGTGTGCCCCCAGCCCTGATCCGGCCAGGTACGATCGCAAATGCGCCTGTTGCTACAGGGGAACCGGGATGACGGGACATACTGTACGCCAATGCTCGTCATGGATCCTGCTATCCCTGCTCGCCGTCGATCTGGCGTTGATAGCCGGCTGTTCAGGCAAATCCAGCGCGGCTCGCTACTCCGCCGCAAATATTGGCTCGGCCTGCTATGCAAAAGCACTCCCCACCGTCGGCGAAGGTGGCCTCGCCTGGGGCGACACCTTGAGCATGGCCCGGCAGAAATCCCTGAGCAATTGCGCCCGCTATGCCGGCCGATCGGGCGGCACACCGAGCACCTGCCAAGTGGTGCTGGCAGAATGTAAGCACTGATGGGCGGTTTTTCGTTTCTGCGCCGCTTTTGCGTTTCTGTGCGACAGATCCCACTTCAGGGGCTCCCGCTTCACAGGCTCGTGGTGTTAGTTTTGAGATGTTTCTGACAAAGCGATCAGATATTTCTTACAACCCGCCTGCAAAGGAATGCCCCCAGCAATGGATTTTTCACTCAAGCACCTGGCTGCGACCACCCTCATGCTCGCCAGCCTTTCGTCGTTCACCACGGCTGCGCAAGCCAACATCACGCCAGAACAGAGCGCGGTCATCCTCAAGACTTTCAATGATGCGTCGGTCAAGGATTTCAGGCAGTTCCTCGCCAGCCTGGCCAAGAGCGATATCGCCAGGACCGACAACCTCGGCGCGGCCATCGGTGCCTTCCTCGACAACAAGACGCTGTCCGCCGAGCAGCAGAACGAAATCCATCGTTTGCTCGGTCTTTATGCCCGGGTGAAATACGGCAGCGCCGCCACCGAAACCTTGAAGGAACTGGTGGCCATTCCGACAGTGAACGTGGAAGGGGTGGCCCAGCACGACAATCCCGAATTCCTCAAGATCGCCGAGAAGATCAAGGGCCTCGCCCAGGCGTTCAACCTGAACTTCCGCAACATCGACAACCGCGTCTACGAGATTTCCCTCGAAGGCAGCGGCGATGAAGTCGTGGGCATTCACGCCCACGCCGATGTGGTGCCGGTGACACCGGAGAACTGGGTGCTGCAGGACGGCACCCGCCTCGACCCGTTCAAGGTCACCCTGATTGGCGATCGCATGTATGGCCGCGGCACCGAGGATGACAAGAACGGCATCGTGGTGGCGCTCTACGCCATGAAGATCATCAAGGAAGAAAAGCTGCCGCTGGCGCGCAACTTCAAGCTGCTGGTCGACACCACCGAAGAGACCACGGGCGACGCCATCCCCTACTACTTCGAACGCAACCCGACGCCCAACTACAACCTGGCGCTCGATGGCGGCTACCCGGTGGTGATCGCCGAAAAAGGCTACGGCACCGTCATGGCCAGCTTCGCCAAGCGCGCTGGCGAGGGCAAAGGCGCGGAGATCATCTCGATGACCGGCGGCCTGGCCACCAACCAGATTCCGTCAACATCGGTCGCGACCCTGGTAACCGACAAGCCCGCCGAACTGGCCGCCAGCCTGCAAACCGCCGGCAGCGAATATGCCAAGCGCAACGGCGGCAACTTCGAAGTGACGGCCAAGGTCGACGGCAAGGACGTCAAGTTGACGGTCACCGGCGTGTCCGCGCACTCCTCCGAGCCCGAGTCCGGCGTCAACCCGGTGGCCAGGATGCTCGACTTCATCAATAGCCTCGACGGCAAGGTGGCGCTCAAGCACAACCAGATCACTGACGCCGCCCGCTACGCCGCCGACAACTGGGGACTGGACTACTTGGGTGGCAAGTTGGGGGTTGGTTTTGCCGATGAGTTCATGGGCCCGCTGACCACGTCCCTGACCTATGTCGGGATGGACGACAAAACCTTCAAACTCGCGGTCAACCTGCGCGTACCGAAGGGCAAGTCGCCGGAGGCGCTCAAAGCCGAAATCGCCGGCAAGCTGGATGCCTGGAGCAAGAAGACCAGCATCGCACCGGTCTTCGACCTGTCGATCGCCGAACCGATGTACCGCAACCCCGAGGGTGAATGGGTCAAGGCCCTGCTCGCGGTGGCCAGCGAAAACCTCGGCATGGAACACAAGTTCGGCACTTCCGCAGGTGCTACGTCCGTGCATGAACTGCCCAACGGCGTGCAATTCGGCCTGGCCATGCCGGACGTCAAATACACCGGTCACAACGACAACGAGTTCAAGACCACCGAGCAGTTCCTGCTGGACTTGCAGATCGTCACCGAAATGATGGGCCGCATCGGGCAATTGCCGAAGCTCTGACCCCCTTCGGGCCCGCCTTCCTGGCGGGTCCGATTGCAGACCTGTGGTTGGCGCACGCTATGGCACCTGGGGCACCCGCCATGACATTGCACAGCGACTATCGGGTGCAAAACCGCAGGCATATTCCTGAGCCAGGATCTCTGCCAGGCGCTTATCCAACGTTGCCCCCGCACAATGCTCAAACCCCAGCCGCCGGTAAAAGGGCGCGTTCCAGGGCACCTGTGTGAACGTTGTCAGCGTCACCAAAGCCAGCTGTTGCAATCGCGCATAGTCCATCGCCGTTTCCACCAGTTTTCGCCCCCAGCCCTGCCCCTGCGCGGACCGCCTGACCGACAACTCGTAGATATGAAGATCGCTGCCGTGGCGTTCTGCGCTCAGGAAACCTTGAGGCCGGGCATCAGCATCGACTGCCACCCAGCACGTTGAAAACGCGATCAACTGCCTGTGACGTTCGACTGTCATGGTGGCGGCGTCCGCCAGCCAACCCAGTTCTTCGATCGAACGGAATGCTTGCGCAGCGCTCCGTTCAATACGGGGCAACAAATGCGCGTCATCGGGTAAAGCCAGGCGAATGTGTGCAGGCATTTTTTTCGAAATAATGGGGTGCTGGCCTGAAATTCTACACGGCCTGAGCCGGGTATGAGGATTGTTGGAAACACGACTCGCATGTCCGCTCATGGCGATGGATCAGGACAGGTTTTCCAGCAACTCCAGCGCCTGATCGAAGTCAAAGCACTCCGCTTGCCGCACAACCCGAAGCAACTGCTCGGTCATCCGCGGGTCTGAAGCCAGCCCCTGCAGTTTGAGCAAGGCCGTCAGCGCCTGGGTGTCGCTCTCGGCCAGCAGAGACCGGGCGTGGGCCAATTGCACATGCCACTCGCTGCCCGGTGGCACGCTCGATGAGTCTGCGGACGATGTCGCTTCGCCGAGCACCGACAATCCTTCCAGCACCGGTGTCAGGCAGCGTTCAACCTCCGCCAGCCGGTCGGCCAGCTCCTGCTGCGCCCCATCGCTTTGGCATGCCTGCTCCAGCGCGGCGGCGGCGTTCGCCACTTCAACGGCACCAATGTTGCCCGCCGTACCCCGTAAGGTGTGGGCCAGCCTGACCACCGCCGAAGGATCGCCTTGACCTCGGGCAGCCAGGAACTCGGCGCAAAAAGCCTGGTGGCTGGAGCGAAACTTGCGCAGCAGGCGCAGATAGAGTTCGACCTTGCCCATGCAGGTGCCCAGGCCCGCGTTCAAATCAATACCGGGAAGGCTGGCTGGCAGACTCGCCGCTGACTCCGTGGTGAGCGCTGAAACATCGGCCGACTTCGCGCCACGGTCAGCTCGCGGATGTATCCACTTGGCCAACGTGGCGAACATGTCGTCGACGTTCAAGGGCTTGGAGATGTGGTCGTTCATGCCGCAGGCCAGCGCCCGCTCGCGGTCTCCCGCCATGGCATTGGCCGTCATGGCGATCACTGGCAGATTCGCCCAACGTGACTGCTCACGTATCTTGCGGGTCGCGGTATACCCGTCCATCACCGGCATCTGGCAGTCCATCAATACACCATCGAATTGCCCGTCACGCTCAAGTTGCGCGAGTGCCTCTTCACCGTGAATGGCCAGACACAGCTCGATCCCGGCGCTCTCCAGCAGTTCACCGGCCAGCTCGCGATTCAGCTCATTGTCTTCCACCAACAGCAATCGCGCGCCACGCAGGCTGGCCATGGCGCTGGCGCTCTGACCGAGTCGTTCGCTGGTGCGGGTATCGGCCTGGGGTATCTTGCCGAGCACTGTGCCCAGCGCCTCAAGCAAAGTGGACGGCGTCACTGGCTTGGTCAGTACCACCGGCAGTTGAATGCCGTGCCGGCTGGCCACTTCGCGAGCCTCTTCGCGACCGAAAGCCGTGACCATGATCACCGACGGCGTTTGCGCCAGTTTGGCGGCACGCATCTGCCGTACCGTCTCCACACCGTCCATGCCGGGCATGCGCCAATCCATCAGCACCAGATCATAGGGCAGCACCTTGGCTTCGGCCTCCACCAGCATGTCCAGTGCGGCCCGACCACTGTGCGCAACGTCCACTTCCACGCCAAAGCTGCGCGCCATGCTGGACAGGATCTCGCGCGCGCTGGCGTTGTCATCGACCACCAGCACACGGCTGCCCAGTAATTCGTCGGCGGTCACCATGCGCCGCAGTTGATTGTCGCGCTGCACGCCCAGGCTCACCTCGAAATGAAAAGTGGAACCAAGGCCCGGCTCACTCTCGACCCAGATGTGTCCGCCCATCAATTCCACCAGATGCCGGGAGATGGCCAGGCCCAACCCGGTGCCACCGTACTTGCGGGTGGTGGAGCTATCGGCCTGGCTGAACGGTTGAAACAGGCGCGAGCACTGCTCGGTACTCATGCCGATCCCGCTGTCACGTACCCAGAAATGCAACTGTACCTGCTCTGCTGCCGAGCCGCGCCGCTCTACTCCGAGCACGATTTCGCCCTGCTCGGTGAACTTCGTCGCGTTGTTGCCCAGGTTGATCAGCACCTGGCCAAGTCGCAATGGATCGCCGATCAAGGCGGTCGGCAGTTCGGCATCTGTACTGAACAGCAATTCCAGGCCTTTATCCTCGGCTTTCAGGCCAATCATGCTGGCAAAGCTGTCGAGCACGTCCTCAAGGTGGAAAGGAATGTGTTCCAGGTGCATCTTGCCGGCCTCGATCCTCGAGAAGTCGAGGATGTCGTTGATGATCACCAGCAGGTACTCCGCCGAGCGATGGACCTTTTCGATGTAGTTGCGTTGGCGATGGTCGAGTTCGGTTCGCAGTGCCAGGTAGCTCATGCCGATGATGGCGTTCATCGGCGTGCGGATCTCGTGACTCATGGTGGCGAGGAAATTGCTCTTGGCCCGGGTCGCCTCTTCTGCGGCCTCGCGGGCGCGCTGTACCTCGGCCTCGGCGATCTTGCGCGCGGTGATGTCGAAGTACCAGTTGGCCCCCATGCCCCGCTCTCCCGGCGTCATCGTGACGGACGAAACCAGTACGTCGACGCGCCCGCCTGTGGCACGTTTCAGGGTCGTCTCGAAGTTCAGCACCGGACCTTGCGATGCCGCTTCAAGAAAGCGCTGGTGCGCCGCAGGGTCGACCCAGAACTGCCCCGGATCCACACCCTCGAGCTCAGCCAGACGCGTTCCGAACAAGCTGTCGAACTGCGGATTGCAGTAGGTCGGACGGCCATCGACGTCTCTGATCACCATGGCCACCGGGCTGCTGTCCAGGACCGAGCGCAACTGTGCCTCGCTGGCCTTGAGTGCCGCCTGCAGATGACGGCGTTCGCTCACGTCACGCACCGATGCGCACACGCATGCTCCACCCCCTTCCAGGCTCGGCAGGTGTGACAGGCTGATCTCTGCCGAGAACAGACTGCCGTCCTTGCGCACGCCTTGCAGGTCGTCGAGGTTGGCGCCCATCTGGCGGGTTTCGCCGTGGGCCATGAAGCCTTTGCGCAGCGCCACGTGGCGCCCTCGACTGGCCAACGGCACCAGGCGATCGATGGACTCGCCGAGCAGCTCACCGGCGCTATAGCCGAACAACTGATCCAGTTGGCGATTGGTGCGCAGGATCTGTCCTTCGGCATCCACCACTAGCATGCCGTCCGGCGCCGCTTCGATAATCCCGCGATACCAGGCTTCGGTGGCGCGCAACGCCGATTGCTGGGATTCGAGTGCTTGCGCCTGCTGCTCCAGTTGCAGCGCCTGTTCCGCCATTTCGTTGGCCTGGCGCCGGGTTTCCGCCAACAGGGTCTTGACCGCCTGATTACGCTCGAGAATCGCCATGGCTGCGGCCAAACGTGGGGTGGCTTCCTGCAACAGCAGCAATTCGCGCTCGCCCAAGGGTTCCAGGCCAGCCAGTTCGAGCACTCCCAGCAAGCGCTCGCCACGCACAATGGGTTGCAGCAGCAGGCAGCGGGCCGGGACCTCGCCCAGCGGCGAGCGCAAGCGCCAGTATTGCTCCGGCATCGCCTGAAACTGACGTGGCAGGCGATCCACCGCGCACTGCCCCAGCAGGCCATCGCCGAACATGACTTGCGCCTCGGGTGGCCGCTCGGAATCGGTGGCATAACGCCCCATCAGCTGCAGCGTCCCGGCGTCCTCCTGTGCGCTGTACAGCACCCCTTGGCAAATTCCGTGCAGGCTCGCCATGCATTGCAGGAACACCTGCGCCAGTTCCTCCGGCGTTTCTGCCTGCTGCAGATCGACCTGCAATTGTGCGGTATGCGCCTTGATCCAGCGTTGACGCTCAAGTTGTTGGGACTCGGTCTGCAGTTTGGCGATGGCCCGCGCCAGATCACCCGTTTCGTTGTTCAGGTCGGTATGGGGAATCGGTTGATCGAGCTGCCCCGAGGCCAAGTGATCGACCGCCACTCGCACCCGGTTGAGCGGATTGCGAATCGACTGGCTGACGACCCAGGACAACAGCAATGCCAGCGACAAGCCACCGAACAACAGTACGTAAGTGAGCATGGTGCTGTGCTCGGCAAACTCGGCGATGTCCTTGGCCGTGTCGCGAATCGAGGCTTCCTTGATCTGGGCGATCGCATACAAAAGGGCGTCGGCCTGCTCGGCGATTTGCTGGAACTCAGTGCTATTGAGCAGCAAAAGCGCCTTGCTCTGCTGGCCCTGGTCGATCAACACGAAGGCCCGGTCGCTTTGGCCCTGCAATTGTTGCAACAGCAGGTCGAATTCAGCCAGACGCGCCAGGTTTTCCGCACGCTTGAGGGTCACTTTTGCATGGGCCACCGCCTGCTGCAGGCGATCCTGGGTATCACGCAACCGCTGCAGGGATTCGACGCGAATCTGTGCGCTGTCGGTGCCCACCGCACGCTGCAATCCTTGCATCATTTGCGGCAGGAGCACCCGTGCTTCCTGCAGGTGCTCCATGCCGACCAGTTCCTGCAGATAGAGGTTCTGCATGTCCTGCTTCAGCGATTGCTGCGTGCGCAGGCTTTGCACGCCGAGCACCAGCACCAACAGCAGCAGCGCAGCGAAACCCAGGATCAGTTTGTGAAGCAGCGCCAGGCGCTCAAGCAGGTTGCGCAATCGGGCCATGACTATCCTCAAGGACCTGGTGAAAACACTGACAAAGGGGTAACAGCGGGTTCACGGAGTCTGGCCGGTACGCTCCAGGGCCGCCCGCTTGGCGGCCATGTCCTGATCGGTATCGGCGAAACGCGCGGCAATGGTCTGGAACTGTTCAACGCAATCGAGGAAGGCATCGCAGACGTCCGGATCGAAGTGCGTGCCTCGCCCCTGACGAATAATCTCGACGGCCTGCGCGTGAGGCATCCCCAATTTATAGACCCGACGGCTGATCAACGCGTCATAGACGTCCGCTACTGCCATCAACCGGGCGCTGATGGGGATGTCGTCACCCGCCAGCGCTTGGGGATACCCGCTGCCGTCCCACTTTTCCTGGTGACTGTAGGCAATCTCCTTGGCCAGGCTGAGGAACTCGCAGCGAATGCCGAGCTGGTCCTCGGCATGCTGGATGGCGTCACGCCCGAGCGTCGTATGAGTCTTCATGATCTCGAACTCTTGCTCGGTGTAGCGTCCCGGCTTGAGCAGGATATGGTCGGGAATGCCGATTTTGCCGATGTCGTGCAGCGGCGCCGACTTGAACAACAACGCGATGGTGTCGTCGGTAAGAAAATGACTGAAACGCGGATGATCACGCAGATGCTCGGCCAGCACCTTGATGTAGTGCTGGGTCCGCCGGATATGGTTGCCCGTTTCGTTGTCGCGAGTCTCGGCCAGTGAAGCCATGGCCTGGATGGCCACATCCTGGATCGCAATCACCTCGCGGGTCCGGCGCGCCACTTCCTTTTCCAGATAGTCGTTGTGATCACGCAGGAAGTCTTGCGCGGCCTTGAGCTTGAGCTGGGTATCCACCCGCGCCAGGACCAGCGCCGGCCTGATCGGTTTGGTGATGTAGTCGACAGCGCCCAGCTCCAGGCCAAGGATCTCGTCTTCGGTCGCGGCCATGGCCGTCAGAAAGATGATCGGAATGTCGCGGGTACGCGCGTCACGCTTGAGCTGCTGCGCCACCTCATGGCCCGATAGCCCGGGCATCATCACATCTAGCAGGATAAGGTCCGGAAGTGTGTCGCCCTGAAGTACGCGTAAAGCCTTTTCACCGCTATTGGCGGCCTTGACCCGGTAGCGATCCTTGAGCAGATCAGTCATCAGCATCAGGTTATCGGGTGTGTCATCGACCACCAGGAGGGTCGGCGGGCTGTAATGACTCTGTTCGGCACTCATGGCGGATGGCTCCCTTGCCCGACATAGATACTCCAAGGCAACACGTCTCACTGCCGCCCCAGCGCACGAAAGCTTAGCTGCTGTTTTGCAGGGCTGCCCGACGTCGAGCGAAGCCATTGCCCTCATATCGTTGGTCAATAGTCTGTTTGAGGTATTACCCAAGGCTGACCTTGATTGACTATGACGCCAGGGATTTTCGGTCATTCGGGTGGACCAGGCAGCACGACCGCTGCTCCATCCATCAACCGCAACGAGGAGCTCGATAGCTATGGAAAAAGTCATCTACCTGCTGTGGCGTGATACTCAAGTCAGTCCTGATACCTTCGCCCATCGCCTGCGCAGTGAGGTCGCCGGGCAATTGCAGGCACTCGGTGCCCGTGCTGTGCAACTGAACCTGTCCGATGCCGATGTGCAGCCTGCAGCCGGCCTGCGCCAGGAAAACAATCGACCACTGCCCGATGGCAGCCTGTCGCTGTGGCTGGACAGCGCCAACGGGCCGGCTCGTCGCCCTTTCGACGACGTGATCAATGCGGCAACGGCGCGCATGGCCGCCTACCTGGTCTGCGAGTCGGTCGCTATCGCCAATACTCGCTTCCGCGCAACGCCCGGTGAACGTACCCACGGGTTCGCCCAACTGGCCCTGCTGACCCGCCCTCCACGCCTGACTCCCGAGGCCTGGCTGGACATCTGGCGCAACCATCACACGGCGGTGGCCGTGGACACGCAAGATAACTTCCAATACGTGCAAAACCTGGTGGTGCTGGCTTTGACGCACGGCGCTCCACGGATCGATGCCATCGTCGAAGAATGTTTTCCGCCGGCGGCCATGACCGATCCCATGGCCTTTTTCGATGCGGTGGGCGACGAAGCGAAATTCCAGCACAACCTGGCCGTGATGATGGACAGCTGCAGCCGCTTCCTCGATTTCGACAAAATCGATGTGCTGCCCACCAGCCAGTACTGCCTGTAGGGCCGGGAATCGTCATGCGTGAAGCCGGATAATCGAGATCTGGACCTTGATTATGTCCAGAATGTCCGGCTGGCACCGAAATGTTGTTCACTTAAGACGTGGTGGGGCGGTGTGCATATCCGTTTCTGCGGTAACGGCCGCTTAGGGTTCCGCTCTTACAGCGGGTCACTTTGGAAAAAAAGCCCCAAAGTAACCAAAGGGCTCTTGCCCCTTTCGTTCGGTGCCTCGCCCAGGCTCGGCCTCTCGAGGGGGCAAGAAGATCAAAAGCCAAAGCCAAACCGAGGCGGCCTACCGGCCGGCCTGATCGCTAGGCTGTACACACCTCCCTGTAGGAGCTGGCTTGCCGGCGATGACGTCATCCCAGCCAACACTGCTGCACCTGACACACCGCCATCGCCGGCAAGCCGGCTCCTACAGGGATTGAGTACATCTGAAAGAAATTGGTCGGCCGACAGGCCGCCTTCGCGAGCAAGCCCGCTCCCACAGAAGAGCAAAGGCAAATCGACGTACACCCACGCCCCTCACCACTCATCAGGCCGAGCGTTAGCTCGCCTGCAGCTCTTGATCTTGACTCACCCGCCCCCTCGGGAGGCTGAGGGGAGGTGTTCATCCGGGGATTGGCGCGCAGCGCCGTTCGACGCAGTCGAACTCATCGCATGTAGGTGCCAGCGAAGCCAACCGGAGGGCGATGCCCCCGGATGAATGCCGGAGCGAAGGAACGCCGAGCCTAGGCGAGGGGCCGGACGCCAGGGGCGAGACCTTTTGGTTCCTTTTGGGGCGTTTGCCAAAAGGGACTCGCCGTAAGGGCGAAACCATAAGCCGCCATCACCGCAGCAACGGATATGTACACAATCAAAACAAAAGACAGGCCGGCTGTCAGGCCGCCTTCGCAAGCAGGCTCGCCCCCACAAAGGAGCACCAGGGTTACTTTCGATTGATCCGGCATTGCGAAATGCTTGCCTGACGCAACAAAACTCAAGCGAACAACATTACGGCTGGTACCAAACGCTTTCATACCGATTGCCTGCGCCAAGTGCCGGGGGATGTACCGAACTGGCGCTTGAAGGCGCGGCTGAACGCGGCTTCGGACTCATAGCCCACTGCAAAGCCGATTTGCGCCACATTGCCACGACCTTCACGCAGCTGTTGAGCCGCCACATGCATACGCCAGAGCGTCAGGTATTGCATCGGTGGCTGGTCGACCAACGCCGTGAAGCGCTCCGCGAACACCGAGCGCGACATGCCCACCTCCAGCGCCAGGGCTTCAGCCGTCCAGCCCTCGGTCGGACGGGCATGGAGCAGCGCCAGTGCACGCCCGATATGCGGATTGCGCAACCCCGCCAGCCACCCGCGCCGCTCGGCGGGGAGGCTGGCGACATACTGGCCGACAGCTTCGACGAAGAGCAATTCCGACAGCTTGGCGATGACTGTTGTCGAGCCGACGCGCCCGGCCGCGATTTCACTGACGGCAAAACGGAATGAGCTTTCGATCCAGACGCCGGAAGCCGTCGCACGCAAGTCCAGCTTCAATAAGGAAGGCAGCGACGACAGCAACGGACTGAAGGGTGTTTCAGAGCCGAGGAATCCACACAATAGCTGCGTGGCCACGCCGCCCCCGCCGTACTTGATCCGTGATATGCCGCCAACTTCCGGCGGCTGGATCACTTCGCGCGCCGGCATGGGCGCAATGCTCAGATCGCTGCCAAACGAATGGGCGTCGTTGCGAGGCAGCAGGATAAGTTCGCCTGCCCCCACGTCCATGACGGCACCACCGTCGATTTGTATTTGCATGCTTCCGGCGGCGACAAAATGCGAGGCAATGATATGTCGGGGTGTCGCCAGGAACGGTTTGCAATCATCCGCCGAGAGTCTTCCGTTGATGCACCAGGGCGCAGTGAGTTCCGCCTCGAGGAAGACCCCTCCAGACAGCCGAATCACACGCAATACATCAGAAAGCGCATCCAGCAATTGCCAGCCCTCCTTCCGGACGCCTGAGCAGGTTTTCAGGCGCACTGGTCATTCACCGCCTGAACTGCGACGCCTAGATTAGCACCAACGCGGACTCAGCGATCGGGACTGTCCCCAGCGGTTTCCATGGTCAGAGGCTCCGACGTCAACCCCAGTGCAACAGGAGATCCAAATGAACAGCGTCGTCACCCTACCCGACTCTGAGTCAGGCAACACCGCCCGCTATGCGCAGATGGTCAGGTCATCGAAAAAAACCGAATGGCAGATCGACCGTGATTTGCTACAGGACCGCCGTTTCGACTTCTCGCGCAAGTTCCTGCCCGACGGACTCTCGCTGGTCGACCGCCTGGGCTTTCTCGCCACGGCCGAGGCACGCCTGCTCAGCCAGATCCAGGGCCGAACCTATGCGTACATCTTTGGCCTGGTCGAGCGATTTATCAGTGCGAAAATGCTCGATCAAGGTCGGGCCCATGTATTCGACAATCAACTCGCACTCGAAGCGCTGGTGCGTTTTTCCAACGACGAGATCAAGCACCAGGAACTGTTCCGGCGCATGGAAACGATGATGGGGTCGCAATTACCGGCGGGGTATCGTCAGGCGGCCGATCCCAATGAAGTGGCACGCGCGGTACTGGCGGCCAGTGCCGCAGAAACGGCTGGTGAGGCGTAATTCAGTTCCATCAGTTATGCGTGTGAGGAGTATTCGTTCTATACGGCCAGGTATTGCTAGCTAATCTACTGAGGTCAAAAGGAGCAACCTTCAGAAAGGCGACAGCATATGGAAGCAAACCTGATCGAAACCGACTATCTGATCATCGGTGCTGGCGCGATGGCCATGGCTTTCGTCGATACACTGCTCAAGGAAACGAATGCACAGATCGTGATGGTGGATCGACACGACCGACCAGGCGGGCACTGGAATGATGCCTACCCTTTTGTCCGATTACACCAGCCCTCGGCCTTCTATGGCGTCAACTCACGGGAACTGGGCAGTGGAACCAAAGACCATGCCCGACTGAACGAGGGCTTGTATGAGCTAGCCTCCGGCGCCGAAGTGGTCAGCTACTACGACCAGGTGATGAATCAGCAGTTTCTGTCGTCAGGTCGGGTCCGTTACTTCCCCATGTGCAACTACACCGGCGACGGCATTGACGAGCACCGCTTTACCTCGCTGGTCAGCGGCGCAAACCATCAGGTCCAGGTCGACAAAAAGGTGGTAGACGCCACCCATGCCCAGACGGCAGTGCCCTCGACCCATCCGCCCAGGTACAAGGTGGAGCCCGGCGTGCAATGCGTGCCACTGAACAACCTGCCGAAGATCCAGCAGCCACACGCAAGCTACGTAGTGGTGGGATCGGGCAAGACCGGGATCGACGCTTGCCTGTGGTGTCTGCAAAACGGTATTGCGCCCGAAAAAATCTGCTGGATCATGCCGAGCGATCCCTGGTTGATCGACCGCGCCAACCTGCAACCTGGCCTCGATAACTTCGAACGAACCATCGGCGGCCTCACGGCACAACTCAAGGCCATCGCCGCCGCAGATTCGATCCCTGACCTGTTCGCAAGGCTTGAGGCATCCGGTCAGCTGCTGCGCATGGATAAGTCCGTCGAACCCACGGCTTACCGCTGCGCCACTGTCACCCAGGCAGAATTAAGTGAGCTTCGACGCATCGACAACATTGTGCGCCTGGGCAAGGTACAGGTGATCGAGCCAACTCGCATCGTGCTCGAGCAAGGCAGCATCGCCACAAGTCCAAATGCCCTGCACATTGACTGCAGTGCCAGTGGCATCCCGACAATGCCGGATATGAAGGTGTTCGATGGGAGCAAGATCAACCTGTGGATGTTAAGCAGTTGCCAACCGTTGTTCAGCGCGGCCTTGATCGCCTATGTCGAAAGCCATCTGGACGATCAAGCGCAAATGAACGCGCTTTGCACAATGGTCCCCACCCCCCACGTCCCCACGGACTGGATCAGAATGTGGGCGGTCTACCTGGGTAACCAACTACGCTGGGGAGAGCATGAAGGCCTGACCCACTGGATCAGGCAGTCGCGCTTGTACTTTCTGACCGCGGTGGTCAGGGGCTTGCAAGTAACCGACACCGAGAAACTGGCACAGCTGCACCGGCTCTCTGTCAGCAAACAACAGGCCCTGACGAATCTGCCGCGGTTGCTGGAGTCCATCGCTTGAATTGCAGGAAGCACACATGAATCAGCCACACCTCGAAATACTCGACATCAATGGCATCCGCATGCAGGTCGCAATCCAGGGCTCAGGCCCGTTGGTCCTGCTATGCCACGGTTTCCCGGAGCTAGGGTACTCATGGCGCAATCAGCTTGCTGCGCTGGCGGCGGCCGGCTATAGAGCGGTCGCGCCCGACATGCGTGGCTATGGCGGCACGGATGCGCCGGCCGAACCCGACGCCTACACCACACTCCACCTGGTAGGCGACATGGTCGAGTTGGTCAACGCACTCGGCGAACAGCAAGCCGTGATCGTCGGTCATGATTGGGGCGCGCTGGTGGCCTGGAGCGCCGCATTGATGCGACCCGATATGTTCCGCGCAGTGGTCGGCATGAGCGTCCCCTTCTCGCCCCCCGGGCGCGTGGAACTCCTGGGCGCGCTTGCCGCGCGGGGTATCAGCGACTTCTACATCCAGTATTTCCAGACGCCGGGTGTGGCCGAGGCCGAGCTGGAAAGGGATGTCGAATCGTCGATCCGGCGCATCTACTTCAGTGGCTCGGGTGACGGCCCCGATGCGCTTGTGTTCGGTCAACTGCAGCCGGGCAAAGGCTTCCTGGTGGGGACGATCGAGCCCGAAACCCTGCCCGCCTGGCTGACCCTTGAGGACATCGCCTACTACACCCGCGAATTCACCCGCAGCGGATTTCGCGGCGGCTTGAACTGGTACCGCAACATGACACGCTCATGGGCACTGCTGGCGCCCTGGCGCGATTGCATTATCCGGCAGCCGTCGATGTTCATTGCCGGAAGCCGCGACGCGGTGCTGAAGTTCCCGGGCTCCGCGCGGCAGATCGAAGCCTTCGCGCAGACACTGCCAGGACTGCGCGGGTGCCATATCCTTGAAGGCGCCGGCCACTGGATACAGCGAGAACGCGCGACCAAGGTCAATGAGCTGTTACTGGGTTTCCTGAAAAAACTCTGACCACGCGTTCAATGTTTAACCCATGGCGGGAGGACCGATATGGCACCCCTGAGAACCAAGCCCGCCAAAGGACTGGACCTGACGGCAGAACTTGTCGCTCGCGTTGAGTGTTTTGAGCCCGATCCCGGTCCCGAACCGGGCACGGCCGAACACACCAAGGCAGAGTTTGATGCGATGGTGGAGGCACTGTTGTACGAATACAAACCACAAGAGCTTTGGATCTTTGCCTATGGCTCGCTTATCTGGAATCCGGAGTTCGATTTTCTGGAGAGCCGTAGCGCCACCGCCTTCGGCTGGCATCGATCGTTCTGCCTCAAACTGACTCGCTGGCGCGGCACACGCGAACTGCCAGCGCTGATGTTGGCCCTCGACCGGGGCGGAAGCTGCAACGGCTTGGCGTACCGGCTTCCAGCGCAAGACCATTTCAAGCAATTGGGGCAGTTGATGGTCCGGGAAATAGACGCAAACGCCTCGCCAGTTCCGCCAACAGGTCTGAAGGAGAGAGGTTGGAAAAACGCACCTTGCCCTCTAGCGCCTCAGGCACCTGCGAGTCGGCCAACTGTTGAGACAAAGCCATCCAGACTGGTGGCGATGAAAACATGTGCAGTGGTCATCGGAGTCTCCTTATTTAAACGACGCATGGCTGACCGCAATGAGGACAGCGAAACGACTATATAGATAAATTTCTTGGCTGGTTTTCAAGGCTGCGGATAACAAGCAGGAAGCGTTACAGACGCGAATTGACTGTTCATGAAAGGTTGAATCACACCCTGCACGAGATCAGTCCGGAACTGGCCCGGCTGCGGGTGCCGCCACGCATTGGCGCCCTTTATTCGCACTTCCTGCGCTGCGATGCCTGCCAACGGATTTACTGGGAAGGTTCGCACTGGCGCGGCATGTGCGCATTGCTGACACCGCTGCTGAACCGCTAGCCGCCAGCCCTAGGCGGACACAAAAAAACAAAATTGCCATGTGCTCCCTTCGTTCCTTCTTGCGTCGCACTGTTCATTGCCCGTTCCCGTACGTCTGGAGTTTTCCCCATGCCCCCGCTTCAATACTTGCCCACTGCATTGCTGGGCCTGGCCCTTGTTTGTCCGGCCATGGCCGAGGCTCAGGGCCTGGAACTGGGACAAGTGCTGATCGGGGCCGAGGACCAGAGTGATGAGGACCAGGTGATCGAGGACGCCAGGGCTCGGCTGGCCCAGGTGCCCGGCGGCACCAACGTGGTCGACATGCGCCGCCCGCTGCAGGGTCGCGTCGCCAGCAACCAGGATGTGCTGGCTTACCAGCCGGGAATCCATGCCCAGTCGGCGGGCAACGAAGGGGTGAAGATTTCGATCCGTGGATCGGGCATCAACCGCGCCCCGGGCGCCCATGCCTCGGGGCTGTACACCCTGCTCGACGGCCTGCCGCTGACCGGCCCTGGCGGCACGCCTTATGAACTGCTGGAGCCGCTGTGGCTCGACCATGTGGAAGTGCTGCGCGGCGCCAACGGTTTCGATCGCGGCGCCCTGGCCCTGGGCGGAGCCATCGATTACGTCAGTCACACCGGCTACGACGCGCCAAAGTTGCAGGTGCGCTACGCGACCGGTAGCCATGGTTATCAGCAACGTCAGGTCAGCTCCGGACAGGTGCTGGGGGACTTCGATTACTACCTGGCCATGACCGACGCAAACGCCGATGGCTACCAGGACCACACGGCCAGCGAGAGCCAGGGCGTCATCGCCAACTTCGGTTATCGCTTCAATCCCAACCTGGAAACGCGCTTCTACCTGCGCCACCGCCAGACCGACAACGACCTCGCGGGACGGGTGACCAAGCATTCCATCGAGCACGATCCACGGGCGGCCAACCCTGCGTACGTGGCGCGGGACGACCGCCGCGACGAGCCGGGCAGCACCTTTATCGGCAACAAGACCACCTACTACATCGATGACGATTCCAGCATCCAGGCCGGCCTGGTCTACCACGACTACCCAATGGATTTGCGTGAGGGGCCCAACCGCCTGAAGGTGGCGTACACGGATGTCAGCGGCACGTTCGACTACAAGCGTCGCGACACGCTCTGGGGCCTGGAAAGCGTCAGCACTGTGGGCCTGCGAACAACCAAACACCTGCCCAATGCCGGCGCCAGCGAGTTCGTGCGCATCCCCACCGGCAACATCGCCGGCTATGCGCCGGGTACGTTGATGCGCAACTTCACCTACCAGGGTTCGGACAGCGTCCTGCATGTGGGCAATGACCTGGAGATCGCCGACGACCTGTGGCTGACCACCGGCCTCGCCGCCATCTACACCCGCCGTGAAAGCACTGTCACCTACCCGCAAAGTGGTGGCAAGACCAGCCTGCACGACTGGGACTACGCCCCGCGCGTGGGCCTGCGCTATCAGCTGACACCTGACCTGCAACTGTTCGGCAATCTCAGTCGCTCGGTCGAAGCACCGCACCCGTGGTCGCTGATCTATAGCTCGAACATTCGATTCCCGGCAGGCAGCGGCCCCGCCACAGGCGCCCAGCGTGATCCGGTCAAGCTGCAAAACCAGACCGCTACCACCCTGGAAATCGGCGGCCGTGGCGACAGTTCGCTGGGGCAGTGGAGCCTGGCCTGGTACTACGCCCAGGTACACCACGAACTGCTTTCGGTGTTGCCGGATGCCAACGCCACCACGCCCTACGAACTCAACGCCAGCCCCACCGTGCACCAGGGCGTGGAAGCCAGCCTGCTGAGTCCCCTTTGGTCGCCGGGCGATGGCGGCCAGTTGAGCCTGCGCCAGAGCTACACCTTCAGTGACTTCCACTACCGCGACGATGACCGCTTCGGCGACAACCGCCTGCCCGGCCTGCCGATGCACTATTACCAGGGCGAACTGCGCTACGACTGGCCCCAGGGGTTTTTCGCCGCGTTCAACACGCAATGGGTGTCGAAAGTGGCGGTCGATTACGCCAACAGCTACTACGCCGATCCTTACGCCATATTCGGCGCGACACTGGGCTACAACGCACCCAAGGGTGACTGGCAGACCTGGCTGGACCTGCGCAACCTGACCGACAAGCACTATGCCGCCACGGTCACGCCGGGCTACGACGACAAAGGGCTGGACGCCGCACGATCCACGCCCGGCGAGGGCATGGCGATGTACGTCGGGGTGTCGTGGAGCCTGCTCTGAGGCCGGATTGAATGTTGGCTGTGCCGGCCTTTTCGCGAGCAAGCCCGCTCCCACCGGTTTATTGGGCGCTCCCGGGATCTGTGCCTGGCTGCAATCCACTTTGTAGGAGCTGGCTTGCCAGCGATGGTCGTTAACGATGACGCGTGTGGACTGGATAAACGCGGCGCCCTTGAGTCCATCGCCAGCAAGCCGGCTCCTACAGTTTGGCGCTCACATCATTTCGACCATGACGCGGTCCCTTGTAGGAGCTGGCTTGCCAGCGATGGCGGTGTGTCAGGCAATGGAGATGTTGGCTGTGCCGGCCTCTTCGCGAGCAAGCCCGCTCCCACAGGTTTATTGGACGTTCCCGGGATTTGTGCCTGGCCGCAATCCACTTTGTAGGAGCTGGCTTGCCAGCGATGGTCGTTAACGATGACGCGTGTGGACTGGATAAACGCGGCGCCCTTGAGTCCATCGCCAGCAAGCCGGCTCCTACAGTTTGGCGCTCACATCATTTCGACCATGACGCGGTCCCTTGTAGGAGCTGGCTTGCCAGCGATGGCGGTGGGCCCCCATCTAGAGAATCGATTCATCTGAATTATTCCGCAAATATAGATAGCTGACTAATTACAAGCTCAACTATGATGAGCTAACTCTCCAGCAGCAGATATCACCATGACCGACCCATTGACCCTTGGTTTTGCCCTGCATGACAGCGCCCGGCTGATGCGCAAGCGGTTCGAGCAACGCGCGCGGCATGTCGGCCTCACTCGCTCGCAGTGGCAAGTGCTGGCCATGTTGTCGACCAACGAGGGCATCCATCAAAAAGGCCTCGCGGATCTGTTGGAACTGGAATCGATCACCCTCGTGCGCCTGCTGGACAAAATGGCCGAACGCGGATTGGTCGAGCGCCGTAGTCATCCCACGGATCGACGCCTGTCCCTGCTGTTTCTGACGGAGCAGGCCCATCCGCTGCTGGAACTGATGCGTGACATGGGCCGCACGACCCGCCAGGAAGCCACGCGCGGATTCTCGGCCGAGGAGGAACAACTGCTGCTGCAGATGATGAAGCGCATGAGGTCCAACCTGATCGAAGCCTGCAGTCTCCCCATCGAAGAACAGGAGCATCGTCATGATTGAGAGACGGCAACTCGTGCGTACCACGCTCTTTGCCTTGCTACCCATCGCGCTGGTAGTCGGCGGCTATTTGTATGTCACCGGCGGGCAGATCATTTCCACCGACAATGCCTACGTACAGGCCGATCGTGTCGGCGTCTCCACCGATGTCTCGGGCCTGGTCGCCTCGGTCGATGTCAAAGACAACCAGCGGGTGGTCAAGGGCCAGGTCCTGTTCACCCTGAAGACGGAGCCCTTTGAGATCGCGCTGGCCAGTGCCAGGGCGCAACTGAGCAACGTGCGTAACCAGATCCTCAACCTGCAGGCCAATTACAAGCAGGCGCAGGCCGAAATCGATCAGGCACAGATCGACCTCGCGTACTACCAGGCCAGCTTCCAGCGCCAGCAAACCCTGCTCAGCGTCTCGGCAGTGTCCAGAACCAATTACGACGATGCCAAGCACGCGCTGGACAGTACCCGGCAAAAAATCACCGTGGCCAGGGCCACCGCCCAAATGGTGCTGGCGCAATTGGGCGGGAACATCGACACCCCCGTCGAACAACAGTCCACGTATCTGATCGCCCAGGCTGCCGTCGACGAAGCGCAACGCAACCTCAACAACTCGGTGGTCAGGGCTTCGTTCGACGGTATCGTGACCAACGTTGATTCACTGCAGGTCGGCTCCTACCTGCAACCGCCACAATCGGGCATCAGCCTGGTGTCGGCCGATCACCTGTGGGTCGCCGCCTCCCCCAAGGAAACCGAACTGACCCACATGAAGCCCGGTCAGTCCGTCGAGATCAGTGTCGATAGCTATCCCGGCGTGCAGTGGCACGGCACCGTCGACAGCATCAGCCCGGCGTCGGGTGCAAGCTTCTCGTTGCTGCCCGCGCAAAACACCACGGGCAATTGGGTCAAGGTCGTGCAACGGATTCCGGTGCGCATCAGCATCGATGATGCCGGGGAAAAACCGCCGCTGCGCACCGGCATGAGTGTACAGGCAGAAATCGATACCGGCTCGGCGCGGGGCCTGCCGCATCTGTTCTCGGGGCTGCTGGCGAGCAAGGCCGCCCCCCATGAGTAGCGATGCACCGAGCGAAGCGGTGGCCCATCGCGGGATGATCACCGCTTGCGTCGTGCTGGCGGTGATCATGCAAGCGCTCGACACCACCATCGCCAACGTCGCCCTGCCCTACATGCAAGGCAGCATCTCGGCCAGTTCGGACCAGATCAACTGGGTGCTGACCTCCTACATCGTCGCTGCGGCAATCATGACGCCGCCGTCGGCCTTCCTGGCCCGGCGCTTCGGGCGCAAACGCGTGCTGCTGTGGGCGATAGTCGGCTTCGTGGTCTCGTCGATCCTTTGCGGCCTGGCGCAGTCGCTGGAAGAAATCATCCTCGCCCGCCTGCTGCAGGGCCTGGCGGGCGCGGCGCTGGTGCCGCTGTCCCAGGGCATTCTGCTGGACATCTACAGCCTCAAGGAACGCGGTTCGGCCATGGCGCTGTTCGGCGTGTCGGTCATGGTCGGCCCGGTGCTGGGGCCGATGCTCGGTGGCTGGCTGACCGATAATTTCAGCTGGCGCTGGGTGTTCTTCATCAATTTGCCCATCGGTTTACTGGCACTGGCCGGGATCGTCTATTACGTCAGCGAAACCCCCACCGACACCTCGACCCGCCTGGACTGGCTCGGCTTCGGTTCGCTGAGCGTGGCGATCATGGCCCTGCAACTGTTCCTCGACCGGGGTGAGCAGCTGGGCTGGTTCGCTTCCGGGGAAATCCTCGTCGAAGCGATAGTGGCCGCTGTCGCCCTGTATGTGTTTGTGGTCCACACCTTCACCACCGACACGCCCTTTATCAGCCCGAAGCTGTTCAAGGACCGTAACTTTTCCATCAGCGTCGTATTTATTTTTATCGTCGGCATCACCTACCTGGCCTCACTGGCGCTGATGACCCCTTACCTGCAAACCCTGATGGGCTATCCGGTGCTGACCGCCGGCATGGTCATGGGCCCGCGAGGCCTGGGCACGATGCTGACCATGTTCCTCGCCGGTCGACTGTTGGGCAAAGTCGATACCCGCCTGTTATTGCTGACGGGCCTGGGCTTGTCGGCGCTGTCGATGGGGCTGATGACCGGCTGGACACCTGACGTGTCGATGCAAACCGTCATCTGGGTCGGCTTCATCCAGGGCACCAGCCTGGGCATGCTGTTTGTGCCACTGACCACGGTGGCCTTCGCGACCCTGCCCGCTGCCTTGCGCGCCGAAGGCACCGGGCTTTACAGCCTGTCGCGCAATGTCGGTTCCAGCGTCGGCATCTCCATCGTCACCGTGCTGCTGACCCAGAACATCCAGGCCAACCACGAGCAGATCGGGGCCTACGTCACGCCCTTCAACCGCGCCTTCGACGCTGGTGCGATCAAGAATTACCTGGACCCGATGGCCGCCTCCGGCCGCGCCGCCCTGGACGCAATGGTCAACGTGCAAGCCAGCTGGGTCGCCTACGTGGACGACTTCAAGTTGCTGATGCTGTTGTCGCTGGCGGTGATGCCGTTGTTGCTGATTATCAAGACTCCAAAAGCCCAGGCACATGAAGAGCCGGCAGCGGTCATGGAGTAATCCCGGATCAACACGTAACGCGCGCGACGACTAAGCTTTTGTAACGCCACTTCGTCCCTCAGGAAGATATCCATGAGCGCCGCCGCCCTGTCCGAACTCGATGCCGCCCTGCCCGGCCTGACCCGCAAGATCCGCGTGCTCGATGCCCTGTCCTGGCCCGATGGAGTCGAGGAAGACTTCCTGGAAAAATGGCGCGGCGGACGTGCGCAGTTACCCAAGGTCGAGTTGCTGCCCCGCGACCACAGCGTCGACATCGCCGCCCTGGAAACCTTTATCAGCCGTTGCGATGTGGGCCATCCTGCCGGGAACTTCCTCGCCATGACCGCCCGTAGCTATGCCACCGCCGGGCACATGCTGGGGGCCATTGGCACGCCTGCCTTTACACACTATTCGTCCGCGCTGTACCGGCGCCCGGACTTCTACTACACGCGCTTGCAACTGAGCATGCTCGACGCCGCCCGTTTCTTCCTCAAGACCACCGACGCCCTGCTCGGCGGTGCGCGCATTCCACCGAGCCCGGCCGAGATTCCGGCCAAGGCGTTCGCCGCCTGGATTCAGCCGGAACTGGACCGTTTCTTCGGCGTCGGCCAGATCACCGTCGTGCTCGATCCGAACCTGGCCGCCAAGGCCATCGCCGGATCGAGCCGCATCCGGCTGCGGGCCAGCGCCCTGTTCTCGGAGCTGGACAAGAACCAACTGCTGCAACACGAAGCCTTCGTGCATGTCGCTACCGCACAAAACGGCGCGCGGCAACCGAACCTCACAAGCCTAGGCCTGGGAGCACCCCGCACCACCCAGACCCAGGAGGGCATTGCCACCCTGGCCGAACTGTTCACCGGCAGCATGGACATCAACCGCCTGCGGCGCCTGGCCCTGCGCGTACTGGCCGTCCAGCAGGCGCTGGAGGGTGCCGACTTTATCCAGGTGTTCGAAGGTTTCCTGGCGGCCGGGCAGTCGCAAGAGGAGTCCTTTCGCTCAACCCAACGGGTGTTTCGCGGCGCCGACCTGCGGGGTGGTTCGGCGTTTACCAAGGACGCTGCCTACCTGACCGGGCTGCTCGGCGTCCATACCCTGCTGCGCATTGCAATCCGCGATAACCGACCGGAACTGGTGGGGCATCTGTTTGCCGGGCGCCTCAGCCTGGGGGACACCGTGCGCCTGGCGCCGCTGTTCGAGTCCGGCTGGCTCAAGGGGCCAACCTACCTTCCAGCCTGGGCCTCCGATCTGCGCCTGCTGGCGGCCAATCTGGCCTTCTCGGCGTTCATCGCCCAGATCAAACTGGATGTGCTGGACCTGGAGGTGTTCATGGCATTTGCCGAAGAACACGAAAGCGATGCCAGCGCCCAGTGATCGGCGTGACGCTATTTTCAAGGCAACCTTGATTGTTCAAATGAACTGCTACCATTAGGAAGCTGTAACGAAGCTGAGCTTTGTGGCTTGCATAGTCAGCTCTGACCATCCGTGTATTGACTCACTCATTTCAAGCCTGCCTGACCACATAGGGGGTGCAATGCGCATTCCATTTCTTTACGCGTTGTCAGCCGTACTGTTTCTGAGTGGATCTGCCTGCCTGGCACTGGCGGCGGATGCACCCGCCGCCGCACCGGCACCCGCTGCCGATACAGCGCCCGCCACCGCGCCTGCCAAAGATCCGGTGTTTACCCAGGAACAGCTGGATCAAATGCTGGCGCCCATTGCGCTTTACCCGGACCCGCTGTTTGCACAGGTACTGATGGCCACCACCTACCCCGGGGAAGTCGGCGAGGCGGTCAATTGGTCCAAAGCTCACCCGGACGCCAAGGGTGACGATGCGGTCAAACAGGTGGCGAACCAGCCTTGGGATCCGAGCGTGCAGGCTCTGGTGGCCTTCCCCCAGGCTCTGGCACTGCTGGGGCAGGACCCCGTCTGGGTCCAACGCCTGGGTGATGCCTTCCTGGCGCAGCCCGACGATGTCATGGAAAGCGCGCAGCGCTTGCGTCGCCAGGCGCAGGCAGCCGGCAATCTGCAGAGCAACCAGTATCAGAACGTGACGATCCAGAATGTCGCGGCGCCCGCGCCGGCACCCGCCCCCGCGGCCACAACCCAGGCACCGGCTCCAGCCCCTGAACCGGCTCCGGCACCTGCCAGCAACTCCACCATCATCATCCAGCCTGCCGATCCGCAGGTGGTGTACGTACCCACCTATAACCCGACGACCACCTACGGCACCTGGCCCTACCCGGCATCGCCGCCCGCGTACTATCCACCGCCACCGGCCTATTACCCTGGTCAGGCGCTGATGGCCGGGCTCGCGTTTGGCGCCGGCGTGGCGATCGTTGGATCGTTGTGGGGTGAATGTGACTGGGGCAATAACGACGTCGACATCGACGTCAATCGCTACAACAACATCAACGCCAACAACCGGATCAGCAACAACAAATGGCAGCACAACCCGGTGCACCGCAATGGCGTTCCCTATCGAGACAACGCGAGCCGCGCACAGTACGGCCGCCAACTCAACGGCGCCAATCAGCGTCAAGCCTATCGCGGGGACAACGCCCAGCGCGCCCAGGCACGGGAAAACGCCCGCAGTTCGATGGACCGGCACGGGATCGAACGACCTGCCACCAGCAACCTCGAAGCCCGCGATCAAACGCGCAAACTCCAGTCCGGAACGGCGGGCGGTAATCGGATGCAGGCCGGTGCAGACAGACCCAAGGCGGCTGACAGGGGCCAGGGTACGGCCAGAAACACCCGGGAAAACCAGCAACCCCGTAGACAAGCTTCTGAAGGCAATCTGCAGTCCCGCAACCAGGGCGCTCAGCTGAATCAGCGCAGGGAGGGCCAGGCGCAGACACGTCAAACGGCGAACAAACGACCGGCCGCCAGTGCCGGCAGTGCCCGCAACAATGCCTTCGCCGGCGCACGTTCACCGTCCCAGGCCAATCTCCAGGCCAATCGTGGCCGGGCCAGCCAGGCATCCGCCCAACGCCCCAGTGCCTCGCGATCGGCCGGTCACCAGATCAGCCGGCCGTCCAATCCACCAGCGCGTCAAAGGGGGGGCCGCCGTTGAACAACCATCCTCGAGTGAACGGACTGACGGGCTTGCTCCCACATGTCCTTGCGATAGCTGCCGGCCTGTTGTGGTCGTGCATGGCGACGGCGCAGCAGGCTTTCCCAACGCCAGAAAAAGCCGCAGAAGCCTTCGTCGAAGCACTGGGCACGGAACACTCCGACCAGGCCCGCCTGACCGAGTTGCTGGGCAGCGACTGGCACAGCTACATTCCCCGTGAAGGTGTGCAGCGCGAAGACGTGGATGCGTTTTTGCAGCAATACCGCGAGCAACATCACATTGAAAACCCCAGCGAACGCAAGGCAATCCTGGCAGTCGGCAGCAACAACTGGACACTACCGATCCCCATGACAAAAGACGCCAGCGGTTGGCGCTTCGACATGAAGGCCGGCAGTGCCGAGATCCGTGCCCGTCAAATCGGCCGCAATGAACTGGCTGCCGTGCAATCGGTGCTGGCCTATCACGACGCCCAGATGGACTACGCGTCAGTCGATCGCGACGGTGACGGCGCACTCGAGTATGCGCAGAAAATCGTCAGCAGCCCCGGCAAGCACGACGGACTCTACTGGGCGGAAGACGACAGCGACCAGATCAGCCCGTTGGGGCCTTCATTCGGCAAAGCCATTGCCGACGAAGAGTGGCATGGCTACCGCTTCCGCATCCTGCATGGCCAGGGCCCTTCGGCACCAGGTGGCGCCTACAGCTACCTCATCGGTGACAAGATGAGCCGGGGCTTTGCGTTGATCGCCTGGCCGGCGAAATACAACGACACCGGGGTGATGAGTTTCATGATCAGCCATGAAGGCCAGGTGTTCGAGAAAGACCTGGGACCCGGTGGTGAAAAACTGGCGATAGCGATGAAGCGCTTTGATCCGGATGACAGCTGGAAAGAGGTGCCTGAAGATCAAGCGCAGCAGGAGTGACCGGACGTCATCGCCCTGCTGCCGACGCTCGCAATCGCCAGGGCGATCTTATCTAGATCAACAGGACGAACCGGTCTTCGTTCCCCGTGCTTTCATTGCAGGAGGGTTGTTGCAGTTGGAATCCGCAGCGATCAAGGACCTTTCTTGAGCCCAGGTTTTCCTTGTAGGCAAAGGCAACCAGTTGCGTAAGCCCCCAGCGCGTCCTGGCTTGCTCTATCAGATGCCTCAACGCCAGTGTGGCCAGCCCCTGCCCGCACGCGTGCTGATCAATCCGATAGCCGACTTGCGCTGACCCCGTCGACGGGTCGATGCTTTTCAGATTGGCTCGACCGACGATTCTCTGGCTGGAATCCTCGATGACAAACGGGTGCCAGGCGCCGACGGCAAATCCGGACAAATAGCTTTCGATATGATCGGCGACACCCTGCAACGAGTAAAAACCAGGCTCGCGCGCATCGATATGGGATTCGAACCATTCACGGTTCTGGATTTCGAAAGCGAGCAATGCTTGAGCGTCAGTCATTTTCAGCTCACGTACGCTAAATGATTCCATTCATCACCTCTCCTGGGTCTTGTGCCGTATTGGCTCGAGTCTATCTCATGCAATTTGGCCAGGACGAGCCTTCCCTTTCTCTAGACCGAGTGGCTTGCGCAATACATATGGAAAATCGTATATTCGGATAACCATATGTATCGAGCCAAGCCAATGCTCAATCCTGCCGCCGTATTCAAATGTCTGTCCGACGAAACCCGCGCCCGGGCCACCCTGCTCATCACTCGGGAAGGCGAGTTGTGCGTGTGTGAGCTGGTCTGCGCCCTGGACGACAGTCAGCCGAAGATTTCCCGCCATCTTGCCCAGCTTCGCGGCTGCGGCCTGCTTCTCGACCGCCGCCAGGGGCAGTGGGTGTATTACCGGCTCAACCCCGATCTACCCGCGTGGGTTCGCGACGTTCTGGAGACAACCTTGCTGGCGAACGCCGACTGGCTTGCGCAAAACAGCACTCGCCTTGCCGTGATGGGCGACCGTCCGCTCAACACCTCCCCCTGCTGCTGACCCTTCAACCGTCGAGACTGCGCATGCTTACTGCATTTTCCATTTTCCTGCTCACCATGGTGCTGGTCATCTGGCAACCCAAGGGTCTGGGCGTCGGCTGGAGCGCCTCCCTGGGCGCCGTCCTCGCCCTGCTGGCAGGCGTCGTGACGCTGCACGATATTCCGCTGGTGTGGGCCATTGTCTGGAACGCCACGGCGACGTTCATCTCGCTGATCATCATCAGCCTGTTGCTCGACGAGGCCGGGTTCTTCCAGTGGGCCGCCTTGCATGTGGCGCGCTGGGCCAAGGGTGACGGGCGCCGTCTGTTCGTCTTCACGATACTGCTGGGGGCCGGCGTATCCGCATTGTTTGCCAATGACGGCGCCGCCCTGATCCTGACCCCCATCGTTGTTTCAATACTGCTCGCCCTGCGTTTTTCGCCAGCCTCTACCCTGGCGTTCGTCATGGCGGCCGGCTTTATCGCCGACACGGCGAGCCTGCCCCTGGTGGTGTCCAACCTCGTCAACATCGTTTCGGCGGACTACTTCGACCTGGGCTTCAGCGAATACGCCGCCATCATGGTGCCGGTCAACTTCGTGGCCGTGGCGACCACGCTCGTGGTGCTGTACCGGTTTTTCCGCCGGGACATTCCCAGGCACTACTCCCTCGATGACGTGATGGATCCGCGACGCGCCGTGCGTGATCCCCTGACCTTCCGTGTCGGCTGGATCGTCCTGGCCCTGTTGTTGATCGGGCTGTTTGCCCTGGAGCCCCTGGGCATTCCCGTCAGCGCCATCGCAGCGGTCTGTGCCGCGCTGCTGTTCGCCGTGGCGGCGCGCGGGCATGTGATCTCGACGCGACGGGTGCTGCGTGAAGCGCCCTGGCAGGTGGTGATCTTTTCGCTGGGCATGTACCTGGTGGTGTACGGGCTGAAAAATGCCGGGCTGACTACCTACATGACCATGGCACTGAACCGCATGGCCGAGTTCGGCATCTGGGGCGCTGCGTTGGGCACTGGCCTGCTCACGGCCTTGCTGTCATCGGGCATGAACAACATGCCCACGGTGTTGGTGGGAGCGCTGTCGATTCAAGCCAGTGATGCCACCGGTGTAGTACGTGAAGCCATGATCTACGCCAATGTCATCGGTTCCGACCTGGGCCCCAAGATCACCCCCATCGGCAGCCTGGCCACCCTGCTCTGGCTGCATGTGCTGGAGCGCAAGGGCATCCGCATTACCTGGGGTTACTACTGCAAGGTCGGCGTGGTGCTGACCCTGCCGATTCTGCTCATCACCTTGTCCGCCCTGGCCATGCGCCTGAGCGTCTAGCCCTGTGCGTCCGCCAAGAGGAGTCATCATGCGCGTTCTGTTTATGTGTACCGCCAATAGCTGCCGCAGCATCCTGTCCGAAGCCATGTTCAACCATCTCGCCCCCGAAGGTTTTCAGGCAATCAGTGCCGGCAGCTTCCCCAAGGGACAAGTGCTGCCCCGCAGCCTGAGCACCTTGCAGGAAGCCGGCATTGCCATCGACGGCTTGAGCAGCAAAGGCAACGAGGCGTTCGAAGCCAACCCGCCGGACATCGTCATCACGGTCTGCGACAAGGCCGCCGGCGAGGCGTGCCCGGTGTACTTCGGGCCGGCACTCAAAGCCCATTGGGGCCTGGAAGACCCATCGGACATCAAGGGCGATGAAGCAACGGTAGCGGCGGCGTTCCACTCAACCCTGGCGCGCATCGAAACGCGCTGCCGGGCATTGCTCGACCTGCCTTTTACACAACTTGACCGCGATGCGCTGAAGCACGAACTCGACCGCATCGGCACGCTTTGACCGGAGCCCCCATGACCCACCCCCTGCCCAATCTCGACACATCACTGACCCAGCCCATCGCCAACGGGCGCGACGACCAGCACAAACCGCGCATCCTGTTGTTATACGGTTCGACTCGTGCGCGGTCGTTCAGTCGCCTGCTGGTCGAGGAAGCAGCCCGGTTGCTCGAACACTTCGGCGCCGAGACGCGGATCTTCAATCCATCCGGCCTGCCGCTACCGGACGACGCGCCCTCCGACCACCCGAAAGTCCAGGAACTGCTCGAACTGATGCAGTGGTCTGAAGGACAGGTCTGGTGCTCGCCAGAGCGCCACGGCTCCATGTCGGCGGTGTTCAAGGCGCAAATCGACTGGGTGCCGTTGGCGTTGGGCGCCGTTCGCCCAACCCAGGGAAAAACCCTCGCGGTCATGCAAGTCTGCGGCGGTTCCCAGTCCTTCAATGTGGTGAATCAACTTCGTGTGTTGGGGCGCTGGATGCGCATGTTCACCATCCCCAATCAATCCTCCGTGCCAAAGGCTTTTCTGGAGTTCGACGAGGCCAATCGCATGAAGCCCTCGTCGCTGTACGACCGGGTGGTAGACGTCATGGAGGAACTGGTGAAATTTACCCTGCTGCTGCGGGATCGCCCCGACCTGGTTGACCGCTACTCGGAACGAAAAGAGTCCGCAGAGGAACTGACTCAGCGTGTGAATCAGCGGTCGATCTGAATATTGCTTCATGGAATCCATCGAATTCTGGGCGTGTCGGGCTTAACATGGACGTCGGTTCAACAGGAGGGCTGCAATGGATCTGAAGTTCAGTCACGTCGATGTACTGGTCAATAATCTCGAAGAAGCCTGTGCTTACTACGCACAGATACTCAATGCCAGGATCTCCAAAACGCTCGTCTGGGAACGAGGTGGTCTGCACGTGCGCTACGCGATTGCGCTGATCGGTCAAGAGCGTTTCATGTTGGTACAGCCATTGGCGGGGAACCTGAGGGAGCTATTAGACTCCTCGGGAGAAGGGATGATTTATCGCCACTGCTATTCGACGCCGGATATCGAGAAGGCCTACGACGAACTGATGGTCGCCGGTGTTCAGCCAGAAGACGAAAACGGAAAGCCATTGGCCCGCGCGAACCTGCAATCCCCGTCCGGGACACGCATTATCTGGTTGCCCAAGCGCTTCGGGCACTTCTCTATCGAAATCCTGGAAGACAAGGCGCTAGAGGCATTTGTAGAAGCTGCATTTTCCTGAGTGATGCGGCGATGAACGTCTGTTTTGAGTCGACTGGAACGAAGCGCATGATCCCGCCTCGTACCCCAGCATTGTCCGCGGACAATTGACAAAAAACAGGGATTGGGGGGAAGTGTTCCAGCCGCTTTGGCGACGCCGCATTGCTGGCACAGCTTTTTTTGGGGGCTTTCACTGGCTTGGAGGAACCCTCATTGTCGACTCGGACGCGGTCCCTTGTAGGAGCTGGCTTGCCAGCGATGGTCGTTAACGATAACGCGTATAACCTGGATAAACGCGGCGCACTTGAGTCCATCGCCGGCAAGCCGGCTCCTACAGTTTCCCGGAAATGCGTGAAGAACTTTTTTAGGCCCCAAACTTTAAGAGTCCTTCTCAATATAACGCATTTTTTTCAGCAGATTGGATCCGTAATACCCCGTTGAAAGCACCTACACTGACACGTTATCTCGCCTACTTCGGAATTCGCCGATTAAGGAGCCATGCGTGCACAGAGAACGGGGAAAGCTCTCGCTGGTAATGGAATGGGCGGTCGTTGTTGAGGACGACCCGGCAATTCGCAAGTTGATCGTCGATATCCTGAACGAGATCGGTCTCCTTACCCTGGACTTCGACACTGCCGATGACGCCTTGACCTACCTGCGGTGCATGCCGGACGGTTGCCTGCTGGTGATCACGGATCAAGCCTTGCGAGGTCAACTCCAAGGAGCGGAATTCATAAGGATGGTGAAGGAGAAATGGCCCGCTACCGCTTCGATTCTCACCTCCGGTTCCGTGCTGGAGGCCTCAATAGTGCCCTACTCAACGACGTACCTGGCTAAGCCCTGGTCTAAAGATGATCTGGTGAGGGCTGTAGCAAACCTGCTACAGCCTGATCGCCCCTTCGGAAAATAGTCGTGACGGTTTGCGAACCGTGAGTTTGCCTGGCGCTGCGTTTTACATCCTGGCGTGAGGGCCACCCCAGGTAGATTGTTTTGAGAGCTGTCGCTTGGCAGTCTTCAAAATGATGTCGCAACACCATCATTCCTCGCTAACACCCAACGTAGACACGTATTCGCCCACAAAATCCCTCCTTGCAAGCGCGATAAGTAGCCAGCTATTTGTTGACGAAAGTCTGAAGTATTCATTTGAACTTTCGGATTCTTTCACCGCACGGCCTGTGCCTAACATCGGCTCCACAGCGAACCAGCCATTTGATCGGCGGGTGCCGTCGAAGTGCTTTTGCAGTAGGCCCTGGGATTTTTGAGGATCACCGATGAAGCTGGAAATTTTTCGCACGCTGTGGGGTTACACCGCCAGCAAGGCTCAGGCACTCGAAGAGTTGCTGCAAGCGGGCTTTGACGGCATGGAAGCACGCCTGCCACTGGACGCCCGTGAACGGGCCGAGTTTGCTGCCTTTCTGAAGGCCAACCGCGTGGGCTATATCAGCACTGTCTTCACCGCGTACGACGTGCTGCCGGAACAGTCGGCAACGCCTGCCGTGCACCTCGTTGACCTCGACCACAAACTCGCCTTGGCCGCTGATCTCTCCCCGCGTTTCGTCAACGTGCTGGCGGGTAACGACCGTTGGTCCTTGCCGCAACAAGTGGAGTTTTTTGGCCAGGCGCTGGATCTGGCGCGCAAGCACGGCCAGGTCTGCAGTTTCGAAACTCACCGCTCGCGTTCGCTGTTCAACCCCTGGGTGACCCTGGAGCTGATCCGGCAACTGCCTGATCTGTTGTTCACCAGTGACATCAGCCATTGGGTGGTGACCTGCGAGCGTCTGTTGAACGACCCGGTCGATGACCTCAGCGCTTTCGTCGAGCGGGTCCACCACATCCAGGCCCGGGTCGGTTACGACCAGGGGCCGCAGGTTCCGCACCCTGCCGCGCCCGAATATGCCAGGGAACTGGCCTTCCATCAGCAGCACTGGGAAAGCATCTGGCGCTCGCAGCAGGCCCGCGGTTACCAGGTCAGCACCCTGACCCCGGAATTCGGTGCCGACGGCTACCTGCATCACCTGCCCTTCACCAATGTCCCGGTCGCCGACCTGTGGTCGTTGAACATGTGGATGGGCCAGACCGAACGCGAACATTTCGAGCGATTCCACCACTCAAGCCATCCTTAGGGAGCCGATGCGTCATGCCTGACAATAAAAACAACAGCGCCAGTACTGACACACAAAAAGCCAACTTCAACAGCATCCCGGTGGTCAACATCGCCGGCCTGTTCAGCTTTGAACTGGAACACCGCCTGGCCGTGGCCGAACAATTGGGGCGCGCCGCCAGCGACGTCGGGTTCCTCTACATCACCGATCACGGCATCGACCCGCAACTGATCGCCAACCTGCGCAAGGCGGCCAAAGACTTCTTCGACCAGCCCCTGGACGAGAAGATGCGCCACTACATCGGCACCTCGCAAACCCACAAGGGCTTTGTGCCCGAAGGCGAAGAGGTCTATTCCAAGGGCAAGCCGGACCACAAGGAAGCCTTCGACGTCGGCTTCGAAGTCCCGGCCGATGACCCGCTGGTGCTGGCCAACACGCCATTGCTGGGGCCCAACGACTGGCCGCAGCTGGCAGGTTTCAAGGCATCGGTACAGGCCTACTACGAAGCGATCTTCGCCCTGGGCCGGCGCCTGTTCGGCGGCTTCGCCCTGACCCTGGGCCTGGAAGAAAACTACTTTGACAGCCTGGTCACCCGGCCGCCGTCCAAATTGCGCCTGATCCACTACCCGTTCGACGGTGCGGCCCATGACGCACCGGGACTTGGCGCCCATACTGATTACGAGTGCTTCACCATCCTCCTGGCCGACAAACCGGGCCTTGAGGTGATGAACAATCTCGGCCAATGGATCGATGCACCACCGATTGCCGATGCCTTTGTGGTCAACATCGGCGACATGCTGGAAGTGATGACCGCAGGCGCATTCGTGGCCACGGCGCACCGGGTGCGCAGCGTGAAGGAGGAGCGATATTCCTTTCCGCTGTTTTATGCCTGCGACTATCACACCCAGATCAAACCGCTGCCCGGCTTCGCCCAGGCAGGCAACGACTACGAAGAAATCACGATCGGCGAACACATGTATGGCCAGGCGCTGCAGACCTATCAGTATCTGCGCCAGAGGGTGGCCAACGGGGACGTTCAACTGCCAGGCAAGGCACGTAAGCCCGCCAGTTTCGGACATTTGAAAAATCAGGCGCAACCGTCCTGATTGAAGTTTTCAGTTAAACCCCTACCTACGCCGGAGTCAGTAAAATGAAAAACAATAAGAAAAACCTTTTGAGCCTGGCTGTATTGGCAGCCGGCATGTTCGGCGCCTCGATGAGCATGGCCGCCGGTGACACGTTCAAGGTCGGCATGGAAATCACCTACCCGCCTTTCGAGTCCTATGACAAGGACAAGAATGTGGTGGGTTCCGACCCCGAGCTGGCAACGGTGCTGGCCAAACACATGAACGCCAAGGTGGAGTTCGTCGACACCAAGTTCCCGAGCCTGATCCTGGGCCTGAACTCCGGCAAGTACGATGCGATCATTTCCGGCATGTACATCACGCCGGAGCGCCAGACCCAGGCCCAGACCATCGCCTATGCCAACACCGGCGCCGCGGTCATGGTGCCCAAGGGCAGCGAGATCAACGCGAAGAAACCTGAAGACCTGTGCGGCCTGAAGCTGGGCCTGGAACAGGGCACCACCTGGGTCAAGGAATTCAGGAAGCTGTCCGACGAATACTGCGTGCCGAACAACAAAGGCGCGATCACCGTCAGCGAGTACCCTTCGGCCCCCGAAGTGACCCAGGCCCTGCTGTCCAAGAACATCCAGGCCCAGGTCGAAATCGCCGGCGCCGCCAAAATGATCGCGGAAAAGACCAACGGCCGGGTCGTGATCACCACCGAGCATCCGATCTATCAGCAGACCCTGGGCATCTTCGTCAAGAAAGGCAACGACGAAACCTACCAGGCCGTGCAAAAGGCCTTCGAGGAGACGAAAAAGAGCGGAGAATATGCCGCAATCCTCAAGAAATATGGCCTGGAAGAGCCGACCGCCAACTAAGAACCTGTCCTTGTAGTCTGGTTATCTGCCGCTCCTGCACGGGGGCGGCAGATCGAGGTGCCCCATGCAATTCGATTGGTCGTATTTCTTCTCCCTGTTCTCCCTGCCGGACTTCTGGAATGCCTGCGTCACGGTGATCCAGCTCAGCGCCCTGGCCTGGTTCATCGGCATGCTGCTGGGGTTTGTCCTGGCCTCGGCCAAACTGTCCCAGTCGCCCTTGCTGCGCATTCCCGCGGCGGTCTACATCTGGTTCTTCCGCAGCATCCCGTTGCTGGTGCTGGTGGTGTTCGTCTACAACCTGCCGCAATTGTTTCCCGGCAGCGGACCGATTCTGTCCAACCCTTTCTACTCAGGCCTGCTGGCCCTGGTGGTCACTGAAGCGGCGTACATGGCGGAGATCCATCGTGGCGGCCTGATTTCCGTGGCCAAGGGCCAAAAGGAAGCCGGACGCGCGCTGGGTGTCGGCCTGTTCGGCATGCAGCGCCTGATCGTGATTCCCCAGGCTTTCCGTATTTCGCTGCCCACGCTGATCAATGAATACATCACCGTGGTCAAGCTGACGTCGCTGGTCTCCGTCATCTCCCTGACCGAAATCCTCACGGTCGGCCAACGCCTCTACGCCACCAACTTCCTGGTCATGGAAACCCTGGCGGCGGTCGGCGTCTACTACGTGTTGATCGTCACCGTGTTCGGCTACTTCCTGCAGCGCCTGGAGCGCTACCTGGACCTGAACTTCCGCAAGCCACACACCCTCGACGAGGCCACCATCGCCAGGTTCAAGGCCAGCGCCGAAGCCTTGCCCGACACTGCGCGCAAGGCCGCCGGCAACAACACCACGCCGATCCTGCAACTGAACAACATCCAGAAGAGCTATGGCACGCACAAGGTGCTGCTGGGCATCGACCTGAATGTCGATTACGGCCAGGTGGTCTCGATCATCGGGCCATCCGGCTCCGGCAAGACTTCGCTGATCCGCACGGTCAACGGCCTGGAAAGCATCGATACCGGCGACATCCAGTTGTTCGGCGAAAAGTTCATCGAGGCCTCGGACAAACCCAACAGCGCCCGCCTGCGCAAAGGCGTGCGGCACATCGGCATGGTGTTCCAGAACTTCAACCTGTTCCCGCACCGCACCATTCTCGACAACGTCACCCTGGCGCCGCGTTACCACGGCCAACCGGGCGATCTGAGTGAACATCGTGCCTATGCGCTGCTGGACAAGGTCGGCCTGCTGGCCCATGCCCACAAGTACCCGCACCAGCTCTCCGGCGGGCAGCAACAACGGGTGGCGATCGCCCGGGCCCTGGCGATGGAACCGCAGATCATGCTGTTCGACGAGCCGACCTCGGCCCTCGACCCGGAACTGGTCAACGACGTGCTCAACGTAATCCGCGACCTGGCGAAGGAAGGCATGACCATGCTGATCGTGACCCACGAAATGGACTTTGCCATGTCGATCTCCGATCGGGTAATTTTCATGGAGAACGGCAATATTCAACTCGATGCCGCTCCTGAAACCATCCGCTGCGATGCCGAGGGAGAACGCGTGCGGCGCTTCATGGGTATCGAAGCCCGATCGCCAAACCTGTCCGCGGCAGTGGATCACGCATGACCAGGCAACGACTTTCCTTGGGCTACTTTCTGCCACTTTCAAAAGCCATGAAGTCTCTTTGTGGGAGCGGGCTTGCTCACGAACACGGTGTGTCAGTAGACAGGTGTATAGCCTGGCACGCCGCCTTCGCGAGCAAGCCCGCTCCCACAGGGGCTAGCGGTGGTCCCTGCCCTCAGGTTGTGTTTACCGGCACAGTCGGCATCGATCTCGATCCGCAGTTTGATCCAGGTGTAAACCTATTTCAGGACTAGACAAGGAACACACGCATGAATCTTGGAATTGCAGGACGTTGGGCGCTGGTGTGCGCCGCCAGCAAAGGCCTGGGCAAAGCCTGCGCACAGGCACTCGTCAGCGAAGGTGTGAACGTGGTGATCACCGCACGGGGCGAGGACACGCTGAATGAAACGGCCCGTCAGCTCAGGGCGATAAACCCTGAAGTGACGGTGATCGCCGTGGCCGGAGACATTTCCACGCCCGAAGGTCGGGCGGCAGCGCTCACGGCCCATGAGCATTTCGATATCCTGATCAACAACGCTGGTGGCCCTCCCCCCGGGGATTTCCGCGAATGGAATCGTGACGCCTGGCTCAAGGCGCTGGATGCCAACATGCTGACCCCCATCGAGCTGATCAAGGCCACGGTAGACGGCATGGCAGCACGCGGTTTTGGCCGGATCATCAACATCACCTCGAGTGCCGTGAAGTCCCCGATCGAAAGCCTGGGCCTGTCCAATGGCGCGCGCAGTGGCCTGACGGGATTCATCGCAGGGATTGCGAGGCAAGACAACATTGCCAGTCGCAACGTGACGATCAACAACCTGCAACCGGGCTCGTTCGACACCGATCGACTGCGCGGCAACCTGGTCGCTGCCGCCGAAGAGTTGGGGCAAGACAGTGAGGCATTCCTCGACGAATGCCGTCGCGAAATTCCGGCCAGGCGTTTCGGCTCACCCGAGGAATTCGGTGCGCTGTGTGCCTTCGTGTGCAGCAGCCATGCGAGCTACCTGACCGGGCAGAACCTGTTGATCGATGGCGGGGCCATTCGCTCCAGCCAGTAATCACCCGCGCACCATGGGCGCGGATGGCACAGTTTTTTTCGTCATCCGCCCCTGCTTCTCCCCTCTCCAAACCTTCGCCACCCGCCCCGAAACAATCCTTGTGATACCCCACAAAACCGCTCACGAGTGCCTGCACCAACAGACACTGGCGCGCTTCACTACGCCCAAAACTGATATGTTTTTTTTCAGTTGTATTGCATATAGATTTTTATTGTGTCATTTATAGTCCCGCCGATCACAGGACTGATCCACCGCGCCACCCCGGATGGCGGGCACCCGTTCCCCCCCCAATGCCCTCCAGGGAGTCAACAATATGAACAAGACAGAACTTCTAGGTGCTCTGGCGCTATGCGCTTTCAGCTTGCTGGCACATGCCGACGAAGACAGCCTGCGCATCGGTATCGAAGCCGCCTACCCGCCCTTCTCCTTCAAGACACCGGAGGGCAACGTCAGCGGGTTCGATTACGACATCGGCAACGCCTTGTGCGAAGAAATGAAAGTCAAATGCGAGTGGGTCATTCAGGAGTTCGACGGCATGATCCCGTCGCTCAAAGTGCGCAAGATCGATGCCGTGCTGTCGTCGATGTCAATCACCGAAGACCGGATGAAGTCCGTGGACTTCAGCAAAAAGTACTACCACACACCAGGCAAGTTCGCGATGAAGGCCGGCAGCGTGATCAATGACCCGCTGGTGGACCTCAAGGGCAAGAAACTCGGCGTGCAACGTTCCTCGACCTACGACCGTTTTGCCACCGAGCAACTGGAAAAAGCCGGCGTCGTCGTGGTGCGCTACGGCTCACAGAACGAGGCTTTCCTCGACCTGGCCTCAGGCCGCCTGGACGCCACCCTCGCCGACATCGTCAACACCGATGAGAGCTTCATCAAGACACCGGCTGGCCAGGGCTTCGCACTGACAGGGCCCGACATCAACGACCCGAAATACTTCGGCCGGGGCGCCGGGATCGCCGTGCGCAAAGGCGACAGTGCCAACGTTGCGCGCCTGAGTGCCGCGATCGACGCCATCCGCGCCAACGGCAAGTACCAGCAAGTGATGGCCCGGTACTTCGCGTTCGATATCTACGGCGAGTAAGCCTTACTCCCCTGACCCCAGCCCCGGCGCCGGCCCTTTGCAGGCGTCTTCCGGGGCTTGTCTTGCGCGCCTCGCGGCGCTCGCTTGAGGAACTTCATCATGCTCCACGGCTACGGATCGAGCATTCTCGATGGCGCCTGGCTGACCATAAACCTGGCCTTGACCTCCATGTCGATGGCGATTGCCCTGGGCCTGATCGGTGCGGCCTTTCGCTTGTCGCCGCTGAAATGGCTGGCCATGCTCGGGGAAAGCTACACCACCCTGATTCGCGGCATTCCTGACCTGGTGTTGATCCTGCTGATCTTCTACGGCGGCCAGGACCTGGTGAACCGCATTGCCCTGGCGCTCGGTTACACCCGCTATATCGACATCAACCCCTTCATCGCCGGTGTCTGCACCATGGGCTTCATTTTTGGTGCCTACCTCTCGGAAACCTTTCGCGGCGCCTTCATGGCGATCCCCAAGGGTCAGGCCGAGGCTGGCCTGGCCTATGGCATGGGGGGTGCGCAGGTGTTCTGGCGAATCCTGGTTCCACAGATGATTCGTTTCGCCATTCCCGGGTTCACCAACAACTGGTTGGTGCTGACCAAATCCACCGCGCTGATCTCGGTGATCGGCCTGCAAGACATGATGTTCAAAGCCAAGAACGCAGCGGATGCCACACACGAGCCATTCACGTTTTTCCTCGCGGTGGCGGCGCTGTACCTGATGCTCACCAGCCTGTCCTTGCTGGTGCTGCGCTATCTGGAAAAACACTACTCGGTCGGCATCAACGCCGCCGAATTGTGAGGGGGAGCCGCCCATGATTCTCGACTACAACCTGATCTGGGAAAACCTGCCGCTGTACTTCAACGGCGCCTTGGTGACCCTCAAAGTCCTGCTGATTTCCCTGGCCCTGGGCCTGGTATTGGCGATTCCACTGGCGCTGATGCGGGTGTCGCGATCGCCGCTGATCAACTTCCCGGCCTGGCTCTATACCTACGTGATTCGCGGCACGCCGATGCTGGTGCAATTGTTCCTGATCTATTACGGCCTGGCGCAGTTCGAAGCGGTGCGCCAAAGCGTGCTCTGGCCTTACCTCTCCAGTGCCACTTTTTGCGCCTGCCTGGCCTTCGCGATCAACACCAGTGCCTATAGCGCGGAGCTGCTGGCCGGCAGTCTGAAATCCACCCACCCTGGCGAGATCGAAGCCGCCAGGGCCATGGGCATGTCACGCCTGACCCTGTACCGCCGCATTCTGCTGCCGTCGGCCTTGCGCCGGGCATTGCCGCAGTACAGCAACGAAGTGCTGATGATGCTGCAAACCACCAGCCTGGCCTCCATCGTCACCCTCGTCGACATCACCGGCGCCGCACGCACGGTCAGCTCACGGTTCTACCTGCCCTTCGAGGCGTTTATCACCGCCGGGCTTATCTACCTCGCCCTGACCTTCATTCTGGTGCGTCTGTTCAAGCTGGCCGAGCGCCGCTGGCTGGCGTATCTGGCACCGCGCAAGCACTAAGGAGCTGCTATGGAGCACATTCAATATTTGTTGCCGTGGAGTGCCTCGGGCACTGAACGAAAGCTGTCGCTGTTTCGTTTTGGCAGCGGACCACGCAAAGCCTACATCCAGGCGTCCCTGCATGCCGACGAGCTGCCGGGGATGCGCGTCGCCGTCGAGCTCAAGCGCCGTCTGCTGGAACTGGAAACACAAGGCCGCCTGAGCGGGGTGATCGAGTTGGTGCCCATGGCCAATCCGATCGGTATCGCCCAGATGTTCCAGGCCACCCATCAGGGGCGCTTCGAGTTCTCCAGCGGCAAGAACTTCAATCGCGACTTCCCGGCGTTGGTCGATGCCATCGCACCGCTGCTCGAAGGCCGATTGGCAGACGATGCCGACGCCAACATCGCACTCATCCGCCGCGCCATGGGTGATGCCCTCGCCGCCATGCCGGCAGCGGACTCGGAACTCGACGGTCTGCGCCGCCTGTTGCTGCAGCATGCCTGTGACGCCGATGTGGTGCTGGACCTGCACTGCGATTTCGAATCGATCATGTTGCTGTACGCAATGCCGCAACACTGGCCGCGTTTGCAGTCCCTGGCCGCTCGCCTCGGCGCCGGGGTCACGCTGCTGGCCGAAGATGCCGGCGGCAGTGCCTTCGACGAAGCCTGCGCAATCACCTGGCTACGCCTGGCCGAGCGGTTTCCTGAAGCCAATATCCCCCTGGCGTGCACCGCCACCACCATCGAATTGCGTGGCATGGCGGACACCGAACGCGAGCAATGCGTCGACAGCGCCCACGCCATTCTCGGCTATCTCGCCGATCAAGGCCTGATCAGTGATGACTGGCCAGCAGTACCGCCGAGCCATTGCCTGGCCGTGCCATTCGCTGGCGCGCAGTACGCCTGTGCGCCCCATCCGGGTGTGGTGAGTTTTCTGCAACCGCTGGGCGCGCAGGTCAAGGTTGGCGATCCGCTATTCGAGGTCATCGACCCGCTGACCGACCGCCATAGCGTGGTGCGCGCCAGCACCGACGGCATTCTCTATGCCCGCGAACGGCTGCGCTTTGCCCAGCCGGGGTTGTGGCTGGCCAAGGTTGCAGGTTCTACCCCCATTCGCCAGGGTCGCTTGCTCAGCGACTGATTCCAGAGAGTTCAAACCATGTACAAACTTGAAGTTCAGGACCTGCATAAAAGCTACGGCGCGCACCAGGTGCTCAAGGGCGTGTCCCTGCAAGCACAGGCCGGAGACGTGATCAGCATCATCGGCTCCAGCGGCTCTGGCAAAAGTACCTTCCTGCGCTGCATCAACCTGCTGGAGCAACCCAACGCCGGCAATATCGTGCTCAATGGCGAACCGCTCAAGCTGGTGGCCAACAAGTCCGGCGGACTGAAGGCGGCCGAGCCCAGGCAGTTGCAACGCATGCGTTCGCAGCTGTCGATGGTGTTTCAACACTTCAACCTGTGGTCACACATGAGCGCCCTGGAAAACGTCATGGAAGCCCCGGTGCATGTGCTGGGCCTTGGCAAGAAAGAGGCACGGGAAAAGGCCGAGCACTACTTGAACAAAGTCGGTGTGGCGCACCGCATGAACGCCTGGCCGGCGCATATGTCCGGTGGCGAGCAACAGCGCGTGGCCATAGCCCGCGCACTGGCGATGGAACCGCAAGTGATGCTGTTCGATGAGCCGACGTCGGCGCTCGACCCCGAACTGGTTGGCGAAGTGCTCAAGGTCATGCAGGACCTGGCGCAGGAAGGCCGCACCATGGTGGTGGTGACTCACGAAATGGGCTTTGCCCGCGAGGTTTCCAACCAACTGGTATTCCTGCACAAGGGCGTCGTCCAGGAGCGCGGCGACCCTCGTGAAGTGCTGATCAACCCGCAGTCCGAACGCCTCCAGCAGTTTCTGGCCGGGAGCTTGAAGTAACCCCCCACCCACTGCTCGGCGCTGCCCTGACAGGGCTGGCTTCGGATACACTCCAGCCAACCTTGTCAGGGCATCAGGCACAGCCCTTCTCCCACCCTCAGGAACTGTTGAGCCGGATATGCCCACCCCATCGAAAGACACCACGGTCTATGCCGCGCCGGTCATGCGCAAACTCACGGAAATAGTTTCCGAACTGCCACCGTCACTGCGCAAGGTGGCGGACTTTATCCTGCGTCATCCGCTCAAGGCCGCGACGCTGACCATCGAAGAGATGGCCCACGCAACATTGACCTCACCCGCCGCCGTCAATCGCCTGGCCAAAGCGCTGGACCTCGGTGGCTACAGCGGCATGAAGGCCGAACTGGTCGCAACGTTGCAGCAGATGGTCTCGCCGGTCGACAAACTGCGCAACGAACTTGCCCACCGCCCGGGCGGCGCGTTTGGCCTGCATGAACAACTCCAGAGCGCCAGCAGCAACCTGGCCACGGCGGTGACCAACAACCACGCCGACACCTTTGAAGCCTTCGTCACTCGCCTGACCACGGCACGCAAAATCTACATCCTGGGCTTTGGCAATAGCGTCTACTTCGCCGGCCTCGCCGCCTCGACCCTGATGCCCTTCTGTGCGGACGCCACGGCCATCAGCATGGAGGGCGGCAACGAAAACGCCGCGTACCGACTGGCCGCAATCACCGACCAGGACGTGCTGCTGGCCATCGCCCTGCCGCGCTACTCCCTCGACACCCTGCAACTGGCACGCTTCGCCAATGAACGCGGCGCAACGGTGCTGGCAATTACCGACTCACCCGCCTCGCCACTCACCGGCATTGCCGAGCACACGCTGTTCGCGCCTTGCGATCACCCGGTGCTGACCAGCTCCAACATCGCCGTGCTGGCCCTGATCGAAGGCCTGGTCGCCGGCGTGATGGCGCGCAACAAAGAAGCGGTCAAACTGGCCACCGAACTGACTGAAAGCGTGATGTCGTACCTGCACATCCCGGCCAGCGGTAAACCAGCGAAAAAGTGATTGCGTACTGGATTTGCCTGACAGACCCGTGCCGCCATTGGCAGCCATGGGTTGAGTCCACAGTCGAAAGCGGCGCAATCTGTGCAGTCAGAACCAGTTGCCGCCCACAGGTGCTGCCAGCCGCTCGACAGAAGTCGCATTTCAATCCCGGGCAATCTTGTCATTTGCCAAGGCTTAGGGCAGGGTCGATAGCACTGACATCTCTGCCAAAGGAGTCACCCCATGTCAAAGCTATATCCCAGTATCGATCCTGAGGGGCTGGTCGAGTACTCAGTGGTCTACACCGACCGCTCGCTCAACCACATGTCGCAGTCATTTCAAGCCGTGATGAAGAACATTTCCAGGACCTTGAAACAGGTCTACAACGCCCAGGCTGTCGCGGTGGTCCCGGGCAGCGGCACATTCGGCATGGAAGCGGTGGCGCGACAGTTTGCCACCGACCAGCAATGCCTGGTGATACGCAACGGCTGGTTCAGTTATCGCTGGAGCCAGATCCTTGAGATGGGCAACATCCCGGCGGCCACCACGGTGCTCAAAGCCCGACCGGTCGACACGGGTCGCCAGGCTGCCTACGCCCCACCCCCTCTGGACGAAGTGCTGGCAGCCATTGCGGCTTCGAGGCCGCAGATTGTCTTCGCCCCCCACGTTGAAACTTCATCAGGGATTATCCTGCCCGACGACTACCTGCGGGCCGTCGGCGATGCCGTGCATGCGGTGGGTGGCCTGTTCGTGCTGGACTGCATCGCCTCAGGCACGATTTGGGTCGATATGCACAAATGCGCAGTCGACCTGCTGATCAGCGCACCGCAGAAAGGCTGGAGCGCCTCCCCTTGCTGCGCCCTGGTGATGCTCAGTGCTTTGGCCCTCGAGCGCATCGAGCAGACGCAGAGCAGCAGCTTCGCCTGCGACCTGAAAAAGTGGCTGCAGATCATGCAGGCCTACGAACAGGGCGGACATGCCTACCATGCGACCATGCCCAGCGATTCCCTCGCGCGCTTTAACGAAGTGATGAAAGAGACGCAAGCCTACGGTTTCGACAAGGTCCGCGGCGAACAACAGGCCCTGGGCGATCGGGTGCGCGCGATGTTGACCGGCAAAGGCATCAAAAGCGTGGCCGCCGCCGGCTTTCAGGCCCCTGGTGTAGTAGTGAGCTACACCGATGATGCCGACATCAAGAACGGCAGGAAATTTGCCGACCACGGCCTGCAGATCGCCGCCGGCGTGCCGTTGCAATGCGACGAGCCGGCCGACTTCCAGACTTTCCGCATCGGTCTGTTCGGACTCGAAAAACTGCACAATATCGAGCGCACGGTCAGCACCCTCGAGCAGGCACTGGACGAGGTGATGGTTAACTAAGCCCTCATCTTGCCCACAGCACATACCGAACCGGTGAATTCCAGGCAGGCATCCTGCCATGGGCACTGGCTGTATGACTTGGATCGACCCTAAGCGGTCAGGTGTTGGACTCAGTTTTTGCCGCCGCCAACCCATTAAAATGGTTCTTCACGCAATCCCGGGAAACACGCAATACCTGTAGGAGCCGGCTTGCTGGCGATGGACTCAAGGGCGCCGCGTTTATCCGGTTTACACGCGGTATCGTTAACGACCATCGCTGCGATGCGGCGACCCGACAAGCCAGCTCCTACAAGGGACCGCGTGACCTCCAAACCTGTGAAAGCCCGAAAAAAACCACCAGCCCAGCGCCGGCGTGTTCGCTATCGTCACGCAGCGTACAGCTAGCCCGTCAGACTCATTGGCCTGGCCACTATTCACTGTGCAGAGCCGCCACCGGATGCAGGCGGGCCGCCCGCAGTGCCGGAGCCAGGCCGGCGAGAATGCCGAGCACCGCCGCCAGCAGCAGCGCCAGCAGCAGATACAGCGGTTGCAGCGCCAAGGGCAGGCTCGGCATCGCCAGGTGCAGTAGTCCGAGCAGGAGGCCCATCAACAGCAGACCCAGCAGACCACCGGCCAGGGACAGCAGCGTCGCTTCGGCGAGAAACAGCCCGAGCACCTGCCGCGGACTGGCACCAATCGCCCGCAACAGGCCAATTTCCGCCGTGCGCTCGCCCACAGTGGTGGTCATGATGGTGAGAATGCCGACGGCGCCGACCAACAGGGAAATACCCCCCAAGGCACCGATGGCCAGGCTCAGGGTGCCGAGAACGCGGTTGAAGCTGCGCAGCATGTCGTCCTGGGTGGTCAGACTGAAATCCTCCGCGCCGTGCCGTTCGCCAAGCACCTGGCGAATCTGCCGACTCAACGTTCGCGAAGTGGTGCCGGCACCGAACACCACATGGACTTTGACCACCCCGGTGCGATTGAACAGGCTTTCGGCCCAATCCACCGGGATGTAGGCGATATCGTCAAGGTTGAAGCCGAGCAACTGGCCCTTCTGCGCCATCACGCCGATCACCCGGAAACGCACGCCGCCGACGCGGATCAGTTCGCCCAGCGGATTGCGTGCACCGAACAGTTCGACACGCAGCTGATGGCCGAGCACCACATAGGGCGGCGAATGACCGTCACGGGCCGCGGGCAGGAACTCGCCCAGGCTCAGCTGCATGCGCCAGGCCTGCGCCAGCTGATGGCCGCCACCGAGAATGTCGCTGCGCCGGCTCAGTTGACCGAACTGGATATCCCCGCTGCCCGGAATGATCGGCACCGCCGCCTCGACATGCGGCAAGCGCCGCAGGGCGTCGGTATCCCTGATAGTCAGGGGTCGTACGCTGCCGAGCAGACCGCCGAGGCCGCTGGTCTGGGTCTTGCCCGGGCGCACGGTGATGATCCGCGTACCAAACTGCGAGAAGTTCTCCAGCACATAGCCGCGCACGCCTTCGCCTATGGCCGTGAGCAGCGCCACGGCGGCTATCCCGATCGCTATCCCGAGCAGGGTCAGCAGGCTGCGCAAGGGTCGACAGGTCAGCGCCGAGCTGGTCAGCCGCAAACCATCTTGCCAGCGCATCAGTGCGCTCCCGGCGGGCGTAGCGCCGCCACCGGTTCCAGCGCCGAGGCCCGAGCGGCCGGCAGCCAGGCGAACAGCAGCGCCGTGCCGAGTGCCAGCAGCACCGCGCTAACCCGCGCCCACCAGGGTGCATAGAGCGGCAGATCGAACGCCAGGCGCCCCAGCCAGAGCAAGGTTTCGGCCAGCAGTAGCCCCGCAAGCGCCCCCGTCAGGGCGAGCAGCGCCGCCTCGCCGAGGAACAGCAGGCGCAGCTGCGCTGCCGTCACACCGATGGCTTTGAGCAGGCCGATCTCGGCGCTGCGCTGGCTCACCGCAATCCAGGTCACGTTCATGATCAGGATGCCGGCCACCAGCAGGCTGATCGCGGCAATCCCGGCCACCGCCAGGGTCAGCACCGCGAGTATCTCGTCGAAGGCGCTGAGCAGGCTGTCCTGGCTGATCAGGGTGATGTCTTCCTTACCCTCGTGGCGCTCCTTGAGCGCGGCGAGTATCAGCCGCTTGCTACGGTCGAGAAAACTCGGACCACGCACCTCGACAAATACCCGCAACAACCCCTCGCGATTGAACAAGGCCTGGGCACTGGCCACCGGGATGATCAACATCTCGGCGAAATCCATCCCCAGGGATTCGCCCCGCTCACTGAGGATGCCGACCACCCGGAAGCGCCGGTCGCCGGCGCGCAACCATTCACCCAGGGCCGGGCGCGCACCGAATAGCTCGCGCCGGAGTTTGCCGCCGATCACGCAGACGGCCTCGGCCTGCCCAGGGTCCAGCGCCGGCAGGGGCTGACCCTGGACGACCGTCAGTTGGCGAATGGCGAAGAAGTCCCGGGTGGTGCCCAGGGTCAGCACCTCACGATTGCGGTTGCCGACTATCACCTCCATCTGCCCCGCCTGCATCGGCGCGACCCGGCGGATGCCCGGCAACTGGGTAATGGCCTGGACGTCTTGCAAGGTCAACTCGTGCGGCGTCAGGCCGGTGAGCGGCGGCATGCGCCCCGTGGTTTCCTTGCGGCCCGGGAAAACGATCAGGATGTCGCGTCCGAGCAGCGAGAACTCGTTCAGGACGAAGGCCCGCGCCCCCGCGCCGAGACCGGTGAGCAGATTGACCGCAACCACCCCGATAGCGATGGCCAGCAGCAGCATCAGGCTGCGCGAGCGATGCCCACGCAAGGCGCCGAGCCAGAAACCCAGGGCATCGGCGGCGCGCATCAGGCCAGCGCCGGCTGCGGCGCAGCACTGTGGATCCGCCCGTCACGCATGTGCAACTGGCGCTGCGCGCGGGCGCCCAGGCTGGCGTCGTGGGTCACCACTATCAGGGTCAGGCCCTCGCCGTTGAGCTCCTCCAGCAAGCTGAAGACCTCGGCGCCGGCCTGGCTATCGAGATTGCCGGTGGGTTCGTCGGCCAACAACAGCGCCGGTTGCATGATCATCGCCCGGGCGATGGCGACGCGCTGGCGCTGACCACCGGACAGCTCGGCCGGGCGGTGGGCAATGCGCTCGCCCAGCCCCAGGCGCGCCACCAATTGGCTGCTGCGCTTGCGCCGTTGCGCCGCGCCGATGCCGGCGAGGACCATCGGCAGCTCGATGTTTTCCAGCACCGTCAGCCGTGCGATCAGGTGGTAGGACTGGAACACGAAACCGATCAGTTGGCTGCGCAATTGGGCGCGCCGCGCCTCGCTCAGCGTCGCCGTAGCCTCACCCTGCAGCCAGTATTCGCCGGCGCTCGGCGCATCGAGCAAACCGAGGATGTTCAGCAGGGTCGACTTGCCCGAGCCCGATGGGCCCATCACTGCCATGTAGTCACCGGCGGCGATGTCCAGATCCAGGCCGTCCAGCCCCATCACCTGCTGCTCGCCCAACTGGAAGGTGCGGCTGCCGCCGCGCAGGCGGATCATTGCTTAGTCTCCGGCGCATCCACCGGGATCACCGCCACGGTGTCCTTGAGCCCTTCCTGCTCGAGGCTGGCGACTATACGCGCGTCCTCGTCCAGCCCTGCGAGCACCTCGGTCCAGCGCCAGTTGCTCAACCCGGTTTGCACCTTCACCTCGCGCAACACCCGGGCGTTCGGGTCATATCGCAGCACGCGCTGTCCCTCCAGCAGGGTCTCAGTGGGGATGCGCAAAGCACGTGGGCGCTGCTCCAGGAGGATCTCGACATCGGCGCTATAGCCGGTGAGCAAGACCAGATCGGCCGGCGGCTGGTCGAAGCGCACCTCGACATCGACGGTGCGCGCCTGCTTCTCCAGTTCACGCACATAGGGCGCGATGCGGCTGACGCGGCCGGCGAATTGCTGGCCACGGAAGGCATCCAGGCTGATCCGCACGGCGGTTCCGGGGCGAACCCGGGCAGCGTCCACCTCATCGATAGGCGCTTCGACATACAGGCAGCTGTCGTCGATCAGGTCGACCGCCGGCGGCGTGGGAATACCCGGCGGCGAAGGGGTGACGAACTCGCCGAGTTCGCCGTTGATTTCTGCGACTATGCCGGCGAATGGCGCACGCAGGGTCGCCTGCTCCAGCAGTGAACGCTGCAACTGCAGGTTGGCGTCGGCCTCGCGGATCAGCACGGCACTGGCACTGCACATCAGCTTCGCCAGGCGAGCCTTGGTCTCGGCCTGGTCGAGGCGATCGGCGGCAACCAGCTTGCGGTCGGCCAACTGGCCCAGGCGATCGAGGTCGCGCCGGTCCAGATGCGCCTGCTGGCAGCGCTGTTCGCCGGCGTTGCGTTTGGCCTCCAGACGCGCCTCGGCCTCCTGCAGCCGGGCCTGTTGCTCGACCTGCCGCAGGCGCATGAGCACCTGACCCGCCTGGACCCGCTGGCCCTCGCTGATCAGCAACTCGGCAACCTGGCCGCCGACATTGAAGGACAGATGCGAGCGTCGACAGGACTTCAGCGTACCCGCGCGAGTATTGGCCACCAGCGTCTCTACCGGCCCCCGCTCAACCTCCAGCAGCCTGACCGGCAACGGCTGTGGTCGGCTCAACCAGCCGCCCAGTACCACCAGACAGGCCAGCATCGACGAGCCAATCAATAATTTGCGCATGGACTGAACCTCCTCCCCACATGGCTTGAGCCTAGGTCAGGAGGGTAAAAGCTCAACGCGAAACGTCATTTATCCGACGATTTTCAGACGAGCGTCAGATAAATGGCGTAATGAGATTTATTTCTCTCGTAACTGCTGTTGCCCTGCCATGCCGGGTTCATAAAATTCCATGCCGCGGCGACGCTACGACGTCGAAATATTCCCGGAAACTGTGCCACGCTTTGCCCATATCCGAATGTTTCAAGCGGCCAGAAGCGGTGGATGATCTCTCCGCCCACCAAACTTGCATAGGTATAGGGGGTATGCCTATCATGCGCACAACATAGGTAGGGGGGGTATCCAATGGGTCATATCGCAGCAAACAAGGACGATCTTCTCAAACGCGTAAAACGCATCGCCGGACAAATCCAGGCCGTTGAACGCGCATTGGAATCGGATCTCGATTGCGCCAGAACACTGCACCTTGTTGCTGCCACTCGCGGAGCCATCAACGGCTTGATGGAGGAAATCATCGAGGATCACGCGCGGGAGCATGTTGCGAGCCCTGGGCTCAGTGAAGAGGAGCGAAACAAGGGCGTCGAAGAGCTTCTTGAAGCCATTCGCCGTTACTCCAAGTGAACACATCCAGGCACTCCCCCTTGAACAGCACGAACATCAACTACACGCACGACCACGTGTTCCTTGGCTCAGCCCACGACGAAAATGCCAAGCGTACGCTTTGGGTCGTGGCGCTAACTGTTGTGATGATGGTTGGCGAAATCACCGCCGGGTATATCACGGGTTCGATGGCGTTATTGGCCGATGGCTTTCACATGGCAACTCATGCCGGCGCATTGGGTATCGCGGCAGCCGCTTACGGATACGCTAAACGCCACGCTTCCAGCCAGCGCTACAGTTTCGGTACCGGAAAGGTTGGAGACTTGGGCGGGTTCGCCTCGGCGCTGATTCTCGGCATGGTTTCCCTGGGAATTGGCGTTGAGTCCGTCATGCGCCTCTTGCAGCCAACGGAAGTGCAGTTCGGCACCGCTACGCTCATCGCGATTGCCGGTTTGATCGTCAACATCGTCAGTGCCCTGCTGCTGGGCCATGGGCACAGCCATGGGCACGATCATGACGATCATGACGATCATGGCCATCCCCATGCTCATCACGGGAACGACAACAATCTGAAATCGGCCTACGTCCACGTCGTCGCAGACGCACTGACTTCGGTTCTGGCCATTGCTGCACTGCTCGCCGGCCGGTATCTCGGCTGGGTATGGCTGGACCCGGTCATGGGCATCGTCGGCGCCATCGTTATCGCGCGTTGGGCATGGACCTTGATGGGGGTCACCGCAGGTGTACTGCTCGATCAGACCGATGCGCACGTTGCCGAGGAAATCCGCGAACTGGTTGAGAAACCGGGGGATGCCACCATCACGGACTTGCACGTCTGGCGGGTTGGACCGCAAGCCCATGCGGCCATCGTCAGCGTCCTTGGTGAGGCCACTGCGAACGCCGATAGCATTCGTGAACGTCTCAAGCCGGTTCACGAAGTCAGCCATCTGACGGTCGAGTTTCGACCGGTCTGATTCAGCGCCTCCCCCTTGATTGTCTCCAAAGGAACCTGCAATGCCCCCAGGGAAACGTGAACTGGCGCGAATCGGGCGCCGATTGATAACCACGCTCACCGAAGCGTGCGAAACAGCAAAAGGTGAAATCAAAGGCTTTGCCTGGCTCACCCACACCGCTGACCTGAACGCGTTGGCTGCAACCCTGAAGGTAACCTGGGTATTCGAAACCCTGGCTGACAGCAAGCTCGCCCAGGTTGACGCCAAGGCGCGCATCTTTGAGTTGACGGCCATCGCGCTGAAGGAGGCGAACATCGACCTGACCCCTTCAGACCATAGTGTCCGCTTCGACTCCGAGGAGGAGTGTCAGCGAACTCACAGAGGCGACTGGAAAATCCGCCTGACTCAATCACGCGTGGCCAACGGTGGCTGACAATGGCTAAAGAAATCGAGAATCCCTGCATCTCGGTTTGCCAGCTCAGTGGTGACCTGTGTGTGAGCTGCGGACGAAGCAAGGAAGACATCAGAAAGTGGAAACGCATGAAGCGACCCGAAAAAATGGCCGCTGTGCAAAGGGCGAATGTGCGCTTGAAAGGGCTGAAGAAAACACAGTGATAGTCATTTGTCCTTGATGATCGCTTTGGGTTGCAGCCCTTCACGGGCTGCAATCGGTCCAATAACAGCCCTTGATGATTGGCTGCTCTGCTATTGGCAAAAAGGCAGCACAGGCCGACACCGACCTACAGCGAGTGTCAGCAATGGGCCGCAAGATTTACTTCGAGACCACCAGCGCCGGTGGCTGCCAGCTGCCGTCGCCAGCGGGAAGAATCGAAGGCGGTGCGGTCTTCGGCCAGTAGAGGCGCATTACCAGAAAGACCGTGTCGTCGGGCGCGGGCAACCAGTTGGCTTCCTTAGCCTTGCCGGGGGAATCTTTCTGAATGTACAGCGTCAGTGAACCATCCGTGTTTTTCTTCATCGCCGACAGCATTGGCGAGTTGATCAGGTAACGGTTGAGCGGATTCTTGATCAGCAACTGGCTCTTGCCGTCGTACATGGTCACCGACCAGAAGGCATTGACTGGCGGCAGTTTGCCGGCCGGGAAAGTCAGCGTGTACTTGCGCTTGCTGGTATCCAGCGTCTGGCCGGTGCCGTCGGTGCGCGTGTTGGGATACATCGCCTCGACGGCGTCGTTGCCGTAGAGGCCGCCTTTCGCGGCACCGGCACGCTTCAGCCAGTCGGCCTTGTAGAACGTTTGGTCGCCGAAGTACGCGCCTACGTTCCAGCCGTTGATTATCTTCGTCCCGCTCGCGAGGAACTTGTCGACCTTCTCGTCACCGGCCTTCATCCCGAGCAGGACCACGGCCTTGTGCTCGAGCGAGAGGTCCTTGAATTCGAAGGTGCGACCGGGTCCCACCCCAATGCTCGCCAGCTTGGCCCGGATCTCCTGGTCGTCAGCCGATGGCGGCACATACTCCATCGCGGCCGACAGGTACTCGAAGAAGTTGGCCTTGATGCCTTCCGTCGTAGCCGGTACGAAATCAATCTTCGGCGCAGTGGGCGGCGCGGGTTGATGGAGGAAGGCGGAGAGCGGCTGGACCTTGTAGCCCGCTTGCACCTTCTCGACATTCGGCATGTCCTTGGCATTGTAGAGCTGAGTCCGAATGGCGCTCACGGCGAAGGGAGTGGTCGAGGTGAAGACCTTTTTGATACCGGGAGGGGGCGCGCCTTTCCAATCGGGACCGACCACCATGTATTGGCCTGGCTCGTTGCCGGTGGCACGGCTGCCGATGTAGCCGTAGTTGTAAGTGTTGCCGTCGATCATCTGCACCGAGTAGTAACGCCGCTTGTCCACTGCCGGCACCGAGATCACCATCGGTTCCGCGCGCAGGTCCAGCCAGACAAACGAGTACGGGGTGTCGCTGTTCGGAGTGATGATGGCCGTGTCTTGGTAGGTGTAGACGCGAGGCTCGTTCTTGATCTGGTTGAACGGCGCCTTGTATTGCGGGCCGCCCTTGTCCACGGCATATTCGTGCATTACGGCGTAGTTCATGACCAGCGGTAAGCCGTAAATAAAGCCTTCCTCGGCGATTGCCTTGGTCTGCTCCAGACTTGGCGCGGGTACGCCCTTGGTCACATCCGTCTTGTCTGCCTGCGTGATCGGATCGTTCTTGCTCGCACACCCCGCTAAAAGCGTTGAACCCACTACGACGAGTGCCGCAGCCATTGTCCAGCCCCGGTTAAACTTCCTGTTCATTTCTGCCTCGTTAGTTTTGAGCAAGCTGGCACCGTGAGCGTTCATGGTCACGGTGAAATAGTTTGAATACTTCTTGTGGCGAAGCGTCTACTCACGCGCTCAGGGAGTGTAGATCACAATAAGCCAGTATCACCTTTGCGCAGCTGATCAACTCCGAATCAATTCCGTAATACTTACGCGCTGCCGTTACGGACCATCTGGCTTCTAGACAGCCAACCGTGATCAGCAGCCAAAAAGCGGATAGTCAGAGACTCACTTTAGAGGTCCGCCAAAGACCGCTATGGGCCGATTTCAGTCTGACGTGGCAGATCGCATTTGGCCGGTAGCGAGAGAAGCAACGAAAGGTAAAGTGGAGCGCATAGCTGAACCGCTGCTGCGCGGCAATCAACCGCTTATAAAACTAAAGAGCTGAGATGTTGGCTATGGCGGCGAACGAGGATCTGACTGATTGGAATGGCCGCTGGCGTATCTCTAACAGCGTGGTGTCTTGCAGAACGCTTCCAACTCGCAAGCCAACGTAGGGACAGGAGCCTGAGGGAGTGCCCAGAGGCAAGCCTCAAAAGCCCACGCCTTTCAAGCAGGAGCAATGCGCCGCCTGGCTCTGTAAACTGAAAATCAGCAAGCCGTTTAAACGCATCAAGTCGACAAGGTAACCGGTCCTATCCCGGCAAACTCAACTTCCACTTGCACCCCGGCCGACGCCCAGTAGATACCGGTCCAGCTACCACAAGCCACCAGGTCACCGGCTCGCAACGGGCTGCCCAGTGCTGCAGCGTGACGCGCCAGCCACGGCAGCGAACTCAGCGGCTCACCGAATGGATGGCTGCCAACGCCGACGAATTCAGGCACCCCGGCCACCCGCAACGCCACCTGTTGTCTTGACCAATCCGGCAATTCCCCCAGCGTTTGCGGTGCACCGAGTACCAGCGCGCGGTTGAGTTGCTGGTCGGCCAGCCGAAGCAGTGGCGCGGCCTGATCGCCCTGCAGCCAGCGCGTGCCACACAGTTCGATGCCCGGCATCCACACATCGACCGCCGCACAGGCCATGGCCAGATCAGTGTGCTGGTCGAGGTCGCGCGACAGGCGCACGATCAGTTCACCCTCGATCCCGAAACCGAAGGCATCGCCCGGCGGAACCTGCCAACCCGACGGGTGTACCGCCAATGCCGGTACCCCCGCGGCGCTGATCAGCCCTCCCGGAGCGCCACCCAGTTTCCAAGCCGTTGGCGGCCCGGAGGCGAACCAGCCGAGGGCATCCGCTACCTGGCGCTGCACGGCATAGGCTTCGGCTTCGCTAGCCAGTTCCAGGGCTGGCAACCGTTGTTGGCGCCCCTCACGCCAGCCACGAATCAGGGTGGCGGCCACCTGCGCGACCGCACTCACAATGCCAACTCAGTCTTACGTCGGCGCAGTTGCGCGGGCGCCGGGCGCTCGCACGGCAGAAACCGGCCGCGACCCGCCTCACCGCGCGGCTCACCGTCCCAGACCACCTCACCGCGAGACAGGGTCATGGCCGGCCAGGCGCTCAGCGTCATGCCGGCGTAAGGCGTGTAATCGACGTTGTGGTGCAGCATTTCGTTGCACAGGTGCACCGACTCACCTTCGTTCCAGATCACCAGGTCGGCATCGGCACCAATAGCGATGCTGCCCTTGCGCGGATACAACCCATACATCTTGGCGGCATTAGTGGAGGTCAGCGCAACAAAGCTTTGCGGGGTGATGCGCCCACTGCGCACGCCTTCGGACCAGAGCAGTGCCATGCGGGTTTCGACACCGGGAATGCCGTTGGCGATCTGGTCGAACGACACCTCTTCACCGTGGGCCTTCTTGCCATTCGGGCCATCGAAGCGAAAGGGTGCGTGGTCTGACGAGAAAATCTCGAACGAGCCGTTCTCCAGGCCATCCCAGATCACCTGCTGATTTGCGGCATCGCGCGGCGGCGGGCTGCAGATGCACTTGGCACCTTCGAAGCTGTCGTCACACCCCAGCGAGTCGGCGGTCAGGAACAGGTACTGCGGGCAGGTTTCGGCGTACACCTTCAACCCCTGGCTCTGGGCCCAGCGAATCTGCTCCACGGCCTCGCGACCCGACACGTGCACGATCAGGATCGGCACGTCCACCAGCTCGGCAAGGGCGATGGCACGATGGGTCGCTTCGCGCTCCACCAGCATCGGCCGCGACGCGGCGTGGTAGCGCGGCGCAGTCAGGCCGGCCGCCAGTAGTCGTTCGGTGAGCCAGGCGATGCAATCGCTGTTCTCGGCGTGGAGCATCACCATGGCGCCCTCACGGCGCGCGACCGACAACGTCTCGAGAATCTCCCGATCACCCAGCTTCAGCGCATCGTAGGTCATGTAGATCTTGAACGATGTATAGCCTTCAGCAATCAAGGCCGGCAGTTCTTCACGCAGCACCTGCGGGGTGGGGTCGGTGACGATCAGGTGGAAGGCATAATCGATCACCGGCTTGTTACCCGCCCGACGATGGTAGTCATCGACGGCAGCGCGCAGGCTTTCGCCCTTCTGCTGACAGGCGAACGGGATGACGGTGGTGGTGCCGCCGCAGGCCGCCGAGACCGTGCCGCTGAAGAAGTCATCGGCCATCACCGAGCCGTCGCCAGTCGGCTGGTCGAGGTGCACATGGCTGTCGATGCCACCGGGGGTAACATGCCGGCCTGCCGCGTCGATTTCCTGGTGGCCTTGCGGCAGGTCCAGACCGAGGGAGACGATGCGCCCATCACGAATACCGATATCGCTGGTGAACGTGTCCGCGGCGGTTACCACGCGGGCGTTGCGAATCACCGTATCAAAAGGTTGCATATCAGGCCTCTTCCAGAAGTAACCGGCCCGCGCCGATCAGGTGGCGCGTGTCTTCAATCAAGTTCGTTCAAGCCAGGCACGGGCGATTTCTTCGCGCGTAGCAAACCAGACACCGCCTTGTTGCTTGGCATACTCGATGAATTGCTTGATCGCCCTGACCCGCCCGGGACGGCCCACCATGCGTGGATGCAACCCGATGGACATCATGCGTGGTCCTTCAGCCGACTCCTCATAAAGGACCTCAAAGCTTTCTTTCATGTACTCGAAAAAGTCCGATGCCTGCGAAAGCCCCGGAGAATTCCAGTAGCGGAAATCGTTCACGTCGGCGGTATAAGGCACCACGAGATGACGCTTACCCTCGACCTCGACAAAGTAGGGAACATCGTCGTTGTAGGCATCGGAATCGTAGAGAAAACCGCCCTCTTCAGCGACCAGTCGACGTGTATTGACACTGGCGCCATACCGGCAATACCAGCCAACGGGACGCTTGCCACAGGTACGTTCGAATGACTCGATTGCCAGGCGCATGTGCTCACGCTCCTGCTCTTCAGTCAGGCGAAACACTTCCTCCCAGCGATACCCGTGACTGCAAATCTCATGGCCACCGGCGACGGCGGCGCGAGCCACATCAGGGTTCTGCTCAAAGGCCACTGCGCAGGCATGAAAGGTAGAGCGAACCGATTGCTGGTCGAGAATATCCAGAATTCGCCAGATCCCCACGCGCGAGCCGTACTCGTACATCGATTCCATCGCCAGATTGCGTGTGCCGTCGGGTATTGAATAGCTGCCCCATTCGGTCATTGATTCCTGGTCCGGGTCGCCCATGGCGAGCGAGCGTTCGGAGCCTTCTTCGTAGTTGATCACCAGGCTGATGGCCAAACGTGCGCCATTCGGCCAGGTGCCTTGCGGGCGTTGTCTACCGTAACCCACTAAATCGCGTGCAGGTGAAACCATCGGGATATTCTCCTGAAGTGACTGGTTAAATAAGTACGTGGCGAAAGTTGCGACTTAGCAGTCGATCTCTTTCAGCCGGTCATGGCTGAAGGTGCTGTCCGATTGCCACTCGCTGAACGCAAGCCCCATCGCCAGGGTTTGCGCAATGCAGAACGAAGCCGTGAGCGAACGAAAGCCCAGTAACTCGGCGTCGTTGACCTCAATGACCGTATCGGCCATCTGCCCGATCGGGCTCAGAACGCTGTCAGTGATCGCAACCAGCGTCACCCCCGCTTCCCTCGCCTGACGGCAGGCCTCAACAGTGTCATGGGCGTACGGCGGAAAGCTGACGGCGATCAACAGATCATCATCGGCAATGGCACTGACCTGTTCGTGCAACGTGCCGCCTGCGCCGCTGATGTGCACGGTGCGCTGACCGACGCGGCTCAATGCATAACTGAGGTACGCCGCCACCGGAAAAGCGCGGCGCATGCCGATGACGAAGGTGGTCCGAGCGACTTGCAAGTGGGCGATAGCCGCTTCGATATTGGCCTGTTCACCGCCCTCCGCCAGATGCTCCAGAGAAACGATATTGGCCTGGCTGAACTCACGCAAAATCGCGCCGACGTCACTCGGGTCCTCCAGCAACGTCTCACCGCCGTAGTGCCGAATACGTTCGCTGTGGGTGTCGGCAGCCTGTTGCAGCGGTGCTCGAAACAGCCGCTGCAAATCCTTGAAACCTGCAAAGCCAAGGGCCTGAGCCAGCCGAATATAAGCGGAAGGCGCGATGTTTGAGCGCTTACCCAGTTCGGCCACCGTATTGAGTGCAATCTCATGCGGGTTGTCGATCAGGAATCGGGCAGCATCGCGTAGACGACCGGTCAGTTGTTCGTGCTGGGCCGCGATACAGTCACGCAGCTCTGCAAGGGTTTCAGGTAAGGCCATGATGAAGGCTCGTAAAATTAGAAGTGTGTACGCCGGTCAACGCAACGCATTGATGGCTTGATCCAGCGAAGTGATGAGGCGGTCGACTTCTTCCAGCGTGTTGTAATGCGCCAACGACACCCGCACTACCCCGCCAAACTGGTCAAGCCCAAGGGCTTCGATAAGTCGCCGTGCATAGAAGTCACCAAACCGAATGCCAATCCGGTGCTCATCGACCCTACGCACAACAGCCTCTGACTGAACGCCCTCAACCACGAAACTGATCGTTGGCACTCGATTGCGGGTACTTGCTTTACCAATGATCCGAACGCCCTCGCGCTGACGCAAAAACGCCAGCAGACGCTCGGCGAGCAAATCCTCCTGCACCTCAAAAGCATCGAACGCAGTCTGCATGCACTGGCGCTCGCTGCCTTGCGCTCCAAGCCGGGTGCCGATGTCGAGCAAATAGTCGGTAATGCCGATGCAACCAAATGACAACTCGTAGTTGACGTTGCCCGGCTGCAATTTGTAAGGCACCACGTCCTGGCCGATGAAAAAGTGGTTAAGGCTCGGCAACTCCAGCAACAGATAGCGACGTCCCCAGAGTACGGCAAAGTGCGGGCCGAAGGTTTTATAGAAGCTATAAACGTAGAAGTCGGCGCCGCTCGCCTGAACATCCACCAGACGGTGTGGCGCATAAGCGACGGCGTCCACACACAGTTTCGCACCCACCGCATGCACACGCCGCGCAACTTCGGCGACTGGATTGACCGAGCCGAGAATATTCGAGGTGTGGGTCATGGCCACATAACGGGTTTTGTCATTGAGCAAGACCTGCAGGTCATCCAGCTCCAACTCACAACTGTCGAGATTGACCTGCCACACGCGCAAGGTCGCCCCACGGCTTTCGCACAGCTTGACCCAGGGTCCGATGTTGGCCTCGTGATCGCAATTGGTGACGATGATTTCATCGCCTGGAACGATTGACGGGGCGATGGCGCGACACAGTATTTGCAACAAGTGGGTGGTCGAGCCGCCCATGATCACTTCTTCGGGGTGCTCGGCGTTGATCAACTGCATGACCGAGTGGCGCGCCTGCATCACTCGCTCGCCAGCGACAACGGAAGGTTGGTAGGACGCACCCAGTTGCACACTGTTGTTCAGCAGGTAATCACAGACACGCTCAGCCACGGAGTTCAGTACCATCGAACCACCGGCGTTATCCATGTAGGCATAACCATCGGCCAAACCTGGAAATTGCTTGCGAACGTAATCGATATCGAGAGGATTCACTCTACTTTCTCCAGCCTGAGTCAATGATGCAAGATGGCCTGCAGGAACGCTTGTGTGCGAGGTTCCTTAGGTGCGGTAAAAAACGGTTCAGGGATGTTCTGCTCAACAATGCGTCCGCTTTCCATGAAGATCACCCGGTCGGCGACCCGACGGGCAAAGCCCATTTCGTGAGTCACCACGACCATCGTGACGCCGGAGCGCGCAAGGTTCTGCATGACATCGAGTACTTCGCCAACCATCTCCGGGTCCAGCGCCGAAGTCGGTTCGTCGAACAGAATTGCCCGCGGCTCCATGGCCATGGTGCGGGCAATAGCGACACGCTGCTGTTGGCCGCCAGACAATTGACTCGGGTATTTGTGAGCGTGATCGCCCATACCGACCTTCACCAATAGTTCCTTGGCCCTGGCGTGAGCTTCACGCCGACTCAGCCCGCGAACGCGGATCGGCGCCAGCGACACGTTGTCGAGAACAGTGAGGTGCGGATAGAGGTTGAAGCTCTGAAACACCATACCTACTTCGCTACGGATGGCGCTCAGTCGCGGACCGTTTTCAACCCGCTCTCCCCCCACCCGAATATCGCCCTGCTGGTAGTCTTCAAGCAGATTGATGCAGCGAATCAAGGTCGATTTTCCCGAACCGGACGGGCCAAGAATGACCACCACTTCACCCTCTTCAACCTGCAAATTGATATTGCTTAACGCCTTGAAGCTGCCGTAGTACTTGTCGAGTTTTTCGATGTCAATCAACGTACTCATGCGGTTTTTCCTCCAGAGGCGTTACGACGTTCAACCCAGCTGACCATTTGTACCAGCGGCAGCAATAGCAACAGGTACAGCAAGGCAGCGCCCACCAGTGGCGTCGGATTGGCGGCCAGTGCCTGAGCCTGGGTTGCCTGCTTCAACAAGTCGGGCATGGCGACGACTGAAGCGAGCGCCGTGTCTTTCATGACGTTGATGCAGTTGCTGGTCATAGGGGGCATTACGATGCGGATGGCCTGGGGTAAAACGACGTCACGCATGGTATTGAAGAAGCTCATGCCTTGAGAGGCCGATGCTTCGAACTGGCCACGGGGAATGGCCTCGATGCCCGAACGAAAAATCTCCGCACTGTAGGCGCAGGAGACAAGCGAGAGCGCACTGGCAGCGGCCGCAAAAGACGACAGTCGAATGCCGACAAAAGGCAGCGCGTAATAGATGAGTACCAATAAAACCAGCAGTGGAATAGAGCGCATGATATCGATGTAGATACGCGCAAGCGCTCGAACAGGTGCGTAGGAGTACAACCGCAGCAATGCCAGCAACAGCCCGCCCACCAGGCCCAGGGCAATGCTCACCACCCCCAGCAAAATGGTCACGCCCAAACCGCGCATCATCAGCGGAAGCGAATCGACGAGCACGTTCCAGTTGAAGAATGTCTGCAAAAGATCCATGGGATACCTCGGTCAATACAAGTGGCGAACGGGCGTCGCCACTTACATGCATCATCAGCAGGGCTTACTTGAGAACGGCGGTTACTTTCATGGTACTCGAATCTTTATCGGCGTCAGCGCCGAACCACTGTTTGTGGATTTTCCCCAAGGTACCGTCTTCTTTCATCTTGCTGATAATGTCGTTGACCTGATCGCTCATCGCCCATCCTTTGGCGTGCATCAGCGAGTAGCGCTCACCGGTGGGAATACGCGCCACGATGGAATACTGCGGTTTGTCCTTGATGTAGTAGAGCACCGCAGGAATGTCACTGATATAGCCATCGATTCGCCCGGAAGCCAGATCAAGCATGGCCGGCGATAGCCCTTCATAGCGCGAGACATCGGCGAACTTGTACTCGTCCTTGTGTTGGCCGATCCACATGTCGCCGGTAGAGCCAGTGTCGACACCAACCACCTTGTCGTTCATGTCGGCCAGGCTTTTGACCTTGGAAGTGGTCAGTGCGGTGAGCGACTGGTCGCTGTCGAAGTAAGGCTGCGCAAAGGCTACCGACTCCAGACGTTTCGGAGTGATGGTGATGGATGAAATAGCGATGTCGACGCGTTTGGATTGCACGGCACTGAACAGGCCGTTGAAAGGAATGTTGACGAACTCGACGCTTTTTCCGGCGCGTTTGGCCACCTCATTTACAACATCGACTTCGAAGCCGACAAACTCACCTTTGGAATCCTGAAATTCCCAAGGCACGTTGCCAACGTTAGCACCTACGGTCCAGTCCGCGGCCCAGGCTGGCAGAGAAACTGCGGCCGTCATGAACAGTCCCAGCATCATTTTCGCTTTCATGTTTGCTCCCGATTGTTTGTTTTTTTAGGTGCTAACAGCAGGTGAACTCGTACAACGTGGGATCGAGAGTAAATCACTGGATCATTTATTTCAACACCGCTTGTCTGTGAATTTTTTACTCCAAGACCGTCTTCAGTTTTCCTTAAACGTCATGGGGCAGCGTTTACCAGCTATGGCAGCGTGCTGCGAAGTGACGTCTAAGGCGCCCAGGTATGAAATCCAGAATCAGTGGCCACAGTCTCGATGACAGCTTCGGGTCAACTGCTACCAGTCCTCGACAAAGCGCACGCGCTCAACGGTCAACCCAAACCTGCGACAATGCTGCCTCTTCGGGCTTCGTAACTTGCGTGGCAAACGTTCAGGTATTTGAATAACTCATTCACGGGGAGCAGCCACATTGGAATTGAGACAACTGCGCTATTTCGTAAAAATCATCGAGCTTGGCAGCCTGGGGCGTGCGGCACTTGAACTGGATGTTGGTGTGTCAGCCCTCAGTCAGCAAATCTCCAAGCTGGAAAGCGAACTGTGCACCCGCCTCCTGAATCGAACCTCCACCGGCGTGACACCCACTAGCGCCGGATTTGCGTTTTTACACCATGCCCAACTGACGCTACGCCAGGCGGAAAACGCCATCATGGCCGCCCATCGCGGGCGAATGAGCGGTTATGTCAGCGTCGGCTTGCCACCGACTACCGCGACGGTGCTCGCGTTGCCGTTGATCAACGCAATGCGTACGCGTTATCCGGACATACAACTGCATTTGGTGGAAATGCTTTCCGGCCACTTGGCGGCGCAGCTCAACGCACGGCAAATTGACCTGGCCATCCTGTTCCAGCTCGAAGGGGGTAAACGCTGGAGCGTGACGCCGCTGCTGGATGAAAAGCTGTTTGTCATTGCCTCGCCCAGCCTGCCTCAAGCGCCTTCAGGTGACAGCGTGCAGTTAGCCGACCTCGGCGGCCTGCCGCTGGTGATGCCCAGCGTGCAGCATGGATTGCGTTCGACATTGACCAGCGCGTTCGAGCGGGTCGGGCTAACGCCCAATGTCATTATGGAAGTCGACGGTCTCGCTGTTTTGATGAACGCCGTTCGGGCCGGTCATGCGGCAACGATACAACCGGGGGCGGCCGCGGCATTGAAAGACGGGTCCGGACTTTCACTGATCAGGATTACCGATCCCCATGTGGGCCGGCGTAATCTTCTGGCGACGCTGGCTGACGACGAACTCTCTCCGGCGGCGCTGGCAACGCGGTTGGTCATCGTCGATGTGGCGCGTCATCTGGTCGTCGACAAACAGTGGCCTGGAGCTACGTGGATAGAAGGGGTAGACGCGTAATCCTCCTTCAACCCCGGACAACTCCTGACGACAAAGCCTTTAGAAAAACTAAACACCCCGCGTCAAAAGCAGCCTTTCGGCCACTCCTTCCCCACCCTATCGTTCTCCCCACTCGCAAGGAGCACTTCGTTCCCGCTTCCTTGCCAATCGAGGAGCGATAATGATCGATGTCTTAATCATAGGGGGTGGCAACGCTGCCTTGTGCGCCGCTCTGATGGCGCGAGAAGCAGGCGCCAGCGTGATGCTGCTGGAAGCCTCTCCGAAAATCTGGCGCGGTGGCAACTCCCAACACACCCGTAACCTGCGGTGCATGCACGACGAACCGCAGGACGTGCTGATCGATGCCTATCCGGAAGAAGAATACTGGCAAGACCTGTTGAAGGTCACCGGTGGCCTCACGGATGAAAAGCTTGCACGTATTGCCATTCGGGCATCGTCTTCTTGCCGCGACTGGATGCGTTCACACGGCGTGTATTTCCAGCCACCGCTGTCCGGCGCGCTGCACGTGGCGCGGACCAACGCTTTTTTCATGGGCGGCGGCAAAGCGCTGGTCAATGCGTATTTCCGCAGCGCCGAGCGACTGGGTGTAAAAGTTCGCTACAACACCCAAGTGACCGACATCGAGTTGGACGAGGGGAAATTCGTCGCCGCCCATGTGGGCGAACATGAGGTCGATGGTCAGCGTTTCGCCGCCGAACGCATTGAAGCCCGGGCCTGCGTGTTGGCGGCCGGCGGCTTCGAATCCAACCGTGAATGGCTGCGCGAAGCCTGGGGCCAGAACGAACGCGGTGAATGGCCATCGGACAATTTCCTGATCCGGGGCACCCGATTCAACACCGGCATTTTGCTCCGGCGCATGCTCGACCTTGGCGCCGATGTGATCGGCGATCCGACGCAAGCACACATGGTCGCGATTGATGCCCGTGCGCCACTCTACGACGGCGGCATCTGCACCCGAATCGACTGCGTATCGCTGGGTGTGGTGGTCAATCGTGATGGCGAACGCTTCTACGACGAAGGTGAGGATTTCTGGCCAAAACGTTATGCGATCTGGGGGCGTCTGGTGGCCGGACAACCCGGTCAGCAGGCGTATTCGATCATCGATCAACAAGCCATCGGCCGCTTCATGCCGCCGGTCTTTCCCGGCACCACCGCCAATACGCTGCAAGACCTCGCCCGCCAGTTGAAGCTGCCTCAAGAAAAATTCGTCAAGACGCTCGAGGACTACAACCGCGCCTGCCGCGTTGGCACGTTCGATCACACGGCGCTGGACGACTGCCACACCCAAGGACTGGTGCCCGCCAAAACCCATTGGGCGCGGCCATTGGTGAAACCACCTTTCTACGCCTACCCGCTTAAACCGGGTGTCACGTTTACCTACCTCGGCCTCGCCACCGACGAAACCGCTGCCGTGCATTTCAACGGCAAAGCGAGCCCCAACCTGTTCGTCGCGGGAGAAATGATGGCCGGCAATGTTCTGGGCAAGGGCTACACCGCCGGCATCGGCATGGCCATCGGTACCGCGTTTGGCCGCATCGCCGGTGTGCAGGCGGCCGCTTCGGTGGGCTTTGGCGTTTCATCTGCAAACACGGAGTCTCGACATGCAACTGTTTGATCCCCAAGCATCGGGCGGGTTGATCCCGGTGTTGAATCTTGACGAAAGTGAAGTCCAGCGGCAGATGACCATCTGCAACGCCTGCCGTTATTGCGAAGGCTTTTGCGCGGTATTTCCGGCGATGACCCGGCGCTTGGAATTCACTCAGGCCGACATCCATTACCTGGCGAACTTGTGCCATAACTGCGGCGCGTGCCTGCACGCCTGCCAGTACGCCGCCCCACACGAATTCGACGTCAACATACCCAAAGCCATGGCCAAAGTGCGCCTGGATACTTACGCCGAATACGCCTGGCCGCAAGCGCTGGGCAAGTTGTATCAGCGCAACGGCCTGACCCTGGCACTGGCTTCCGGTGGGGGACTGGCGTTGTTTTTATGCCTGACCCTGATGCTCATGGGCAACCTGTTCGCGGCCATTCCAGGGGGCAACTTCTACAAGATTTTCCCGCATAACACCCTGGCGCTGATGTTCGGCTCAGTGTTCGGCTTTGCGGTACTTGCCCTGACCCTGGGTGTACGGCGCTTCTGGCGCAACGTTTCACCGGTCGCAGCGCCACTGCCGTTGAAAACGTCCGCTGCATTGGAGGCTACGGCCAACGTCGCCAAGCTTAAGTACCTGGACGGCGGCCATGGCGAAGGCTGCAACAACGCCGACGATCAGTTCACCTTGTGGCGACGCCGATTCCACCACCTCACCTTCTATGGCTTCATGCTGTGCTTCGCCGCCACCGGCGTCGCCACGCTCTTTCACTATCTGCTGAAGTGGTCGGCGCCTTATCCGATCCTCAGCTTGCCGGTGATGCTGGGTATTGCCGGCGGCATCGGCCTGCTGATCGGCCCGGCGGGTCTTCTTTGGCTGAACCTGCGTCGCAACCCAGCGCACGGCGATGAGAACCAAAAACCCATGGATCGCGGCTTCATCGCGCTGCTGTTGCTGGTCAGCGCAAGCGGCCTGGCGCTCCTGGCTTTTCGTGAAACCAGCGCCTTGGGCTTGATGCTGGCGATCCATCTGGGCCTGGTCATGGCGTTTTTCCTGACCATGCCCTACAGCAAATTCGCCCATGGAATCTTCCGCAGCGCAGCGCTGCTCAAACACGCCATCGAGAAGCGTCAACCCAACCCGATCAACGCCGGCAGCGACTGACGGTTAAAGCACTCATTCCAAAAACAATAGTGAGCATAACGGTAGCCATGATGAAAACGACGACGGCAACAACCCGAGCCAAGGGGTCCAAATTGGGCGCCATTTTGCGGGTCACCAGCGGTAATTTTCTCGAGCAGTTCGACTTCTTTCTGTTCGGGTTCTACGCGACCTACATCTCCCAGACGTTCTTTCCAGCCACCAGCGAGTTTGCCTCGCTGATGATGACCTTCGCGGTATTCGGCTCCGGGTTCCTGATGCGCCCACTGGGCGCCATTGTGCTGGGGGCGTACATCGACAAGGTGGGTCGTCGCAAGGGGCTGATCGTGACGCTGTCGATCATGGCCGCCGGTACCGTATTGATCGCCCTGGTGCCGGGCTATGCCGCCATCGGCGTGGCGGCACCGATTCTGGTGTTGTTGGGCAGGCTGCTCCAGGGCTTCTCCGCCGGCGCGGAAATGGGCGGCGTGTCCGTGTATCTGGCGGAAATTTCCACCCCCGGTCACACCGGTTTCTACACCAGTTGGCAATCGGCCAGCCAACAGGTGGCGATCGTCGTCGCGGCCGCGTTGGGCTACACGATCAATGCCACGATGCAAGCCGCTGAAATCGCCGATTGGGGATGGCGTATTCCGTTCTTCATTGGCTGCGTGATCATCCCGTTCATTTTCATTATTCGCCGCTCACTGGAAGAAACCGCTGCCTTCACTGCTCGCAGCCATCGTCCAACCACTCGCGAAGTTTTTCGCTCGATGCGTGACAACTGGCGCACCGTCCTGGCGGGCGGCTTGCTGGCGTCCATGACCACCACCACGTTCTACCTGATTACGGTCTACACACCGACGTTTGGCAGGACAGTACTGAACCTGAGCACCACCGACAGCCTGGTGGTCACACTGCTGGTCGGCATCAGCAACTTTATCTGGCTGCCTATCGGCGGCGCCCTCTCCGACCGCATTGGCCGTCGGCCACTGTTGCTGGCGATATCGTTGCTGTGCATCTTCACCGCCTATCCCGCCATGCACTGGCTCGCAGAGGCGGCGAGTTTCGAACGACTGCTCGCTGTTCTGCTGTACTTCTCATTCTTCTTTGGCATTTACAACGGCGCCATGGTCGCGGCACTGACCGAAGTCATGCCACAGAACGTGCGAGTGGTCGGGTTTTCACTGGCCTTCAGTTTGGCTACCGCGGTGTTTGGCGGTTTTACCCCGGCAATCTCGACGCTGCTTGTCCAGGCCACGGGCGACAAGGCATCACCTGCCTACTGGCTGATGTTCGCAGCGTTGTGCGGGTTCACGGCGACGACCATTCTGTATCGTCGGCAAAAAGCTTTGGCAGTCAGAACCGTTTAGTTCCTCGATCGCCGACGCTTACCACGCGTCGATCCACGGCGGGAACCGAATTAGAGTGGCATGAGGTCGATTACAGTCGTTCGTCAGACAACCAATGACCGTCATCTCAGAGAATCATGATTACGCGAAGTAGATGGTTTATCTTGTCAGCCGACTCACTTGTATCAAGTGATAACCATCTAGTAAGGATGCTGAATGAAACGGTTGCCCCATCGCCACGCCCTCTTTGCACTGACGCTCCTCAGTACGCTCGTCGCAACCTCCGTGCTGGCCGCCCAGATCCCTGCGGCGCCAGCCACCATCGCGGGGCCCGTCGCCGGCACCAAGGTGACCGAGCCCTATGTGCGCATGATGGCGCGCGAGGCGTATTTCTGGGGTTGGCCGATGGCCAACATCTTCAACCGCCGCCAGGCCTTCAAAGACCTGCCCGAACCCGGTTTGATGGGGGACATCGTACCGGTGGCGCCGATCAACCGGTTGTCGATGCTCAGCGATTACATTGACCCGGCCGAGCGGCTGGTGGCCTGCCCGAACCAGGACGTGGTGTATGGCGCTGGCAGTATCGCCCTGGACCTTGAGCCGGTCGTGTTGCAAGTGCCGGACTTCGGCAGCCGCTTCTGGGTGTATCAGGTGGTGGACTTGCGCTCCGACAGCTTCGCCGAGCTGGGCAAGATGTACGGTACCAAGCCCGGCTTCTACCTGTTGGTGGGCCCGGACTGGAACGGCAAGGTGCCGGCCGGCATTACCAAGGTGTTCCGTGCGCGCACCAACACCGGTTTCGTGATCCCCCGGGTGTTCCAGGACGACACCGTCGCCGACCGCGAGGCGATTCAACCGACTCTCGCCGGTATCGACATGTACCCGCTGTCCCAATACGACGGCAAGGTCAAGAAACGCGACTGGGCCAAACTGCCGAAGTTCCCGGCCCAGGCTGCCGATGGCAACGCCGAAACCAAGTGGGTGATCCCGGAGAAGTTCTTCGACGAACTGCCAGCCTTGCTCAAGGATGCCAAGCCATTGCCGGGTGAAGAAGCCCGCTACGCGCAAATGGCTGCCCTCGCGGCCATCGCCAAGGCCGACCCGCAACTGCGCGCCGCGATGATCGACGAAGCGAAAAAAGCCGACAGCGAAGTGATCGACCCGCTGTTGCAGTTCCGCAACTATGGCCTGCAGCTGCCGGATCACTGGAGCACCGTCAGCAACGGCGCGGCGTTCGGCACCGATTACTTCAGCCGTACCGCCGTGGCACGCTCGAATATCTTCGTCAACTCGCAGAAAGAAACCAAATACTTCTATCAGGACCTGGATCAGTCCGGCACGCGCCTCAATGGCCAGAACGGCTACAGCGTGACCTTCGCCAAGGGCAAACTGCCGCCGGTGAAGGGTTTCTGGTCGCTGACGCTGTACAACGAACAGCACTTCTTCGCCCCGAATGATCTCAAGCGCTATTCCATCGGCACCAAGAACAAATCCCTGCAAACCAACCCTGACGGCTCGCTGACCCTTTACGTGCAAAGTGAATCACCGGGCAAGGACAAGGAAAGCAACTGGCTGCCATCGCCCAAAGGCGCCGAATTCTCGCTGTACATTCGCGCCTACTGGCCGCAAGCCGATGCCCTCGACGGCAACTGGACGCCACCGGCCGTGGTGAAAACCCATTGAACAGGACTTCAACGATGAACGCAGCCAGCAAAACGCTGACCGCACTGGCATTGGCCATCTCGGTCAGCCTCGGCGCCCAGGCCGCCACGCACTATGAACAACTGGCGGACCTGCCTTTCGCTGGCGGCTATCCGACCCTCGAAGGCGTGGCCCAGCTCAAGAACGAGTTGCTGTTCCAGCGCGCCGTGCAGTCCTACATCTGGGCATTGCCGGCCCTGAACATGTACGCCATGAAAGAAGGCTCGGAGAAAACCTTCGGCGCCGGCTACAACGTGTTGCCGATCTGGAAAGACCGGCTCAACGCCAAGACCCTGGTGACCACGCCGAACTCCGACGTGATCTATGCCATGGGTTACCTGGACCTGAAGCAGGAAGGTCCGATGGTGATCGAGGTGCCGCCAGGCATGCAGGGCATTCTCGACGACTTCTTCCAGCGTCCGATCTGCTCCGAAGGCCAGATCGAAGGTCGCCAGTGGTGCGGCGATGTCGGCCTGCCCGGCCCGGACAAAGGCAAGGGCGCCAAGTACCTGGTGCTGCCACCGGATTACACGGGCGACGTGCCTGCGGGCTACCTGACCTACCGTTCGCGCACCTACAACGTGTTTGTGTTCTGGCGCGGTTTCTTCAAGGACCCGAAACAGCTCGACGCACCGGTCAAGCTCATGGAACAGACGCGCATCTATCCGCTGGGTAAAGAAGCCACGGCGAAGAAGATGGAGTTCCCCAACGCCTCGCAAACCCCGATCAACATGCTCTACCCCACCGATGGCAGCGCGTTCGACATGCTTTCGCGGTTTATCGACCATGAATATGTCGATCCGCAAGACATGGAAATGCGCGGCATGCTTGCCGCCCTGGGCATTATCAAGGGCAAGCCGTTCCAGCCGGACGCGGCAACCCGCGACCTGCTCGACAAGGCCGCGAAGACCGCGAGCAAAATGGGTCACGCCACGTCCTACACCCCGCAAACCATCGTCGCCAACGGCACCTGGTATCCGGACCGCAAGTGGCTGAACGTCTTCCCGGGCAACGCCACGTTCACCGCCGACACCTTCAACTACATCGATCCGCGCACCGGCTTCTTCACCAACGCCTACTCGGCCAGTCCGGGCATGGCGGTGAACATGGAAAACGTCGGCGCCAAGTACCCGGCGACGTTCGTCGATGCCAAGGGCGAGTTCCTTTCGGGCAGCAACGGCTACACGCTGAACCTGCCCAAAGGCATTCCAGCGGCGTTGTTCTGGTCGGTGACCGTGTACGACTCGATCACCGCTTCGGGCGTGGACAACGGTCAGCCGTTCCCGTCGTTGAACACCATGGACAAACCCCTGGTGAATGCCGACGGTTCGATTGACGTGCACTTCGGGCCGGATTCACCGGGTGAAGGCAAGAACTGGATTCGCACCCTGCCAGGCAAAGGCTACTTCGTGATCCTGCGCCTGTATGGCCCGACCAAGGCTTTCTTCAACAAGGAGTGGAAGCCTGGAGACCTGCACAAGCAGTAACCATCAATGCAACCCGGAGATAGGAGCGTGGGAGCGCTCATATCTCCGGGCAACCGGCAATGCGGTGACTTTCTTTCGCAGATTCAAGGGTACCTATTTGAGACTCCCGGCCAGGAACTGCTGCAACCGCTCGCTTTGAGGCTGATCCAGTAGCGTGCCTGGCGCACCCGACTCCTCCACCCGCCCTTGATGCAGAAACATGACGTGGTTCGACACCTGCCTGGCAAACGCCATTTCGTGGGTCACCACCACCATCGTCCTGCCCTCTTCGGCGAGTTGCTGCATGACCTTGAGCACCTCGCCCACCAGTTCAGGGTCGAGGGCTGAGGTCGGTTCGTCGAACAGCATCACCTCAGGCTCCATGGCCAGCGCTCGTGCAATAGCCACCCGCTGTTGCTGGCCGCCGGACAGATGCACCGGGTACTGGGCCTCGACTTTTTGTGGCAACCCTACCTTGGCAAGGTAATGCCGTGCCCGATCCAGTGCCTGCGCCCGACTGATACCGAGCACGCTCATCGGGCACTCGATGATGTTTTCCAGCACGGTCATGTGGCTCCACAAATTGAAGTGCTGGAACACCATCGACAACCGGCTGCGCAGGCTCCGTAACTGCCCGGGGTTGACCACGCACAACTCGCCCCTTGAGTTTCTGCGGGTGAGCAACTCTTCGTCATTGACGACAATACGCCCGGCCGACGGTTGTTCAAGATGGTTGATACAACGCAGGAAGGTACTTTTGCCGGACCCCGAGGAGCCAATGATGCTGATCACATCACCCGCCCCGGCCTTGAGCGAAACGCCTTTCAACACTTCATGGTTGCCGTAGTTTTTATGGATATCTTCAACGATCAATTTATACATTCGAGCCATTCCGATAGGGGTCAGTGCGTCCGCGGTTTGAGGTAGGCCAGCCAATGCAGCTCGCCGCGTCGAAACAGCCAGATCAGGAAAAAAGCACAGGCGGCGTACAACACCCCGGCAATGCCAAAGGCGGTAAAGGATGCATAGGTCGCCGAGTTGACATCCCGGGCGATCTTCAGCAAATCAGGCACCGTGGCGGTAAAGGCCACCGAAGTGGAATGCAGCATCAAAATAACTTCATTGCTGAAAAACGGCAGCGCGCGACGCAACGCCGACGGCAGAATGATCCGCCGATAAAGCGTGAACCGGCTCATGCCGTAGGCACTGGCGGCCTCGACCTCACCGTGGGCAGTCGCCCTGATGGCGCCGGCAAAAATCTCGGTCATGTAGGCGCAAGTATTGAGCCCGAACGCCAGTACCGTGCAGTTGAAGCCGTCACGGAAAAAAGCGTTGAGAAAGTCCTGGGACCGCACCACATGCAAGCTGTACACCCCGGTGTAGAAGAACAGCAGCTGGATGTACAACGGGGTGCCACGAAACACGTAGGTGTAACACCAGACCGGCAGGCGCAGCAGCGGGTTGCGGCTGACGCGGGCAATCGACAACGGCACCGCAAGCATAAAACCGATCGCCACCGCCAGAATCAGCAGCCACAAGGTCACCACCAACCCGGAAAAGTGCGGCCCATCACTCCACAGGTAAGCCTGCCAGTAATTGTCGAGAATGGCGGTCATAGCACAGCCTTCCTGACGCCAACCGAGTAGCGGTGTTGAAGCCATAGCAACACGCCATTGGAGACCGTGGTAATGGCGAGGTAGATCAGGCCGCCGACCAGGGTGAAGTAAAAGAACTGCATCGAGCCCTTGCCCGCATCCTGGGTGGCCTTCACCACATCGGTCAGGCCGATGATCGACACCAGGGCCGTCGACTTGATCAGCACCTGCCAGTTGTTACCAATGCCCGGCAAGGCGTGGCGCAACATTTGTGGAAAGAGGACCTTGCGAAAGGTTTCCCCACGGGTCATGCCGTAAGCCTTCGCCGCCTCGATCTGCCCTGTCGGGACTGCCTGGAAGGCGCCGCGAAACGTCTCGGTAAAGTAGGCCCCGTAAATGAACGCCAGCGTCACGACACCGGCCAGGAACGGGTCGATGTCAATCTGCGTGACGCCCAGCCAATCGGTCATCCGGTTGAGCAACATCTGCAGGCTGAAGAACAGCAGCAACATGATCACCAGGTCCGGCATGCTGCGGATCACGGTCGTGTACGCCGTGGCCAGCGTGCGCAGCAAACGATTGGACGATAACTTGGAACTGGCGCCCATCAGTCCGGCCAGGACGGCGATCAGCAATGAACAAAGCGCCAGTTTGATGGTAGCCAGGGTGCCCAGCAGGATCTGCGGGCCAAAACCTTCCAGAAGCATCTCACTCTCCTTTTTTCTTGTTAGCGTGAGGTGAAGGGGGCATTAGAGCGCGAGAACGAGCGCCCTGTTGAAGGCAACGACGACGCGTTACCTGGCGCCGTAGACGTCAAAATCGAAGTACTTGTCGTTGATCCGCGCGTAGGTACCGTTGGCGAGAAGGGTTGCCAGGGCTTTGTTCAAGTCTTCGCGCAACGCGACATCCTCCTTGCGCAGACCAAGGCCATCACCGACGCCGAAGAAGCCCGGGTCATCCAGCGTGGCACCGGCAAATTCATAGTCCTTGCCCGCCGCTGTTTTCAAGAAGCCGTAACTGGCTTGAATGGAACCCTGCAACGAGGCATCAAGACGCCCCACTACCAGGTCGGCGTACACCTGATCCTGATTTTGATAGGAAAGAACGTCCACGCCTTTGGAACCCCAAACTGCCTTGGCATAGGACTCCTGGGTCGAGCCCTGCTCCACGCCGATGCGCTTGCCCTTGAGCGATTCGAGGGTCGGCTGCAATCCCGATCCACGTTTGGCCACCAAGCGTGCCGGGGCATTGGATACCTTGTCGGTAAACGCAATCTGCTCAAGGCGTTTGGGTGTGATGGTCATCGAAGACGCCACCGCATCGAACTTGCGCGCCAGCAGTGCCGGGATCATCCCGTCCCAACTGCTTTCCACCCAGACGCATCGGGCTTTCAGTTCGGCGCACAACGCCTCGGCGATGTCGACCCCAAAGCCGGTCAGCGTGCCATCCTGGTTCTTGTATTCCAGCGGTGGATACGTCGGGTCCACCCCCAGCTTCAACACCTTGCCAGACCAGTCGGCCGCACCCGCCAGGCTCGAAGCCGTCAGGAACACCAGGGAAACGGCTGCAATCATCTTGTTCATTTTTATTCCTCTTCGGGCCGCAGGTTTTTTACAGGCACAACGGGCGAAAATGCGCCGTCTCAACTCAGAAAACGTTCGACCAACTTTACCCAATAGCTCGCGCCTACCGGCAGGCAGTCGTCATTGAAGTCATAACCGGGGTTGTGCAGCAGGCACCCGCCTTCGCCCTCGCCGTTGCCGATCACCAGATAGCTGCCGGGGCATTTTTCCAGGACAAAAGCAAAGTCCTCGCTGGCCGTGAACGGTCGCAAGTCATCGATCAGGTGTTCCTCTCCCAGCCAGTCGCGGGCGACTTCATGGGCAAACGCCGTCTGTTCGGGATCGTTGATCAATACCGGGTGGCAATGCTGGTAGTCGATGTGGACCCGGGCGCCGAAACTCTCGGCCTGGCCCTTGACCAATTCAGTGATCCTGACCTCCAGCAAGTGGCGAATCTCGGGGGTCAGGGCGCGTACGCTCAGGCTCAAGTCGGCGCTGGACGGGATGACATTCGAGGCGCTCCCGGCCTGCAGGGAACCCACGGTGATAATCGCCATCTCCTGCGGGTTGACGTTGCGCGAGACGATGCTTTGCAGGGCCATCACGATCGAGGCGCCGACGACCACCGGGTCGACGGCCTTGTGCGGCACCGCGCCATGGCCACCGTTGCCGATGATCTTGATGTTCACCGTGTCGGCGGAAGCCATGAACGGTCCGCTGTAGAAACCCAAATGCCCGACGGGATAACCCGGCACGTTATGCATGGCAAAGATCGCGTCGCACGGAAAGCGTTCGAGCAGCCCTTCCTCGAGCATTTTCCTCGCACCGCCCAGCCCTTCTTCGGCCGGTTGGAAAATCAGGTGCACCGTGCCATTGAATGCCCGTGTACGGGCCAGGTACTGACCGGCAGCCAGCAGGACGGCGGTATGACCGTCGTGACCGCAGGCATGCATGACCCCGTCGATCCGGCTGGCATAAGGCAGACCGGAGGTTTCCTGGATCGGCAACGCATCCATGTCGGCGCGCAAACCAATGGACCGACCCTCACCATTTTTCAGGGTGGCAACGACCCCGGTCTTGCCCACCCCGGTGCTGACCTCAAAGCCCCACTCGGTCAAACACGCGGCAACCCGCTCACTGGTGACGAACTCTTCAAAACCCAGTTCAGGGTGCGCGTGAATGCTGTGACGTATCGCGATCATTTCAGCTTGCATCGCGGCAATACCAGGCAGGACCAAACCGGCATTCATGAGTGTTCTCCTTCGACAGGGACTGTGCAGCAGCGAAAGCGCTGTTGGAGTCGATCTTAGGGAACTGGCGCTGGGCTGGGGAGGCGCAGTTTGGTTATGATGACAACCATTGGTTGTCATTAGGGTGAGCAGATGAAACTGCATCAATTACAGGCGCTGATTGCCAGCGCCGAAACCGGCAGTATCCGCGCGGCGGCGCGTTCGCTGGAGATTTCCCAGGCCGCTGTGACCAAGGCGCTGCGCGAGCTGGAAACCAGTCAGCAGCTACCGCTGTTTAACCGAACCGCCAGCGGTCTGAACTTCACCGAATACGGCAAAGTGCTGCTGACTCACGCCCGGCTGGTGATCAAGCAACTGGAGCACGCCCAGACCGAGCTTGATCACATGCGTGGGAAGGCTCAAGGCCGGCTCTGCGTCGGGATCACCCCATGGGTCGCCCTGACCTTCCTGCCCGAAGTCGTATTGGTTTTTCGCCAACGCATGCCACAAATCAAGCTGGAACTGTTCGAAAGCCTGATGGCCGTTGCCCAACCGCTGTTGCGTGACGGCAGCATGGACTTCGCGATTGGCCAACTCCATCCCACACAATCGACCCAGGAATTCGCCTGCGAAACCTTGCTCGATTACCAGACTTCGGTGCTGGTCCGCGAGGGGCACGCCCGACAGCATGCGCGATCGATCCACGAGTTACTGGAAGAAAACTGGACCCTGAACTACGCGCCGGACGGGCACGATGGGCTGATGCAGGAACTGTTCTGGAAACACGGCGCGCAGATTGATGAGAATCGAATCGTGCGTGCTCATTCACTGGCCATTTTGCAGATGATGGTCGAGCGGGCTGACATGTGCACCTGGGGGCCTTCCATCGTGAGCACTGCCCCGCCATTTCTGGGGCGCGTGGTCTCCCTCGGGCTGACCGAGCAGTTCGAGCCCCGACAGCTGAGCATCGTGACGCGCCGCAATGGCGCACTGAGTAATCCGGCGGTCTGCTTCACCGAATGCCTGTTGCAGGTCATTCGGCGCCATGCGCGCTCGGCAAAAAAAGAAGACCGCGCGCTGTTTGAAACCCTAAGGCTGCGGTGAGTGACCCTGGCCAAATAGCAGGCGTTTGCGCTCAGCCGATTGAATGGAAGGCACTGGCTCACCTCGCCTAAAAATCCGTCATGACATGTCATGACCTCTTCCAAAAAGGGACTTTGACCAACAAATACGGGGCTTAAAGGACGAATGGTCAAGAGGCGTCAAGCGCGGGGAATTGCCGGGAGTTTACAGCCACTACAGGCTTTTCAGGAGGGCACGTTCGTCGTTGACAAGTGAACTTCGATTTAACGACGTGTCACATTAAGTCCATGTCAAGCAAACGCAGTGGAGGTACAGTCTTATGAGCATGACCACGATTGTCAGTGCAGTAATTTCCAGTCTCGCACCCAGCGTCTTCGACCAGAACAGCCTGCAGGAACCCGGCGCGCATATCTCAGCCGTCGAATACCACTACGGAATGGACATCGATGTGAAACGGGTGCTGCAGCGCACCGATACATCCGATAAGACCGGCGTGGTGCCGGTGACCCTGGTCTACGAAGACAGCGAGGGCGAACTCCACAAGATCCGTTTCCTCGAATGGGGAGGCAGCCCCGCCGACCCAACCAGCATTGCCTGATCAACCCGTCGATCAGATTCCGGGCCTCGCCGCCCACCCCAGAAGCGGAAGTTAAACCTCATATGCACTGAGTGCGGATGATGTTTTTTGTTACCTGAAAAATGGACATGATCGAATGACTAAAAGTTCATTCGCGAAACTCACCATTATCTTGATGGCGTAACGGCCGCAAGATTAATTGATAACAATTGCTGGATCTAAATGGCAGTCAGCAACGGCAAATTCCAATAAAGCCGTATCGAAGCCACTGATTCACTATTGAAGCCAAGAGGTAACCATGGATCTAAGTATGTTCTCTGCGTCCACCGTGGAATATGTGCGTTTGGGCGTTGTATATTTCCATCTTATCGCCTGCTGTGTGGCAATCGGGCTTGTGTTGACCAGCGATATTGCAATGGTCAAGCAACTCCTGAAGGGGGATGTGTCGGGTCACCACGATGACGCGCACATGGAAAGCCTTCAAAAAACCGTAGTGCTCGCACTTGTAGCCCTTTGGATTACCGGCATTGGTATTGTCGGGATCGATTATGCCGGCAAAGGGATGGAATATTTCCTCAATCCAAAACTGCAAGCCAAGATCGGCATCGTTGTGCTGTTGACCTTCAACGGCTATCTGTTGCATAGCGCTGTATTGCCAGCGCTGAAAAAAGCCGGTTCGTTACTCAAACTTTCCTTCAGCCTGCGCATGCTCGCGCTGTTCTCCGGCGCCCTCTCTGGCGTGTCGTGGTTCTATGCCGCCATGCTCGGTGTCGGTCGTCCGCTGGCCTGGAAGTACTCGCTGGTCGAGTTGCTGGCCGCCTATCCGGTGCTCATCGTCGGCGGCTTTGGCGCGATGGTACTGCTCACCGCCTATGCAAAAGACCGAGACACCGAAGCGCGTATGGGCCACGGCACCAGGACTACAGGAAACGCCGCCCTGGCTGGATGGTAAAGTCAGCTTGAACAAGGACGTTCAGCTATCCCCAGTCGTCATGGAGGCAGGCGCCTATCGCTTGCCCTTCATACAGACGACGGAAAGATAAACGCCCCAAAGCAACCCACATACGGCAAGTATCAACTCCGGACTGAGAATGTTCTGATCGGCCGGCGCCACCAGGATTTCGCTGTAAAGGCACATCGCGCCCGCGATCAACGCCATGAAGTAGCCGGTCCGGTTCCGGGTCCGGCGCAGCAGCAGAACCTTTTTCAGACCCTCGTCTTTCCATTCCTGAAGGGGCATGCGCTGGATCTCTTCCAGCAGCACTACGCCCCACAGCAATGCGCATAACCAATAACCTATCATCATGACTCCCTTCAGTTAGAACTCTGATTCAACATCAGTGTTGGCGAACTGCATGATTTAAACCGAGGGGTAAATATGCTTGATTGCAACGGCCAGCGCTATCGACGTTAGCAGGACATCGTTGTGGCGTTATCGGCCAGGCGCTTGTAGTGGTTCCACTACACGCTTAACGCAAAGTGTGAAGGATGTCTAAGTCAACAGGCCGTTTTCAAGTGCATAACGGGCCAGTTTCGCGTTGCTGTCCATGCCTGTTTTTTCCAGGATACGTGCCCGGTACGTCGTGACGGTACTCGGGCTCAAGTGCAATATCTGCGCGATGCGCACAATCTTCTCGCCCGAAGCGAGGAGCTTCAGTACTTCAAGCTCCCGGTCCGATAGTGCTTCGTGGGGGGCCGCGTCACCTCCGCCGATAGCGTTGACCAGTTTTTCTGCAAGCTCGGGACTGACGTGCTTGCCGCCCGAGGCCACCTTGCGCACCGCCGCCACCAGGGTGGCTGCGGAAATATCCTTGGTGAGGTAGCCCGCTGCGCCTTGCTTGATTGCGCGTAACGCATAGGCCTCGACCGAATGCATGCTCAACATCAGAATCGCGAGCTTGGGTTTGTGCGCACGCATGAGCTTGAGGAGTTCGAGGCCGGACTTGTCGGGAAGCTGAATATCGACCAGCGCCACGTCGAAATCCTGCTCCCGGACCAGGAGCATTGCGTCCTGTGCTGTCTCGGCTTCACCCGTAACGTCGATCTCGCCGGCAGTCTCCAGCATGCGTCGCACGCCACTGCGCACGATGCTGTGATCATCCACCAGCAAGACTCTGATTTTGTGGTCAATCATCGGTATTTTCCATTCGCACCCGCAAGGCCCTGGCGCACTTATGCACTCCCACGTTAGCAGGCGCAGAGCGCACTTGCACCTTTGCCTCAGGCGTTAGCGCTCACCTCCCATACTGCGGCTGCAACCCGTCGCAACGGCCTGTTCCCGGCCAATTTCCCCGGGATCCGGGGCATTGCGCCAACCTTGCTAATATTTCGTAAGCCAACGTTCCGTACCCGGCATGGTCAATACTGCAATGCCGGCGCCTGCATGACGCCTTGCGCGGGGCATCAATCCTGACTGGACATCGACATGGCCACAGTGACGACACCGACCGAAGCTTTCGACATGACGACATTGCTGACAGCGCTGAAGGCGTTGCGCAATGGTGACTTCACCACGCGCATGCCGGAAGACTGGACCGGCATGCCGGGCAAGATCGCCGACACACTCAACGAGATCATCGACATGGCGGCCGACACCGCCACCGAATTCGAGCGCGTGGCGCGACTGATCGGCAAGCAGGGCAAGGTCGATGAGCGTATCCAATTGCCCATGGTGAAAGGCTCATGGCAAAAGATCGTCAACTCGAGCAATGCGCTCACCAGCGACCTCATCAGCCCGATGAACGAGATGATTCGTGTCATCGGTTCGGTTGCCGAAGGTAACCTGAGCCAGCAGGTACCACCGGTACTCGACGGCCTGAGACTGCGCGGCCAGTTCCTCAAATCCGCCAAAATCGTCAATACCATGGTGACTCGCCTGGGCTCCTTCGCTTCCGAGGTCACCCGCGTGGCGCGCGAAGTCGGTACTGAAGGGATTCTCGGTGGGCAGGCCAATGTCAAAGGGGTGTCTGGCACCTGGAAAGACCTGACCGACTCCGTCAACTACATGGCCGCCAACCTGACCACCCAGATGCGCAACATCGCTTACGTGACGACCGCGGTGGCCAAGGGCGATCTGGGCAAGACGATTACCGTCGAGGTCCGGGGTGAGATTCTCGAGCTGAAAAACACCATCAACACGATGGTCGGCCAACTCTCGAGCTTCGCTGCGGAGGTGACCCGCGTGGCGCTGGAGGTCGGTACCGAAGGCAAGTTGGGTGGTCAGGCGGAAGTGCGCGGCGTGTCCGGCACCTGGCGCGACCTCACCGAATCGGTGAACGGCATGGCGGCCAACCTGACCACCCAGGTACGCAACCTCGCACAGGTGACGACGGCGGTGGCGCGCGGTGACCTCGGCAAGAAAATCACCGTTGAAGCCAAGGGCGAGATTCTCGAACTGAAAAACACCATCAACACGATGGTCGACCAGCTCTCCAGCTTCGCCTCGGAGGTGACACGCGTCGCGCTGGAAGTCGGTACCGAAGGCAAACTGGGCGGACAGGCCGAAGTGACCGGCGTGTCCGGTACCTGGAAGGACTTGACCAATTCGGTCAACGGCATGGCGGCCAACCTGACCACCCAGGTGCGCAACATTGCCGACGTGACGACAGCGGTGGCCAACGGCGACCTGTCGCGCAAGATCACCGCCGAAGCGAAAGGTGAAATTCTCCAACTCAAGGAAACCATCAACACCATGGTCGACCAGCTCTCGACCTTTGCCGACGAAGTGACGCGCATGGCTCGCGAAGTGGGGACTGACGGCAAGCTCGGTGGCCAGGCCAGGGTGACGGGCGTCGGTGGCACCTGGAAAGACTTGACCGACTCGGTCAACAGCATGGCGGCCAACCTGACCAATCAGGTGCGCAACATCGCCGACGTGACGACGGCGGTGGCCAAAGGCGACCTGGGGCGCAAGATTACCGTGGAAGCCAAGGGCGAAATCATGGAGCTGAAGAACACCATCAACACCATGGTGGACCAGCTCAACAGCTTTGCCGCCGAAGTGACGCGGGTGGCGCGCGAAGTCGGCACCGAAGGCAAGCTCGGGGGACAGGCACAGGTGCAAGGCGTGTCCGGCACCTGGAAGGATTTGACCGAAAACGTGAACTTCATGGCGGCCAACCTGACCAGCCAGGTGCGCGGCATCGCCAAAGTGGTGACCGCGGTAGCCAACGGTGACATGAAGAAGAAACTGACCCTGGAAGCCAAGGGCGAGATCGCCGAACTGGCCGACACCATCAACGGCATGACCGATACGCTGGCGCTGTTCTCCGACCAGGTGACCTCGGTGGCGCGTGAAGTGGGCGTCGAGGGCAAGCTGGGGGGCCAGGCCAACGTGCCGGGGGCTGCCGGCACCTGGCGCGACCTGACCGACAACGTCAACGGCCTGGCGGCCAACCTGACCAACCAGGTGCGCGCAATCGCCGACGTGGCGACGGCCGTGACCAAGGGCGACCTGACTCGCTACGTGGAGGTGGAAGCAAAGGGCGAAGTGGCGGAACTGAAGGACAACGTCAACGAGATGATCCGCAACCTGCGCGAAACCACGCGGCAAAACGCCGAGCAGGACTGGCTCAAGAGCAATCTCGCGAAATTCAATCGCCTGCTGCAAGGCCAGCGCGATCTGGCGGCGGTCTCCAAGATGGTGCTGTCGGAACTGGCGCCGCTGATCAACGCCCAGCACGGTGTGTTCTACATGATGAACGAGAGCCCGTCCGATCCTGCGAAACTCAAGCTACTGTCCGCTTATGCGTACAAGGGCAACATCAATGTCAACGATGAGTGGCGGCTCGGCGAGGGCCTGGTCGGACAATGCGCCTACGAGAAGCGGCGCATCCTGCTGACCGATGTCCCCGCCGATTACGTGGCGATTTCATCGGGACTGGGTGCCGCTGCCCCGCTGAATATCATCGTGTTGCCGATCCTGTTCGAGAACAAGGTCAAGGCCGTCGTCGAAATGGCTTCGTTCACCAGCTACAGCATCATTCATCAAACCTTCCTTGATCAGCTGGCTGAATCGATTGGCATCGTGCTCAACACGATCGAAGCCAACATGCGCACCGAAGAACTGCTCAAGCAGTCGCAATCGCTGGCGCATGAGCTGCAAAGGCAACAAGAAGAATTGCGCCAGACCAACGAGGAACTGGAGGACAAGGCTGGACTGCTGGCCGAGCAGAAAGCCGAAGTCGAGCGCAAGAACCGCGAAGTCGAAATCACCAAGCTGTCCCTCGAGGAGAAGGCGGAGCAGCTGACGCTGACCTCGAAGTACAAGTCCGAATTCCTCTCCAGCATGTCCCATGAGCTCAGGACGCCATTGAACAGCTTGCTGATCCTCGCCCGGCAGCTCAGCGACAACGCGGAACACAATCTCACGCCCAGGCAGGTCGAATATGCCAAGACCATCCGTAGCGCGGGCAAAGACCTGCTGGAGCTGATCGACGAGATTCTCTATCTGTCCAAGATCGAGTCGGGCACGGTCACACTGGATTTCAATGAAGCGCTGTTCGCCGATCTGCACGCCCAGATCGAACGCACGTTCCGGCCAGTCGCCGAAAACCGCGGCCTCACCTTCACGATCGAACTGGCACCTACCCTGCCCCGCGTCATCTGGACCGACGAAAAGCGCCTGCTGCAGGTGGTCAAGAACCTGCTGTCCAACGCCTTCAAATTCACTGAGCAAGGCAGCGTCAAGTTCAGCATCGCGCCCGCTGTGTCCGGATGGAGCGTGGATAACAGCGAGCTCAATCGTGCCGATGAGGTGGTCGCCTTCGTGGTCACCGACACCGGCATTGGCATATCTGCCGGCAAGCAGAAGCTCATCTTCGAAGCGTTCCAGCAGGCAGATACCGGCACCTCACGAAAATACGGCGGCACCGGCCTCGGCCTGTCGATCAGCCGCGAGCTTGCGCACCGGCTGGGCGGTGAGTTGCGCCTGCTCGCCGGTGAGATCGGCAAGGGCAGTACTTTTGCGCTGTACGTGCCCTTGCGTACCGAGGATGCCCAGCACCAGGCGCTGGACGAATCGACGACAGAGGCAGTACCTGGCCAGGTCAGGCGTGACCTCATCTCAAGTCCGTCGGCACAGATACTGGACGACCGCGAGTCTGTCCAACCCGGGGACCAGGTGCTGCTGATGCTCGAGGGCGACACCCGATTCGCCAGCATTCTGCTCGAAGCCGCGCACCGGAAGGGCTTCAAGGCTATCGTCACGAGCCGTGGCGCGGAGGCACTGGAGCTTGTCGAGCGCTTCAAACCCGCCGCGATCACGCTCGACCCGGGCCTGACGGACATCGATGGCTGGGCGCTGCTCGAACAGTTGAAACGCCATTTCGCCACGCGGCACATCCCGGTCCAGATCATCTCGACCGCTGACGACCACGCGCGCGGGCTGCGCTATGGCGCTTTCGACTGTCTGCTCAAGCCGGTCACAGCCGACGAGATTGAAAATGCGCTGGTCGACATCGTGAAGTTCGCCCGACGCAAGACCAGGAACCTGCTGCTCATCGATGGCGACGACGGGAGCCGCGCCCGCATCCTCGATCTGCTCGGCAACTCCGACGTGAAGATCGAAACGACCGCCAGCGGCGCGTTAGCCTTGAAGAAACTGGCAAAGAAACGCTACGACTGCCTGGCCATCAATCTCCAACTGCCCGACGCATCCGGCATCAGCTTTCTCGAGGCGTTGCAGCAAGACCCCGCCATGGGTGAGTTGCCAATTGTCGTCTATGGTGCGCAGGCACTGACCAAGGCGCAGCAGGAGCGTTTCCGGACACTGCTCGGCAAAGGCGTCATCAAGGCCGTTCAGTCCCCCGAGCGCATACTCGACGAAACCGCACTGTTTCTCCACCGTGTCATAGGCAAGCTGCCGCAGACCCAGCGCAGGATGCTGGAAAAACTCTATGAAGGTTCGGACAGTCTCGAGGGTAAAAAGGCCCTGGTGGTCGACGATGACGTGCGCAATATCTTTGCCCTGACCAGCGTGCTGGAGCGCTACAAAATGCTGGTGACCACGGCCGAGAACGGTCGAACCGCCATCGAACTGCTGCAGCAGCAGACCGATACCGACATCGTGCTGATGGACATCATGATGCCCGAGATGGATGGTTTTGAAACCATGCGCCAGATCCGTACGTTCAAGCGATTTGAAACCCTGCCCATGATTGCGCTGACGGCCAAGGCGATGATGGGTGACCGTGAAAAGTGCATCGAGGCAGGCGCCTCGGACTACGTCAGCAAGCCGGTGGATACCGACCAGCTGCTGTCACTGATGCGTAAATGGCTCTATCGATGACGCTGTACCGCGCCCATGGCGGCCAGCGCAAACTGAAGTGGCATAAACATGCAGCAGGAACCCCCGGTATTCAACGAGAGAACCCAGGCGTGGCAACCGCTCCCACCTGATGGCGTGCCAGCATCGGTGTTGCTGGTCGATGACAATCCCGCCAAGCTCACGGCGCTCGCCGCAGTGATTGCCGACATGGGCCTCGACATTGCCACGGCGACTTCCGGCCGCGAGGCGCTGCGCCTGCTATTGCAGCGCGACTTCGCAGCCATTCTGCTCGACGTGAAAATGCCGGTGATGGACGGCTTTGAAACCGCTGCACTCATTCACGGCCGCCCGAAGTCGGCCCACACACCGATTATCTTCGTCACGGCGGAGGCCGACACGGATTCCGAGCGTTTCCGCGGCTATACGTCCGGCGCAGTGGACTACATCTTCTCGCCGATTGTGGCCGAGGTGCTTCACGCCAAGATCCAGGTGTTTGTCGACCTGTTCTACTTGCAGCGCAAACTGACGATGCAGGCCGAAGAATTGCTGCAGTCGAAGCGGCAGCTGCGCGAACTGGCGTCCTATCAGGAGCACATCAAGGAAGAAGAGCGAAAGCGCATCGCACGCGACATCCATGATGAGTTGGGACAGAGCCTGCTGGCGTTGCGAATCGATGTCTCCATGCTGCAGGCGCGCACCGTTACCAGGCACCCCAGGCTCAACGAAAAGGTCAGCGATGCCCTGAATCACCTCGACACAGCCATCCGCAGTGTCCGCAGTATCATCAATGATCTGCGCCCGCCGGTACTCGACCTGGGATTGCAGGCTGCGATCGAGTGGCAACTGGAAGAGTTCCGGCAGCGCAGCGGGATCGATTGCACGATGTCGGCGAAAGAAGAAAATTTTCGCTGCGACCTGCATGAAAAATCCGCCACGACACTGTTCCGCATCGTGCAGGAATCGCTATCGAATATCGCCCGGCACGCGCAAGCGACACAGGTGCATATCGAACTCTCCAGGGAAGGTCGGCGGCTTTACCTGCAGATCAAGGACAACGGCGTAGGCATGACGGATGGCAAAAAGTTGAACTCGTTCGGGCTGGTGGGTATGAAGGAACGCATCAGCATGCTGGGCGGGGAATTCACGATCGACAGCGCACCGGACAAAGGAACGACATTAACCATATCGCTGCCACTCGACTGATCTGGATGGCACTGAAAGTGCTATTTCCCGTACCTCCCCCCGAACGTCGAGGCCAATCACTGCAAAACATCCAGGACTTGATGAAACACGAGGGAAGGACGTTCCACAAGATGTACTGGGCGCCCCTCATGCAGATACAGGGCGTCGTTGCCGACGTGAAGTTCGACCTCATTCACTACAACGGACATTTCATTCCAATGATGCTCAGCGCCATCAGCTGTGAGCATTCTGCTGGCATATTTCATGAAATGACGCTGTTCAATGCCACGGACAACCTAAGGTACGCGCGCGAACTGCTCAACGCCCGAATGCTTGCCGAAAGGCATTTGGCGAAACACCTCAAGGACCAGCGCGTACTGGATATGACCCAAGACAAGTTGCGTATCACCTACGCGGCGGTTGAGGACAGGGCCCTGTTCGCCGAGCAACTTATCGGGATTGTCAGTCATGACAATGCCGAACTCAGAAGTGTCGGGTTGGGTCTGTTCATCGTTCGGGAGATTGTAAGGGCGCACTACGGCGAAGTGACTGTAACTTCCACTCTCACCACCGGTACAACATTCACTGCAATCTTTCCTCGCCCCATTAATTAACCGAGATTGATCTCAGCGCAGCCACGCCCCACCCAGAGTTCTTCGAAGATGTATTTCAGGTACCGGCTGGGAGGGGTAAGTCCAATTCTTTGCCTCAGAGTAGAGGACCAGCATTGGTCTCGCTGCGGGCGAGCCGCTATACCTCTCGCCTGTAGTCCTTAAAATAGCCTGGTGAGTTCATTCAAGATCCGATCCTGGGTTTGAGTACTTGGCCTATGGCGATAAGCTACTGCGAAAAAAGCAACGCCTTCGTAGTCGCAGCGAATCGAAAAAGTCATACCTTCACGCAACCCATAGACTGATCTGTCTCCTACTTCAACAAAATATCTCGCTTTTGTAAGAGCCGCTCTGGCGTGCTCCAGACAGCCAGTTTGGTTAAGTGAGTGTTGTAGCCAACTAGTAGTGACTCGCACAGACGAAGTCTCGCTGTCATCGATAGGTGGTCGAGTAATTTCTTTGGTAGGTGCAGTAACGTTCTCGTCGCTGACGCAAGCGGTCAGCCCAATTGAGATAATACCCAGTAAAAAACCAAAACAAACTCTCGAACGCTTAAGTGCGTTTCGCATGGTGGGCCGCACCTGTGACGACTTGCAATGAATGAAGAGGCAATTACTAACGTAATAGCAGGTTTCTGATCTTTTGCTATCTATGTTCGGTAATTACGACGAGAAGCGCCAGGATAGACCGTCTAGTCATGGGGAACGATCTCCCCCCTCACAAACCGGTTACGTCCCAACGCCTTGGCATTGTACAGAGCCTGATCTGCTACCTCGATCAACCCTTGCAAAGGGTTCAGTTGGGAACCCGTGGCTGTAGCAATCCCGATGCTCACACTTAGCCGTCCGAACGGGCTGGAGTTGTGCGCAATGTTCTCTTGCTTCAAACGGTCGAGAATAAGTTGCGCCACCACCGCGGCACCGTCACTGTCGGTGTCAGGCATGATGATACCCATCTCCTCTCCACCATAACGCGCCACCAGATCTGACGGTCGCCTTACGCACGCCTCGAAAATCCTGCCAACCGTCTGCAGGCATGCGTCTCCAGCCACATGCCCGAACGAGTCGTTAAAGCGCTTGAAGTAGTCGATATCAATCATCAGCAATGCCAACGTCGTTCCCTCACGCTGTGCTCGCCGAGCTTCCATGGCAAGGCTCTCATCGAAACAGCGTCGATTTGCCAAACTGGTAAGGGCATCCTTCATCGCAAGCAGTTCAAGTTGCCGATTCGATGAGAGCAACTGCTGCTGAGCCCCACGCAACTGTTCTTCTGCCTTGGTACGCCGACGGATATCCAGGATCAAAAACCAACCGATGAGTCCGGTAAGTCCCAGCAGCCCCGTCACCACCACCGCGGACAGCAATGCCTCCGTTCGCCACGCGGCGAGAGCTTCGCGCTTGCCGAGTGCCACCGTAGTGACCAGTGGCAGCCGGTCACTCTTGCGGAAGGCGTATAGCCGCTCCACGCCGTCCAGGCTGGAGGTAAACGATGCGGTGCCGACTGATCGATCGACGAGATACTTTGTGTAGATGGGCGACGTGGAAAAGTTGCGCCCCATATCCTGCTCGCGGAAAGGATAGCGAACCAGCAACGTACCGTCGGTATAGGACAATCCGATAGCCCCCTCCTGCCCTACGTCGATCTTTCCAAACAACCGCAGGAAGTTTTCGATCCCCAAGGTGACCGCCACTACGCCGGCAAATTCGCCGCGAGGACCATTGAAACGACGGCTGACGGTGATCACCCATTCGTGATTGGAACGGCTCTGGATTGGCGGACCGATAAAGGGCTCACGGGATGGATCGTCGCGGTGATGAATGAAATAGGCACGATCAGTGTTGTTCACCCCGGCTGGAATCGGCCGGTTGGAGGACATCAACCAACGTCCCTGATTATCGTAGATCGTGATACCACTGAGCTGTGGCATCAGCGGCACCTGGCGGTTGACCAATGCACTGAGCCGCTGAATCTGCGCAGGACCGCTACCTTCGGTTTCCAGGCGTTCGACAAGCCCGAGCAAAAGCAGCGAACTTTGCCGGACAATGCCTTCGGAATAAGTGGCAAGCGCCTGGGTAAGGTTCAAGCCATGGACATCCACGTCCTCCAGTGCTCGATCTCGAGAGGCCAATACCTTCCAGACAGTCAGTGACGCCAGGGAACAACCGATAACCAACAGCAAAAGCACAACAAGATGGGTATCACGCTTCACGTTACTACCTTATGGAAAGTCCATTTTTCCGTTCCGGCGACTATTGGGCCAAGCCAATAGCTGCAGCCATTCGTCCTCTACTTGAACAAGGATACAAGTAGTGGTGGATCGCTGCAGCAAGTGATTTTGAGGTGGGAAAAGGTACATTCAGACCGTTTCTCCCGGTCACGAAGGGCTACAACCGGCCCAAAAGCGGCCTCTTGGATCGTTCGCCTATCACACAGCCCCTTGCCGCCAACATGGCCTATGTTCGCTAGCGAACAGACTTCGCCCCGATGAATAACCCACAATCATCGGTGGAATGCTGCGCCCGGCGGCGCAACGCCCGCACACCTAGCCTGGCGTAGAACCGCCTTCATTCCACATGCGACCTGCCCTGCGCGGGTCGTACGAAGGAATTCATGCAAAATTTCCTGACTCGCACGCTGTCCAGCCTTTGGCGCTCACCGGCCATCTGGCTCAGGTGGAGTGCCGCGCGGCACAAGTTCGAGTACGAGCCCATCCTGCGTTCCGACCTGTTCAATGCGCAGCAGATGGCAGACCACGGTATCGTACTGGCACGCCAACATGTGCTGGGGCGTCTTTCCAGAAAGGACGCCTTGCTGGGCCGCCTGACTGACAACCAACTGCTTCTGGAACGTAGTTGCGCTGCGCTCAAGACCGTACAACTGTCCAGCCGACGCGCCACCCCTGCGGCGGAATGGCTGCTGGACAACTTCTACCTCATCGAAGAAAACATCCGTACTGCCAGGACTCACCTGCCCGATGGCTACAGTCGCGAGTTGCCACGCCTGGCCGAAGGTCCTTCGGCAGGCCTGCCGCGGGTCTACGACATCGCCCTGGAAACCATTGCTCACGGCGATGGCCGGGTCGACGCGCCGAGCCTGGATTGTTTCATCGCCTCTTATCAGACCATCACGCCGCTGGCCCTGGGCGAGCTATGGGCAATCCCGATCATGCTGCGCCTGGCGCTGATCGAGAACCTGCGGCGCGTGGCGTCCCGGGTCATGGCCAACCGGGATGACCGTAACCTTGCCGATGACTGGGCCGATCGATTGATCGAAATGGCCGAGCGCGACGCCAAGAGCGTGGTATTGACCGTTGCCGACATGGCGCGATCGGCACCGCCGATGACGCCTTCATTCGTTGCCGAACTGGCGCGCCGCCTGCACGGGCAAAGCGCCGCGCTGATATTGCCCATGGCGTGGATAGAACAAACGCTCGGTGAGTCCGGCCTTACCGTCGAACGCCTGGTGCAGATGGATGCCCAGCAGCAATCCGGTGACCAGGTGTCCATCAGCAACAGCATCGCCAGCCTGCGATTGCTGGCGGCGACCGACTGGCGTGAGTTCGTCGAGCTGCTCAGTCATGTCGAACAGGTATTGTGCGCGGACCCGGCGGGCATCTACGCGAACATGGACTTTGCCACCCGGGATCGTTACCGCCATGTGGTCGAACGCCTCGCACGGCATTGTGTGCAGTCTGAAACCAGGGTGGCACAAGTCGCCATCGAACTGGCCAGCACCACACAGCCCACGGCCGGTGTAACCGGACACGTGGGCTATTACCTGGTGGCTGACGGGTTGCTCAGCCTGGAACAGGTGCTGCACGCCAGCGTGCCGCTGCTCGAACGATGGAAGCGCTTGCTGCAGAGCGCCCCGTTGAAGTTCTACCTGTGCCCTGCACTGCTGCTGACGCTGCTGTTGGCCTGGCCATTTCTCAGCAGCGCTTGGCGCAGTGGCACGCCAACCTGGTGTCTGGTCCTGCTCGCCGTGCCCGCGTTATTGATGACCAGTCGTCTGGCGATCGGGCTGGTCAACTGGCTGGTGACCCTCACTGTGGCCCCATCGCTACTGCCCCGCCTGGACTACAGCAAGGGCATACCGGCCGAAGCGCGTACGCTGGTGGCGGTGCCTACGATGTTCGCCAACGCGGGCGACATCGAGGCTCTGGCGGAAGGCCTGGAAGTGCGATTCCTGGCCAATCGCGATGCCCACCTGCATTTTGCGCTGCTCAGTGACTTCATGGACGCCCCTGCCGAGGTGATGCCCGAGGATGCGGAGTTGCTCACACTGGCGCGCCAACTGATCGAGGCGCTCAACCACAAATATGCCGATGGCCAGGTCGACCGCTTCTTCCTGCTGCACAGGCCCAGGCACTGGAACTCTACCGAGCGGGTATGGATGGGGCATGAGCGCAAGCGTGGCAAACTCGCCGAGCTCAACGCATTGCTGCGTGGCAAAGGGCATGAACGCTTTGCATTGATCGTCGGTGATATCACGCCACTGAGTGCGGTGCGCTTCGTCATCACCCTGGACACCGATACCTTGCTGCCACGGGATGTCGCGCATCAGTGCATCGGGACCATGATGCACCCGCTGAACCATCCGGTGTTCGATGAACAGAGCGGCAAGATCGTCAGCGGTTACGCCATCCTCCAGCCCCGCGTGGGGATCAGCCTGCCGAGCACGGCACGCTCGACCTACGCTCGCCTGTTTGGCAGCGATGCGGGTATCGACCCCTATACCCGCGCTGTCTCCGATGTTTATCAAGACCTGTTCCACAACGGTTCCTTCATCGGCAAGGGCATCTATGCCGTCGACGCCTTCGAACAGGCACTCGAAGGCTGCCTGCCCGACAACCGCATCCTCAGCCATGACTTGATCGAAGGGTGCTACGCCCGCTGCGGGCTGCTCAGCGATGTACAACTGTATGAGGAATACCCGTCTCGCTACAGCGCCGATGCCAAACGCCGACACCGCTGGATTCGCGGAGACTGGCAAGTGCTGTACTGGGCCTTGCCGTGGGCACCGAAACCCCAGGGCGGATTCGCAGCCAATCGCCTGAGCAACCTGGCCCGCTGGAAGATTTTTGACAATCTGCGCCGCAGCCTCGAGCCAGGTGCCTTCCTGGCCATGCTGGCATGGGGCTGGCTGGGTACGAACGAGGCCGCCTCCTGGACGTTGGCGGTGGTCATTCTGGTCTGCCTGCAACCCGTGCTGCAGTCGGTACTGGCGCTGGTACAGAAAGCTGCCGATATTCCATTGGGGCAACACCTGACTGCTGCATTGCGCACCTCGGGCCAACATTTCATGCGGGCGCTGTTGTCGATTGTCTGGTTGCCCTCCGATGCGTTGTTGAGCTTCGATGCGATTGGCCGCTCACTGTGGCGCATGCTGGTCAGCAAGCGCCGCCTCCTGCAATGGCAACCTTCTCGTGAGGTGGAGCGCTCCAGTGGCAACGCGCTGTCCGGCATGTATAAAAGCATGTGGATTGCCCCTGCGCTGGCGCTGCTGCTATTCGCCGCCCTGCTCCCCACTCTCCATGTACTCGCTCTGGCGGCACCCTTGCTGCTGGTGTGGCTGGCGAGCCCGGCGATTGCCTGGTGGATCAGCCTGCCGACAACACCGGCGGGGTTTGCCCCGTCAGCGCAAGACCTGCGATTCCTGCGCATGCTGTCACGCCAGACCTGGGCGTTCTTCGATCGCTATGTGGGCCCCGAGGACAACTGGTTGCCGCCGGACAACGTCCAGGAAATACCCAAGCCGACCATTGCCCATCGGACCTCACCGACCAACATGGGCATGGCCTTGCTCTCTCACCTGGCGGCCCACGATTTCGGCTATCTGAGCAGCGGACGCTTGCTCGAACGCATCACGGCAACGCTTGAAAGCATGGCCGGCCTTGAGCGTCATCATGGGCACTTCTACAACTGGTACGACACCCAGACACTGCAGCCACTGGCACCTCGGTATGTGTCCACCGTGGACAGCGGCAACCTGGCGGGCCTGTTGCTCACCCTGCGGCCGGGGCTGCTGGGGTTGGTCGACACGCCCCTGTTCGATCAACGTACCCTTGACGGCCTGGGCGACACCCTCGATGTGCTGCAGCAGGCGTTGCAGGACGCGGACCTCGATGACGCTGCCGTGCTTGAACTGCGCGCACGGGTGCAGGCGGCGATTGTCCACGACACCCCGGACAACCTCCTGCCGTTACTCGATCAGGCGCAGGCCTTGGCCATCGACACTGCGGCCACCTCTGCTGAAGAAGCACACTACTGGCTGCAGGCATTGCAGGCGCAGTGTGCGGACCTGCGGGCGGAGCGACTGCGCTTCGAGCTGCCGTTGGCACCCGCCCGGGCCAAGGCGCCGACATCGACACCGACACCCGCACTCAGCCTGCGGCAAATGGCAGAGCTCGACTGCACCCTGTGGTTGCCTGCCGATCAGGCGCAAGTGCAGGCGGTGCAACGCCTGGCTCGCGCACGGATCATCCACGTCGAGCGCCTGGCCGAATTGTCCGCGTCACTGGCCAGCATGGACTTCACCTTCCTTTACGATGCCCAGCGTGACCTGTTCTCGATAGGCTACAACGCCGACGAACGCAGGCTGGACAACGGCTATTACGACCTGCTCGCTTCAGAGGTTCGCCTGACCAATTTCGTGGTCATCGCCCAGGGCCAGTTGCCGCAACAGGCCTGGTTCACCCTTGGACGCTTGCTCAGCAACAATCGCGGGGTGCCGGTACTGCTTTCCTGGTCCGGATCGATGTTCGAGTACCTGATGCCGAACCTGGTAATGCCCAGCTATGAAGGTACGCTGCTGGAGCAGACGTGCCGCGCGGCCGTCGCCTTGCAGATCGAGCATGGCAATCAGTTGGGCATCCCCTGGGGCGTGTCCGAGTCGGGTTACAACACCCTGGATGCCCACTTCAATTATCAGTATCGGGCATTCGGTGTTCCGGGCCTTGGCCTCAAGCGCGGGTTGGCCGAGGATACCGTGATTGCGCCGTACGCCAGCGCCCTGGCGCTCATGGTCGAGCCGCAAGCGGCCTGCCACAACCTGCAACGCCTGGCAGCCCAGGGGTCGGCCGGTCGCTATGGTCTGTACGAAGCGGTCGACTACACCGAGGCACGTCTGCCACGCGGCCAGCGCTATGCGGTCGTGCGCTCGTTCATGGCACACCATCAGGGCATGAGCCTGCTGGCCTTGACCAGCCTGCTGCTGGACCGGCCCATGCAGCGTCGTTTCGAGTCGATCCCGTCATTCCAGGCGACGGTCTTGCTGCTGCAGGAGCGCGTACCGAAAACCGCCGCGCCGTACCTGCATGCGACCCAGGCGCCTGCCACAGGGGAAAACGCACGCACGCAGGAAACCAGGCTTCGCGTATTCGCCGATCCCGGGCGCAAGCGCCCCGCCGTCCAGCTACTTTCCAACGGCCGTTACCACGTCATGCTCAGCAGTGCGGGCGGCGGTTACAGCCGCTGCAACGACATCGCCGTGACCCGCTGGCATGAAGACGCGACCCGCGACAACTGGGGCATGTTCTGCTACCTGCGCGATGTCAGCAGCGGCGTATTCTGGTCCTCGGCCCACCAGCCGACCCTGCACCGACCGGAAAGCCATGAAGCGATTTTCAGCGATGCCCGGGCCGAGTTTCGTGTTCGCGAGCGCGACTTCGATACGCACACCGAGATCGTCGTGTCGCCCGAAGACGATATCGAACTGCGCAGGCTGCACATCACCAACCGCGGCCGCATGCGTCGTAGCGTGGAGATCACCACCTACGCCGAGGTGGTCCTGGCGCCGGCAATCAGTGATGCCATTCATCCGGCCTTCAGCAACCTGTTCGTGCAGACCGAACTGTTGCCGGAGCTGCAGGCAATCGTCTGCACCCGCAGGCGGCGTTCCAGTGAGGAAGCAGTCCCCTGGATGTGCCACCTGCTGGCCGCCCATGGCGTGGACATCGACGCCATTTCCTACGAAACCGATCGAGCGCGATTCATCGGTCGAGGACGCAACGTTGCAGCACCGGCCGCGCTCGATGGCAATGTCCAGCAGCTGTCAGGAACCGCAGGTTCGGTGCTTGATCCGATCGTCGCCATCCGCTGCCGTATCGCCCTGGAACCCGGGCAAACGGCGACCATCGACCTGGTGACCGGCATCGCGGACAGCCGTGAGGACTGCCTGTACCTGATCAATAAATACCGCGACCGACACCTCGCCGATCGCGTCTTCGACCTGGCATGGACCCACAGTCAGGTGCTGCTGCGCCAACTCAACGTATCGCAGGAAGAAGCCCGCCTGTTCGAACAGATGGCCGCTTCGATCCTCTACGCCAATGCCTCGTTGCGCGCGGAAAATAGCGTATTGATGGCCAATCGACGTAATCAATCGAGCCTCTGGGGCCAGGCGATCTCCGGCGACCTGCCCATCGTTCTGCTGCAGATCGCCACCGTCGAGAACATCGAGCTCGTGCAGCAGATGGTCAAGGCCCATGCCTACTGGCGGCAAAAGGGGCTGGTGGTGGACCTGGTCATCTGGAACGAAGACCAGGCCGGCTATCGCCAGCAACTCCAGGACTTGATCATGGGTGTGGTGACGTCCGGCAGCGAGGCCTCGTTGATCGACCATCCCGGGGGCATTTTCGTGCGTCCGGCACAGCAGTTGTCGAACGAGGATCGGACGCTGATCCTGTCGGTGGCGCGCCTGGTACTGAGCGAAGGCAACGGCGGCATTGCCGAGCAGGTTCATCGGCGTCACGCCAGCCCGGTGTACCCGGCGCTGGTCCCCACACTCAAGCGCCAGGCAAAGGCAACGGCGGCCGCTACCCTGCCCGCGATCGAAGGTTTGCTCCTGGGCAACGCCTATGGCGGCTTCAGTGCCGATGGCAGCGAGTACGTCATGACCTTGCAGCCTGGCAGGCCGACACCGGCGCCATGGGCCAACGTGTTGGCCAATGCGCATTTCGGCACGGTGATGTCCGAAAGTGGTGGCGCTTACACCTGGATGGAAAACGCTCACGAATTTCGCCTGAGCCCCTGGCATAACGACCCGCTCACCGACGCCAGCGGCGAGGCGATCTATGTGCGTGACGAAGAAACCGGGCATTTCTGGTCGGTGACGCCACAGCCTTGTCCCGGTACGGGTCCGTACCGTACTCGGCACGGCTTCGGCTACAGCGTCTTCGAGCACGATGAAGACGGTATCCACACCGAGTTGTGGGTGTATGTGGCGCTGGATGCTTCGATCAAGTTCTCGCATTTGCAGATTCGCAATCGCTCAGGCCGCGCCCGACGTCTGTCGGCGACCTGCTATGTCGAGTGGGTGCTGGGCGACTTGCGCAGTAAATCAGCGATGCATGTGGTGACGGAAGCCGACCCCAGCAGCGGCGCATTTTTTGCCAGGAACGCCTATTCGATCGAGTTTTGCGAACGGGTGGCGTTCCTCGATACCGATTCGACCGACACCAGCATCAGCGGCGATCGCAGTGAATTCATCGGCCGCAACGGCAGCCTCAAGGCGCCTGCCGGATTACAGCAGGCACGGCTGTCGGGCCGTACCGGTGGAGGCCTGGATCCCTGTGCGGCGATACAGGTGGCCCTCGACCTCGACAACGGTGATGACCAGGACGTGGTTTTCCGGCTCGGTGCCGCCAGGGATACGGCGTCAGCCCTGCGCCTGGTCCAGCAGTACCGGGGCCTGGGGGCGGCAACCGCGCAACTCGAGGCGGTCCGCGAGCATTGGCGTTCGCAGCTGGGCGTGATTCAGGTCCAGACCCCCGACCCGAGCATCGATGTCATGGTCAATGGCTGGCTGATGTACCAGGTGATCGCCTGTCGCTTCCAGGCCCGCAGTGGCTACTATCAGTCCGGCGGGGCCATCGGCTTTCGCGATCAACTGCAAGACAGCATGGCGATGATCCATGCCGATCCCGCCAGCGTGCGTAGCCATTTGTTGCTGTGTGCAGCCCATCAATATGCCGAAGGCGACGTTCAACACTGGTGGCACCCACCGCTCGATCGGGGGGTGCGCAGTGGCTGTTCGGACGATTACCTGTGGCTCGCGCTGGCGACCAGCCACTATGTCAACGTCACCGCAGACCTCAGCGTGCTGGCCGAACCCGTGGGTTACCTTGAAGGCCGCCCGCTCAATGCCGGGGAGGAGTCCTACTACGACCTGCCGGGCAAGTCGCACCTTGAAGAAAGCCTCTATCAGCATTGTGTACGCGCCATCGAACACGGCCTGCAGCGTGGCAGCCACGGCTTGCCCTTGATCGGCACGGGCGACTGGAACGACGGGATGAACCGGGTCGGCCATCTGGGCCAAGGGGAAAGCGTGTGGCTGGGCTTCTTCGGATTCGAGGTCCTGCAACAGTTTGCCATCACGGCCCAATTGCATGGCGACCCGGTTTTCGCACAGCGTTGTACCCAGCAGGCCGCCCTGCTGCAGGCCAGTCTGGAGGAGCATGCCTGGGACGGTTCATGGTACCGGCGCGCCTGGTTTGACGACGGCCAGGTCCTGGGCTCGGCCAACAATGACGAATGCCGCATCGACTCGATCTCGCAAAGCTGGTCCGTACTGTCGGGTGCCGCCTCGCAAACCCGGCGCCGCACGGCCATGGCTTCATTCGAGCAGCACTTGGTACGCCCCGACACAGGCGCGGTTTTGCTACTCGATCCGCCCTTCGACGCGGGCTCGCTCGAACCCGGCTATATCAAGGGCTATGTGCCGGGCGTACGGGAAAATGGCGGCCAGTACACCCACGCCGCGGTCTGGGCCGGCATGGCGTTCGCCGAGCTTGGCGACAACGTCAGGGCCTGGCGGTTGCTCAACATGATCAACCCCGCTGGCAATGAAATCGCCAGCCGGATCGAAACCTACAAGGTCGAGCCCTATGTCATGGCTGCCGACGTCTACGGCACGCCGCCACATGCGGGCCGTGGGGGGTGGACCTGGTACACCGGGTCGGCCGGCTGGATGTACCGATTCATCGTCGAGTCATTGCTCGGATTGCAGCGTGTCGGTACGTCATTGCATATCGTACCGCTGCTTGCGCAGGGCTGGCCTGGCTACACGCTGCGCTACCGCCATGGGGAGACGAATTACCATATCAATGTACGTCCGGGCACGACCACTTCGACCACGCTGGACGGTGAGCTGCTGGGCAATGACGCGCTGGAATTGCTCGATGACGGTAAAGAACACCAGGTCCTGGTGACATGCCAGGTAAAAGCGCTGCAGCCAGAAACCCCAGGGTGGGATAGAACTGTCGAAGCCGATCTTGAGCGCTGAGAAACAGCGCTCTTGGCCCTGGATTCAGACAGGAAGATTCGGGCCCTGGTGGTGCGGCTGCACGGCCTCACTCAGCTTGATGGGTACCGGCTGGCCAGGCTTGTAATGAAGGGGGACCGGTATGTTCTGTGGCTGTTTCGCAGTGGGCTTGCCGGGACCCTGGCGAAGATTCGGGTCAATGTGCTTGCTCATGACAACCTCCAACGTTAGACGCTGCAGATGCAGCGTCGTACCCTTGAGCATCGCAGATTGCCGGGCTTGCTTCGGTGCGTTGCCCCGCATAGTGCGCTTTGGAGTAACCTGTCCCGATCAGGGTATTCGCCCTTGAACGGTGGCTGATATGTTTGCTGTACCCAAGCCACAACAGAACTACCTCCTGGCGGCGCTTCCCGCGCAAGCGCTGGAGCGTCTGCTACCCCACCTCGAACCGGTCGAACTGCCACTTGGCAAAGTGCTCTATGAGTCCGGTGGCGCTCTACGGCATGTCTACTTCCCCACCGACGCGATCGTGTCGCTGTTATATGTGATGGAGAACGGCGCCTCGGCCGAGATTTCAGTTGTCGGCAATGAAGGCTTGATCGGTGTTGCAGTGTTCATGGGCGGTGAAAGCACGCCGAGTCGGGCCGTTGTGCAAAGTGCCGGGCATGCTTTGCGGTTACCCGGCCAGCAGCTCAAGGACGAGTTCAACCGCCATGAAGAGATGCTTCTGCTCATGCTGCGCTACACCCAGGCACTGATCACGCAAATGGCCCAGACGGCGGTGTGCAACCGCCACCACTCCATCGACCAGCAACTGTGCCGCTGGTTGCTGTTGTCGCTCGATCGCCTGCAAGGCAATGAACTGACCATGACCCAGGAATTGATCGCCAACATGCTGGGTGTACGCCGGGAAGGCGTGACCGACGCCGCCGGCAAGCTACAGCGCCTGGGTGTTATCGAATACAGTCGGGGACACATCAAGATCCTCGACAGGGCTCGGCTGGAGGCGCTGAGTTGCGAATGCTACGCCGTGGTCAGAAGAGAGACCGAACGATTGCTGCCTTACTTTCCATTGCGACGTGACTCATGAAGATGTCCGAAGGGCGCGATTTGCAGAACCATGAAGTGTGGTTCTGCAAAGTTGCCAGGCACCTGCGAAGTTATGGCGATTTAGTCTTGGTCCTGGAAATCAGTGCTCGCCATTAATCTTTCGTGAACATACGCCTCAAATTGTTCGGCTGGCAGTGGCGGGGAAAACAGGAAGCCCTGGTAGGTCTGACAGCCATGCTTGAGCAGAAAGGTCCGCTGAGCTTCTGTCTCCACACCTTCCGCAATCACCGAAAGCCCCAATATCTGGCTCATGCTCACAATCGCGCAGGCGATGGCGGCGTCACTGGGATCAACCAGCACATCTCTGATAAACGACTGGTCGATCTTGAGTTGATCCAGCGGAAGGCTCTTCAGGTATGACAGTGACGAGTAGCCGGTTCCGAAATCATCCAGCGAAAGGCCTATGCCGATCTCTTTCAACTCGATCATTTTAGCGACAGTACCTTCCATATCCTCTATCAGCAGGCCTTCGGTCAGTTCCAGTTTCAATTTCTTCGGATCGGCCCCCGTGTGTCTCAGTACTTGCAGTACCTCCTCGACGAAGTCCGGATGGTGAAACTGGCGGGCGCTGACATTCACAGCCATACCCAGTCGGGCGGTTTGCGAATGCTTTGCCCAGGCAACCAGCTGAGCGCAGGCTGCCTGCAGCGCCCAACGGCCTAACGGCAGAATCAACCCCGTTTCCTCTGCCAATGGAATGAAATCGCCTGGAAACACGACTCCGCGCTCAGGATTCTGCCATCTCATCAGTGCCTCTGCGCCAATGATACGGCCCTCACTATTCACCTGCGGCTGGTAATGAAGAAGGAATTCGTTGTCCTGCAAGCCTCGGCGCAAGTCTACTTCCAGTCTGGCGCGTGCCGTGGCAACCGCCTGCATTTGCGGATCGAAGAAGCGCATGGTATTGCGGCCCGCCGCCTTGGCGCGATACATCGCCAGGTCAGCGCGCTTCATAATATCGTCCACTGTGCTCAGCTGCCCCTGGAACAGCGCAATGCCGAGGCTGGGGGTGCTGTGGTGCTCATATCCATCCAGCTGGTAGGAAATGTTCAGAGCGTTGAGAATTTTTTCGCCAATAGCCTTGGCCTGGATAGCTGCTTCTGGAGGATTCTCATTAAGGCCATCCAGCAGGACGACGAACTCGTCTCCGCCCAGGCGAGCCACGGTGTCGCTCTCGCGTATGCAGCCGCAAAGGCGCAGAGCAACTTGCTGCAGCAACATGTCGCCTCTGTCATGCCCCAGCGTGTCGTTCAGTGCCTTGAAGTTATCCAGGTCAATGAGAATGATCGCGCTCGTCTGCAGGATACGGGGGCTGCCCGCCAGCAGATGCTGTAACCGGTCCAACATGAGCCGCCTGTTGGCCAGCCCGGTCAACTGATCGTAGAAGGCCAAACGCTGGACTTCTTGCTCAGCGGTCTTACGGTGGGTGATGTCAGTATTGATCGACAGAACGGATTGCGGCTGGCCCTCATCGTCTCGCACCAGGGTTCGATGACTTTCGAACGTGATGGTGCAGCCATCCCGGCGTCGAAGTGTAACTTCGTCCGCCCAGTCACCCGTTTCTATCAGGCTGTTAGTGGCCGCATTGAAAGCGGCGCTACCCTGGTAGATCAACTCCTGTGCCGACTTGCCGAGTGCCTCTTCCTTTGACAGACCGTAGAGACGCTCGGCACTTTTGTTCCAGTACAGGATGCGGTTATCCATCCCATGAACGACAATGGCGTCCTGGGCCTTGTCCAGCAGCGATGCTTGCTGGCGGGCCTGCATCTCGCTTTCGCGCAGCACTGCCAGATAACCTTCCCTTTCGGCTGCTTGCGACTCCATTTCGCGCCTGATCTTGCCTCCGTAGATAACGGCCGCACTGACCATCAGTAGCACGAACACCATGATCGCGTATTCGACCCGGCGCAGTTCTTCGACCGACTCAAGCTCCTCCTCCAGAAGCTTGCTTTGAACCAGGCCAACGCGATCGCGCACGGTACTGAGTGAGGCGAGCACCAGGGCAAACTTCCTGTCCATCGTTGCCATGCGTTTGCCGGCATTATCCGACTGCCCTTCCCTGAAGTAGGAAAAGATCAGCAAGGCCTCGTTCACCATTTCGACCATCGCGGCATCAACTGCAGCCACCTCATCCTTCAATGCAAGGATAAAGGCTTGGATATCTGCACTGTGTTCAGCCTCATTGGCGATCCGTACTTCCAACTGTTTTTTGGTCATAGCCAAATGCTCGTTGAAGGCGCGCAAGGCTTCATTCATGTTCCGCGATTCGGCTTCAACATTATGTGTGTCGAACACATTATTGCCCGGCGCATTGACTGTGGAAGCCAGGCTGCCCAGCGTTGAATAGCTCGACAGCTGTTGGACCCACGACTGGTTTGCCTTGATGGAGCGGTGATAGGTATCGACGATCAGGTGATTCAATAGCACGCTCAGCACAACAACCAGCACGTCGAATCCCGCAAGAAAAAAGTACATGCGGTGCCATTTGGTCGAGCGCGGCTTATTTGAAAGGGTGGGTATGGCTTGCTGTGCGGCGCTTTTATTCCTGAAAGAATCCATTTCACAATCTCCAAACATAATCCTTCTAAATTGAGCAATAGAAGCGGTATTCGGAAACCCGTTAACCTTTTGTGCCGACAACGATTGTCCTCGCTCTCCAGTGTAGAACTGAATGTCGGCATTCACTTTTGCCAGATGTTCTGTTCCTTTCAATTTCTTCAGCCTCGTTCTGCGCCTCTGACGAGCGTGCAGAACTTGGCCAGCATGCCTGGGGCGAACGTTGCGGGTCATTTCCGCGCAGCCTGCCGGACTGCCTGATCAGTTTCGTCAGCAGACCAAGCATAGCCACTAATTTGCCATTATTCTGGTCGCCGACTACTCCAGGTCGGTAGCAGCGCCCTTGATGGTCGGCAGCTTTCGGCCCAGAAGCGGCCCATATACGGTCATTTACAGCCCAGAAAAAACTGAGACCCAACCGAGTATGGGATATCTTGCCTGCCTCGAAACCGGCTTGTATTCATGGAGGAAAAATTGCGGATTTACATTACAGGTGCTTCGTGTGCGGGCGTGACTACTTTGGGTCAAAACGTCGCAACTCTGCTTGGTGTACGACAGGTCGATGTCGATGATTATTTCTGGATGCCCACTAACCCTCCTTTTACGACCAAGCGACCTCCCGGTGAGCGCGTTTCATTGATCCAGCAAAAGTTCGGTGACGACGATTGGGTGCTGACCGGTTCTTGTATGGCCTGGGGAGAAGCGCTGATTACTCAGGTCGATCTGATTGTGTTCGTTGTAACGCCAACGCCCGTTCGCCTTGAACGGCTGGCCGCACGTGAAAAGGAGCGCTTTGGAGATCGGATAGCACCGGGTGGTGACATGCATGAGATACATGTGGCCTTTCGGGAATGGGCTTCGCAGTATGACGATGCGAACTTTTCAGGACGCAACCGGGCGTGGCACGAGGCGTGGCTATCAGAGCAAACCGCTCCGGTCTTACGGATTGCCGGGATGAACAGCGCTGAAAAGATGGCTGCGGATGTCATTCATGCTTTGTCGCAAGTAGCGCCATAGCTCGAAACCGGAACGGCAGAGGCGCGTCCTCAGTCCATCGCCAGCAAGCCGGCTCCTACAGGTATTGCGTTGCCCGTGTTTCCCGGGCCAGGACGCGGTCCCTTGTAGGAGCTGGCTTGCCAGCGATGGTCGTCAACGATAACGCGTGTGACCTGGATAACCGCGGCGCATTTGAGGCCATCGCCGGCAAGCCGGCTCCTACAGTTTGGCGTTCACCTCATTTCGACTCGGACGCGGTCTCTTGTAGGAGCTGGCTTGCCAGCGATGGTCGTTAACGATAACGCGTGTGACCTGGATAACCGCGGCGCATTTGAGGCCATCGCCGGCAAGCCGGCTCCTACAGTTTGGCGTTCACATCATTTCGACTCGGACGCGGTCCCTTGTAATTGGATGGACTCGCCCAAGCCGAGGCGTCAATGCGCCACGGTGGCAGTCTAAACAGCCAACGACAGCGAGGGCGAGTCCATGAAAAATCATAGTTCGTTTGATCAATCCGTGTCTTCTTCCGATTTGTCGGCCTGCACAACCTTGGCGGTCGACCTGGCCAAACAGGTCTTTCAGGTCGCCGGTGAAGATATCCTCGGCCAGGTGCTTTACGAGCAGCGGATCAAGTCGCGCGAGGCGTTTTATGATTTTCTCCGACAGTTGCCGGCGCATGTCGTGGTTTTGATGGAGACCGGTCCGGGTGCCCAGGCCTGGGCCCGGCAGCTGCAAGACCAAGGCAATCCGGTGCGGATTCTTCCAGCCGGTTTGGTGGCCACACATCGCAGCGGGCCTAAAAATGATCGCAACGATGCGCTGGCGATTCTGCGGGCCAATCGCGATGAAAAAATCTGCGCAGTACCGGTCAAAAGCGTTGCGGCGCTGGCAATGCAGGCGTTGCATCGTGCCCGCCAGGGCTATGTGCGTCGACGCACGGCCCTCAGTAATCAGATGCGCGGCCTGCTGCTTGAGCACGGCGTAGCCTTGGCACAGGGCGATGTTGCGATCAGCCAGAAAATCCCGCGGGTGCTGGAAGATGCCACCCAGCCGGTGCCGGGCCTGCTGCGTGAGCTGATCGACGAACTGTTGGCCGAGTGGCGCCATTTGGGCGAGCGCATCAGCGTACTGACGGGACGCCTGGAAGTGGCCGCCAACGCTGACATGACGGCGAAGCGGCTAATGACTGTACGCGGCATCGGCCCGGTCACTGCCACGGCACTGGTGGCCAAGGAAACCAAGCCTGAGCGCTTTCCCAATGCCCGCAAGTTTGCCGCGTACTTTGGCATGGTGCCTGACCAGCACAGCAGCGGGGAGACGGTCCGGTTGGGGGGCATGACCAAGCGCGGTGATGCTTATTTACGCAGCCTGATGATCCAGGGGCCCATGCGGTGCTGCAACAACTACGACCTGATTCCCAGCAACCCGATGACCGCCGCTTGTTGCACTGGATGAGCCGGTTGGGCCGTAAGGAGGCTGCGATCAGGCTAGCCAACCGCAACCTGCGAATCGTCTGGGTGCTTCTACAGAATGACCAGACTTATCGTCGCCACGCGGGTGATGGCCAGCCAGCGACGATGGGCCACTGAGCGACAGAGTTCTGCCACCGAGGTACTAACCGTCTGACCCTCTGCTGAAAAAAATTGACCCCAGGTAAGACCGGCGTGGATTGATGCCTAAGCTCCTACTGGCCTTCGAGGCCTGACTGTAATCGGCATACCACGAGCTTTTCCAATTTTGGCCAGAAGCCGAAGACGGCTTCCACGAATAGGCCTAATACATAGATGCAACGGGGCAGCGGTTTTTCAAAAGCGGGTAGACAGTGGGGGCGAGTCCATACATAGGAGCTGGCTTGCCAGCGATGGTCGTTAACGATAACGCGCATAAACCGGATAAACGCGGCGCACTTGAGTCCATCGCCAGCAAGCCGGCTCCTACAGGTATTGCGTTGCCTGTGTTGCCCGGGCCAGGAGGTGGTGGTCGAAATGCTCGATACCGGCCATGTGCGGATGCTAGGACTTTCTCGCCCCCGGGTTCTGCCAGAACGAGGGGTCGGCACTCTTGAGCCGCTCGACAGCATTATTGATATGGTTGAGCGCCGCATGGCGCGCGCCTTCGGGGTCACGTGCGGCGATGGCCGCGTACACGGCAAAGTGCTCGGCCCGCACGGTCTTGGCCAGATCCCGGCGGCGCTCCTCGTTGGAGCGCGTGATGCGGATCGCCTCCTTGATGTATTGCGCGATGAATTCGTGCAACGACGGGTACAGCGGATTGCCCGTCGCCCGGGAAATCGAGTGATGGAACGCGAGGTCTTCCTCCACCCCGTCGCGACTCGCCAGCTCGGCGGCATCAATGGCCTTCAGTGCCTGGTGGATGGCTTCCAGCTGCGCCGGTGAATGCCGCTGGGCCGCCAGTGCCGCCGCCTCGCCTTCGATGCCGCGGCGCAGTTCGGTGACCCTCAAGACCGCCTCGATCGACCCGCCGACATCCAGATCAATCGTGAACGCCTTGATGTGCGCACCTTCGCTGACCACGGTACCGCTGCCCTGGCGGACTTCGACCAGGCCGGCTGACTTGAGGCGCGAGATCGCCTCGCGGATGACAGTCCGGCTGACCCCGAAACGCTCCGAGAGCACGGGTTCGGTGGGCAGGCGATCGCCCGGCAGCGCTTCGCCGCTGGCGATAAAGGCCTTGAGGGCCGCCGTCACCTGATCGGACAGCGTGCCCTTGGCGGAGTCTTTCAGGACACCCAGCGCATCGGTGTTACAGGAAGATTTGTCAGGAATGGGCATAGGCATCTCTGGGCTCAAATCGGTGAACGGTACTGCATTTTAGACCCGCCGTCCTCTCTGGATTTAGGCGTTGAATTCGTATGACGTATTATGATAAAAAATGCCACATCATGTAATCCGACAAAACAAAGTCACCCACTACAAAAATAAGGATGGGGGAAACACATGACTGAATCAGTGATTCAAACCGGTGCCGCCGTGCCCGCCGATCGCTTCGAGGATCTGGCGTACCGCAAAGTGGCGTGGCGTATCCTGCCGCTGTTGTTGCTGTGCTACCTGGTCGCCTATCTGGACCGGGTGAACGTCGGTTTCGCCAAGTTGCAGATGTCCGACGATCTACAGTTTTCCGAAGCGGTCTACGGCCTTGGCGCAGGGATTTTCTTCATTGCCTACTTCCTCGTGGAAATTCCCAGCAACCTGATCCTGCATCGTGTCGGCGCGCGGTTGTGGATCGCACGCATCATGATCACCTGGGGCATCATCTCCTCGGCCATGGCACTGGTGAATACGCCAATGTCCTTCTACATCATGCGCTTCCTGCTGGGGATCGCCGAGGCCGGGTTCTACCCGGGTGTCATCCTCTATCTGTCCTACTGGTTCCCGACCCACCGCCGCGGCAAGATGTACGCCCTGTTCGCCACCGCCGTGCCGCTGTCCGGGCTGATCGGCGCGCCCTTGTCCGGCTGGATCATGAGCGCCTTCAACGGTGCCCACGGGTTTGCCGGCTGGCAATGGCTGTTCTTTCTCGAAGGACTGCCCTCGATCGCCGTCGGTATCCTGGTGATTTTCTGCCTCAGCGACCGCATCTCCAGTGCCGGCTGGCTGACCCGGGAAGAGAAGACCCTGCTGCAGACGCGCATCGACGCGGAAACTGCCGGCCACCAGAAACACAGCCTCAAAGAGGTGTTCCTGCAACCGCGCATCTGGCTGCTGACGGCCATCTACTTCTGCATGATCGCCGGCTTCTACACCGTCGGTTTCTGGTTGCCGACCCTTATCCGCCAGGCCGGCGTCAGCGATGTCCTGCAGGTCGGCATGCTCACCGCCATCCCTTACGCCGCAGCAGCCATGACCATGATCCTGGTATCGCGCAGCGCCGACCGGTTGCGCGAACGGCGCTGGCACCTGGCGCTGACCGCCGTGCTCGGCGGTATCGGCCTGTTCATCTCCGCCACCTGGAGCGACAACTTCACGGTTTCGATGATCGGCCTGACCCTGGGTTCGATGGGGGCCATGAGCACCCTGCCACTGTTCTGGAGCCTGCCGACTGCCTTCCTCGGCGGCACGGCGGCGGCAGCCGGCATTGCCCTGATCAACTCCTGGGGCAACCTCGCAGGCTTCGTCTCGCCGTACCTGATGGGTTTCCTCAAGGACGCAACCCACAGCACCACGATCGGCATGTATGTGATGGCAAGTGCCTTGTTCCTCGGCGCCCTGCTGGTCTTCAGAATTCCCGGAAAACTCGTCAACCGCTGACGTTTGGAGTAACTCATGAATATTCTCGTGACCGGTGCAGCCGGCTTCCTTGGCCGCCGCCTGATCGAAGCGCTGTTGCTGCGTGGCTCGCTCACCGACCGTACTGGTGAGTCCCGGCCCATCGGGCAAATCGTCGCCTTCGACATGGTCGAACTCACAGGGATCGACGATCCCCGGGTCAAGGTGGTGTGTGGCGATATCGCCGACCCTGAAGTGCTGGAGCGCCTGATCGATGCCAGCACCGACAGCATCTTCCACCTGGCCGCAGTGGTTTCCAGCCAGGCTGAAGCCGACTTCGAACTGGGCATGCGCATCAACTTCACCGCGACCCAGAACATGCTCGAACGCGTTCGCACGCTCGGCACCTGCCCGAAATGGGTGATGACCAGTTCGGTTGCGGTGTTCGGCGGGCAGTTGCCGGAACGTGTCCGCGACGATCAGGTCTGGGCGCCGCAGAGTTCCTATGGCACGCAAAAAGCCATGAACGACCTGCTGCTCGCCGACTACAGCCGGCGTGCGTTCGTCGATGGCCGCAGCCTGCGCATGCCGACCATCGTGGTACGCCCGGGCAAGCCCAACCTGGCCGCTTCCAGCTTTGCCAGCGGGATCATCCGCGAACCGCTCAACGGCCAACCCAGCGTATGCCCGGTACCGCTCGATACCCGGCTCTGGCTGATGTCGCCAGCGCAGGCGATTCGCAACCTGATCCATGGCCATGAACTGTCCGCCGAGCAAATGACTGAAGGTCGGGTGATCAACATGCCGGGCCTGTCGATTACCGTCGAACGCATGATCGACGCCCTGCGCCAGACGGCAGGCGCGGACGTGGCTGGACTGATTCGCATGGAACGCAATCCGGCGATCGAGCGCATCGTCGGCTCCTGGCCAGGCGCATTCTGCGCCACCTACTCTCGGGACCTTGGCTTCACCGCGGATGAAAACTTCACCGATGTGATCGAGCAGTTCATCAATGAGTACCTGCCCGGCTAAACCGGATTGAGGAGTTCAACATGTCGAATGCCCCTGCCCGGCCGCTGCTGGGCTGCATCGCCGACGATTTCACCGGTGCCACCGACCTTGCCAACATGCTGGTGCGCGGCGGCATGCGCACCGTCCAGAGCATCGGCATACCCGCTGCCGATGTCGCCGGCCAGCTCGACGCCGACGCTATCGTCATCGCCCTGAAGTCGCGGACCGTGCCGGCCATTGATGCCGTGAAGGAATCGCTCGAAGCGTTGCGCTGGCTGCGTGAGCGTGGCTGCGAACAGATTTTCTTCAAATACTGCTCGACCTTCGACTCTACCCCGGCCGGCAATATCGGCCAGGTCAGCGAAGCCTTGCTCGAGGCTCTGGACAGCGATTTCACCCTCGCCTGTCCGGCCTTCCCGGAAAACGGTCGCACGGTCTTTCGCGGGCATTTGTTCGTACAGGACCAATTGCTCAGCGAGTCGGGCATGCAGCATCACCCGCTGACGCCGATGACTGACGCCAACCTGGTTCGCGTGCTGCAAGCGCAGACCCGGGGCAAGGTCGGCCTGTTGCGCCATGACAGCGTGTCCGGGGGCGTCGAGAGCATTCGAGCGCGCATCGCCCGGCTTCGCGCCGACGGGGTCCGCATGGCCGTCGCCGATGCCGTGTCCGATGCCGATCTCCATGTGCTGGGCGAAGCCTGCGCCGACCTGGCGCTGCTCACCGGCGGTTCCGGACTGGCGCTGGGCTTGCCGGACAACTTTCGTCGAGCCGGCAAGTTGCGCGACCTGGACGCCGCCCACGTGCCTGCGGTCGAAGGCGGTGAAGTGGTGCTCGCCGGCAGCGCTTCGCAGGCCACCAATGCTCAGGTCGCGACCTGGCTGCAGGCAGGTCGCCCGGCCTTTCGTGTCGACCCGCTGGCCCTGGCGGCAGGACAACCGGTCATCGAAGAGGCCCTGGCCTTTGTCGCCGACCATGCGCAAACAGTGCTGATCTACGCCACCAGCACCCCGGATGAGGTCAAGGCGGTACAACGTGAATTGGGCGCCGAACGCGCCGGGCATCTGGTCGAGCAGGCCTTGGGCCAGATCGCCAGCAGGCTGCGCGACACAGATGTGCGGCGCTTCGTGGTCGCCGGGGGGGAAACCTCGGGGGCCGTGGTCCAGGCACTGAACATCCAACTGTTGCAGATCGGCGCACAAATCGACCCGGGGGTACCCGCTTGCGTCAGCATGCCCGGGGAACCGCTGGCCCTGGCCCTCAAGTCGGGCAATTTCGGTGGCGCGGACTTCTTCGACAAGGCCCTCAAGCAACTGGCACTGGCAGGAGCACCGGCATGAGCACCGGCAAGAACAACGAAAACGCCTTGCGTGAAGAGATCTGTGAGGTCGGCGCTTCCTTGTATGCCCGTGGCTACACGGTGGGCAGCGCCGGCAACATCAGCGCCCGGCTGGAGGATGGCTGGCTGATCACACCCACGGACGCGTGCCTGGGACGCCTCGACCCGGCCGCGATTGCCAAGGTCAGCCTGGCGGGGGAATGGGTCAGCGGCGACAAACCGTCAAAGACCCTGGCCCTGCACCGCCAGGTCTACGATCGCAACCCGGGGGTTGGCGGCGTGGTACACACCCACTCGACCCACCTGGTGGCATTGACGCTGGCCGGGGTCTGGCATGAGGATGACATCCTGCCGCCGCTGACCCCCTATCAGGTGATGAAGGTCGGGCACATCCCGCTGATCGCCTATGAGCGTCCCGGCTCACCGAAAGTGGCCGAACGTGTCGCGCAACTGGCCAACCAAGTGCGCGGCGTGATGCTTGAACGCCTGGGCCCGGTGGTCTGGGAAAGCTCGGTGTCCAAGGCCAGCTATGCCCTGGAAGAGCTGGAAGAAACCGCACGCCTGTGGCTGATGAGCCATCCACGACCGACCCCGTTGCACCAGGCGGCGCTGGATGAATTGCACCAGGCCTTTGGTGTCCAGTGGTAACCCACAGATTGATACTTTGACCGAAGGAATCTTCATGCCTCGTTTCGCTGCCAACCTCAGCATGCTCTACCCCGAACATGTTTTTCTCGACCGTTTCGCCGCAGCCGCCGCCGATGGTTTCCAGGCCGTGGAATACATGTTCCCCTACGACTACAGCGCGCAGCAATTGAAACAGCGGCTCGACGACAATGGCCTGGTCCAGGCCCTGTTCAACGCCCCGCCTGGCAATATCGCCGCAGGCGAAAAAGGCACCGTGTCCTTGCCAGGCCGTGAAGCGGAGTTTCGCGCAGGTTTCGACCAGGCCCTGGAATACGCGGCAGTACTGGGCAACGAGCGCATTCACGTCATGGCCGGGCTGCTGGCGAACGAAGCGGATCGCGCCCGGCACCAGCAAACCTACCTGGAAAACCTCAGCCACGCGGCGACACAAGCCGCCAAGGCTGGCATCACCGTCTTGCTGGAACCGATCAATACCCGCGACATGCCGGGGTTTTTCCTCAACCACCAGCACCAGGCCCAGGCCATCTGCAAAGCGGTCGGCCAGGCCAACCTCAAAGTCCAGTTCGACGTCTACCATTGCCAGATCGTCGAGGGCGACGTAGCGACGAAGCTGCGACGGGATTTCGCCGGCATCGGCCATATCCAGATCGCGGGCGTGCCGGATCGCCACGAACCGGACTTGAACAACGAGTTGAATTACCCCTACCTGTTCGAGCTGATCGATCAGTTGGGTTACGACGGCTGGGTGGGTTGCGAGTACAGGCCGCGCGGGGATACGTCCGAGGGGCTGCAGTGGCTGCGCGATTGGCAGGCGCGGACATTGTGAAGTGACGTTGCTATTCTGGCGTGTCAATCACCCAGGACATACGGCATATGGAAATTGCCCCGCAGTTCATCATTCATGAAACCGACCACTGGATCATCAACCACCATCTGGCCAGCGCGCTTCCCGGCTATCTGATGTTAGCGACGAAAATGCACACTTCATCGCTGGCCGAACTATCGTCTGCTGCGCTTGCAGAACTGGGAGTCCTGCTCGCCAGGACTCAGCAGGCAATCGAACAGCAACTGCTGCCCAAGCGCCTCTACATCGGGCGCTTTGGTCATGATCCGGGCTGGCCCATCCACTTCCATTTCATACCGGTCTATGACTGGGTCGAAGACCTCTTCTGGAACGATGCCCGCTATCGGCAACTTGAAACCTTTGCCTATGCTGAAAACGCGCTCTCTTCAACTGACGGTGCAGAGCTGACGTTGTTTATCTGGCGAGAATTTGCTGAAAACCCAACACCACCAAAGACTCAAGGCCCCTCCATTGGCGAAGTGATCCAGAGCCTGCGTAGCGCATTCATTTGATCGAGCGTCGGCAGACCCGCCCGTGCGCCGGCCCTGGCCGCGCTCAAGGCGTCATCGCAGACTATTCTTTATCAGGGTAACCGACCGGTCTGGGACATGGCCCCAGGCACTTTTGTCTGCCCCCCTGAAACGGAGACGCCAGCATGAGCACCTTGCAACTTCACCCTGCACTGGACAACGGGCTCCAACCCGCCGCCGCGAATTTCACCGGTGGCACCCTGCAATGCCTGTGTGCGACCGACAAGGTCGAGGTCAAGATCGACGCACAAACCCTGCATAACCACGCCTGCGGCTGCAGCAAATGCTGGAAACCACAAAACGCCACATTCGCCGTCATCGCCGTGGTGCCTCGAGATAAGGTCAGCGTCATTGCCCACGGCGAAAAACTGGCGATTGTCGACGAATCCGCCACCATCCAGCGCCACGCCTGCAAGCAATGTCACGCCCATCTCTTTGGGCGCATCGAGAACAAGGACCATGCGTTTTATGGCCTGGACTTCGTCCATACCGAGCTTTCGCCACAGCGCGGATGGGCTGCGCCGGGATTCGCCGCGTTCGTGTCCTCCATCATCGAAACCGGCACACCGCCTGCGCAAATGAAGGCCATCCGCGAGCGCTTGCGCTCGATCGGCCTGGAACCCTACGACTGCCTGTCCCCGGACCTGATGGACGCACTGGCGACGCATGTCGCCAAACAGAAAGGCCTGCTCCCCGCCGCCTGATCGATCGGTCGCCGCGGTTTCTTTTGCGGACCGTGGCGGCGATCCACCGTTGATGTCGTGCGTCCAGAAGCCGCCATCGAAACAGTCAGGAAATGGCCACTTTTCCTGGCCCAAACACTCCCAAAATCGCACCCTGTATTGGGGATTATTCCCCGTCATCGGGGCTTTCACCCTGGCTTCTCTTACGCACGCTAAACGCCAGCAGACACGGGGGCGGCGTGGCATTGAGCCATAGTCACCACCTGTCACTTCTGGTAGGAGACTTGCATCGCTCCCATCCCGGCTCGAAATAAAACATTTCGCACGTTGGGCTAGAAGCAGTGGCTCGTTGTCCATGCTTCGCCACGCGCTTCGAGGAACCCGTCAGAGGTGTTTGCGATGAAACTAGATACCGCAAGGTCGAACCCTAGTCCATTGTTCAAAACCAGGCTGGCGCTGAGTATCTCTGCTGCCGCGATCATGTTCGGGTTGGGCTTGTCCCAGGCCCAGGCAGTCCCCCTCGACAACACCGATCCACCGCCACCTACCGACCCATCGGCGTTCACCAATCCGCCCGCCGACCCCAATGCCGCATTGAGGGACTTGCAAAAGCAGCCTCCCGCAAACGTCGGCGCTTTCGACTTACCCAATGGAGTCGGCGGTAACCGCAAGACCCCCTTGGCCGACAATGTGCTGCCACCCAATCTGCAAACCAGCTTCAACATCCCCTCTAACGGTAATGCCAGCCCGGTATTCGGGGCTCTACCGTTCACACAGAAGCTCGAACTTTTCGAAGAGTTCGGCTCGAACAAACTGGATCCGACCGACCCACCCTCACCCGTTCCGTTTCCGGTCCCGACGGTAGGTCCCGCACCGGCGCAAGATCCATTGAAGGTGGCGCGTAGCGGCCCGTCGCCGACGGCGCTGGATGCCTTTCTCCGGCAGCCCGCATTGACGCCCTTCCCGACAGAGTTCTCCAATGTGCTGGACCGCAACCCCTGGAAGGCGCAGATCGAGGACTTCCTCAATCGTCGGGTCGATTCGCCCGCAGAAGGCCGGCCCCCGGGAAAAGGCTGGTCGCACCAGCGTTACAATGAGTTTCTCCCGCGCGACGCCTTCAAGACCGTGCAAGCCGGCGCGCACGTCAACAGCGGCTTGCGTGATCGCATGCAACGGCATAACTACGCCGTGGGGGAATTCGCGCCAGGCGGGCTCTATCACAACACCGACGGCAGCCCGGACAACGAGGGCACGACCAAGGGCATTCTGGTGCAGTTTCACCCCAACTTCCCTGTCCAGGACCACAATGCGTTGTGGACGTTCGATGGCACCTTCCCACCCAAACTGCTCTTGGTGCGCTATGGCCAGGCGATGCTGATGCGTCATTACGATGCCTTGCCCATTGACCCATCGGCGAACCGGGGCTTTGGCCTGCACACCTTGAGCACCCATGAACACAACGGACACGCGCCCGCGGAAAGCGACGGTTTTACCAACGCGTTCTTCTTCCCGGGCCAGTACTACGACTATCGCTGGCCGATCCAGTTGGCCGGTTACGACACCATCAATACCAAGGCCGAAGACCCACGGGCCGCATTCCCGTGCGACCCCGGTGAAAAGATTTTCGTCAACGACGCCAGCCCCGGCTTCAAGACCTGCGACCACGGCACCATCAAGATCCGTGGCGACTGGCGCGAAACCATGAGCACCCACTGGTTCCACGACCACATGCTCGATTTCACCGCGCAGAACGTCTACAAAGGCAATGCGACGATGATGAACTACTACAGCGCCGTGGACCGTGGCAACGAGTCGGTCGACGACGGGGTCAACCTGCGCTTGCCCAGCGGCTCGGGGCTCGGTTGGGGTAACCGCGACTACGACATCAACCTGACGATCGCCGACAAGGCCTGGGACCAGGCCGGCCAGTTGTGGTTCAACCCCTTCAACACCGACGGTTTTCTCGGTGACCAGGTGCTGACCAACTGGGAGTACAAGCCCTTCCTGGACGTACGTGCCCGCCGCTACCGTTTCCGGATTCTCGACGGATCGGTTTCTCGCTTCTTCAAGCTGGCGCTGGTGCGACAGGTCAATGGTAATGGCGGCGAGTTTCCCGGCCCGAACAACTCCGGGGTTTCATATAACCGGGTGCCGTTCCACATGATTGCCAACGACGGCAATATCATGGAGCACGCTGTGCCGTTCGATGGCAGCCTGGACCTCGATGGCGACGGCGACAAACAGGACAACAATGCCATCCTGCCGATGCTGGGCGTAGCCGAGCGCTATGACATCGTCGTCGACTTCGCGAAGAACGGCATCAAGCCGGGCGACAAGATTTTCTTCGTCAACCTCGAGGAGCATGAAAACGGCAAGCTTCCAAAGCGTGACGTTCCGTTGGCCGATGTACTTTCCGGGAGGTACCTGCCCGTCGTCAGGCAAACCAGCCACGGGCCACAGTGGATCAACGGCGACCCGGGCGTGGGCGCGTTCATGCAACTGAACGTCCAGCCTTACGCCGGCCAGGATGTCAGCATGAATCCGGCCGACTTCGAGCCCGCCAAGCCTGGCAAGCCCGAGGGCAAGGTCATGATCCCGCTGCCCTTGCACCGTGATGACCCTGCCGATATCGCCCGACTTGCCCAGGCGCGGCACCGCACCTTTATCTTTGGCCGCTCCGATGGCACGGATCTAACGCCCTGGACGATCAAGACCGATGGCGGCCCAGGCTTCAACATGGACCCGCGCCGGATTTCCGCTGCGCCACAACTGGCCAACGGCCCGACACCGGCTGGGTTCAAGGGTGAAGGCACGCTGGAAATCTGGAAGATCCAGAACGGCGGCAATGGCTGGACTCACCCGGTGCATGTGCATTTCGAGGAAGGGATCATTCTCAGTCGAGGTGGCAAAAAACCACCAGAATGGGAAAAATGGGCGCGCAAGGATGTCTACCGCATAGGTTCCGATCCTGACAGCCTCGACAATGTCGAAATAGCCATGCGCATCCGTGAATTTGTCGGTACCTACATGGAGCACTGCCACAACACACAGCATGAGGACACGTCGATGCTGCTGCGCTGGGACTCCGAGCACCCGGGCCAGTTCCAGTTGATGCCCACGCCATTACCCAGCTGGGACGGCGTGAAATTCGTCAACTCGGTTGCGTTACCGACATTCCGTACCGGAGATGGCGTCGGGCCGCAGGTCAAGGTCAACAATAGCGGCAGTGGCAGCGGTAGTGGCGGCAGTAGTGTCAGCGGAGGCAAAGGCTAGCGTCGCCTGTCAAACCTGCCGGTGCATGTTCCCTTCGAAAATGCGGGCTACCGTCATGGTCACCCCGCCCTCGCCTGCCTTTTCAAGCAGCCGCCACGCGTGCGTTGCTGTTGTTGCTCACCTCAAACTGCCCCACCAGTTTTTGCAGTTTATTGGCATTGAGCCTCACGGTCTCGGCACTGCCTTGCAACACCACCACCGTCTGACGCATTTGCGCGGAAGACTGGTCGACCTGCTTGATCGTCTTGCCGTAATCGAGGCTGCGTTTGTTGAGCTGCTGAATGATCGCAAACATACTTTCCACCGCTTGATGCAACTGCACGTTTTCCGAGGAGGCATCTTCGGCCAGGCGCAAGCTGTTATCGACGTCCTTGACGCCCTCCTTCATGAAGCTGACGGCGGTTTGCGTTTCGTTCTGCAAGCCCTCGACCATCTGTCGAATATCATCGGCAGCCCGAGAGGTGCGTGAGGCGAGACTGCGTACCTCATCGGCAACCACCGCAAAACCTCGCCCATGTTCGCCGGCGCGCGCGGCCTCGATGGCGGCATTGAGGGCCAACAGATTGGTCTGGTTGGTGATGTCACTGATCAGGCCGGTAATGTTGCCGATGTGCGTCATGCGGCTGTCGAGCAACTGCACGCTTGAAGAAGAGCGTTCGACCACATCCCGAATCGACTGGGTGCCTGCCTGCACAGCGAGAAACTGCTCGCGGGCACGGGTGACGACCTCGTCCATTGCCTGCTTCATTTGCTCGGCGCTGGCAGAGGCCTGCTGGATCTCACCCAATTGGTCTTCAACGATAATCATCATGTGATGCACCGCGTCGGCCACCTCGGCCGAAGTGACGCCAGCCTCCTGGCTGCGCCCCAACATCATCTGGTTGGTGGCACCGACGGTGCGACTGGCCTTCACCACTTGCCCGACAACCGAGTCCAGATTATCGATGAAGCTGTTGATCCAGCGCCCCATGTCACCGGTCTCATCGTTGGCCATTCGCGTGGTGTCCAGACGTTGACGAAGGTTGCCCTCACCCTCGGCGATGGTCCTGATCACACCCGTCATCTCGCTCAACCTTTGCGCAAGCCGTTTAGGCCCCAACAGGCTGAACAGCACAGATGGCTGTTAACGATAACGCGCGTAAACCGGATATACGCGGCGCACTTGAGTCCATCGCCGGCAAGCCGGCTCCTACAGTTTCCCGGGAATGCGTGAAGAACCTTTTATTTGGTGCTTACTGCGCCAGATGTAGCAACAGGAAATCGATGAATGCCCTCGATTTGTGGGGCAAATGCGGGCTGTTGGGAAACACCACGTTGACGGACTGCGAGGGCAGCGAATAGTCGGGCAACAACCGGATCAGCCGCTCGCTGGCGATATCGTCCTTGATCACCCAGGCGGGCAGCACCGAGACGCCTAGCGACGACAACGTCATGGAGCGGATGGCCGTGGAAGAGTTGGATTCAAACTGATTGATCCCGTTGATCTCGACAGTCCCCAAGTGCGGATGGCGCAACGTCCACTGGGTCGGTGCCTGCAGGTTGCTGTTGGCGATCCACGGCACCGAATTCAGGTCCTGAGGATTCTGCACCGGGTGACGTGCAAGAAACGTCTCGGTAGCCACCAGGACAATTTCATAATCCGCCAGTTTACGGCTCTTGAAAGCCGAGTCCGCCAAATTGCCCAAACGGATTACCAAGTCTAACTTTTCCGCCACCAGATCATTGAGTGACGAGTTGAAGTTATAACAGAGTTTTATTTCCGGATAGCGCTCTATAAATTGCGGTATCAATGGAAGAATATAGGCCTCGCCGTATTCGCCGGTGGAACTGAAGCGCAACTTTCCGGACACCCGATTACGCCCTTTTAATATATTGTCGAAAGCGTTATCGATGTCCGCGACAATACCTTTGAATTCTTCATAAAAGTCCTGACCGATTTCGGTGAGGGATATATTTCGGGTATTTCTAATCAACAACGTCGCTGACAGCACTTCCTCCAGCGCCTTGACATGCAGGCTGGCCATGGCCTTGCTGATGTTCAGGTAATTGGCAGCCTTGGTGTAAGAACCAAAATCGACCACGGCCAAGAATGTCTGGACCCGATTAAGATGAGTGTGCATAGAAATATGGCTCACTGTTAAATCCCGTCAAACATTGTTTCAAGGATAGTCGTATCGACAGTTCAAGTCCACCCCCCTTATGCTTTGCGGCAAAGGGGAAACAACATGACCTATCGCTACAAAGTTGCACTGATATTTCTGATCGGCTTTTTTATAGACTGCATTAACGTCTTTATGTCAGCAGTCGCATTACCGAGTATATCGGCAGCGCTGCACGTTAGTACTTCAGACGTTGCCTGGGTGGCTAACGCTTATATTCTGGGGCTGACACTGATCATTCCGGTCAGCACCTGGTTGGCCGGTCGTTTTGGCAGTCGGGAAATCCTCACCACCTCGATGATCGTGTTTACAGCCTCCGTGTGGATGTGTGGGCTGGCCAACAGTTTCAACGAGCTGGTGATCTGGCGCTTCGTCCAGGGGATTGGCGGCGGCCTGTTGATTCCTGTCGGACAGGCACTGACGTTCAACCTGTTCAAGGGCGAGCAGCGGGCGAAAGTATCCACGTTGGTCATGGCCGTTGCCCTGATTGCGCCCGCCATTTCACCGACCATCGGCGGCATCATCGTCGACAGCAGCTCCTGGCGCTGGGTGTTTTACAGCAACATCCCGTTCTCGCTGATCGCGGCATTGCTGTCCTGGTCCTGGATCAACGAAGCGCGGTCGACGAGTTTGCCCCGGCCCGACATCAAGGGCTTGCTGCTGGTCAGCGCGGCACTCGGCAGCCTGCTGATGGGCATGTCTTTGTATGGCGGCGACGCTCCGGCATGGGTGGCCGCCCTCTTCGTGATGGCCGGCGTTGCTTTCGTCGTGCTGTACGGGCTGCACTACCGCACATGCAAAAAACCGATCATTGAACTGAGCCTGCTCAAAAGCAAAAAACTCAGCACCTCCATCTTGATCTATTACGCGATTCCCGGTGTATTCACGGGGGTCAACTTGATTAGCCTCTTCTTCCTGCAAAACACCCTGCGCTTCAGCGCCCGACTGACAGGGATGTTCATGATCCTCTACGCCATCGGCGCGTTCATCGCGATGCTGATCTGTGGCCGGGTCTATAACCGGATGGGCGCCAAGCGGCTGTTTGCCCTCGGCATGCTCTTGCACAGCGCCGGCATCGCCACTCTGTTACTGGTGAACGATCCCTCTGACTTTCTGGTGATCGTCATCGCCTACAGCTTGATGGGGATCGGCGGCGGCATCGGTGTCAACACAGCACAAACCACGTCGCTGATGGACTTCAAGGGCAATGACACCCACAAGGCCAGTGTCATCTGGAACATCAACCGACAGATGTCATTCAGCATCGGCGCTGCCCTCTTCCTGATGGTTTTCAACCTGCTCTTGAAGCATTTCGATACCACCCAGGCCTACCACGTGACCTTTGCCATCGCCGCGCTGGTGGGCCTGTTCCCACTCTTTCAACTGAGTCAGTTGAACACTCAAAAGGACTGTCATGCACAACAAAATAGTTGAACAGGCGCACCACAGCATTCATCACGTGCACGAGCTGATCCACACCCTGTTCACCGACGCAAACGGTAAGGGGCAGGCCACGCTTGAACCACTGATATCGGCCTTTGCCGAGGACTTCACCATGGTCACCACCTCGGCCGCCATTGTCAGCCGGGCGACGGTCGAACAGATGTTTAAAGGTGCAGTCGGCGCCAAGCCAGGCCTGGAGATCGTCATCAGCGATCTGCAGACGGTCTGGCAGGAAGGCAACAGCGTGGCGATTCGCTACAAGGAAACCCATCGCCTCGGCCAGCGCGAAAGCTCACGGGTTTCGGTGGCGATCATAAGCATGCATCACCACAACGCCCAATGGATCTACCTGCATGAAACGCCGCTAAGCCAGGAAAGCTGATTCTCGTATGAACTACATAATCACCGATTGCCGGCAGCATTGATCGGTGTCTCGATCTGGGCGACCTGCGCCATTACCTCGCCGATTTTTTATAGCCCGATCGGGCGTCCGTCGATTGATCCTGAACTGATGATTCGCATGATGATCGTGGGCTATTGCTAAGGCATTCGCTTAGAGCGGCGGTTGTGCGAAGAGGCCCATTTGAACGTGGCGTATCGGTGGTTCTGCCGGTTGAGCCTTGAGATAGGTGCGCCTGCACTAAGCCAAAAACCTCAAATTAACCCAATAACAAAGCAACAAAGGTCAACGAAGGGCCGAGAAACCACTCAATGTGGTGAGTAGGTTCTCCGGTGGTAGTCGTGCCTGAGTTCAGGCGAGCTGAAAATCCGACTGTTTCAACAGAAGCGGTCGACTGCTGCCCTTCGCGACAGGCAGCACTCTGGGCCAGAAGCACCCGCTGGACAGGCTAGCGGACACTAGGTAGCTTCCACCTTCTGCACTGAATCTTTACCGCAACTGAGCTTGGCGCCATCAATGTCGCGTTTAAAACCGACAGTGATGCCGCCAAATGGTAGTCAGGCGTATTGGTGGAAGGAGTTGCAATGACATCAATCGATGTGAAATCCCGATTCGAAGCAAAGCTTCTTCGTCCGGCAAAGCCTGGCAATGATACGTCGTGGGCGTTCGTAGTACTGCCAAGAGACGCGAGTGAACAGCTTCCGAGGCGGGGAAGGACGAGCGTTGAAGGCACCATCAATGGGCACCGTTTCCAGGCAACCCTTGAGCCGGATGGTCAGCTGAGCCATTGGCTGCCGGTAAGTAGCGAGTTACTCGAAGCCGCGGGCGTGGCCGTTGGGGATGTCGTTACGCTAGCGCTAACCCCTGTGAAGAAGGAGCCAGAGCCTGACATCCCGGCAGACTTTCAGGAGGCACTGGCAGCCACTCCTGAGGCTCGTGAAGTCTGGAACAATACGACGACCATCGCACGAGTAGACTGGATACATTGGATCACCTCAGCCAAGCAACTCAAGACGCGCGCAAAACGAATTGGTGATGCCTGCGATATGCTTGCATCCGGCAAGAAGAAGGTTTGCTGTTTCGACCAGTCCGGCTACTACAGCAAGGCCTTCCGTGCACCCGAGGCAGAAAATAGTTAAATGGAAGACTCCGTTGAATACGCCTGACAATGCGTTCGCTTCGCTCACCGGGACCGGCTAAAGCCGGCCTTCTATTAGACCTGGTGTCGCGATGTGAACAAGGCCATCACGGCGGCGAGTACCAGCAAGACAGCGCTTGCGAAAAAGGTCATGCGATAGCCGCTCCCGTCGAACAGCAGCCCACCGAGGGTAGAACCCAGCGCAATGGATAGCTGAATGACTGCCACCATCAGACCGCCACCGGCTTCAGCGTCCTTGGGCAACGCCCTGGCCAACCACGACCACCACCCCACAGGTGCCGCCGTCGCGATCAGCCCCCACAGCCCCAGCAATACAAACGCTGCCACGACTCCGTCGCCAAGGACAATCAAGGAAAGTGCAATGGCAGCCATCAAGAGTGGAATGCAGACCAGGACGCGGTACATGCCGAGTTTCAGGAAAGTGCCGATCAGGATGGTTCCGACAAAACCCGCCACGCCGATGACCAACAGGATCATCGACAACGTGGAAACATCTATACCCGTGACGGTCTCCAGGAACGGGCGCAGATAGGTGAACAGTACAAACTGCCCCATGAAAAAAGCGCCCACACTCAACATGCCGAAACTGACCAATGGGCTCTTGAACAGTCGAAAGACATTGCCAGCGCCCGCTTTGCGCGGCGCCGCCTTCATGCTTGGCAGGCTGATCCATTGCCAGGTCAACGCGATGATCGCGACCGGAATCAGGCAGAAAAAAGCCCCCCGCCAACCGATGACACTCCCCAGATAGCTTCCCAGTGGCGCGGCCACTACGGTTGCCAAAGCATTGCCGCCGTTGAAGATTGCCAGGGCCTTGGGCACGCTATGGGACGGTACCAGGCGCATGGCCATTGCCGCCGACATCGACCAGAACCCGCCGATCACCACGCCGATCAGCGCACGCCCCATCATGTACACCGTATAGTTTGGCGCCAGACCGACCACCAGCCCCGACACGCACATGATCCCGGTCAGTAGCAGCAACAGCGTCTTGCGGTCCATTGCGCCCGCAAGCCTGGAAATCGAAAGGCTTGTCAGCACCGCGAAGGCGCCGGAAATGGCGATCCCATACCCGGCCAGTCCTTCACTGATTTGCAGATCCAACGCAATCGGCGTGAGCAAACTGACCGGCATGAACTCCGAGGCGATCAGCGCGAATACACACAGCGTCATCGCAAAGATGCCACTCCAGTAAGCCGGCAGTTCCCCAGTCCCCGGCGTGCCGAGGGCATCACTTACCGGGGTGTCGAATACTTGAGCCGTCATGCAAAAACCTCTTATCAAACAGTTGTTGGCTGAAGCACTGGCCTGTTAGCCAACCGCCGTCAGGTGCCGGGTAAAAAAGGCGGTGAGCTTGGTCCAGGGAATCAAGTTCACGCGGTCGTACAGATCCACGTGACCCGCGCCGGGAACCCAGGCCAGTTCCTTGGGTTCGGCGGCGCGTTGGTAGGCGTCCTCGCTGAACGCTCTGGAGTGCGCCTGATGGCCTGTGATGAACAGCAGCGGACGCGGGGCCTGGCGTTGCTCGACAGTCACTGAGCGCCCCGGACCATGACGGGTGACGGCGCCCGTGTCGTACATGCTCACGCTGGCCTTTACGAATTCGCGCCGATCAAGCCCAGGAGGGGTCAAGGCTTCTATGGCTTCAGGGAGGGTTACAGGTGTCTCGCTCATCGTCAGCGCTCCGTTCCGGATAGATGACAGAGCTTGACGGATTCGAGATACCCTGATTAGTGGGTGTAATCTTCATGTGGTTTTGAGAAAAATTCAGCAATGGCCCATACCAAAGTCAACGATCTCCAGGCTTTTCTGGCAGTGGCGCGCGATCAAAGCTTTACCAAGGCCGCCGCCAAACTGGGGGTTACGCCTTCTGCGCTAAGTCATACGATCCGGGCACTTGAACAAAGACTGGGGATACGTCTGCTGGCCCGCACGACACGCAATGTGTCGCCGACAGAGGCGGGAGAAAGATTGATGCGCTCGATCGCCCCGCTTTTTGATCAGATCGCTGTTGAGCTTGAAGCCTTGAGCGAATTACGGGACAAGCCCAGTGGCACGATTCGTATTTCCTGTACTGACGATCAGATTGAGTTGTGCATTCGGCCGATGCTTGCAGGCTTCCTGAAGAGTTACCCGGATATCACACTGGAGTTCTACGTCGACTATGGATTCACCAACGTGGTCGAGGAGCGCTTTGATGCCGGCATTCGCATGGGCGAATCGATCAGCAAGGACATGATCGCCGTTCGCATAGGGCCGGATTGGCGGTTGGCGGTGGTGGGATCTCCAGCATATTTCGAACGCAATCCGGCACCCGCGACGCCCCATGAGTTGACCGCCCATGACTGCGTGAATATCCGACACAGGCCATCAGGGGCGATCTACGCCTGGGAGTTTGAGCGAGATGGCCAGGCGTTTACGGTCAAGGCAGAGGGGCAACTCGTTTTCAACAGCATCATGCATGTTCTCAATGCCGCCGTTGATGGCGTTGGCCTGGCCTATGTACCAGAGGAATTGGTCGCACCGTATCTGGCCGACGGCCGACTCAAAGAAGTCCTGGCCGACTGGTGTCCTGTGTTTCAGGGTTACCATTTGTATTACCCCAACAGACGCCAGGCGTCGCCCGCCTTTTCTGCATTGGTGGAGGCGCTGAAATATAGAAGCTGAGCGCTCTATAGTCGACTCGCTGCAACGTCTGCCATGGATCGATTGCCCCCCTTCGTAACCTGGGGGCAATCGACCAAATGCAGACTAACAACGCTGGCACGCGGTTATGATCCGGAACAACCAGGCGCCCTTGGACCCACGTTTATGCCAGCCTCGCAAATCCGCCCCACACCCGCGCCACTGCTCGAACCCGGAGAGACGGTGGTCTTGTTCGACGGTGTCTGCAAGCTGTGCAATGGCTGGGTGCGGTTCGTGATTCGCCATGACCGCCAGCGGCGTCTGCGCCTGGCGGCGGTTCAGTCACCCGAGGGGCAGGCTCTGCTCGCATGGGCGGGTTTGCCCTTGGATCAATTCGACACCATGGCGGTGATCCGCGACCGACACTTCTGGGAGCGTTCGGATGCCTATTTCGAAGTCTTTGCCCAATTGCCCGCACGTTGGCGCCCCGTGAACCTGTTGCGCATCTTCCCTCGCAAATTTCTGGATTGGGCCTACGACCGCATTGCGCTAAACCGTTATCGGCTCTTTGGGAAATACGACACCTGCCTGTTGCCGCAGCCTGATCATGAACAGCGCTTTTTGAAAGCGCCCCCATGAACGCCTTCAGGTGACGTGACGAGCTGGATCAATACTCGGGTTGAAGCTATACCGAAAAGGTCCGGAGTGGGGATCGACCACACGCTCGATTAGCGACTGGGGAGAACTTCGCGGTGTCGAATCAGCTGGTCATACGCAACATGACCCGTCCCGAGCTGGACGAGCTCGTCGAGTGGGCTGCCCATGAAGGTTGGAATCCAGGCGTTCACGATGCCGAGCTGTTCTGGGCGACGGACCCTGCCGCCTTCATCGCGGCGACCCGGGGCGGCGAATTGATCGGCGGCGGTGCCATCACCTCCTACAATGGCGAATTCGGTTTCATGGGTTTTTTCATTGTCCGGCCGCAATATCGCGGTCAAGGCCTGGGCAATACCCTCTGGCATGCACGCCGCGAGCGCCTCCTCGCCCGCCTGCACCCAAGCGCGAGCATCGGCATGGACGGCGTCTTCGCGATGCAGGACTACTACGCCAAGGGTGGTTTCGTCTTCTCCCATCGCAACATGCGTTTTCGTGCCAATCTCACCGCCCGCCCGATGACCTCGCAGGCAGGCGACGAGGACATCGTCCCGTTGGCCGCCTTCCCGTTCGATCAGGTTGTCGAATACGACCGCACCTGTTTTCCCGCCGCGCGCGCAAGCTTCCTGAGCGGCTGGATAACCCAGGCCGATGCCCTCGCCGTGGGTTGCCGTCGCGAGGGCAGGCTAGGCGGCTATGGCGTAGCAAGGCGCTGCCGGGAAGGCTACAAGATCGGCCCCTTGTTCGCCGATGACGCCCTGGCAGCCAATGCCCTCTACGCACGCCTGGCGGAATTTGCCCAGGGTGGCCCGCTGTTTCTCGATGCCCCGGAGAATAATCCCGCCGCGATGGCGCTCGTGCAGCAACAGGGCATGATCGAGGTTTTCGGTTGCGCACGCATGTACCTCGGCCCTCCTCCGGCGATCGCGCACGAACGTGTGTTCGGCGTCACGACCTTCGAGCTGGGCTGATGGCCGCTCGCGACCTGACCGGTTATGGCGGCTGCCCGCCCCACCCGCAATGGCCCGGTGAGGCGCGCATCGCGGTGCAGTTCGTACTCAACATCGAAGAAGGCGCGGAGTCATGCATCCTCAATGGCGATGCGCAGTCGGAGGCCTGGCTGCACGAGTTACCGGGGCGCCCGCCGCGTGTGGGGGAAGCGGACCTGAGCGTCGAGGGCATGTACGAATACGGAGCGCGCGCAGGTGTGTGGCGCATTCTGCAACTGTTCAGCGCCCGCGGCCTGCCGCTGACCGCTTTTGCCGTCGGCCGTGCCCTGGAACTCACCCCGGCGATTGGCCATGCGCTCTGCAATGCCGGTCATGAGATTGCCGGGCATGGCTACCGTTGGCTGGACTATCGCGACATGCCTGAAGACCAGGAGCGGCAGCATATTCGCCTGACCCTCGACGTGATCGAGCAGACCTGCGGTAAACGCCCCGTAGGTTGGTACACCGGAAGGGTCAGCCAGAACACCCGCCGCCTGTTGCGTGAAGAAGGCGGGTTTCTCTATAGCTCGAACGCCTACAACGATGACCTGCCCTATTGGCTCCCAGGCGCGCCCGCCCACCTGGTCATCCCTTACACATTGGTCAACAACGACGCCCGCTATCTGCTGCCCAATGGTTTCGCCTGCGGTGAAGATTTCTTCCGGCTGCTCAAGGATGCTTTCGACCTGCTGTGGCAGGAAGGTGCGCATCACCCGAAGATGATGAGCATCGGCCTGCATGGGCGGATCAGTGGCCATCCTGGACGTGCAATGGCGCTGGCGCGCTTTCTCGATTACGTGCAAGGCCACGACGCGGTGTGGATCTGCCGGCGCGAAGAGATTGCCCGGCACTGGATAGCCCGATTCCCCGCCTGAGAGTCTTTCCCGACAACTACAAAAAGCGGAGAACGCTCCCAGTGTTCGGCGAATATTTCACACTTGATATCAGATGAGTGGTGCCCCGATAAACAGCGCGCAACCGCTGATGGGACTAACTTTGTATATCCGCATTCCTCCTCTTGCACACTGTAGTGGTGACTCCTATGGAAAAGATCGCCCGGATATTGATCGAGTCCTCTATGACCCGCATCACCGGGGCGGGACTTGCATTGTTGATTGGTCTTGGCGCGCCGGCAGGAGTATTAGCCGATGAGGCCTATGCCAAGAGTTTGCTCAAGAACATGTCCGACTATATGTCAGCGCAAAAAAGCATATCGTTCAACTACGACACCATTCTTGAAGTCGTCACTAAAGATCAGCAACGGCTCTCACTGGCGGGTTCCGGCACTGTCGCTATCAACCGACCCGACAAGTTGCGCAGTACGCGTTCCAGCGGTTTTACAGATATCGAGATGTTATTCGATGGCAAGACGCTGACCTTGTTGGGAAAAGGCAAGAATATTTACTCGCAGGTCGAAGTACCGGGCACGCTTGATCATCTCCTCGATGTGCTGAGGGATAAATACAACAGGCCACTTCCCGGCGCGGACCTGTTCATGTCCAATCCTGAAGAACAACTGATGGCCGGCGTGAACAACATCAAGGATCTGGGCAGTGGCGTTATCGGTGGCGTGGAATGCGATCACCTGGCCTTCAGGAAGAAAGAGGTGGATTGGCAGATCTGGATTGCCCAGGGCGACCGGCCCTATCCCTGCCGATACTCCATCACGTCCAAACAGATTGCCGGAGGCCCGCAGTACAGCATCCAGCTAAGCGACTGGAAAAGCGGCGATACCGTTGCAGCTGATGACTTTGCTTTTAAAAACCCGACGGACGCGAAAAAAATCGAACTCAAGGACCTGCCCAACGCCGAGGACTTGCCGAGCAATTTTGTGCGAGGAAAAACCAAATGAACCTCTTGATGAAGTCGGCTGGCCTGCTCCTGGGGGGATTCGTCGTGATGTGCGCGCTTGAACTGGGAGAGACTTTGTCGATCCCCGGTGTCCACAGTTTCATTCCTCAAGCCGAGGCTGTGGTCGGGCGCCCTCTTACCCCCGTAAGCGTTGCCGGCGTGGCGAGGCGCACTGCACGACGCAATTAACTGTCCGGAAGGTGCTTTTTTCGAGGGAAAAATGGGCGTTCCTTGACCTTGTTTTTACCCCGGCCAGGGCTTTTTTGATGGTTGAATGGCTTATAACCTCCGATTTTTCCCATGGAATATGCAAAAAAACACGAAAAAATCGGCATGGCGTTAATCTGTCTCCCGACCCGCCGAAAGCCAGTAAGGGTGGTGGCTGCGCCTTTCAGTGATAGCAATATGCGATCAACCACGGCACTGCCGTTGGTCAGCAAAACTGATCAAAAAATGAACGGATTCGTTTTTTATCGTTCAGAATACGCAACAGGTGACACGGGCTGCGAGCCTCACCTGACCCCCAGAAGCGGAAGTTAAACCTCATGTATGCACCAAGTGCGAATGAGGTTTTTTGTTACCTGAAATGGAACTGGTCGAATGATTAAAAGTTCATTCGAGAAACTCGCTTTTTTCTTCGCAGCGTAATGCCGCAAGATTAAATAATAGAAATTGCTGGATCCTGACTGCGGTCAGCAACGGAAAAATCCAATTAAGCCGTGCTGAAGTCATGTTGATCCACTATTAGTACAAAGAGGTAGTCATGGAGCTTGGTATACTGTCTGCGCCAGCCGCGGAATATGTGCGCTTGGGCGTTGTATATTTCCATCTTATCGCCTGCTGTGTGGCAATCGGGCTGGTCTTGACCAGTGATATTGCAATGGTCAAGCAACTCCTGAAGGGAGATGTGTCGGGTCACCAGGATGACGCGCACATGGAAAGCCTTCAAAAAACCGTATCGCTTGCACTTGTAGCGCTCTGGATTACCGGCATTGGTATTATCGGCATCGATTATGCTGGCAAAGGGATGGAGTATTTCCTCAATCCAAAGTTACAAGCCAAGATCGGCATCGTTGTACTGCTGACTTTTAATGGCTTCCTGTTGCATAGCGCTGTATTGCCGGCACTGAAAAAGGCCGGTTCGATACTCAAACTTTCCTTCAACTTGCGCATGCTCGCGCTGTTCTCCGGCGCCCTCTCTGGTGTGTCGTGGTTCTATGCCGCGATGCTCGGTGTTGGTCGCCCATTGGCCTGGAAGTACTCGCTGGTCGAGTTGCTGGCCGCCTATCCAGTGCTCATCGTCGGTGGATTTGGCGCGATGGTACTGCTCACCGCCTGGGCAAAAAACAAAGACGCTGAAGGCCGTATGGAGCAACGCACCTGGGACAGCAGAAACGCTGCCCTGGCTGGATGGTAACGCTAAGCCCGTTCAGCTTTAGCCCACGAATTCGCTGTTAATTGTTTACTAAATCTCACTTTTTCCCTTGAGGATAATCAAATGAAATCCATGAAAGCTCTCTTCGTAATCGCCGCTCTGACCGCTTCTTCCCTGGCCATGGCCACGGGTGGTGGTGACAAGAATTTCAATCGCATGGAGGCGTCCCGCAAAGTCTCGATGGAAGCCTTCCAGGTTGCGCAGAAACAGAAGGCTGAAGCCGCTGTCGCTCAAAGCAAGGCCAAGGCGAGCAATCGCACCAACGGCTAATCGATGTAGCGCGTCCCGGTCGATGTTTCGGACCGCGTAACACGATGGCAAAAAGAAGTCGCAAACCCTGCAGGGTTTGCGACTTTTTTTATACGTCCTTGAAACTGCCAGGACGTTTTCTACGGGTATGCCTGCCGTTGCGTAGCGTGCAGGCCTAGTTCTGTACCTCAGGCACGTCTACATCCGGCGCGTCTGGGGCGTCTGGGGCATCCGCGACATCCTGCCTGGCTGCCCTGGCCTCGGCCTTGGCCGCCTCTCTGGCCGCGTTCGCATCAACTTTGGCGGCGTTCCTGGTTGCATCTGCAGCTGCCCTCGCGGCATCTCTGGCTGCATCTGCGTCTGCCTTCGCGGCATCCCTGGCGGCATCTGCAGCAGCCCTCGCTGCATCTCTGGTCGCATCTGCACCCACTACGCCAGCAGCTCTTGCAGCGTCCCTGGCTGCATCCGCATCAGCCCTGGCGGCGTCCCTGGCTGCATCCGCATCAGCTTTTGCCGCATCCCGGGCGGCATCCGCATCAGCCCTGGCAGCGTCTCTGGCTGCATCTGCATCATTTTTTGCAGCGTCCCTGGCTGCATCCGCGGCATCGTCGTTATTGTTATTGTTGCCACGGGCATTACCTGGGCCTCTGTTCCCCGCCACAGCACCATGGTCAGCGTCGCCGCGCCCCGGGCCGCCATTTCCTGCAGCACCATGATCGCCACCAGCGCCATGATCACCACCAGCACCATGATCGCCTCCAGCACCATGATCGCCTCCAGCACCATGATCGCCTCCAGCACCATGATCGCCTCCAGCGCCATGATCACCACCAGCGCCATGGCCGTTGCCGCCACCGTGGCCGCCTCCGCCGTCACCACCGTGACCGCCACCTCCGGAGCCACCAGAGCCACCGCCACCGCCGTGACCACCACCGCCTCCGCCGCCGCCCCCACCACCGCTGCCGCCATCTTTGGCGTACACGCTGGAGAAGCTACCGATGTAATCAGGTACCAGGACAGTCGAGGCCGACAGGACCCCACCAATTGCCAGAGCCAACAAACATTTCTTGAGAAGCATGATGCACCTCCGCTTGGAGTTGCGCCGTCATCTCCGTATCGAACGCAATGTCCAGTGAGTTCCCGGCCGCCCATTGGAGCGGCCAGCCAACCGGCACGGCCATTAATCTGCAGCAAAATCGAGCAACTGCGCTTTCCGAACGATCCTTCAGAGCCAGTCAGCATCTATGCGTGGGAAATATTCCCACACCTATAGATTAGTTCTGTCAGCCCGTGTGTCAACGACCGAACATCCGGACTCACGCAGACGATGGTCCGGGCCGAGGCGGTGAAACGCATCAGCGCAGGGAACCAGGCGGGTATCAGTAGGTGTGGGTGAAAACCAGCCCAGCCTCGGCATCCGGGCTGGCGTCGGAAAAACCCTTGACGGCATATAACTGAAATTTCCAGTTCTGATTGAGCTTATGCGTGAGGAAGAGGGTCAGTTCCTTGATCTGGTCGCCCGTGGAAACGACCTTCTGCCGCCAGTCGTAGGACACCCCCGCCGAGGTCCGCGCGAACACGGGCATGGCGAGTCCCAGGCCGGCGAATATCGGGTTGTCGAAGTCGGAGCCCGACGGGTCGCCGAATTTTTTCCAGCCCAGGGTGGCGAAACCGGTCACCCGGCCGAAGGCCTTGGCGACATCGACCTGGGCGGAATAGTCGGTTTTGCCGGTGCCCAGGCACTTGTCTTCGTCGGCGGTGGGCAACTTGACCTTGCCGATCAGGTCCACGAACAGCCCGCCAATATTGCCGTCAAGCACGGCATAGTCGGCACCGGCGACCGTGTCGCCCAAACCGCTTTCCACCTTGTCGCAACCGCCGGGCAACGGCTCACCATCAGGGCCGACCGAAGGATTGGTGATGCGCAGCCAGGGCACGGTTAGCTTGTAGGTCATGGGACCGGTTTCGTATTTCCCCACCAGCGGGACATACCAGGTTTCGGAGGTAGTGCCAGTGCCATAATCGCCCCGGGAGTAGTCGGTTCCGATCGAGGTCGAGAAGGTATCGGCCAGCGCCGGCAGGGCCAGGCTGGCAAGCCAACCGACGAGCAGGATGCGCTTGGGGTCCATGTTCACCTCGTGTCTTGCGTCATCGAAGTTCACACGCATGCTTTGTTGCGTGACTTACACAGCCTAGTGACTTATGGCAAAAGTGCATCATCCCCGCACTGTTTAACCCGACCTGCCAGAGTGATCGACTTTTTCAACTTTCTCGACCTTTTCGACTTTTTCTACCTTCTCGACTTTTTCTGGTCGCTCAACTTTCTCGACTTTCTCCGGGCGTTCGACCTTTTCAACCTTCTCCGGGCGTTCGACTTTTTCGACTTTCTCCACCCTCTCTACTTTTTCGACCTTCTCGACCTTCTCGACCTTTTCCACTTTCTCGACTTTGCCGGATTGGTCGACCTTCTCGACACGCTCTGACTTGCCGGAGTTGTCCACGTTCACCCGTTCTATCTGGTCGCCACCGCCATGACTGTCATTGCCCCCGTGGCGAGTATCCTCGACACCGCTGCCTTCGCTCCCGGAGCGGCCGCTCCTGTCACTGCCCGAGTTCCCCGAGTTGCCGGAATCCCCCGAGTTGCCAGAGCTATTGGAGCCGCTCGAGTCGCCCGAATTGCCCGAGCCACTTGAGTCGTCCGTATTTTGCTCGCTGCCTCGAACTCGCCCGTGCTGGTTGCTGGCTGGCGAATCGGAGCGCTCGCGGGGCAATTCGATACGCGTGGCCGTTACGTCACGTGCGCCACTGAACACGCCGATGACCCGCACGCGTCGATCCAGCCCCAGCTCCGAAGGCTGCACACCGACAAACGTGGTGTCGCGCGCCAGTGTCACGTTAAAGCCACCCACCACCAGGCGGTGGTCCTGCCGACCCTGTACCAGACCCTCGATCACCGCATTGTGTGCCCGGCCAATGAAGGGCAGGCTCGGGTCGGGGCGACTTTGGCTGACGTCCAGCTCGCGGCCGGACCACTGGCCGCGCACCAGCATTTCCTGGGCCGGACCTGGGTGATTGCTGAGTTTGAGGCCCTGCAGATAACCGCTGCGATCCACCGGACCGATGGCACTGGCCTCCTTGAGGCCGGGCGCCCGGTCGATGCGACTGGCCACCACTTCACCACGGGCATCGCGCAGCCCGCTGACCCGCACGGGATCACCCGCACGCAGGCCGGTAGCGACTTGAGCACCGCTGGCCAGACGCACCGGTTGCCCCATGACACGCATGGGCAAGGAGTCTCGAGGCAAGGCTGTCAAAGGGCCTTCGTAGACGTGCAGGATCGAAATGCGCCCGGCTTCCAGACCGCGCGTGGAATTGAACGCTTGCACGGCAACCACTTGGCCGACTGCCAGCTGGGTGCTGGTGGCGGCAATGCCGTTCTCGCTGACTGGGACGTTTTTGTTGAAGTGCACTTCCACGCCATTGACGCAGATCGAGGCGAACCCGGTGATGGTGCCGACAATGCCAGTGCCACCGATCCCGCCGTTGTCATTGCTGATGCCCGTGCCACCCACGCCGCCTGCAACGGCACCAGTGCCGCCAATGCCGCCGGGGCGTTTTTTCAGCGGCGCACCGGTACCGCCCACACCGCCGTTGTCGGTGCTGATGCCGGTACCGCCCATGCCACCAGGCGCCGCGCCCGTACCGCCAGTGCCACCCGGAGCCTGGATGACCGGCACTTCAATGGTGCCCACGTCATTCTCGCTCACGCAGCCTGGGGCGGCTTGCAACACAATCGCAAACCCCAGGCCCATAACGAGGGCAACTGCGCGAATCAGGTGCAGATTGATGGTCATGGCTTGGGAGCCGTCGGTAAGTCGGGATCGGAAGCTTCAGTGTAGAAGTACAGGCCGACCGTGATGCGCTGGCGCGACTCAAGGCTGGGCAGATCGCGGAATTCCAGCTCGGCGGCGAGTCGATTGAAGCTCAACAGGGCCTGCATCCCCTCGCTGGCAACGGCCTCGCGCAACGCCTCGACGCTCATCGGGGACAGTGCGTCATAGTGGACGCTGCGTTCAAAAAAGGCCGGCCCCTCGCTGCTCAGGTTGTGTACCGCAGCGCAGGCATGATCGTGCAGGTTATGCCCCAGGTAAGCCGCTTTCTCATCGAAGCCCTTTTGCGGCACGAAGGCCTGGGCTTCGAGGTGCACGCACTCTTGTTCATCAAGGCGCACGACCCCCAGGCGCAACCACTCATCCAGGACCACCCGCGCCCTGATGTCCGTGCTGACCTTCGCCACTAGGGCATCAAAGGAACGGTCGCCGCCGACACTGGCCAATCGAGGCAGCGGCAGTGGCTGGCCAGCGTCGTTGCAGAAAGGTGCGCTGGTCCAGGCATTGACCAGTTGCGCACCGAAGGTGATGTTTTCCGGAAGCGTGGAAGAAGCGGGGTCGCTGCTGTTGCGCAAACGCCGTACATCCTTGCGGTGCACGCCGGTGAGCAGGCTGATGCGGCTGTCGGTCGGTGCCTTGTCGTCCAGACGGAACTCACGGTCCGCCACATCGACAAAAACCTCCTTGAGCAGATCGGCAAACACCAGATAGGTGACGCCTTTGCGCAGCATCAGGCGCACCAGCGGCCGCATGACATGCCGCAGGGCTTTGAGGACGGAGATGGGCAGCGTGGACGATTGCATTCAGCGAATTCCTGGATAGATAACCCAAGTATAGCCATGTGGGAATTAATCCCATGAGCCCACGCGCGTATTTTTTGCGGTGCCTCATACAAAACCGCTCCCCCGGGTTTTGTATGAGGTCGTCAGGCCGCTTCAGGTCCGGCTGTTGTCGTCGCCAGGTTCGCCGCCAGCATGGACGCCATTGTCGTCACCCGGCTCACCACCAGCATGGACGCCATTGTCGTCACCCGGCTCACCGCCGACATGGACGCCATTGTCGTCACCCGGCTCACCACCGACATGAACGCCATGATCGTCACCCGGCTCACCGCCGACATGGACGCCATGATCGTCACCTGGCTCGCCACCGACGTGAACGCCATGGTCGTCACCCGGTTCTGCATGGGTACCACTGCGACCGGAGTTCGAGTTTCCAGAGCTGGCATGGCCTGAATTCCCATTGCCACTGCCATGGTCGCTGCCGCTATGGCCACTGTTGCCGCCATTCCCACTGTTGCCACCGCCACCACTGTTGCCGCCATTGCCACCGCTGTTACCACCGTGGCCTCCACTACCGCTGCCGCCACCGCTGTTACCACCGTGGCCGCCACTACCGCTACCGCCACCGCCACCGCCGTTACCGCCGTTACCGCCGTGGCTTCCACCACCGCCACCGCCGTTGCCACCACCACCGCCACCACCGTTACCGCCACCACCGCCACCGCCGTTGCCGCCACCACCGCCACCGCCGTTGCCACCACCACCACCACCACCACCACCACCATCCTTGGCATAGGCACTGGAGTCATGGGAAATGGAATCCGGGACCAAAACGACGGAAGCCGAGAGGACGCCACCGATTGCCAGCGCCAGTAAACCTTTTTTGAACAGCAGGTAAGTATTCATCGTGCATTCTCCTGGAGATTGACCGCGAACCGTGTCAACGCGATTCGCGTTGCAATCCGAAGGCGGCATGGGAGCAAGCTTTACGATTATCCTTAATCATCTACGTGGGAAATTTTCCCACCCAGTGAAAGCTAGCCCTTTCTGGCGTCAGGTCAACCTGCACAGGAGAAAGGCGACCGACGGTGCACACACCAGCGGCTCGGGCACCACCAGAAGGGCTGGAGGGGCGTTACCCGTCAGTGCAGCTATAGACGACAAGCCCATAAGCTCAGCTTATTTATGACATGTGATTAATCGATTTCAATTATTTTTCTTTAAGTGATTTTATTGCGCCATGCATCACTCCCCACAAAAACAACATCGCCGGAGAAGATCATGACCAAAGCTGAATTTCCCACCACCCATGCCCTGGCAACACCCGCCCTGGGTGAACCCTACCTGCTGACACCAGGCCCACTGACCACGTCCAAGGCTACCAAGGAAGCGATGCTGCGCGATTGGGGTTCATGGGACGTTTCTTTCAACCAGGTGACCGCTGAAGTTCGCCAGCATCTGCTGAGCATGGCCGGCGTCGAGGATGACAGCTTCGCCTGCGTGCCATTGCAAGGCAGCGGCAGTTACTCGGTGGAGGCTGCGTTGGCCACTGCCATCCCTAGAGACGGCAAGGCTCTGGTGCTGATGAACGGCGCTTATGGCCAGCGTGCCACCAAGACCCTGGAATACCTGGGGCGTGACTTCATCACCCTCGACAAGGGCGATTACCTGCCCCCGCAACCCGAGGAAGTGGACGCCTTGCTCAAGGCCAACCCCGACGTCACCAATGTCTTTCTCGTTCATTGCGAAACCAGCTCCGGCATCCTCAACCCATTGCGCGAAATCGCCGATGTGGTGAAGGCGCATGGCAAGAGTTTGATCATTGACGCCATGAGCTCTTTCGGCGCCGTGCCGCTGACCATCGACGACATCGCTTTTGACGTGGTGGTGTCATCGGCCAACAAATGCATCGAGGGCATTCCAGGCTTTGGCTTCGTGATCATCCGCCGCTCTGTAATAGAAGCCGCCAAGGGTCGCGCCAATTCGCTGAGCCTCGATATCTACGAGCAATGGACCTACATGGAGCGCACCGGCCAATGGCGCTTCACGCCTCCGACCCATAGCGTGGTGGCGTTTCACAAGGCATTGGAACAACACAGCGCAGAAGGCGGTGTGCACGGCCGTTTGGCACGCTACACGCGCAACCGCGATGTCCTGGTCTCAGGCATGCGCGAGCTGGGTTTCAAGACCCTGCTGGAAGATCGTTGGCTGTCGCCGATCATCACCACGTTCTTCAGTCCGGAACATCCGAATTTCGAGTTCAAGCGTTTCTACGATGAGCTCAAAGCCCGTCAGTTCATCATCTACCCGGGCAAATTGACGGTAGCCGACAGTTTCCGCATCGGCTGCATCGGCCAGATCGACGAACACATCGTCCACCAATTGCTGCGCGCCATCGCCGACAGCCTTCTGGCGATGAACGTCGACATGCAAAAGCCGGCAGCCTGATCGACCCCTTTAAAGGTCCCGGCCGATTCGAGCACAGGTGCAATGGGTAGCACCTTTGGGCGGGGATCTTTTTTTAAACAATGGATGCGGTGACTTATCGCTCGGCAGTGCCGGGCAGGAGTCAGCGATCACAGCAATTCATTAATTCATGAAGCCTGATGCCATCCACACGGCCATCCAGACGATGGCGTGTGCGTGGACAGGTCTTCTGCACCAAAAACAAAAACAAAAACCAATTAATTGCGCTGTCTGGCACCTCATACGGGATCAGAACTCCATGAACAAGAACACCACAAGTCCTCTCGCGACCGGGTGGAAATCGTTGCAGCGTTGGCGCCTGCAGATATTCCTCATCACCTGGTTCGCCTATGCCGCGTTCTACTTCACCCGCAAGGCGTTTTCCGTGGCCAAGCTGGGTATTGGCGAGGACCCGAATTTCATGCTCGAAAAGGCCATGATGGCCAACCTCGATGCGCTCTACCTGACCGCTTACGCCGTGGGCCAGTTTCTCTGGGGCAATTTTGCCGACCGCTTCGGACCGAGGGTCGTGGTGCTCAGCGGCCTGGTCATCTCGGCGCTGGCGGCGCTGCTCATGGGCACCTATGCCACGCTGCCGATATTCGTCTCCTGCATGCTGGTCCAGGGTCTTGCCCAATCCACCGGCTGGTCGGGCCTGTGCAAGAACGTTGGCAGCTTCTTCAGTACCGGCGAACGTGGCCGCGTGATGGGTTACTGGTGTACCTGCTACGCATTCGGCGGGCTGGTCGCCACCCCATTTGCCGGCTGGTGGGCCTATAGCGCATACCACGACTGGCGTCTGGCATTCATCAGCAGCGCGGTGGTCGTGCTGGTGGTGGCGCTGTTGTTCTTCTGGTTGCAGCGCAACCGGCCGGAGGATGTCGGCCTGCCTCCCGTCGAGATCGAAATCGAGCCTGTCAGCAATGTCGTCGTCCCGCGTGAAAGCCTGTGGGCCGGTCTGCGCACCGTGATGAAAAACCGCACCGTGCTGGTGCTCGGTCTTGCCTACTTCATGCTCAAGCCCGCGCGCTATGCAATCCTGTTGTGGGGCCCGGTGATTATCTACGAGCGCATGCCCGAGATCGGCAAAGTGGCCTCCGCCATCGTCCCTACGGCGTTTGAACTGGCAGGCCTGGTGGGTCCCATCCTCATCGGTTTCGCATCGGACAAGTACTTCGGCGCGCGTCGTATCCCGGCCTGCGTGCTGAGCCTGGTTGTCCTGACCATCTCCCTGGGGCTGTTCGTTCCCGCCATGCAGAGCGGCAGTCTTTACATGGTGGTCGGCCTGCTGTTCATGATGGGCATGACCCTCTACGGCCCGGACTCGATGATCAGCGGCTCGGCTGCCATTGATTTCGGCAGCAAGGACGGCGCGGCCTCCTCCGCGGGCTTCGTCAATGGCTGCGGCTCGATAGGCGCGATCCTCGGCGGCTTGTTGCCAGGTTACTTCGACACCATCACCGTGTTCCTGGTCTTCACCGGCGCTGCGCTCCTGGCCAGCTTGATGCTGGTGCCCTTCTGGAACAGCCGCCCGAAAACACTGGAAACCAAGTCGGTCGACTCGCTGGCGATACAGCCGGTCATCGTCGGCACCACTTCCTGAACCCGAACGTCCAACCTCCCCATCACTGGAGCAATCACCATGCACTACCAACAACCTGATCAACTGCAAGCCGTGGTACTGGACTGGGCAGGCACCGTCGTGGACTTTGGCTCCTTCGCCCCGACGCAGATTTTTGTCGAAGCCTTTGCCGAGTTCGGCGTTGCGGTCTCTCTGGAAGAAGCCCGTGGGCCGATGGGCATGGGCAAGTGGGACCACATCCGCACGCTGTGCAACGAGCCGCAGATCGCCGAGCGCTATCACGCAGCCTTTGGTCGCCTGCCGACGGACGAGGATGTCACCGCCCTCTACGAACGCTTCATGCCGCTGCAGATCGAGAAGATCGCCTTGCACTCAGCGCTGATTCCCGGCGCGTTGGAAGCCATCGAGACCGTGCGTGACAAGGGCCTGAAAATCGGTTCCTGCTCGGGTTACCCGGCCGTGGTCATGGAGAAGGTCGTGGAACTGGCGCGCAAGAACGGTTACGTCACCGATCATGTGGTTGCCACCGACGAAGTGCCCAACGGCCGGCCACATCCTGCGCAAGCCCTGGCTAACGTGATTGCCCTGGGCATCAGTGACGTCGCGGCTTGCGTCAAGGTCGACGACACCTGGCCGGGCATCCTCGAAGGCCGCAGCGCGGGCATGTGGACGGTCGCACTGACCTGCTCCGGCAACGCACTGGGCCTGACCTACGAGGAGTTCAAGGACTTGTCCCTGGAGGAGCTGGCCGAAGAGCGCACACGCATCATCAAGATGTTCAAGGACTCGCGCCCGCACTACCTGATCGACACCATCGTCGATTTGCCGGCCGTCATTGACGACATCAATGCCCGTCTGGCGCGCGGCGAAACTCCGCAGGGCTGCTGACAGGTTCCAGCTATCGCTGGCCGCCGAAAAAGCGGCCAGCGACAGCTGGACTACGGCCCTTCTGCATTGCATGGCATCGATACGGGCCTGCGCCTGTTCAACCGATAACAACAAGAGAACCTCATCATGATCTATGCCCATCCTGGCACTCCCGGTGCCGTCGTTTCCTTCAAGTCCCGCTACGGCAACTACATCGGCGGTGAGTTCGTCGCACCGGTCAATGGTCAATACTTCACTACAACTTCTCCCGTGAATGGCCAACCGATTGCCGAATTCCCCCGCTCTAGCGCCGAAGACATCGACAAGGCGCTGGACGCTGCCCATGCAGCCGCTGATGCCTGGGGCAAGACCTCGGTGCAGGACCGCGCCTTGGCGCTGCTGAAAATTGCCGACCGCATCGAACAGAACCTCGAACTGCTGGCGATCACCGAATCCTGGGACAACGGCAAGGCCGTGCGTGAGACCCTTAACGCCGACATCCCGCTGGCGGCCGACCACTTCCGCTACTACGCCGGTTGCATCCGTGCCCAGGAAGGCAGCTCAGCGGAAATCAACGAACACACCGCCGCCTATCACTTCCATGAACCACTGGGCGTAGTCGGGCAGATCATCCCGTGGAACTTCCCGATCCTGATGGCCGCCTGGAAACTCGCCCCGGCCCTGGCCGCCGGTAACTGCGTGGTGCTCAAGCCTGCCGAGCAAACCCCGCTGGGCATCACCGTGCTGGTCGAACTGATCGGCGACCTGCTGCCACCCGGCGTGCTGAACATCGTCCAGGGTTTCGGTCGCGAAGCCGGCGAAGCCCTGGCCACCAGCAAACGCATCGCCAAGATCGCCTTCACCGGCTCGACCCCGGTCGGCTCGCACATCATGAAATGCGCCGCCGAAAACATCATCCCGTCCACCGTGGAGCTGGGTGGTAAGTCACCGAACATCTTCTTCGAAGACATCATGAAGGCCGAACCGTCCTTCATCGAAAAAGCCGCTGAAGGCCTGGTGCTGGCGTTCTTCAACCAGGGCGAAGTCTGCACCTGCCCATCTCGCGCGCTGGTGCAGGAGTCGATCTACGACGAATTCATGCAAGTGGTGATGAAGAAGGTCCTGCAAATCAAACGTGGCGACCCGCTCGACACCGACACCATGGTCGGCGCCCAGGCGTCCGAGCAGCAATTCGACAAGATTCTTTCGTACCTGGAAATCGCCAAGGGCGAAGGCGCCGAGCTGCTGACCGGCGGCAAGGTGGAAAAGCTCGAGGGCAACCTGGCGAGCGGCTATTACATCCAGCCGACCCTGCTCAAGGGCACCAACAAGATGCGCGTGTTCCAGGAAGAAATCTTCGGCCCGGTGGTGAGCATCACCACCTTCAAGGACGAAGCCGAAGCCCTGGCCATCGCCAACGACACCGAGTTCGGCCTCGGTGCCGGCCTCTGGACCCGCGACATCAACCGCGCCTACCGCATGGGCCGCGCCATCAAGGCCGGTCGTGTGTGGACCAACTGCTACCACCTGTACCCGGCGCACGCCGCGTTCGGCGGGTACAAGAAGTCCGGCGTCGGCCGTGAAACCCACAAGATGATGCTCGACCACTATCAGCAGACCAAAAACCTGCTGGTGAGCTACGACATCAATCCGCTGGGCTTCTTCTAATCGCGTAACGGCTATTCGCCAGCAAGCCGGCTCCTACAGGATCACGCAAAACCTGTAGGAGCTGGCTTGCCAGCGATGACGGTCTCAAAACACAAAAAAATCACCTTCCCGCCGCGCGGAGCTGTCGATGAAAATCCGTTACAAGGTAAGCCTTGTGGCTGCTTGTGTGCTGTTCGTGACGACCAGTCTGCTGTCGCTGGTCCAGGTCAGTCAGGTCCGTTCTATTTTGCGCACGCAAGTCGAGGAAGGTATCTCCGAATCGAGCAATGCAGTGGCGCGACAGATCGAAAACTGGCTGAACGGCAAACTTCGCCTGATGGATCTGGCCGCCCAGGCGATCGACCGTCAGTACAGTGCGCAAGCGACCCAAAGAGTCATCGACTCGCCCGTTTTGAAAGATGAATTCAAGCTGGTTTTCGGCGCGCTCGAATCCGACGGAAAACCCATCAAGAACACGGCATCGTGGAATCCGAAACCCGATTATGACGGTCGCACCCGCCCTTGGTACGCGACCGGCAAGGCAGGCAGCCAGGCTGTTTTGACCGAACCCTACAAGGACTCCACCACCGGTGAAATCCTGATCTCCGCGGTTGCCCGGATCAGCGATGCGGGTCAATTGCTCGGGGTGTTTGGCGGTGACATCCGCCTGACTTCGGTTGCCGACGCCATCAATACGCTGGATTTCGGCGGGGCCGGTTATGCGTTTCTGCTGAGTAAAAGCGGCAACATCATTTCCCACCCGAACGCCGAACTGAACGGCAAGCCCTACAGTCAGCTTTTCGCTGGAAACGCCCTTGCGCTCGACAGCCGGCTTCAGGAAGTCAGTGGCGATGGAAAGTCCCTGCTGGTTTCCTTCATCCCCCTCACCGATCTCAGGGGCATGGACTGGTACATCGGCGTCGTACTGGATCAGGACATCGTCATGGCCGCAGCCCATACCCTGACCTGGCGAGCCGTCATCGGTACCGGCCTGGGCGTGTTGCTCAGCCTGCTGGTGTTGGGGCTGCTGGTCAGGCGATTGCTCCGGCCTCTGGATCAACTCAAGGAATCGCTGGCAGACATCAACCGCGGAGAAGGCGACCTGACCCGCCAGTTGCCAGTGACCGGCAGCGATGAAGTGGCGCTGGTCGCCGGGGAATTCAACCAGTTCCTGCACAACCTCAAGGCACTCATTGGCGATGTGAAAAGCAGCTCGCACCAGGTTCGCGAGAGCACCACCGCGACGTCATTTGAAGCGGATCAGGCAGCCAGCCGCGTACAGATTCAATTGCAGGAACTGGATCAACTCGCCACGGCCATGACCGAGATGGCCTCGACAGCGGAGGATGTGGCACGCAACGCTCAGGCCGCGGCCGAGGCGGCGATCGTTGCCACCGGGCAAGCAACGGACGGAGTCGCCCTGGTCTCCAGGTCAACGGGGGCCATCAAGCGTCTGGCTGACGAGATGGACGACACCGGTCATGCGATCAATGAATTGTCCACGCTCAGTCAAAGCATCGAATCGATCGTGGCGGTCATCACCAGCATCGCCGACCAGACCAACCTTCTCGCGCTCAACGCGGCCATCGAAGCAGCACGCGCCGGTGAATCGGGACGGGGCTTTGCCGTGGTTGCCGACGAGGTGCGCTCGCTGGCCTCGCGGACCCAGCAATCCACTCAGGAAATACGCCTGATGATTGAGCAACTGCAGACGGGGGTCAAACACGCCCAAGTGCGAATGCAGCAAAGCCGCGACACTGCCAGCAAGACGGCAGGCGATGCCGATGCGGCCAATGCAACGCTCGAACGCATACGTGAAGCCATTTACCGCATCAATGACATGAACCTGCAGATTGCCGCCGCCGCTGAAGAACAGAGCGCCACGACCGAGGAAATCAATCGCAATACGAGCAACATCCGCGATATCAGCCTGGAGGTGTCCGGCAGTGCCGAGAAGCAGGTCCGCCAATGCTCAGTGATGGGGGACCATGTAGGCCAGCAAGACAGGCTTCTCAGCCGCTTCAGAATCTGAATCCGGCACCACGGTCACTTGTAGGAGCCGGCTTGTCGGGTCGCCGCATCGTGGCGATGGACTCAAGTGCACCGCGTTTATTCAGTTCACACGCGTTATCGTTAACGACCATCGCCAGCAAGCCGGCTCCTACAAGGGACCGTGACCAGTGAAAGTTCCAAAAATGCCCCGTCACGGCGCCCGGGATCAGTCGTGATGTTTGTGTTTATGTTTGTTCTTGTATTTGTTCTTATGCTTGTAGTCGGAGTCGTGGTGGTCGTCGTCATCGGCCAGATTATTGCCGACAGCACCCCCTGCCGCGCCGCCCAGCCCGGCGCCGATCAGACCACCGGTGGAACCACCGACACTGTTGCCGATGACCTGACCACCCGCCGCACCGAGACCGCCGCCAATCGCCGTCTCGGTCTTCTTGCCACTCTTCGCGGTCATTGCGCCCCCGGCCGCGCCACCCACGCCGGCTCCGATCGCAGCGCCAGTACTGCCTCCCATAGCCTGACCGACCACGCTTCCGAGGGCGCCGCCGAGACCGCCACCGATCGCCGTGTTGGTGGTTTCGCCAGCGAGGGAGTACTGCGATACAAGCAGACTTAATGCAATGACAGTGAATGACTTACGCATCAGACAGACCTTTGGAAATAAACGAGAGCAGAAAAGTCTGTTGCTACCAGGCACTCAGGTCAACAGATATTCGGCCGCGCATTAATCTGGATCAACCGATCAGTGAGTAGCAGGACCGCTTATCGATCAACTGCCCTACCCGCCCTACCCTCGGCGCCCCCCCGAAAACCAAGAAGCCCCGCCATGGCGGAGCCCCCTTCAGGCTAGAGCTTGGGCTGCGCACTCAGCACCGCAACCGCCCTGGTTTTCCTGAAGAAAATGCCATAGACAATCGACAGCACCAACAGGAACGGCACGCCGAACACCAGGGTCATCTTGAAGGCTTCGGTGAAGTAGGTCGTGATCATCACCGCCCCCATCAGGACCAACCCCAGCAGTGTGCTGAAGGGAAACAGACGCATGCGGAACGACAGTTTGCGGTTGCCATTACGCTGGTGATAACGACGGAAACAGTAGTGCGTGAGGAAGATCATGAACCAGGTAAAGATCGCGCCGAACATAGAGATCGCCATCATCAGGGTGAACGAGCTCTCCGGGTACAGGATGTTGAGCAAGGTCGCCAGGGCGATACCTGAACTGGAGAGCAACAGTGCGTTCAACGGGATCCCGGTCTTGCTCAGCACCCCCATGGATTTTGGCGCATAGCCGGCACGCGACAGGCTGAACATCATGCGCGTGGTGATGTACAACTGGCTGTTCATCGCTGACAACGCGGCAATCAGGATCACGAAATTCATCACGCCGGTGGCGCCTGGAATGCCGATGGCTTGCATCACCGTGACGAACGGACTCTGGGCATGACCGGCCTGGACCCACGGCACGATCGCCAGCATCAACGCCAGGGTCAGCAGGTAGAACACCACCAATCGCACGATAGTCCCGCGAAAGGCTTTTTTCACCGCTTGCTCCGGGTCCTTCGCCTCACCGGCGGCCACCGCAATCATCTCCACGCTCAGGTAGCTGAAGATCGACACGATCACCGCTACCCACATCCCTTGCAGGCCATTGGGGAAGAAGCCACCGTGAGCCGTGTAATTGTGCACGCCGTATTCCGGGTTGCCGGAACCGAACACCACGTACACCGCCAGGATGATGAAACCGACAATCGCGCCGATCTTGATGGTCGAGAACCAGTACTCGAAGGTGCCGAAGGTCTTCACGCTGATGGCATTGAGCACGATCAACACGCTGGAGAACGAGACGATCCAGATCCACTCCGGCACGTTGGCAAACCAGTACTTCATGTACATCGCCACCGCCGTCACTTCCGTACCGACCGCGAGCACAATCGCCGCCCAATAGGCATAGCGCACCAGGAACCCGGCCAGCGGGCTGACATAAAACTCGGCGTAGGCACCGAACGAACCCGAGGTCGAATGGGCCACGGTCATTTCCGCCAGGCAGCCCATCAGCAGCAAGGTGATGATTGCGCCAATCCCATAGCTGAGCAGCACGCTCGGCCCGGCATAACCGATGGCATAGGCGCTGCCCATGAACAGCCCGGTGCCAATCGCACCACCAATGGCGATCATGCTCATCTGCCCCGACGTCAGCTGACGCCGCAGGCCGTGTTCACGGTTGGATATCGTTTCGAAACCGGCGTTGTCGGTCATTTGTATGTCCTCTGGATGTTGTCTTTCTTGAAGAGCACGTTGTTGTTTTTTGCCGTGGGGATCAGCCACGCACAGCAGGACACGGATCAGAAAATACTCAGTGGATACTCGATGATGACGCGCACTTCGTTGTTGTCGGTGGTGTCGGCGCGGGCGACTTGCGCGGTGGAACGCACACTGGCCTGGCGTATGCGCACCGACAGGTCCCTGGCCTTGCCCGATTGCACGACGTAGCGCGCTTCGATGTCGCGCTCCCAGCGCTTGCCGTCATCGCCATAACGCCCATAGGCACCATTGGGCCCACCGTCGTAATGACTGTCGTCGATGTGGTCGCCACTGACGTAGCGCGACATGAAGCTCAGGCCCGGGATGCCGAACGGCGCCATGTCCAGGTCATAACGCAGTTGCCAGGAGCGTTCGTTGGGGGCGTTGAAGTCGAGGACCTGAATCGAGTTGGCGAGAAAGATCGACGTGCCTGGCTGCTGGTCGAAGCCGAGGTAATCGAACGGTTCGTCGCCATCGACCCGCTGGTACGCCAGGGTCAGGCGATGGGCACCGAAGGTGTACGCGGTGGACAGCGACCAGGTGGTGTTGTCGATCTTGCCGGCCAGGCTGTCGCCGCTGTCGTTGGTGCGGTAGAGATTGAAATCCAGGTTCAGCGACTGGCCTTCGCCCAGTGCAAAGGTGTAGTTGGCGTTGCCGTAGTACTGCCGCCAGATGTCGGTGAACTGCGAGCCGTAGAGGCTGACACTCAACTGATCGCTCAGCGCATAGCTGCCGCCCAGGTAATCGACACTGCGGGTTTCCACACCGGCGTACAGCGCTTTGAGCGCGCCATCGGCATTGGTCGAGTTATTGTCGTTGCCGGCGGTGAAGTGGCCGATGTCCAGTTTCAATGCCTCGAGCTCATTGCTGGTCAGCTGAAAGCCGGTGGCGACACTGGTGAACAGTCGCGCATTGCCGGTGCCGAACACCGGATTGAGCGGTGTCAGGTTGCCGTACTTGAGCTCGGTCCGGGAAATCCGCGCCTTCACCGCACCACCGGCTTCGGAATACTCATCCTCGGGATTGCCAGCGGAATCGACCGGCAGCAAACCCGTGCCCGTGCGGCCCTTGCCACTGTCGAGCTTGATGCCCAACTGCGCATAGGCATCGACCCCGAACCCCAGCGTTCCCTCGGTGTAGCCGGAGCGGTAATCGAGCATGATCCCGTGGGCCCACTCGTCCCGATAGTTCTGGCCGCCCGGGTTGTTGAGGTTGTTGCGGTAGAAATAAAAGTTGCGGTTGGTCAGGGTCAGGCTGCTGTCTTCGACAAACCCGTTGTCAGTGGCGGCATAGGCCATTTGCCCAAGACAACTGGAAATGGCGAGCGGCAAGGCAGGCCAGAGGGACGGTTTCATTCTGCGTGCTCCTTATTATTGTGTTTGCAGAACTGGTGTATGGGCGAGCGAAAGCCCGCCGCGGGAAAAACCCGCGGCTGGACCGGCACGCCGCAAGGTTCAGGTCACGCTGTGGCGAACTTGATATCGCGCTTGCGACCAGGTGTTCTGGTCGAGGATCTCGCCGAGAATCTGCACGGCATCCCAGACTTCGGTGAAGGTCGTGTACAGCGGGGTGAAACCGAAACGCATGATGCGCGGCTCGCGGTAGTCACCGATCACGCCACGGTCGATCAGGGCCTGGATCACCGCATAACCTTCGGGGTGTTCGAAGCTGACGTGACTGCCACGCCTGGCGTGCTCACGCGGCGTGACCAGTGTCAGTTCGTGAGTCGCGCTACGCTGCTCGACCAACTCGATGAACAGGTCGGTCAGCGCCAGGGATTTGCGCCGCAGGCTGGCCATGTCGGTCTGGGCGAACACGTCCAGGCCACACTCGACCATCGCCAACGAGGTGATCGGCTGGGTGCCGCACAGGTAGCGCGCGATGCCGCTGCTCGGCTCGTAATGCGACTCCATGGCGAACTGTCGCGAATGGCCGAACCAGCCGGACAGTGGCTGCGGCACCAGATCGCACAACTGCGGCGACACCCAGACAAAGGCCTGCGAGCCCGGCCCGCCGTTGAGGTACTTGTAGGTGCAGCCGATCGCGTAGTCGGCACCCGCCTGATGCAGGTCGACCGGTACCGCGCCCGCTGAGTGGGCCAGGTCCCAGATGGCCAGCGCGCCACATTCGTGGGTCAGCGCGGTCAGGGCCTGCATGTCGTGCATGTAGCCGGTCTTGTAGTTGACGTGGGTGAGCATGACCACCGCCGTGTCCTGGTCAATCGCTTGCGGCAACTGTTCAGGACTGTCGACCAGGCGCAGGGTGTAACCCTGTTGCAGCATTTGCGCGAGGCCTTCGGCGATGTACAGGTCAGTCGGGAAATTGCTCGATTCGCTGACGATCACCCGCCGCTGCGGCGACCTGCTGGCCTGTACGCGCAAGGCAGCGCTGAGCACTTTGAACAGGTTGATCGAGGTGGTATCGGTCACCACGACTTCACCGTCCCCTGCCCCGATCAAGCCCGCCAAGCGGTTGCCCAGACGCTCGGACAACTCGCGCCAGCCTGCACTGTTCCAGCTGCGGATCAAGCCATTGCCCCACTCCTCGGCGACCACCGCTTGAGCCCGCGCCAACGCGGCGACCGGCCGCGCGCCCAGGGAGTTGCCATCGAGATAGATAACGCCTTCAGGGAGCGCAAATTGCTGACGCAGGTGCGCCAGCGTGTCCTGGGCATCAAGCGCCAGACAATCGTTTCTTGTGGTCATTGGGTGTCCTGTTTTTTGTTATGCGGCGCCCTCCGGGCGCCTTGAATCAAGGCCATTCGCTTGCCTTTCGATGGAGAGATAATGAACGAACCTTTGCAGAATTTTCGTGCAAAGTGCGCAGCGTTATAGTAGTTATCTCGCAGATTATTCGAATCAAAGCCCAATAAACGCGGATTTATTCAAACCATGAATCTTGACTCCACAGACCTGCGAATCCTGTATCAATTGCAACAGGATGGCCGTATCAGCAATCAGGAATTGGCCGAGAAAGTCGCTTTGTCACCGTCGGCTTGCCTGCGCCGGTTGCGCCTGCTGGAAAGCGAAGGAATCATCACCGGCTATCGCGCGGTGCTGAACGCCGAGCGGCTGGGCATTGAACTGGAAGCCATCGTTCATGTGTCGCTGCGACAGGACGTCGAGGACTGGCACGAGACCTTCATCAAGAAGGTCCAGCAGTGGCCGGAAGTGGTCACCGCGTATGTCGTCACCGGGGCGAGCAACTATGTGTTGCGGGTCCAGGCCCGCAACCTCAAGCACTTCTCGGATTTCATCGTCAACCACCTCAACCGCACCGCCGGCGTCACCGATATACGTTCGGAAATCGTCCTGCAAAAGATCAAGGAGCGCGAGGAATTGCTGGATCTGGTGGTACGCAAATAACGCCGTTGGCGCCCAATGCTGCTCACTCAAGAGCATCTTGAGCCAGTGAGAACCTGTGGCGAGGGAGCTTGCTCCCGCTGGGGCGCGAAGCGGCCCTAAAAATGGGACTGCTGCGCAGTCCAACGGGAGCAAGCTCCCTCGCCACAGGCTGCTTATTGTTTGCCCTATATCTTAAGTGAACAGCATTACCGCAGGCGCCGGGCTTCGTTGCGCTGTAAGGTCATGCTCGGGGTTTCGTCGAACAGCTTGCGGTACTCGGTGGAAAAACGCCCCAGGTGCATGAACCCCCAGCCCATGGCTATCCCGGAAATATTGCGTGCCGAGCCGTGCTCGAGAATCTCCTGGCGCACGGCGTTCAAGCGGTACTTTTTCAGGTAGACCATCGGCGACATGGCGAAGTACTTCTTGAACGCATCGAACAGCTTGAAGCGCGAAACGCCGGCAGCGGCCTCGATGTCCTCCAGGTGCAACGCTTCGCGGGCATTGTCGTGGATGTACTGTCGAGCCCTGATCAGGTAGTGCGGCAACTTCACACCCAGCGCATCCCGCAACTCCTGCGAGTAGTTGTTGGGCTGGGCGAGGATCAAGCCTTTGATCAGCGAGCTTTCGATGTCCCGGGTGAAGGCCACCTGTTCGAAGAGTTCGCTGCTGCGTTCCAGCTCGTCGATGAAATAACGCGCCATGCGCCACCACGACGCCGATGCGCCATCGATCGCATCCATCACCGGCTCGAAGCGCAGCGGTACGTCCAACGGCCGTTGCAACATCCCCTCCAGCGCTTCGCTCATGGCGCTGCGGGTAATCACCACCTGAACCTTGCGACAGTCACCGGAGATCGCCAGCAGCTGGTTTTCATTGGGCGAAACGATCACCCCTTGATCGCGGTCGGACCTGATCACGCTGCCATCCTTGCTCAGCTCCTGCTGGCCCACCAGCGGCAAGCTCAGGCTGTAGCTGCTGAAGTGCTCGGCGTCTTCGATATCGATGGTGACATCGGTCCCGTATTCGATAGTACCCAGGGTGGTGGCCATTGATTTGAACATGTTGGCGCTGTGATGAAAGCGGATCCGTTCGGGGGTCGCGCTCACCAGTCGATGGGGTCCGCAGATACCGGACATCCAGCTTCTGGCAGCCTCGAGGTCATCGCTGTCGACACGAATGTCGCGAAACTGCGGATCAACTTTGCTACTCATCACGGTGCACTCACAGGCAATATTTTCGGCGCGCTCTGACGGCGCGTACCAGGCTGGAAAGGAGCAACTTCCACGCCATAAAACACCGGCGCCCACTTAACGGATAGTGATCGGCAACTATGCGGATAAGGCATGGCTGGCGCAGCCGGAAAAACACTCGATGCGCACTCGACGCATTGCAAAACAGTATCCGATTGGCGCATTCAGGTGCAGCCGTTTATCACCTGGTGCGCAATTTGTGTCATCGCTGCCCAACAGGCTGTTACCTGCCCCCCAACTTTACGGACTGCCTTCGCCAACTTATCGGATAGACCGCCACCCGCCCCGCTTCTCTAATGAGCACACCGATTAGCCCAATAAAAAAGGTGCACACCATGAGTGGCGAAAAAAACGTCGAGCAGTGGAAAACGTTTATCCAGGGCTGCCTGGATTTCCGCCCGGCAGAAGGTGTATTTCGCATCGCCCGGGACATCTTCACCGAGCCGCAGCTGTTCGACCTGGAGATGGAACTGATCTTCGAGAAGAACTGGATCTACGCCTGCCACGAAAGCGAGCTGGCCAACAACCACGACTTCGTGACCATGCGCGCCGGTCGCCAGCCGATGATCATCACCCGCGACGGTGACGGCCAACTCAATGCACTGATCAATGCCTGCCAGCATCGCGGCACGACGCTGACCCGCGTCGGCAAGGGCAATCAGTCGACCTTCACCTGTCCCTTCCATGCCTGGTGCTACAAAAGCGATGGTCGCCTGGTCAAGGTCAAGGCCCCTGGCGAGTACCCGGAAGGCTTCGACAAAGCCACGCGCGGCCTGAAAAAAGCGCGCATCCAGAGCTACAAGGGCTTCGTGTTCATCAGCCTGGATGTGCACGCGGACAACAGCCTGGAAGACTTCCTCGGCGATGCCCGGGTGTTCTTCGACATGATGGTCGCCCAGTCGCCGACCGGTGAGCTGGAGGTACTGCCCGGCAAGTCGGCCTACACCTACGACGGCAACTGGAAGCTGCAGAACGAAAACGGCCTCGATGGTTACCACGTCAGCACGGTGCACTATAACTACGTGGCCACGGTGCAACATCGCCAGCAGGTCAACAGCGAGAACGGCAGCGCCGCCAGCGGCACCCTCGACTACAGCAAACTCGGCGCCGGCGACGCCAATACCGATGACGGCTGGTTCGCCTTCAACAATGGCCACAGCCTGCTGTTCAGCGACATGCCCAACCCTTCGGTACGCTCCGGCTACGCAACGATCATGCCGCGCCTGATCGAAGCACACGGCCAGCAAAAGGCCGAGTGGATGATGCATCGCCTGCGCAACCTGAACATCTATCCGAGCCTGTTTTTCCTCGATCAAATCAGCTCGCAACTGCGCATCATCCGCCCGGTGGCGTGGAACAAGACCGAAATCGTCAGCCAATGCATCGGCGTCAAGGGCGAGTCCGATGCCGACCGCGAAAACCGCATTCGCCAGTTCGAAGACTTTTTCAACGTCTCGGGCCTGGGCACGCCGGATGACCTGGTGGAATTCCGGGAGGCCCAGCGCGGTTTCCAGGCACGCCTGGAGCGCTGGAGCGATATTTCCCGCGGCAGTCACCGCTGGGCCACTGGCGCCACGCCCAACAGCGAAGCGATCGGCATTGCCCCGGCCATGACCGGCACCGAATTCACCCACGAAGGGCTTTACGTCAACCAGCACCGCAACTGGCAGCAATTCCTGCTCGACGGCCTGGACGCCAAATCCCTGAAACTCCGTGAGGTGTAATGATGAATGCGCAATTGCAGTATCAGATCGAACAGTTTTTCTATCGCAAATCCGAACTGTGCGACGCCCAGGACTGGGACGCCTACCTCCAGTTGTTCGCCGGGCACAGCGAGTTCCACTTGCCGCAATGGGACTCCGAACACGTCCATACCCGCGACCCCAAGCGCGAAATGTCACTGATCTATTACCCCAATCGTTCGGGCCTGGAAGACCGCGTGTTCCGCCTGCGCACCGGCAAGTCCGCCTCCTCGACGCCGATGCCGCGCACCTTGCACCAGATCAACAACGTGCGCATCGGCGAGCTTGCAAATGGCGAGCTGGAGGTGCGGCTGAACTGGCAAACCTTGTACTACCGCCTGGCGACGTCCGAGCAGTTCTTTGGCCGCGCGACCTATCACCTCAAGCCCCACGCCGATAGCTGGTTGATCACCCGCAAGCATGTGCTGCTGCTCAACGACACCATCAACTCGGTGCTCGATTTCTACCACCTCTGAATCCAAGGAGACCGGGGCATGAACCATAAGGTCGCGTTCAGTTTTGCCGACGGCAAAACGCTGTTCTTTCCCGTACAACCCAACGAAATCCTGCTCGACGCAGCCCTGCGCAACGGCATCAACATTCCCCTGGATTGCCGCGAAGGCGTCTGCGGAACCTGCCAGGGACGCTGCGAGTCGGGCGAGTACAGCCAGGACTATGTGGATGAGGAAGCCCTCTCCAGCCAGGACCTGCAACAACGCAAGATGCTCACCTGCCAGACCCGGGTCAAATCCGACGCGGCGTTCTATTTCGACTTCGCCTCCAGCCTGTGCAATGCCGCCGGCCCCGATCAACTCACGGCAACGGTCAGCGCCGTCAAACAGGTGTCGGACAGCACGGCGATCCTGCATCTGGACCTGGGTCAGGTCGGGCAATCCCTGGATTTCCTGCCCGGGCAGTACGCCCGGCTGCTGATTCCGGGTACCGGGAACAAACGCTCCTACTCGTTCGCCAATCGGCCGAGCGCCAGCAATCAGCTGCAGTTCCTGATTCGCCTGCTGCCCAATGGGGTAATGAGCAACTACATCCGCGAACGCTGCCAGGTGGGCGACCAGATCGCCCTGGAGGCACCGCTGGGGGCTTTCTATCTGCGCCACGTCAGCAGGCCGCTGATCCTGGTGGCCGGTGGCACCGGTCTTTCGGCATTGCTGGGCATGCTCGACGAACTGGCGGAGCGCGGCTGCGAGCAACCCGTGCATTTGTACTACGGTGTGCGCGAGGCGGCCGACCTGTGCGAACAGGCGCGCATCCAGGCCTATGCGCAACGCATCCCGGGGTTTCGCTACACCGAGGTGATCAGCGATCCGTCGCCGCACTGGACTGGCAAGCGCGGCTACATTGCCGAGCACTTCGACGCCGCTGAACTGCGCGATGGCGAGGTCGATATGTACGTCTGCGGGCCACCGCCGATGGTGGAGTCGATCAAGACCTGGCTACAGGCCCAGGCACCGGACAGCGTGCACCTGTACTACGAAAAATTCACCGAGAGCAATACCTGACAGCCCTCACTCGACCGGAACGCCTGGCAGGCGTTCCGGTCGGGTGTGCTGAATGGGTTACCCGCGTTACGACCTGCTCAGCGGCCGCAGAATCGCCCTGACCGGACTCGCGTCCAGATGCGCAAACCGCAGCGGCAAGGCGATCAACTCATAATCGCCTTCCGGGACCTCGTCCAGCACGATGCCTTCAAGGATCGCCATGTGGTGGCGGGCCACGGCGCCGTGTGAATCCAGGGTCTTGGATTGCTGCGGATCCAGTGACGGCGTATCAATGCCAATCAAGCGCACACCAAGGCTCGCCAGCAAATCGATGGTTTCCCTGGCAACCGCGGTAAAACCCGAATCCCAGGCTGTCTGCGGCGCTTGTCGATAGGTTCGCAGCAGCACACGCTCGGGCACATCGTGCAAACGTCCTTGCAGTTGCCCGGGCTGCACCAGCTCGCCGCTGTCCAGGCAATGCAGAACGCGGCAAGGCCCGATATAGACGTCCAACGCCACCTCGCCAATCGGCGCGCCGTCGGCGCTGTAATGCAGCGGCGCATCGACGTGGGCGCCGGTATGCGGCGACAGCGTGATGCGCCCGACATTCACCGGACACTCGGGACCGTAAGTCCAGACGCGTTCCTCCTGAAAAGGCGTGTCACCTGGCCAGGTCGGCGTTTCGGTACTCAGGAACGGGCTGATATCCCACAACGTTGTATTTTTTGTCATCGCCAATGCTCGCCGTTTTTTCCGAGTGAAATGATACGAGCGGCAGCGGTGAAGATTCGTGCAAAAACCGTGGGAAAGCCCGTGGGATTTCGCACAAACCGCCATGTATGGGTGGGATTTCGGCAGGAAATTTCAAAACGCTTTGCCACTTCTTTGAGCGTGGATTGTCGACGTCCTCGATTGTCCTGACGATATGCATACCGTCCATCTCCAGAAATTCCGGTCTGGCAGGCAAGACTGCGCCGGGCGTGGGCATTATTCAGTTTTGTCCTGGTCCCGCCTCTGCGTCCCAAAATGCCAAGAAACTGTTCCTCTGTGCCCATAACCTCGAGCCCGGGATACCTACTATGAGGCCATCAAGCAACGGATCCACGGTTTGTACGCAAAACATGGTGCCGAGCAGACCTTTTGGCGCCCAGTTGCCCCGTGAAGAGCGTCTGGCGATAGCCCTGAAGACTCCCGCCGCTGAACATCCGGTTGTGCTTGTCCATCCTGAGGTAACCCTGACGGGGTGTGCTGCACTAAGCTTCTCAGGACCCAATCTGGTCAATCCGGGACACGAGGGTAAGCATGTACACCTTGACGCGAAGCGCCAGCCTTACCAGCTATGAGCAAGTGGCCCGTTCAGTGGGGCTCGACCCTTTTCGCATGCTGCGCATGGCCAAGCTGCCGGCCAGTGTCCTCGACGACCCGAACATAATGATCAGTAGCGATTCGTTAGGCTGGCTACTGGAGGAGTCCGCCCACCTGTCCGGCCAGGAGGCCTTCGGCCTGCTGCTCGCGGAAAAGCGCCAGCTGTCCAATTTTGGCATGCTGGCGCTGCTTATCCGCGAAGAACCCACACTGCGGGCAGCCTTGCAGGCTTGCTTGCGCTATGCGCGACTGCATAACGCCGGCGTGCAGTTGTGGCTTGAGGATGCAGGCGACCTGACTTTGCTGCAGGTGGGTGTGAACATGCAGGGCCATCATGGCGTCTGGCGCCAGGCGATAGAACAGGCCACCGGTATCATGTTGCGCACGTTGAGCATTCTGAGCGGCCATACTTTCCGGCCGGTCAGGGTCTGTTTCACCCATGAAGGCCCTGCCAGCCTGGAGGTGCACCACCGCGTGCTGGGAACAGCCATCGAGTTTTCCCAGGAGCTCAACGCCATCGTTTGCCGCGCACGCGATCTCGATATGGCAATCCCTGAAGCAGACCCGGCGCTGCATCGCGAAGTGAAGCGGTCGCTGGACATGCTGCTGGCCAACCTGCGCGATGAGCCGACGCAGCGGGTGCGTCAGATCGTCAAGATGCTGTTGCCAAGCGGTCTGTGTTCGGTCGATGGCGTGGCCCAGCATCTTGGCGTGCATCGACGCACGCTCAACCGGCACCTGGCGATCGAGGGTGAGAGTGTCTCGACGATCATCAATGCTGTACGCGCCGAACTCGCCGAAGAGTACCTGGCTAACCGCAAGCGCCGATTGTATGAGGTCGCCGAACTCCTCGGCTTCTCTTCTGCCGGTGACTTCTCACGCTGGTTCCGCAGCCGTTTTGGCAAGACACCCTCGGCCTGGGCCGTCGCCTATCGAGAGAGCAAGGCGGCAGTCGAACCTGTCTCGCCTCAATAAATAGAAAAACAGGTTCGAAGACGCTCAGTCTGCTGGTGTCCCAATACGCGAAGATTTTGTCCCCCAATGCGCATCGCCTCACTCTCCTGCCACCTACCATAGGCCCGCAGCCTCTCCTCCATGGGAAGGCGCTAGCAACATCTCTCCATCCTCTCGCTCAATACATCGTCGATGAAAAATGCAACACCGCCATCGGCCGAGGGAAATCCTGCGTATGCCCAAGCTTGTTCGCGCCGCCGTTTTGACCAAATACCTGGAAGTCACCCAGCAGTTGGGATTCAACCCGCACGACGTCATGGCAGACATCGGGCTGAGCAAGGCTCAGCTACATGCTCCCGAACAGCTCATTTCCATCGATGCCGCCGTGCGCCTGCTGGAAGATTCGGCCGCCGCCAGCGGTTGCCAGACCTTCGGCCTGAGCATGGCCGGGGCGCGCCAACTTTCGGACTTCGGTGTGACCAGCCTCCTGCTCAGCCATCAGCGCAGCCTGCGCGAAGCGTTGCAGGTAATGGTGCGCTACCGTCATTTGATGAACGATTCACTGGCGATCTTCGTTGAAGAGGCCGGCAAGATGGCGATCATTCGAATAGAAATGGTCACCGAGTCACCGATGCCCGGTCGCCAGGCTACGGAGTTGGCCATCGGCGTGATATTTCGTCTGTGCTCGACCCTGCTCGGTTCGCACTGGCAGCCTTACAGCGTCAACTTCATGCACCTACCGCCGGACAACCTGCACCTGCACCTGCATCGGCGCCTGTTCGGCTGCAACCTGGAGTTCGGCAGCGAGTTCAACGGCATCGTCTGCCCCGGCGCCAGCCTCGACATGATCAACGCCAATGCCGACCCGGCCATGGCCCGTCATGCCCAGCGCCATCTTGATTCGCTGCAAAGCACTGAAAGCACCTCGATGCTGTTCGAAGTGCGCAAGGCCCTCTACCTGCTGTTGCCTATGGGCCGCGCCACCATCGAGCAGATCGCCCAGTCCCAGGACATGAACGTGCGCACCCTGCAACGTCGCCTCAAGGAAGACGGCTGTGCCTTCAACGAGCTGATCAACGATGTGCGCCGCGCCCTGGTGCTGCGTTATCTGGAAAACCCGAACAACTCGATGAGCCAGATTGCCGACATGTTCGGCTTCTCCATGGCGAGTTCCTTTACCCGCTGGTTCATCAACCAGTTCGGTATGCCGCCGGCGGTATGGCGTGACACACAGAAACAGTCCGATCGCCCCTCCCCCGGCTAATACCGCCGCCGTGAATCAAGGCACGACTTCACCTGCCCACGGCCCGGCCAAAAACCATCGAAAGGGAGACGCAATGCGAGTCGAACAACTGACCTGTGCCCTTGGCGCGGAACTGCTCAATGTGAACCTCGGCGACGCAGTGCGCGATGACGGCCTGTTCAACGAAATCTACGCAGCGCTGTTGAAATACAAGGTGCTGTTCCTGCGCGACCATGAGGCATTTTCCATGCGCTTGGGGATCGGCGACAAACCCTACTGATCAGTAAAACAGCCCAAAGGAAACGCTGCCGAGCGTCTCCTCTGGGCGGCTGGCGCCCTACTCCACCGACTGCAAAAGCAACCGGCTACGGCGGGACAAACCTGCTTGCAAGGCGAAGGCAAACAACACAGTCGAGGGTGCGGAAAAGCTGCTCAGCCCACCGCCGAAAAACATCAAGGCGAGTCCCAACGCCGTGGCGCCGAACCAGGCCGTCAAACCTACCGGATTGAACGCGGGCACCCTGTCCAGCGCGGCCATGTCATGGCGTCCGTAGACAATTTGCGCCAACGCCACGCCGACCCAGGCCACCACGAATATGCCCTGATAGGCCAACGCCTTGAGCAGATAGGCGAAGACATCCGCGAGCATCAGGCCATACACGATCATCCCGACCGCCAGCGCCCACATCAAGTAAGAACCACGCAGGCCGAAACGGGCAAAAAAAGCCTGCATGTTCAAGGTCGCCAGGTAGTAGTTGGCGGTGTTGATCCGGGTTTGCGTGGCCCACACGAACAACAGTCCCCACAGCCCCATCAACTGCAGGATCGCCATGACCACCGATACTTCGTTCAGCGCACCTTCATGGGGAATGCTGCTGACCAGATAGATGCCCGCCGCGCCGTTGAGCAGGAACGTCACCGCGTAGAACGGCATGCCGAAATTCCAGCGACCGTGGTACCCGGCATCCTCGGGCTTGCCGAACCGTGCGTAATCAAAGGTGAACAGCATCAGCACCCAGACGCCCATGTAGGCCACGAAGCAATCCCACCAGCCAAAGGCGCTGGGCATGTCCGGCCCGAAATCGAGCCAATGTGGCTGGTAGCCGTAACGGCTGATCGACAGCCCCACCGCGACCAGCAAACCTGCCAGGTACACCGGCAACAACACACCGTTGAGCTTGTCGAGCCAATGTTGAACGCTACCCAGGATCAACGGCACGCTGTACAGCACCACCAACAACGCGGCCAGGGGATACACCAGCTCCGGATACAAGTGATTGAGCGCAACGGCAATCACCGAGCCTTCGAACACGGCGTAGTAGATCGCCGTGGAGAAGAAGATCAGCGTGGCCAGGCAAGCACCGGTGCTGCCAAACAACAACCGTGAAAACAACGCCACCGACAGGCCACTGCGAATAGCGAACCGGCTGAGCACACTGTTGACCAGTCCATAGCTGATCACCGACAACACCATGCCGATCAGTGCATTGCGTGCACCATAAGACAGGGCCAGCGACGCCCCGACCACGATGTAGAACATCGCGCTGCACACCGCCCACCAGGCCATGGTCAGGGACAACCGGCCCATACGGGCGGTCGGCGCAACGGGATGGTTTGCCGGGTCCTGCCCGGAATGATTCGCTTGCGATAAAGCAGCCATATGCGTGAACTCCAGAACCAGTCAAAGGTTGAAGCGCGGGCAGCCCGCACCGCACCGAAGTGCGGCGTTGGCGTACCGTTTGGCATTACCCGCGCAATGCGGCGGGCAGAATCAGGAAGGGAACAGCTTGCTCAGGCAGCTGAGTTTTTTCTTGTAGGAACGTCGCGCTTGCAGCGCCTCTTCGAGTGTGACCGCAACAAAACGGGCCTTTTGGTTGGGTTGCATCTGGCCGATCAGGTCGAGGTCCGCACTGATCACCGTGCCAATCATCGCGTAGCCGCCACCGGACACCGCGTCGCGGTGCAACACGATGGGTTCGAGCCCGGCCGGGACCTGGATCGAGCCAATCGGGTAGCAACTGTCGACGATGTTCGACGGATCGGAGCCGGCGCCGAACGGTTGTTCACGTGGTTGAAAGCTCAGTGCGCTACCGCCCTTGAAGCGATAACCGATACGGTCGGCTTCCGAGCCCACGGTCCAGGCTTCGGCGAAAAAGCTGTCGGCCGCTGACGCCGTCAGACGCTCGTAATACAAGCCCGGAACCACGCGCAGCGTGATTTCGCCACCCAACGACTGACGCAAGGCCATGGGCAAGCTGGCGCCGGCGCGGCTTTTACCACTGGCAACCCCGACCGGCAATTGATCCCCGGCAACCAGGCGACGGCCCTGAAAACCACCCAGCGCACCCAACGCATAGGTCGAGCGGCTGCCGAGCACCAGCGGCACATCGATGCCACCGGCGACTGCCAGATAGGCCCTGGCCCCGGCCTTGGGAAAATCGAAGCGCAGCACTTGCCCGGCCTTGACGGTGAACGCGGTGTCGTGATGCATGTCCACACCATCGACTTTGGCCGTCATGTACGCACCGCACACCGCCACCAAGGCGTCTTGCTGGAATTCCAGCTCAGGGCCGAGCAGTGTGCATTCGAGCGCCGCCGCGCCCGCCGGGTTACCGACCAACTGGTTGGCTGCGCTCAACGCGTACTGATCGAGCGCACCGGAAGGCGGGATACCCAAGTGGTAATAGCCTTCGCGTCCCAGGTCCTGCACCGATGTGGCGAGACCGGGTTTGAGTACCTTGATCATGCCAGCACCTCCTGCAACGACTTGGGATAGCCAACGGGATCGGCCAGAAACGCATCCAGCGAGAATTCCACCGAACGAATCCGCAGATCAAAACGCCCTGCTTCCACCTCGGCGACAGCCTGGTCATAGGCCTCGCGATCCATCGGTTTGAACTGCACGATGTCACCCGGACGGAAAAACACCATGTGTTCCTTGAGGTAACTCAGGCTCTGTTGCGGGTCGTAGATCGGCGCCGGCGTGACGCCGAACATCTGATAGCCACCGGCGCCGCGTACCGAATAGATGCAGCCAAAACAGCCGCCGTGACCCAGGGTCAGTTTCGGCGTATCGGTGCGTGGCCGCAGGTACTTGGGCACCTGCAACTGACGCTCGCGCTCGACCATCTGAAACATGAACGGCAGGCCCGCGACAAAACCGACCATCGAGACAAACCACGGCGCACCACTGTGGGCGGCGATGAACGCTTCGACATCCGCCAGGCCATTGATCCGTGCGGCGTATTCCAGATCCGTGGCGCTCGGGTCCTGGTGGCGGTCGCGAAAACGCATCAGTGTTTCGTGGGTCCACGGATCGTTGTACAGCACCGGAATCTCGATGATCCGCGTGTGCAGGGTGCGTTCGGCGACGGCCTCGGCTTCGGCGCCCTTGACCGCTTCGAGCAGCGCGTAAGGGTCGATACGGTCCGGATCAAAACGAATCTGGAACGATGCATTGGCCAGGCACACATCCAGTACCCCGTCGAGGGCCAGGCGCTCGACCGCACGCGTCACCGCCATGCCCTTGAAGAACGCTTCCAGGGACATGCTGTCGCTGACTTCGGCAAACAAATGTTCATCGGCGCCAAAGCTGTAACGGATTGGATTGCTCATGCCTCACCTCCGCTACGGCGCTCGGCCAGCCAGGTTTCAAGGGTGCCGGTATGAAAGTCGGCGCTGTGCAGCCACGGTTGTTCCAGCAGTTCGCCATGCAGCGACAAGGTGCTGGCCATGCCGGTCAGGGTAGTCTGCTGCACTGCCAGGCGGGCGCGGGCCAACGCTTCGGCGCGGTCGCGACCATGGACGATCAGTTTGGCCAGCAACGAGTCATAGTAAGGCGGCACGCGGTAGCCTTGATACAGATGGCTGTCGACACGCACCCCCTCGCCTTGCGGCCATACCAATGCCTCCACCAGCCCCGGGCTGGGGAAGAAATCCCGCGCCGGGTCTTCCGCGTTCAGGCGCATCTGCAAGGCGGCGCCGTTGAGCTGGATGTCACCTTGCTGGAGACCCAACGGCTCGCCACCGGCAATGCGCAACATTGCCTGCACCAGATCGATACCGGTGACCAACTCGCTGACCGGGTGTTCGACCTGAATTCGCGTGTTCATCTCGATGAAGAAAAACTCGCCAGTGGCGTCGTCATACAGGTATTCCAGGGTCCCGGCACCCTTGTAGCCCAAGGACTCGGTCAGGCGCACGGCGCTCGCGCAGAGCGTTTCGCGCTGTTGCTGAGAAAGGACCGGCGACGGCGCTTCCTCAAAGATTTTCTGCCGCCGGCGTTGCAACGAACACTCGCGCTCGAACAGGTGCACGGCGTGCTGACCGTCGCCCAATACCTGCACTTCGATGTGGCGGGCCTTGCTGATAAAACGCTCCAGGTACACCGCGCCATTGCCGAACGCCGCTTGGGCCTCGCGCTGGGAACGGGGAAATTCTTCGCTCAGCTGTTGGGCGTTTTCCGCCAGGCGAATACCGCGTCCGCCACCTCCGGCCGAGGCCTTGATCAACAGTGGGAAACCAACGGATTCGGCGGCCTTGAGCGCTGATGCGAGATCAAACAGTTCACCGGGAGAACCCGGAACCACCGGTACCCCGGCCTCTTGCGCGGTGCGCCGCGCTTCGGCCTTGTCGCCCATGCGCCGGATCGTCTCCGGGCTCGGTCCGACAAAAATCGCTCCGGCGGCGAGGACGGCTTCGGCAAAGTCGGCGTTCTCCGAGAGAAAGCCATAACCGGGATGCACCGCATTGGCGCCGGTGGCTTGCAAGGCACCGAGCAATGCCTCGACGTTCAGGTAGCTTTTGTCGGCGCGGGCCGGGCCGAGAATGTGCACTTCGTCAGCCAGGCGCGCCGCCTGGGAGTCGACGTCCGCTTCGCTGCACGCGGCAACGGTGGGAATCCCCAGGGCCTTGGCGGCGCGGATGATGCGCACGGCAATCTCGCCACGGTTGGCGATCAGTAATTTGCGAATAGCTTGAGTCATGATCTCGCCCTCACTCATCGTCGAGCGTTGCGATGACCTGACCCGGTTCCACCGGATCGCCGTCTTCCACCAGGAATGCGCCAAGGCGACCCGCCGTCCCGGCGGTCAGTTCGGAAAACTGTTTCATGACTTCGATCAAGCCAATCACTGTGTCGGCAGTGACGTGCGCGCCCGCCTCGACGTAGTTCGCCGATTCAGGCGTGGCTCTGCGGTAGAAGGTCCCGGGCAACGGGGTGATAACGGTGTGTTCGGCCATGTCTGTTCCTCTTGGAATAGTTGTAGAAAGGCAGGCAAAAAAAGAATCGGGGCTCGGACTCAGCGCGGTGCGCGCACTGTGATCCCGGCGGCGTCGAGTGCCTGGCGCGTGGCTGCAACCAACGCCAGGGCACCCGGTGTGTCGCTGTGCAAACAGATGGAGTCGAATTCGATCGCCAGGTCTTCGCCCTCGACCGTGCGCACCACGCCTTCCCGACAGGCACGCAGCACGCGTGCAGCGACTTGGGCCGGGTCGTAGGCACGGACGTTGCGGGTAAAGACGATCGAGCCGCTGAGGTCATACTCGCGGTCGGCATAGAACTCTCGGATCACTGGTTGGCCAAGTTCCTTGGCAACTCGCCAGATCACCGAATCGGGCATGCAATACAGCAGCAACTCAGGCTCCAGGCGCTGGAGGTTTTCCACCAGCAAACGCGCAGCCTCTTCGTCCCGTGCCAGGTGCATGTAGAGCGCGCCGTGGGGCTTGATGTGTTGCAGCGCCACGCCTTGAACCCGGGCGAGTTCACGCAAGGCACCCAACTGATAGAGCATGTCGTCGACCAGCTCCTGGGCCGGTGCATTGATGTGCCGGCGACCGAAACCGACCAGGTCGCGAAACCCTGGATGCGCGCCGATGGCCACGCCCAGGCGCTTGGCCTGCTCGACCGTGCGGCGCATGGTGCCGGGATCGCCGGCATGAAACCCGGTGGCGATGTTGGCTGAACTGATGAAGCCCATCAGTTCGTTGTCGACGCCATCGCCGATGGTCCACGGACCGAAGCCTTCGCCCATGTCCGAATTGAAATCTACTGCCTGCATGACGCTTGCTCCTGACGCTTGTGACTTCATGCAGACCACGTTAGATTTCCGCGAACCCCTTGGGAAGATCTATTATTAGATAGGGTATCTTCTGAAAATCAGATACCTCGTCGATTGGAGTTTTCATGTCACTGACCCTGCGCCAGGTTCGTTATTTCGTCGCCACCGCCGAGATCGGGCAGATCTCGCAAGCGGCGATCCACCTGAACATTTCCCAATCGGCGGTGACCACCGCGATCAAGGAACTGGAAGGCATCCTCGGCACACTGTTGTTCCAGCGCTCGGCCCAGGGCATGAGCCTGACCGATGCCGGGCGGCACTTCCTGAATCGGGCCTACGTGATTTTGCGCAGCGTTGACGACGCCCTCAACAGCCCGTTACCCGATATGCGTGCCAGCGGCCTGTTGCGCCTGGCCGCCAGTTACACGGTGATCGGCTACTTCCTGCCGCATCATCTGCAACGTCTGGAGCATTGGCATCCGGACGTGGCCATCGAAGTTCACGAGCAAGAACGTGAAGCCATTGAGCAAGGCCTGCTTGAAGGCCGCTTCGACATGGCCGTGGTGCTCACGGCGAACCTCACCCACCCGGACATCGGTTCGGAAACCCTCTTCAATTCCGAGCGCCGGCTATGGTTGCCCAGCCATCACCCGCTGTGCGAACGCTCCGCCGTCAGCCTCGCCGACGTCGCCAGGGAACCCTACATCCTGTTGACCGTCGACGAAGCCGAACAAAGCGCCATGCGCTATTGGGAACACGCGCACCAACGGCCGAACGTGAGGGTTCGAACCAGTTCCGTGGAGGCCGTGCGCAGCATGGTGGCCAACGGCAACGGCGTGGCGATCCTCTCGGACCTGGTCCACCGCCCTTGGTCACTGGAGGGAAAACGCATCGAAACCCTGACGATCACCGACAAGGTGACCCCCATGAGCGTCGGCCTGGCCTGGCATCGCGAGCGTGAATTCAGTCCGGCAATGCACGCTTTGCGCAATTATTTCCACGATGCATTTCTGGCACCGCAACAGTTTTCTGCGCGCCGCTAGGCGCAACGAAAACCTGTTCGGGTGGAGCGCTGGATTGAACGGGTCGATGCAGCAGATTGGCTGAGTCTCAGGCACGCCAGGCCGGGTTCTCGATCAACAGCGCCATGCCCTGCCCGCCGCCAACACAGGCCGCGGCGACCCCGTAGCGCAGATTGTGCTCACGCAGTTGTCGCGCCAGGGTCAACACCAGACGCAAGCCACTGGCGGCCAAGGGATGCCCGAGCGCCAGTGAACCACCCTGGACGTTCAGGCGCGAATGATCCAGCTCCAGTTCCTGTGCCACCGCCAGGACCTGGGCGGCCTGGGCTTCGTTGATTTCAAAGCGGTCGATCTGCTCCAGGCTCAAGCCGCTGCGCTGCAACAGCAGGCGAATCGCCGGTGCCGGACCGATGCCCATGAACTCTGGCGCCACCCCGACTACTGCGCTGGCCCGCAGCAAGGCCAACGGTGTATCCCGACAGGCCGAAGCGCGCCCGACCAGGGCCGCCGCCGCGCCATCGACCACCGCACAACTGTTGCCGGCGGTTTGCACCCCGCCTTCGTGCACGCTGCGCAACCGGGCCAAAGCCGCGATTTCCCCGGGCCGTGGGTGGCTGTCTTCACTCACCGTGTCGACACCGCGTGGCAGGCGGATGCTGCGCGGCTGGTAGCCTTGCAGTTCAAACACCTGATGCCCCACGGCAACGATCTCGGCTGCCAGCCAGCCAGCCTGCTGCGTCGCAAAGGCCCGCTGATGACTGGCGCAGGCGTAGGCGTCCACCGCTTCGCGACTCAGCCCATAACGCCGCGCCAGGTTGTCGGCGGTGGCAATCATGTCCACCCCGGGAGCCGGGTCGTATAACGCCTCCCAGAGAAAATCCTTGAACTGCACTTGCGCGCCAAGACGGAAACCGCCGCGATGGGTATAGGCCGCAATCGGATTGCGCGACATCGATTCGGTGGCCACGCACAACGCCAATTGCACGCCGTCATCCAGTTGCCTGGCGGCCTGGCGCAGCAGTTCGAAACCGGTGGCACAGATGCGCTGCACCCCCAGTGCCGGAACCGATTGCGCCACGCCGCTGTACAGGCCGATGTGCCGTGGCAGCAAGTAGGCATCGAAGCTGGCCTGGGCCATGGAGCCCGCCAGCACGCTGTCGACCGCCAGCGGATCGACTTGCGCGCGCGCCAGTACTTCGCGCCCGACCTTGATGCCCAGGTCGATCGGCGACACCTCGGCCAGTGCCCCGCCGAGGTCTACCCACGGCGTTCGCAGCGCATCGAAAATCGCCGCATCGGCAAAGGCCGAGTACTGCCCGCCTGCGTTCACGACTTCGCCCCGGCGCGCAGGATGGCCGGATCGAGCCCGCGATACAGCGCCTCGACCTGCTCCGCGCGCCACTGCAACACCGCACGCTGATTGATCGAGCCCTTGTCAGTGATTTCACCCCGGTCGATGGACGCCGGCTCATCGAGCAAGGCGATCCACTCCAGGCGACTGGCATTGCCGGTGGCCTGGCGATTGAGTCGCTGCAACCAGCCGGCGAACCACTCGCGCACCGGCGCACTGGCCAGCACCTCGGTGTCGCTGGCACTGGCCGCCAGCCCTGACAGTCGTCGACACTCAAGCATCCGCGCAAAGACCAGCGCCCCCAGGCATTCGCGATCCGGCGCGGTCACCACCAGGTCCTGGACATAGGGCGAACCTTCGAGCACCGCGCGGCTGCGCAAAGGCCCGACGCTGACAAACACCCCGGATGACAACTTGAAATCTTCAGCGATGCGCCCGTCGAACATCAGCCCCAATTGCGGATCACGCGGGTCGGCGAGCTTGAGCGCATCACCGGAACAGTAGAAGCCCTGCGGGTCGAACGCATCGAGGGTCTGCTGCGCTGACCGCCAGTAGCCGGGCATGATGTGCGGCCCACGAAAGCGCCCTTCCAGCTTGCCGTCCACCGGCACCAGGCGCACCTCGCAACCGGGTGCCGGCAGGCCGACATAACCGGCCATGGACAACGGCCCGGTGGTGAAGGTGCAGGACGGCGAAGCCTCGGTCATGCCGAGCCCGGCCATCATGCGGATACGCTCACCGCAGTGCAGTTCGGCGACTCGATCGAGCCGATCCCAGACACTTTGCGACAGACCGGCCGCGGCAAAGAACAACAGGCTGATGCGTTTGAAAAAGACCTCGCGCAGTTCCGCGTCCTGCTCCAGTGCCGAGGCCAATTCTTCCCAGCCCTTGGGCACGGTCAGGTAGGCGGTGGGCGATATTTCCTTGAGGTTGCGCAGGGTTTGCGCGAAACCCTGCGCCGTGGGTTTGCCATCGTCCAGGTAAAAGCTGCCACCGTTGTACAGCACGATGCCAACGTTATGGCTGCCGCCGAAGGTGTGGTTCCACGGCAGCCAGTCCACCAGCACTGGCGGTGTTTCGCCAAACTCCGGAAATGTCTGCAACAGCATCTGTTGGTTAGAGCACAGCATGCGCTGAGTGGTGATCACCGCCTTGGGCAGCTTGGTCGAGCCGGAGGTGAACAGGAACTTGGCGATGCTGTCCGGCCCCGTGCCGGCAAACGCGGCCTCGGCCTCGGCTCCGCCCGGCTGCTCAAGCAGGCTGGCAAAGCTGACCTGGCGACGCCCCGCGATTTCGCCCCGGACGGTAATCATGGGCGTTGCTGCGGGTAGCACGGCATCGATGGCGCGCTGGTAGGCTGCGGCATCACCGACAAACACCAGACCGGGTTGCAGCAGATCGCAGACGTGACGCAGCTTGGCGAAATCCTGGGACAGCAGCGAATAGGCCGGTGACACCGGGCAGTAGGGAATGCCCGCGTACAGGGCGCCGAAGGCGAGTTGCAAATGCTCGATGTCATTGCCCGAGAGCAGCACCAGCGGTTTTTCTGCCGACAGGCCGTAGCGCAACAGGCTTTGGGCGATGGCCCGGACACTGTCGAGCATCTGCGCGTAACTGACCCGACGCCACTCACCGTCGGCCTGGCGGGCGGCGATAAAGGTCTGCTCGGGACGCACATTGGCCCAATGCACCAGACGGTCGAGCAGTCGCGGCGGATACTCGGCCAATGGCTCCAGGGAGCGCATGTGCAAGGCGCCCTGTTGTTCTGTCACCTCGACCGCTGCGCGACCGATGGACACGTGACGGTAGCGCGGCGCGCTGATCTGGGTGTGGGGTTGCGATCTGAATTCGGAACTCACGTGCTTGTTCTCCATCAAGGCACGCTACCACCAAGCCGCACGGATGGGCATGGTAGTGGCTGCAGCCTTTTTTATTGTTATTTCTGCGGTTCAGATCGGGTAATGCCGTGGTCCATTCTGCAGGGTGACCCAGCGCAACTGGGTGAAATGCTCGATGGATGCCTTGCCGCCAAAGCTGCCGTAGCCGCTGGACTTGACCCCGCCGAAGGGCATTTGCGCTTCGTCGTGCACGGTCGGGCCATTGATATGACAGATACCCGACTCGACCCGTTGGGCCAGCGCCAGGGCGCGCCCGGTATCGCGACTGAAAATCGCCGCCGACAAACCGAACTCGGAATCGTTGGCCAGGCGCAGCAACGCTTCATCGCCCTCCCCGCGCAGCAACACCGCCACCGGGCCGAAGGACTCTTCGCGATACAGGCGCATGCTCTCGTTGACGCCATCGAGCAGGGTCGGCTGCAAAATGCTGCCGTCCAGCTGTCCGCCGACCACCAACCGCGCGCCCTTGCCCAGGGCATCGTCGATCAACCCCTTGATGCGCGTGCCGGCACTGGCATCGACCAGCGAACCGAGCACCGAATCTGCCAGCGCGGGGTCACCAGCACGCAGGGTTTCGACTTTGGCGGCGAGCTTGACGACAAAGGCGTCGGCGACCTTCGCATCGACGATCAGGCGTTCGGTGGACATGCAGATCTGCCCCTGATTGAAGTAAGCGCCGAAAGCGGCTGCCTCGACCGCCGCATCCAGGTCGGCATCATCGAGCACCAGCAACGGCGCCTTGCCGCCCAGTTCCAGCAGAGCCGGCTTGAGGTGTCGCGCCGCGAGCTCGCCGACAATGCGCCCGACATGGGTTGAACCGGTGAAGTTGACCCGCCGCACCGCCGGGTTAGCGATCAGCCGCTCGACAATCGCCGCGGCATCCGCCGGGGCATTGCTGATGACATTGACCACGCCATCGCCCAGTCCGGCATCCTGCAACACCTGGCCGATCAGCCGGTGCACCGCCGGGCTCAGCTCGGAAGCCTTGAGTACCACGGTATTGCCGCACGCCAGCGGCATGGCGATGGCGCGGGTGGCGAGAATCACCGGGGCATTCCACGGGGCGATGCCCAGCACCACACCGCAAGGTTGACGCAGGGCCATGGCAAAACTGCCCGGCACATCCGAGGGGATGACTTCGCCATTGATCAGGGTGGTCATCGATGCCGCTTCACGCAGCATGTTCGATGCCAGTCGCACGTTGAATCCATACCAGTTGGCCATGGCCCCGGTTTCGCCAGCCGCTGCAATGAACTCGGCACTGCGCGCCTGCAACTGCTCGGCGGCCTTGAGCAAACGGCTGCGGCGTTCATTGGGCGCCAGGGCGGCCCAGGCGGGAAACGCTGCCTGGGCGGCAGCCACCGCGGCATCGGCATCTTCCAGGGTGGCGGCGGCAACCCGCGATACCCGCTCACCGGTCACCGGGTTGCAGCGTTCGAAGGTTCGACCGTCGCGGGCAGGCAGCGACTGGCCGCCAATCAACAGGGGCACGTCCAGCATGGTGATTCCTCTTTATTGTCTTTATCGGGAATACAGTCGAGCGATGCAGCGCGCCGGGGCGGACATGCACCCGGCGATCAGCTTCAGCGTTTGTAGGCCTGCAGACCGGGCTTGATGCTCTTTTCGTCGAGGAACTGCTTCATGCCCTGCTCGCGGCCACCTTCGGTGTCGAGCAGGCGCGACTGGTCGAGCTTGGCGTACAGGTAGTCCTCGTTCTGCTCCCAGGTCAGCTCGCGGCAGCGCTTGAAACCATGCTTGGCCGCACGCAGCACCACCGGGTTTTTCTCCAGCAGGTTGCGCGCCAGATCCACGGTGACTTCACGCAGTTGCGCCAGGGGTACGCTGTCGTTGACCAGGCCCATTTCGGCGGCTTTCTGCCCGCCAAAGGTCTTGCCGGTCATGATGTAGTACAGCGACTGGCGGTGGCCCACGGTGTCGGCCATGGCTTTGCTCACCAGGTTGCCCGGCGGGATGCCCCAGTTGATTTCCGAGAGGCCGAAGGTCGCTTCGTCGGCGCAGATCGCCAGGTCACAGGCCACCAGCGGGCTGAAGCCGCCACCGAAGCACCAGCCGTTGACCATGGCGATGGTCGGCTTGGCGTACATGCGCAGCAGTTTCCATTGCCATTGCGAGGCTTCGCGGCGGATCTTTTCCTGAAGGATCTCCGGGCCTGCGTCCACTTCGCGGAAGTATTCCTTGAGGTCCATGCCCGCCGTCCAGGCATCGCCGGCACCGGTCAGCACCAACACACCGGCTGCTGGATCCTGCTCCAGGGTTTCCAGCACATCGATCATTTCCCGGTTGAGTGTCGGGCTCATGGCGTTGCGTTTTTCCGGGCGATTGAGAATGACCCAGGCGATGCCTTCCTCGATCTCGACCTTGACGGTTGTCCAGCGACCTTCGTAGTTGCTCATGGCGATGCTCTCTTGTTCTTGGCTTGAAGATGACTGGAAATTAAAGGACCGATATAGTTATGTCAATTAACCATTAATCGAATTAACCATTTTTTTATCCGCCCGCAAATATCCTCCCACCCCATCGCCATGAACGACGGGCATAGCTATCAGCGGCCAACCCCGGCAAACTAGATAGGCTTGTTAACCTCCACCTCTTCAGGATTCACCCGCAATGGCCAAGCCTTCTCCCCTCGCCGACCAGAGCGAGTCCCCGTCCGCCACCGCCGAGCTGCAGGCACCGCTGGATTCGGCACTGGACGACCTGATCGGCTACGCGATGCGGCGCGCTCAACTCAAGCTGTTCCAGAACCTGATCGGCCGTCTGTCAGCCCACGACCTGCGCCCCGCACAGTTCTCGGCCCTGGCGATCATCGACCAGAATCCAGGGCTGATGCAGGCCGACCTGGCCCGCGCCCTGGCCATCGAACCGCCGCAGGTGGTGCCGCTGCTCAACAAACTGGAAAGCCGCGCGCTGGCGGTGCGAGTGCGTTGCAAGCCGGACAAACGCTCCTACGGAATCTTCCTGAGCAAGACCGGCGAAACCTTGCTCAAGGAGCTCAAGCAGATCGCCGCGCAAAGCGATTTCGACTCCACTGCATCGCTGACCGGCGAAGAGCGCGAGGAGCTGCTGCGCTTGCTGAGAAAGGTTTACCAGGACTGAACCAACGCTGCCAGCACGCCCCCTTTCCAAAAAAAAGGTCCATCACGGATTACCGAGAAACTGTAGGAGCCGGCTTGCTGGCGATGGACTCCAACGCGCCGCGCTTATCCAATTCATACGCGTCATCGTTAACCACCATCGCTGGCAAGCCAGCTCCTACAAGGGACCGCGTCCTGGCCGAAATGATGGGAACACCAAACTGTAGGAGCCAGCTTGCTGGCGATGGACGCAAGTGCGCCGCGTTTATCCAGGTCACACGCGTTATCGTTCACGACCATCGCTGGCAAGCCAGCTCCTACAAGGGACCGCGTCCTGGCCGAAATAATGTGAACACCAAACTGTAGGAGCCGGCTTGCTGGCGATGGACGCAAGTGCGCCGCGTTTATCCAGGTCACACGCGTTATCGTTCACGACCATCGCTGGCAAGCCAGCTCCTACAAGGGCCCGCGTCCTGGTGGAAATGATGTGAACGCCAAACTGTAGGAGCCAGCTTGCTGGCGATGGACTCCAGTGCGCCGCGTTTATCCAATTCATACGCGTCATCGTTAACGACCATCGCTGGCGTCCGGGTGGAAATGATGTGAACGCCAAACTGTAGGAGCCGGCTTGCTGGCGATGGACTCGAGTGCGCCGCGTTTATCCAGGTCATACGCGTTATCGTTAACGACCATCGCTGGCGTCCGGGTGGAAATGATATGAACGCCAAACTGTAGGAGCCGGCTTGCTGGCGATGGACTCCAGTGCGCCGCGGTTATCCGGTTTACGCGCGTTATCGTTAACGACCATCGCTGGCGTCCTGGTGGAAATGATGTGAACACCAAACTGTAGGAGCCGGCTTGCTGGCGATGGACTCCAGTGCGCCGCGTTTATCCAGGTCACACGCGTTATCGTTGACGACCATCGCTGGCAAGCCAGCTCCTACAGGGGACCGCGTCCGGGTCGAAATGATGTGAACACCAAACTGTAGGAGCCGGCTTGCTGGCGATGGACTCCAACGCGCCGCGTTTATCCCGGTCACACGCGTTATCGTTAACGACCATCGCTGGCGTCCTGGTGGAAATGATGTGAACACCAAACTGTAGGAGCCGGCTTGCTGGCGATGGACTCCAGTGCGCCGCGTTTATCCAGTTCACCCGCGTTATCGTTGACGACCATCGCCGGCAAGCCGGCTCCTACAGTTCCCCGGGATTGCGTGAAGAACCAAAAAAAAGGGACGGCCGGCGGGCAACATCAAAGGCCCCGGGATTACCAGATGGGTAAGGTATAGAGCACCAGGAAGCGGGTCTGGTTTTCATCGCGGAATGCCGTACCGCTCGGGAAGTCATTGCGATAGATCGCCTTGCGCGCCAACAGCCCGACGTTTTTCAGCGGGCCGCTCTGAATCACATAACCCAGCTCCATCTGGAATTCGCGCTCCTTGCGGTCCTCGGCGTTGTAGGCTGCCAACTCGATATTGTCGCCGCGCACGTAACGCAATCTTCCCTTCAAACCGGGCACCCCGGACGCGACGAAGTCGTAGTCATAGATCGCTTGCCAGGTGCGCTCCTTGGCGTTGAGAAAATCCGAAGCCATGGTCAGTTCGCTCATGCCCATCAGCTCGGTGCCAGAGATGTACGGCGTCGCCGTGTCGCCACTGGCGTGCATGTAGCCAAGGCTCACCCTGTGCCCGCCGAAGCGGTAGCCGAACAATGCCGAGAGGTTACGGTTGTCCACTTCGCCCGCCTTGGCGCTGCCATCCTCGCGACTGAAAAAACTGCGCAAGTCGCTGGTGAACACCCCGTCGCCGAGCGGCAGGTTATGCAGCAATGCCAGGGTGTCCTGTTGGTACAGGTCAGCCACCTCGGCATGGTAGGCGCGCAGGCTCAGGTCCTTGTTGACCTGGTAATCACCGCCCAGATACGCCATGTGCGAGGTGGTGGCAGCGCCGTTGAAACGCCGGTTCGGCGAGGCGATGGTCATGGCCTGGTAGTCCGTGGAATCGCGCTTGTTGATGCGATCGATGTAACCGGTATTCAGGGTCAGGCCATCGATATCCCTGGAGCTGAGCGTGGTACCGCGAAAGGTCTGTGGCAGCAGTCGCGACGGGCTGGCAAAGGCGAACGGCAGGAAGATCGAGACATCGCCACTCTTGACCGTTGTCTGGGCAAACCGCAGCTTGGCCGTCGGCGCCAGCCGCGAATAGTCATCCGCCGCGCGCTTGTCGCTGGCCGATACCGGCAATAGTTCGGTGCCGCTGCGATCCGGCGCGGAGTCGAGCTTGACCCCTAGCAGCCCGCGCACATCCAGGCCAAAGCCTACAGTCCCTTGGGTAAACCCGGACTCCATGCCCAGGATGAAACCCTGGGCCCACTCCCGCGCGGCAGACTTGGCGCCGCCGTCCTGATATTCACGGTCCAGGTAGTAATTGCGCAGGGTCAAGTTTGCGTGGCTGTCCTCGATAAACCCCTCGGCCCGCAGTTGAGAGGGCAGAACGCTGACGCCTAGCAGTGCCACGACCCACCCTGGATGGGTGCGGGAGAGACAGGCGAGTGATGCTGATGAACCGGTGTTCATGGGGCGTTTTGGCATGTTCGATGTCCACTTCTTATTGTTGTTTTCGGGTGCCGGCCCCACACGGGAGTACCGGCTTCACGAACAGAGAATGGAAACAGCCAAGGCTCGTCGTCAATTGCAAGTGACCGATAATCGAACATTAATATTATTATCTATTTTTCATTTCTACCAAAAACGAATACATAAGAATTTGTTTTTGAAGGTTTTATTTGTTGTTTTCGGCAGTTTTTACGATGCGATTCTTTTTTTAGTTATCTTTGTTATCTTAATCACCAGCGGTCACTGACGGCGCACCCGACGCACGAAGGGCTCGACTGCATAACAAAAACAACAATGAGGTTCACCCATGGACAGTCCATCGCGTCGCTCGACGCTGACAATCGCTTTGTGCTTTATCGTTGCGTTGATCGAGGGGTTCGATCTGCAGGCCGCCGGCACCGCTGCCGCAGGATTGCGCCAGAGCTTTGCCCTGGACCCGAAGATGATGGGCTGGGTGTTCAGCGCCGGGATCATCGGCCTGCTGCCCGGCGCGTTTTTTGGCGGCTGGGTGGCCGATCGTATCGGCCGCAAGAAAATCCTCGTCGGCGCCGTGCTGCTGTTCGGTGTCTTCTCGCTCTGCACTGCCTATGTCGAGAGCTACTCCAGCCTGCTGCTGGTGCGCTTCATGACCGGCCTGGGCCTGGGTGCCGCCCTGCCCAACCTGATTGCCCTGTGTGCCGAGGCGGTGAGCGAGCGCCATCGCGGCACCGCCATCAGCGTCATGTACTGCGGCGTCCCCCTGGGTGGCGCGCTGGCGGCGGTGGTGGCGATGTTTTCCAGTGAACACTGGCAAACCACCTTCATCATCGGCGGTCTGACGCCCTTGCTGGTGGTGCCGCTGATGGCCCTGCTGTTGCCCGAATCCACGGCGTTCCGCCAGCAACACGTCTCGACCAGCAGCCCACGCTCGTCCACCGCCCAGGCACTGTTCGGCGAAGGACGCGCACGCTGCACGCTGGCCTTGTGGTTGAGCTACTTCTTCACCCTGACCGTGATGTACATGCTGCTCAACTGGCTGCCCTCGCTGTTGCTGGAACAGGGTTTCACCAAGCCCCAGGCAGGCATGGTGCAGATGCTGTTCAACATCGGCGGTGCCATTGGTTCACTGCTCGGCGGGGTGATGCTGGACCGCTGCAACGGCCTGAAAGTGGTCCTGTTCGTGTACGCCGGAGTGTTGGCGGCGCTGGCCGGGGTCGGCCTGTCAGTGGGTATCGTGCCGATGGCAATCGCCGGGTTTGCCGTCGGGCTGTTCGTCATGGCCGCACAGCTGGTGCTGTACGCCCTGGCGCCCCCTTCCTATCCGACTTCGGTGCGCGCCACCGGTGTCGGCGCCGCCGTGGCCATCGGCCGGCTCGGTTCGGTGGCGGGTCCCCTGGCCGCCGGCCAGATCCTCGCCGCCGGCGCCGGCACCACTGGCGTACTGCTCGCAACTTCACCAGGGTTGGTGATTGCCGCGCTGTCGATCCTGACCGTGATCACCCGCACCGGAGCGACCACCAAGTCTCAACCGCAAGCGGCAAACTGAGCCCCGCCCGGCGTATCACCTGTTTCGGGTTATGCGCCCTACGGTTCTAGCGATGATTGCGATAGCGTTCGGTCAAGGACTGCACGCGGCTGACGTAGGATTGCGTCTCGGCGTAGGGAGGCACCCCGTTGTACTCGACCACGGACGCTTCGCCGGCGTTGTAACCTGCCAACGCCAGCACCTGGTTGCCGTTGAAGCGCTTGAGCAGCCAGGCCAGGTAGCGCACGCCGCCACGAATGTTCTGACGTGCGTCGAACGGATCGGCCACGGCGAAGCGCTCGGCGGTGGCGGGCATCAACTGCATCAGTCCCTGGGCACCGGCTTCGGAAATGGCGTTGGGGCGAAACGCCGATTCGGCATGCATCACTGCGCGGACCAGCGCCCTGTCGACACCATAATCCCCCGAAGCCGCTTCGATCTCCCGTCGATAGGATTGGGTGTCCAGGCGCAGTGAGGTGACCTTGAAATCCTTCGGCACCATACATAGGTAGCAGCCCTTGATGACATAGAGCTCAAGGACATCGACCCGTGCGGAGATCCCGACGGGGCGCCGGCTCACATATTGACGTTTACCCTTGTGGATGAAGGTGAAGACCCGGACCCGCACCGCGCCCGGGTCGTCGTCCTGCATAAGCCGTGGCAGGGGCTTTGCCTTGGCGCCGACACCGGCGCCTGCCATGCCATTCACGCGAGTGCAGCGGGCGCTGGCGATGGCTTGGCTGGTGTAGCTGATGGCTCCGTCACTGGCTTGGCACTTGAACATGGCGCTGGCGCACAGTGGAGCGACCAGCAAGGCCAGCTCGATGCAGCCAAGAAGGCTCTTGCGAGCCCATCGCCATGTTCTGGAACTCATCACATCGCTCCGCGCCGCAGGCGTCGATCAGGCCAGGGGCGCCTGGCCCGGACGCTGCCTTTGGAGGGCCTATTCCGGGTGACCCGCCTTTTGTTCTGATAGTTATACCCCTTGTAACCGGCCTTGGAACTCGCATTGACGTACGGACTGCCTGGGCCGGACGCGCTCATCCAGATACGCATTGAAAAACTCATGCCCGCGAACGTACCGCAGAGATGAGAATTTGCCGCCCCGAGTCAGTTCCCCCCCAAGCCCCGACGCTCGCCCGCCTTAAAGAAACCGCGAAATGTTCGCCATCGCCCGCGTTATGTAAATGTCCTTCTCCCCCACCGGGGCAACATAGTGCAGCGCATTGCGTGCGGCCTCGACACCGGCAAGACGCGAGATGAACCAGGCGGCCAGATACTGCGACGACAAGCACCCGCCAGCGGTTGCGACATTGCCCTTGGCCACGAACGGTTGATTGAGTACCGCCACACCGGCCTCTTCAACCCATGGCTTGGTGATCAGATCCGTGCAGGCCGGCACGTCATCCAGCAGGCCCAGCTTTGCCAGTATGAGCGTGCCCGAGCACTGGGCGCCCAGCAGTTGACGCGCAGGATCAAGCTTGAGGCGAGACATCAGCGCGGCATTCGCGACGACGTCCCGGGTCATTCTCCCGCTACCCACCAGCACGGCGTCCGCTGCGCATGCGTCCTCCAACGATGTCTGCGCCTCGATCATCAGGCCGTTCATTGACAGCACCTTGTCGCTGGGGCTGGCGATAGACACTCGCCAACCAGGCTGTTGAACCCGGTTGAGGATGCCGAACGAGATCAGCGAATCAAGTTCGTTGAAACCTTCGAAGGTAAGGATGGCGATGTGCATGGTGAGCCCCGGGGCAGTGAAGTCTTGAGACCCAGCATAAAATCGAACAACCAGTACATTCAAAAAATTGTCATGGATACATTCAGACCCACTACAGCAACCTTGCTGTGGCGATCAACTGGCCCGCTCCAATGCGCAAAACAGGCTGACGAACTCCAATGAAAGCTTATGGCGTGGCGCCAGGTGGATCATCGGCACCGACGTTTCATGGGACTCACGCATTTTGACCGTGCTACTCAAATAATCCGGCAATACGGGCAAGCCCTCGGCCACCAACTCGTCGATCAGCGTCTGGTGCAAGCTGGCACGCGCGACAAACTGGTTGACCACCACGCCTTCGACGATCAACGACTCATTATGGTCAGCTCGCAACTCGGCCACTTGCGCGATGACGCTGTAGAGCGCCTGACGGGAAAAGCTGTCGCAATCGAAAGGAATCAGCACGCGGTCGGCGGCGATGAGTGCGCTGATCGTGTAGAAATTCAGGGACGGCGGCGTATCGATGTAAATCCGCTCGTAATCTTCGGACAGCTCCACCAACAAGCGGCGCAGCTTATTGATCTTGAATTTTGACTCAAGCTTTGACTGCAGGTCAGCAAGCTCGCGGCTTGCCGTGACCAGGTGCAGATTGTCGTAGCGAGTATCAGTGATGGCCACCCGATTCTTTTTGCTGGCCGGGCCACTGGACAAGGTTTGCTTGAAGAAATCGGCAATCCCCACGGGGATATCATCGCCTGTCAGCCCAGTCAGGTATTGGGTCGAGTTAGCCTGGGGATCGAGATCCACGAGGAGCGTCCTGTAGCCTTCGGCAGCGCTGACAGCCGCGAGATTGCAGGCGATGCTTGATTTGCCAACGCCCCCTTTTTGATTGAACACAGCTCGACGCATGAGAGAGGTAACCTGAAGAAGATCTGCCTCGATCATAGGTTTGAAACATTTCAGTAATATTTCTACGCGACAATTTTGTTTCATTTTTAAGACACCCTCCCACCGCGCTGGTCACGCAGACTCCTCCCCCGCATACAAACCAAAAGGAATATCAAAATAATTATTAATTCCTTTGAAGAATATAAACAATCTCCTATAACTGTCCGAAATCGAACAGCTCGCAAGTGTTCCCTGGCCAACAGCACTTCAACAAAAAGTGGCCTGGCAGCCACACACCAACCCAGAAAATCAAACAAAACCCTTTAGTTTCATATAGATAAAAACTGGTTCGGTTCTTGCTGAGTACTGCCACCGACTCTGTTTGTAGAGCGACAGCACAGGAATCAAACAATGACTGCCCCCTTGAACGTAATCGCAGTATCCGGCGGTGCCTATCGCCCTTCGCGTACCCAGGTACTCAGCCAGGCCATTCTCGACGAGGTCGCAAGCAAGCTGAATATTGTTGGCCGGGTGATCGAGCTTGCCGATCTCGCCCGCCCTGTTGGTGGCGCCCTCAGCCGTAAGGAACTGTCTGCGGAAGTCGAGGCACAGCTGCAAGCCATCGAGAACGCCGATCTGCTGATTGTCGCTTCGCCGGTCTATCGCGGCGCCTATCCGGGCCAGCTCAAGCACCTGTTTGACCTGATCGACCAGGATGCCCTGATCGACACGCCGGTACTGCTTGCCGCTACGGGTGGCAGCCCTCGCCACGCGCTGGTGATCGATCACCAGCTACGGCCACTGTTCAGTTTCTTCCAATCGCTGACCCTGCCATTGGGCGTGTACGCCAGCGAATCCGACTTCAGCAATTACCGCATCAGTTGCGACTTGCTCCAGGCTCGCATCGGCCTGGCCGTAGAGCGCGCCCTGCCGTTTTTCAGCAGCCACCAACGCTTGCGCCAGAGCGCCTGAGGAGCAGCACGATGAATGTTTTCTGGTTCCTCCCGACCCACGGCGACGGGCACTTCCTTGGCACCAGCCAGGGCGCTCGCCCGGTGACCCTCAACTACCTCAAGCAGATTGCCCAAGCGGCGGATGGCCTGGGTTACTACGGGGTGCTGATTCCCACCGGACGTTCCTGCGAGGACTCCTGGGTCATCGCATCGGCCCTGACCCCGCTGACCGAACGCCTGCGCTATCTGGTTGCGATTCGCCCGGGGATTATTTCGCCAACGGTGTCCGCACGCATGGCCGCCACCCTTGACCGGTTATCTGGCGGGCGCTTGCTGATCAATGTAGTGACTGGCGGTGATCCGGACGAAAACCGTGGCGATGGCATCCACCAAAGCCATGCCGAGCGCTATGAAGTCACCGATGAATTCCTGCGGATCTGGCGCCGCGTACTGCAAGGTGAAGCCGTGGACTTCCATGGCAAGCATTTCCAGGTGGAAAACGCCAAGGCCCTCTACCCACCGGTGCAGAAGCCTTACCCTGCGCTGTATTTCGGCGGTTCTTCGGACGCGGCCCACGACCTGGCCGCCGAGCAGCTCGATGTCTACCTGACGTGGGGTGAGCCGCCGGCCGCGGTGGCCGAAAAGATCGCCGATGTCCGCGCCCGGGCAGCCAGGCATGGGCGGACCGTAAAGTTCGGCATCCGCCTGCACGTGATCGTGCGCGAGACGGCTGCCGAGGCCTGGCAGGCCGCCGACCGACTGATCGAGCACATATCCGACGAGACCATTGCCGCGGCGCAAAAGTCATTCGCACGTTTCGACTCCGAAGGCCAACGGCGCATGGCCGCGCTGCATGACGGGCGCCGGGACAATCTGGAAATCGCCCCCAACCTGTGGGCCGGCGTCGGCCTGGTGCGCGGTGGCGCCGGCACGGCACTGGTCGGTGATCCACAACAGGTGGCTGCGCGCATCAAGGAGTACGCCGACCTTGGCATCGAAAGCTTCATCTTTTCCGGTTATCCCCATCTCGAAGAAGCCTATCGCTTCGCCGAACTGGTCTTCCCGTTGTTACCCGAACCCTATGCCAGCCTGGCAGGTCGCGGCGTGACCAATCTCACCGGGCCGTTTGGCGAAATGATCGCCAACGATGTCCTGCCACGGACACACAACGCATGAGCCTGTCGTCAACGACCTGCCTGGCGGGCACCCAAGAAAAATCGAGGAATGGCGAGTGAGCACCCAATTACAAACTTCTGTACTGAGCCCCTTGCAGATCGCGCGCAAACTGGCCGCCACCTTTGCGCAAACGGCCGCCGAACGGGACGAGCACGGCGGTACGCCGAAAGCCGAGCGCGATGCCCTTCGCCACAGCGGCTTGCTGGCCCTGAGCATCCCCACCCAGTTCGGTGGCCTGGGTGCCGACTGGAGCGAGACACTCGGCGTGGTCCGCGAGTTCGCCAAGGTCGACAGCTCCATCGCCCACGTCTTCGGTTTCCAGCACCTGATGCTGGCCACCGTGCGTCTGTTCTCGCGACCCGAGCAATGGCAACCCTGGTTTGAACAGACCGCGCGCAACAACTGGTTCTGGGGCAACGCACTCAACCCCCTCGACACCCGCACAGTGGTGAAGAAGTTCGATGGCTGGCGTGAGTTTTCCGGCAAGAAAAGTTTCTGCTCCGGCGCCAGCGACTCGGAAATGCTGATTGCCTCGGCGGTCGACGAAAGCGCCGGCGGCAAGCTACTGATCGCGGCCATTCCCAGCGGTCGCACCGGCATCACCCTGCATGGCGACTGGGACAACATGGGCCAGCGCCAGACAGACAGTGGCAGCGCCACCTTTGAGCGGGTGCGCGTGGAGGAGTCTGAACTGCTGCTCGATCCAGGTCCGTTGAGCACCCCGTTCGCCTGCCTGCGCCCGCTGATCGCCCAACTGCACTTCGCGCACATTTTCCTGGGCATCGCCGAAGGGGCTTTCGAGGAAGCACGGCATTACACCCTCAAGGAGGGACGCCCGTGGTTCACCTCCAAGGCCCGCCATGTCAGCGAGGATCCCTACATCCTGCGTCACTACGGCGAGTTCTGGGTCGGCCTGGAAAGCGTGCGTGTCCTGGTTGAACGCGCCGCGACACAACTCGACGAAGCCTGGCGCAAGGGACACGCCCTGGGCAGCGAAGAGCGTGCGCAACTGGCGCTGTCGATCGCCTGCGCGAAAGTGGCAGCGACCCGTACCGGCCTCGATCTGTGCACCCGCTTGTTTGAAGTCACCGGGGCGCGCGCGACTCACGCCTCACTGCGGTTCGACCGTTACTGGCGCAACCTGCGCACCCAGACACTGCATGACCCGGTGGACTACAAAATTCACGAGTTGGGTGACTGGGCGCTGAACCAGAACCGCCCCACTCCCACTTTCTACTCATAAGCGAGGGAGCCCATGCAACTGCTGACTCTGCCCCCATCTCCATCGTTAGCCACCTCGATCCGGGCCACCGCCCAGGTCTTCGAAGACCCCAAGTCGCAGGCCCTGCTCGCCCATTTGCAACAGGTCGCGCCGAGCGAGGCCAGCGTGCTGATCATTGGTGAAACCGGAACCGGGAAGGAGTTGGTCGCACGCCATATCCATAACCTCAGCCGCCGCAACCAGGGTCCTTTTGTGGCCGTCAACTGCGGCGCCTTCTCCGAATCACTGGTCGAGGCCGAATTGTTCGGCCATGAGAAAGGCGCCTTTACCGGCGCCATCAGCGCCAAGCCGGGCTGGTTCGAAGAGGCCAATGGCGGCACCTTGTTCCTCGATGAGATTGGCGACTTGCCGATGCCCATCCAGGTCAAGTTGCTGCGTGTCCTGCAAGAGCGTGAAGTGGTGCGACTGGGCTCGCGCAAGAGCATTGCGATCAACGTGCGAGTGTTGGCGGCGACCAATGTGCAGCTGGAGAAAGCGATCAACGCCGGGCATTTCCGCGAGGACCTCTACTACCGCCTCAACGTGGTCAGCCTGCATTTGCATCCGCTGCGCGACCGCCCCGGCGACATCCTGCCCCTGACCCGACACTTCATCCGCACCTACAGCGAACGCCTCGGATACGGCCAGATTGCCCTCAGCGCCGACGCCGAACGCAAGCTGGCCGGCTATGGCTGGCCCGGCAACATTCGCGAACTGGAAAACGTCATCCACCACACCTTGCTGATCTGCCGGGACGGTCTGGTCCGGCAGGAGGACTTGCGCCTGTCGAACTTGCGTATCGAGCGCCAGGAGGAACGAGTCAACTCAACTGAAGAGTCTGCCCAGGCGCTCCTGCAAAGGGCGTTCAAACGACTCTTCGAAGAACACCAGGGTGCGCTTTACGAGAAGGTTGAGGACAGCCTGCTGCGCGCCGCGTATCAGTTCTGCCATCACAACCAGGTGCATACCGCCAGCTTGCTCGGCCTGTCCCGCAACGTGACCCGCGCACGCCTGATTGCCATCGGTGAACTGGTGGTCAACAAGCGCCGCGCCATCGATGACGAGCCGGACAATCGGGTTATCCAGCTTTCGATATGATCGCCCGGCGTAGCCGCCGCCAATTGCAACCTCAGGCACCGGCCCGCTCGACCCGATCGGCTATCTGGTGCGCCTGTTGCAGCAACGCCTCCAACCCGCCACTGGATGCTTCCACGCGCACCCGCAGGCAGCCCAATGCACGGCCCTGGATGCGCTCGATACCGCCCTGCACCAGGTGCGTCCGGCAGCCGAACAGTGCGGCGATCGCCGACAATTCCGGCTCGTGGCCACGGGCACCGGTGTAGTGCAGGTCCAGCAGCACCTCGGTCGACTCAGGCGTAGACGGCACGTCATGCTCGGCGGACTGCAGCGTGCCAAGCAAGGCGCGGGTGACGTCGTGTCGCGGGTCACCGAACACTTGCCAGACGTCGCCCTGCTCGACCACCTCCCCGTGTTCCAAAACCACCACGCGGTCACAGAGATCGCGGATCACTTCCATCTCGTGGGTGATCAGCACGATGGTCAGCCCCAGGCGTCGGTTGATATCGCGCAGCAACGCCAGAATCGCCTGGGTGCTCTCCGGATCGAGTGCCGAGGTGGCCTCGTCGCACAGCAGTAAATCGGGCTGCAACACCAACGCACGGGCAATGCCGACCCGCTGCTTTTGCCCGCCGGAGAGTTGCGCCGGGTAAGCGTCGCGCTTGTCCTGCAGTCCGACCAGATGCAACAGCTCGTCAACTCTTCGCCCACGCTCGGCACGCCCGATGCCCGCCAGCCGCAGCGGCAACCCTACGTTGTCGCCGACGGTTTGCGAGGCCATCAGGTTGAAGTGCTGGAAGATCATCCCGGTACGCTGGCGCAAACCCGCCAGGCGCGCACGATCGAAGCCGACGATATCCTCGCCGTCGATCAATACCTGGCCGCTGCTCGGCTGCTCCAGGCGGTTGAGCGAGCGCAGCAGCGAGGATTTGCCGGCGCCGCTGCGACCCATGATGCCGAACACCTCACCGCGGCGAATGTCCAGGTTGATGTCCTGCAGCGCGTGCACGCTCTGCGACCCGAGCCGGTAATGCTTGCCCAGGCCCACCAGGCGTATATGCACGGCGGCAGCCAGGGCCTGAGGATTGAAACTGACCATGAACGAAAGTCCTGCACAAACATAAGTGACCCTGCCCCCCTGTGGTGAGGGAGCTTGCTCCCGTTGGACTGCGTAGCAGTCCCATCTTTTGGGGCTGCTGCGCGACCCAACGGGAGCAAGCTCCCTCGCCACGGAAGGGTGTTCGTCTTTGAGTGAACGGTTTTGCTGCCGATCAGAAACCGGGAGCGATCTGGCCCTTGTAGCGGGTCAGGATGAAATCGCGCACTTGCGGTGAGTTCAGTGCCTTGGCCAGCTTCTGGATGCCAGGGTCGTTGATGTTGTCCGGACGGGCGACCAGGAACTCGACGTACAGGTCCTTGCCCTTCTCGACGATCAGCGCGCTGTTGGTGTCGATACCGGCCTCCAGTGCGTAGTTGGCAAACACGAAGGCCAAGTCCACCTGGCTGACCGCACGGGCCAACAACGCGCCTTCCAGCTCACGAATCTTCAGCTTGTGCGGGTTCTCGACGATATCGTGTTGCGTCGCCAGGGTATTGCTCGGGTCCTTGAGCTTGATCAACCCGGCCTCGTGCAACAACACCAGGGCGCGCCCGGTATTCACCGGATCGTTGGGGATGGCGACACTGGCGCCTTCGGGCAGATCAGCGAGTTTCTTGATCCTGGTCGAATAGGCGCCGAACGGCTCGATGTGCACGCCCACGACCGGCACCAGATCGGTGTGCCGGGTCTTGTTGAAGTCATCGAGGAACGGCCGGTACTGATAGTAGTTGGCGTCGAGGTTTTTCTCGGCCAGTTGCAGGTTGGGCTGGATGAAGTCGCTGAAGACCTTGATATCCAGATCGACACCTTCTTTGGCCAGCGCCGGTTTGACGAACTCCAGTATCTCCGCGTGGGGAACCGGGGTGGCACCCACCACCAGTTTTTCATTGGCGTGGGCGCTCAGGGATAAAACGGCAGCGAGGGCGGCCAGGGTCTTTTTCATGCTCATGACTCCAGAATGATCAGAAAGTGGCCGTCGTGAGGTGGACGTAGGGCCTGCAGCAGCGGTACCCGGCTACTGCGTTCGGGTAGGTCCGGCGTTTAACGCCGTGTGTAATGTCGTACCAGGCGATCGCCGCTCATCTGCAAGGCCTGCACCAGCAGGATCAGCAGCAACACGGTGACCACCATCACATCGGTCTGGAAACGCTGGTAACCGAAACGAATCGCCAGGTCGCCCAGGCCGCCACCGCCGACTACGCCGGCCATGGCGGTGTAATCCACCAACACGATGGCGGTGACCGTGACGGCGGCGATCAGCCCGGTCCGGGCTTCGGGCAACAAGGTAAACAGGATGATTTGCGGGGTACTGGCGCCCATCGATTGCACGGCCTCGACCAGGCCGCGATCGACTTCACGCAAGGCACTTTCCACGAGCCGGGCGAAGAACGGCGTGCACCCGACCACCAAGGGCGGAATCGCGCCGCGCACGCCCAGCGAGGTTCCCGTGACCAGGGTGGTCACCGGGATCAGCACGATCAACAGGATGATGAAGGGCATCGAGCGCAGCACGTTGGCCACCACCGACAACAGCCGGTACAGCCTGGGCGATTCGAGCAACTGGCGCTGGCCCGTCAGGTACAGCAGCACACCCAGCGGCATCCCGAGCAACACCGTGCAGCCCAACGCCACGCCGAGCATGCTCGTGGTGTCCAGGCAAGCCTCGGCCACTTCGCCCCAATTGACGTGAGCGAACCATTCGTTCATCGCCGTTCTCCCACACGCAAGGCCGCCGCCGGGTGCGGAGCGGCCAGGCGATCGCCCTGCCCGAAGAGCTTGTGGCGCAGGGTGCCATCCTCGTATTCGCGCTTGAACAGCCCGCGTGCCTGCAACTCCGGCACCAGCAGATCGACCACCGCCTCAAAGGTCTCGGGCGCGACCACGCTGGCCAGGTTGAAGCCATCGACATCGGTTTCCTCGACCCACTCCTGGAGCTGATCGGCCACGGTCTGCGCCGAGCCGACCAGCACCGGGCCATCGCCACCGATGGCGCAGTAGTCGGCAATTTCCGCAGTGGTCCAGGTTCGATTCGGGTCGGCGCGGGTAAATGCCTCTACGGTCGACTGGATGGCATCGCTGGGCACTTCACGCAGCACCTGGTCCGGCGAGTATTCGCCGAAGTCGATCCCGGTCCATCCCGACATCAAGGCCAGGGCGCCGCTCGCACTGGCGTACTCGCGGTACTCGCGCAAGCGCTCCAGGGCCTCGGCGTCCGTCGCGGCGACAATCACCGTGAGTTGTTCGAAAACCAGCACCTGATCGGCCTCGCGACCGGCAGCCCGGACCGCGGCACGCAGATCCGCGACCTGCTTTTTCAGGACTGCCTTGCTCGGCGCGGCAACAAACACGCACTCGGCATTGGCGGCGGCGAAGACCCGGCCACGGCTCGAAGCGCCGGCCTGATAGATCACCGGCGTGCGCTGCGGCGATGGCTCGCTGAGGTGGAAGCCGGGCACCGTGAAAAACTCGCCCTGGTGAGCGATGCCGTGCACCTTGCGTGGATCGGCGTAAACGCCACTGGCGCGGTCGGCCTGTACCGCGCCCTCCTCCCAGCTGGCTTCCCAGAGTTTGTAGCAAACCTGCAGGTACTCCTCGGCCAGCGCATATCGCTGATCGTGGGACAACTGCCGCTGCTGGCCCATGTTTCGCGCGCCACTGCCCAGGTAGGAGGTGACGATGTTCCAGCCCGCACGCCCCGACGTCAGGTGATCGAGGGTCGACATTCGCCTGGCGAACGGAAACGGATGCTCGAACGACACCGACGCCGTCACGCCAAACCCCAGGTGACGAGTCGCCGCAGCCATCGCCGGCACCAGTTGCAACGGGTCATTGACCGGTACTTGCGCGGCACTGCGCAGCGCCTCGTCGGCACTGCCCTGGTAGACGTCATACACGCCGAGCACATCGGCGATGAACAGCCCGTCGATCTTGCCGCGCTCCAGGGTTTTCGCCAGCTCGATCCAGTAATGGATGTCGGTGTAGCGCGTGGACTGATCACGCGGGTGCCGCCACTGGCCGGGCGACAAGTGCCCTACGGTGTTCATGCTGAAGGCGTTGAGACGAATTTGCTTGGGCATGTGCGCGACCTCAAGACCAGTCATGGCGTGGCGGCTTGATGCCGTTGAGCAGCCAGTTGCCGATCACGTGGTACTTCCAGCGCACAGGGTCGTGCAGGGTATGGACCCGCGCGTTGCGCCAATGGCGATCGAGGTTGTGCTTGCGCAGCGTCGACCGGGTACCGCCCAGTTCAAACAGCTTGTTGCTGGCCTCGATGGCGATTTCGGTGGTCAACACTTTGGCCCTGGCGACCGCCAGCGATGCCTGCGCGACGGAGTGTTCATCGGGTGCCGACCTGGCCTGGTCGAGCACCAGGCCGGCACGCTCGAGCAACGCTTCGGCGGCTTCCAGGCGGATATCCAGTGCGCCGACCTGAATGATGGTCAACGGATCTTCGCTGGCCTTTTCCACCCCGGCATCGATCCATGGCCGCGCCTGCTCACGCACAAAACCGATGGTGTCGCGCAGTGCTGCACGGGCAATGCCGGCATCGATGGCCGCCGTGGTGATCTGCGCAAAGGGCCCGGCCAGGGTCGGACGCTCGTAGGAGCGGTAAGTCGGGAACAGATTGAAGGCCGGCACCCACAACCCCTCGACCAGCACGGTACCGCTGGACGTGGTGCGCTGACCGATACTGTCCCAGTCGTCCACCACATTCAAACCCTCGGTATGACGCGGTACGAAGGCCAGTTGTGCACGGTCCTCGCTGTCCAGGGCCAACACACCCAGCCAATGGGCATAGAGCGATCCGGTGCAATAACCCTTGCGCCCATCGATGCGATAACCCTCGCCCTCCGCGACCAGGCGGGTACGGATGTCCTGCACGTTCTTGCCGCCGGTTTCCGACAGCGCATTGGCAAATCGATTTCCCGCCAGGGCCAGCCCGAAGAAGAACTGCTTCTGCTCGTGGCTGCCCTGCAAGCGGATGTCTTCCAGCAGGCAGTAATGATTCTGCGGGATCTGGCCAAGGGACGGGTCGGCCGCCGAGACAATCGCGATGACCTGGGCCAGGGTCGCATAAGACACCTCGGCGCCGCCGTACTCCCGAGGCACCGTAATGCCCCAGAGTCCGCTGTTGGAAAAAGCATCGACCACCTCGGCCGGCACCTGGCGCGTCAGATCGCGCTCGCTGGCGCCAACCTGCAACAGCGCAGCGATTTCATGGGCGATGCCAATGGCTTCGGCGTCATCACGGATCACGTGGGCCGAGGGTGGATTGATCGGGTATGCGGCTGAAACTGACATGGATTCCTCACTCTAACGGTGGCTCCGCCAACGGCCGCACAGTCTTGCAAATGACTGTCGGCACGGAGCCTTGATCAGAATGAGCACGATCCATGCCATGAAACTTAAACGTTAAATATCAATAACTTATATAAATCAGCAGAAACTGGAGTAGGTAACCGGACACTTGCTGTTGAAGTACTGTTGAGAATTCAACAGTGGTCGGGCCATTCCCGGTTTTTCTCGGCGACTGGCCCGATCGGGTCATTGAATTGAAAAAACACTCGCCGCCGTCAACGCAGTTGCCGTGGCGTGGCGTTGAGCATTTTTTTCATCAGTCGCCGCAGGCGATGTAGCATCCCTGTATCCGACGCGGATGCGAGTTCGCAAGCCAAGGATGACCCGCGGATCATCATGACTTCGATCATCCTTGAAGAAGTCGACGGCGGATTCTGGGCCGCCAACGGGACGATCTGGCACTTGGCCGTTTTCATACAGGCGGCCGGGTACCGACATCTGCAGGTGGAGCAATAAGGCACCGCACGAAGCAGATGCGCGCAGGACATTTGTTGCGTCAGCCTGATTGAAAAAGATGGGTTGCGGATTATCGCCAAGGGTTGTTTTGGGTTGGTTGCTGCCTTTTGTGGCGGGTAGCAATTGGCCGATTCTGTTGAAAAAGTAGCTCCCCTGTCTGGCCTGCGGCAAAATCTCTGCATTGGCCAGCAGGGAAGCACGCAGCATGATGGGACAGTTATCGAGTGGGCAGGAACGGCTGTTTTACTCGTTCAACCTTGAAGACCACATCCCCGCCAATCACCTTCTGCGTAGCATTGATCGGTGTCTCGATCTGAGCGACTTGCGCCATTACCTCGCCGATTTTTACAGCCCAATTGGGCGTCCGTCGATTGACCCTGAGTTGATGATCCGCATGCTGATCGTGGGCTATTGCTACGGCATTCGCTCAGAGCGTCGGCTGTGCGAAGAAGCCCATTTGAACCTGGCGTATCGCTGGTTCTGCCGGTTAAGCCTTGAAGATGAAGTCCCCAATCACTCGACCTTTTCCAAAAATAGGCACGGCCGTTTTCGGGACAGCGATTTGTTTCGCTGGCTGTTCAACGAAGTGCTGCGTCGTTGCATGGACGCCGGCCTGGTCAAGGGCGAAGGCTTTGCCGTGGACGCCAGCATCATCAAAGCGGATGCCAGCCGGCAGCGCGGTGTACCGGGTGATGAACCGGTCAACTGGAACGATCCGGCCCTGAGCACCCGCGCCGTGCGTGAGTATCTTGAGGCACTCGATGAAGAGGCTCTGGCCGAAACGCTACCGAAGCGCCTATCGCTGACTGATCCTCAAGCCCGCTGGACCGCAGCTCCAGGTGGCCCAGCGTTCTACGCTTATTCCACGAATTATCTGATCGATACCGAGCACGGCGTGATCATGGACGTGGAACCCACACCGGCTCATCGAACCGCAGAAGTCGAGAGCACCAAGACGATGATCGAACGGGTCGAAGCGCAGTTCGACATCAAGCCGGAGCGCCTTATTGGCGACACCGCTTACGGCACCGCGCCGATGCTGGCCTGGATGGTGGAGGAAAAAGACATCGAGCCGCATGTGCCGGTGTGGGACAAAACCGAGCGCAAGAACAACAGTTTTTCGAGCAACGATTTCCACTGGAATGAAGAGGCTGAGGAATACCGCTGCCCGGCCGGAAACCCATTGCGCAGCGAATGGCGAGCCTTCAAAAATGAGCGTTCACACGTCACCAAAGCCAACACCATTATCTTCCGATCCCGGCAGACCGACTGCGTTGCCTGTCTGATGAAAGCCAAGTGCTGCCCGAACACTGCGTGCCGCAAGATCGCCCGCAGCGTCCATGAAGCCGCGCGCGATGTGGCTCGGCGAATCGCAGCGACACCTGGGTACGTGCGCTCTCGCCACGAACGTAAGAAGGTCGAAATGTTGTTTGCCCACCTCAAGCGCATCCTGAAATTGGATCGCCTGCGACTACGTGGCATGAGTGGCGCGACTGATGAATTCACGCTGGCCGCTGCGGTGCAGAACCTGCGACGGCTGGCCAAATTTACATCTCAAGGGCCACCTGCCACGGGATAGGTGCGCCTGCACGAAGCAAAAAACCTCAAATTAACCCAATAACAGAGCAGCAAAGGTCAACGAAGAGCCGAGAAACCACTCGATGTGGTGAGTAGGTTCTCCGATGGTGGTCGTGCCTTAGTTCAGGCCAGCTGAAAATCCGACTTTTTCAACAGAATCGGCCAGAAACTGCCCTTCGCAAAAGAGAGCAGTCGGCCAAAAGCTGCCTCTCACCAAGGGCAGCCATCAGCCATTTGCGTACATGCCATTGCTTTCCATCACCCTGAGCTAGCCGCTAAAGTACTGACTCATGGAACTTAGAGACCAGCAATGAAACTGAACCACAGGCCAGTGAAGGCTAACGACGTAAAAATGATCTGCGGCTTTCCTCAGAATGCTCAAGAGTTGTTTTTCATGTTTCCGAAGGCGCACTTCCCGCTAACGGAAACGCAGTTGCATGCCGCGATCTCCCAACGCTTCGACTCTACCGTCGTGGAGATCAATGGGACTGTCGTTGGGTTTGCCAATTTCTATCGAGCTGAACGCAATGGCGTTTGCTGTATCGGCAATGTCATCGTCTCGCCGAGCGCTCGGGGCGAAGGAGTGGCCACGTTTATCGTGGAGACGATGACCGGCTTGGCATTCGAGCGTTACGGAGCCGAGGAGGTGCAGATTTCCTGTTTCAACGAAAACACGGCAGGCCTGCTGCTCTACCCCAAGCTTGGGTTTGTGCCTTATGCCATTGAGGAGCGACCTTTTTTGGGAAACGGCCGATCGGCCCTCATACACATGACGCGCAGCAGAAGCTCGACAGATTGAATACACCATCGATTGCTACCTTGGATGACAGGCAGAAAACGGCCGATTGCGGACACTGCCGACAGTACACATCCGCCCTTAACAGCGAAGCATTCCTCTCCAGGCCAAAGCGATCCCTGACCACCGCATCGCCGGGCAGGGTTTACTTAGCATAAAAGGTCACTGTATCGGAGTTTATTGTGGAATCTGTGTCTGACTGTCAGCCCCTTCGCCGCTAGCATGGATGCTCTCGCGGTCGAAAACGTGATGAAATCTTCAACCAGACGCTGATACCGATCAGCGCTAAGAGGGATCGAAATGTTCGACAGTACTGCGGTACTCACTGTTTTCTGGGTTTATCTGGCGGGCGTAGTGATTCCGGGGCCGAACTTCGTCGCCGTTGTTCACAAGGCAGTAGCCGCAACACGTGCCGAGGCGTTGGCCTTGGTCGCTGGTATAGTGACCGTGAACCTGCTCTGGTCTGGCTGTGCGATCACAGGTCTGGGCCTTGTGTTTGCAGCCTTCCCATGGGCAGTACTGGTTATGAAGATAATGGGTGCGGCGTACCTGATGTGGTTTGGCGTACGCCTGATCGTTAAAGCAGGCAAACATCCCGCCTTACGGCCTTGTGAGGGCACGACTGGCAGCGTCCGGAAATCTTTCTTTCAGGGTGTCGTCACCAACATCGGCAATCCTAAATCCATGGCCTTCTACGCCGCCGTCTTTTCAGCAGCAGCCCCCGCCCACCCCTCGGTCAGCACCTTCGTCTCAATGCTGGCGGTTGTGGTGGTCGTTTCGCTGACCTGGTATGGACTGGTTGCGGTGGCTTTGTCGCAACCAAGGATTTCCTCGGCGTATCAGAAGGCTCGGAAAGTGATTGATCGCCTGTGTGGTGGTCTGATTCTGGGCCTAGGAGTACGACAGCTGACCTAAGTATTGAATCGACCGCGAGAGGTGGGGAGACTCCGCTATCGGCCAAAAGCGGTCGGTCGAGAGTGAGCGCCAAGATGTATTCATGAGCGCGCTGTTGCGCATGCTCAGGGAATACTAACGGCGGCATGACGCTCAAGATTGTTCCTGAAAGGCACCACAGCTATGATCGCTGGCTATTTGCTACGATCAGATCAAGGGGGGTGCGATGGCGGTCTGGGAGCCGATTAACGGCGTGTTTATGGCTGCGACACCATTTCTTGCAAGCCTAGGATGGCTTGAAAAATGGGCTAATTCGCCGCTAAGTTCGGCTGTTATCGGTGGCATGATTGGCGCGGGTTTCGGGGCCTGGGCCGCAGGATGGATCGCCAAGAGGGACAAACGATACGATTCCGTTAACGAGGAAATTCGGGCTTGCAACTTAGCAATGCTGCTGGCTCAACAAGCCTTCGGTCTTGCCCTATCGCTAAAGATTGATGCGGTAAAACCCATAACAGATGCCTATAACAAAGCTCGTAATGAGTATCTGGATCCGAAGGTTGGCGCTGCCTCGGAGACGCAAAACCTACAGAAAGTCAGCCCGATAAACGCGCCGCTCGACGCGTTGCGCACCGCTACCCTAGAACGCCTCACTCTGCCAGGCTCCGCCACTCGGGCGGTATTGCAGGTAGTCGAATCGATGAATTGCCTGAACCACGCGCTGACAATTCGCAACGAGCTAACAGATATGTTTTTGCACAAGCAATACCCGCCAGGTATGGATTTCCACCACATGTATTTCGGGGTACCGAAGGATGGTTCCTGCCACGCCGGCTACATGGACTGTATGAAGAGCATGGCTAGGTACACTGATGAAGCGCTGTTTTTCAGCATGACGCTATGCCAGATGTTGGATGAGCAAGGGGTACAGCTGCGGAAAGAGCGTAAAAAGCTAGCTCGAGGCAAAGTGTCCATCAATCGTTTCCGTTTGGCTGCCAGCATTCCCGAGGGGATCATCCCGGACGCCAAGAACTACGCGACGTGGTTTGCTGGCTATGAAGTGCAGGCCAATAGTAAAAAATGGTGGCAGTGGGGGAAAAAGTAAAGCGGCCCCCCACACTCGAACACGCTGTCATTTCCCCTGCCACCCGCTTACTGAGCATCTGCCTTACGCCGACTGCCACCCTGTGATCCAGCGAGAACGGACCTTTTAATGCGAGACACAGAATGCGTATGGCCATCGGATAGATGAATGCCGCTTAGGCGATAGTTGACCGTCAGCTTTGGGTCGTTTTCAGCCCGTCGCAAGAGGCAGTAATAGGCCAAAAGCGGTCTTTCACGACGGCCATTTAAGACGAGCGGACGACCCATCAATGCCAGAGCTCACGATTGTTCCAGTAAGGCAAACCACCTATTGATAGTGCACCCAAAAATGTTTTGGTCACTTCGAAATCACAGGTACCCGGAAATATCAGCTTACGCCTCCGCTCACATCCGGTGATGTTCCAGCAAGAAGTCAACGAACAATCGCACCCGCGCCGGCATTGCCGCCCCGCCGACGAACACCGCATGAATCGGTTCCTGGTCCCCGGGGTTCCAGGCTTCCAACAGCGGAATCAGGTCGCCGCGCTGCAAATCCTCGCTCACGCTGAACTCACCGATACGTGCAATGCCGGCACCTACTCGCGCGAGTTGTGCCAGCGCTTCACCACTGCTGCATTCGATGTTGCCGCTGACCTTTTGGGAAAACTCTTTTCCATCGCGGATGAACGGCCAGTTGGGTTCGGCACGCCGGAAGTTGAAGCGCAGGCAGTTGTGCTGTAGCAGGTCTTCCGGTTCCTGGGGGATGCCGTGGCGCTGCAGATACTCGGGCGATGCCACCACTACCTGGCCGGTGTGGCCGATCCTGCGCGCGGTAAGCGGGCTGTCGGGCAGATGGCCAAAGCGGACCGCGACGTCGGCCTGCCCGCCGAGAATGTCGACCACTTCGTCGCCGAGGGTGAGGTCGACGACGATGTTCGGGTAACGGGCGCTGAATGCTGCGACCAAGGGAACGATGGCCAGCCGCCCATGGCCAAGGGCGGCACTGACCCGCAATCGCCCCCTGGGTACGCCCTGGTCGGCGATGGCTTCTTCGACCTCGTCCATGTCGGCCAGGATACGCCGGGCGCCGCGCAGGAACGCTTCGCCCTCGGCAGTGAAGGTGATCGCTCGGGTGGTGCGCAACAGCAGGCGGGTGCCAAGACGTTGCTCGGTACGCGCGATGATCCGACTGACTGCCGAGGGTGTCAGGCCCAATGCACGCGCGGCGGCCGACAGGCTGCCTTCCTGCGCCACGGTGGTGAACACGCTCATTTCACCTGACCTGCCGTTGAAATCCACTTGTGCCTCCTGCGCAAAGGTGATTACCAAAAATGCTATCTACCGCCTGAAAAGACTGGATCGTAGCATCAGCGGCATAGATAAGGAGCCTTCCATGCGTATCAATCCACCACTTGTCGCACTCGCCATTGGTGCCTTTGGCATCGGCGTTACAGAGTTCGCCCCCATGGGCATGTTGCCAGGTATCGCTGCGGATCTGGGCGTTTCCATTCCCGCCGCCGGTTTGCTGGTCAGTGCCTATGCGCTGGGCGTATTGCTCGGCGCACCGCTGATGACCCTGACCACCGGCAGGATTCCCCGGCGCTATCTGCTGATCGGGCTCATGGCGATTTTCACCCTGGGTAATCTGATGTCAGCCCTGGCCACCGATTACTACAGCCTCATGGTCGCCAGGGTGGTGACCTCACTGAACCATGGTGCATTTTTTGGCGTTGGCTCCATCGTCGCCGCCAGCGTGGTCGCCCCGGAGAAACGTGCCGGTGCGGTTGCGGCGATGTTCATGGGCCTGACCCTGGCGACCATCGGCGGTGTGCCGCTAGCCGCCTGGTTTGGTGAACTGTTCGGTTGGCGCACCGCTTTCTGGGGAATTACCGGCCTAGGCGTGGTAACCATGGCCGCGTTGTGGTTCGCCCTGCCTAACCTGAAGACGCCGCAAAGCGTCGGTGTAATGGCCGAAATTCGGGTACTGGGGCGTGGTCCGGTGCTGGGCGCGTTGGCCCTGACCGTAGTCGGATCGAGCGCAATGTTTACCGTCTTCACCTACATCGCGCCGATCCTCAGCAGCGAGACCAATAGTTCCACCGCCTACATCACCGCCATGCTGGTGCTTTTTGGTGTGGGCTTGACGCTGGGCAATATGTGGGGCGGCAAGGCCGCCGACCGCTCGATAGATCGCACCTTGATCGTCTCGCTAAGCGTTCTGATTCTCGTCTTGCTGGCGTTCACCCTGCTGATGCGTTGGACGGTGCCGGCTGCTCTGGCCATCCTGATATGGGGTATCGCCAGTTTCGCCCTGGTGCCGCCGCTACAGATGCGCGTCATGGAAGCAGCGAAGGACGCGCCCAATCTTGCCTCTGCGGTGAACATTGGCGCCTTCAATTTTGGCAACGCGATTGGCGCAGCGCTGGGCGGAGCGGTGATCAACGCTGGTCTGGGTTATCCGGCGATTTCCCTGGCCGGAGCGGCGATGGCTGCTCTGGGGCTGCTGATGGTGTTGGCTTATGCCTGGCGTTCCAGAACGATTGAAGCAGCAGTGGTGTGACGAAGATGGGGGGAGTGGTTCGTTACCATCGATGAGTGGCGGCAAGTAGTAAAATTGCTGCCCTTGGCGAGGCGCGGCAATCGGTCAATTTTAGCCATTGCTGACCGGCAGCTTTGGGTCGTTCTCAACCGTTCGCGACAGGCAGTAATCATCCAATCCGCTCTTCCCAGAGAGATCTGGCGACTCTCCTCCCGAAACCTTCTCGCCCGCTCGAACCTTCCAGGTTATCCCCATCCGTTGCTGCTTTCAGAATCCTAAAAAAACAAAATTATTGCGCATGGCCATATCATGACCCATCGGTATTAACCGTGAACGCTGAATTTGCTCGTGTCGATATCAGACAAGGAGGCGACGCGAACAGGTAACTGAATTGTCGGACAAGACGGTTAAGGTGGCGCATCTTTTCATCGAAGTAACCACATCGTGAAGATGGGTTTAATAAGAACTGCAGCGTTTGAACGGTGCCTCCCTTGGAAAGCCCGGCAGGCAACAGTGGTGATCCGTTGCCCCTGTCAATTCGCTTAAATGTCGATCAGCAGAGAAAAAAACCAATGATTAGCCCGAGCTCCAAGGATTCGAGTGGCCAATTGGCGCAGGGCTTCAAGCCTCGTCACGTAACAATGCTGTCAATCGCCGGCATTATCGGCGCCGGTTTGTTCGTTGGCTCAGGGCATGCCATTGCAGCGGCTGGGCCAGCGGTCCTCCTGGCCTATCTATTCTCAGGCTTGCTCGTCGTCCTGGTCATGCGCATGCTCGGGGAAATGGCGGTGGCCAATCCGGACACTGGCTCGTTCTCCACCTATGCCGACCAGGCAATAGGTCGCTGGGCAGGCTTCACCATCGGTTGGTTGTACTGGTGGTTCTGGGTACTGGTGATTCCTATCGAAGCACTGGCTGCCGGCCATGTGTTGAACCAGTGGTTTCCCCAGGTCGATGCCTGGCTGTTCGCCCTGGTGTCGATCATTGCGTTGGTGATCACCAATCTGTTCAGCGTCTCCAAGTACGGTGAATTCGAATTCTGGTTCGCCATGGCCAAGGTCGTGGCGATCATCGGTTTCATCGGCGTGGGTTTTGCCGTATTGATGGGCTGGGTTCCCGATCGGGAAGTCAGCGGATTGAGCGGCCTGATGGCTGAGCACGGCGGATTTGCTCCCAACGGCCTGTCAGCGGTAGTCGGCGCCTTCATCACCATCATGTTCAGCTTCATCGGGACTGAAGCTGTGACCATCGCCGCCGCCGAATCCGACAATCCCTCGCAGAACATTGCCAAGGCCACGCGTTCGGTGATCTGGCGTATCGGTGTGTTCTACCTGTTGTCGATTTTCGTGGTCATCTCCGTGGTGCCCTGGAACGATCCGCTGCTCGCCCAGGTAGGTTCCTACCAGCGGGCACTGGAAATCATGAACATTCCCCACGCCAAGTTCATGGTGGACGTGGTGGTGCTGATCGCCGTGGCCAGTTGCATGAACTCCTCGATCTACATTGCTTCGCGCATGCTGTACTCGCTGGGCCGTCGTGGCGATGCGCCGAAGGCGCTGAAGGCGACCTCCTCCGAAGGCGTGCCACGGGCAGCCGTCATCGCCAGCACCGTGCTGGGCGCGGCGATCACCGTGTGGAGCTACTTCATGCCCGCCGGGCTGTTTGACTTCCTGCTGGCCAGCTCCGGCGCGATTGCCTTGCTGGTGTACCTGGCCATTGCGGTGTCGCAGCTGCGCATGCGCCGGATGTTGCGTCGGCAGAACGTCGAGCTGACCTTTCGCATGTGGCTGTTTCCATGGCTGACGTGGCTGGTGATCGTGTTCATTTGCGCAGCGCTGGCGGTCATGATGATCACCCCGGAGCACCGTACCGAAGTGAGCACGACCATTGGCCTGGCGCTGGCAATTTCCTTTATCGGCCTGGTGACGTCGCGTCACCCTGCGCAGGCTGCGAGCGTGACGTCAGCGGGATAACAGTGCCTTGTGACCGGGACAAGGCGTACCAGTAACCGGACCTGGGCCGAGCCCCGACCAGCGTGCTCAACTCGCGGATGGGCGTGGTGCGTGTGACCGGCTGCCGGAAGGAGTGCCGATCCGCCAGCTACACTCATTCGATACATTTGCGCACAGAGACTTCCGTCATGGCGACCAAAACCGCAATCGTATTCGCTGGCGGTGGCAGCTTGGGGGCGGTGCAGGTGGGTATGTTGCGGGCCCTGGTCGAAGCCAATGTTCGATTCGACATGGTGGTGGGTGCTTCGGTAGGCGCCATCAACGGTGCCTACTTTGCCGCAAGACCCGATTCCGATGGCGTCGAGGCGCTCGCCGGATTCTGGCGCGGGCTGAGCAAAACCGACATCTTCCCCCTCTCCTGGATCGATACCTGTAGAGGATTGATCAAACGGCGTGGCTATCTGTTGCAGCCGCAGGCACTGAATCGGCTGCTGGGCCAGGCACTGCCCATTCACCGCATCGAGGATGCGGTGCTGCCCCTGTACATCGTCACCACCAACCTGCTCAGTGGTGCCGAGACGGTTCTGTCCAGTGGCGAACTCGAACAGGCGTTACTGGCCAGCGCTGCCATTCCGCTGGTGTTCCCCTGCGTACAAATCGCCGATCAGTTCCTGGTTGACGGCGGCGTGGCAAGCAATACACCTATTTCGACTGCCGTAGCCCTGGGAGCCACCAACGTCGTGGTAATCCCCACCGGAGTGAGTTGCGACCTGACGCAACCTCCCCGCGGACTGGTCGCCCTGGCCCTGCACACCGTCAACCTGATGAGCATGCGTCAACTGGTGAGCGACATCGAACACTTCCGCACACTCACCAGTCTGCACATCGTCCCGCCCTTGTGCCCGGTGGACGTCTCGGTTTTCAACTTTGACCAGACCGAGTCTTTGCTGCAGCGTGCCTATGATCAGACCCTCCGGTGGATGGAACGTGGGGGGCTCGAACGCACCAAGGTACCTGGTGCCCTCACCCTCCATTCGCATGCCCATGAGCATTGAGTGATGTGAGTGACCAAAAAAGAGGCGCGCAGCCGCGAACCTTCAGGTCGATGCCAGGCGGACGATCAGCGCACGTGTTCCAGGGCGGACAAATGCTTGGGCAGGAACACCTCGGCCAGCATGCAGCGTGCGCTGCCGCCACCGATGCGCTCGATGGTGTCGATGTTCACCGGCAATGGCGTGGTGCGGGTTTCGATCAAGCGACGCTGATCGGCATCCAGCGATTGCCAGGCGGTGCGCGACATCACCAGCAGCGGCTCGCCCGCTAGGCTGTGCACTTCGAGCATGTTGCCGGCGAAGGACTCCAACTGTGCCCAGTTCAAGTCGATGAGCTGTTTGCCACTGGTTTCGAGCCGTTTACGCAACGCCGCACGTTCGTCCGGATCGGCCACGGACGCCAGGCAAACCACGGCCAGGCGGGTGCCGACACTCATCATCACATTGGTGTGATAAATCGCCACGCCCTGGCGGTCCACCGCGTTGAACGCGCACAGTTCATAGCCCAGATGGCTGACCAGTTGTTCCAGGGCCTGGGCGTGGGTCCGGGTCGAGTACCCGGCGTAGCAAATCCGCTGTTGCCGATCCAGCACCATGCTGCCGGTGCCCTCCAGGAAAACCGCTTGCTCTTCGAGGCTGGACAGGTCCAGCACCTGCTCGACCCGGTACTGACCCAACAACCCGTCGAGTACACCTTTATCCCGTTCCAGACGCCGGTTGTGGCCCTGCATCGGGTACAGCACCAGGGTGCCGTCCGGGTGGCTGCTCCACCAGTTGTTGGGGAAGATCGAGTCCGGGGTATGCGGTGCTTCGCGATCGTTATGCACCAGGACCTCGACGCCGTGCCGACGCAACGCATCGACATAACCATCGAACTCGGCAAGGGCCTTGAGCTGTACGTCTTCGGCAACGGCCGCCGGACGCTGGAAACGGTTGTTCGCCGCCGTGTCCTGATTGAAGGAGAAACGTGTCGGACGAATCATTAAAACCGTATTGGTGGTTTGCATGGGCACAGACTCAATGAGGGTTCAGAGAGGCTCATTGTCTGTTTCGAGGGGGGAAAAACCCGGTTGATAACGGCTGTTGTAGTGATGGAAACGGCTGAAGATTCTGATCCCATCAGCCGATTTGGTGAACAACACAAATCAAATGTGGGAGCGGGCTTGCTCGCGAAGGCGTCGTGTCAGTCCACATTGATGCTGGATGACACATCGCCTTCGCGAGCAGCCCGCTCCCACAGGTTGTACTTCGTTCGACACCTATTCCATCGTGGTCTTGACCATCGCTAGCTCCGGGTGGCTGACCAGTTTGTCGATGTGCAGATCCGGGTCGTCAAACCAGACTTCGGTCAACACCCGGTAATGCTCCATGTCACGGCAGCGCATGCGCAGGCTGTAGTCGAACGCGCCGCTGATCAAGCGACATTCCAGTACCTGCGGGCAGGCGCGGACCTTGGCCTCGAAGGCTTTTTGCGCCGCGCGTCCGCTCTGGTTCGACAAAGCCACCAGCACCAGCAACGACAAGCCCGGCGTCAGTTTCTTCTCGTCAAGAATCGCACCATAGCCGCGAATGACCCCGAGCTGTTCCAGCTTGCGTACCCGTTCCAGACAAGGCCTGGGAGTCAGGTGCACACGTTCGGACAGCTTTTGATAGGTGATGCGCCCTTCGTGACGCAACACTTCAATGATTGCCTGATCGATACGATCAAGCACGATCGACAGATCGCGGATATCCGCCATGTACGCCTTGCCTCACTTCAAACGACCCGATAGAAATTGCTGCAAACGTTCGCTGTTTGGCCGGTCGAGTATCGTAGCATCACCCTGCTCCTCGACACGGCCCTGATGCAAGAACAACACCTGGCTTGAGACCTGCCGGGCAAAGCCCATTTCGTGGGTCACCATCAACATGGTCCGGCCTTCTTCGGCCAGCGCCTGAATCACCTTCAGCACTTCGCCCACCAGTTCCGGGTCGAGCGCCGAGGTGGGCTCGTCGAACAGCAGGATTTCCGGTTCCACCGCCAGGGCACGGGCGATCGCCACCCGTTGTTGTTGCCCGCCCGACAGAAACGCCGGGTACTGGTCGGCCACCCGTTGCGCCAGGCCGACCTTGTCCAGATACGCCCGTGCGCTCTCTTCGGCGGCCTTGCGGCTCATGCCCAGGACTCGACACGGCGCCAGGACGATGTTCTCCAGCACGGTCAGGTGACTCCACAGGTTGAAGTGCTGGAACACCATCGCCAGTCGTGTGCGCAGCCGCTGCAACTGCTTCGGATTGGCCACGCGCATGCCGCCGACGCCCTGACGGGTGAGGACTCGCTCGCCATCCAGGGCAATGGCGCCTTCGTCGGCCCGCTCCAGAAAGTTGATACAGCGCAGCATGGTGCTTTTGCCCGAACCGCTGGCGCCGATCATGCTCACCACGTCCCCTGCCCGTGCATTCAACGAGACGCCCTTGAGCACTTCGTTGTCGCCAAAACGTTTATACAGATTTTCAACCGTGAGTTTGTACATGCGAATGCTCCTGGAGCGGCACGCTTATCGGCGCCGCTCTGGATGAATGATGGAAGTCAGTGGGCCGGGCCGAGAAAGCTCAGCCAGCGCTTCTCCGCCAGGCGGAACGCGCCGACCAGCCCGAACGACAGCACGAGGTACAAAAGACCGGCAATACCGAAGGCCTGGAATGTCATGAAGGTCGCCGCGTTGGCGTCCCGGGCGATTTTCAGGATGTCCGGAATCGTTGCGGTAAAGGCCACCGAAGTCGCGTGCAGCATCAGGATCACTTCGTTGCTGTAGTACGGCAGCGCGCGACGCAGCGCCGAAGGCAGGATCAGTTGCAGATACAGGCGCCAGCCACTCAGGCCATAGGCATGCGCCGCTTCGATTTCACCATAGGGAATGCTGCGGATCGCTCCGGCGAAAATTTCCACGGTGTAGGCGCAGGTGTTGAGGATGAACGCCAACAGCGTGCAATTCATCGCGTCACGGAAAAACGCTTCGAGCAAGGGCTGCGAACGGACCACGGCGATGCCGTAGATCCCGCTGTAGCAAATCAGCAACTGGATGTACAACGGCGTGCCGCGAAACACGTAGGTGAACAATTGCACTGGCCAACGCAGCAAGCCCCAGCGCGAAACCCGCAGGATCGCCAGGGGCAGTGACAAGGCAAAGCCCATGGCAATGCTCGCCACCAGCAGCCACAGGGTCATGGCCAACCCGGTGAGGGTCTCGCCGTCGCTGAACAGAAAGGGTTTCCAGTATTCGGCAATCAACTCGATCATCGCGCCATCCCCCGTACACCCTGGTTGTAGCGCCGTTCCAGCACGCGCAAAAGGTAGTTCGAAGCACTGGTGATCAGCAGGTAGAGTGCTGCCGCCAGCAACAGGAAATCAAGCATGTTGAACGTGCTTTTGCCGGCCTCCTGCGCGACTTTGACCAGGTCTGACAAACCGATGATCGATACCAGCGCCGTGGCCTTGAGCAGCACCAGCCAGTTGTTGCCAAGGCTCGGCAAGGCAAAACGCATCATTTGCGGGAACACCACGAAACGAAAGCGCTGCCAGCGGTTCAGGCCAAAGCACGCCGCGGCTTCCTGTTGCCCGCGCGGCACACTGAGAATCGCCCCGCGAAAGGTCTCGGTGAAATACGCCCCGTAGATGAAACCAAGGGTGATGATGCCGGCCACGAACGGATCGATCTCCATGTAGGGCCAACCCATGGCCTCGGTCAGGGCGCTGAGCCAGCCTTGCAGGCTGTAGAAAATCAGCAGCATCAACACCAGGTCGGGCACGCCACGGATCAGCGTCGTGTAGAAGGTCGCCGGCAGGTTCAACAGCTTCAGCGGCGACAGCTTGGCCGCCGCGCCGAGCAGCCCCAGCGCCATGCTCACCAAAAGCGCGAGCGCCGACAGTTTCAGGGTGACCCAGGTGCCGTGCAGCAACAAAGGGCCATAGCCTTGCAGGGCCGAAAGGTCGAGCCCCAGAACATTCAGGAAGGAATTCACGCCAGTCACCTGTCTTGATGCGCCCCGGTCGCTGCGGCACAGCGACCGGGGTTCGAGGATCAGTTGTTGTAGAGATCCAGGCCAGCGAAGTGTTTCTGCTGGATCTGCGCGTAGATGCCCTTGTCGTGCAGGGCCTTGATGGCGGCATTGAGCATGCCTTTGAGCTCTTCGTTGTCCTTGCGCACGCCAATGGCGATTTCCGCCGGCACCAACGGGTCGCTGATGCCTTCACTGTTCTGGAAGTCCGCCCCTTGTGGCGTGGTGAGGAAACTCATCTGCGCCTGCAACTTGTCCTGGATCGACGCATCGAGACGGCCATAGACCAGGTCGGCATAGACCTGATCCTGATTCTGGTAGGCGCGCAGTTTCACCCCGCCCGGCGCCAGCTTGGCCTTGGCGTAGGTTTCCTGGATCGTGCCCTGCATGTAGCCGATGGTTTTGCCGCGCAGCGATTCGGCAGTAGGCAACAGCCCGGAGTCTTTGCGGGTGACGATGGCGGTCGGTCCGGCGTACAGTTGATCGGTAAAGTCGATCTGTTTCTTGCGTGCGTCGGTCACGGTCATCGACGATTCGATGGCATCGAACTTGCCGGCCTTGAGCCCCGGAATCAGCCCGTCGAAATCATTGCTGACCCACACGCAGGTGAGCTTCAACTCGGCACAAATCGCATTGCCCAGATCCACGCCGAAGCCCTGGACCCCGCCATCGGCCGTGGTGGATTCAAAGGGTGGGTAGCTTGGGTTGACGCCAAATCGCAGCTCCTTCCATTCCTTGGCACTGGCGCCCGTGGTGCAGCACAGCAACGCGAGTGCCGGCAAAGTCAGCCATTTGATGTTCATCTTCTTGAGTCCCGGATTATTTGGATTTATCGCGATCCGGCGCCTGCGTCGGACCACACTTTTTTGACAGGGGCAGAGAATCGAAGCGGTCTTCACCGCAGCCGTTTTTTGTTGTTGTTTTCGACCGCAAGCAAGCAGTCGTCGCAGTTGCACTCCATCTCAGGCAGCGAACAACACGTGCTTGAAACGGACCGCCAGAATGCCAAGTGCCGGGATGTTGCGGGTGTCGTAACCCCGGGTTGAAACAGCGTGCCTGTGCTGAACGAAGGGCTTTCACAGCCGATTCTGTCGTCTGATGCAAGTCACTGTGGCTGCACTTGAAGGGAGCGGGACAGGACATTAGAGGGTCTTTACGGCCTTCTTTATCTGCATGATGAAGCTTCGTGAAGCAGGTGGCGTTCCAGCCGTGACCGATTCCGCTGTGCACTCTCTTTTTTCGACTTCTCTGGCTGTATCCAGGGTCAGTATTGGCCGAAATCTTCTCTGCATCGCCTCGACAATAGGTCCGTTGCAAATACGTGGACCGCCTCCCGAGTCTCCGCCGCCAAAGCGCCAGGCAGTCCAGACCGGCACACCCAACATCGCCCAAGGAACCCGATATGACCCGTTACATCGACGTCAGTGATCTGAGCCGCCTCGTCCAGGAAAAAGGCTTGCCTCGTTGCCTGAGCGAAATGGCCGAGTACATCCGCCAGGACTACGTACGCTGGCCGGATTTCGAAAAGTGCGCGCGCCTGGCGAACCACTCACCCGAAGGCGTCATCGAGCTGATGCCCGTGTCGGATGCAGCGCTCTATGCCTTCAAGTACGTCAATGGTCATCCGAAGAACACGCACAACGGCATGCTGACGGTCATGGCCTTTGGTGCACTGGGAGACGTCGATACCGGCAAGCCTGTTTTGCTCAGTGAAATGACGCTGACCACCGCCATTCGCACCGCTGCCACTTCCGCGCTCGCCGCCCGCTACCTCGCCCGACCGGACAGTCGCCGAATGGCGCTCATCGGCAACGGTTCACAGAGCGAATTCCAGGCGGTGGCCTTTCATACCTTGTCAGGCATCACTGAAATCAGCCTCTACGACATCGATCCGGCCGCGACAGCGAAGCTGGCAGCCAACCTGCGGGCCTACCCTGCGATTCAGGTAAGCATTGCCAAATCCGTCGCGCAAGCGGTACGTGGCGCCGACATCGTGACCACGGTCACGGCCGACAAGGCCTACGCAACGATCTTAACCCCTGAGATGATCGAGCCCGGCATGCACCTCAACGCCGTGGGTGGCGATTGCCCCGGCAAGACCGAATTGCACCGGGACATCGTCGAGCGTGCGCGGGTCATGGTGGAGTACGAGCCGCAAAGCCGCATTGAAGGGGAAATTCAGCAGATGCCCGCCGACTCACCGGTTATCGAATTCTGGAAAGTCATCACCGGTCAGACTCAAGGTCGCCAACATGCCGGGGAAGTCACCTTGTTCGACTCGGTCGGCTTCGCCATCGAGGACTATTCCGCCTTGCGCTATGTGCTGGATGTTGCAAGAGAGCTCAACATTGGCAGCGACATCCAACTGGTGCCAGAGCTGCAAGATCCCAAGGACCTGTTCTCGCTGCTGCTGCCTTCAACGACAGCCGAAACAAGGCTGCGGGCTTGATTCCACTCGACAGTTAGGAGCTGGCTTGCCAGCGATGGTCGTTAACGATTACGCGGGTGAGCCGGAAAAACGCGGCGCACTTGCGTCCATCGCCAGCAAGCCGGCTCCTACAGTTTGGCGTTCACATCATTTCGACCAGGACGCGGTCCCTTGTAGGAGCAGGCTTGCCAGCGATGGTCGTTAACGATAACGCGTGTGGACAGGATAAACGCGGCGCACTTGAGTCCATCGCCAGCAAGCCGGCTCCTACAGTTTGGTGTTCACATCATTTCGACTCGGACGCGGTCCCTTGTAGGAGCTGGCTTGCCAGCGATGATCGTCAACGATAACGCGTACGAACCGGATAAACGCGGCGCACTGGAGTCCATCGCCAGCAAGCCGGCTCCTACAGTTTGGCGTTCACATCATTTCGACTCGGACGCGGTCCCTTGTAATTGGAGCTGGCTTGCCAGCGATGGTTGTTAACGATAACGCGTACAAACTGGATAAACGCGGCGCACTGGAGTCCATCGCCAGCAAGCCGGCTCCTACAGTTTGGCGTTCACATCATTTCGACTCGGACGCGGTCCCTTGTAGGAGCTGGCTTGCCAGCGATGGTCGTTAACGATAACGCGTATGAACGGGATAAACGCGGCGCACTGGAGTTCATCGCCAGTCAAGCCGGCTCCTACAGTTTGGCGTTCACATCATTTCGACTCGGACGCGATCCCCTTGTAGGAGCTGGCTTGCCAGCGATGGTCGCTAACGATAACGCGTATGAACTGGATAAACGCGGCGCCCTTGAGTCCATCGCCGGCAAGCTGAACTGGTCAAGTAATCTTGGACACCCGTTAAGGTTTTCGCCGGCAACAACCAAGCTGCGAGCACAAGACATCGGTCGCCTCAGCCAGTCTTGCACGTCAGCCAGGCACCCCAGAACAGGCTGCTGAAGAAACGCGTGGCGTCTGTGAATCCGCAGTCGTGCAACAGCTTTTGCACCGCCGCCTCGGAATGCGGGGGATCGGCGCCTTGAAGAATTTTCCCAAGCTTGATCTTCACCTCGTCCGGGCTGGCTCCATGCTGGCGCCACCGTTGCCCCCAGGCCGCAAGCAACAGCGGTTGGCTGGCATAGGCATAGTGATTTCCCGCCACAATCAACGGGGCACCGGGTTTCAGGCGGGCACGAACCGAGCGTAGTAGTTCGCGCTTGGCGTCATCGCCCGGCAGATGATGGAGCACACCGATCAAGGTCGCCGCGTCGAACGACTCGCCGGCCGGCAGGTCTTCAACAGGCCCATGGTGCACGTCCGTTCTTTCCAGCAAGTCGTTTGCCTGTAACTGCTGTGTCGCGGCTTCCAGCATCGGTCCGGAAGGATCGACGGCCATGAAGCGCCAATTGGGCTCCAGCGAGGCCATCGCAATGATTTCCCGGGCCGTGCCGCCCGCGCCAACGGCCAGTACGTTGGCCGAAGGCCTGTTGCCCAGGCTTGCCGCCAGCATGCACGCGGCAAGGTCGTGGCAGGCGTCATACCCTGCCAACGCAATACGGCTCTGCTTTGCGTACTCGTTGGCCCGGGAGGTATCAAATTTTTCAGCTGTGTGCGTAGAGGATGATTTCACGGCGGTTCTCCATGTCCTCAAATCAAACTACGCCACCCAAACCGATAATAAAAATTCATTAATTTTATGCAATGCATTCCCCAAAGGAATAAAACCCAAGCAGCTTGCTGTCGATTTCACGGCGTCTGGTTCGACTATCTTTCAGGGAACGGTCTCACGGTGTCGCCGGCCTCCCTGCCTTAACCCTTGAACCAGAACCCATATCAGGAGAAGAACATGCGCACGCTCACCGTTGCCGCGTTCGTGAGTCTGGACGGCGTCATGCAAGCGCCCGGCGGGCCTGAGGAGGACCCCAGTGGCGGGTTCCGCTTCGGTGGCTGGATAGTGCCCTACGCCGACAAAACCACCGGCCAGGCCGTACAGGACCTGTTCTCCCAGCCGTTCGAGTTGCTGCTGGGACGTCGTACCTACGACATCTTCGCCGCCTATTGGCCGCACATTCGGTCCGATTCAACCCACCACAGCATCGCCGACCTGTTCAACGGCGTAGCCAAGCATGTGGCCACCCATCGCGGCGATTCGCTGGAGTGGCAGAACAGTCATGCACTGGAGGGCAACCTGGTCGAGGCGATCAGCGCGCTCAAGCGCCAGGACGGCCCCCGGCTACTGACACAAGGCAGTGGCGATCTCGTGCGCCAACTGCTTGCCGCAAGCCTGGTGGACGAGTTGCGGCTGATGATTCACCCCATCCTGCTGGGGCGCGGCAAGCGCTTGTTCGACGACAACGCACAAGCATCGGCCTTCACGCTGGCAAGTTCGATCAGTTCGCCCTCCGGCGTGCTGATCGCCCGCTACATCCGCAGCGGCGAAGTACGAACCGGCAGCTTCGAAGGCGTCCGGCAGTAATCCGCTTTTGTGGGAGCGGGCTTGCTCGCGCAGGCGGCGGATCAGCCAACATTGATGCAGCTGACACACCGCTTTCGCGAGCAAGCCCGCTCCCACAGGGGATGTTGGTTGTGGGCTGAGTTTGTGGTCGATGCCGATCAAATGTGGGAGCGGGCTTGCTCGTGCAGGCGGCGGATCAGCCAACATTGATGTAGCTGACACAACGTTTTCGCGAGCAAGCCCGCTCCCACAGGGGATGTTGGTTGTGGGCTGAGTTTGTGGTCGATGCCGATCAAATGTGGGAGCGGGCTTGCTCGCGAAGGCGGCGGATCAGCCAACATTGATGTAGCTGACACACCACTTTCGCGAGCAAGCCCGCTCCCACAAAGGGGTGCTCAGGCCACCTGCATCAACTTCGCATAGGCCTGCAGATGGTGATCGTCGTCGCCGAACTGACGCGCCACCATCAGCAGATGCTTGGCGTGGTGCGACAGCATGTACTCCCAGGTCAGGCCGATACCGCCGTGCAACTGGATGCCCTGGTCCGCGACAAAACGGCTGGCGCGACTGACGATGAACTTGGCGGCGGCCAGGACGCGGCTGCGCTCGTCACTGTCGGCCTGATCGGCCACGCAGGCGGCGAGCAGGGTCATCGAGGTGGCCTGGTCCAGTTCGATGCGCATATCGACCATGCGGTGTTGCAGCACCTGGAACTTGCCGATGACCTGGCCGAACTGCTGGCGCGTCTTCAGGTAATCGAGGGTCAACGCGCACGCCGCTTCCATGCTGCCGACAGCTTCGGCGCATTGCGCGGCGATGCACCGGCCTTGCTGATATCGCAGCGCCGGCAAGGCCTGCCCCACTTCGCCGAGTACCGCAGTGCTTTTGACGAACACGTCTTCAAGGTACAACTCGCAGGCCATCCGCCCGTCCAGGGTGTCGAAGGTGCGTCGACTGACACCCCTGTCTTGCGGATCGACCAGGAACAGGCTGATGCCCTTCTCGTCCCGAACCCCGTGGCTGGTGCGTGCCGAAACCAGCATCAGCCCGGCGCTCTGGCCGCCGATGATCACCGACTTGCGACCATTGAGTTTCCAGCCGCCGGTGACCGCCTCGGCGATCGTCTGCACGTCGTGCAACAGGTAGTGACTCTGCGGCTCATCGAGGGCCACGGCCAGTTGCAGGCTGGCGCTGCCGACTGGCGGCAACAGTTGGTCTTTCTGGGCCGCCGTGCCCAACTGCTCGATCAGGCCGCCAGCGAAAATCACCGACTGCAGGTAGGGCTCCAGGCACAAGCCCCGGCCCAGTTCGGTCATGATCAGCATGTTTTCCACACCGCTGCCGCCGTAACCACCATAGGCCTCGGCAAAGGGCACGGCGCAGAGGCCCAACTCGCCCAGTTGCTGCATGAACGGGCCGCTGAAACCGTCCCGGCCCTGGCGGTATTGCTCGCGATGCTCAAAACCATACACGTCACGCACCAGGCGCGCGGCGGTGTCCTGCAGCATCTGTTGCTCTTCTGTCAGTTTGAAATCCATGATCGTGGCGCCTTACAGTTCGAGGATCATTTTCGCGATGATGTTCTTCTGGATTTCATTGGCGCCGCCATAAATCGAGGCCTTGCGTGCATCCAGATACTGGTAGGTGGCCGCGCTGCTGTAGTCGGTGTAGAGCAACGGTTCGCTGCCATAACCCAGTTCATCTTCAATGAACGGCAACGCGTACGGCCCCACGGCCTTGCTGATCAGGTAGGTAATCGCCTGGCGGATCTCAGTGCCCTTGATCTTCAGGAACGAGCTTTCGGCACCAGGTACATCGCCGTTCTGGGTCGCCGCCAGCGTGCGCAGGTTGCTCATCTCGGCGGCCATCAGCTGCATCTCGACTTCGGCGATCTGCGCACGAAACAGCGGGTCTTCGATCAGTGGCCGCCCGTCACGCACTTCCTGACTGGCAATGCGCTTGAGCCGCGTGAGCAAGGCCTTGTTCTGCGCGATCCCGCCGATGCTGGTGCGTTCGTGGGTCAGCAAATACTTAGCGCAGGTCCAGCCCTCGTTTTCCTGCCCGACCAGATTGGCCACCGGCACCCGCACATTGTCGAAGAACACTTCGTTGACTTCATGTTCGCCGTCCAGGGTGATGATCGGTCGCACGGTGATGCCCGGGGTTTTCATGTCGATCAGCAGAAATGAAATACCCCGTTGCTGACGGGCCTCGGGGTCGGTGCGCACCAGGCAGAACATCCAGTCGGCGAAGTGCGCCAGCGTGGTCCAGGTTTTCTGGCCATTGACCACATAGTGATCGCCATCGCGTACGGCGCGGGTTTTCAACGACGACAAGTCAGAACCGGCACCGGGTTCGGAGTAGCCCTGGCACCACCAGTCTGCACAGGACAGTATGCGTGGCAGGAAGTGCGCTTTCTGCTCTGCCGTGCCGAACTTGATGATCACCGGAGCGACCATCTTCAAGCCGAAGGACACTACCTTCGGCGCACCGGCGGCGAAGCATTCTTCGTCGAAAATATGCTTCTGCACGGCGCTCCAGCCAGTGCCGCCGAACTCCACCGGCCAGCCCGGCGCGAGCCAGCCCTGGCGGTCGAGTATCTGCATCCATTGCACCTGATGCTCCTTGCTCAGGCGTTTGCCGAGGATAATTCGCTCGGACAACTCCTTCGGCAAGTTATTACGCAAAAAGGCCCGGACCTCCTGGCGAAAGGCTTGTTCGTGCACCGAGAATTCAATGTCCATCCATCCACTCCAAAACCTTGGGGCATACCCACATCCCCCTGTGGGAGCGGGCTTGCTCGCGAAGAGGCCGTCACATTCAACATCTGTATTGCCTGACACGACGCCTTCGCGAGCAAGCCCGCTCCCACAGGGGGAATTACAGTGTTTATTCGAAAACGATGACCGAGCGCGCCAGCTCACCGCGACGCAACTCATCGAACGCCTCGTTGATCTGGTCCAGGCGGATGCGCTGGGAAATCATCTCGTCGAGCTTGAGCCGACCCTGCATGTAGAAATCCACCAGGCGCGGCATGTCCACCGGGAAGCGGTTGGAGCCCATCAGCGAGCCCTGGATGCGCCGTTCGTGGAGCAACTGCAGCGGGTCGATTTCGATTTTCAGGCCCGGCTTGAGCATGCCAATCACGGTGGCGGTACCGCCGCGCGCGAGCATGGCGAACGCCTGCTCGGCGGTCTGCTTGAGGCCGATGCATTCGAACGCGTGGTGCACGCCACCACGGGTCAGCTCCAGCACCTGCTTGGCGGCATCGCCGTCGCGGCCGTTGATCACATCGGTGGCACCGAACTGCCTGGCCAGTTCCAGCTTCGAGTCGAGCATGTCGATGGCGATGATGCGCCCTGCCCCGGCCAGCGCCGCGCCATTGATCGCGGCCAGGCCGATACCGCCGCAGCCGATCACGGCCACGGTCTCGCCCGGACGCACCTTGGCGGTGTTGAACACCGCGCCAGTGCCGGTGGTGACCGCGCAACCGAGCAATGCCGCACGGTCCAGCGGCATGTCGCGGCGGATCGCCACGCAGGCGTTTTCGTGCACCAACATCTGCTCGGCGAACCCGGACAGGTTGACGAATTGCGGCATCGGCTTGTGCACGTAGGTCAGGCGCGGCTCTTCGTCCTTGCCGCGCTTGGTTTCCGGCGACACGCAGCGCGCCAGGTGACCGGTCACGCAGTGATCGCAGTGACCGCAGAACACGGTAAGGCAGGTGACCACATGGTCGCCGGGCTTGACCGAGCGCACTTCGGAGCCGACCTGCTCGACCACGCCAGCGGCTTCATGGCCCAACACCATGGGGCCCGGGTACGGGAACGAACCGTCGATGACGTGCAGGTCCGAGTGGCAAACGCCGACCGCTTTGGTGCGGATCAACACTTCGCGCGGACCCGGTTTGCTGATGCCCACTTCTTCAATGACCAGCGGGGCTCCAACCTGATGGAATACGGCAGCTTTCATGGCAGTTCTCTCGAGAGATGATGTGGGGTTCAGGCCGGGTTGGCCGTGCGCAAAACGGCTTTGGCGTGGCTGAAGGTGCGGAAACCGTCGATGCCGTGGTAGGCGCCCATGCCGCTCGGGCCGACGCCGCCGAACGGCAGGCCTTCGGTGCTGGCGTGGCTCATCACGCCGTTGAGGGTCACGCCGCCAGAGCAGGTACGCGTGAGCACTTGCGCTTCTTCGCTGGCGTCTTTGCCGAAGTAGTACAGCGCCAGCGGACGCGGCCGCGCATTGATCTGGGCGATGACTTCGTCGAGGGTTGCGTAGGGTTTGATCGGCAGCAGCGGACCAAAGATTTCGTCCTGCATCACCTGCAGATCGTCGCCGGGGTTGCGCAGCAGCGTCGGTACGATCTTGTTCAGCGTCGATTGGCTGAAGTCTTCCGCCGCGGCGTTCAGTTCGATCAGTTCGACACCGGCGGCGCGGGCCTCGCTCAGGTAACCCTGCAAGCGTTCGACATGGCGGGCGTTGATGATCGAGGTGTAGTCAGGGTTGTCCTTGAGCGTCGGGAAGAACTTTGCGACCACGGCCTTGGCCACGCCGATGAAGGCGTCCACCGACTCTTGCGGGACGAACACATGATCCGGTGCCACGCACAACTGGCCGGCGTTGAGCAGCTTGCCGATCACCACCTTGGCCACCGCGTCGTTGAAGTCCGCCGAGCGCGAGATGATCGTTGGCGACTTGCCGCCCAGCTCCAGGGTTACCGGCACCAGGTTCTCCGCCGCCGCCCGCAACACGTGCCTGCCGATGCTGGTGGCACCGGTGAACAGCAGATGGTCGAACGGCTGGCCGCAGAACGCCTGGCCGACCTGCGCGTCACCCAGGACCACCGCCACTTCCTCTTCGGCGTACACCGAACGAATCAGCCTGGCGATCAGCGCCGAGGTGTGCGGATTGAATTCCGACGGCTTGATCATCACTCGGTTGCCTGCGGCCAAAGCACCGGCCAGCCCGCTGAACACCATGTAGCCGGGCACGTTCCACGCGGTGACGATGCCGACCACGCCGAGCGGTTGATACTGCACCCAGGCTTCACCGGCCCGGGCCTGACGTTGTTCCGGGCGCATCCATGACGCCAGTTCGGCCTTGGTCTGCTTGAGCGTGGCCAACGGCGACAGCACTTCACTACCCTTGGAGAAACCGGGGCTGCGATGGCCGAAATCGGCGGTCAGGGCGTCGATGATTTCCTGCTCATGTTCGACCAGCAAACCAATGGCCCGGTCGAGCAACTCACAACGCTCCTCGAAACTATAGGGTTCGCGGGCCAGGAAGGCCGCCCTTTGCTTTTCCAGGATCGTGCGGATTTCACAGTTCGTCGAACGCTCGATGGCACTCATCACTACCTCTCTTGTTTTTTTCGGGACGCGGCCACCAGCGGGGCTGCGATGCGCAGGGTCTGGCTGCATGGTTGATCATCGCTGGCGCCGCGCCGCCACCCGGACCGGGTGGGTGGCGTCACGTCGATGGACTCAAGCCAGGATGCCCATGGCCTTGGCACTGTTGATCGCCTGGGTGCGACGGCATGCGCCGAGCTTGACGTTGATGTTCTTGGCGTGGGTTTTCACGGTGTTTTCCGAGATGAACAAGCGGCTGCCAACTTCGCGTACCGACATGCCTTCGGCGAGCAACTTGAGCACCGACACCTCGCGCGGTGTCAGGTCGTCCTGGTAATCCGGCACGCCGCTCGTGCGCGCAGGCGAGGCTTTGTCGTCGTTGGCCGGTTGCTCGCGGGCGGCGATCCTGGCTTGCTGTCGCGCGATCGGCCCCTGGTAGCACGCCGCGTGGACCTTGCCCCAATGCATGCGCCGCTCGGCTTCATGCAAATGCCAGCGGGCCTTTTCCAGGTCATGGCTGCGAGCGGCGATTTCCGATAACAGCAGATAGGCGTTGAGCACAAAAGGCGCGCAACAGTCGCGAACCTGCAACAGCCCCGCCTGCACCACCACCTCGGCTTCGTTGACGTGGCCCTGTTGCAACAACAACTCGCCTTGCTGGAACAACAGTCGACCGCGCAACGGATAAGGCTGTCCCGTACTGACGGTCAACCGGTTGAGCTCGCTGCGCACCAGCGATTGCGCGAGCCGCGACTGCCCCTGAAGCATCAGCAAGCGCACCCGGTCGACGTTGACCAGCACCTCCGATTCATGGCTGCCCTGGCGTCGGGCCAGCTCCAGCGAGTGATCCAGCAGCGACTGGGCCTCGACGAGGTCGCCGGCATCCATCGCGATGCGTGCCAGGATGCAATGGCACAACAGCACCGACAGCCAATCCTCAGCCGTCAGGTAGTCAAGGGCCGCACGACAATGCAGGCGCGCCGGATCGACATGGCCGCGCTGTGCCTGCAAGGTGCCGTACAAGGCCTGCCAGTTTGCCAGCAGGCGCTGGTTGCGCCGCGTATCGGCCAACGGCAGAAAGTGCCCGAGTCGCATCAGGCAATCACCGGCTTCGTCCAGCCGCCCGCTGAACAACAACGCCTTGGCACACAGGTAAATCAGGCGCGGGCTGCTGTGCAGCAATTGCGGTTCGATACGCTCGCGCCAGTCCATCAGCTTGTTCAGATGCCGTTCGCCGAGGATCCAGCTCAGCCACAAGCGCTCCATGTAATTGGCCGCCACCTCGGGCTGATCGGCGCATAACGCCTGCTCGACGGCATCGTCGACATGCCCCAGCACGCTGAGCAACTGGCAGGCTCGCAAGCGCAAGCGGTTCAGTGCCAGGCCGGTCATCTGCTGCTGTAGCACCCGGGCTACGACGGGTAGCAGCCGGAACCAGCCAGGTTGTTGATCGATCGGGAACACAAAGGCCTGGCCGTGCAGCAGGCTGTCGAACACCCGACCGCCCTGCTGGCCTTCCCACAACTGTTCGCAGAGGTCGGCACTGACCCGAGACAAATGCGCGAGGCCACACAAGACCTCGCGCTGCTCTTCACTGAGCCGCGACAGCAGTTCACGCTCAAGGTACTGACCGAGCAAGGGAGCCGAAAGCGACAGGCGAACACCGGCGCACCACCCGCCGGTCTCATGCCAGAGCTTTTCCCTGGACAGTGCATCGGTGTGCGGCGCGAGGGCATCGATCAGCGATTCGAATTCGTCGGGGCGCAGGGCCAGTTGCCGGGCATCGAGCTCCAGCAGTTGGCCGGTCAGCATCAGGCGCGGCAAATTCCAGTCCGGGCGTTGACGGCAGGTGACCAGCACTTGCAGGTGCGGTTTTTTCAGGGACAGGAGTTGGTCGAACCAGTGGTTCAGGTCTGGCGGCAGCTGTGCCGGCAGGTCGTCGAAGATCAGGCTTAGCTTGAGATCTTCGCTGTCAGCAAGGGCCTCTTCGCGAGCAAGCCCGCTCCCACAGGGGAACGCGGTCAACTGTGGGAGCGGGCTTGCTCGCGAAAGGGGTGTAACAGGCACCGACACTCCTGAATCGAGAAACGCCAGCACCCCATCCGCCGCCGTATCAACCGCCAACCCCAACGCCCCCGCCAATCGTGCAATGAAGTGCTCCAGCGTCTGAAGCTGCCCACCCAAAGACACCCACACCACCCGCCCCACCGTCGCGACACCCTGCAAATACTCCTGCAAAACCGACGTCTTGCCATACCCGGCAGGCGCGCAAAGCAGTTGCAAGCGGCAAGGTTTGCTCTCGAGTACGTCGCACAGATGCGGTCGTGGCACCAACATGGCGGACCTCATGGATGGAAAGTGAACTCCATCATTGGGCCAGTCGGCTGTTCAGGCGCCACCCGCATCAGGTGGGTATCAACGCACAACGCCCTGCAAGCAGGGCGTTGTGCGAAGCGGGACAAGCGGTCAGCGAATGCCGTCGTTGCGCAGCGCCGCCGGGGTGAAGTCGGTCATTTTCGCGGTCATGCCGTAGGTGGTGGCATGCCTGGACTGGTTGGTCATCGCCAACACGTTGTAGCGCCCGGCGATCAGGTCGTAGATGCCGAGCATGGCGAAGTTCGACGCACCACGCTCGTAATCGTTGACCGCATAACCTTCCGCGACACGCCACAGCTGGCCACGACCGTCGTAGTGATCGACTTCGGCCAGTTGCCAGGTGTCTTCGTCGAAGTACATGTCACGCTTGGCGTACACGTGGCGCTGCCCCGGCTTCAGCGTGGCCTGCACGTGCCAGACGCGGTGCAGCTCATAACGCGTCAGGTCCTGGTTGATGTGCCCCGGCTTGATGATGTCGTCGTATTTCACCTTCGGCGATTGCAACTTGTAGTTGTTGTACGGGATGTACAGTTCCTGTTTGCCCACCAGCTTCCAGTCATAACGATCCGGCGCGCCGTTCATCATGTCGGTGTTGTCGGCGGTGCGCATGCCGTCGGAGCCGTTGCCCGGCCCGTCATACGCCACTTGCGGAGCACGGCGCACCCGGCGCTGACCGGCGTTGTAGACCCACGCCAGGCGCGGTTCCTTGACCTGGTCGATGGTCTCGTGGATCAGGATCACGCTGCCGGCCATGCGTGACGGCGCGGTGATTTCCTGTTTGTAGTAGTACAGGACATTGTCGGCCTGCCCGGCATCGACGCCTTCCATCAATTGCGGGAAGGCCAGTTTGTCCTCGTACTCGACGATGGAATAAGACCCGTTGGTTTGCGGAGCGGCCTGGGCCGCTATGCGTTCCATGTTGCCGCCGCGATAGCGGTTGGTGTGGTTCCAGTACACCTCCACACCGTTCTTTGGAATCGGGAACGGGTAATAGCGGGTCTGGGTGAAGTTTTCCAGGCCGTTGCCATCGGGGGTCAGTTCGGTGGTCACCGCACTCTTTTTGGCAATGTCATAGATGTTCTGCGGCGAGGCTGCGGTGCGCTGGGTCTTGAACACCGGGATCTTGTAGCTGTCCGGGTAGCGCTTGAACATCGCCAGCTGGCCGGGGGTCAGCTTGTCCTTGTACTGGTCGACGTTGGCTGCCGTGATCACGAACTGCGGTTTTTCACCGGCGAACGGATCGCCGAGAAAACCATTGTCGAGTGCCGCCGCACCGGGTTTGAGGCCACCGGTCCAGGCAGGAATGCTGCCGTTGGCATTGCCCTCTTTCTGCGCGCCCAGTGGCGTCAGAGTGGTACCCAGTTGCGCGGCTTCCTGCGGGGTAACAGCGGCCATTACACCGCTGGCCAGCAATGACAGACTCAGTGCGCCAGCGCGCAGCATTAAACGTGCGTTCATGTTCAGGTTCCTCTGGCAGGGTTGCATCAGAAATTCACGCCGAAGCTCAGCGCGGCATAGTCGCGGTCGACGTTGGTATTGAAATCGCCACCGAAGTAGTTGGTGTAACTGAGGCTGGCGGTGTAGGTGTTCTGGTAGTCGGCATCGACACCGACGCTGACCGCCTTGGAGCCTTCATCGAAGTTCGGGCCGTAGCCCTGGACGTCATGGGACCAGGCGATGTTCGGCGACAGGTTGATGCCGGCGATCACGTTCGGGTAATCGAGCTTGCCGCGCAGGCGATAGCCCCAGCTGCTGCTGGTGTAGAAACCATCGTTGTTGCATTCCTGCGCCGGGTTGCTGGCGTTGGGCAGGCCCGCTGCGGTGCCACGGCAAGTGGCGGCACCCACAGCACCCGGCAGTTCACCGGAACCGAAGGCCGGGCTGCGACCGAAGCGCAAGTCCGTGCCGTCCGCCTTGCCCAGGCCGTTGATCTTGTTGTAACCCACCTCGCCCACCAGGGTCAGGCGACTGGCGCCGAAGACCTGATCGAAGAACTGCGTGGCGGTCACCTGTGCCTGGGTCACCGGCATGCGCTTGTAGCCATTGACCTCGCCGCCCAGGGTACGTCCGGCGAAACCGGTGGTGATCAGCGGCGACGTCGCACCGAAGGTTGCCGAAGACAGCAGGTCAGCGGTGTTCAGTTGCAGCGGCATGTTCGGCCGGTAGCTGACTTCGCCACCGAGCGAGACGCCGGCGACGTTGGTCTGGAAGCTCAAGCCATACAGGCGGATGTCTTCCGGGTAATCGATGAAGTAGCGGGCACTGCGCGCCGAAGCGACGCCACCGGCCGGGTTGCTCATCTGGTTGATACTGAGGAACGGGCTGCGACTGTGGTAGTTCATCGCGTAGGCACCGAACTCGGTGTCATTGGCCTCTGGCACGTACCAGCGCAAGGCCAGGCCGTACTGACCGCTGTCGCGTGCATCGTTGTCTTTGAGGCGCGGAATGAAGGCGTCATCGGTGCCCGCGGCAATGGCTGCCAAGCCACCGGTGTTCTTCGCCACGCCCGGCGGCAGGTCGAGACCGGCGATCACCAGGCGGTCGTCGCAGCCTTGGGGTACGCCGTCGCTGCCGAAGAACGTGCCGCAGTTGTCCACCACCGACTTGTCCCATTGCAGCTGATAAAACGCTTCGGCGGTGATGTTGTCGGCCAAGCCCTGGGACACGTAGAGCAGGTTGACCGGAATCAGGCCCTCCTTCACTTCCGCGCCCGGGCGGCGCAGTGCCGCGACGTCGATCGGGTTGATGCTGTTGATCGAGTTGCCGATGAAGGTACTCTCGCCCCAGCTCACCACTTGCTTGCCCAGGCGCACGTTGCCGACCTGATCGCCGATCGTGTAGTTGTGGTAGACGAAGCTGTCGAGGAACATCGCGCCGGACGACTTGGCCGCACGGTCGCGTCCTGAGTCGTTGATGTCATAGAACGGACGGCTCTCGTCCATCAGCTCGAAGTCGTACCAGTACTTGCCGCGCACGAAGGCGCCGCTGTCGCCGTACTTCAGCTCCAGGTCATGCACGCCCTTGAAGATCTTCGAGAAGGTCTCACCCTTCTTGAAGTTCAGGCGATTGTCATCGGTGGTCCGGGACGAGGACTTGCCGCCGGTGACACCCTGGGAGTTGAAGTTGGAGATGAATTGCTTGTCTGGATCAGCCGTCGACCAGCTCGCACCGATCGACAGCGACGAATCGAAATTTCCCTGGATTTCCCCGATGTTGAAATCAACAGCGTGAGCCTGATTGCTCGCGCAAGCGGCAACCATCACAGCGACGGCCAGCAGACTCGGCTGGAAGACTCCGCGCATTGTTTTTGTTGTCATGCGGTTTCTCCGGTTAAGGATTAAGTGTTGGAGAGCCCATGCTAGTGGGGCTCTGGTCCGCTCCTCACACCCGAACGGGTGATTTGAAACGGTGTTGTTCGCCGGGTTGGGTCCGACGTAACAGCCCGGTGAGCGCAGTGCTCGCCGGGCGTTACGCTCGGTGACATTCACCCGCCGGTTTTTCCGTACAGCGTCACCACGCAGGCCCCCCCCAGGCCGAGGTTGTGCGCCATGGCCAGGCGTGCACCGTCGACCTGGCGCTGCTCGGCATTGCCGCGCAATTGCTGGGTCAGCTCGTAGCACTGCGCCAGGCCGGTGGCGCCCAAGGGATGGCCCTTGGAAAGCAGGCCGCCGGACGGGTTGATCACGGTCTGTCCGCCGTAGGTGTTGTCGCCGTCCATGACGAACTTCTCGGCGCCGCCCTCGGGGCAGAAACCCAGCGACTCGTAGCAGATCACTTCGTTCTGGGCGAAGCAGTCATGCAGCTCGCAGACATCGATGTCTTGCGGGCCGACGCCGGCCTTCTCGTAGACCTGGCCCACGGCGGCGTGGGTCATGTGGGTGCCGACCCAATCGAGCATCGAGGGTTTTTCGAAATTGAAGGATTCGGGGGTGTCGGTGGTCATCGCCTGGGCGACGATTTCCACGTCGCGGCGCAGGCCATGCTTCTTGGCAAAACGCTCGGACACCAGGATCGCCGCCGCGCCACCGCAGGTTGGCGGGCAGGCCATCAGGCGGGTCATCACGCCTGGCAGAATCACCGGGTCGTTCATCACGTCTTCGACGCTGAGCACCTTGCGAAACAAGGCGAGCGGGTTGTTGGCGGCATGCCGGCTGGCCTTGGCGCGCACAGCGGCGAAGGTCTCCATGCGGGTGCCGTATTTGTCCATGTACTCGCGCCCGGCACCGCCGAAGGTGCGGATCGCCTGGGGCATGCCGTCCATGTCGGCAGTCAGGCCGCGCAGGATCGGCAGGAAACGCTCACGGGTTGGCGGGCGGTCGTCCCAGTGAGACTTCAACGCGCCGGCCTGCATCTGCTCGAAACCCACCGCCAATACGCAATCGGCCGAACCTGTTTCGATGGCCTTGCGCGCCAGGTACAGCGCCGTGGAACCGGTGGCACAGTTGTTGTTGACGTTGACCACCGGAATCCCGGTCATGCCCACTTCGTACAGCACGGTCTGCCCGCAGGTGGAGTCGCCGTAGACGTAACCGGCGTACACCTCCTGCACCAGGTTGTAGTCGATGCCGGCATCGGCCAGGGCGCGACGCACCGCTTCGGCCCCCATCTGCACATAGCTCGGGCTGTCGCTGGGCTTGCGGAAAGGGATCATGCCGACGCCGGCAACCAGTACTTTTTCGCTCATGGTGTCACCTGGAAATGAGGGGGAAGGATCACAACTGGCGCGCGATCAGTTCGCGCAGCACTTCACTGGTGCCACCGAAGATGCGCGTCACGCGCATGTCGACGAAGGCGCGGGCAATCGGGTACTCGAGCATGTAGCCGTAGCCGCCGTGCAGCTGGACCATGTCGTCGATGCATTGCCAAAGCGTCTCGGTGGCGTACAGCTTGGCGATCGCCGATTCCTGCACGGTCAGGCGCCGGCGCATGTGTTCGGCGATGTAGTGGTCGATGGTCAGGCGCACGGCGGTGGCCTTGGCCTTGATGTCGGCGAGCTTGAACTTGGTGTTCTGGAAGTCCCAGACGGTCTGGTTGAAGGCCTTGCGATCCTTGACGTACTCGACGGTCTGCTCCAGCAGGCGTTCGAGTTTGGCGGCGCTGTACAGGGCGATCACCAGGCGCTCTTGCGGCAGCTCTTCCATCAGGTGCATGAAGCCCTTGTTTTCCTCACCGAGCAGGTTGCCGACTGGCACACGCACGTCGTCGAAGAACAGCTCGGCGGTGTCGGCCGCGTGCTGGCCGACCTTCTCCAGCTTGCGCCCGCGACGGAAGCCTTCGCGATTGCACTCGACCATGATCAGGCTGCAACCCTTGGCGCCCGCGCTCGGGTCGGTCTTGCACACCACCACGACCATGTCGCAGGTCAGGCCGTTGCTGATGAAGGTCTTGCTGCCGTTGATCACCCATTCGTCACCGTCGCGCACGGCGGTGGTGCGGATCGCCTTGAGGTCGGAGCCGGTGCCCGGTTCGGTCATGGCCACCGCCAGCACGGTTTCGCCGGAGCAGATTTTCGGCAGCCATTGCTGCTTCTGCTCCTCGGTGCCCAGGCGCACGATGTACGGCGCGACGATGTCCGAATGCACGCCCAGGCTCCAGCCCGAGACCCCGGAGCGATAGAGCTCTTCGATCAGCACCGCCGAGTGCCCGAAGTCACCGCCGCCACCGCCGTATTCGGTCGGTACGGTGAGGCACAACAGGTTGTGGCGCCCGGCCTTGAGCCAGGTTTCCCGATCGACCTGCCCGGCCTCGTCCCACTGCGCCTGCTTGGGCAGGCATTCACGCTCGAAGAAACGGCGCGCGGTTTCACGCAGCATTTCGTGGTCTTCACGGTAGACGGTACGGTTGATGTGCATCGGAATCTCCAGTGGATTGCCAGGCAGACAAGCGCCTGGTTCGTGAGTCCACTGTATTGATGCGGGTGGGTGGTGAAGCCACCCGGATCGGGTAGCGAAATAGAAGGTTTGAAACACGGCTCCCTGTAGGAGCGAGCTTGCTCGCGATGGACGCAAGGACGACGCGTCAATTCAGGCAGTACGCGTTTTCGTTGACGTCCATCGCGAGCAAGCTCGCTCCTACATACGCAGTTCGCGCTTGAGGACTTTGCCGGCCGCCGACAGCGGCAGTTCATCGCGGAACTCCACGCTCTTGGGGCACTTGTAGCCCGCGATGAATTCGCGGCAATGCAGGCGCAGTTGCTCTTCATCGACCCGGGCACCCGGTTTGCGCACCACCACCGCATGCACCGCCTCGCCCCACTGCGCATGGGGAATACCGATCACCGCGGACATCGCCACGGCCGGGTGCCGCGCGAGGACATTCTCGACTTCCGCCGAGTAAACATTTTCCCCACCACTGACGATCATGTCCTTCAAGCGATCGACAATGTACAGATAGCCCTGCTCGTCCATCCACGCCGCATCGCCGGTGTACAGCCAACCCTCGCGCAACGCCCTGGCGGTTTCCTCGGGTTTGTTCCAGTAGCCCTGCATGATGTTCGCCCCGCGCACGACGATCTCGCCTACCGTGCCGCGCGGAACCTCCTGGCCTTGCGGGTCGACAATCTTCACATTGACGCCCAGGCCGCCACGCCCCACCGAGCGTGAAAGGCCGCTGATGCGCGCCTCTGGCGTGTGGTTGCATGGCAGGTTGCTCGACACCACAGGGCAGGCCTCGGTCAGGCCGTAGGAATGTGACAGCTCGATGTCCGGCAGTTTCGCCAGCACTTGCTCGACCATATCCCCGGCACTCGGTGATGCGCCGTAGGTCAGGCGCTTCAAGCTGCTCAGGTCATAATTGGCGAAGTCGGGATGAGCCAACAGCGCGAGGATCATGGTCGGCACCAGCAACGTCTCGGTGACCCGTTCGCGCTCGATCATCTGCAACGTCTGCAGCGGATCGAAACTCGACACCAGCACATGACTTTCGCCGGCCAGAAACTGGATCAACGCTCGGGCCATGCCGGCGACATGGAACAGCGGCGCGACATGCATCAGCAGGCCGTCGCGGATCGGCGGCATGTCCACCATGCGTGGCATGCACGCCGACCACAGGTTCAGGTGCGACTGCATCACCCCCTTGGGAAACCCGGTGGTGCCGCCGGTGTACATGATGCAGGCGAGGTCTTCACCGCCGCGCCCGGCGTCCTCGACCGGCGCGGATTCGGCAATCAGTTGCTCGAAACCCAGCATGCCGGCCGGCACGTCACCGTCCCCCGCGTAAATCAACAGCGGCGCACGACGCGCCCTGGCGCAAATGCCTTCGGCCAGCGCAGTGAAGTGTTCGTCGACGATGAGGATGCCGGTGCTGCAATCGTCCAGCGAATAGACAATCTCCGGCACACTCCAGCGCACATTCACCGGGTTGAGCACCCCGCCGCCCCACCACACGCCCATGATGTATTCCAGGTAGCGGTCGGAATTGAGCGCGAGCATGCCCACCCGGTCACCGGCCGCCATGCCCAGTGTCTGCAAGGCCCCCGCCAGGCGCGCGACGCGCTCGCCAAATTCGCGATAGGTCTGACGGCGGTCACCGAAGATAGTGGCGAGGTGTTCCGGGTCCTGTTGCAGGGTGCGTTGCAGGCATTGGGTCATGTACATGCTGTCAGCTCACGCCCCGGTCTTTACCGGCCCAGAACGGTTCGCGCAGATCGCGCTTGAGCACCTTGCCCGCGCCGGACAGCGGCAACGCCGTACGGAACTCCACGGATTTCGGGGTCTTGTAGCCGGCAATCTGGCGACGGCAGTGTTCGATGATCTGGGTGCTTGCCACCTCGTTATCCGGCTTGAGCACCACCACCGCGTGCACGGCTTCGCCCCACTGGGCACAGGGAATGCCGATCACCGCACAGGCGGCGACCGCCGGGTGGCTGGCGATAGCGCTTTCCACTTCGCCGGAATACACGTTCTCGCCACCGCTGACGATCATGTCCTTGAAGCGGTCGACGATGTAGATAAAGCCATCCGCGTCCATGTAGGCGCCGTCACCGGTGTGCATCCAGCCGCCGCGCAAGGCCTTGGCGGTTTCTTCGGGATTGTTCCAATAGCCGAGCATGATGTTCGGGCCACGCACCACCACTTCGCCGACAGTACCGCATGGCACTTCGTTGTCATTTTCGTCGACGATGCGCACCGTGACGCCCAGCCCCGGCCGCCCGGCCGAGCGCAGGCGACCATTGGCAATGCCCTCGGCGCTGTGGTTCTCCGGACCGTTGGCGGAAATCGGCGGCGCCGCTTCCGTCATGCCGTAGCCCTGGGTGAACTCGACGTTCGGCAAGGCTTTCAGGGCCAGTTCGAGCAAGGGCACGGCAATCGGCGAGGCGCCATAAGTCAGGCTTTGCAGGGAACTCAGGTCATGCTTGGCGAAATCGGGGTGCATGATCAGCGCTTGCAGCATGGTCGGCACGATCAGTATTTCGGTGATGCGCTCGCGCTCGATGGTGCGCATCACGTCCAGCGCATCGAAGGCCGGGACGAAAATGCTCGGCAGACCCAGTAGGGAAATCAGGATCACCCGTGACAGTGCCGCCAGGTGGAACATTGGCGCGATGTGCAGGGTCAGGGCGTCCGTCGGCACTGGCACATCGGCCGCACGGGCCACGGCGGCCGACCACAGGTTCATGTGCGACTGCATCACGCCCTTCGGCCGGCCAGTGGTGCCGCCGGTGTACATGATGCTCGCCAGGTCGTCGCCGCCACGAAAGGCGTCGTCCACGGGCGTGGCGTCACGGATCAGCTGTTCGTACGACAGCATGCCCTGCGGCAATGGCCCGTCACCGATGTGAATCAGCAACGGCCGCACTTTGGCGCTGCTGGCGATGCCCTCGGCCATGGGCAGGAAGGTGTCGTCGATCAGCAGGATGCGCGTGTCGCAGTCGTCCAGCGAATAAACGATTTCCGGCACGCTCCAGCGAATGTTCACCGGGTTGACCACGCCGCCGCCCCACCAGGTCGCGAGGAAATACTCGAGGAAGCGGTCGGAGTTCAGGCCCAGCAGGCCGACGCGGTCGCCGGTGTGCATGCCCAGTTGCTGCAAGGCCCCGGCGAGGCGCGCCACCCGGTCGGCCTGTTCGGCATAGGTGCGGCGGCGGTCGCGAAAGACCGTCGCCAGGGCATGAGGGCTTTGCTGCAGCATGCGATGCAGGCCTTGGGTCAGATACATGAGGTGCTCCTGTGAATTATTGTTGTCAGGTAACGAACGCGACGCTGCGGATCAGGTGCCGGTGTATTTCGGTAGACGTTGCTCGACCTGGGCCATGCGCCCTTCGTTGTGATCCTCGCTGTCGCGCAGCAGGCCCCAATGCAGATGGGCCTGGGTGACGAAGTCCCGGGGGGCCAGGTGGGCGGTCTGCAGGGCCAGGCGCTTGATCGACTGCACCGCCAGCGGGCCGTTGGCGGCAATGCGTTCGGCCAGGGCCAGGGCCGCCGGCAGGACACGGTCCTGGGGCAGGCGCTCGATGATCAAGCCAATCGTCAAGGCCTCCTCGGCGTTGATCGACTCCCCGGTCAGGGCCATTTTCATGGCGTGGGCCGCTGGAATCGCCCGCAGCAAGTACTGCACGCCACCGGCAGCCGGAATGGTCGCGTCGCACACTTCGGGCAGCCCGAACGTGGCGCCGATCGACGCGATGCGCAGATCGCATTGCAGCGCCAGCTCAAGTCCGCCGCCCAGGCAAGCACCATTGATGGCGGCAATCACCGGTTTCCAGATGTCCAGGTCGCTGAGGTCGAACAGCCGGCTGTAGCCGCCCTCCTCGGCTTCGGTCTCGCGGCTTTTGAGGGTACCGGCGACAAAACCGGATGCCGCCAGCAGCGATTCCTTGTGGCTGGCACCGCTGCAGAACGCGCGCTCACCGGCACCGGTCAGGACGATGACCCGCACCTGCTCGTCATCCTGGCAGGCACCCAGGGTCTTGCGCAGGTGCGTCAGGTCGCTGGCGCTCAGCGCATTGTTCGACTGTTGCGCATCGAGCGTGATCAGTGCCACGTGATCGATGATCTTGAACTGAATGGCCATGGGCTAACTCCTGCGCTCCACTGCTGCTCCGCGGTTTTGATGGAGCGCCACGCGGCACTCCTGTTGTTATGCCGTCCAGTAGATCAATCCGTGATTCGCCGACGACCACCCGCATCGGGTGGTGGATGCACAAGTCAGGGTCATGACTGGCGGGCTCTGGGTTACACTCGAGTGGATTCGTGCCCTCTTAAAACAAAAATGATTCGGACAGCCCCATGGACAAACACCGCAAGTCCAATGCATCGGACACTATCGCGAGCCAGGTCTTGAATCCGACACAGTCCCCGATCGTCAGCACCAAACTGATTCCGCCGCGCAGCGCCGGACGCCTGATTTCCCGCGAGCGCCTGCAGGATCAAATGCTCAAGGCCCGCCGCCTGCGTTGCATCGTGCTCAAGGGGCCGGCCGGCTGCGGCAAGACCTCGACCCTGATTGCCTGGCGCCAGGCGCTGTTGCCGTTGGGGTTCGACGTGGCGTGGCTGACGCTGTCGGCGGATGACAACGAACTGACGCGCTTTCTTGACTATCTGCTGGCAAGCCTCGGCCAGATCGACCCGCTGCTCGTGCGTGAAGCCACGCAACTGGAAGGTCGCGGCATCGACAGCGAAGCCGTGGAGCGCACCGTCATCACCCTGGTGCGCAGCATTGCCAGCCGGGGCCGCGAACTGGTGCTGGTCCTCGATGACCTGCACCACCTCACCGACGTGGGCATTCACCAGGCCCTGCAATGGCTGATCGACTACGCCCCGGCCAACCTGCATCTGGCGGTGGTGTCGCGCAGTGCCGTGCCATTGTCCCTGGCGCGGTTGCGCAGCCAGGAGCTGGTGCTGGAGCTGAACCTGCGGGACTTGCGCTTCACCCCGGTTGAGTCTGAACAGTTCCTCAAGGCGCAGTTGGGCGAGATCAACGCCCGCGACGCCAAGCTCATGCACGAGCTGACCGATGGCTGGGTCGCCGGCCTGCAACTGCTCGCCGTCAGCCGCAAAAAGAACCGCCCGCCCGCCGTCACGGACACCACGTCGGTGCAAACAGAGCTACGGGACAATCAGGCCTTCGCCCGGTTCTTTGAAATCGAAGTACTGTCCCACCTGTCGCCAACCGACCTCGACCTGCTGCTGCTCATGGCCGTGTGCAACCGCTTCTGCGCCTCGTTGTGCGCCGCCTTGAGCGGTCACCCGCAAGCGGTCGACGACGCCAATGCGCTGCTGGCGCGGCTGGAGCGGGACAACCTGTTCCTGATCCCGGTCGACAGCGCCGAGCGTGAAACCTGGTATCGCCTGCACCCATTGCTGCGCGAAACCCTGCTCAAGTATTTCGACTCGCGCAGCAAGGCCGAGCAACAAGCGGTGCACGTGCGGGCATGGAACTGGTTCCGCGAGCACAATCACCTGGATGAAGCGGTGCACCATGCAGTCATGGGCGGCGACCCGGCTGCCGCCGCCGACCTGGTGGAACAACACGCCGAAGCGCTGTACGCCCATGGTGACCTGCGCATGTTGATCGAGCTGGTGCGGCTGTTGCCGGTCGAGCAGGTCCAGGCCCGGATCAAGCTGCGCATCCTGAAGACGCGGATGCAGCTGTATGCCCGGGATTTCGCGGCCTGCACCGCCAGCCTCGAACAACTGTTCCGCGACGTTCCCGAGAGCGAAGTGCATGACCGCTTCATGATCTCGCTGCTGCGCGCCTCCCTCGCCCTGCAACGCGATGACACCGACGCGGCCATGACGGTCCTGCCGCAATTGCTCAACCCGCCGCCGGGCAGCAACAGCGTGGCCATCGGTTCCTGCGCCAACATCCTGTCCTGGCTGTACATGCATCGTGGCGAATACGAAAAGGCCCGGCAGGTACAACTCGACCGCCCGAACCTGCTGATCAATGGCCAGCCGCTGCTGGGGACCACCGCCGGCAGCCTTCAGGGTCGTTGCATGATTGGCTTGAGCCTGGCCCTCGAAGGCCAGATGACCCAGGCGGAACGGGTTTACCGTGACGTGCTGCATGAGGCCAACCAGTGCGGCAAGGCCGGTGCCGACGCGACCTACCTCTCCGCCGCGCTGCTCGGTGAGGTGCTGTACGAGACCAACGATGTCGACGCCGCATTCAACATGCTCTCGGGCTGGATCGACATCCTCGAACGGATTTCGATTCCCGATTCCGTGCTGCGTGTGCTGCAAGTGCTGTGGAATGTGCAATGGCTGGCGGGCAACCAGCAGGAGGCCCTGGCGTTTGTCGAGCGCCTGGATGAGTACGCGATCAAACTCGGCCTGGAGCGCCTGCAAGCCTACTGCCTGACCTGGCAGGTGCGCTGGCTGCTGATTCTCGGGGAGAGCGCACAAGCCCAGGCCAAGCTGGCGCGCCTGGAAGCCATCGACGCGCGTTACCCGGATGCCGGGCACACGGCGCTCAAGGAAATCCACATCCTGGCCGAGAACGCCCGCGCTCGCTGGCAACTCGCCCAGGGCGACCTGGACGGAGCCTCCATCCGCATCGAACAGTTGATCGAGACGTGTGAAAAACACCGCCGCCAACTTGGGACGGTACGCCTGATGGTGCTCAGTGCGGTGATCGAGACCGAACGGGGCCGCCATGAGCAGGCGCGGGACAAGGTCATGGAAGCCTTGCGCCGGGGCCAACGCTTCGGCCTGGTGCGCAGCCTGCTCGACGCCCATCCGAATGCATTGAAACTGATCGGCGATATCGCCAGCCGTGAAGCCCTGGACCCGGTGCTGGCGTTTTACGTCGAGCGCCTGCAGGCGGCCGAGGCCACGGCCCCGACGGTCTCGAAGGCCAAGCCGGCGACAGCGACCACCAGCAAACCACTGGCGGCCGGAATCGAGCCACTGAGCGAGCGCGAAATCGAAGTCGTGCGCCTGCTGGCCCAGGCCCTGCCCAACAAGAAAATCGCCCGCGCCCTGGGGCTGTCCCCGGAAACCGTGAAATGGCACCTGAGCCATATCTACAGCAAGCTCGGCGTCAGCAGCCGCGATGAAGCGGTGGCGCGGGTGCGGGATCTGGAATCGCAAAGCGATACCGGCCTGTAGAGCACTCTGTAGGAGCGAGCCTGCTCGCGATGGACGTCAACGATAACGCGCCCTCGCAGAATGAACGCGGTGTCCTTGAGTTCATCGCGAGCAAGCTCGCTCCTACAGGACTACGCGCTCTGTTCTTCTGAATTTCCGCCCGCCACCCACCTCGGGTGGCGTTCGCTCGCGGCCCCCCACCTATCGTAACCCTCAAATCACAGGCGCTTGGCCCAATGCCGGCCCGCTATCTTTGAGGAGTCTTGCGTGCACATCGCCCGAACCGTTTTCCGCGACGACCATGAGATGTTCCGCACCACCGTGCGCCGTTTTTTCGAGCGTGAATGCCTGCCGCGCCAGGCGGCCTGGGACAAGGCCGGCCAGGTCGACCGGGAAACCTGGCTCAAGGCCGGTCGCGAAGGTCTGCTCGGCATCACCCTGCCCACCGAGTACGGCGGTGGCGGCGGCGACTTCGGCCACTGTGCGGTGTTCAACGAAGAGTTCGCCCGGGCCGGCGTGAGCGGTGCCTACTTCGGCATGCACTCCGACGTGATCGCCCCATACATCAATCGCTGCGGCAATGAAGAGCAAAAGCAAAAGTGGCTGCCAGGCATCTGCTCAGGCGAAATCATCCTCGCCATCGCCATGACCGAACCCGGCACCGGCAGCGACCTCAAGGCCGTGCGCACCAGCGCCGTGCGCGAGGGTGACGAGTACGTGATCAATGGCAGCAAGACCTTCATCAGCAACGGCCTGACCGCCGACCTGGTGATCGTCGTGTGCAAGACCGACCCGGCCGCTGGCGCCAAGGGCATCAGCCTGATTGCCGTGGAGACCAGCCGCGCCGGTTTCAAGCATGGCCGCAAGCTGGAAAAGGTCGGCCAGCACGCCCAGGACACCGCCGAGCTGTTCTTCGACAACGTCCGCGTGCCGGTCGGTAACCGCCTGGGCGAGGAAGGCCTGGGCTTCACCTACCTGATGGGCGAACTACCGCAAGAACGTTTTTCCATCGCGGTCTCCGCCGCCGCCAAGCTGGAGCGCCTGCTTGAGCAAACCATCGAGTACGTAAAGGACCGCAAGGCCTTCAACCAGACCGTGTGGGACTTCCAGAACAGCAAATTCAAGCTCGCCGACATCAAGGCCCAGGCCACCGCCCTGCGGGTGATGGTCGACTACTACCTGGGCGAACACATGCGTCGCCGGCTGACCCTCGAAGAAGCCGCCATCGCCAAGCTGCACACCACCGAAACCGTGTGGAAATGCATCGACGACATGGTCCAGTTGCACGGCGGCTACGGCTACATGATGGAGTACCCGATCGCCCGCGCGTTCGTCGACATGCGCGTCAACCGCATCTACGGCGGCACCAGTGAAGTCATGCGCGAAATGATCGCGCGCAAGCTCTGAATCTCTCAAACAACAAGGAAAACAACGATGAGCAATAAAGTGTTCGTTGCTGGCGTCGGCATGATCCAGTTCAAGAAACCGGGGACCAACGAGCCCTACGACATCATGGGTGAGCAGGCGATTCGCCTGGCCCTGGCCGATTGCGGCCTGGACTTCAGTGACATCCAGCAGGCCTACGCCGGTTACGTCTACGGCGACTCCACCTGCGGCCAGAAAGCCCTGTACCGCGTCGGCATGACCGGCATCCCACTGGTCAACGTCAACAACAACTGCGCCACCGGTTCCAGCGCGCTGTTCCTGGCTCGTCAGGCCGTGGCCAGCGGTGCGGTGGACTGCGCCCTGGCATTCGGCTTCGAACAAATGAATCCGGGTGCGCTGAAATCCGCCTGGACCGACCGCGCCCCGGCCACCGAACGCGCCCTCAAGCTGACCAACGAACTGGTGGGCATGCCCGACCTGCCGACCGCCATCCGCCAGTTCGCCGGCGCCGGCTACGCGCACATGCAGAAGTACGGCACCCGCCTGGAAACCTTCGCCAAGATCCGCGCCAAGGCCAGCCGTCACGCGGCCAACAACCCGCTGGCCGTGTTCCGCAACGTGGTCAGCACCGAAGAAGTGCTGGCCGCGCCGATGCTCTGGGAAGGCGTGTTGACGCGCCTGATGGCCTGCCCGCCGACCTGCGGCGCCGCCGCGAGCATCGTGGTGTCCGAGGCCTTCGCGAAAAAGCATGGCCTGCGCACCGACGTGCTGATGGCCGGCCAGGCCCTGACCACCGACCTGCCGAGCACCTACGACGCCAAGGACATGATCCGCGTGGTCGGTTTCGACATGACGCGCATGGCTGCTGATATCGCCTACAACCAGGCCGGCATCGGCCCGGAAGACATCAACGTGATCGAACTGCACGACTGCTTTGCGCAGAACGAACTGCTGACCTACGAAGGCCTCGGCCTGTGTGCCGAAGGCGGCGCCGAGCAACTGGTCAACGACGGCGACAACACCTACGGCGGCCAATGGGTGACCAACCCGTCCGGCGGCCTGCTCTCCAAGGGCCACCCGCTGGGCGCCACCGGCCTTGCGCAGTGCTACGAGCTGACCCACCAGTTGCGCGGCACCGCCGAGCAACGCCAGGTGCAGAACGCGCGCATCGCCGTGCAACACAACCTCGGCCTGGGCGGCGCCTGCGTCGTCACCGTGTACCAGAAAAACTGAAACGGCCAGCGATCCAGGGAGTCATTCAGATGATCGACAAAAAACACATCGGCAAGCAGTTGCCCACCTTCCTCGTCACCGCCGAAGCCGGGCAACTGCGCTTCTTCGCCAAGGCCACCGGGGAAACCAACCCGGTCTACTTCGACGAGCAGGCCGCTCGCGACGCCGGGCATCCAGCCCTGCCGCTGCCGCCAACCTTCCTGTTCTCGCTGGAGTTCCAGATCCCGTCCAACGCCTGGCGCGACGAACTGGGCATCGTCACCGCGCGCATCCTGCACGGTGAAGAGTCGTTCCGTTATCACCGCATGGCCTATGCCGGCGACACCCTGCGTTTCGATGTGCGCATCGCCGACATCTACGACAAAAAAGGCGGCGCGCTGGAATTCGTGGTGCGCGAAACCCGAGTCACCAACCAGCATGGTGAGCACGTCGCGGACCTGCGCAGCGTGCTCGTGCAGCGCAACAGCTGAAGCGGAGAACACTGATGAACGCGATTAGCCTGGAAAAAATCAACATCGGCGACAGCCTGCCACCGCTGGCGATACCGCCGATCAACCGCACCACGCTGGGGCTGTTTGCCGGCGCGTCGGGCGACCACAACGCCATTCACATCGACACCGATTACGCACGCAAGGCCGGCATGCCCGACGTGTTCGCCCACGGCATGTTGTCGATGGCCTACCTCGGTCGCTTGCTGACCCAGTGGGTCGATCAGCGCCAGTTGCGCGAGTTCGGCGTGCGCTTTCTCGGCATTACCCACCTGGGCCACCAGATCAACTGCACCGGCACCGTCGTTGAGCGCTTCGACATCGAAGGCGAGCAACGGATCAAGGTCGAAGTGCGCACCACCAACCAATACGGCGAGACCAAGATCGTTGGTGACGCCGTGATCGCTCTGTAAACAAACCCAAGAATTGAGGAGCAACACCCCATGGCAAAACTCGAAGGCAAAGTCGCACTGGTCACCGGTTCCGGTCGTGGCATCGGTCAGCAAATCGCCCTGAAACTGGCGAGCGAAGGCGCGCGCATCGTGATCAACGACCTGGACGCCGATCCGGCCCACGAGACCGCTGAGTTGATCCGCAAGATGGGTGGCGAAGCCGCCGTGTGCCACGGCAACGTCAGCGCCCCGGACTTCGGTGACCGCTACGTGAAGACCGCGATGGACAACTTCGGCAGCATCGACATCATCGTCAACAACGCCGGCTACACCTGGGACGACGTGATCCAGAAGATGAGCGACGAGCAGTGGTACGCCATTCTCGACTGCCACATGACCGCGCCATTCCGCATCCTGCGTGCGGCCTACCCGATCATCAAGGCCCAGGCCCTGGCGGACGCGGCAGCCGAGCGTGAAGTGTTCCGCAAAGTGGTGAACATCTCGTCGGTTTCGGCTCTCAACGGCAACGCCGGGCAGATGAACTATTCCTCGGCCAAGGCCGGTGTGATCGGCATGACCCGCGCGCTGGCCCGCGAATGGGGCCGCTTCAAGGTCAACGTCAACGCCGTGGCCTTCGGTTTCATCGAAACCCGCATGACCAAGGCTGATGCCCACGCCGGCGCCACGGTGAACATCGAAGGCCGTGACATCCGCGTCGGCATCAGCCCGGAAGCCGCCAAGTCGTTCGCCCAGCGCAACCCGCTGGGCCGTCCGGGCACCGTGCAGGAAGCGGCCGACGCCGTGTACCTGTTCTGCTCGCCGGAGTCGAACTACATCACGGCGCAGACCATCGCGGTGGCGGGCAATCTGCAATAACCGATAAGCACCAATCCTTGTGGCGAGGGGGCTTGCCCCCGTTGGGCTGCGCAGCGGCCCCCCAAACCCGGCAATCGCATTTTTTCTGACGCATCTCATTGTCCGGTTCTGCGGGTGCTTCGCACCCGAACGGGGGCAAGCCCCCTCGCCACAAAAGCTCTTTCGCCACAACTCTGATTGAGTTTGATGACCGCAGGATCACACCATGAACATGACTGAAAGCACCATCCGCCTGGCAGCCATCAAACTGATCTCGCGTAACGGCTACGGGTCGATGAGCCTGCGTCAGCTGGCTGCCGAATCGGGGATCAACTCCTCGACGCTGTACCTCTATTACCAGGGCAAAGGTGAGTTGCTGCTGGAGCTGATCCTCGAATACTTCGAGACAATGTCCCAGGAGTGGGCTCGATGCCGCCCTGCCTTAGCGCGTGCCGATGGCAAACTCCGCGCTTTCGTGGCCTGCCATGTGCGCTATCACCTGGAACATCAGGACCAGGCAGTACTCGGCAACCTGGAATACCGGAGCCTGGACGAAGAGTCCCTGGCCCTGGTGCGCCAGGCCCGCCGGGTGTACCTCAAAGACCTGCAAGACCTACTCGAACAAGGCATTCGGGAAGGTTCGCTGAGCTGCGCCGAACCGAAATTGATGGCCCGGACCCTGTTCAACATGCTCACCCACGCCTGTGTCTGGTATCAGGCCGATGGCCGCTGGAGCATCGACGACGTCATCCGCCATTACTCGGAACTGGTGCTGAAAATGCTCGGCGCCATGCCCATCGCATCACCTCGCACACCCGTGCGCCGTGCGGCCATTACCCGCCGCGCCGCGCCACTGGAGGCCGTTTCATGAGCGACCTCATGCAACCCTTTTCCATGGCCGGTAAAACCGTGCTGGTGGCCGATGCCACCACGCAACTCGGTGCCCATTTCGCCCGGCTGATCAGCCTCGCAGGCGCCCGGGTGGCCCTCGGCGCGCAATGTCCTGCGCAGCTTGAGCAGTTACAAGCCGACCTGCGCTGGGATGGCGGCGAAGTGCTGATCGTCAGCCTCGACAGCACCCGCCGTCCCAGCATCGAGGCGGCACTCGATGCCGTCGAGGAGCGCTTCGGCAGCGTCGATGTGCTGATCAACAACAGCGCCGAGCGCGAACATTTGGCGCGCAACAACCACCTGGTCCATTGCACCAGCCGGCACATGATCAAGGCCGAGCGTGGCGGCAGCATCGTCAACATCGACCCGCCACCGCGCCCGATCAGCGAGCCCAACCCGTGTTTGCGCGCCAACAGCAGCCTGATCCGCATGAGCCGGGCCATGGCCCAGTCGCTGACGCCGCACCGGATTCGGGTCAACGTGATTGCCGCCGGACGCGGCAAGGACGCAGGGCTGCAAGAGCTCAACGGCCCCTTGTTGTTGCTGGCCAGCGGCGCCGGTGCCAGCGTCACCGGCGCGGTGCTGCACGTCGACAACCGCAATATCTGAACAGACGTAGGAGGCGGCTTGCTCGCGATGGCGGCCTTGAATTGTGCAGCGATCTTTCGGGCCTCATCGCTGGCAAGCCAACTCCTACAAGGGATGTGTGCCACCTGATTTGGGTGGCGTGTCGTCGCGGGCAACCCTTGAACATCGGGATCGGTCGCCCTGCGCGACGCCCGTCAACAAGGAGCCAGTCAGATGACTCGCATAAAAAAGTGGCTGCCGAAACTCGCCTTCATGGCGACAACGGTCATGGCAATCGCGGCGAATGCCGCTGACAAACCCAACATCCTGGTGATCTTCGGCGATGACATCGGCCAGACCAACATCAGCGCCTATTCCATGGGCGTGGTCGGCTACAAGACCCCGAACATCGACCGCATCGCCCACGAAGGCATGCTGTTCACCGACTACTACGCGGAAAACAGCTGCACCGCCGGGCGCTCGTCGTTCATCACCGGCCAGTCACCGCTGCGCACCGGCCTGACTAAAGTCGGCGTGCCGGGTGCACCCATCGGCATTCAGAAGCGCGACATCACCCTCGCCCAGGCCCTCAAGTCCCAGGGCTACGCCACCGGCCAGTTCGGCAAGAACCACCTCGGTGATCGCGACGAATACCTGCCGACCAACCACGGTTTCGACGAGTTCTTCGGCAACCTGTATCACCTCAACGCCGAAGAAGAACCCGAGCGCCCGTACTGGCCCAAGGATGACCCGGACTTCGTCAAATCCCGCACCCCACGGGGCGTGATCCACAGCTACGCCGACGGCAAGATCGAAGACACCGGCGCGCTGACCACCAAGCGCATGGAAACCATCGACGACGAAACCACGGCGGCCGCGCAAGCGTTCATCGAGAAACAGGCCAAGTCGGACAAGCCTTTCTTCGTCTGGATGAACACCACGCGCATGCACGTGTTCACCCACGTGCGCGAATCGATCAAGGGCCAGAGCGGCATGCCCGGCAACGAGTACGCCGACGGCATGCTCGAACACGACGGCGACGTCGGCAAACTGCTGCAGACCCTCGACGACCTGAAGATCGCCGACAACACCATCGTCGTCTACACCACCGACAACGGCCCGAACCAGTTCTCCTGGCCGGACGCGGCGACCACGCCGTTCCGTAACGAGAAAAACTCCAACTGGGAAGGCGCGTACCGGGTGCCGGCAATCGTGCGCTGGCCGGGCAAGATCAAGGCCGGTGAAGTGTCCAACGAGATATTCTCGGGCATGGACTGGTTCCCTACCCTGCTCGCCGCGGCGGGCGATACCGAGGTGAAGGACAAACTGCTCAAGGGTTGGGCACCCACCTCGGGCGGCACCAGCTTCAAGGTGCACCTGGACGGCTACAACCAGTTGCCATACCTGACCGGCCAAGCACCCAAGGGTGAGCGCCGCGAGTTCTACTACTTCAACGACGACGGCGTGCTGGTCTCCATGCGCTTCGACAACTGGAAAGTGGTGTTCGCCGAACAGCGCGAACCCGGCGGCTTTGCAGTGTGGAGCAGCCCCTTCGTGCCGCTGCGCGTGCCCAAGCTGTTCAACCTGCGCATGGACCCCTATGAGCGGGCTGACCTGGTCTCGGATCAGTACAACGACTGGCTCGTGAAAAACTCCTACCTGCTGGCCGCCGGCGTGGCCAAGGCTGCGCGCTTCCTGCAAACCTTCATCGAATACCCGCCGAGCCAGAAACCCGCGAGCTTCAGCATTGACCAGATCCGCGCTGCGGTAGACGCGAAAATCGAAGAGAAGATGAAAAGCCAGGCCAAACCGTAAACCGCACTTCACTCAAAAAGTCCTGGAGGACAAACACCGTACCTGTGGCGAGGGAGCTTGCTCCCGCTGGACTGCGCAGCTGGCCCACTTTTTTGGGGCCGCTTCGCGCCCCAGCGGGAGCAAGCTCCCTCGCCACAATCGGTGCTTTGTCGTCGAGGTGTGAAATTAAGCTTGGGCTAAGGTTGCCTGTTTAATCTTCGACACTTTCGGTTAGTCGAGCATTTCGAAGATGGCAAAACCTCCGTTCAGCATCGTTCTGGTGAATTACAAAACCCTTGATTTGACCAGGATCTGCCTGGACCTGTTACGCGAGCCTGCACGAAAAGCCGGAATCCCGGTCTGGGTGGTCGATAACGATTCGGCGGACGCCAGCAGCGAGTATTTGCGCTCACTCGACTGGATCAACCTGATCGAACGCGACGCCCCCAGCAAAGAGCCGGGCCACATCGCCCATGGCAAGGCGCTGGACATGGCACTGGCCAGGGTCAATACCGACTATCTGTTCCTGATGCACACCGACACCTTCGTCTTCGATGCAGACGTCTTCGCGATGATGTTGGACCACTGCACCAGGGATCGAAAGGTCATCGCGGTCGGCTGCACCGAGCAACTCAATCGCGGCTTGCCAAGGACTGTCTGGCGCTTCAGCTCACGCTTCGCCAAGCACCATTTCCGCCGCCTGAAACTGTCCCTGGGCCTGCGTTCAAAAGAACCGAAACCCTACACCGAGACTTACCTGAAAAGCTTCTGCACCCTGTGGAATTGCAAGCTGATGAAGCAGCAGGGTTTGCATTTCCAGATCGATGATCGTGTGCCCGGTTATGAGCTGCAAGACCGCGTGATCAACCTTGGCTATAAGGTCATGTTTCTTTCGCCCGGCAAGATCTTCAAGTACCTGGATCACGTGCAGGCCGGCACCGTTGCTGCCGCTGGAGGATATGGCCAGGGTCATCGGCGGACAAAGATGTACCAGGACATTCTCAAGCGCTTCGGTGCCGCCAACACCTCGATGTCTTGAACTAACCTGCGCCCTCAAAAAAGCCCACCGACCGTCGCCGATTCAGTGGGCTTTTTCACATCAGGCTAAAAATCTGGGGCCTTTGGATATGATCACGGTCCCTTGTAGGAGCCGGCTTGCCGGCGATGGTCGTCAACGATAACGCCTAAATCGGGTAAAACGCGTTGCCCTGGAGTTTTTCGCGAGCAGGCTCGCTCCTACAGGGAATCCAGGGTATTTCGAGGGTAGTCATTGGCGATCACGGTCCCTTGTAGGAGCCGGCTTGCTGGCGATGGTCGTCAACGATAACGCGTAAATCGGGTAAAACGCGTTGCCCTGGAGTTTTTCGCGAGCAGGCTCGCTCCTACAGGAAGTCCGGGGTATTTCGAGGGTAGTCATTGGCGATCACGGTCCCTTGTAGGAGCCGGCTTGCTGGCGATGGTCGTTAACGATGACGCGTGTGAACTGGATAAACGCGCTGCACTTGAGTCCATCGCCGGCAAGCCGGCTCCTACAGGTATTGCGTTATCTGCTTTTCCCGGGATTGCGTAAGGAACCATACAAAAAAGCCCACTGACCGTCGCCGGTTCAGTGGGCTTTTTTGCATCAGGTTCACTGGTTCATGATGAACGTCGCCAGGCTTTTCAGATCCTCCGGGCTCAACTGCGCGAACGGCGGCATGGGCACATCCCCCCACTTTCCGCTACCGCCGTGCTGGATGCTGGACATAAGCCGGTCCATTGCCTGCGGGTCCTTGGCATATTTGGCCGCCACATCGCGGTAGGCCGGGCCGACGACCTTGTGATCGATCGCGTGGCAGGACAGGCAGGCGTTGTTCTGCAACAAGGCCTTGGCGTCGACTTTTGCCACAGCCACCTCCGGGGGCTGGGCCGCCGGGACGTTCGAGGCAGCCTGAACATCGGCATCATTGACCTTCGCACTGCCGTAGGTCACCGCCAGGTACGCGCCAATAACACTCACATCCTGGTCGCTGATCGGCGCACCGTACACATGCTGCATCTTGCCCGCTTCAGCGGTCCACTGCGCCAGGCTCAGGCCTGGCGGCTGGAAGTTGATGTAATCGGCCGAATGGCAGACCGAACACTTCTGCTGCGCCAAAGCGTAACCAGGCATCGTGCTGGGCTTGAACGCCGCCGTTTCGGGCGGCAACGTGATCGAAAGCGGCGCTGCACTGGCCAGGGTGGCCAAACCAACCTGAGCCGCGCAGAGCAAGGTGGTCATGAATTTAATGAGTTTCATGCGGCCCTCCTCAGGCGACGGTCACGTGGGTGGTTTCGACGACGTGACGGCGGTAGCCCGCGGGGTTCCAGTCGGCCTGCAGCGGTTGCGTCTCGCCCGCACTGTTGCTCGCTCGCACCATCAGCGGTGTGGCGCCCTTGCTGGTCAAGGTGATCGGCAGTGTCCATTGACGAAAGGAGAAACGGCCAAGGTCTTGCCCGAGCGTGGCTTCACGCCAGGTTTTTCCGCCGTCGATCGAGACCTCCACCTTGTTGACCCCAACGCCCCCGTCGAACGCAATGCCCTTGAGCACCAGGCTTTTGTTCAGCGGCAATACATCACCGTGTTTGACGCTGGTGATGAAACTGCGTACCGGCAATTTCGAAATTGGCTGGGTTTTCGCCGCCGTGGTGCCGGGCGCGATGCAGAAACAATCGTTGTCCGGAACCCGGTAACCCTTGGCCATGAAAAAACCGTCGTAGGTCGTGTCGACGACTTCGATCTCACTCAGGTGCTTGACCCAGTACGTGCCGAAATAGCCTGGCACCACCAGCCGAATCGGGTAACCGTTGAGAAACGGCAGGTCTGTGCCGTTCATGGACCAGGCGATCATCGGCTCGCCGTCCATGGCATGGCTGATGTCCAGCGCCTTGATGAACTCTGGTGTACTCGACAGCACGGGTTTGTCCAGCCCACGGAAAGTCACTTGCGCGGCGCTGGCTTTCACACCCGCCTTTTCCAATACCGCCTTGAGCGGTACCCCTACCCATCGCGCATTGCCCATCGAGCCATTGCCCAGCTGGGCGCCGAACACCCGCGGCATCGAGAAGCCACGGCTGTTGCCCGAACACTGATTGACCGCCACCACTTCCACCGGCTCGGCAAGGGCCTTTAGTTCGGCGAGGGAAAGCGACAGCGGCGTGTCGACCGAGCCCTTGATCGTCAGGCGGTAGGTGTCGGGATCGATGCTGGTCGGAAAATTCGCCAGGTGGTAACGCACGAAAAATGCGTCATTGGGCGTGATCGGCCCTTCGTTGAACACCGGGAACGGCGTCTCCAGGTGCGGCGGGCGCGTGGTCACCAGGGTCAATGGGCGCTTCTGCGGGTATTGCACTAGCGGGCGTGGGCCTGCGGCAAAGGTCACTTCTTCCGCGCTTTCATCGGCTGCCCTGGCGAGGTTTGCCAAAGGCGAGGCCGCCACGGCCAGCGTGAATGCATCGCGTAAAACCCGCCGGCGGCTCGGCTGGCGGCTGTCTAAAAAACTGAACTTCATTCTGCGCTCTCTATGATTGTTTTATTGAGATGCAACTGACAGTCCCTTGTCAGGGTGAAGAGGCATCGGCCTTTTTGTGCCAGTGCGGTTTCGCTGTACTGTTCGACGTCGGAGAGCCAACCAGTATCGACACGTGCAAGCGGGCTGCTTCACATTGGGCGTCAGAGACTTGGCAATTGATGACAGGGGGCTATGTTGCGTTCTTCTGTAGGAGCGAGCCTGCTCGCGAAGATCGTCAACGATAACGCGTAAATCGGGTAAAACGCGTTGCCCTGGAGTTTTTCGCGAGCAGGCTCGCTCCTACAGGGAATCCGGGGTATTTCGAGCGCGGTCACGGCCCCTTGTAGGAGCCGGCTTGCCGGCGATGGTCGTTAACGATAACGCGTGTGAAATGGATAAACGCGGCGCGCTTGAGTCCATCGCCAGCAAGCCGGCTCCTACAGGTGTTGCGTTATCTGTCTTTCCCGGGATTGCGTGAAGAACCACAAAAAAGCCCACTGACCGTCGCCGGTTCAGTGGGCTTTTTCGTATCAGGCGTCTGGTTACAGAGCCATATCACTCGCAGCATTAGCCTTCGGTGCTTTCGCATTGGTATCGACAGTAACCGGAGTCACAGCCGGCGCGATCACCGCGGGTGGCGGAGTCAGTTCCAGCACCTTGGCGGTGTAGGCCCACTCCTCGGCAACCTTCTCAGGACTGCCGTTCAGCTGGGTGCCGTAGCTCGGTACGATCTGGTGCAGTTTTGCCTGCCACTCAGGGCTCGCGACCTTGTCCTTGAACACTTTCTGCAGCACGGTCAGCATGATCGGTGCGGCGGTCGAAGCGCCTGGGGAGGCGCCCAGCAGGCCGGCGATGGTGCCGTCTTGCGAAGCGACGATTTCGGTGCCCAGTTTCAGCACGCCACCGGCGGCTTCGTCACGCTTGATGATCTGCACGCGCTGGCCGGCTTGCCACAGGCGCCAGTCTTCAGCCTTGGCGTTCGGGAAGTATTCCTTCAGGGCGTTCATGCGGTCTTCGTCAGACAGCATAAGCTGGCCTGCCAAGTACTCGACCAGCGGGTATTCCTTGATGCCGACCTTGGTCATTGGCCACACGTTGTGCGTGGTGGTGGTGGTCAGCAGGTCCAGGTACGAACCTTCTTTGAGGAACTTGGTGCTGAAGGTCGCGAATGGGCCAAACAGGATCACGCGCTTGCCATCCAGCACGCGGGTGTCCAGGTGCGGAACCGACATCGGCGGTGCGCCAACGGAGGCTTTACCGTAGGCCTTGGCCAGGTGTTGTTCGGCGATGGTCGGGTTCTCGGTCACGAGGAACGAGCCGCCTACCGGGAAGCCTGCGTATTCACGGGCTTCAGGAATGCCGGACTTCTGCAGCAGGTGCAGGGCACCGCCGCCGGCGCCGATGAACACGAACTTGGCGTCGGTTTCGGTCTTGCTGCCGTCTTTCAGGTTTTTGTAGCTGACGCGCCAGCTGCCGTCTTCGTTCTTGGTGATGTCCTGCACATCGCTGGACAGCTTCAAGTCGAACTTCGGCGTGGTTTGCAGGTGCGCAACGAACTGACGCGTGATTTCGCCGAAGTTCACGTCGGTGCCGATCGGGCTCCAGGTGGCTGCGATTTTCTGGTTCGGGTCACGCCCTTCCATCATCAGCGGCACCCACTGCTTGATCACAGCCGGGTCTTCGGAGTACTGCATGCCGGCGAACAGTGGGCTCGCTTGCAGGGCGTCGTAGCGTTTTTTCAGGAACTTGATGTTGTCATCGCCCCACACGAAGCTCATGTGCGGCGTGGAGTTGATGAACGAACGCGGGTTCTTCAGCACACCTTGCTGGACCTGCCAGGCCCAGAACTGGCGGGAGATCTGGAAGGCTTCGTTGATTTCAACGGCCTTCGGGATCGAGACCTTGCCGTTCTCGTCTTCCGGGGTGTAGTTCAGCTCGGCCAGGGCGGAGTGACCGGTACCGGCGTTGTTCCAGCCGTTGGAGCTTTCCTGGGCGACGCCGTCGAGGCGCTCGATCATCTGCATCGAGGTAGCAGGCTCCAGCTCATTGAGCCAGACACCGAGGGTTGCGCTCATGATGCCGCCGCCAATCAGCAGCACATCGACTTTCTTTGTCTCTTCCGCGTGGACGGAAGTCATCCCCATCGACAAAGCCAGCCCCAGCAGGGCCGTGTTCACTTTTTTAAACATCTGTTGCACCTATGATAAAACGCCATCCGCCCTTCCATCCTCACGCGCTCAGCCCCATGTTTCACGGCAGTCACGGGTGCGGCACTCAAGGATTGCAGGGTGGGCACACAAGGCCGACGAACCGCATCGACCCCAGTTTAATGTCCCTTCTGAACTGACTTTTTATCTTTATTGGCTTCAGCTACTTGAGCGACAGTGATTCCGTCGGCACGTCTTGAGGACATGCAAACTGAATAGGTCAAACCAAGTTGGCGCAAAGAATATCACGACAAGGCTTACCCGCGCGTCTGTTCGCGACTGCCTGGTCCGCTCACTGATGGATCTGTAGGAGCCGGCCTGCCGGTGATAGCGGTCTTGGGCCGTGTATCGATCGTTCGGGCGCCATCGCTGGCAAGCCAGCTCCTACAGGGTGACGGCGGATCGGCGACTATACTCAGTGGTCTTCAGATGAGCCGGTGAGGACAAGTCATGAGCGACAAAGACGATCTGCGCAAGTACTCCTCTCAAGTGATCGACGGCGTAGAGGCCGCGCCGGCACGCGCCATGCTGCGGGCCGTGGGCTTTACCGATGCAGACTTCAACAAGCCGCAGGTCGGCATCGCCTCGACCTGGGCCATGGTCACGCCCTGCAACATGCACATCGACAAGCTGGCGCTCGAAGCCGAAAAAGGCGCGAATGCCGCGGGCGCCAAGGGTGTGATCTTCAACACCATCACCATTTCCGACGGCATCGCCAACGGCACCGAAGGCATGAAGTATTCGCTGGTGTCCCGCGAGGTGATCGCCGACTCCATTGAAGTGGTGGTCGGTTGCGAGGGTTTCGACGGCCTGGTGACCATCGGCGGTTGCGACAAGAACATGCCGGGCTGCCTGATCGGCATGGCACGACTGAATCGCCCGTCGATCTTTGTCTATGGCGGCACCATCCAGCCGGGTGCCGGGCATACCGACATCATTTCCGTGTTCGAGGCCGTGGGCCAGCACGCGCGCGGCGATATCAGCGAGATCCAGGTCAAGCAGATCGAGGAAGTGGCGATTCCCGGTCCCGGTTCCTGTGGCGGCATGTACACCGCCAACACCATGGCCTCGGCCATCGAGGCACTGGGCATGAGCCTGCCCGGCTCCAGTTCCCAGGATGCCATTGGCGGCGACAAGGCCTCGGACAGTTTCCGCGCAGGCCAGCAGGTTATGGAGCTGCTCAAGCTCGACCTCAAGCCTCGGGACATCATGACCCGCAAAGCCTTCGAGAATGCCATCCGCGTGGTGATCGCCCTCGCCGGCTCGACCAACGCCGTGCTGCATCTACTGGCCATGGCCAATGCGGTGGATGTCGAACTGACCCTGGATGACTTCGTCGAACTGGGCAAGATCTCGCCGGTGGTCGCCGACCTGCGCCCCAGCGGCAAGTACATGATGAGCGAGTTGGTAGCCATCGGCGGCATACAACCGCTGATGAAACGCATGCTCGATGCCGGCATGTTGCACGGCGATGCGCTGACCGTCACCGGCCAGACCCTGGCGCAAAACCTCGCCAGCGTGCCCGACTACCCGGCCGGCCAGGACGTGATCCGGCCGTTCGACCAGCCGATCAAAAAGGATTCCCACCTGGTCATTCTGCGCGGCAACCTCTCGCCCACCGGCGCCGTGGCCAAGATCACCGGCAAGGAAGGCTTGCGCTTCGAAGGCACGGCCCGGGTCTATCACGGCGAGGAAGGTGCGCTGGCGGGCATTCTCAACGGCGAAGTACAGCCCGGCGAAGTGATCGTGATCCGCTACGAAGGGCCCAAGGGCGGGCCGGGCATGCGCGAAATGCTTTCGCCGACGTCGGCGGTCATGGGCAAGGGGCTGGGCAAGGACGTGGCGTTGATCACCGATGGGCGTTTTTCCGGTGGCTCACATGGTTTCGTGGTGGGACATATCACGCCGGAAGCCTTTGAGGGCGGGCCGATTGCGCTGGTCGAGAATGGCGACAGGATCATCATCGATGCTGAAACACGGCAGATTACCGTGGATGTCTCCGATGCCGTGTTGGCCGAGCGCAAGGGCCGTTGGGTGCGGCCGGAATCGAAATACAAGCGCGGGGTGCTGGCCAAATATGCGAAGACGGTGTCCAGTGCTTCGGAGGGGGCTGTGACGGATAAGTACCTTTAGCCCGTCGTTTTGCATTGCCGGGTCTGCCGCCTTCGCGAGCAAGCCCGCTCCCACATTCGACGGTGTTCTACCATGAGAACGCGGTCAATTGTGGGAGCGGGCTTGCTCGCGAAGAGGCCATTACAAACAGCAAATCTCTTAAATCAGTACATCAACCTCACAGCCGAAACCGATCCACCGACTGCGACAACTGCCCCGCCAGGCTCGACAACTCATCGGTGGTCGAAGCCGTCTGCCCGATCACCTTGCTGTTGCCTTCGGACATGCCGGCAATCATCTCCACCTGATGGGCGATTTCGTTGCTGGCCAGGCTTTGTTCGCCGATGGTGCGGCTGATGTCATTGACCAGTTGCGTGGTGTGCAGCGTGGCCTCGAGGATCTCGCGGATGGCGCGCTCGACGTCGGCCGTCACCGCCATGCCCTTGTCGACCTGGGCCACGCCCTCCTCCATGCTGATCACCGCCTCGCGGGTGCTTTGCTGGATGCGTGCGACCATGCTGGCGATTTCCTGGGTGGACGCGCTGGTGCGCCCCGCCAGACTGCGAACCTCATCGGCCACCACGGCAAAACCGCGTCCCTGCTCGCCGGCGCGGGCGGCTTCGATGGCGGCGTTGAGTGCCAGCAGGTTGGTCTGGTCGGCGATGCCCTTGATCACCTGGATGATGTTGAAAATCCCTTCGGACTCCTTGTCCAGCGTACGAATCACCTGGGCCGACTGCTGCGCCGACCGCGCGATGCCGTCCATGTCGCTGACCACCTGATGGATCACGCGGCCACCGTCCTTGGCCAGCGATTCTGCCTGGTTGGCCATGTCCAGCGCCCGCTCGGCGTGGCGGGTGATTTCCTCGATGCTCGCGGTCATTTCGCTGGCGGCCGCAGCCATGGTGCTGGCTGCCGCGCTTTGCTGCTGGCTGCTGCCGGCCACTTCATGGCAGCCGTTGCTCAGTTGCTTGCTCATGCCGCTGACGCCGTGGGCATTGCTGCGCACGACCTCGATCATGCCGCGCAAGTCCCGTTGCATGGTCGCCAGGCTCCGGATCAATGCGCTGGCTTCATCATTGCGGGTGGGCTCGACGATCGGCTCGCTGAGGTTGCCATGGGCGATGCTCTCGGCAATGCGGCTGGCGGTTTGCAGCGGGCCCATGATGCTCAGGATCGCCGAACGCCCCAGGGTCAGCAGCAGCAACAGGCTGGCGATCAACACGCCACCCTGGGTCAGGTTGGCGTTGCTGATCGCTTGCGCCGTGCCCTGGCTGGTCTGTTGCGTATCGCGTTCGATCAACTCGCTGAGGGCGGCCATCTGGTCTTCCAGCTGGCTGAAGGCGCTGTTGAAACTGCCCACTTCCTGTTGCGCGGCTTCCGGGTTCTCCAGCGCCAGCCCGGCGATGCGCTCGGCGGAGCTGATGTAGGTGTCGAGGCTGGGCTTGATCTTGTTCAGGCCGGCCTTGATGGTGTCGTTGACCGGCAGCTTGAGGTTTTCCCCGAGCACTTCGCGAAAGCGCTGGGCGTGCTCTTCGATGGAATTGCGCACCTCGGCTTTGCTGCTGGTGCTTTTGTTCAAGCCTACCAACATGGCCGACAGCACGTCGGCACGCAGCGCGTCGTGCATCATGTCGGCTTCGAGGTGATTGCGCAGCGCGGCCATGCTGACGTTGTTGTCGTCCACGGCCCCGGCCATCCGAGTGTTTCCCAGGTAACTGACCAGGCTCATGATCAACGCAGTGAGCAATCCGGTGCCGATCAGCAATATTAAACGCAGTTTTATGGACACTCTGTGGTTCCTCTCTGGCACGTTTGGCGGCAGGGTTTGCCCCGCGCGGATGGCTTCAAGAGGTTATCGACGGGATCGGGCAGTAATTGAAGACTACCCCCACAAATTGTTGTTTTTGCGACATGCGGTCGTCATCGGTTGTTTCTGCGCCATGCCGCGCACGGACACCAGCACCAGGGTGGCACAGGCACCGAGCACCGCGATGGCCATGTCCTTTTGCGAGTCCCACGGATCGTTTTGCGCGCCGACGAAGGCGTTCGCCGTGTCATTGCCCAGGAAGGCCCCGCCGATCCACTCCACCAACTCGTACAGGGCGGAGGTCGACAGCATGATGTTCAGGGTCACGAAAAACAGCCAGAACCCGCGCAGCGGCGTCAGGCGCCACAGGACTTCGCGCACCGGATAAGCCAGCAGCAGCCCGTAGCTCAGGTGCACCAGTCGGTCGTAATGGTTGCGATGGATACCGGTCGCGTGCTCGAAACTGAACCCCAACCACGTCGAAGACCAGTGTTCGTAAGGCACCAGGGAATAGGTGTAGTGGGCGCCCAATTCATGCACGCACAGAAACGCAAACACCAGCGTGATCGACGTCGCCGACAAACGGAACCGGCGAGCAACCGCCACCAGCGTCCCCACCAGCAACAGCACCAGCAGGTTTTCCAGCGCCCAGTCCACCCGGCTGCGGGGGGAAAAACCCGACACCACGGCGATCAGCAGAAACACCATCAGCAACGTCAGGTCGTACCGTGAATGTTGGCTGGACTGCATGGCTTGAGCTCCTCGAAGGCTGGACAATGGCCCTTTCAGTTCGAGGAAAAGCTTTCGCGCAAAGTTCGTTTTTTCCGATGAGCCGACGACCTTCTGGCGACACAGACCCTGTGGGAGCGGGCTTGCTCGCGAAGAGGCCATGTCAGCCGACATCACCGTTGAATGACACAACGCTTTCGCGAGCAAGCCCGCTCCCACAAGGGGGCTGTGTGGGTCAGTTACCCTTCCACTCCCTCGGGCTCAGCCCGGTCTTGCGCCGAAACGCCCGGGCCAGCGCCGAGGGGCTTTCGTAGCCGACTTCCTCGGCGATCAGCGCAATCGGCCGGCCCTCGCGCAAGCGTTTCTGCGCCAGGCTGATGCGCCAGCTCACCAGGTAATCCACCGGCGTCTGCCCGACCACTCGGCGAAAGTGCTCGGCGAAACTGGCCCGCGACATGTTGGCGGCGACCGAGAGTTCGGCCACGCTCCAGGCCTTGGCCGGGGTTTCATGCATCAGGCTCAGGGGCCGCGCCAGGCGCGCATCGGCGAGGCCGGCCATCATGCCCGGCTGCTGGCCAGTGCTGCTCAGGATGTGCCGCAGCAACAGGATCACCAGCAGTTCGAACAGGCGATCCATCACCGCTTCACGCCCGCAGGTACCGTCGAACGCCTCGTTGAACAGCCATTCCAGGGTCCCGGCCAGGCTCGGCATCTCATCGAGCTTGAGCACCAGGTAATCCGGCAGCGCCGCCGCCAGGGCGTTGCCCGCACCGCCGTCGAAGTCCAGGGTCGCGCAGACCAGTTGCGTGCCGGACGCTTCCGACGCAAACAGGCGATGTCGATAAGGCCGGGGGAAAAAGATCAGGCTCGGTTCACTCAGTTGCAGATCCGGCTGCTCGCCCATCTTGAGCAGCAGTTCACCGGCCTGCAGCAGGTGCAAATGACCGCTGGCTTGCTGGCCGTCGTAGGCGGCGGTGCCGCAAAACGTGCCGCTGTGAAAGGTGCCGGCATTGACGCCGAAGTGAGTGAGCAACGTCGACAAGCGATCCATGACAGGCTCCCGGAAGCAGTTCTGGACGATCTGTCGCATATCCTCGACGATTTGCACCCAACAAGCCAGATGCTGCCCCTAACATCAGCGCCGTACCCAGCGCATACCGCGCTTCACACTACGGAGTATCACCATGACCCGCATTGCCCCGATCAGCCTGGAACACGCCACCGACGCCACCCGCCCGCTGCTGGAAGGCGTGCAGAAGAAAATCGGCTTTCTGCCCAATGTGTTCGGGGTGCTGGCGAACGCCCCCGTCGCGCTGACCTCATACCTGCAAATTTCGGCAACCCTGGCCAAGACCTCCTTGAGCGCCACGGAAAAAGAAGCGGTGTTCCTTGCCACCTCGCAGGTCAACGGTTGCGACTACTGCGTGGCAGCTCACACATTCTTCGCCGACAAGGTCGGGCTGTCGCAGGAGGACATCCTCAGTGCACGACACGGCGAGCTCAACGCCATTGCCGCCCTCGCCCGCCAGATCACTGAAAGCCGTGGGCACCTGAGCGCCGAGCAACTCGCCGCCGCCCGTGCCGCCGGTATCGACGACGCCAAGATCATCGAAGTGATCGCCCATGTCGCTTCGCAGACGCTGACCAACTACCTGAACAATGCCGCGCTGACCGACATCGACTTCCCGGTTATCGAGGCCTGAACCCCTCTAGCGTCAATCCTGTCTGAAACAGACTGTCGGAGCGAACCGAAACCTGTGGGAGCGGGCTTGCTCGCGAAGGCGCTGTGTCAGTCGCCAGCATAGGTGTCTGATACGCCGCTTTCGCGAGCAAGCCCGCTCCCACAATGATTTTGCTCAAGCGACAGATATGCGCATGACGTCGCGGTCAGGTATTGGTTTTCAGCCTGGTCCACAAGCGCGTGCTGAGGCGTGCAATGGCTGCGGGCAAGTCCTCGACGGTAAACAGCTTGTCCATCACGGTTTTCGGCGGATAGATCGCCAGGTCCTGCTTCACCGCCGGGTCGACGAAGGCATCCGCGGCGCTGTTGGGGTTGGCGTAGTGGATGCTGTTGCTGATGTTGGCGATCACCTTCGGCTCCAGCAGGTAGTTCATGTAGGCGTAGCCGTTCTTCTCGTGCGGCGCGTTCTTGGGCATGACCACCATGTCCATCCACAAGGTGGAACCTTCATCCGGGATCGAGTAGGCAATATCGATCCCGTTCTTGGCTTCCCTGGCGCTGGCGGCGGCCTGCACGATATCGCCGTTGAAACCGATCACCGCGCAGACGTTGCCGTTGGCCAGGTCGCTGATGTACTTCGACGCATGGAAATACTGGACGTATGGCCGGATCTTCAGCAGCGCCTGCTCGGCTTTCTTGTAGTCGGCCGGTTCGTGGCTGTGGGGTGGCAGGCCCAGGTAATTGAGGGTGATCGGCAGGATTTGCGTCGGGTTGTCGATGATCGCCACGCCGCATTCGCTGAGTTTCTTGATGTTGTTCTCGTCGAAGAACAGGCTCCAGGAACGGGTGACGTCGGTATTGCCGAAGATCGCCTTGATCTTCTCGACGTTGTAGCCGATGCCCGCCGTGCCCCACATGTAGGGGAAGCCGTACTGGTTGCCCGGATCGTTGACCTCAAGTTTTTTCATCAACGCCGGGTCGAGGTTTTTCCAGTTGGGCAACTGGCTCTTGTCGAGCTTCTGGATCGCGCCGGCCTTGATCAGGCGCGACAGGAAGTGGTTGGACGGGCTGACCACGTCATAGCCGGTGTTGCCGGTCATCAGCTTCGATTCCAGCACTTCGTTGCTGTCGTGGATGTCGTAGGTCGCCTTGATCCCTGTGTCCTTGTTGAAGTTGACCAGGGTGTCGTCGGCGATGTAGCCGTTCCAGTTGGAAATGTTGACGGTTTCGTCGGCATAGGTGGCGGCGGAAAACGTCGAGATCAGGGCCACAAGGGAAAGCGTATTGACGCGCATGTTGAATCAACTTCGATGGGAAGTGCTTTTGTTCTTGTTGTGAAGCGGGTGTTGTCAGATTTCGCTTCTGGCCCGGACCGTTTCCACGCGCATACGCAGCATGGCACCGATGTCGAGCAACGGCTTGGGCGGTAGCCAGCCGGGCTGTGCCCGTTGAATGACCGAGTGCAGCAGCGGCGAATCCCGACCCGAGGCCCACTCCGCCAGCAGGCGGCCCCACAGCGTGCCGCGCGCCACGCCGGAGCCGTTGCAGCCGGCCACGGCAAACACGCTTTCCTCGACCTTGGCGAAATACGGCTGGCCGGAGCGCGAAGCACTGAGGTGACCGGTCCAGGTGTATTCGATGTCCTGCTCGCCGAGCATCGGGAAACGCCGTTGCAAGCCCAGCACATGGTGCTGGCGGCGGGTCGACAATTCGCCCGGGGACAAATCCCGCGAGCGGTATTCGGCGGTGTTGCGGATCATCACCCGGCGATCCGGGGTCAGGCGCACCGTGGCGCCCAGCGGCCGGGTCGACAGCACGCCCCAGGACGCGGGCGCACCCAGGGCTTGAAACTCTTGATCGCTGAGCGGCCGCGTGAGGCTGGCGCTGAGCTCCATCGCGAATGTGCCGCTGTCATCGATACCCGCACGAGGGATGAAGGCGTTCAGGCAGACCAAGACCTGTTTGGCCTCGACGCAGCCGTTTTGGCCCCGAGCGCGAATTCGGCCGTCGCCCAGGCGCTCGATACCGGTGATATCGGTGTTCTCATGGACCGTCACTGTCTGCGGCAAGGCATCGAGCAAGCCTTTCACATACTTGGCCGGTTGCAGCAGCGCATTGCCGTTACCGCACCAGATCCCGGCGCGATAGTGGCGGGTGCCGAGTTTCTCGATCAATGGCTCGCCTTGCAGAAACTGTGCGCTGGCGCCAACCGCACGCAGGGTCTGCAGCTTGGCCTCGACGTGGGTCAGCTTGCGTGGATCGCTGACGGCGAAGAAATAACCCGACTCCCTGAAGTCGCATTCGATGCCCAGCCGGGCGATCTGCTTGCGCACTTCATCGGCGGCGGCGCGGCCGATCGAGGTGTCCACTTGATAGCCGGCGAACCCTTCGCTGCCCAGCAACTCTCCGGTAGCTGGATGTTCGTGGGCCACCACAAACCCGGAATTGCGCGCCGATGCACCCTGCGCAGCCCGCTGGCGGTCAACCACCACAATGCGTGCCTGCGGATGCATTTGCGCAAGGGCGTGTGCGGCACTCAGCCCGGTGATGCCGGCGCCGATCACCAGCCAGTCGGCCTGTTGCGTGCCCTTTAGCGGCTCGCGCAGCGGTGAACTCCCCGCTTGCGCGATCCAGCCACAGATATTTTCCATGCGTCACCTCGTTTTCTTGTTCTGCGAACCGTGGCGAATCAACTGCTTTGCATGCATGATTCGCATGAGCGGTTTTCGATGACGGTAGCCATGACTAGAATTTAAAGGCTCCTCACAGGTACAACCAACGTTATTAAATCATCGAGGCATTCTGAAAACGCATGGAGAAGATTCGCCACGCGCCCTCGCTGCAGGGCTTGCAGGCCTTGGTTGAGGTTGCGGACTCGGGCAGCTTCACCCAGGCGGCGCAGAAGCTCTGCCTGACGCAAAGCGCCGTGAGCCGACAGATCCAGCAACTGGAGAGCCACTTCGACGTGCAGCTGTTTGTCAGGAGCAGTCGCAGCCTGCAACTGACCGCGGAGGGCGAACAGGTACTGGCCAGCGCCCGCAGCATCCTCGAACAGTTGCGCAGCCTCGAAGACCGGCTGGCGCCGCAAAAACGCCCGTTCCGCATTCGCATGCACGTGTCGTTGGCGGTGCGCTGGCTGCTGCCCAGGCTGAGCGATTTCTACCGGCATCACCCGGACGTCTCCCTGGCAATAGAAACCGTGGCCACCGAAGTGGTGGAGCCGGCCAGTGACAGCGACGCCTACATTCTCTATCTGCCTGAGCCGTCCACGGCGCCCGATTGCCTGACCCTGTTCGAGGAAGCGCTGGTGCCGGTGTGCGCGCCGGGCCTGGGCAGCCCGGGCAGGCCATTGGCGGCGCTGGAAGATTTGCCGGGGTACGCCTTGCTGCACCGCTCAAGCGACCAGAATGACTGGCAGGTCTGGCTGTCAGCCAACGGCGGCAAGGCGCTGCATGACTATCGGCACATCCCCTTCAACCTCGACGAACTGGCACTCGACGCCGCCGCCCGGGGCCTGGGCGTAGCGATGACCGACATGACCCTGGCCGGAGAGTCGATCCAGCGCGGCGAACTGGTGATTCCGTTCGGCGAACCGTTGAAGACCCGGGGGATTTACTCGCTGTGCCTGCAACCTTCGGCGGCATCGCATCCGGCCTGCGCACCGGTCATGCAATGGTTCACCGCACAAACCACTGCCTGACCCTCAATGTCGCCTGACACACCGCCTTCGCGAGCAAGCCCGCTCCCACAGGATTTGTGGGCATACGAAAATTCCGTGAACAACCGCAATTACGGTAGGAGCTGGCTTGCCAGCGATGAGGCCCTCACATTCAAAACCAATGTCGCCTGACACACCGCCTTCGCGAGCAAGCCCGCTCCCACAGGATTTGTGGGCATACGAAAATTCCGTGAACAACCGCAATTACTGTGGGAGCTGGCTTGCCAGCGATGAGGCCCTCACATTCAAAACCAATGTCGCCTGACACACCGCCTTCGCGAGCAAGCCCGCTCCCACAGGATTTGTGGGCATACGAAAATTCCGTGAACAACCGCAATTACGGTAGGAGCTGGCTTGCCAGCGATGAGGCCCTCACATTCAAAACCAATGTCGCCTGACACACCGCCTTCGCGAGCAAGCCCGCTCCCACAGGATTTGTGGGCATACGAAAATTCCGTGAACAACCGCAATTACTGTGGGAGCTGGCTTGCCAGCGATGAGGCCCTCACATTCAAAACCAATGTCGCCTGACACACCGCCTTCGCGAGCAAGCCCGCTCCCACAGGATTTGTGGGCATACGAAAATTCCGTGAACAACCTCAACTACTGTAGGAGCTGGCTTGCCAGCGATGAGGCCCTCACATTCAAAACCAATGTCGCCTGACACACCGCCTTCGCGAGCAAGCCCGCTCCCACAGGATTTGTGGGCATACGAAAATTCCGTGAACAACCGCAATTACTGTGGGAGCTGGCTTGCTCGCGAAGAGGCCCTCACATTCAACATCAATATCGACCGACACACCGCCTTCGCGAGCAAGCCCGCTCCCACAGGGGGGCTCAATCATCCTCATGCAACTTGATGCCGCGTTTATGCAGCACGTGGGGCACCACCAGCACCAGCAGCGTGAGGGCGAGGAAGAACGCCGAGATCGGTTGCGTGAGGAACACTGTCCAGTCGCCCTCGCCGATGGACAAGGCGTTGCGCAGCTGTTTCTCGGCCATCGGTCCCAGCAGCATGCCGACGATCACCGGGGCGACGGGAAAGTCGAACCGCCGCATCAGCACCCCGCCCCAGCCAATGGCCAACATCAGGATCAGGTCGAAGGATGAGTGGCGCATGCCGTAAACGCCGATGGTGGCGAATACCAGGATGCCGGCATTCAGGTACGGCCGGGGGATTTGCAGCAGTTTGACCCACAGGCCCACCAGCGGCAGGTTCAACACCAGCAGAATCACGTTGCCGATGTACAGCGAAGCCACCAGCGTCCAGACCAGGTCGGCAGAGGTTTCGAACAGCATCGGCCCGGGTTGCAGGTTGTAGTTCTGGAACGCCGCCAGCAGGATCGCGGCGGTGGCGGACGTCGGGATGCCCAGGGTCAGCAACGGCACCAGCGAGCCGGTCGCGCTGGCATTGTTGGCCGCTTCCGGGCCGGCAACGCCTTCGATGGCGCCCTCGCCCTTGTTGGCGGAAAACTCCTTGGGGTACTTGCTCAGCTTGCGTTCGGTGGAATAGGACAGAAAGGTCGGAATTTCGGCGCCACCGGCCGGAATCGAACCAAACGGAAAACCGATCAGCGTGCCGCGAAGCCACGCCGGCACCGAGCGTTTCCAGTCGGCGCGGGTCATCCACAACGAGGTCAGGCGATGCCGGCCTTCGTTGGCTTCGGTTTGATAGAGCAAGCTGTACAAGGCCTCGCCCACCGCGAACAGACCGACCGCCACCAGCACCACTTCGATGCCGTCCACCAGTTCAGGCACACCGAGGGTGTAGCGGGCAATGCCCGAGGTCGAATCCAGGCCGATCAAGCCAATGGTCAAGCCGACGCCCAGCGAGGCAAACCCGCGCAGCATGGAAGCGCCGAGCACCGCCGACACGGTGGTGAACGACAGCACCAGGATCGCGAAGTATTCGGTGGGGCCGAAATTCAGCGCCAGCCTGGCCACGATGGGCGCGAACAGCGTCAGCAAAATCGTGGCGATGGTGCCGGCGACGAATGAACCGATCGCCGCCGTTGCCAGCGCAGGTCCGGCGCGGCCGTTGCGCGCCATGAGGTTGCCTTCCAGGGCCGTGACCATCGACGACGATTCGCCGGGGGTATTGAGCAGGATCGAGGTAGTGGAGCCACCGAACTGCGCGCCGTAGTAGATACCGGCGAACATGATCAAGGCCCCGGTGGGATCGACCTTGGCGGTGATCGGCAGCAGCAGCGCCACCGTCAGTGCCGGACCGATCCCGGGCAACACGCCGATGGCAGTGCCGAGCAGGCAGCCGATGAACCCCCACATCAGATTGATCGGCGTCAGCGCCGAGGAAAATCCCATCTCCAGGCTTGAAAGAATGTCCACGGCGTCGCTCTCCTTTCAAAGCCAGATGTTGATCAGCGACGGCAGGGAAACCCCGAGTCCGGCGTTGAACAGCCAGTAGATCGGCAGGGTCAAGGCAATGCCGATGGCCAGGTCCCGCACCGGATGACGGCTGCCGAACCCCCGCGCCGAACAGGCAAACAGCAACCCGGCGGCCAGCACGAAACCGATCAGGTTGATCAGCACCGCCACCCCGACAAGCCCCCCGGTCACCCAGGCCGCACCGGCTTTTCCACCGGGCACCGTGCCCGTGTCGTCGTTATCCAGTTCGCGAAAACCACCGCTGAACGCCTGATAACTCAGCAACAGGCCCACGCCGCCGATAAACGCCGCCACCACATAGGGGTAAACGTAGGCCGGGAGGATGACGAAACCCATTTCAGGCGGAAAACGGTAGGCACCCATCGCCAATATGACGCTGATGGCGATCAGGCCGATGCCGACCGCCAATTGCGTCGGCACCACGGCGCGCTGTGTGGCCATCTCAAAGCAGCCCGACCTTGACCAGCATGGCGCGCAACCGCACGTGTTCTTCCTCGACGAATTTGCCGAACTCATCGCCGGTCAGCACGCTGGGCGTCCAGGCGTTGGCCTGGATATTGTCCTGCCAGACCTTGCTGTTGGTGGCGGCCACGACGGCGTCGGTCACCTCTTTACGCTGCTCCGGGGTGAGGCCCGCCGCACCATAAACGCCGCGCCAGTTGCCGATGATCACGTCGTAGCCGCTTTCCTTGAGAGTTGGCGCATCAATGCCGGGAACACGCTCCGGCGCACCGATGGCAAGGACACGGAACTGACCGTTCTTGATGTACTGGCCAAGCTCCGCGTAACCGCCGGTGATCACCTTGAGCTGGCCGCCCAGCGCCTGGGCAACCACCTCACCGCCGCCACCAAAGGCCACGTAGTTGACCTTGTTGACCGGAACATCCAGTTTGCCGGCAAGCTCGGCGATACCGATGTGGTCGACCGAGCCCTTGGAGCCGCCGCCCCAGGTAATGCTGGTCGGTTTGTCCTTGAACGCCTTGATCAGGTCATCGAGGGTCTTGAATTCAGATTCCTTGCGCACGGCGATCACGTTGTACTCGGTGAACAGCCGGGCAATGGGCGTCACATCCTTCAGGCTGATCTGCGGTTTGTTCTGCTCGATGCCCGCGACCATGATCGCGCCGACCACCAGCAAGGCGTTCGGATCACCCTTGGTGCTGTTGGCAAATTGCGCCAGCCCCAGGGTCCCGCCCGCTCCGCCCTTGTTCTCGAAGGTTACCGCCTTGGCCGTATTGGCTTCGACCATGGCCTTGCCCAGGACCCGGGCGGTCTGGTCGTAACCACCGCCCACCGAGCCCGGGGCCATGAACTTGACGGTATCGAGCGCGAAGGCGGGTGCGACAAGCACGGCAGCAGTCAAACCTGCGGCCATGCAGCGACTGAAACGACGGATCAAGGCGGACATGGGCATCTCCTGATTGCATTGTTTTTATAGGTGCCGTTTGCCCATCGAGGTGCTCGATGAACATGGGCCTGCGAACAAGCTTAGGCCATGGATCCGCGCTCGACCGGTTTTGCTCAAAACCCCTGTGGGAGCGGGCTTGCTCGCGAAGAGGCCGGCACATTCAACATGGATGCAGGCTGACACACCGCCTTCGCGAGCAAGCCCGCTCCCACAAGGGCGGGGCTTTCATTACAACTTTGTAATCGAGTTGTTGGTCGGCTGTCCGGATCGCCTCGTTAACCTGAGCTCACTGCCAGGCCAACCTTCGGCAGCCACCCAGCCCTTGCAGAGAGAGATTCGTCATGAAAATGTTGATTGCTGGTTTTGTCGCCCTGCTCGCCACCGGTTCGGCGTTTGCCGCTACCCAGTCCACCTCGCCGGTCATCCATGACAAAGACGGCTTCTATGTCCCGGTGGATGTGGCCAAAGTGCTGTCCATGACCGACCTCAACGGCAAGTGCGGCATCGTGCCGGCGCAGTTCAACTACCTCGACCACCAGGGTCGCGAACACCAGCTGGACTATCAAGTCCAGGGCGTTGGCTGCATTGGCGAGAACTGATCGAATGCCTGTATTGACGACTGGCCGGGCTACACTTGCGCCATTGATGCCCCCCCGTAGCCCGACCGAAACAGGCCGCTCCCGATGAACATCCTCGTAGTCGAAGACGAACCCAAGGCCGGCAATTACCTGCTCAACGGCCTGCAGGAACTCGGATACACCGTGAGCCTGGCGCGCGATGGCGTCGATGGCTTGCACCTGGCCCTGGAGCACGATTTCGATGTGATCGTGCTGGACGTGATGATGCCGAAGATGGATGGCTGGGAAGTCCTGCGCCGCCTGCGCAAGGAAGCCGACACGCCAGTGCTGTTCCTCACCGCCCGGGATGACATCGCCGACCGCATCAAAGGCCTCGAACTGGGCGCCGACGATTACCTGATCAAGCCGTTTTCCTTCGCCGAACTGGTGGCACGCCTGCGCACCCTGACCCGCCGTGGCCCTACCCGGGAAGAAGAACACCTGCACGTCGACGACCTGCAGATCGACGTGCTCAAGCGCCGCGTCAGCCGCGCCGGCAACCGCATCACCCTGACCAACAAGGAATTCGCCCTGTTGCACCTGTTCGCCACCCATCAGGGCGAGGTGCTGTCACGCTCGATGATCGCCTCGCGGGTCTGGGACATGAATTTCGACAGCGACACCAATGTCGTCGATGTCGCGGTGCGCCGCCTGCGCCTGAAAATCGATGATCCGTTCCCGCTCAAGCTGATCCACAGCGTACGCGGCATCGGCTACCGCTTCGACACTCAACCCTGAACGCTCCCATGAATGCCATGACACCGCTGCGATCCGCCTCCCGCCTCAGCCATTCCCTGACCCTGCGTCTGGCGCTGGTGTTTGCCCTGTTGGCGTTTGTCTCGCTGGCGCTGCTCGGCGTCGCGCTGTACCGCGACCTGGAGCGCGAGTTGATCCATCGCGACGACATTGCCCTGATCACCCGCATCGACCAGTTGCGCACTTTCCTCAACGACAGCAACACCCTCGACCTGATCAAGGCCAAGCCGGCGCTGTTCCAGAACATGATGGGCAACCGTGAGGCCCTGCTGACCATCGGCACCCCTGGCCAGCCACCGTTGCTGGTGGTCAACCCGGGCAACCTGAACATGCCGGTGCTGACCCCGGTGGCGATGGATCATCGGCTGACCCTGGACGACGTGCAGCATTTGCCCAACGTCAATGGCGTGCCGTTTTCCGCCCTGGCGGCGACCATCGACTCCGGTGACCTGGGCAGCCTGCAAGTGGTGACCGGGCGCCTGATGACCGAGCGCACCGCCGTGCTCGCCGAATACCGCTTCAATGTGTACCTGTTCGCCAGCGTCGCGGCGATTCTGCTGGCGCTGTCCGGTTATCTGCTGGTGCATCGCGGCCTGTTGCCCCTGCGGCGCCTGGCCCGCCACACCCAGAGCATCGACGTCGGCAACCTCAACGAACGCCTCGACAGCCAGGGCGCGCCGCTGGAGCTGCTGCCGATGATCGACGCCTTCAACGCCATGCTCGACCGCCTGGACAAAGGCTTCATCCAACTGGGCCAGGTATCGACCGACATGGCCCACGAACTGCGCACGCCGATCAACAACCTGCTCGGCGAAACCCAGGTGGCCCTGCAGCAGAACCGCAGCACCGACGCCTATCAGCAGCTATTGGCTTCGAATGTCGAAGAACTCGAACGCCTGGCGCGCATGCTCGACAACATGCTGTTCCTGGCCCGCACCGACCCGCGCAGTGCCTTGCGCCAACGTCAGGAGCTGGATGCCGCTGACGAAATGCAACGCATGGCCGACTACTTCGAAGGCCCGGCGACCGACGTTGGCATCTGCATCAATGCCCGGGGCAGCGGTCTGATCTGGGCCGAGCCGATGTTGCTGCGTCGTGCATTGGCCAACCTGTGCGCCAACGCCATCAAGTACGGCGCCCCGCAGTCCGAGCTGTACATCCACGCCCAGCCGACCGCCGACGGCATCCAGGTCCACGTGCGCAACCACGGCCCGACCATCCCGGCCCAGCATCTGCCACGGCTGTTCGAACGTTTCTACCGGGTCGATGAGTCCCGCGAACGCTCGGCCCAATCCAACGGCCTGGGCCTGTCGATCGTGGCGACGATCATGCAACTGCACAACGGTGCCTGCCATGTCAGCAGCGTCGACGGCATCACCTGCTTCGAACTGTTTTTCCCGGCGCGGCAACAGCATGAGTAGCCCCCGGGCGAAAACCGCCCGGGGCACTTCCGACAAAACATCGCTCTAGGGTGCGTGTCATGGCCTAACCTCATTGGCTATGTGATTAACAATCCGTCGAGCTCGCCGATGCGCAATGTATGGAAGTCAATGATCTGCCTCGCTTTCGCGCTGCTGGCGGCAAGCCCGGGATGGCTGTTGGCGGCGCCCACGGCCGACACCCTGGCTCCCAATCCCACGACCCCGGTCATCAGCATCGCCGACGACGAACTGCTGGGGTTGCAAAACCAACTCAACAGCCTCAAGCAGCAGGTGTCCCAGGCGAGCAACTACACCCAGCTGGAAAGCTCACAGGACCTGGTGCAGGTACTGATTCAGGACATTGAACGCCTGTCCACATCGCTGCTGCCTGGACAGACGCAGTTGCAGGCACAACTCAACGTGCTGGGACCCGTGCCGCTCGCCGAGAACGCCCAGATAACGTCTGCCATTACCACCCAGCGAGACACCCTCAGCGAGCAAAAAAGCAAGATCGATGGCCAACTCAAAACCCTGGCCGCGCTGAAAATAAGTGCCGCCGAGCTGATCACCCAGATTGGCAGTATTCGGCGAAGCCTGATCGAAGCGGAAGTGACCCAGCAAACCAGCAGTATCTTGAACCCGGGCTTCTGGTCGCCATTGTTCGATCTTCCGTACGATGACCGCCAACGTTTCAATACGCTAATCGGGCAACTCGACGCCACGCACCGGGCCGCCTGGCAACCCGGACAACGCGGGATCACCGCCGCCCTGCTCCTGCTCGCCCTGGTCATCTGGACCGTGGGGCGAAAGCTCGCCGGCCGGTTTCTGGCATGGTTGTGCATCCATCGAATGCCTGAAGGGCGGTTGCGGCGCAGCTCCCTTGCGCTGGCTTCGGTAGTGGCGACGGTGCTGAGCGCCGGCATCGCCCTGCAACTGCTGCACTTTGCCGGGACCCGCCAACTGCCCTACTCGCCGCTGCTGGCCGACCTCGCGCAGTACCTGGAAAAGCTGGCCTATACCTGCGTGCTGATCACCGGATTGAGCCGCGCACTGTTGTCGACCAAACACCCCTCCTGGCGCCTGCCCGACATTGCCGATGAGGTGGCACTGGCGATGGAGCCTTATCCGCGGTTGCTGGCAAGCCTGTTGCTGGTACTGGTGACCCTGGTGCAGATGAGCAATGTCACCGGCATGAGCGCCGAAGTGGTGTTGTTCGGCCGGGGCATCGTCGCGTTGGTCGCGGCGCTGGTGATCGGCGCCCTGCTGTTGCGCGTCAGCAAGACTCGCCGGGAGCTGATAGTCGCCGGCGAAGCCCCCGAAGGCGTGACGACTTCCGCCGGGCTGATTTATGCGCTTACCGGCGCAGCCGTGGTGGTGTCCCTGCTCGCCCTGGTGACAGGCTACGTGACGATGGCCCGTTTCATCACCTATGAAATGGTCTGGGTCTTCATCATCTTCTCCGGTTTCTATCTGCTCACCCAGGTTTACCAGGACACCTGCGACTACCTTTTCTCGCCCCGACAAGCTGCCGGCAAGGCGATCAAACAGCTGCTGGGCATCGGCAACCCGCGACTGGAGCAGATCTGCACGGTGTTCTCCGGAGCAGGCCGCGCCATCCTCATGCTGATCGGCGTCATCGCCCTGTTTGTCGGCGGTGTGGGGACGACGCTCGGACAACTGGTCACCGGCACCGTAGCCATCCTCGGCGGTGAAGGGCTGCGCAAGCTGAACATTGTCCCGGACAACCTGCTGCGTGCCTTCCTGACGCTGATGATCGGCGTCTACCTGATTCGCACGCTACGCCGTTGGCTGGACAAGGAGTTCCTGCCGAAAACCGAGATGGACCCGGGCATGTGCGCCTCGCTGAGCACGCTGTTTGCCAACATCGGCTACGCCTCGGTGGTGCTCCTCACACTGTCGTCGCTTGGGATCAAGTGGACCAACCTGGCCTGGATCGTCAGCGCCTTGTCGGTGGGTATCGGCTTTGGTCTTCAAGAGATCGTGAAGAACTTCATCTCCGGCCTGATACTGCTGACCGAGCGCCCGGTGAAGGTCGGCGACCTGATCAGCATCAGTGGCGTGGAAGGCGATATTCGACGGATCAACGTGCGGGCCACGGAAATACAGCTAGCCGACCGCTCGATCATGATCGTACCCAACTCGCACCTGATTTCGCAGAACCTGCGCAACGTCACCCTCGGCGGCAGCGCCCAGGGCGTGGTGATTCTCGAACTGATGTTCCCGCTGGATATCGATCCGGAGCTGGTGCAAAACCTGCTGATGGACAGCTACACCGAGCATGAATCCATTCTGGATAAACCGGCGCCGTTCCTGCGCTTCAGTCAGCTCAAACCGGAAGGCATCACCCTGACAATCACCGGTTATGTCGGCAGCCCACGCACGGTCGGCGCGATCAAGAGCGAGCTGCTCTTCGAGATTCTCAAACGGCTGGGCGCCGCCGGGATTGAACTGGCGAAACCGCCACCGGCAGCGTGATTGAGGGAGCGAGATGCGGCGATCCGACGTAAATCAAACGGTAGGAGCTGGCTTGCCAGCGATGGTCGTTAACGATGACGCATGTGAGCAGGATAAACGCGGCGCTGTAGGAGCTGGCTTGCCAGCGATGATCGTTAACGATAACGCGTGTGACCTGGATAAACGCGGCGCACTTGCGTCCATCGCCAGCAAGCCGGCTCCTACAGTTTGGTGTTCACATCATTTCGACCCGGATGCGGTCCCTTGTAGGAGCTGGCTTGCCGGCGATGGTCGTTAACGATAACGCGTACGAACTGGATAAACGCGGCGCACTCGAGTCCATCGCCAGCAAGCCGGCTCCTACAGTTTGGCGTTCACATCATTTCGACTCGGACGCGGTCTCTTGTAGGGGCTGGCTTGCCGGCGATGGTCGTTAACGATAACGCGTGTGAACCGGATAAACGCGGCGCACTCGAGTCCATCGCCAGCAAGCCGGCTCCTACAGTTTGGCGTTCACATCATTTCGACTCGGACGCGGTCTCTTGTAGGGGCTGGCTTGCCGGCGATGGTCGTTAACGATAACGCGTGTGAACTGGATAAACGCGGCGCACTCGAGTCCATCGCCAGCAAGCCGGCTCCTACAGTTTGGCGTTCACATCTCGGACGCGGTCCCTTGTAGGAGCTGGCTTGCCAGCGATGATCGTTAACGATAACGCGCATGAACCGGATAAACGCGGCGCACTCGAGTCCATCACCAGCAAGCCGGCTCCTACAGTTTGGCGTTCACATCTCGGACGCGGTCCCTTGTAGGAGCTGGCTTGCCAGCGATGGTCGTTAACGATAACGCGCATGAACCGGATAAACGCGGCGCACTTGAGTCCATCGCCAGCAAGCCGGCTCCTACAGTTTGGCGTTCACATCTCGGACGCGGTCCCTTGTAGGAGCTGGCTTGCCAGCGATGGTCGTTAACGATGACGCATGTGAGCGGGATAAACGCGGCGCAATTGAGCCCATCGCCAGCAAGCCGGCTCCTACAAGACCGCATTAACCTGACGTCGCTCCCACAGGTTTATCAATGCGCGATACACACCGATTTAAGCTCGGTGTAAGCCTCGATCACCGCACGCCCAAACTCACGCCCCATGCCCGATTGCTTGACGCCCCCGAACGGCATCGCCGGGTCGAGCAGCACGTGGGCGTTGACCCACACCGTACCGGCTTCGATGCGCGGCACCAGGTTCATCGCCTTGCCCAGGTCATTGGTCCACAGGCTCGCGGCCAGGCCGTAGCGGTTGTCGTTGGCCAGTTCGATCACGGCGTCTTCGTCGTCGAACGGCATCACGCCCAGCACCGGGCCGAACACTTCTTCACGGGCCACGGCCATGCTGTGGTCGATGTCCGCCAGAATGGTCGGCTGCACGAAGAAACCGTCGCCTTCGAGCAGCTCACCACCCGTCACTACGCGCGCACCTTGCTGGCGGGCCAATTCGATGTGCTTGAGCACGCTTTGTTGTTGCTTGCGCGACACCAGCGGGTTGATCGCCGCGTCACAGTTCATGCCGGCGCCGATCGGCATCGCCGAGACGGCGGCGGCCAGGGCTTCGACGAATTGGTCGTGGATCGAGCGGTGTACGTAGAAGCGCGACGCAGCGGCGCAGACCTGGCCGTTGTTCAGCAAGCCACCGAGGATCGCGCCTTGCACGGCTTTTTCGATGTCGGCATCGGCGAGCACGATCATCGGGTTCTTGCCGCCCAGTTCCAGGGAGAAGCGCGTCATGTTTTCCATGCACGCCACACCGACACTCTTGCCCACGGCGGTGGAACCGGTGAACGACACCTTGCTCACCAGAGGGTGCGAAGTCAGCACACCGCCGACCGAGGCACCACCACCGGTAACCACGTTGAACACGCCGGCCGGGATGCCCGCTTGCAGCGCCAGCTCAGCCAGGCGCATGGCGGTCAGCGGGGTTTCCATCGCTGGCTTGATGATCACCGTGCAACCGGTGGCCAGGGCCGGCATCAGCTTCCAGGTCGCGATCAGCAGCGGGAAGTTCCACGGCACGATGCCGACCACCACACCGACCGGCTCACGCTTGGTGAACGCGGTGAACTTCGCGCCCGGTGGCAGCGGGATCGACACGTCGAAGGTCTGGCCTTCGATCTTGGTCGCCCAGCCGGACATGTAGCGCATGAATTCCACGGTGGCGTTCAAGTCCAGCGCGCGGGCCATGTTGATCGATTTGCCCTGGCTCAGGGTTTCCAGCTGGGCCAGCTCTTCGGCGTGTTCTTCGACCAGGCGAGTAAAGTTCAGCAGGATGCGTTCACGGTCGGCCGGGCGCAGGTTCGACCACACGCCGGACTTGAACGCCTTGTGCGACGACTGCACGGCGCGCTCTACGATCTCCAGCGGCGCATCCAGGGTTTCGCACAGGGTTTGCCCGGTGGCCGGGTTGACCACGGCGATGCTGTCGCCCTCGGCAAACACCCACTGGCCGTCAATGAAGCAGCCGTGACGACGCTCGAGGAATGCAGCAACCTGGGGCAGGATTTCAACGTTGCTCATAAATCACCTTTCATTCAGATGCAGGAGCCGGCTTGCTGGCGATAGCGTCTTGACGGGCAGTGCAGGACTCAAGGCCGTCTCGCTGGCAAGCCAGCTCCTACAGGGGTGGTTGGTTGTCAGGCGGTAATCCGTCTGATCAGTGTTGTTCTTTGAGCAAGCACGCGACCGCCTGGCGGTCGTCGGCGGACGCCAGGCCCATGTACGGCATGTAGGTGCCCGGCACGAAGGCCTGGGGCTGGGTGATCAATTGCGTGATGTTCTCGGCCTGCCAGTCGACGTCTTTGTCGCGCATGGCCTGGGAGTAGCTGAAACCCGCCAGCGAGCCGGACTTGCGCCCGTACACGCCGAACAGGTTCGGCCCCATCATGCCGGTCGTGCCCTTGGTCACCGCATGGCAGACACTGCACTCGGTGGCAAACACTTCGGCACCACGACGGGTATCCGTGGCGCACTCGGCGGCAGACACCGCCTGAACCAGGGTGAACGACAGCAAGCCGATGAGGGGCAAACGCAGCGAAGTGAACATAGGAAAACGACCTTGAAAATCCACGCGTTCGTCAGCAGACGAACACCAACACTAAAAATGCCGAGGCAACGGTGCTTCGGCAGGTTGGTAGGGATTGTCGGTGGTCGCCGGCACGCAGGTTTTGCCCTGCGTGCCAGTTGTGTTGGCCGGGCTGCCAAACCGGCCAATCTGGCATGCACAACCAACTAATTGGCAAACAGGGAAAAGGGCAATCGAAAGCCGCGCCTTAGTATCCGGGCAGACCGCAAACCTGCGCTCAAGAACAAGAACGGATGCCACACCATGCTCAAGTCCCCCTTGCTTCGTCTCACGACGCTCGCGCTGATGATCAGTGCCGGCAATGCCGGTGCCTATGAACTCTACGCCGATGACGACAGCCACCTGAACGCTACCCTCGAAGCCGTGTTCGGCATTTTCCATAGCCAGGAAAACTACGCCCTGTCCGGCCGCCTCAGTGAAGGCAGCTCGTCGTGGCGCGAGGGCTACATCAAATACGGCTTGAGCTTCGATCAAGGCCTGGGCGGTGTGGGCACCGCGTACGGCGCGGGCAACATGCTCAGCTCCGGCACTTGGGGTGACGGCGATGCCGCCGGTTTCAGCGATGGCTCCGAACGCACCACCAAGTTCGAAGATGCCTACCTCGGCTGGCGCTCGGCCGACCTGTTCAGTGCACTGGGCAAGGACGGCGTCGACCTGTCCTTCGGCCGTCAGAACATCGTGGTCGGTGATGGTTTCCTGATCGACGGCGACGCGCTGAACATGGGCAAAGGCCTGGCCGACGGCGAGTTCAACCGTGGCGGCGCCTACTACCTGGCGGCGCGCAAAGCCTTCGACGAAACCGCCGTATTGCGTCTGGGCGGCAAGGAAGGCTGGCGCAGCGACCTGATGTGGCTAAAATCCGACAACCGCGCCCAGGCCAAGACCGAAATGTACGTCGGCACCCTGGAGCACGTGGCCGAGGCCGGCACAGTCGGCCTGACGGTCATCAAGACCACCGATATCGACGAACAGTACGCCTCGCCGATCCAGCTCGAACGCGACGGCATGAAGACCTACAGCCTGCGTGCGGCGGGCAACGCCGGGGTGAAAGACCTATTCCTGTCCGGTGAGTACGCCAAGCAGGACAAACCCAACACCTCCAGCGAAGACGCCTGGTACCTGGAAGCCGGCTGGACCTTCTCCGACGCGCTCTGGACGCCGAGCGCCAGCTACCGCTACAGCCGTTTTTCGGAAAACTACGACACCCTGTTCTACGGTTTCAGCCGTGGCTATGGCACCTGGTTCCAGGGCGAGGTCGCGGGCAACTACGCCGGGCCGTTCAACAGCAACTCGCGCATCCAGAACGTCACGCTGAAAGTCTCGCCGCTGGGAAACCTCAACGTCGGCGCGATGTACTTCAACTACGACACCATCGACCGCAACCTGGGCAACACCGATGGCCACGAAGTCGACCTGTACGCCGAATGGCACGTCAACGACCACCTGACCGTGATGCCACTGGTGGGCATCTACCAGCCGGACAAGAGCGCCGAAAACGGTGGTACCCAACTGGGTAACAACGACAGGAACGTCTACGCCCAGGTGGTGTTCGCCACCGGTTTCTAATCTCGGCCGCGGGCAGTGGCCACGCCATTGCCCGCGTGGAAAAAGGTATTTCCAATGCGCAGAACATTCCTGACGATCCAGAGCAAGATCGCCCTCCTCGCCGGCCTCTGCCTGCTGCTGGTCGTCGGCTTGTTGATGGGGCTGTCGCTCTATCAGACCCACAAGAGCAGCCAGCAAGTGGCCGAGGCCAGCGGCGACATGCTCGCCAATGCGGCCAGGGAACACATGCAGGCCCTGGGCAAAGTGCAGGCCATGCAAGTGCAACGCACCTTCATGCAGACCCACGAATACGGCCAGGGGTTATCGCGGTACCTGTTGTACCTGCGACAGCTGCAACAACGGGGCAGCCTGACCCGCCCGCAACTGCGCAAGGAACTCAGCACCCAGCTTCATCAAGCCTTGATCGACAAGCCCGACCTGCTCGGGCTTTATGTCATTTTCGAACCCGGTGGACTCGACGGTGCCGACGCCGACTTCGCCGGCCAGGCTGCCTTGGGCAGCAATGAAACCGGTCGATTTTCGCTCTATTGGGTGCAGAGCAAACCGGGCGAACTGCAAGCGGTCATCGGCGACGAAGGCCTGCTCGCCAACACCGAGCCAGGTCCCAGCGGCGCACCGTACAACGCCTTCTACACCTGTGCCCGTGACACCGGCCAGGCCTGCGTGCTGGAACCGTATTTCGATGAGGCCTCCGGCAGCCGCAAGCTGGTGACCAGCGTGGCGTTCCCGTTGATGGAGAACGGCAAGGTCATCGCGGTGGTCGGGCTGGACATCAACCTCGCCGCCCTGCAACAAAGCAGCGAGGCCAGCGCCCGTGAGCTGTTCGATGGCAACGGCCAGATCAGCATCGTCAGCCCGCGCGGGGTGATCTCCGCCAACAGCCAGGACGTCGGTCGCCTCGGTCAACCGATGGACAACGCCGAGGTGATGGACAGCCTGCGTCAGGGCCAGCCCAAAGTGTTTGTCGACGCCCGACAAATCAAGGTGCTTGAACCGCTTTCACCGATTGCCGGTGCCGCGCCTTGGGGCGTGCTGGTCGGTGTGCCGCAGAAGGTGTTGCTGGCGCCGGTCACCACCTTGCAGAAAGAGCTCGATGCCCAAGGCGTGCAAAGCACCGCGCTGGAACTGCTGCTCGGCGGCGGCTCGGCCCTGCTCGGCCTGCTGCTGATCTGGTACACGGCGCTGCGCATCACCCGGCCGCTGCAGGTGCTGACCCGGGTCATGGAGGATATTTCCCTGGGCGAAGGCGACCTGACCCGGCGCCTGCAAGTGCAATCGCGGGATGAAATCGGGCAGCTGGCGACGGCGTTCAACCGCTTTGTCGAGCGCATCCACCATTCGATCCGCGAGGTGTCGTCTGCCGCCCTGGGCGTCAATGAAGGCGCACGGCGCGTACTGGATGCTTCGAACTCCTCGATGAGCAATTTCGACGATCAATCGACCCGCACCAACAGCGTGGCGGCGGCGATCAACCAGCTTGGCGCTGCCGCCCAGGAGATCGCCCATAACGCCTCGGATGCCTCGCAACAGGCTTCGTCTGCCCGCCAGCAAGCCGAGGATGGGCGTCAGGTGGTGCAGCGCACGATCGAGGTGATGAACGAGCTGTCCGGCAAGATCAGTGCCTCGTGCGCCAACATCGAAGTGCTCAACGACAAGACCGTGAACATCGGGCAGATCCTCGAAGTGATCAAGGGCATTTCCCAGCAGACCAATTTGCTCGCGCTCAACGCCGCGATTGAAGCGGCGCGGGCCGGTGAAGCGGGCCGTGGGTTTGCAGTGGTGGCCGACGAAGTGCGCAGCCTGGCCGGACGCACCCAGGCCTCGGCGCTGGAGATCCAGCAGATGATCGAGGAACTGCAAGTGGGCGCGCGGGAATCGGTCACCACCATGACCGAAAGCCAGCGCCACAGCGAAGAAAGCGTCACCATCGCCAACCTCGCCGGCACCCGCCTGGGCAGCGTGACCCAACGCATCGGCGAGATCGACAACGTCAACCAGTCCGTCGCCGCCGCCACCGAGGAACAGACCGCCGTGGTCGAAGCCCTGAACGTCGACATCACCCGGATCAACACCCTGAACCAGCAAGGGGTGGAGAATCTGCAATCGACATTGCGCGCCTGTACCGAGCTGGAGCAACAGGCCGGGCGATTGAATCAGTTGGTGGGGAGTTTTCGGATCTGAGATTTGGGTTGCCTGACACACCGCCTTCGCGAGCAAGCCCGCTCCCACATTTTTGATCTCTGCCGTGCACAAAATCCGTATACACCGCAGCCCCCCTGTGGGAGCGGGCTTGCTCGCGAAGAGGCCGGCACATCCACCATCACCATCACCTGTCACCCCCCCCATCGTGAGCAACCCGGATCCCACATTTGGCACCCACAACCAATGACATGGCATGCGCGCACACATACCCCGCCGCGCCCCCGGCGTAGTATCGAAACCGACCTTCAGGGCACAACCCGCTCCAGGGTGTCCTGCAATGCAACGCTCAACCCCTCCATTTCTCACTAAAACAATAAATCGGCCTTCGGGTCGCGGGAGATTTCTGTGCTCAAGAAAAGTGCGCTGGGCTGGCCCAAGATTGCCGGCCTCGGAATTGCGTTGGTGGTGGCCGGGCAGTTTTCCGGTTGGAACTTCGGGCTGGCGGCCGGTGGCTGGTTGAACATGCTGATCGCCACGTTGCTGATGGCCCTGCTCTGCGGTGGCCTGGCGTTGTGCGTGGCGGAGCTGTCGACGGCGCTGCCCAGCGCCGGCGGTGTATTCGTCTATGCGCAAAGCGCTTTCGGGCCGTTCGTGGGTTATCTGGTCGGCGTGGCCTGCGCACTGGCGCTGACCATTGGCACCGGCGCGGCAGCGACGTTCATCTGCGCCTACACCGAGTCGATTTTCGGCCTCGGCGGCTGGCCGGTGAAGATCGCCCTGTTCGCGGTGATCATCGGCATCCACATGCGCGGCGTCGGTGAGGCCATGGGCCTGACCTTCATCGCAGGCATCATCGCCGTGGTCGCCTTGCTCACGTTCGGCGTCGCCATGGCACCCCATGTCGAACTGACCAATCTGCTGGCATTGCCGGCCAACGTGGCAACGCCGGTGAGCCTCGGCGGTATCTTCGCCTGCGTGCCGTTCGCCATCTGGCTGTTCATCACCGTCGAGCAAACCGGCTCGGCCGCCGAGGAGGCGCACAACCCCGGCCGCACCATGCCCCGCGGCATTCTCGCAGCCATCGGCACCTTGCTGGTGACCGCGCTGGTGGTGCTGGTGTGCGCACCGGGTGCCGGTGGCGTCGAACTGGTCGGGTCCGCGGGTGATCCGTTGTACGCGGCGATGTCCAGCAACAGCGCCTTCGGTGACGGTTCGTGGCTGGCCAAGGTGATTGGCTGCGGCGCGGTGTTCGGCTTGATCGCGACCTTCTTTTCCCTGGTCTACGCCGCTTCCCGGCAACTGTTCGCCATGGCCCGCGACGGCCTGTTCCCGCAATGGCTGGGCAAGACCGGCAAACGCGGCACGCCCTGGCCGGCGCTGTTGCTGATCGGTGCCATCGGCCTGCCGCTGTCGGAAGTGGACCCGGCCACGGTGATGCTCGCGGTCGTGTTGCTGCTCAACGTTTGCTACCTGTTCATTTTCGGCGCGTACCTGCGCATCAAGACCAGTCAACCGGACCTGCCACGCCCGTTCACCCTGATCGGCGGCAAACAGGTTGCGTGGCTCGGCCTGACCCTGACGCTGGTGGTGATCGCCGCCTGCTTCCAGCTCGACATGCTGATGCTGATCGCCCTCGCCGTGACCTTCACCCTGTGCATTTTCAATTACCTGCTGCGCAACCGTCGCACCACCGCCATCGAGGTTCCAGACCATGCCTGAAGACACTCTCCTGCAACGCCGTCATCGCGTGCTCGGCAGCGCCTCGCCGCTGTTCTATGACAAACCCTTGCACCTGGTGCGCGGCGAAGGCGTCTGGCTGTTCGATGTCGACGGTCGTCGCTACCTCGACGTCTACAACAACGTGCCCTGCGTCGGCCACTGCAACCCCCACGTGACCGAGGCCATGCACCGCCAGGCGACCACGCTGAACATCCACACGCGCTACCTGGATGAGCAAGTGGTGCGCTACGCCGAGCGCCTGACCGCGACGTTTGGCGAGTCGCTGGACACCGCCATGTTCACCTGCACCGGCAGCGAGGCCAATGAGCTGGCACTGCGTCTGGCACGCTTTGCCAGTGGCGGCACCGGCATCATCGTCAGCGACTACAACTACCACGGCAACTCGGCATCGCTGGCCGAAGTCACCACCGCCCTGCCCTCGCCGGAACCCTTCGCCGCCCATGCCCGGGCGGTGCCGATTCCGTGCCTGTACCACGCACCGGCCGGTACCACGGAGGCGCAACTGGCCGAGCAGTACGCGGCCAATATCGCGGCGGCGATTGCCTCGATGCAGGCCCAGGGCATTCGCCCGGCCGCGCTGCTGATCGACACCCTGTTCGCCAACGAAGGCCTGCCGCGGGTGCCGGCCAGATTCGTCAACAAGGCGGCAAAGCTGATCCGCGATGCCGGCGGCCTGTTCATCGCCGACGAAGTGCAGTCCGGTTTCGGCCGTACCGGCGATCACCTGTGGGGGCATCAGGCCCACGGCGTGGTGCCAGACATCGTCACCCTCGGCAAGCCGATGGGTAACGGCTATCCACTGGCCGGGCTGATCACCCACAAGGCCTTGGTCGAGTCCTTCGGGCGCCACGCCATGTACTTCAACACCTTCGGCGGCTCGCCGGTCGCGGCAGCGGTCGGCATGGCAGTGCTGGATGTGATCGAGGAACAGCAATTGCTGAACAACGCACAAAGCGTCGGTGCCTATGTGCAGCAACGCCTGCAAGTGCTGGCCGGCAAGCACTCGATCATCGGCGACGTGCGCGGCAAGGGATTGTTCTTCGCCATGGAACTGGTGCGTGACCACGCCAGCAAGGAGCCCGCCGGACTGGAGGCGCGCAAGGTGGTCAACGACATGCGCGAGAACGGCGTGCTGATCAGCAAGATCGGCGCCGGCGACAACATTCTCAAGCTACGCCCCCCGCTGGTGTTCGGCCGCGATCACGCCGACCTGTTCGTTGACACGCTGGATAACGCGCTCAGCGCGATTTGAGGCTTTTGCCATGACTGAATTCCACAGCCCTGCATTCTCTACCTTGAGCCATGACCAGCAAGTCGCCCGCCTGCACGAACTGGCGCGCCATGCCCTGCAACAGTGGGAAGGCGAGTTCGCTGACATCGAACTGGTGAAATTCCGCGAGAACGCGGTGTTCTCCGCCCGCCGCCACGACGGTCAGCGGGTGGCCCTGCGCATCCATCGCAATGGCTATCACTGCGAAGCCGCGCTGCGTTCCGAGCTGCAATGGATGGAGGCGCTGGCCGGCGCCGGCATTACCGTGCCGCAAATCATCCGCGCGCAGAACCAAAGCCATCTGATCGAAGTCACCCATCAAGACATCGGCGAGCCACGCCACATCGACATGCTCGCCTGGCTGCCCGGTACAACTGCGGGCACCTCGGAAAACGGGGTGCAAGCCGATACCGAAATCGATTTCCTGTTCAAGGAAGCCGGGGCAATTGCCGCGCGAATTCACCTGCATTCGGCGCAGTGGCAACAGCCGGACGAGTTTGTCCGGCATGCCTGGGACGAGGAAGGCTTGATCGGTGCCAACCCGTTCTGGGGGCGTTTCTGGGAACTGGAACAGCTCAGCGCTGAGCAGCGTGATCTTCTGCAACAGGCACGGCGTACGGCACGCAAGGACTTGCGCCAATACGGTCGCCACCTGGGCAACTTCGGCATGATCCACGCCGACCTGGTGCCGGAAAACCTGCTGATCGAAGGCCCGCGCCTGCGCCTGATCGACTTCGACGATGCCGGGTTTGGCTGGCACATGTTCGAGTTGGCCACGGCGCTGTACTTTTGCCTGGATGACCCGCGTTACGAGCAGATCAAGGCGGCATTGCTCGACGGCTACAACGCGATCAAGCCGCTGACCGAGGCGGATCGCAAGACCCTGGCGTTGTTCCTGATGCTGCGTGGCACCACGTATCTTGGCTGGATTCACACCCGCCAGGGCACGCCGACGGCGATCGAGATGGCGCCGATGCTGATCGAGCGGGCTTGCTTGTTGGCTCGGGAGTATTTGCATTCATAACTGAAGACACCGCCACACCTGTGGCGAGGGGGCTCGCCCCCGTTGGGTTGCGAAGCAGCCCCAAAATCAGCAATCCCGGTTCTTCAGATGTACCGCATTGACTGGATTTACGACTGCTGCGCAGCCGAACGGGGCGGTGCGGCGTTCCGACAAGCCCCCTCGCCACAGGATTAGTTTCTGCTTCAAAAGTGGCTATCCCGCCGGGTCAAGCCTGTCCAGCGCCCGATTCACCGCCAACTCCCCCAGCATGATCACTTGCGCGATGCCCAGCAGGGTGTTGCGGTGCGTACCTTGCAGAAAACCCGCCAGGTCACTGGCCATGACACTCGCCGAGGCCAGCGACTCACAGGCGTGGGCCAGCAGGGTTTCGATATCGATGTCGGGGTTGATGGTGAACAGGGTGGAGGGTTTGTGCGGGGTGGCCATGATGTGCAAGGCCGGGTTGGGGCAAGCGTCGTTGTCCGGTGGATCGGGGGTAACTTTCAACATGATTCGAACTCCAGAAACTTGGAGCCGTCACCGAATCGCTGCTAAACGAAGGGGTGGCGGCTGTACGCAGGTTAGCAGACCGGGGAGTTACGAAACCGGCGCGCCCGAAGGCGCCCTGCGCACAGCTGCCATCAAGTGCAGGGATGGGGAATACCTGACTGTCTGGACTGCAAATACGCTTCATAACACCCCGGGCTGCTAAACCCGATCACTGGGAATCAGTGACGCGGACCAAGTTACCGATGGCGTCCAACGCGCACAAGCCGGCGGATTCTGGCGTAGCTGTAGGCAATGCCGCAAGGTGTTGTAGCTTGCAGGACGTTACGCCTACAGCCGTTAAACATGCTCACGACTCCCCGACCGACAATGGCTTGTTCAGCTCACCAATCTTTTCCAGCCGCGCCCGAACGATATTGCGGCTGATGTTCAGCAACCGTCCGGTCTGCAACTGGTTGCCATGGCAGAATCGGTAAGCTGCGCGAAAGATGGTCTCCTCGATGTGTTCATACAGGTCTGGAATGTTCTGCTCGAACAAGGCGTTGAGCGCCGCTTCCAGATCTACCGGTCCGGCAACGGCATGGCCCGTTTGCACCGCCTGCTCCTGCTCATGGCGGATGCCCGAGGAGCGCATGTCCACCAGGTGCAGATCCGCCGGAGCGACCCGCTGATTGCGGCAGACCAGCAAGGCATGGTGAATCGAGTTTTCCAGCTCACGGATGTTGCCCGGCCAACTGTGCTCCAGCAGTTTACGTTCCGCCTCGATGCTCAAAGTGGCGCGGTTGTAGCCCAGTCGCTGGCAATGTTCTTCGAGGAAAAACTCAGCCAGCGGCAGGATGTCTCCCGGTCGTTCGCGCAAGGGCGGAAGGCGAATCGTGGCGACGTGCAAACGGTAAAAAAGATCCTCGCGAAAGTGCCCGGCAACCACCGCATCCGCCAGGTTGACGTTGGTCGCGGCCACCAGGCGTACGTTGATTGGAATCGGGGTGCGCGACCCCAGGCGCACCACTTCACGTTCCTGCAAGACCCGCAGTAACTTGACCTGCATGTTCAACGGCAGATCACCGATCTCATCGAGGAACAGCGTCCCGCCATTCGCGGCTTCGAACCACCCGGCCTTGGTCGTGGTAGCGCCTGTGAACGCGCCTTTTTCATGGCCGAACAGTTCACTTTCCACCAGGGTTTCGGCAAACGCACCGCAGTTGACGGCAACAAAGGGTTCACGCCCCCTGCGGCTCAGGTGGTGGATATGCCTTGCGACCAGTTCCTTGCCGGTTCCGGTTTCACCAATGATCAGCGTATTGGCTTCACTCGGGGCCAGGCGCTCGATGCGATTGAGCAGTTCCTGGGAGCGCGGGTCCTTGAACACCAGGACGGTGGCCCGCACCGATTTGGTCAGTTCGCGAGCGTTTGGATGAGTGATCAGCGACATGGTGCATTCCTGGCAGTAAAAGCGCGTGCTCAATAGTGCATGAAGATTGTTAGACTAAATAATTATTAATTAGTATTTGTATATTCCCAATATGAATATGCCAGTCAGTTGTTCCTGCCCTGCTGCCAGAGCAGCAATTGGCAAGCATCACCCTGCTTGCAGATCAGCACCCGCCACCCATCAGCGAGACCGGCCTTCCCGCTAGAGGCCCCGTAGTACAAGACCTGCAGCCATTTTCTCATGCTATGGCATGCAATCTGCTCTCTCCCCTCCCAACACAAACACACAGACACCGCTGCAACCTATCCACAACACGCACCTGTAGGAGCTGGCTTGCCAGCGATGGCGTCCGCAATTGCGCCGCAAGGCTCGAAGGCCTCATCGCCGGCAAGCCGGCTCCTACAGTCGACTCAGGGAGATTTCAATGAAACGTTTCTGGCGCAACAGCCTGGTCGCATTGACCGGTTTTCTACTCAGTGCCACTGCACTGGCCGAACAGCTACCGACGTCGGTGAAGATCGCCATTGTCGCTTACACCCAAGGCGGCAAGCCGGTGTTTGGCGGTATCGCCGGCCGGGTGATCGAGGATGGCTGGCTTGAACAGCAACTGAGCCAGCGCGGCGTGAAGCTGGAGTGGATCGCCCTGCCCCACGCCGGCGCCGGTCCGCAGATCAACGAAGGCTTCAGCAACAACAGCATCGACTTCGCCGTGCGCGGCGACCTGCCCTCGGTGATCGCCGGCGCGGGCGGCGTGCCGGGCAAGCTGATCGTCCCGGGTGGCAGCGGCAACAATATCTATCTGGTGGTGCCGGCCGGCTCCGAGGCCAAGAACATTGAAGACCTCAAGGGCAAGCGCCTGGCCCTGCATCGCGGTCGTCCATGGGAGTTCGCCTTCAGCAATTTCCTCGCCAGCAAGGACCTGAAGCTCGACGACTTCAAGATCGCCAACCTCAATCCGCAAGTCGGCGCGGCGGCGGTATCCGCCGGCAAAGTGGATGCGGCGGTGCTGCTCAGCGAGGCTTATGCCCTGGAAGACAAAGGCGTGGGCAAGATTATCTGGTCAACCAAGCAAGGTGCCAATGACTGGCGCCTGGTGTCCGATCTCTGGGGCACCGACAGTTTCGTCACACAACATCCGGACATTACTCAGCTACTGGCGACGGCCTGGGTCAAAGCGGCGTGGTGGATTTCCCAGGAACAGAATCAAGACGCCTATTACCAACTTTCCTCCCGCGCCGGCACCGCTGAAAGTGTGCTGCGTCGTGATGACTTGAACGATCCCGTGGCCTGGAAAGAACGCTGGGCACCAAAAAGCGACCAGCAACTCAAGGCGCATTACCAGGCCCTGACCGCCTACGCCCTGGCCAATCACCTGATTCGCGACAACTACGACATCACCCCATCGCTGGCCACCGGTTTCACCAACCAGGCGCTGATCGATCTGAAGCTCACCGACTACTGGCCGGCCCTGCGTGGCCAGGTCAGCAACAATCCATGAATAGGGAATTTCTGATGAAACTGCCGCATAAATTCGTCTTCGGCCTGAGTGTCCTGGCGCTGTCCATGAGTGCCATGGCCGCGGGTGCACACGCGCCGAAACCCGATCCGCTGCAAGGTGATGGCCGAGTCTCGGCGTTCTACACCTGGCAAGAGGTGATTCCTGCCACACCGGGCAAGCTTCTGCGCAGCGAGCCATTGGAAAAGACATTGAGCCTGCCCAACGCGGCAAGCGCCCAGCGGATTCTCTATAGCTCCACCGACGGCATTGATAACAAGACCCCGATCGTGGTCTCCGGCACGTTGTTCCTGCCCAAGGGCAAGGCGCCCGCCGGTGGTTGGCCGGTCGCCAGCTGGGGGCACGGCACGGTCGGTGTCGCGGACGTTTGTGCGCCGTCCTGGCAAGGCCGGTCCTATCGCGACGTGCAGTACCTCAGCCGCTGGCTGGACGAAGGTTATGCCATTGTCGCCACCGATTATCAGGGCCTCGGCGTTCCCGGTGGCCACCCGTTGCTGAACAATCGCATGGCCGCCTACGGCATTCTCGATGCGGCCAAGGCCGTGGTCGCCGGTGTTCCGGGGCTGGCCAACAAGGTGTTGATCGTCGGTCAATCCCAGGGCGGTGCAGGTGCATTCGCCTCGGCGGCCTATGCCCCGACTTATGCGCCCGGCCTCGGCGTCAAAGGCAGCATCGGCACCGGCGTGATTTACACCGTGGGGGCGAAAAACGTCGGTGAACAGGACCCGGACAAAGTCGATGCCTCCCTCGCCTACGGCTTCTACACCTTGCTGGCTGCCCAGCAGTACGACCCAAGCATCAACCCCAGGGATTTCTACACCGACAAGGCCCTGCCACTGTTCGAGCAGGCCCGCACCAGTTGCCTCGCGGCGCTGGTCAGCGACGTGATCGGTGTCGGCCTGACCCCGGCCAATGCGAAAAAAGACTACAAGGGCGACCAGCTTGCCCTGTGGCAGAAACAGGTGTCCTACCCGACGCTGAAACTGGCCCAGCCGATTTTCATCGGCACCGGTGCCGAAGACAAAACCCCGGCGGCCTCGACTCAAGTCGCGCTGATGCAGGACGCCTGCAAAACCGGTTCGGTGGTCGAAGGCCATCTCTACAAAGGGCTGGGCCACAGCGAAACGGTCAACGCCTCGCTCAAGGACTCGGTGCCCTTCGCCCACAAGGTCATCAACGATCAGCCCATCAGCCCGATCTGCAGCCCCACTGTGCAGTGAGACGGAGCCCTCGACATGAGCATTGAATTTTTCACCCGTCTGCCTCTTCACGGCGAAACCCAGTTCCTCCCCGGCGACCCGCGCAACCGTGGCGACTGGCATCGCGGCGGCCCGAGTACCGGCGCGGTCTCGGCGTTCAGCGTCGGTGATCATTTCACCTATATCGATTATCTCGGGCAGATCGCCAAGGCCGCGGAGATCAACGGCTTCGGCGGCGCCCTGATGGTCAATGCGCCCTCGGGCGAAGAACCCTGGACCGTCTGCTCGCTGCTGGCCCGGGAAACCCGCACGCTGAAATTCGTCACGGCGTTCCAGCCCTATCACTACACGCCGTGGGTGGCGGTGCAGCAAGCCGCGACCTATCAGCGCGCCACTGGCAATCGCCTGGTCTGGAACATCATCAACGGCGGCTCGGATGCGATTCAGCGCCAGGTCGGTGACTTCAGCGACCACGATGAGCGCTATGAACGGGCCATCGAGTTCATGGACGTGGTCAAGGGCTATTGGCACAACGAGAACTTCCACTACGAGGGCAAGTTCTACAAGGCCGAAGGCGGTGGTTTGCGCGGGCCATTGAAGAAGGCCGAGCTGCCGCTGATCTGCACCGCCGGTTCATCGATCCCGGCTCGGGAGTTCGCGGCCAAACACGCCGACTTCTACCTGATGCGCGCCGAGCATCCGGATGAAATTGCCGCGCTGATTGCCGATATTCGTGAACGAGCGCTGAAGTACGGGCGCACCGACATTCGTTTTGGCTTGTCGATCGACGTCATCACCCGGGAGACCGAGGAACTGGCCCGCACCGAAGCCAAGCGTTTCTTCGACGAAGGCATCGCCAGGGGCGCGGTCAAGGCTGTGGCGGCGCATGCCGGTCTGCGCACCGCGCGCAAGCTCAGCTACGAAAACCAATTCGCGCAAAAGGCCGATACCCAGGGCTTCGACGACTTCTTCATCCACCCCAACGTCTGGACCGGCTTCGGCTACATCGGCATTCCGCCCGGTTGCGCGCTGGTGGGCAGCTACGAAAATGTCGTGGCGCGAATTCGCGAGTACAACGCCATCGGCATCGACCTGTTCTTCCTCGCCGGCTACCCGCACCTGGAAGAAGCCTATCGCCTGGGCGAACACATCCTCCCGCACTTTCGCACTGAGCGCGTCCAACTGAGTCGCCCGTCAGAAGCGCCGCTGGAATTGCGTTCCGCCAACGGCCCGGCCGGAGCCTGATGCCATGAGCGACGATCACTCATTATTCAGCCGCCGGGATTTTCTCGGCCACAGCGCGCTGCTGGGCGGTGGGTTGCTGCTCGGTGGCGGACTGCTCACCGGCTGCGGTCCGAGCGACGACAAACCGGCCGTGGCCGTCGCCACCGACGACAAGCCGCGTTACGGCGGACGTCTGCGCCTGGGCATTCTCGACGGTAACCAGAGCGGTAACCTCGACGCGCACAAGCCCATCGGCAGCGGCATCGTTCGCGGCTTTGCGCTGTACAGCAAGCTGTGGGAGTGGGACGAACAGATGCAGCCGCGCCTGGCCCTGGCCGAGTTCGCCGAACCCAACGCCGATGCCAGCAGTTGGACCCTGCGCCTGCGCCCGGACCTGGAGTTCCACCATGGCAAGACCATCGATGCCGATGACCTGATTTTCTCCATCCGCCGCCTCACCGACCCGCAGCTGGCCTCGCCCTATGCCGCGCTGTTGCACTGGGTAGACCGCGACAACCTGGTCAAGCTCGATTCACGCACCGTGCGCCTGAACTTTCGTGAAGGCCGCAGCTACATGCCGCTGGCGGAGACCTGGGTCAACTTTGGCGGGATCGTACCGGTGGACTATCACCCGGTGTCCAACCCGGTGGGCGCCGGCCCCTACAAACTGAAAAGCTTCACTCCCGGCCAGCGTTCGCTGTTCACGCGGTTCGAGAACTACTACAAGGACGGCAAGCCCTACGCCGATGAGCTGGAAATCATCGACTTCAAGGATCAGGTTTCGCGCCTGGCGGCCCTGCGTTCCGGACAGATCGACATGGCCAACGTGATGCCCACCGAACAGCTGGAGGTACTGCAGCGCGATCCACGACTCAAAGTAGTCAAATCGGTGACCGGCAACTGGCTGTCGTTCGACATGAACCTCGACAAACCGCCATTCAACGACCCACGGGTACGCGAGGCATTCCGCCTGTTGGCCGACCGGGAGGAGCTGGTGCGCCGGGCGCTCAACGGTCAGGGCCGTGTGGCCAATGACCTGTACGCACCCAGCGACCCCACCTTCAACCACACCCTGGGGCCGCGCCCTCACGACCCGCAACGTGCGGCGCAACTGCTCAAGGAAGCCGGGCATGAAAACCTCGAACTGGAACTGGTGACGACCCCGGGGCCGGGGCTGACTTCGGCGCTGGTGCTGGCCGAACAGGCCAAGCGCATTGGCGTGACCCTCAAGGTCAAGCAGGTTGATCTGGCTACATTCCAGGGGCCGCAACGCAACGACTGGACGCTGAGCACCGGCGGCAGCATCGGCGCGCCATTCCTGGCCAGTGCGATTCACACCGACGCGCCGTTTGCCGTATCGAACAAGACCCATTTCAACGATCCGCAGTTCAGCGAATTGTTCCTGGCGGCCATGGCCCAGCCCGACCTGGAAAAGCGCAAGGCCCTGGTCCACCAGGTCCAGCAGATCCAGTACGAACGCGGCGGCATGTTGATCTGGGGTTACGCCGATCTGCTCGACAGCGTGGCCAACCGCGTCGGTGGCGCGGCGGCCGAAGAGTCGCTGTTCAGCACCTGGCGCTTTGAAAAGCTCTGGTTGAGAGACACGGCATAACCAGACACCACTGACCTGTAGGAGCCGGCTTGCCGGCGATGGCAATGGTGGCCGTTACGACGCCATCGCCGGCAAGCCGGCTCCTACAAGGTGCTGCGTGTTTACGCAATTCAATGAATTTATCTTTCGAGGCACATTTTCATGCCCTCTATCGGCTTCGTTCGTCCTGCTTCTGGCCACGCTCTGGCATTGGTCTTCGTTTCTACCCTGTCGACAGCAACATTTGCCGCCGACACTCAACTGCAAACCGTCACGGTTCAGGCCAGCGCCAGTGATTCCGACGATGACGCCCTGCCCACCCGGCCGGAGTCTTCGATCTACGGAGGCATCGAAACCAAGGTGCTCGACACCCCGCGCTCGATCTCTCAGATCAATGCCGAACAGCTGGCCGACGACCCGATCCGCAGTGCCGACGATCTGGTCAAATACGCACCCGGTATCACTCGCGGTGGCGGCCAGAACGCCGCGATCGCGCCGCAATTTCGCGCCCAGGGCTCTGAAGTATTCCAGGACGGTCAGCGGGCTTATGGTGTGCGGCACCCGGCCAACTTCAACGCCTATGAAGGCGCCGACATTGTCGCCGGTCCGTCCTCGGTGACCTACGGCTCGGTGTCGGGCAGTGGCGGTTACGTCAATTACCTGAGCAAAAAGCCGAACTTCAATGAATTCAAGACCAGGCTCAGCGGCGAGGTGGGCAGTTGGGTGCCTGACGGTGAATCCCGCGACGCGACAAAATTCAGCGTCGACAACACCGGGCCACTGAGTGACAACCTGGCTTACCGGATCAGCATCACCAAACAACGTCAGGAAGACTTCTACGACAACGTCGACAACAACTTCGACGCGTTCTACGGCGCCTTGGCCTGGCGCAATGACAGCGTGCGCGTCGACTGGAATGCCAGTTACGACGACTACTACGACTACAACATCACCCACGGCTGGAACCGCGCCAACCAGGAACTGGTGGACAGCGGCAAGTATTACGCCGGACGGGCCACGCCGATCATCCAGAACGGCAACACGCTGTGGTCGCCGGTGCTGGCCTCCGGCGCGGCCGATGCGCCGACCCTGGGCTGGGTCAAACGCCAACGTAATGCCCAAGGGAAATACAGCGTGGTCGACGGCAGTTTCCAGACCACCTCCCCCAACACCCGCAGCAACCCTGGCAGCCTGCGTGGCTGGGTCTACGACCCGTCGCTCGCCGGCAACGGCCTGACCTCCCTGTCGTCACAAACCGGCCAGCGCGATGAGGATGAAAACACTTCGCGACGCTTCACCACGCAACTGCGAGTGGAGGCTGATCTGACGCCGACCATCACCCTGGCCAACAACACGTTTTACCAGCGCTCGCGGGACATGACCGACGCCGTTGGGTCTTTCCAGGTGCAGTCCAAGGACAATATTTTCGATAACCGCTTCGAGTTTCGCTCGCGCAACGAAACGCAGCTGGGCGGCCTGACCCTGCGTGATGACAGCAACACAGGGCTGATCTACCGCCGCGAGCTCAACCAGTCGATCGCCGCCAATAACAGTTTCGGCTCAACCATCAATGCCTATGACCTGACCCAGGACCCTTCGGGCAAGAACCCGGGGAGCCTTCTGGGGCTGACCGGCTCCAACCCGGCCGGCGGCAACGGTGCCTGGATCGGCCAGGCTGGCGTACCACAGTTTTCCAACCTCTACGGCTGGCTGAACCTGCCGCCGATGTACCCGGCCGGCCATGGCTTGTACGCAGAGTCCGTCGCGCCCTACACCGCTGAAAGTACCTGGACCACCCAGACATTGTTCACCCAGCACAACCTGCGATGGGGTGAGCGTGTCGGCCTGAACATCGGCGCGAGCCGCAGCTGGATCGATGCCGAAATCGATAACCCGTTCGTGCTCGCCGGTGGCAATCCGCGCAAGGACAGTGACAACTACCGACTGTTTGCCTTTCAGGTCAGCCCCTACATCAAGCCGACCGAAAACAGCACGCTGTACTACACCTTCGATCGCTCCCTGGCCGTCAACACCGGGTTCTTCTCCAATGGCCTTGGCTGGGGCAGCGGCGCGGGCGCGAATTTGCTCAATCCGTTGGCGTTCGAAAGCCTGAGTGTCTTGCACGAAGTCGGGTTGAAAGTCGAAGCCGTGCCCAACGAGTTGTTCATGAGCCTGGCAGCGTTCAAGCAGGAGCGGGATCAATCACCCGACAGCAACAACAACATCGCGCGACTGGTGATCAAGGGCGTGGAGTCGACCATTCGCTACCAGCCTGACGATCACCTGCGCACGGCGTTGAACCTTACGAAACTCACCGCCTACAACGAGTTCGCCTCCCAGGCCGGTTTTGCCTCGGCCGGCTTCATCCCCGACAACGGCACGGTGTTTGGGGACAACAACAGCCTCAACCAGCGGCCTTCGGGGCGTTTTGATGCGGTGCAGATTCCCGAATACACCGCCAGCGGCTACGTCGACTATCGCTTCGATTCAGGCTTTGGTGCCGAGCTGTCCGGGTGGTGGACCAGTAGCTGGTACCTGAACCTGAGCAAGACCGTGAAGGTCCCGGACGAGTACAACCTCGACCTCGCGGTTTACTACCGCCAGCCGCAGTGGAGCACCACCTTGCGCGTGCTCAACCTGACCAACGAACTGAATTTCGTCAGTGGCCTGGCCGGCTCCACCAACACCTTCCTGCAACCCATGCCCGGCCGCACGTTGCTGACCCAGGTCGATTACCAGTTCTAAGCCAGCGGCCTGCCCGCTTACCGCAATCAGGAGTGTTCCCATGTCCATTGAATTCGTCGGCATGATCTTCCCCCGCCAGTGGTCCGAGACCCGAGGTGTTCGCAGCCCGGATTTCGATCTGGAGTTTATCCGCCATCACGCCCGGGCCCACGAGCACGCCGGCTTCGACCGGGTGCTGATCGCCAGCGGCCCGGGCAGCGCGGATAGTTTGCAGATCGCCGCCTACGCCGCCGCGCACACCGAACGCCTGGGGTTCATGATCGCCCACCGCCCGGCCCTCACCTCCCCGACCGTCGCCGCCAGGGCCTTTGCGACACTGGATCACACCACGGGCGGCGGACGGATTCGCCTGCATGCCATTACCGGCATCACCGCCGAACCCCAGGAAGGCGACTTCCTGCTGGACAAGACAGAGCGCTACAAACGTACCGATGAGTACCTGGAAATCGTCCGGCGCACCTGGACCGCGGAAGAACCATTCGACTTCGAAGGGCAGTACTTCAACATCAAGGGTGCCTTCTCGCCGGTCAAGCCGTTGCAGCAGCCGCACATTCCGATCTCCTTCGGCGGGTCTTCGGATATCGCCTATCAGATCGCGGTCAAGCACGCGGACCTGTATGCCTTGTGGGGTGAGCCTTTGAGCGGTGTCGCCGAGCAGATCGGCAAACTGCGCGCAGCCGCCAGCGCGGCGGGCGTGGAGGCGCCGAGGGTCAGCCTGTCCGTGCGCTTGATCCTGGGCGCGACCGAGGAACTGGCGTGGCAACGGGCGCAACAGATCCTCGATCAGATCAAGGCCAACCCACAGTTTGCCGCCGGCAGCCCCTGGCAAAAACGCATCAAGGGCACCGGCTCCGAACGCTTGCTTGCCGCCGCCGCGGCGGGTGATCGTCATGACCGTGCGCTATGGATGCCCACCGCCACCGCCGTCGGTGCCTACGGCGACACCACCGCCCTGGTCGGCACCCCGGAAACCGTGGCTCAGGCCTTGCTCGACTACGTCGACCTGGGAGTGACCACATTTCTCAACCGTGGCTACGATCCGCTGTACGACACGGTTGATTACGGGCGCTGGATCATCCCGGCGGTGCGCGAAGAGGCACGCCGTCGAAAGGCGCGTGTGGCATAAGTACGATGCAATATTGACCAACGCCATCGCCAGCAAGCCGGCTCCTACGGGTTCGGGTGTGCCAACATAATATCGGCTCACCCACGATCTGTAGGAGCCGGCTTGCTGGCGATGGCGTCACAACGGCCACCACCTACAGCCATTTGGCATCCCACAAAGAATAATCGTGCACGCGCCTCACCAAGCCCGCACGTAACGGATTGGCAACGATGTATCGGGCCACAGCCTGTAAATCCTCTTCCCGTCGAATTGCACGGTCGTGAAAACCTCTCTGCCATACCGGTCCCCTACGGTTCAAAGACGCATTTGTCACCTGGGCGCTGCGGGATTTGGTGGCGAGCATCAGCGCCGGTAACGTGCTGTTCTTCAGTTCGACCAGCCAATGGAAATGGTCGGGCATTACCACCCAAGCGAGTGAGTCGGCCCATTCTTCTGTCTGGGCCTGGCGAAATTGATCCACCACCAGGCGCCCCACGCGCCAATCGGCAAATAGCGGATCACGGTGATGAGTGACGGCAGTGAGCAAATAGATTTGCCCGGATTGGGAATAACGTCCGGTGCGAAGCCGATTGGCGTGAGGAAGATCAGGCAATCCATTGCCCTCCTGTGTTCGAGACAAAAACACAAGGCTAGTGCGCCAGAATCAGGAACGTCGTCAAAGTCTGGTTCTGGATGTGACAGTACGACCGCCATCGCCAGCAAGCCGGCTCCTACGGGTTCGGGTGTGCCAACATAATATCGGCACACCCACGATCTGTAGGAGCCGGCTTGCTGGCGATGGCGGCATGACGTTCACCGCCGAATCGCTGACAAACCAGCACCTACAAAACGCCGCCCGCCAACGTCGGCGAGTTCTCCAGCAATGTGCGTGTATACGCCGCCTGCGGTTGATCCAGCACCTGATCCACCCGCCCCTGTTCCACCACACGACCGGACTTCAATACCAACACCCGGTCGGCGATGGCGCGGACCACGCCCAGGTCATGGGTGACGAACAGCAGCGTCAGTCCTTCCCCTTGCAATTGCCGCAACAGCGCCAGGATCGACGCCTGTACCGATACATCCAGGGCCGAGGTGATTTCGTCGCAGATCAACAGCCGTGGCTCGCAGACCAACGCCCGGGCAATCGCTACGCGCTGGCGCTCACCACCAGACAAGCTGTGGGGATACAGATCCGCCACCGAGGCCGGCAGCGAAACCCGCTTGAGCACCGCCTCCACTCGCTCCCGTGCAGCAGCGCCCTTGATCCCGAAGAAATGCTCCAGAGGCGCACTCAGTGTCTGCAAAACACTTTGTCGGGGGTTCAACGCCCGGTATGGATTCTGGAAGATGTACTGGATCTGATGCCGTTGCGCCCCGTCACGCTGGCGCGCCGACAGGCTCAACAAACCGCCCGCGTAAAGCAGTTCGCCCTCGGCGTTTTCCCCCAGCCCGGCAACGGCGCGCGCCAGGCTGGTCTTGCCCGAACCCGACTCGCCCACCAGCGCGAGGCACTCCCCGGCAGCCACGTGCAGGGAAACATCGAACAGTACCTGGCGGTCGTAGGCCACGTTCAGGTCCTTGATCTGCAACAGTGGCGTGCGCTCCACCGAGTCGGTGACTGGTGCAACGGACGCTTGGGCAACCCGTTGCAAGGGTTGCAGATGCGGGGCCAGGCAGGCCACCCGCTGCTGTGATGACAGGGCCTGCAATTGCGGCTCGAGCACCGAGCACGCCGCGACGCGACGGGGGCACCGAGGCGCGAAGGCACACCCTTGTGGTCGCTGCCCCGGTGCCGGCGCATGCCCCGCAATCGCCGGCAAATCCCGGCGTTGCGCCACATCGGGAATCGCCGCCAGCAACCCTCGGGTATAGGGATGAGCCGGCTGATGGAACAGCATTTCGCGCTGTGCAACCTCGACGATACGCCCGGCATACATCACCATCACCCGGTCCACCAGGTCCTTGATCACCGCCAGGTCATGGGACACATACACCGCAGCGATACCCAGGCTTTTGCACAACCGGCGCAGGGTGGCGAGGATGTGGGCCTGGGTGGTGACGTCCAGTGCTGTGGTCGGCTCATCGAGGACGATCAATGCCGGACGCAAGACAAAGGCCAGTGCCAACATCACCCGTTGCTGCTGTCCGCCGGACAGTTGATGGGGAAAGCGTCGCAGGAACTGCGCATCGTCGGGCAGACCGACATCACGCAAGGTCTCGAGGATGCGCTGCTGTTGAGCGGCACGGTCCAGTTCAATCTGATGGGCACCCAGGGTTTCGCGCAGCAAACTGCCGATTCGCAGTGCCGGATTCAGGGCGGTCGCCGGGTCCTGGGCGACGTAACCGATCAGGCTGCCCCGGGCCCGGCGCAGGTCTTCGCCCTGCAGCGTCAGCAGCGATTGACCGGACACTTCGACTTCCCCGCCGACGATCCGCGCGCCCCTTCGGGCATGGGCCAGCAAGGCAGTGGCCAGGGTGGTCTTGCCCGACCCGGACTCCCCGACCAGCCCGAGAATTTCTCCGGCCTCAAGGCTGAAGGTCACGCCGGACAGCACATCGATCTGTTCCGACAATTCGACCCGCAAGTCCCGAACCTGCAACACGTGCGTCTTCACCACAGGGGAGCGTGACTCGATTCCGGCAATGGCGTTCATGGCTGTTTTTCTCCGATCCGTGAGCTGCTGCGGCCAATGCCTTCGGCCAGAATGTTGGTGCCATAGGCGAAGATGCCAATCAGGATGGCCGGCGCCAACACCGCCCAGGGCTGAACCAGCAACCCCGCTTGATTCTCGTTGATCATCAGCCCCCAATCAGCAGTCGGCGGCGCCACGCCGTAACCGAGAAAACTCAGCCCCGAGAGCATGCCCACGCCCCAGGTCAGCATGTTGCCGAAGTGCACCAGCAGCGGCGTGAGGATATTGGGCAGGATCTCCTTGAACAGAATCCGCCGCCTGGAATACCCCATCATCTGCGCGGCCTCGACGAACTCCTGCCCCGCCACCGCCACCGCGCTGCCACGGGCCAGGCGAATGACGCCGGGGGTGAATGCAATGGCCACGGTCAGCACGATCAGCCAGGGCGCGCGACCCAGCATGGAGACGATCAACAACACCAGGATCAGGTCGGGAAACGCCAGTGACACATCTGCCAGCCAGGTAATCAGTTGATCCAGCCGACGCCGGGAGAACCCCGCCAACAGGCCCAGGGTGCTACCCGCCAACAGCGCAATCGAGGCGGCCGCCAATGACATCCACAGCACCGACACGCCGCCGCTGAGCAAGCGCGACAACACGTCGTGTCCGAGAAAGTCATAACCCAGCAACGCCGCCGCCACGGGGGCGCCATACACCGGGCCGACCATCTCCGTCGGGCTGTGGGGCGCCAGCCATGGGCCCAGTAACGCAAGCAGGACCACCAGCGAAGTGATCAGCGCGCCCTTGCGGGTTTGCGGTTCATCCAGCCACCTGTGCCAACGAAGGCCTCGCGAATCAGTCATGCATAACCTCTCAAGGAGCCTTGGATGGGGAGCGTCGCCACCAGGGCTGGATGCCCCGGCGGTTGCGTCGAATCATGGTGACCCGGCGGGCGGTACGCAGTTTCGGTGTCAGCATCACGGTCAGCAGATCGGCGAACAGGTTGATCAGCACCACGCCCAGCGTGATCAACAGCACGATGGCCTGGACCATCGGCAAATCACGCATCTGGATCGCCGAGTTCAGCGAGGTGCCGATGCCCGGGTAACTGAAGATCACCTCCGCGAGCAGCGCCCCGCCGATCAGGGTGCGCAGGGTCAGGGCCACGCCCTGGATGGCCGGAATGAGCGCATTGGGCAACGTGTGGCGCCAGACGATTCGCCATTCGGGAATGCCCCGCAACCTGGCGGCGATGACGTAATCGGACTCCAGCGCTTCGATCATCGACGCCCGCACCATGCGGGTCAGGTACGGCAGCGCCGACAGACTCAGGGCCAGCACCGGCAACACCAGAAACTGCAACTGGCGCAGCAGGGACTTGTCCGGATCAAGGATCGACACCGCTGGCAGCACGTCCATGTGGGGCATGGAAAACAGCAAGACCAGGCCAATGGCCAACAGAAACCCCGGGGTGGCCTTGAGAAAAATCAACAACGACAGGCTCCAGCGATCCAGGCGACTGTCACGCCGCAAGGCCAGTGACACGCCGAGCAGCAACGCCACGGGCACCACCAGCGCAATCACTCCGGCGAGCAGCGCCAACGTGTAGCCAAAGCGCCCGAACAGGATGTTGCCCACCGGCACATTGGAGTCCAGCGACACTCCCAGTTCGCCACTCAGGGCATGTCCCAGCCAACGCAGGTACTGCTCGATGATCGGCCGGTCCAGGCCCAACTGGCGTTGCAGGGTGAGGATGCTTTCCAGCGGTGCATCGGGCCCCAGGATCACCCTCGCCGGGTCCGAGGGCAGCGCCTGGGTGGCAATGAACACCACCAGGCTGATGACCCACGCCGTCAGCAGGCCATAGCCCAACCGCCCGATGAACCACGACAGCCAGGCCGGTGTGCGTGGGGGTTTGCAGGACGGATCAGACATGGTTCACCCACATTTCATCGAAACGCCAGGAGGCGAACGTCGTCTGTTCGGGTGCCAGTCCACCGACCCGCACGGAAGCAGCGTCCAGCACATCATTGAAGCCCCAGATCAACAGACCGCCACGCTCGTGTTGAATGCTTTGCGCTTCATGCACCAGCACTTTGCGCCGTTCCAGATCAGGCTGCGCCAACGCCTGTTGGTACAACGAAGTGAAACGCTCATCGTGGAAGTTACTGCGGTTGTAGATGGCCTGGGGTGCGTCGTTGTGCAGCGCCGAAGCCAGGAACCCCCGAGCCGGCGTGGAGCCTGGCGATAACAGCCAGTTTTCCCGTTGCGGACCGTTGAACACCGAGCCATCGACCTGGGTGACCTTGATCTCGACCCCGGCCTTCTTCGCCTGTTGGGCGAACACCAGCGCCGCATTGACGCCAGGTCCCGGTGTGGTGGTCAGCTCCACCCGCAAATCGTTCTGCCCGGCCTGGCGCAACAGCGACCGCGCCTGCTCCAGGTCGTACGGACGCTGGGCAATGCTGCGGTTGTACGTCGGGTCATGGGGCGAATACAGGTCATTGGCGATCCGCCCGAAACCATTGAGCCCACGCTCGACCAGCTCTTGACGATCGGCCAGCAGACGAAATGCCTGGCGCACTCGCTGATCCTGGAACGGTGCCTTGGCCAGGTTCAGGTTGAATCCGGTAAACGAAGTGCTCGGCGATGCGTACAACTTCAGTCGTGCGTCAGCCTTGAGCAGCGCGCTGTGCTCGGCCTGCACGCCGCTGGCTACGTCTATCTGCCCGGCGCGCAGGGCCGCAGCGCGGGACACCTGATCCTTGAACTCGATGATTTCCAGCTCATCGGCATAGGGTTGACCGGGTTTGTAGTAGTTTTCGAAACGCTGGTAGAGCGAGCGCTGACCGGGGATGAAACTTTTCAGTTTGTACGGCCCGGCGCCGACCGGATTGGTGACCGGGTCGTAATCGGTCGGCACGATGCCGCCGAAACTGATCAGGGTTTCATCCAGGGGATAGAAGCTTTGGCCTTCCTTGAAGCGAATCTCGATGGTGCGTTCGTCCAGTTTGCGCAAGGCATTGCGGTCGATCGCCCCCACCAGGCCGGCAAAAGGCGATGCCAGTTTCGGGTCCGTCAGGCGCAGGATCGAGAACAGCATGTCGTCGGCGCCGATGCTCTTGCCGTGGTGAAACTCCAGCCCCGGCTTGATGCGAATGGTCCAGGCGCTGGCATCGGCATTGGGCTCGGCAAACTCCGCCAGGGCCAGGCGCGTGCTGACGTCGGTGTTCCATTCCCAGAACTTGCTGTACAGCGCCCAGCCGCGAATGATCCCGCCGCCCACCGGTTTGTGCGCATCGAGGTTGCCCGATTGATCGCCGTCGATAATGCCGACCCGCAAGCGCCCGCCCCGGACCGGTGTGCTGGACAACGTCGCGGTGCCACCGGTGGCCGCTCCACTGTCGCAGCCGGTGAGCAGGCTGCTGCCCAGTATCAGGCCACCGCCGACCGCCAGGCCGTTGCCGAGAAACCTGCGACGGGAAAATCCTTCACTCATGCCAGACTCCTCAGGCCCGTTCGACCACGTTGGTGCGTTGCGGCGCTGGCGTGTCGGCGCGCAGGCGCGGCACGTCGAAACCGTGATCGAGGTCGAGCAACGGGAACAGCAAGTCCGCGACCCGGTGTGCTTCATCGATCAGCGGAAAACCCGAGAGAATGAACGCTGACGTGCCTTGTGCTTCGTACTCGCGAATCCGCTCGGCAACCTGCTCGGCGCTGCCCACCAGATAGGTGCCAGCGGCTGGACCGAGGATGTTGAAGCCGAACAGGCTCGGACCGAGCCAGACGTTGGGGTAGATCTCCAGGTCGCGAGCCTTGGGCAGGCGACCTGCTCGGACGGCGTCGACGTTGCGCTGGATTTGCGGGTCGTCGCTGTGGAAGCTGTCCAAGGTTTCGCCGGGGGGCAGTTGCCGTTCGATGGCCGTGCGTGCGGTTTGCAGCGAGGTGCGCTGCAAGAGTTTTTCGGCGTGGGCCCAGGCTTCCTCTTCGGTCTCACGGACGATGATTTGCAGACGCGTGCCGAAGGTCAGCTCGCGGCCGATCTTCGCAGCCTCTGCCGCCACTTTGCGGAATTTCTCGCCGAGTTTCGGTGGGGTATTGGCGAAACTCAGGTAAACATCGAGCAACTGCACCGAATGGGCAACGCCGGGCCCCGAGGTGCCGGCGCCCCACAATGGAATGCCGGGTTTCTGTTTGGGCGGATGCCAGCCGCCCAGGGGATGACTGGAAGCAGCCGGTGAGCGCGGGGCGAGCTTGACGTATCGACCGTCATGCCCCGACGTGTCGCCGGCATAGAAGTTCTGGAAGGCGCGCCAGTATTCGAGACTGAAGTCATAGCGCTCATCGTGGGGGTAATGCACGCCAAGCGTGGCCAGGCCGGCGTCGTTGCCGTTGACGACATTGAACAACAGGCGCCCGTTGGAGAATTGATCGAAGGTCAGCGCCCACTTGGCCAGCACCGCCGGCGACAATTCGCCGGGATGTTGCGCCACCAGAAAACGCAAACGCTGGGTGGCATCGATCAACGCGGCCGAGACAGCCAGGCTTTCGTTAGGGCTGGAACCCAGCAACGAACCGTAATACCCCAGGCGATCACTGGCCACGGCCAGTTGCTTCAAATGCTCGAAATCGGTTTTCCAGCGCCCTTCGGGCTCCCACGGATAGGGTCCGTCGGGGGTGGTGAGGTACCAGAGGATTTTTACAGCCATGGTGGTATTCCTTGAGTTGTGTATCGACCTTGCGACCGCCATCGCCCCCTGTAGGAAACGGCTTGCCGGCGACGAGGCCCTCGAATCTTGTACCGCTCTTCCGACCGCCATCGCTGGCAAGCCAGCTCCTACAGTTCAATGTTGCGAATACGCCCCTGTAGGAGCCGGCTTGCTGGCGATGGGGCCCTCGAAACTTGCGCCAACTTCACGACCACCATCGCTGGCAAGCCAGCTCCTACAGTTCAATCTTGCGAACACGCCCCTGTAGGAGCCGGCTTGCTGGCGATGGCGCCTGCGGGGCTTGCGCCAACCTCACGACCGCCATCGCTGGCAAGCCAGCGCCTACAGTTCAATCTTGCGAATACGCCCCTGTAGGAGCCGGCTTGCTGGCGATGAGGCCCTCGGGCCTTGCGCCAACCTCACGGCCGCCATCGCTGGCAAGCCAGCCCCTACAAGGATTTGGGGTGACCAGCAATTTGACCTGTCAGCTGCGGCGGTCGATGGCAGGTACCAGGCCCAGTTCGGTGGCTTTGTCGTACAGGCCGCTCATTTTCCATTGCTGGGTCAGAACGCCCGGGCCGTAAGGACGGGAACCGCCCAGGGCATCGGCGAGCAATTGCAGTTGCGCGCCCTCTTCCAGCAACAGGATGAATTCAGCAGTGGCGCGCAAACCTTGCTTGCCCCACACGGTGGAACCGCCATTGGCTTCCAGGATCGCCAGGTTGAAGGGGCTTTCGGCAATCTTGTCGAGAATGAAATCGACTTCCGGCTGACGTCGGTCGATGTACACCGGCAGTTCCCGCGCCAGTTGATATCGCTGTACCGGCACGTAGTGGAACGGCAGCGTGCGATGGGTCTGCGCCCAGGCGCCCAGGTACGGCGAGTGCACATGGGACACGGTGGTGATGTCGGCGTGCTGCTGGAACAGTTTGGTGTAGCGACCCAAACCGCCCTTGCCTTTGCCGTAGATCACTTTGCCTGCAAAGTCGGTGACTGTGGCCTGCAGTGGTTTGCGGTAGTTCCACGGCCCGCCATAGTTGACCGACACCAGCAGCTCCTGGCCCGGCACTCGTTCGATGAAACCGACGGTGCCATTAGCCGTGATGGTGTTGGTTTCACGGAACACGGTGAAGGCTTCTTCAGCCTCGATCAGCACCTTGTCGATGAAGTTCTTCAGTTCTTCGCTGATCAGTTGTTCGTTGATTGGTTTTTCGTAGACGAGAGTGGTCATGGCAGATCTCCGGATTCAGGCGCGGCGCTTGGCCAACAGTTCATGGGCGGCTTGCAATGGGCGCGGATCGACCCAGTCGGCGATGGAAAAATCGCGTTCCAGGAAGCCGTGCAGATAGAGAAAGTCTTTCTGGGTATCGAGAAATTCCAGTCGCTCTGAGGACAGGTCCGGCGCCAGCGTGGTGTGGAATTCGCCGCGATAGGCCTCGGCGACCCCGGCGCTGCCGGCGCGGGTTTCTTCCTCGAGAATGGCGTTCAGTGCCTCCCGATTGTTGGCGGCCCAATCAGCGGCGCTGAGGGTTTGGGCGAGAAAACGCACCACCAGGTCGAAATGATTGTCGAGCAGGCTCTGGTGGACGGTAATCGGACGCGGCGTGCCGTTGTTGATGCGATACCGGGGCTCGGCGATCAGGTCCAGGTCGATGCCCACCACCAGCCCGAGACGCCGTGCGGCATCAGCGGCGGAAGCGCCTTTGACGTAGACCGCGTCCACCTCACCGCGCACCAGGTAATCGAGGCCCGACCACAATCGTTGCAAGCCCTCTTGCGGGGTCGCCGCGCCTTCCTGATCCTGCAACGCGACTTCCACCAGCTCGACATCGTCGAACCCCAGTCCGGCCAGGCTCAGCGCGCCTTTGTAACCGTGCAGGCTCATGGCCCGGGCAATGCTCCCCGGACGGGTTTCACCCCAGGCTGGCAGCGCCAGGCGCTTGCCCTTGAGGTCTTGCGGATGACGAATGCCGGAGTCGGGGCGAACCAGGATGGTCTGCCATTCTTCGATCCAGGTCAGGCCGATCAGGCGACTCGGCGCACCGGCCGCCCGCGCGGCCAATGCCGGGACGTTTCCGCCTTCGCGAAACAGCCCTGGCAGTTCGTGATCGTAGTGGTGATGACCCAGTTGACGGGCCTCCTGCAAGGTCGAAACCGGCAGGCCGTCGGCAGCGAACTCTTCACTGAGCCAGCCGAGTTTGTAGGCGATTCCGGAAGCCGTCGGCACGGGGCAACGGGTGAACCAGATCTGCTCGAGTTCAGCTGTGGTGTCGGGTCGGGTGTGTTTGGCAGCAAGCGTCATGGGCAGCTCCATCTGGGTTGGCAAGTGACTGTTGCCGGAGCTATTGCAGCGCCCGTGCCAAGAAACGAAAGCCCCGGTTTATGGGGCTTTGCGCCTGTTCCCTGATGCCCGACTGCCTTCAGTTGCTGGCCTGCCAGCAGCATTGCGCGGCGACTGCTGCTGATCGAGCAGGGGGCTGCTTCTACAGCAGCACCCGTGCCTCTCGCAGACTGATAAACCCTGCGTCAACAGACTCCAAAGCCCTTGGCGCAGAACTTGCTCAGCCCCTCACAACGCCCGGAAAACTCCCCCCCCTGTAGGAGCCGGCTTGCTGGCGATGGCGTCGACGGGATCAGCGCAAGGCTCGAAGGCCAATCGCCAGCAAGCCGGCTCCTACAGGGGACAGGTGTGATTTTTCGTGGCCATCAGCCGATCAATTATCAGAGGTACATCAATGAGCAAGGTCGAACACAACCCCGCCGGGCAACTGATCCAGGAGCAGGCTCCAATCCGCTTGCTTCAGAGCGAAGCCCAAGCCATCGCCGTGGCGAAGGAGATCGCCGTGGAGATCGCCGAAATCGCCGCTGATGCCAGTCAGAACGGTCAACTGCCCCGGCGGCAGGCGCAGCTGCTGTCCGAAAGCGGCCTGACCGCCATTGGCGTTCCCAAGGCATTTGGCGGACTGGGTGCCTCGGTGGAAACCATCGTCGAAACCGTGCGCATCATTTCAATCGCCGACGGCGGCGTCGGTCAATTGCTGCAAATCCACAACGTCATGCTGCGCGGGATTTTCACCGGCTACTCCGACGACATCCGCGACCGGTTGATCCGCGATGTGCTGGCCGGCAAACGTTTCGGCAACGCCTTGGCTGAAGTGGGCGGCAAGAACAAGTTTGCGCTCAAGACCCGGGTCGAACGGCGTGCCGACGGCAAGTTGATCCTCAATGGCAGCAAGTTCTACTCCACCGGTTCCTACCTGGCCGAGTGGATTTCCCTGACCGCCGCCAGCGATGACGGCGGCGCCGGCGTATTGCTCAATCGCAATGCGTCAGGCTTGACCCTGGTGGATGACTGGGAAGCCTTCGGCCAGAAAAACTCGGTCAGCGGCACAGTGATCTTCGACAACATCGAACTCGACGAAGGCTTCGTCTCCCAGCGCAAGGGACCGATGAAGCGCACCGGCCTGACCTTCCCGCAGATTCTTCATGCCGCCATCGACACCGGCATTGCCGAAGGCGCGTTGTCGGCAGCGGTGGACTACCTCAATCACAACGCCCGCCCCTGGGTGGAAAGCGGTGTCGACCACGCCAATCAGGAGCCGCACATCATCAAGCAGATCGGTGAATACGCCGTGGCCTTGCGTGGGGCGCAATCACTGCTGCGTGACGCAGCGCGAGTGTTCGACCAGCACGAACTGGACCCGGACAACAAAGCGTTGCAGGACGAGCTGATTCTTTCGGTGGCCACCGCCCGCGCCCACTCCGACGCGGCCTCGCTGAAAATCTCCAGTGACATCTTCTCCCTGCTCGGTGCCAGTTCATCGCTGACCAAGTGGAACCTCGACCGCTTCTGGCGCAACGCCCGGGTCCACACCACTCACGATCCGATCCGCTGGCGCCTGCATCACGTCGGTAACTACTACCTCAATGGTGTCGATCCGGGTGAATACACCGCGATCCTCAATGCCAAGGAAAAACAGGGCGCCACCAGCCCGGCATAGATCTGACGGCCCCCATCGCCGGCAAGCCGGCTCCTACGAGATCGAACGTCACACCGACCTGTAGGAGCTGGCTTGCCAGCGATGGCGTCGTCAACACCGGTACAAATCCAAAGGCCCCATCGCCGGCAAGCCGGCTCCTGCAGAGCTATTACATGATCGAAAAACATCCCCTATTACGCTGCCTGGCGATTTATCGGGAAATGCCCTGGCGCTTCGCCCTGGTGGCGGTGCTGTTCATTGCAGCGAACCTCGGGCTGGTCTGGCAACAATGGCTGATCGGACACGCGGTGAACGATGTCAGCGCCGGTCGCGCGGTGATCCGGCAAGCCGATGGCAGCCTCGACGCAAGTCTTGGCTGGTACTGGCTGTGGCTGATGCTCGCCGTCGCCCTGGGCCGTGGCGTGTTGCAGTACGCCGCGAGCGTGTTGTCGCTGGTGCTCAGCCAGGAACTGCTGACGCGCCTGCGTGAACGTATCCTGCAACAGGTACAGACACTGCACCTGGGCTACCACTGGCAACACGGCATGGGGGAAATGATCACCCGCACCACCCGTGATGCCGACAAGGTTCGCGATGCCCTGATCAGCTTCTGGCGGCAGGTGGTGGAAACGCCGCTGGTGGTACTGGCAACCGTCGGCCTGCTGGGTTGGTACAACCCGTTGCTGGGACTGGTTCCACTCTTGCTGACGGTGTTCGGCCTGTGGATCTTTGTGCGCCAGACCGAACGTCTGGTCAGTCTCGACCGGGCCGTTGGCCAAGCCTACGACCGGGTCAACCAGGACCTCAGCGAAGGTATTGGCGGCGTGCGGGTGATCAAGTCGTTTGGCCTGGAACACCACCGCATCCAGCGTTTCGCCACGCAAGTAGCGGTGTTCGCCGACCACGCCCGCGACGCCCTCGCCTATTCCAGTTCGCGGATACCGCTGCCCCAGGCTGTCGTCGCGCTGGGGCATGTGTGGATTCTGGTTTACGGCGCCCACCTGGTGGCAAGCGAACGGCTGGGCATCGGTGAGCTGGTCACCTCGCTGCTGATTGCCACCACCCTGGTGTTTCGCATCGAGGGCATCGGCCGCGTCATGCAGACGTTCGCCGACGCGCGCTCCAGCGCCGAGCGGATCTGGCAACTGCTGGACGAGCCGGCCGCCATCCGCAGCGGCAATGCCAGCCTGCCCGACACGCCGCTGGGCTTGAAGCTCGAGCATGTCTGCGTCAGCGCTCCCGGCGGCGGCCTGGATATCCTGCAGGACTGTTCGCTGACCCTGCAGCCGGGCGAAATCGTCGCGCTGGTCGGCGCGACCGGCACCGGCAAAAGCCTGTTGGCCAGCCTGCTGCCACGCCTGAGCGACATCAGCTCCGGGCGCCTGTCGTTGGGCTCGGACAGCGCCGGCTGGCAGGACATTCGTCAGTTGAAGCTGGACGAACTCAGGCGGCGGGTTCACGTGGTCCCCCAGGAAAGCTTTCTGTTTTCCGACACCCTCGCAACCAACCTGCGCCTGACGGCACCGCACGCCAGCGATCAACAATTGCTTCACGGGCTGCGCCTGGCCGCCGCGGAAGATGTACTCGAACGCCTGCCCCAGGGATTGGCCACGCCGCTGGGTGATCGTGGCGTGACGCTCTCTGGCGGTCAGCGCCAGCGCCTGAGCCTGGCCCGTGCGTTGCTCGGCGAGCCGGACATCCTGTGCCTGGACGATGCCACCAGCGCGCTGGATGCGATCAGCGAACGCCAGGTGCTGAACAACATTCGCCAACTGCGTCGTGAACAGGGGCGTGCCACCACCTTGCTGGTGATCTCCAGCAAGCTCTCGACCATCCTCCTGGCGGACCGCGTGCTGATGCTTCAGGACGGCCGGATCGCTGCCAGCGGCACCCATGCCGAACTGTTGAATACCTCTCCTGATTATCGCGACCTGCTAGGGATCGACCATGGCTAATCCAATCGCCGGCAAAGCCTTGAGCGATATCGAAATTGAAGAAATGCTGGCCAAGAAGACCCTCGACCGCAGCATGTTCAGTCGGCTATTACCGCTGCTGAAGCCGATTCGCCGGCACATTTTCGCGGTCATCGGCATTGAGCTGTTGCTGGTATTCACGGTGTTCCTGCGCCCTTGGTTCGTCCGTGAACTGCTCGACCGCGGGTTGATTCAACAGAGCGGTCACTGGTTGCTCGATGAGCGCCTGGTACTCTGGCTCGGCCTGGGGTTGGCGGCCAGTTGGCTGGGGCGTTTCCTGCTCGCCGGGGTCTCGCAGTTCGTCGCCGGCAGTGCGGCAATCCGGGTGTTGAATGACCTGCGGGTGCGGGTGTTTGCCCATGTCCAGAGCTTGAGCGTCAGTTATTTCGACCGGACCAAGGCCGGTCGGATCATTTCCCGAGTCGACCGTGATGTCGATGCCCTTGAGCCGCTGTTGATCCAGGGGCCACCGGAGTTGCTGGGCGCACTGCTGCGCTGCGGGCTGGCCTCGGTGATGCTGTGGCGAATCGATCCGCGATTTTTTCTCAGCCTCGCTGCGACGGTGCCGCTGCTGGTGCTGGCGACCTGGGGTTTCAAACGCATCTCCCAGCGCAACTGGGCCAGGGTCGCCGAGAACCGCAGCCGCTTCACCGCGCATCTGGTGGAGAGCGTCAGCGGCGCGCGCATGTTGCAGCAGTGTGCGCAACAAGCACCGAACCTGCAGCGCTATCGCGGCCTGCTCGATGACTTCAATCAGGCACTGATCCGTGGCAGCCTGCGGTCTGGCTGGTTCGCGCCCTTTACCGCGTTGCTCAGCTCGGCCGGCATGGCCGTGCTGTTGCTGGTGGGCGCCTACGGTCTGGCGCAGGCGGACGTGACCGTGGGCCAGATCGCCGAGAGTCTGTTTTATGTATTCCTGTTCCTCGGGCCATTGCAGGAGCTGTCGGACCTGTTCGAGCGCTACGCCACCGGATCGGCTTCGGCGCAACGCATCTTCCTGTTGCTCGACACGCGCGCGCAAATCAACGACAGCGCCACACCGCAACGCGTGGGCAGGGCCCGCGGCGAAGTGAGCTTTGAACAGGCGCGCTTCAGCTACGATGCCAACAGTTCGACGCCGGTGATCAACGACCTTGACCTGCACATTCCTGCCGGTGAAGTACTGGCGATTGTCGGCCCCTCGGGCCATGGCAAGAGCACGCTGGTGCAGTTGCTGACGCGTTTCTACGAGGTGCAATCGGGCGCCGTCAGGCTGGACGGCATTGATGTTCGCAACCTGACCCAGCATGAACTGCGGCGTAATGTCGGCGTGGTCCTGCAGGACAATGTGTTGTTCAGCGGCAGCATTCTCGACAACCTGCGCCTGGCCTCTCCCCACGCCGACGACGCGAGCCTGATTGCGGCCGCCAGGGAGCTGGGCGCGGACGAAGTGCTGGAGCGGTTGCCGCACCAATACCAGACCGAAGTCGGACCACTGGGCGGGCACCTGAGCCATGGCCAGCGACAATTGGTCTGCCTGGTGCGCGCCTACCTCGCGGACCCTGCGGTATTGGTGCTGGACGAGGCGACCTCGGCCGTCGACATCCATACCGAGCGCCGCATCCAGCGGGCGTTTCGCCGGCTTTGCGAAGGTCGCACGGCCATCATCATCGCCCATCGCCTGGCAACCATTCGCGATGCCGATCGCATTGCGGTCATCCGCCACGGTCGCCTCGTCGAGCAAGGCCCTCACAGCCAATTGATCGATCAGGGTGGCGCTTATGCGGCGCTGTACCAGACCTACCTGCGCAGTGCCGAAGCGGGCGCCTCGATTGACGACATCGTCGCCACGGCACCGGCGTAATCAAGACCGCCATCGCCCGTAGGAGCCGGCTTGCTGGCGATGGCAATCTCCAGAACACCATCAAAACCCGCCTGCCGCACCCCGAACAACCATTGGCTACATCGGCGTATTCAAAATCGCCATCGCCAGCAAGCCGGCTCCTACAGAATCGCGGACAATCCAGAACACCATCAAAACCCGCCTGCCGCACCCCGAACAACCATTGGCTACATTGGCGTATTCAAGATCGCCATCGCCAGCAAGCCGGCTCCTACAGAATCGCGGGCAACACACATCCCCTGTAGGAGCTGGCTTGCCAGCGATGGCAATCTCCAGAGCACAACCAAACCCGCCTGCTGCACCCCGAACAACCATTGCTGACGGACTGCTGCTACAGCAGCACCCCCGCCTTCACCCCCTCTCCCGTCCCCCGCCACTCCCCCGGCCCCGCTGGCCCAAACCCGGCGGGCCAACCATGGCATGTCCGTTGCAACCCCCCCTGACAAGACAGCCTCGCACCTGCGCGACGTACCGCGTACTTGAATCAGGAGCAACCCATGAGCACTGAGTTTTTCTGGCGCCTGCCACTGGGCACCGACGGCCCGCAACTGACCACCGACAAACACAACCGCGGCAATCCGCACTATCGCCCGGGCAACATCGCCCCGGGACGACTGCCCAATGGCGAACCGGACGACTTCACCTACATCGACTACATTGCCCAGGTCGCGAAAGCCGCAGAACTGGCAGGTTTCGAAGGCGCCTTGTTGCCCACCGGCCCGGAGCCATGGATTGCCGCAGCGGCCCTGGCCCGTGAAACCCGTCGAATCAAATTCCTGATCGCGTTCCAGGCCACCTGGACCTTGCCGGCCTATGCCGCACAACAAGCGGCCATCCTGCAGAACCTCAGCCGCGGTCGCCTGGAGTGGAACATCATCACCGGTGGCAACCCGGCCAGTCAGCGCGCCAACGGCGATTTCCTCGGACATGATCTGCGCTACAAACGCACGGGTGAATTCCTCGACATCATCCAGGGCCTTTGGCAGAACGAACGCTTCTCCTACGAAGGCGATATCTACCAACTGGAGAACGGTGCCCTGCCCCATGGCCTGCAGAACGAGCGCAAACCCGGCGTGTACTTTTCCGGGTTCTCTGACGCCGCCCTTGATGTAGCCGCCAAACACGCCGACGTCTACCTGAACTGGGCCGAGCCCATCGACAAGCTCAAGCCGCATATCGATCGGGTACGCGAACTGGCGGACAAGCAGGGTCGTAGCGTGCGCTTTGGTCTGCGTGTCGACCTGTTCGCCCGGGAAACCGAAGAGCTGGCGTGGAAAGATTTGCGTCGCCAGTTCGACAAACTTGAAGGCAAGAGCAGCGTGGTCGCCAAGGGTTTCACCAGCGGCTCCGATTCGGTAGGTGGCGCACGGCAAACCGCCTACCACCAGAACATCGACCGCTTCGACGACCTGATCATCGGCCCAAACCTGTGGGCCGGCTTCGCCAAAGCCAAGCCGGGGCCAACCGTGGGCCTGGTGGGCAGCCACCAGAACATCGCCGAACGCCTGGTGGAGTACCGCGATGCCGGTTTCTCGACCTTCATCCTGGCGGGCAATCCTCACCTGGAAGAAGCCCTGCGTATCGGCCAGGAGGTACTGCCACTGGTGCACCAACGTCCTGCCGTACAACCGGCAACTCATTTGAAGGCCAGCGCCTGAGCGCTGCGGGAGAATCATTGATGACTCAAGCTCTGGACACCCTTTGGTACACCCGCTGCCCGGTACCCACCGGGCTGGGCATTGCCGTGCAAAAAGGCTGGCTGCAAGACACCGTCGGCGCGTTGGGCACGCAAGTGCAGTCGCTGCGCGAATCCACCGACAAGGCCGTGCGTGAATCGCACTTCGATCACACCCTGCGCAACTCGGTGCGCCACGGCGGCAACATCCCGGCCATCTGGGCCAGGGCCCAGGGCCGGGAGACACGGGTGATTGGCCTGTCCTGGGCCGATGAAGTGCAACTGATCCTGACCCTTCCCGACAGCGGCATCAAAACCGTCAAGGACCTCAAGGGCCGTCGTTTCGGCTTGCCCGACTGGGCCGGCGCGCAAATCGACTTTACCCGCGCCCAGGCCCTGCGCGGGCTGGAAAACGCCCTGAGCCTGGAAGGCCTGCAAGTTGGCGATGTGCAGCTGGTGAATTTTCGCTATGAAGGTACGTTCAGCGACCCGCAGGTCAGCACCGTAAACGGCACGCCGGTCAGTGCGCAGCGAGTCGAGGGGCGCAACCTGGAACTGGTGGGTCTGCTGCGCGGCGAGGTCGATGCAATCTTCCTCAAAGGCGCCAGCGCCGCCCGGCAGGCCCATGAGTTCGGCCTGCACACCGTCATCGACACCGGCTCGCACCCCGAGCCCCTGATTCGCAGCAACAATGGCACCCCGCGCACACTGGCCGTGGACCTGAACCTGCTGGATAACCATTTCGATGTCGCCACCGGCATTCTCGATTCCGTTCGACGCGCCGAACATTGGGCCCACACCCATCCGGAAGACACCCGCCGCTACCTGGCCCGGGAAACCAACAGCAGCGAGTACTGGGTCAGCGCCGCCTATGGCAACGATGCCCATCTGCGCTTGCGCACCGAACTGGATGAGCAGGCCATCGACGCCCTGCAGGACTTCACACACTTCCTGCATCGCTGGCGCTTCATCCCGAAAAGCTTCGACGTGCGCGACTGGATCGATCCTCGTCCGCTGGACGCGTTGCTGCAAACCCCTACCGCACTGGCAGGCTAACCCGCCAGGCTTCATGGATCGGCACTGAAGGACTTTATGAGCAAACCACTCGATACGCTTTGGTATACCCATAGCCCTGTTCCCACGGGGCTAGGCATCGCCGTGCAATCCGGTCGACTGGCGCAAGCCTTTGCGCCGTTCGGCACGAATATCCAATCCCTGCGCGAGTCCAGTGAGCGGGAAGTTCGCGAAGCCCATTACGACCATCACCTGAAAAACTCGGTGCGTCACGGCGGCAATATCCCGGCCATCTGGGCCTATGCCAGCGGCGTACAGACCCGCGTGCTGGGGCTGTCCTGGAGCGACGAGGTGCAGCTGATCCTGACCACCGCGGAATCCGGTGTGAAGAGCATTCGCGACTTGAAAAACCGCCGCTTCGGACTGCCGAAATGGGCCAACGTGCAGATCGACTTCACTCGCGCCCAGGCCCTGCGCGGCCTGGAAAATGCCCTCAAGCTCGAAGGCCTGGACGTGTCTGATGTCGAGTTGGTGGACTACCCCTATGGCGGCACCTACAGCGACGATCAGAAACAGCATGTCTACGGCTCGGAAGTCAGCCTCGACGTCACGCGCGTCAGCCGCCGCAACAACGAACTGATCGGCTTGTTGCGCGGCGACATCGATGCGATTTTTCTCAAGGGCGCGCACGCCGTGCACCTGGCCAACGAATTCGGTTTGCAGGTGGTCGTCGATACCGGCTCTCACCCCGACCCGCTGATTCGCTCGAACAACGGCACGCCACGGACCCTGACCGTGGACACTCACCTGCTGCATGAGCATTTCGACGCCAGCGTGAACATCGTTGATACCGTGCTGCGCACCGAGCAATGGGCCTGGGCCAACCCAGACGAAACCCGGCGTTTTCTCGCACGGGAACTCAACACCAGCGAGTACTGGGTCGCCGCCGCGTACGGCGAAGACGCCCATCGGCGCTTGCGCACGACACTGGATGCACGATCCATTGAAGCGTTGCAGGATTTCACTGATTTCCTGCATCGCTGGGACTTTATTCCGCGGCGTTTCGATGTGCGCGACTGGATCGATTTCAGCGTGCTGGAAAAGGTCATCGGCTCCACGTCACGATTGGCGGTTTGAGTTTTTCAGCGCCTGTCAGGACGTCATCGCCAGCAAGCCGGCTCCTACAATGTTTATTCCGTTTCAACGCAAAGCCTGTAGGAGCCGGCTTGCTGGCGATGGCGTCCGCAAGGCCAACGGATTGTTGGCCAGGCAACACTCCCTCACTCAACTCCTGCTGCTCCAGCAACACCCGCCAAGCAACTTCTGCTGAATGCCTGACAGGCACTTATCAGGAGACTGAATCCAACTAACAAACTCTAAAAAAATCCGCCGAACGCACAACTTATTCATACAATTAATCCTTTATTTTCAATACCTTGATAAAACTAACCACGCAAAAAAAGCACTTGGCACGATCTCTGCTCAACCCCCACTAGTGAAACTTTCCTGGGGGAGACTCAAATGCATAAACTTAATCCAATCACCAAAAGTATCTGGCTAACCTTGTTACTCGCCGGGGGCGGCGTCAGCGAGGGTTTGCTGGCAGCAGAAACCACAGAAACCGACAGCAGCAAATCGGCTGCGGAGCCTTCGCTGAAAACCGTGACCGTCACCGCGCAACACCGGGAGGAAACCCTGCAAGAGATTCCGGTGGCGGTGTCCGCGATCCAGGGCACCAGCCTGGTGGCCGACGGCGTGCGCAACATGGGCGACATCACCACCTTCGTTCCCAACACGTCGGCGAAAAACCCGGACGGCGATGGTCGCCCACGTTGGTACATCCGTGGTCTCGGTACCGGTGATACCGGCGCAGCCACCGTTTTCCCGGTGGGGATCTACGCCGATGACGTCTACCTCAACGCACCGGTTGCCGGCGGCGGGCCTCTGTTCGACCTGGAGCGCATCGAAATCCTGCGCGGGCCGCAAGGTACCCTGTACGGCAAGAACACCACCGCGGGCGCGGTGAACGTCATCTCGAAAAAACCAACCTTCGACACTGACGGCTTCGGCACGATCGGGTTTGGCACCAAGAACGAACGCATCGTCAGCGGCGCTCTGGGGGGAGCGCTGGTGGATGAAAAACTCGCGGCACGGGTCTCGCTGTACTCCGAGGAGCGTGACGGTTTCCAGGAAAACCTGGTCGATGACAACACCTATGGCGACGTCAACAAGAAAGCCGTCCGCCTGCAGTTTCTTGCTCAGATAAATGACGATCTCGAGGCACTGCTCAAGGTCCACAGCCGCGAATTCAAAGGCGACGGCAGCAACGGTTCGCTCGCGGTCGGGCGTTATTACAACGTTGGCTACGTAAGACCCAATGGACGCGATATCGCAATCAACGTCAATGAAGACTCCAAGCTCAATCACGACGGCACTTCGCTGACCCTGAACTGGCACCTGGGTGACTACACCCTGACCTCCATCAGCGCCTATGACTACATTCGCAACCAGGCGACCAGCGACGCCGACTACACGCCTTATGAAGTCAACGGCGCAGCGATTTCCGACAACAAATACGCTCAATACACCCAGGAGCTGCGCCTGGCATCGCCACAGCAGGAAACCCTGCGCTGGCTGCTGGGCGCGCATTACTTCCACGAAGACCTCGACAGCTCTGCCCAGCGCATTGTCACACCCGGCCCGACGCCTAACGGTACCGGCTCAAACCAGATCGGCGGCGTCACCGACTTCCGTGATCTGAGCTATGACCACAAGACCGACAGCTACGCGCTGTTCGGCAACCTGACCTACGACTTCACCGAAGATTTCAGCGTGACTGGCGGCCTGCGCTGGACCCAGGAAAAGAAAGACATCGACCTCGACCTGACGCAACTGACCCGCTTCACGGCCAACGGCCCGCTGGTGCCGCTGCCTGGCGTCGGCACCAACGGCAATCGTCAGGAAGACAAGACCTGGGAAGCCTGGACCTATGACCTGACGCCGGAATACCGGATCAACGATAACGTGCGGGTGTTCTTCCGTTACGCCCATGGCTTCCGTTCCGGCGGTTTCAATACCGGCCTGTCCACCAGCCTGTCGCAGCTGACCACGGTCGACCCGGAACAACTCGACGCCTACGAACTCGGCCTCAAATCCGAGTGGTTCGACCATCGCCTGACGGCCAACGCCAACATCTTCTACTACGACTATTCGGATATTCAGGTGAACCTGCTGACGGTCAACAACGGCGTGCTGACCACGGCGCTGACCAACGGCGCCAAGGGTACGGTCAAGGGCGCCGAACTGGAACTCGAAGCCCAGCCGACTGACTACCTGCACCTGCGTGCCGCAGTATCGTTCCTCGACACCGAATACACCGACTTCAAGAACACCAACCCCAACACCGGGGTGGTCACGGGTGATTACAGCGGCAACAGTTTCGTGCGTTCACCGCGCAACGTGGTGGCGCTCGGTGGCGACTACACGTTCCCGCTGGAAGTCGGTGGCAAGCTGGTGGCTGGCGGCGATGTGAGTTTCCGCGACAAGGAATACTTCCTCGCCGATCGCCAGAGCAGTGCTGACAAGACCCTCAGCCAACCGCATTACACCCTGGCCAATACTCGCCTGACCTGGTACAGCCCGGATGAAAAACTCAGCGTGACCGGGTTTGTGAACAACGTCACCGACCGTCGCTATCAGGTCCATGGTCGTCCGAACGGCACCCTGGGCCAATACGTGATCACCTACGGCGACCCGCGGACCGTCGGCCTGAGCGTGACCAGCCGCTTCTGACCTGAAACCTCCCCTTGCCGGCGATGGGGCCCGCATGCCTTGCATCGCCCTCTTGGCCGCCATCGCCAGCAAGCCGGCTCCTACAGAAAAATCATCGAATCCGGACTACCGGTACGCACCCATAAAACCATCGATTTCCGGACCTCCGGCATCCACACATCCACTGTAGGAGCCGGCTTGCCGGCGATGGGGCCCGCAAGCCTTGCATCGCATTGAAGGCCGCCATCGCTGGCAAGCCAGCTCCTACAGGGGTCTTCATTCGTCTGGAAGGAATTTATCCATGTTCCATCACACTCCGTTGGCCGGCGCTATCGCGCTGGTCATTGGCAGCCTTGCCGTGCCTGTCGTGGCTGCCGAAACTCAACCCTCCGCCAGCAGCGATCACCTCGACACAGTGGTGGTACTCGGTACCCGGCGCAGCGATATCACTGCGCTCGAAAGCGCCGCTCCCATTGATGTGCTGTCCAGCGAACAGTTGGAACAGACCGGTGCCAGTGACCTGTCCGGCGCCCTCACCGCGCTGTCACCGTCGTTCACCTATCCGCAGTCGCCCCAGGGCGCTTTTGCCGGCTCCATCGCCCAAGGCGCGTCATTGCGTGGCCTGGCATCCGATCAGGTGCTGGTGCTGGTCAATGGCAAGCGCCGCCACACCAGCGCCAACGTCACTCGCCAAAGCCTGGTCAACGGACGTGGCGCGGCAGCAGTCGACCTGAGCCTGATACCCCTGAGCTCGATCCAGCGCGTGGAAATCCTGCGCGACGGCGCGGCGGCCCAGTACGGCTCCGACGCCATCGCCGGGGTCATCAACATCGTGCTCAAGGAGAACGACGACGGAGGCAACCTCGGTTATCGCTTCGGCGGCTACGACAAAGGCGATGGCATCCAGCGCAAACTCAGCGGCTGGAAAGGCATTGCCCTGCCCAATGACGGCTTCCTGACCCTGAGCTTCGATGCCGGCAGCCAGGACCCGGCCAGCGACACCAACCCGGACAACCGGATTTTTTACCCGGGCTCCACCAGCATCAACACGCCCCGCGAGCAGAACAACCGCTACCGCACCTGGCGCTGGGGCTCGGGCAATGTGTCGGACCAGTACAACTTCGCCGCCAACAGTGAAATGGGCATTGGCGACGGTTTGACGGCCTACGGCTTTGCCACCTACTCGCACAAGAACACCGACGCCGAAGGCTTCTTCGACCCGCCCACGACGTTGCGCAACAACTACAGCAGCACCGCATTGCAACGCTTCCCGGACGGCCGTGTACCGATCACCCGTTACTCGCTGGAGGACTATGCGTTGACCGGCGGCCTGCGCTACGAAAATGAACAACTGGGCAAGTTCGACTTCGCCGTCAACCACGGCGACAACACGCTGAAGTCCACCGACCGCAACGCAATCAACCCCAGTTGGGGTGTCAACAGCCCGGAAAAAATCTTTACCGGCGAACGCGACGCCGACCAGACCAACGTCACCCTCGATTGGGTGCGGGACTTCCCGACCGACCTGTTGTTCCAGCCCCTGACACTGTCCGCCGGCTTGGCCTGGCGCCGTGAAAACTACGAGCTCAGCGCAGGCGAGCCCGCTGGCTGGCAAAACGGCCCGCTGTTCAACACGGTCGACCCGCTTACCCGACGGCGTATCCCGGGCTACTACTCGGGCATCACCCAGGTCGATGCAGCCTCGCTGGACCGCAACGTAGCGGGCGCCTATGTCGACATCGAAGGCCAGGTCACCGAGAAATTCCAGGCCGGTGTCGCCCTCCGCAGCGAGCACTACTCGGACTTCGGCGACACCACCAACGGCAAACTCTCCCTGCGCTACGACTTCACCCCGCAGATCGCCGCCCGAGCCACCGCCAGTACCGGTTATCGCGCGCCGTCCCTGGTGCAGAGCGGCCTGTCCTCGTTCAGCGTGCAAGTGGTGGAGCAACCGCCCGGCAGCGGCAACTTTGTCGAAGTGCAGCAGCGTACGTTGCGCGCCGACAGTCCAGAGGCAGCGCTGCTCGGAGGGACATCGCTCAAACCGGAAGAATCCACCAGCTATTCCCTGGGCCTGGTCTGGCGTCCATTGGCCAATGCATCGGTGACGCTGGACGCCTACCGCATTGATATCGACAACCGCATCACCCTCTCCGACCAGTTGCCCGCGTCGGTGGTCTCGCCGATTTTCGCCGGTACCCCTTACGCGAACATCCAGAGTGCGGCCTTCTACACCAACGTGGCCGACACCCGCACCGACGGTGTCGAGCTGGCCGGCAATTATCAGCTGGACCTGCAGCAATGGGGACGCCTGAACCTCAATGCCGGCGTGAGCCAGAACAACACCAGAATCACCGCCCTGCGTGACGTCGGCAACATCAAGGGCTCGCAGATTGTCGGCCGCACCACCCAAGGCCTGATCGAGGATGGCACGCCCGAGTCCAAGCTGATCCTCAGTGCCAATTGGTTGTATGAGGGTTGGGGCGTCACCGTGGCCCAGCGCCGCTATGGCGAATGGAAAAGTCTTAACTCGACCAACCCGACCCTGGACCAGACCTACAGCTCGCAATGGGTGACGGACCTGGATCTGTCATACACCTTCGACAAGGCGCTGAAGGTGTCGGTGGGAGCGATCAACCTGTTCGACACCCATCCGGACAAGGCTGACGGAGCGCAGTTGTACGGCGTGCCGAAGTACTCGATCACCAGCCCCGAAGGCGCCCAGGGCGCGTTCTACTACACCAGCGTCAGTTACGACTTCTGAGTGGACTGCTGCCGGGGTGTTGCCCTGGCAGCAACGGGTGCTGATCAGGCATCAATTGCCGCGACAACGAGCCCTGTAGGAGCTGGCTTGCCAGCGATGCGGTCAGCACGATTTGTGTCGCCTGCACCGCCGCCATCGCCAGCAGGCCGGCTCCTACAGGGTTGTTTGGCGTGATCGGTGTTTGCTGGCACAGCTCTTGCGATACCCCTTCGGTACTTCGCCGAAATAAGAACCGCCATGCGTACTCAACGTCTGTTCTCAACCCTAAGCTGGCTCATCTCTCCTGTTGCCCTGTTGTTGCTGTGGGCGGTGGTCGCCGAGGCCGGGATTTTCCCGCGCAACCTGCTGGTCCCTCCCGCTCAGGTGTGGCGGACTTTCGAAGCGCTGTCGGCCAGTGGTGAGCTGCTCGAACACCTGCTTAACAGCCTGTCGCGCCTGGGGCTGGGGTTCGGCATTGGTTCACTGTGCGGGCTGGCGTTCGGCGTGCTCATGGCCTTGTCGAAAAACGTCGAGATCTACTGCTCGCCGCTGTTCCACACCTTGCGCCAGATTCCCAGCATCGCCTTGATCCCGATGTTCGTGCTGCTGTTCGGCATCGATGAAACCTTCAAGATCATCATCGTTGCCAAAACCGCGTTCTTCCCGGTCGCGCTGGCCGCCAGCGAAGGCGTCAAGGCCATTCCGCGCAGCTACTTCGAGGTGGCTGACGTCTACCGCCTGCGCTGGCCGACACTGGTCCGGGAGATCGCCCTGCCCGCTGCCGCGCCCCCGATCATCACCGGTTTTCGTATCAGCCTGACCCGCGCCTGGGTGGTGCTGGTGGCCACCGAGTTGCTCGCTGCTGACAGTGGCCTGGGACAGATGATCGAAATGAGCCGGCAAATGTTGCGCATCGATGTGGTGATGGTCGGGATTGTCGTGACCGGTTTGATCGGTTTCACCCTGGATTTCAGCTTTCGCCAACTGGAACAGCGGCTGTTCCGCTGGCAGACCCGCTAGGAGCCTTCGATGTCTGGACTGATTGCCAAATCCCGTGGCCTGTTGCTGCCGCTGTTGTTGATCGGCGGCTGGGAATACCTGTCACGCCAGGACGCGGCGGGGGCTTACGCCTTTGTGCCGCTGTCGACCATCGGCGCCGCCTTGCTTGAGTTGCTGGCCAATGGCGAGTTGCTGGTGAACCTGTTGGCCAGTCTGGCGCGTACCAGCACCGGGCTGGCGCTGGGTATTTTCTTCGGTGTCCTGTTGGGCGTGTTGATGGCGCTGTCGGGACTCGCCAACCGGCTGATCGGGCCGCTGTTTCATTCGATCCGCCAGGTCCCCATGCTCGGCTGGATTCCGCTGATCGCCATGTGGTTCGGCAACGGCGAGTTCTCCAAGGTGCTGATCGTCAGCCTCGCGGCTTTCTACCCCATGGTGCTCAACACTTACCAGGGCTTCAGCCATGTCGAGCAGCGCTATCGCGAAGTCGGCCAGGTACTGGTGCTGAGCCGCTGGCAACGGTTTCGTCATGTGCTGCTACCGGCGGCGCTGCCGAGCATCGCCACCGGTGTGCTGCATGCGCTCGCGTTTGCCTGGGTCACGGCAGTGGGCAGCGAGTTGTTCCTGTCTTCGGGAGCCGGCCTGGGCAACCTGATGATGAACGCCGAAGCCGGCTCACGCATGGAAGTCATCGTCCTCAGCGTGTTGTGCATCGGTCTGTGCGGTTACCTGATGACCCTGCTATTCACCCTTCTGAGCCGCCATTTGCTGCGCTGGCGCAACATTCGTTGAAAGGCCACTCCATGAACGCAATTGCCCAACATGTCCTGCCCCACAGCACCCCGCTACAGTCCGGCGCCCTGCAAATCCGCGGCCTGAGCAAGGCCTATCGGATCGAAGGCCAGCCTCTGCCAGTGCTGCGCAACATCAACCTCGACGTTCGCCCCGGCGAGTTCGTCAGCATCGTGGGTGCCAGCGGCTGCGGGAAATCCACGCTGCTGCGGCTGATCGTCGGGCTGGAGGCCGACTATGAAGGTGACATCCTGCTCGATGGCAAACGGATCGTGGCCACCAGCCTGGAGCGCGGGATCGTGTTTCAGGATCACCGTTTGTTTCCGTGGATGACCCTGAGCCAGAACATTGCCCTGGCCTTGAAAAACCATCCACTGTCCCAGACGGAAAAAGACCGATTGGTGGCCGAACACATTGCCCTGGTCAACCTTGAGGGCTTCGAGAATGCCTACCCGCACCAGTTGTCCGGTGGCATGGCGCAACGAGCCGCCATTGCCCGGGCGCTGATCAACAAACCAAAAGTGCTGTTGCTCGACGAACCCCTCGGCGCGCTCGACGCGTTGACCCGGGTACGACTTCAACACGAACTGCAGCGCATCTGGGTGCAACAACGCTGCACCGTGATCATGGTGACCCACGATATCGAAGAAGCCCTGTACCTGGGTGACCGGGTGATCGTCATGGACGCCCATCCGGGACGGATCAAGCACGAAATCAAGGTCGACTTGCCCCATCCCCGGGATCGGGCTTCAACCGTGCTGCAAGGCTACAAGGAACAACTGCTGGAGGAGCTGGTGGGGCATTGAAGCCCGGACCGGTCCGTCGAAGCGTGGAAAAACCACAGGATTCACAGGAGTAAACAAATGGGCAATGTCCAAAGCCCCGCCAGTCTGCCGCAAGTGTTCCAGGGCCCGGGCCTCGGTGAGCTGCTCAACCTTGGCCGGGTATTTCGCGAACCCTTGGCACTGTCTCGCCTGCACCGCACACCGCAACGGCTGTTGAGTCGTCGCGAGGTGGTCTTGCTGGGGGTGTTGGCGCTGGTCCTGCATGGCGCGGTGATTGTCTGGGTCAACCAGGCACCCACGCCGCAACTGCCCGTAGTACCCCCGGAAATCCCGCCGATGACCATCGAGTTCTCCCGGCCGGCGCCACCCGTTGTCGAACCACCTGCGCCCGAGCCGATTGCCCAACCCGTGGTGGAGCCACCTCCACCGGTGGAAGATGAATTGGCCGTGAAACCGCCACCGCCCAAGCCGATACCCAAGCCCAAGCCTGCTCTCAAGCCCGCGCCTAAACCGGTGGCCAAACCGGTGACAGCGCAACCTACCCCCGCCGTGACGCCGCAACCGGTGGCCGCGGCGCCCGCACCTGCGGCACCGCCTGCCCCTCAGCCCGTGACCCCGGCTTCGGCAACGGCCGGGTACTTGCACAACCCGGCGCCGGAATACCCGTCCCAGGCCATGCGCCGGGGCTGGCAAGGCACGGTGTTGTTGCGCGTCCATGTGTTGGCCAGCGGCAAGCCCGGTGAAATCCAGATTCAAAAAAGCAGTGGCCGCGAATCGCTGGACGACGCCGCACTGGCCGCCGTGAAACGCTGGAGCTTCGTCCCGGCCAAGCAAGGCGACACCGCGCTGGACGGCTGGGTCAGCGTGCCCATCGACTTCAAAATCAAGTAACTCAAACCTATCGAAACCCTGCGGGCTACCTGGCAAAAGGCGCATCGCTACAACTGATCTAATGCCTTGTTGGAGCACCCGACCATGAGTCTACTCACCTCCCCCTTCGAATCCATCGAACACGCCGTCATCTGGCTGCTGATTGTCTTCTCCGTCGCGACTTGGGGCCTGGCCTTGCTCAAGGGCTTGCAGTTCATCCGGTTGAAGACGCAGGACCGAAAATTCCATCGGCAGTTCTGGGCCGCTTCGAGCCTTGAATCGGCCGCCGATTTCGCCAACAACCTGCCTGGCGCTGCAGCCCGCGTTGCGCTTGCCGGTTACAACGCGATCCAGATCAGTGACAGTCAGAACGCTGACCTCAGCCAGTCGATCAATCATCAGGACCGCCTTGAGCGTGCCTTGCGCCAGCAGATCGTGCGTGAACGGCGCTCGCTGGAAACAGGGCTAGCCATCCTTGCCAGTATCGGCAGCACCTCGCCCTTCATCGGCCTGTTCGGTACCGTCTGGGGGATCATGTCCGCGTTGAAAGGGATCAGTGCGGCGGGTTCGGCGAGCCTGGAAACCGTGGCGGGCCCCATCGGCGCCGCACTGGTCGCCACCGGTGTCGGTATTGCTGTCGCCGTGCCGGCGGTGCTGGTCTACAACTATTTCCTGCGTCGCCTGAAGTTGACGGCAGCAGACCTGGATGACTTTGCGCACGACTTCTACAGCCTGGCGCAGAAACACGCGTTCCGTGTGCTGCTGAGCCCTGTCGCGGGTAAATCCGCCGCCAGCACCTCCGGGCAGAAAATCAAGGAGGCGTCCTGATATGGCCTTCTCTACACAAGACAGCGATGAAGTACTCAGCGAGATCAACGTCACGCCCCTGGTGGACGTGATGCTGGTGCTGTTGGTGGTGTTCATCGTCACGGCGCCGCTGCTGACCAATGCGATACCGATCAACTTGCCGAAGACCGAAGCCGTGGCGCCGGTGGAGCAGAAAGACCCATTGGTGGTGAGCATCGACGGCGCCGGCAAACTGTTCATCAACAAGGATGAAATCCAGCCGGATCTGCTGGAGTTCAACCTTAAGGCGGCGAAGGCCAAAGACCCGGAAGTGCGCGTGCAATTGCAGGCCGATGACGGCGTGAATTACGGCGAAGTGGCCCGCGCCATGGCGTCGATCGAGCGCGCGGGGATCAGCAAACTGTCGGTGATCACCGCGAGGTAAACCGCACGCGGTCACTGTAGGAGCCCGGCTTGCCGGCGATAGCGGTCTTCAGGGCCACATCGCTGGCAAGCCAGCGCCTACAGGTATGGGGGGTTGGATCTCAGCAATGCGCGCTGGCATGCTCAACGCGATGAAACAGGCGGTTGAAATACACCAGGCTGTCGCGCGGTTCGCGCACGCCGACCTTCGTCAGCTCGACGAACATCACCGAGTGCGAGCCCACTTCCTTGCACTCGCTGATCCGCCCTTCCAGCTGTACCAGGGCATCGCGCAGCACCGGCACATCGGCCGCGCCGTCGTCCCACAGGTCCCAGGCGAAGCGCTCGGCCATCGGCACCTGGGTCATGCCGGCGAAATGCCGGGCCAGTTCTTCCTGCTCGCCACACAGCACGTTGACGCACAGGTGGCCGTTGGTGCGGAACACGTCGTGGGTGGCGCTGTTGCGGTTGACGCACACCAGCACCGTGGGCGGCGAGTCGGTCACCGAGCACACGGCGCTGGCGGTGATGCCACAGCGCCCGCCCGGGCCGTTGGTGGTGATGATGTTCACCGCCGCCGGCAGCTGCGCCATGGCGTTGCGAAAGTCGATTTGCTGCTGGCTCAGGTCGGCCATGTCGATGCCCCTTCCTTCTGGAGGACCGGCGTTGCGCGGTCCGTAGGTGATGGAACAAGACTAAGGCCGTGGCTGCGCCGCAACCATTCTGACGATCCCCATGACGAGGTTGGGTTTCCGCTAGTCGACTAGGTGGTTTCTTTATCGCAAGGGCCGGCCACAGTGGGTATTCTGCTTACTGACTCGGCAAAGACGAGCCGATGCGTGCCGCGCGTTCGCGTGCGAAAACAATAATTAAAAAACTTTCGTGGCAGCCCCGATGGAAACCCGTAAACCGATTGTTTATATCGTTGACGACGACAAGGACCTGCGCACTTCCCTGGCCTGGTTGCTGGAGTCGGTCAGCGTGCAGGCGCAGTGTTTTGCCGGCGCCGAAGAATTCCTCAGCCAATACGACCCCAAGCAGCCCGCCTGCCTGGTGCTCGATGTGCGCATGCCCGAGACCAGCGGCTTCCAGTTGCAGGAAATCCTCAACCAGCGCGGCAGTACCTTGCCGACCATCTTCGTCTCGGCCCATGGCGATATCCCGATGTCGGTCACGGCGATGAAGAACGGCGCGCTGGATTTCGTCGAGAAACCCTACAACCCGCAACAGATGATCGACCGCATCCAGGCCGCGCTGAAAACCGCTGTGCATGCCCAGGCCGATCAGCAGCAGCGGCAGAACCTGCAAGGCAAGCTGGCGCTGCTGACCAGCCGCGAGCGCGAAGTGCTGATGCTGGTGATCGATGGCAAGGCGAGCAAGGTGATCGCCCGGGAGCTGAACATCAGCGTGAAGACCGTTGACGTGCACCGCACCAAGATCAAGGAAAAGATGGGCGTGTCCAGCATCGCCATGCTGGTGCGCGAGGTGCTGCATTTGCCGGTGGATGAGCCGGTGCGGCACTGAGGAATCTGCGGCGGTCATGAGGCCTGTTCGCGAGCAGGTGATCCCGGCCAGGCACAAATACAGTGTTCGCTGCAGATCCCTGTAGGAGCTGGCTTGCCAGCGATGAGGCCATTACATTCAATATTGATGGCGACTGACACACCGCTTTCGCGAGCAAGCCCGCTCCCACAGTTTGATCTCGGCCGGACACAAATACTGTGTTCACTGAAGATCCCTGTAGGAGCTGGCTTGCCAGCGATGAGGCCATTACATTCAATATTGATGGCGACTGACACACCGCTTTCGCGAGCAAGCCCGCTCCCACAGTTTGATCCAGGCCAGACACAAATACAGTGTTCACCGGAGATCCCTGTAGGAGCTGGCTTGCCAGCGATGAGGCCATTACATTCAATATTGATGGCGACTGACACACCGCTTTCGCGAGCAAGCCCGCTCCCACAGTTTGATCTCGGCCAGGCACAAATACTGTGTTCACCGGAGATCCCTGTAATTGGATGGACTCGCCCAAGCCGAGGCGTCAATGCGCCACGGTGGCAGTCTAAACAGCCAACGACAGCGAGGGCGAGTCCATGAAAAATCATAGTTCGTTTGATCAATCCGTGTCTTCTTCCGATTTGTCGGCCTGCACAACCTTGGCGGTCGACTTGGCCAAACAGGTCTTTCAGGTCGCCGGTGAAGATATCCTCGGCCAGGTGCGCTACGAGCAGCGGATCAAGTCGCGCGAGGCGTTTTATGATTTTCTCCGACAGTTGCCGGCGCATGTCGTGGTTTTGATGGAGACCGGTCCGGGTGCCCAGGCCTGGGCCCGGCAGCTGCAAGACAAGGCAATCCGGTGCGGATTCTTCCAGCCGGTTTGGTGGCCACACATCGCAGCGGGCCTAAAAATGATCGCAACGATGCGCTGGCGATTCTGCGGGCCAATCGCGATGAAAAAATCTGCGCAGTACCGGTCAAAAGCGTTGCGGCGCTGGCAATGCAGGCGTTGCATCGTGCCCGCCAGGGCTATGTGCGTCGACGCACGGCCCTCAGTAATCAGATGCGCGGCCTGCTGCTTGAGCACGGCGTAGCCTTGGCACAGGGCGATGTTGCGATCAGCCAGAAAATCCCGCGGGTGCTGGAAGATGCCACCCAACCGGTGCCGGGCCTGCTGCGTGAACTGATCGACGAACTGTTGGCCGAGTGGCGCCATTTGGGCGAGCGCATCAGCGTACTGACGGGACGCCTGGAAGTGGCCGCCAACGCTGACATGACGGCGAAGCGGCTAATGACTGTACGCGGCATCGGCCCGGTCACTGCCACGGCACTGGTGGCCAAAGGAAACCAAGCCTGAGCGATTTCCCAATGCCCGCAAGTTTGCCGCGTACTTTGGCATGGTGCCTGACCAGCACAGCAGCGGGGAGACGGTCCGGTTGGGGGGCATGACCAAGCGAGGTGATGCTTATTTACGCAGCCTGATGATCCAGGGGCCCATGCGGTGCTGCAACAACTACGACCTGATTCCCAGCAACCCGATGACCGCCGCTTGTTGCACTGGATGAGCCGGTTGGGCCGTAAGGAGGCTGCGATCAGGCTAGCCAACCGCAACCTGCGAATCGTCTGGGTGCTTCTACAGAATGACCAGACTTATCGTCGCCACGCGGGTGATGGCCAGCCAGCGACGATGGGCCACTGAGCGACAGAGTTCTGCCACCGAGGTACTAACCGTCTGACCCTCTGCTGAAAAAAATTGACCCCAGGTAAGACCGGCGTGGATTGATGCCTAAGCTCCTACTGGCCTTCGAGGCCTGACTGTAATCGGCATACCACGAGCTTTTCCAATTTTGGCCAGAAGCCGAAGACGGCTTCCACGAATAGGCCTAATACATAGATGCAACGGGGCAGCGGTTTTTCAAAAGCGGGTAGACAGTGGGGGCGAGTCCATACATAGGAGCTGGCTTGCCAGCGATGAGGCCATTACATCCAACATCAATCGCGACTGACACACCGCTTTCGCGAGCAAGCCCGCTCCCACAGTTTGATCCAAGCCGGACACAGACTCTGTGTTCACCGGAGATTCAATGTGGGAGCGGGGTTGCTCGCGAAGAGGCCGGCACATTCAACATGGATGTTGGCGGTCAGTTCTGGCTATACCGCTTGCGATAAGCCCCCGGCGAAACACCAAAACGCGATTTGAACGCCGACGAGAAGTAGCTCGAATCGGAAAAGCCCCAGGCATAACACAGCGCCGAAAGCTTCTGCTCGACATCATGGCGGCGCAGGTTTTCGGCGCAGAAGTCCAGGCGGCGATGCTTGATGTACTGCGCCACCACCAGGCCGCGCTTGGAGAACATCCGGTACAGGCCGCGCACGGAAATTCCCACTTCACGGGCGATCAGCTCGGGGCACAGTTCCTCGTCGCTGAGGTGTGCATCAATGAACGCGATGATCTTGCGGAACTGCCGTTCATGGGGATCAGCCGCGCCGTCCCGGGCACTGATGCCCGGCAGCAGCAGGCTGGCCAGGGCATCGAGCACGGCCTCGCTCTCCTGCATCTCCAGCCCGTCCTGCTGGCGAGTCTCCAGCACCAGCTTGTTGGCCATTGCCGCCAGGGGACTGCTGGCCGCGATGCGCGTGGCGCAGTTGACGGCATTGAAGTGCGAGCCGCGCTCGACTACCTGGCGCGGCAAAATCAACGACAGCTGTCGGCAATCGTCGTTGTAGATCATGTCGCTCGGACGGCTGGCGTCGATCAGCGCGATGTCGCCACAGCCCAATTGCGCGCGGTTGTCGCCCTGCTCCAGCTGTGAGCTGCCACGCATCTGGAACACTGCGTAGTAGTGGCCGTCGCTGCTGGTGCTGACGTCCTTGCTGGTGCGATATAAATGCACGTGCGCCATGTCGACCACACTGAGGTTGATCGCACCGCTGCGAAACTCCGCCAGTTCGCCGTAGAAATCAGTGTCCAGCGCCCGGGCATCGAAACGCCCACAGGCCTGGTTCACCTGGCTCAACCAACTTTCGAACGCCTCGTTGCGCACCGTCGATGCTGTAATCATGTCCGCAAAGCCTCACGTTTTTTGTTGTTATTTTTCGACCGCTTCAGCGTGCGGTTCGGTAACACGGTTATTTCTGTCGCCATCGCCTCCCTCGATGGCCGCCGGGCGCCCATTCAACAGGCTCCGGCGCATGCTTTCCAGCTTTCCTTAGTCTTAGATGTCCAATACCAGACGAGCGGAAAGCGCCCGGGAAACACAGGCGCAGATCTGCTTGTTGGAGGCCTTTTCCTTGTTCGACAGGCAGTTGTCGCGATGCTCCGGCAAACCGTCCAGGACCTCGACGATGCAGGTGCCGCAGATGCCTTCGCGGCACTCGGTGTCGATGTCGCAGCCGTGGGCTTGCAGCACGTCGACCAGGCTGCTGTCGGCCGGCACGTGCAGCACCACGCCGGAACTGGCCAGTTCCACTTCGAAACCACCGGCCGGCGCGCTGTTGGCCGCCGGGTCCGCGGCGAAGTGTTCCAGGTGAATGGCGTCGTCCGCACGAGTGCGCGCGGCCACTTCCACCACTTTGTTCATGAACGGTGCCGGGCCGCAGGTGTAGACATGGGCGGCGCTACCGGCGCGTTCCAGGCATTCGCTCAATGCGCCGTCCAGATCCGCAGGCTCCACGCCGTAGTGGAATTCCACGTGATCGGCAAAATTCGTCGCCAATAGCTCGGTAAAAGCTGCGTACTGCGCCGAACGGGCGAAATAATGCAGACGGTACGGCTCGCCACTTTCCGCCAGTCGATAAGCCATGCTCAGCAGTGGCGTGACGCCGATGCCGGCGGCGAACAGCACGTGTTCGCGGGCACTTTCATCAAGACGGAACAGGTTGCGTGGCGCACCCATTTCCAGCTCCATGCCCTCTTGCACCTGCTCGTGCAGCGCGAGCGAGCCACCGCGCGACTGCGCTTCTTTCTTCACCGCGACCAGATAGGCGCGGCGATCCTGCGGCGGACTGCACAGCGAATACTGGCGGGTCACTCCGGTCGGCCCGGTGAGGTCGACGTGGGCACCCGGTTCATAGGTGTCGAGCGGCTGGCCGTCACTGCGCACGAGGCGAAAGGAGCGGATATCCAGCGCTTCGTCGACGATCCTTTCGATCTTCACCTTCATCATTGCATCACCTGAATATATTTTTGTTTAACACAGCACTTGTAGGAGCCGGCTTGCTGGCGAAGGCGCCCTGAAAGGCGATGCATGACTCAAGGCCGCCATCGCCAGCAAGCCGGCTCCTACAAGGGTTATTTTTCGGCGAGCCAATCAGCGCATGAACAATCCGCCGTTGACGTCCAGGCACGCGCCCGTCACGGAAGTCGCGTTGTCGGCGATCAGCAGCAGCACGCTGTCGGCGATGAACCCCGGGTCACCGAGGGTGGCGGCCGGGATCATTTTCAAGATCTGCTCCAGACGCTCCGGCGCCACACTTTCACGCACTATCGGCAAGTCCAGCGGACCTGGCGAGATGCTGTTGACCGTCACCCCTTGCGGGGCCAGTTCACGGGCGAAGACCTTGGTCAGGGTCGCCACGCCGCCCTTGGCCGCCGCGTAATGCGCGCCGGTGGCAGTGCCGCCGTTCTGCCCGGCCAGGGACGCGATGTTGACGATGCGCCCGAAGCCGCGCTCGGCGAAGTGCGCGCCGAACACCTGGCAGGCGACGAAAGTGCCGCGCAGGTTGATCGCCATCGACTCGTCGAACTCTTCCGGCGTGATCTCCATCAGCGCCGCGACCTTCGACACACCGGCGTTGTTCACCAGGATGTCGGTGCCGCCCCAACGCTCGGCGAGCAGGTCACGGGCACGCTGGAAGTCGGCCTTGTTGCGCACATCCAGCTCGATGGCGACGGCGGTGGCGCCGCTGCCGTCGAGCTCGGCAACCAATTGCTGCACGCCGTCAAGCCGCACATCGGCCAGGGCGACGCGATAACCCGCCGCGTGCAGACGACGGGCGATGCACTCGCCCAGTCCACGCGAGGCACCCGTTACCAGAGCTACTCGACTCATGATGTTGCCCTCACAAAAGGAAGCCGAGCGCGCTCAGGCTGTCGGTGGAGTTGATCAGGCGCACCACTTTGCGCTCCAGGCTCGGCACGCCGTCGGTGAAACGAATACGGTGGTTCAGGTCGGCCACGAACGGCGTGTGCACGCCACGCTTGTAGGCGTACAGCAACTGCGCGGAGTTCACTTCGACGACGTCGCCAGCCGCTTCCACCAGACGGAAACGCGAGATCGTGCGGATGGTTTTCGCCGCGTCGACCGCCGACGGCGAGTAGCCGGCGGTCAGGCGTTCGATGCGCAGGTCACGCATGCGCGCATCGTCGTAGGCGTAGTTGAGCGTCGCTTCGAAATCTTCGGTGTCCGGGTCGATCGGCACGATGTATTTGCCGCTTTCGCTCCACAGGGTCGCCCATTCGGCGTAGTTCTTGTGGTCGAGCAGTTCGGCTTCGCGCCAGATGAATTCGATGGCCTGGGCCAACGGGCCGGAAAAACCGTTCAGGGTGTCGTGATTGCTCATTGGCTCATCATCCTTTTCCACATGTCGTAGGCACCGCGCATGCCGCCTTCGTCGGTGGCGTGGCTGACCTTGTCGCCGTTTTCAGCGGTGATTTCGCGGTTCAGGCCGCGGTTGACCAGGATCGGCGCGTCGACGCCGGCATACGAGCCGCGCTGCACGCGGTCCCAGGCCTCGGCATCGTCGGGGCTGCCGAAACCGAACGGGCCCTGGAAGTGTTCGTGAATGCGCATGCGTTCGCGGTTGGCGATTTCCGGGCCGCCGTCCATGCCGAGGGCAACGTGGCGGATCTCGGTTTCGGTGACCGACACCGGGCGCAGTACACGGAAGAACGACATCGACATGGCGACGTTGGGGAACAGGTTCAGGTTGAAACCGGCGCCGTGCAGCGAGCGCACGATGCGACGGACCTGATCGGCCGGCAGGGTTTTCGACAGCTCTTCGGTGACGTGGGCAAAACGTTCCTGCAACTGCTCGGTGCCGTCGTCGTGATCGAGGTCGACGTGCTCCGGCACCATCACCATCACGCTGTGGCCGTTGCCCAGCGAGTGGGTCACGGCTTGCTCGTCAGTCATGAACGAAAGCATTTCCGAGGTTTCTTCATCCACCGACGACATGAACGACTTGTGCACGATCGGGAAGTGGTAACCGTCGGTGGTGTTTTCCAGCTGGATCTTCCAGTTGCCCTTGAAGCTGAATTTGTGTTCGCCCTGGGTCTTGATCGGGTAGCCGGCGCCCTGCTTCATGAACAGGTCCATCCAGTGCTTGGCGCCGCCGAGGAAGTCTTCCAGCGGTTCGATTTCGTCGTTGTAGCTGGCGAAGACCATGCCGGCGTAGCTTTCGACGCGCAGGCTGGTCAGCGGCAGTTCGGACTTTTCCAGGATGCCTTCGTAGCCATCCGGATACGGCAGCGCACGCAGCTTGCCGTCCAGGCCATAGGACCAGCTGTGGTACGGGCAGGTGAAACCGGTGGCGTTGCCCTTGTGCTTCTCGCACACGGTGGCGCCACGGTGGCGGCAACGGTTTTCCAGGACGTTGATGTTGTTCTTCTTGTCGCGCACGACGATCACCGGGCGACGGCCGATGGTGGCGGTCTTGAAGTCGCCTGAGTTGCGCACTTCGCTCTCGTGGGCAACCCACACCCAGGTGCGGTAGAAAATCTTTTCCAGCTCGGCTTCGAACAGCGCCGGGTCGTTGTACAGCGAGACGTCGACGCGGTCATGCTGGACCAGGTCTTCGGGGCTTTTCGACGTCGCGATCAGCCGGTATTCATGAGTGCTCATGCGGTTCTCCTCATGGCTTCTTTTTATGATTTGGTTTTAGCAGCCGGTCGTTGACCGGCCATGCTGAGTTGCAGCTGCGCACCGAAGGCGCAGACCCGTTCGTCCTGACCTTTTCGGCCAACGATTTGCAGGCCGACTTTCAGCCCGCCGCAATCGAGTTCCACCGGCACCGTCAGCGCCGGGTGGCCGCTGAGGTTGAAAGGCCGAACCAGCGGGGTCATGCCGGCCACGGCCTTGCTGCCGGCGCGGGCTTCGCTGAGGGTCGGCGGCAGGGTCGGCAACGTCGGCAACAGCAATACCGCAAAGTCTTCCAGCGCCGCGTCCACTTGTTGGGTGAACGCTGTGCGCACAGCTTCGGCCTGGGCCAGTTCTTCACGCGTGGTGCGGCTGGCCGCCAATAGGCGGGTCTCCACATCAGCGCCGATCAGGCCCTTGCCGGTCAGGTGACCGAAGGCCGCCCAGTTTTCAAAATTGATCACGGTCAGGCCGGCGGCGAAGGCTGCTTCGAACTCGCTGAGGTGCAGGTTGCCGCGCCGCCATCCGGCGCGGTCGGCGGCGGCACCCAGGCAGGCTTCCAGGTGCGGGTCGCAACCGACTTCGAGGAAGGCGACTTTGGTACCGGCGCTTGGCAGGCCCTGCACTTCAAAGCCCGGGCAGATCACCTGCATCGCCGCGATCAGGTCGTCCATGGATCGGGCGAACGGCCCGACGCAATCAAGGCTCGATTCCAACGGATGGGCACCGACGCGGCTGACACGGCCGTAAGTCGGCTTCAATCCTGCGATGCCGCAGCACGCTGCCGGCACTCGCACCGAACCACCGGTGTCGGTACCGATGGCGATGTCCGCCAGGCCGGCCGCGACCGCCGACGCCGAACCGCTGGACGAACCACCCGGCACGCGATCCGGCGCTTGCGGGTTGATCGGCGTACCAGTGAAGTCGTTGATGCCGGTGACGCCGAACGCCAGTTCATGCAGGTTGGTCTTGCCGACGATCTGCCAGCCAGCGTCGAGGATCGCGTCGACCACTTCGGCGTTTTTCGTCGCGGCCGGGGCATCGGCAAAAGCACGGCTGCCCGAACGGGTCGGATAACCGGCGATGTCGATGGAGTCCTTGATGGCAACGCGTTTGCCGTTGCCACCGAGGAGGAACTCGCTGATGAAAGTACTCATGCACTCAGCTCCGTATTGAACAAGCGTTGCGTGCGGAAATGCGCGATCAGCCAGACGCCGTCGACACAACGAAAATCGATGTTCAGCCGCGTGCCGAACAGCTCGTTGCGGCCATCGGCATAGGTGGAAATCTGCTGCATGATCCACTGCCCCTGCGCCGCCTTGCCGTCGACCACGATCGACTCGCTGGTGAGGTAATGCAGGTTCAACTTGAAGTGATCGGACGGCGGCAGGTAACCGCCGACAAACGTCGCCACCGCCGCACGTCCATGATGCTGGCCGAAGGTCTGTGCGGTCTGGGTGCCGAGGCCTTCCCAGATCGCATCCTCGGTGAACAACTGCGCCAACTGGCTCAGGTGAATCGGCGCCCGCGGCACATCGCACAGGTCCATGTAGCGCGCCATCAGGCGACGCACTGCGCTTTCCCCTTCGAGCGTCGCCAGACGCTGCAGCAAGGCCTCGTTCATGGCTTACACCTTGGCCGCGTCAGGAATGGTCAGCGGGCGACCGATGCGCGCTTCGATCTTGGCGTAGCGCCACAGGCTGTATTGGCCGACCGGCGTGGTGCGGAACAGGTTGCAGGCATCGATCACCGACTGATGGCAGTCGACGTCGGCCATGATGTACACGGTCCAGGGCGAAGTAGTGGACGGGCCGACCATCAGGCGGTCGTCGTCCATCGCGCCGAGCACGGTGATGCCGGGCATGGCGCCGAGGTCACCCATCATCTGGCTGAAGCCTTTCCACACGCTCAGGCCTTCGCCGGTCGGCAGGTCGAAAAAGTTCTGGGTGATGCCGATGCAGAAGACGACGCGCAATGGCTCTTGAGTGGTTTGCGACATGGGTGCGATTCCTTGAAAAAGTAATGGGGATTCAGATGTAGCCCGGGAACGGCGGGACGCCGAGGAACACCGAGCCGGCGCCGTCGTACAGGCCTTCGCTGAGGAAGGCGTGCTGGGTCACCACCATCGAGTCACGCAGGTAGCGTTGCAGCGGATGGCGCAGGTAAATGGCGGTGGTGCCGGCCAGGCTGTAGGCGCTTTGCACCACTTCGGCACCGGCCTGGGAAACATGGATCGCGGACAGGCGCAGCAGGCTGGTCTGCTCCGGCGTCACCGGGTGGCCGGCCAGGATCGAGTTCCACACCTGCTCGGTGGCGTTGTAGAAGAAACCGCGTGCGGCGCTGAGCTTGGCTTCAGCCTTGGCGATCTCGATGCGCACGTAAGCGCGGTCGGACAATTTCGGCGCGCCGGTGATGCCGCTGCCGCCCGCCATGCGGCTGATTTCGTCGAGGGCCGCACGGGCCAGGCCGAGGTTGACCACCGCCAGCACTTGCGCGGCGTAGGCGATCGACGGGTAGCGGAACAGTGGTTCGTCGATGGTCGCGGCACCACCACGGATGAAGGTCCAGCGCTCCTCAACGCGTTTGTCGGTAACACGCAGGTCATGGCTGCCGGTGCCTTTGAGGCCGACCACTTCCCAGTTCTCGACGATGTCTACCTGCTCCGGGCGAAACACAGCGGTGCGCGGCTTACCGCCAGCGGCACCGATGCCAACGCCCAACAGGTCTGCGCCTTTGCAGCCGCTGGCGAATTTCCAGGTGCCGTTGACCTGATAGCCGCCTTCGACTGCTTCGGCCGGCTGCAAGGGGAACAGGCCGCCGGCGAATACCAGGTCAGGGCTTTCGGCGTAGAGCTCAGCCAGGGTTTCGCGCGGCAAGGCTGCCAGGTAGACACCGGCGCTGCCGAAGCTGGCCACCCAGCCCGCCGAGCCGTCGGCTTCGGAGATGCGCTCGATCATTTGCAGAAACAGCGCCGGCGCCAGGGCATCACCGCCGAAGCATTTCGGCGTGGCGGCGCGGTAGATACCGACCTGTTTGAATCGCTCGATCATGTCCCGAGGCACGTGGGAGCCGGCGTCGAATTCCTCGCGGCGTTGACGGACCTCATCCAGCACTTGCTGAAATAGCTGACTCTCGACCATTGGCACGACCGGGGCGGACACAGGGTCTTGTTGCGCGACAGCTGAACGCAGCATGGGCTAGTTCTCCGTTGTGATTATTGTTAGTGGGCTGCACCGGTACCTGTAGGAGCGAGCTTGCTCGCGAAAAACGTCCGGACAACACAGTCATTCAGACGGGACGCGTTATCGTTGGCGTCCATCGCGAGCGAGCTCGCTCCTACAAGGAGGGGCGTTGCCCTTGCATTGGGGTCCAGTGTAAAAACCGCATCCCTGCGCAACTATTGGTGCGTGCAGCCCCCTCGCTAAAGAAAACCCCTAGGCCCACGCCGGTTACCTCTGAGCGCATCCCGCTGTGCGAGCAGGTATAAAACGCCATACTGCAAATCTCTGCCGCCAGGGGCCGTGCGATGTACTTGCCAAAACCGAACGATTTTTATGCGCTGATCGAAGCCATGCCGCTGTGCATCATTCTTCATGACGCGCACACCAAGGAAATCCTCTGGGCCAACGCCGCCGCCCTGGCGGCGCTGGGCTTTACCCTGGAGGAGCTGACGCCGCTGAAAGCCCCGGACATGACCCGCGACGCCCCGAAATACCGGCGTTCCGTGGGTTTGCGCTGGCTCGAAGGTGCCGCGCGCACCGGCCAGCGGGCCATCGAGTGGTGCTACCGCTCCAAGCAAGGGGTGGAGATTCTTTCCGAGGCGGTGGCGACCCTGGTGCACCTGGACGGGCGCGATGTGTTGATGGTGCAGTTCCGCGACATTTCCAAGGAGGACAAGGTCAAGCGCGACCTCAAGCGTTTCGAGAGCCGGCTCAAGGCCTTCATGCAGGACCTGGCCGAGGGTGTGGCGGTGCTCGGTCCCGAGGGCGATATCGGTTTTATCAGCGACTCCGGCGCGCACCTGCTCAACAGCGAAGTGCACCAGCTGATGGGCAAGAACTTCCTGGCCTGGTGCGACGACGCATCCGGCCAGCGCCTGTTGCAACAGCTTGCCCATGAGACGCCGGAGCACGCGCCGTTCAACGTGCATTACAAGATCCAGCGGCGCGATGGCGAATGGCGCTGGCATGACGCAACCTGTCGCTACATCGAGATCGAGGACGATCTGGTTGGCCACCTGCTGCTGTTCCGCGACGTCACCGAACAGGTGCAGGCCGAAGAAGCGCGGCGGGTCAGCGAGCAGAAACTCGAGTACCTGGCGCGCTACAACGCCATGGGTGAAATGGCCGTGGCCATCGCCCACGAATTGAGCCAGCCCCTGGCCGCGACGCGCAACTTCATTGAAGGAACAGTGATTCGCCTGGGCAACGTGGCCGATGCCGACCCCGCAGTCACCTGGGGTTTGCAGAGCGCCGTGCGGCAAATCGAGCATGCGTCGGTGATCATCAAGAGCGTGCGCGACTACGTGGTCAAGCTGGAGCAAACCGAAGAACGGGTTGACCTCAATGAACTGCTGCACGAAACCCGCTACTTCATCAGCCTGCGGGCCGATCCAAGCCTGGTCCGCGTGGAAGTCGTCACCGCGCCCGAGCCGCTGCTGGTCAGTTGCGAGAAGGTACTGATCGGCCAGGTGATCCTCAACCTGGCCTTCAACGCCATCGAAGAAATGGCCGACCTGCCTGCCGAGCGGCGTCTGTTGCGTATCCATGCCAGCCGCGACAACGATGTGGCATTGGTGCGCATCGAAGACAGCGGCCGTGGCATTCAGGCCCAGGCGCAAGAGAAGCTGTTCGATGGCTTTTTCTCGTCCAAGGTCAGCGGCAACGGCATTGGCCTGGCGCTGTGCAAGAACATCATCGGCCGGCATCGGGGCGATATCTGGGCGCAAAACCTGGAGCCGTGTGGCGCCGTCTTCAGCTTTTCCCTTCCCCTTGCAACAACCCTCTGCCCCTCATAGGAGCAAACCGGCGCTGGCAAGCGATAGTTGTGATGATTGGTGCCAAGGTGCAGGCGCTGGTGGATCGATACCTCGCAGCGATAGCCAAGACGCAAGGTCCTGGCCTACACCCTGTACAGCTGAACCTTTCACATCACCTCTCGACTGAAACGGTTGCTGAATCAAGCCGGTTTGATGGTTGCGATATTGAGAGGGTCAGTGGCTCGCTTGATGTATTCCCACAATCGCAGCGAGTAATTTTTTGTTTCAATTTCTCGAATCCCTTACGTACTGGTGCTTTGCGGGGAACTGTGCAACTTGTTGCACAGTTCCAGCGAACTATCATTGCGCGTCTCATGATCTGCCGCTCGCACTAAGCCCCACGCCTCATAAGTAAGCTCGGGTTTTACGGAAGACCTACATAACGCCAAGGAGCAACATTGGATGTTCAGTCCCGCCAACCAAGCTCGTTTCAGTCTGACCATCGATGATCTAGAGCATGATCTTCAAGTACTTTCGTTTACCGGCACCGAGGCGATCAACACGCCCTATGCGTTTGATGTGGAACTGGTTAGCGAAAACCCCGACCTGGACCTGGAAACGCTGCTGCACAAACAAGCGTTTCTGGCGTTCGACGCCAATGGCAGCGGCATTCACGGGCAGATCTACCGGATAGGCCAAGGTGATGCCGGTAAGCGCCTGACTCGTTATACGTTGACGCTCGCGCCGCGACTCGCCTACCTGTGCCATCGCGTCAATCAGCGCATTTACCAGCAGATGTCGGCACCGAAGATCATCGCGTTGCTCCTTGAAGAACACGGCATCCAGGGCAACGCCTACCAATTCAGGATTGGCACCCCGTGTCCGGATCGTGAGTTCTGCGTGCAGTACGACGAATCCGATCTGCACTTCATCCAGCGTCTGTGCGAGGAGGAAGGTGTTCATTTTCACTTCCAGCACAGTACTGACGGCCACCAACTGGTGTTTGGTGATGATCAGACCGTGTTCCCGAAACTTGGCCAGCCGACAGCCTATGTACAAGGTAGCGGCATGGTCGCAGATGAACCGGTGATCAAAGGGTTCCAGTTGCGTATGGAGGCCCGAACCAATCGTACCGCTCGCAGTGACTATGACTTCGAGAAGCCTCGACTGGCGCTGACAGCGGCCCATCGCGGCGAAGCTGAAAACGAGGAGCCGGATCTTGAAGATTATGATTACCCGGGCCGTTTCACCGACCGTGCTCGCGGCAGGTTTCTCAGCCAGCGTGCCCTTGAACGTCATCGTGCCGATTATCGCCAGGCTGAGGGGCATGGCGACCAGACCAGGCTCGTCAGCGGCCACTTCCTGGAGATCTCCGATCACCCCCGCACCGAGTGCAATGCCCTCTGGCTGCTGACCAAGGTCGTCCACGAAGGCAGGCAGCCGCAAGTCCTCGAAGAGTCGGCGACCAGCAACACCACCGACAACAAGGATGACTTCCACCAGGGCTATCGCAACCGCTTTCTCGCGACTCCATGGGACGTCTTTTACCGCCCACCACTGAAGCATCCGAAGCCCAGAGTGCTCGGCAGTCAGACCGCAATAGTCACCGGCCCCAAGGGCGAAGAAATCCACTGCGACCAGTACGGTCGCGTGAAAGTGCAGTTCCACTGGGACCGCGAGGGACTGGCCGACGACAAGTCCAGTTGCTGGATACGCGTCTCCTCCAGTTGGGCTGGCGACCGCTACGGTGGCATCAGCATTCCACGTGTCGGTATGGAAGTGCTGGTGACCTTCCTCGAAGGCGATCCTGACCAGCCGCTGGTGACCGGTTGCCTGTACCACAAGGAAAATGTCGTTCCCTACGACCTGCCGGCGAACAAGACCCGCTCCGTGTTCAAAACCCTCAGTTCACCAGGCGGCGCTGGCTTCAACGAACTGCGCATCGAAGACAAGAAAGGCGCCGAACAGATCTTCCTCCACGCCCAACGCGACTGGGACGAAAACATCGAGCGCGACCAGAAAATCCGCGTCGGCAACGAACGCCACGACACCGTGGAAAAGAACGCCTACACCGAACTCAAAGCCGAAGAACATCGCACTACCCATGCTGACCGTAAAGTCGAAGTCAAAGCCGATGATCACCTGGTCGTTGGCCAGAATCAGCACATAAAGTTGGGCACCGCCCAGTTGTTGAATGCCGGTCGCGAGATTCATCTCAAGGCGGGCCAGAAGATGGTCATCGAGGCGGGTACGGAGCTCACTCTCAAAGCGGGCGGTAGTTTCATCAAGCTCGATGGGGGCGGTATCACGGCGCTGGGGCCAGTGGTCAAGGTCAACGCCGGCGGCGCGCCAGGTAAAGGCACTGAGATTTCCGCGTTATTGCCCGTTATTCCTTTATCTGCGGATGCAGACAAAGCGGGGGAACTACTGGAGCGCGCCGTTTCGCAACCTGCTCCGGATGTGATCCACAAACTGAGCGCGGTGATCAGCCCGCTACCGGGACTGCCGGGCTACGAAGATGAGCCGTACACCCTGTTTGCCGATGGCGCGCCTATTCAGGAGGGCCTGACCGGCGCCGACGGCGTGATCCGGTTCGAGCATGTTCCTGGCACTCAAGCCTATGCGGTGGAGTTGGTGAACGGCCATCGTTTCGAGATCGAACCCAAAGCACAAAGCACGGACGCCGTGTCGGCAAACCAGCAACTGGCGCGCCAAGGCCACCGCAATTATCACGCGCAGACCGATCAGGTCGAACCGATGGGCTCGACGGATGATTACCGTAGCGCGGGCTTGAACCCGGCGAGCAAGCCGAAGAACCTCTGAGCGCAAGGAGCCATCGAATGACGACTGATTACAGCAACGAAGTGATCCAGCTGACACCTGAGGAGCACAAGTCGATTTCCTTGACCATGGACTGGTTTGCGAAAAAAGCCATCTACCCACCACGCGGGGGGATTCAGGTCACCCCGCTGATCAACGGCGAGAAGGCCTTTGGCGCGGTACACGAGGCCATCGAGGCGGCGCAAAAAAGTGTCGAAATCATCAGTTGGGGATTCGACCCGGCGATGCGTTTCAAACCCGGCAGCGATCGCATCGGTGAACTGCTGGATATTCGCGGTCGCCATGGCATCAAGACCCGTGTGCTGATCTGGAAAAACGTGCTGGCCAACTTTGTTGAAAACACCATCATCGGCGATGGCTTCGCCGGCTCCGGCGGGACTGCCGCAGGGTCCGGCATTGCCAAGGGGCGGGCGGCGTCCAACCGCTTGATCGAAGACCGCCAGCGCCTGGAATACCGCAGCACCATTCACCAGCATGAATTGGCAAAACTGCGCGCAGGCGAACTACCTTTTTACGGCACCAGCGGCTACCGCTACGAACAACGCGAAAAGGAATTGCTGGCCATTCTGGTTGATGTGGAAAACCAACTGGCCGGGCAAGGTGGCTACAACAAACTCAGAGGTTCGGGAGCCCCTGCGTATTCGCCTGAAGATGAGGAGTACACGCGAGAGTGGTTCAGCCGCATCCACGATGGGCGAATGCAGAACGTCGAGTTTCGTACCCGAGATTTCTCCATTGAAACGCCGCTGAACGCGCTCCTGCGCGGGCCGCAGATGCTCAAGGAAAAAGGGCGTCTGGCGACCCTGTACCGATTGATGCAAGGAGAAGCCCCCGATACCAACTTTGCGCACATGCTGGCGCTGGCCCTTTTTGCCAGTCACCACCAGAAGATGGTCTTGGTGGACTATGAAGACACCGCGAACGCGGTGGGTTTCGTCATGGGCCACAACATGCACCGAAATTACTGGGATACCAACGCACACCTGTATGACGACAAAGCCGCGCGGCGTAGTCCGGGCTTCGGTCCATGGCAGGATTTGTCCATGAAAGTACAGGGCCCTGCCCTGCACGACCTGAACCACAACTTCAGCACCGCCTGGGATCGGGAAACCTTTTGGGTCAAAAAATGGTTTCACGATGGTCTGCGTGAACAGCGACAGGCCATCAAGCCGGACCATTTCAAAGCCGCCGGTTCAACCATGGCTCAGATTTGCCGTACGCAACCGCAAGAAGGTGCGGAGACCTCGATTCTGGAGCTTTATCACAACGCCTTGGGTAACGTGCGCAACTACGCCTATTTTGAAAACCAGTATTTCCGCTATCCAGCGTTTGCCAGGCAGTTGCGTGAGTTGGCGGCGGCTTACATCGCAAAGGGTAGAGACAAAGCCTTGTACCTGTTCGTGGTCACCAACAACCCGAACTCTGGTGACTTCTCCAGTACCACCTATGCGACCTTGCAGGAGCTGGGACAGGAGCAACTGATGCCGCAGGCCCAGCGCACGCTGGCGGAAGATATGCTGCGAAAACGCAGCCAGTTGGCGTATCTGGAGGCCAACCCACATAACGACGCCTACATGCAACGGGCCCAACTCAATCGAGCCGCGGTGCTGAAGCGTGAAATTACCGCGCTGGAAGAAAAAGGCGTCACTCCCGAGGTCGAAGAGCGTCTGGGTGGCCTCAAGCCAAAAGATATCCCTGAACTCGGCAAGCCGAAAGATGGCGCAGAGGAAGAGCCCAAGCCCTACACCCTCCAGGATTTACCCGGTCTGAAAGTGGTTATCGCAACGCTGACGACTTGCACGCCAGAGCCCGGAGGCAGGTTATCCGAGGGGCAGCAAGCTTATTTTCGAGACATCTATGTGCATTCCAAACTGTTGGTAGTGGACGATGTTTTTAGTTTGCTCAGCTCTGCGAATATCAATACCCGTAGTTTGCACACCGACTCGGAGTTAGGTCTGGCGGCACCGGATGCTGAGTTGGCCAAGCATTGGCGGGAAGAGTTATGGAAGTTGCACACGGGGGAGTCATTTAACGATGACAAGGGGCGTTGTGATGCAGAGGCCAACTTTAAAAACTGGAACGACGTGATGGATAAAAATTGGGAGAATAAAAATAAAAATGAACCGTTAATCGCCCACTTGACACGTTTTTGGGATGTGGAGACGCCTTATGCCAGCGCCATTGACTAAATACATCTCTCTTTGTGTCCTTATTTTTTCTATCTTATTGAGCGGAGCTCCGGCCATGGCCTACCCAATTTTTACCTGTGCTTACGAAAAAGACAATAACCCACCGCTGGATGCAGAGGCCGAGCGGTGGTTTCAACAGGCACGCGCACTGGAGAAAGTACGAGGGGTCAAAGACTGGCGAACCATCGTCGGGTTTTACGAAAAAGCCATCGCTAAAAATCATTGGAAGGCGATGCATAACCTGGCGGGACTTTATCGCACGGGATGGCCAGGACAGCCTGGTGTTGAACAGGACACCAGCAAGATGCTCGACCTTTACGAACGCATGGTAAAGCTTAAGGTTCCGCTGGGTTATTATAACTGGGCCGTGGTAGCCGAAAATGGACGGGGAGTATTGAAGTCGGACCGGATGGCCAGCTCTTATATGTTTCAGGCAGCGCAATTGGGCAGTCCATTGGCCCAGGTTCGAATCGGCCAATACTTCGCTTTTGCGCTCCCAAGGGATAAGCAGGACGATGACATGGCTGAGCGCTATTACCGATGTGCGGGCGCTCAGGACAATTCTTACGCCATAGAGAAAACCGCAAGTTTTTATGATACAGCTAGAAAAAACAAACCACGTTCGCTGTTCTATTATCAGAGGGCAGCATCGCTGGGCAGCTTTACTGGATTAAACAATTTAAAAGGAGCTTTCGAAGCTATACCTCGACCAATACATAACTTCGGATACCAGCCAAACCCAACGCTTCATGACTTCTACTCCGGTCTATTAGGGCAACTCCGCGCCGACCCAAATCTGCGTTTCCCCAACCTCATGAAAGACCATCCACTTCCCGCTCATCCCGAACAAGGCTTTGATGCAGAGCATCCGGATCGCAGACCTGAGATATGAGTCATCTCACCAAACCAGAAAATCGTAGATTCCTGCCTGGACAAGCCAGTCACCACCAGAAGATAGTCTTGGTGGACTATGAAGACACCGCGAACGCGGTGGGTTTCGTCATGGGCCACAACATGCACCGAAATTACTGGGATACCAACGCACACCTGTATGACGACAAAGCCGCGCGGCGTAGTCCGGGCTTCGGTCCATGGCAGGATTTGTCCATGAAAGTACAGGGCCCTGCCCTGCACGACCTGAACCACAACTTCAGCACCGTCTGGGATCGGGAAACCTTTTGGGTCAAAAAATGGTTTGACGACGGTCTGCGTGAACAGCGCCAGGCCATCAAGCCGGACCATTTCAAAGCCGCCGGTTCAACCATGGCGCAGATTTGCCGTACGCAACCGCAAGAAGGTGCGGAGACCTCGATTCTGGAGCTGTACCACAAGGCTTTGGGCAACGTGCGCAACTACGCCTATTTTGAAAACCAGTATTTCCGCTACCCGGCGTTTGCCAGGCAATTGCGTGAATTGGCGGCGGCTTACCGAAGCAAAAAACGTAAAAAACCTCTCTATTTGTTCGTGGTCACCAACAACCCGAACTCTGGTGACTTCTCCAGTACCACCTATGCGACCTTGCAGGAGCTGGGACAGGAGCAACTGATGCCGCAGGCGCAACGCACGCTGGCGGAGAACATGCTGCGAAAACGCAGCCAGTTGGCGTATCTGGAGGCCAACCCGCACAACGACGCCTATATGCAACGGGCCCAGCTCAATCGAGCCGCGGTGCTGAAGCGCGAAATTACCGCGCTGGAAGAAAAAGGCGTCACTCCCGAGGTCGAAGAGCGTCTGGGTGGCCTCAAGCCAAAAGATATCCCTGAACTCGGCAATCCGAAAGATGGCGCAGAGGAAGAGCCCAAGCCCTACACCCTCCAGGATTTACCCGGTCTGAAAGTGGTTATCGCAACGCTGACGACTTGCACGCCAGAGCCCGGAGGCAGGTTGTCCGAGGGGCAGCAAGCTTATTTTCGAGACATCTATGTGCATTCCAAACTGTTGGTGGTGGACGATGTTTTTAGTTTGCTCAGTTCTGCGAATATTAATACTCGTAGTTTGCATACCGACTCGGAGTTGGGTTTGGCTGCACCAGATGGGGAGTTGGCCAAACATTGGCGGGAAGAGTTGTGGAAATTGCATGTGGGGGAGTCATTTAACGATGATAAGGGGCGCTGCGATGCAGAGGCCAACTTCGATGCATGGAATAAAGTGATGGATGAGAACTGGAAAAAAAAGGAGCAGAACAAACCTCTAATCAGGCATTTAACTCGTTTCTGGGACGTGGAGACGCCATATGCTAAAGCCATTGACTAGAGCGATCTCACTTTGTGCCCTTATTTTTTTTATCTTGTTGAGCGGAGCTCCGGCTATGGCCTATCCCACTTTTACCTGTGCTTACGAAAAAGATAACAACCCACCGCTGGATACGGAGGCCGATCAATGGTTTAAACGAGCTCGTTATCTAGAGGAAGAATTGGGGCATTGGCCCGAGGTAGTAGCGCTTTATGAAAAAGCCATTGCTAAAGATCATTGGAAGGCGATGCATAATCTGGCGCGGCTTTATCGTGTCGGTGAACCGGGAACCGAAAAAAACCCCGGAATAGAAGTCGACACCAGCAAGATGCTCGACCTTTACGAACGCATGGTAAAGCTTAAGGTTCCGCTGGGCTATTACAACTGGGCCGTGGTGTCCGAAAATGGACGAGGAGTGTTGAAGTCGGACCGAATGGCCAGCTCTTATATGTTTCAGGCAGCGCAATTGGGCAGTCCATTGGCCCAGGTTCGAATCGGCCAATACTTCGCTTTTGCGCTCCCAAGGGATAAGCAGGACGATGACATGGCTGAGCGCTATTACCGATGTGCGGGCGCTCAGGACAATTTTGATGCCATAGAGAAAACCGCAAGTTTTTATGATACAGCTAGAAAAAATAAACCACGTTCGCTGTTCTATTATCAGAGGGCAGCATCGCTGGGCAGTTTTACGGGGTTAAGCAATTTAAAAGGAGCTTTCGAAGCTATACCTCGACCAATACATAACTTCGGATACCAGCCAAACCCAACGCTTCATGACTTCTACTCCGGTCTATTAGGGCAACTCCGCGCCGACCCAAATCTGCGTTTCCCCAATCTCATAAAAGACCATCCATTACCCCCTCACCCGATACAAGGTTTTGATGCAGAACATCCGGATCGAAGACCGGAGCTATGAGTCAGTTTATCCCGCGACTCCACCCGGCGATGCGTTTCAAATCCGGTAGCGATCGCATCGGTGAACTGCTGGATGTTCGCGGTCGCCACGGCATCAAGACTCGCGTGCTGATCTGGAAAAACGCGCTGGCCAACTTTGTTGAAAACACCATCATCGGCGATGCCTGGCTGGGTCCCGCGGGACTGCCGCAGGGTCCGGCATTGCCAAGGGACGGGCGGCGTCCAACCGCTTGATCGAAGATCGCCAGCGACTGGAGTACCGTCGCTCCGTTCACCAACATGAATTGGCAAAACTGCGCGCAGGCGAACTGCCTTTTTACGGCGCCAGTGGCTACCGCTATGAGCAACGTAAAAAGGAATTGCTGACCATTCTGGTTGAAGTGGAAAACCAACTGACCAGCCAAGGTGGCTACAACAAACTCAAAGGTTCGGGCGCCCCTGCGTATTCGCCTGAAGATGAGGAATACACGCGGGAATGGTTCAACCGCGTCCACGATGGACGCATGCAGAACGTCGAGTTTCGTACCCGCGACTTCTCCATTGAAACGCCGCTGAACGCGCTCCTGCGCGGACCGCAAATGCTCACGGAGAAAGGGTGTCTGGCGACCCTATATCGATTGATGCAAGGGGAAGCGCCCGATACCAACTTTGCACACATGCTGGCGCTGGCCCTTCAGTCAGACCGAATCGCCCGGATTTACGGCGGCTTCGCCACCGAACGGGGGCAAGCCCCCTCGCCACAGGTGCAGCCTCGCACCTCCTCTCTCTGGCGCCATTAAAGCCCCCGCCTTATCAGCTAGTGCAACCCGTTTCATGACACTGGCACAGACACACAAACACTTGGCAGGCAGGGCAATTCTCCCGATCGCGGGGCACGGCAGAATCAAAGGGTAAAAATCTGCCAAAGCACCCGCGATCCGCGTTACCAACAATTCAGGAAGTTCCCCTTATGCGAACAAACAGGATCTCCGTACAGTCAGCGCTAGGCCTGAGCCTGCTTGTACTCGGTTTGAACAGTGCCCGCGCGGATTTGCCCGCCGGTACGATTGGCCAGACCGTTCTGGCGTTTCCACCCGAAGCTCACCGCGCGTTTGTCATCGACGTCGAGTTCGACAGCTTCGTGGCTGGCCGCGTGACCGTGGTCGACCCGGACCAGAAGCGCATCCTCGGCATGGTGCCGACCGGTTTTGCTGCGCCGTCGACCCTCAGCCATGACAAAAAGACTCTCTACAGTGCAGACATCTGGTACTCCCGTGGTACCCGTGGCACTCGTACCGACGTGCTGACCGCCTGGGACAGCTCGACCCTGTCGCCGGCCTGGGAAGTGCTGATTCCGAACAAGCGCGCCGAATCGCTGACCCAGCGTTATTCGCTCAAGCCAAGCGGCGACGACAAGTTCGTCTACGTCTACAACTTCACCCCGTCGACCTCGGTCACTGTGGTCGACACCCAGGCCAAGGCCGTTGCCACGGAAATCGCCATCCCCGGTTGCGTACTCAACTACCCGGTCGGCAACCGCCGCTTCGCCTCGCTGTGCGGCGACGGCAGCCTGCAAGTGGTGACCCTCAACGACCAGGGCCAGGAAACCGCGCGCAGCCGCACGCCGTTCTTTGATCCGAACGCGGAAAAACTGGTAGAGCGCGCGGTCAACGTCGGCGACACCTACTACTTCACCACCACGACCGGCACCGTGCGCCCGGTGGATTTCGCCGGCGATGCGCCGAAGATCCTGCCGTCCTGGTCACTGGTTTCCGACGAAGACAAGAAGGCCGGTTGGGCGCCGGGTGGCTGGCAGTTGATGGCCGTGGCACCGAAGCTGGATCGTCTGTACGTGCTGATGCACGACGCCCACGAAGCCATGAAGTGGGAAGACCCAAGCCCGCTGATCTGGGCGTTTGACCTCAAGACCCACAAGAAGGTAGCGACCCTGGAAGCCCCGGTTCCGGTGTGGAGCATGCAGGCCACTGGCGACGACAAGCCGCTGTTGCTGGGTGCGGACGTGGAAGGCGGTTTGCAGATTTTCGATCTGAAGACCAACAAGCTCACCGGCAGTATGCCGAAAGTCGCGAAGACCGCGACTCAGGTCCTGAGCTACTAAGAGGTTCGGCCATGCACACAGATCCGATCTTCATCATTGCCAGCGCCATCGCCATCGCGGTGTTGCTGGCCAGTGCCGCGACCCACAAGTTGCGCGCACCGGCCCGCTTCACCCGGCAACTGGCGGACTACCAATTGCTGCCCGATGCGCTGGTGCGCCCAACGGCACGCCTGGTTCCGCTGCTGGAACTGGCCATCGCCTTTGCCCTGCTGGTACCGGCAAGCCGTGGCGACGCCGCGTTCAGTGCCGCCAGCCTGTTGGCGCTGTACGCCGCCGCCATCGGCATCAACCTGTGGCGTGGTCGTGCGGACATCGACTGCGGTTGCGCCGGTCCCGACCAGGCGCAACCACTGCGCCCGGTACTGCTGGCACGCAACAGTGCACTGGTAGCCCTGGCGTTGGTGGCCAGCGTGGCGCCGGTGGCCCGCGACCTCAACCTGTTCGATGGTTTCGTGACCCTGGCCGCCGCCGCTGTCGCGCTGCTCATCTACGCCGCTGCCGATGGCTTGCTGGCGAATTCCCCTCTTCTGCTCAAATTGATTGGTAGGTAATCCAAATGGAAGGCTTGATTGTTTCCAACGTTCTGCTCTGGGTGCTGCTGGTGGCCGTGGCGTTTGTCGTCATGGGCCTGGTGCGGCAGATTGGCGTGCTGCACGGTCGCCTGGCCCCGGCTGGCGCGCTGATGGTTGACAAAGGTGTGGCGGTCAATGAAGCCGCACCACAAATCACCGCCTCCGACCGTCACGGTCGCCCGGTGAACTTCGGTTATGCCGGCGAGAAATCGCAACTGCTGTTCTTCCTCTCGCCGACCTGCCCGATCTGCAAGTCGCTGCTGCCGGCGATCAAATCCATCGCCAAGGAACAAGCAGGCAACCTCGACGTGGTGTTCGTCAGCGACGGCGACATGGACGCCCAGCAAGCGCTGATCCGCGAACACAAACTGGAAGACGCGACTTATGTGGTCGGCCCGGAAGTCGGCATGACCTACCAGATCGGCAAGCTGCCGTACGCCGCGCTGATCGACAAGGCCGGCACCCTGCGCGCCAAAGGCCTGGTCAACTCCCGCGAGCACCTGGACAGCCTGTTCGAGGTCGAGCACCTCAAGCACGCGACGCTACAGCAGTACCTCAATGCCCAGCCGCACACCCACGATCACGACCACAGCCACGGCCATAGCCACTGATAAGGCAGGGAGACCTTTATGAAACTGCTGGATCTGTTGTTTGAGCGTTCGACCCGTCGCGTGGCCGACACCACGTCGCGCCGTAAATTGCTGTCGCGCATGGGTTCGCTGATGGTGGCCGGTGCCGCCCTGCCCCTGCTGCTGCCCCTGGACCGCACCAGCAAGGCCCTGGCCGCGGAGCCCGCGCAAGCTGGCGACCCGGGTGATCCGAACAGCTGCGACTACTGGCGCTATTGCTCCATCGACGGCTTTCTGTGCAGCTGCTGCGGCGGGTCGGTGACGTCCTGCCCTCCGGGCACCGAAGCCTCGCAAGTGACCTGGATCGGCACCTGCCGCAACCCGGCCGATGGCAAGGACTACATCATTTCCTATAACGACTGCTGCGGTAAGCAAAGCTGCGCCCAGTGCGCCTGCACCCGTAACGACAGTGAAGAACCGGCTTACCGCCCGTTCAACAACAACGATGTGAACTGGTGCCTGGCCGCCAAATCGCACATCTACCACTGCACCGTTTCGGTTATCCGCGGCGTCGCCGTCTAAACGCGCTCTTTGCGCCGGTTGCTCGCGCAACCGGCGGTTTTTTTCCTGTGGCTGCTTTTCTTTTTTTACTGCTTTGTGTGTGTACCTGTAGGAGCGAGCCTGCTCGCGAAGAACTCAAGGGCGACGCGTTAAACCAGATAGCCCGCGTTATCGTTGACGTCCTTCGCGAGCAGGCTCGCTCCTACAGGTGCCAAACCGGTCATCAGCGGAGTTGGGTTACATGCGTAGTTTGATATTGCTCAGTCTCGTCTGCGCCTTGAGCGCCCCGCTCGCCCAGGCACGGGCCATTCCCGATCCGAACCAGCATCACGCGCCGGGCAATGAATCAGCGCAAACCCCGATAGCCCAGGCCGGGTACAGCGTCGGCGTGAACTACCAGTTGCAATGCGCCGGTTGCCACCTGGGCGACGGCACGGGTTCCGCCGCCAACGACACACCACGGATGAAGGGCTTTGTCGGCAACTTCCTGAAAGTCCCCGGTGGCCGCGAATTCCTCGTGCGGGTACCGGGCATGTCGCAGTCGGCGTTGAACAACGCGCAACTGGCGGACTTGCTCAACTGGCTGATGCGCGAGGACGGCATGGCTGGCAAAAGCGTGCCGGCCGACTATCAGCCTTACACCGCCGAAGAAGTCACGGCGTTGCGCGCCAAGACCATGCTCAACCTGCCCGGCACCCGTGGCGAGTTGATCAAGGCCATGCGAGCCCAGGGCATCGCGATCGATGACGGGATGAACTACTGAGAACAACGTGCTCCAGGTTCGACCACTCGGACGGTGGACGCGTTGACGGCAAATAAGTAACGTAATCGGCGCTGCATTCGAACTCACAATTTGGAAAGGGAGTTTGCATCGTGACCGAAGAGACAAAAACCAAAGGACCGGCTTCGTATTTCCCGTCTATTGAAAAAAAGTATGGGCAGCCGATCAGCCATTGGCTGGACCTGCTCAAAGCCATCACTGACAAGAAACATATGGAACTGGTGGCCTGGCTCAAAACCGAACACGGCATGGGTCATGGCCACGCCAATGCGCTGGTTGCCTATCATCTGGCCGCCAGCAAAAGCGCCTAGCCACGCGTCCATCCTTGTCTGCGCTGTCGGTGGTGCCGGGTAACACCGGCTCCACCGTTAATCTTCTGTTGCCCTATCCTTTCATCCAACCCATTTCGCCGGACATCGACCATGTCAGCCTCCGAATCCACCCTCCTCGACAGCTGGCACCACAACGCCCAGGCCTGGATCGACGCCATCCGCACGGGCTCCATCGAAAGCCGCCTGAAGGTCACCGACCAGGCCATCCTGCTGGCGGTACTCGGCCGCCAGCCCGAGCGTGTGCTCGACCTGGGTTGCGGCGAAGGCTGGCTGTTGCGTGCATTGGCTGACCGCGCCATCGATGCGGTCGGTGTGGATGGCGATCCGACGCTGGTCGAGGCGGCGCGGGCGGCGGGTTCTTCGCCGGTGCATGTGGCGAGTTATGAAGCGCTGGCAGAAGCGCAAGTCGACATCGGCCGCGACTACAACCTGATCTGCGCGAATTTCGCCCTGCTGCAACAGGACATCATCCCCCTGCTCGGCGCCATGAACACCCTGCTCGCCCCCGGTGGCGCGCTGGTGATCCAGACACTGCATCCGTGGACGGCTGCGGCAGGTGACTATCAGGATGGCTGGCGGGAAGAAACCTTCGCCGGGTTCAAGGGGCAGTGGCAGCCGATGCCGTGGTATTTCCGTACCCTGTCCAGTTGGCTCAATGCCCTGGACATGGCCGGTTTTACCCTGGCCGGCTTGCAGGAACCGCAGCACCCGCAAAGCCCCGTGCCACAGTCATTGCTGTTGGTGGCCGAGCCACGGCGCCTGTAGGAGGCACATTCAACATTGATGTCGCCTGACATCAAGCCTTCGCGAGCAAGCCCGCTCCCACAGGTTCGGTGGCTGTACGCAAAAACCGCGAACGGCCCAAATCATTGTGGGAGCGGGCTTGCTCGCGAAGAGGCCGGCACATCCAGCATTGATGTCACAGACACACCGCTATCGCTGGCAAGCCAGCTCCCACAGGTTCGGTGGCTGTACGCAAAATCTGCGAACGGCCCAAATCATTGTGGGAGCGGGCTTGCTCGCGAAGAGGCCGGCACATCCAGCATTGATGTCACAGACACACCGCTATCGCTGGCAAGCCAGCTCCTACAGGGGGCGGGGTGTAAGCAGGCTTTGCGTGTACGCAGTTCAACTGTAGGAGCTGGCTTGCCAGCGATGACGTCGGCACAGCCAACAAAAAAACCGGAGCACAGTGAAGTGCTCCGGTCGGGGCATGCCGCTTTTACGTCAGGCCCATTCTTTACGCAGTTGGCGCGCCGCATTGACCATGTGCACCAGCGCCGCTTCGGTTTCCGGCCAGCCACGGGTTTTCAGGCCGCAGTCCGGGTTGACCCATAGGCGGTGGGCGGGAATGCGTTTGGCTGCCTTGCGCAGCAGGTTGGCCATTTCCGCGGAGTCCGGCACCCGTGGCGAGTGGATGTCGTACACGCCCGGGCCGATTTCGTTCGGGTAGGCGAAGGCTTCGAACGCGTCCAGCAGTTCCATGTCCGAGCGCGAGGTTTCCATGGTGATCACGTCGGCATCCATGGCGGCGATGGACTCGATCACATCGTTGAACTCGCTGTAGCACATGTGGGTGTGGATCTGGGTCTCGTCGCGCACGCCAGAGGCGCACAGGCGGAACACTTCGGTCGCCCAGTCCAGGTAGTGCTGCCACTGCGCCTGGCGCAATGGCAGGCCTTCGCGGAATGCAGCCTCGTCGATCTGCACGATCTTGATGCCGGCGGCTTCGAGGTCGACCACTTCGTCGCGAATCGCCAGGGCCAGTTGGCGGGCCTGCACTTCGCGGCTCACGTCTTCACGCGGGAACGACCACATCAGCATGGTCACGGGGCCGGTCAGCATGCCCTTCATCACTTTGTCGGTGAGGCCTTGGGCGTAGCGGATCCACTCCACGGTCATGGCTTTCGCACGGCTCAGGTCGCCGAAGATCACCGCCGGTTTCACGCAGCGCGAACCGTAGCTCTGGACCCAGCCGAAACGGCTGAACACGTAGCCGTCGAGTTGCTCGGCGAAGTATTCGACCATGTCGTTACGCTCGGCTTCACCGTGCACCAGCACGTCCAGGCCCAGGCGTTCCTGCACCAGCACGGCGTGACGGATCTCGCTGTGCATCGCCTCGGTGTATTCGGCTTCGGTCAGCTTGCCTTGCTTGAACGATTGGCGAGCCAGACGGATCGACGCGGTTTGCGGGAACGAACCGATAGTGGTGGTCGGAAACAGCGGCAGGTTCAAGCCGGCGCGTTGTTTCTCGATACGCCGGGCAAATGGCGAGTGACGTTGGCTGTCCTTGGTGGTGATCGCCGCAACCCGAGCCTGAACGGCCGGCTTGTGGATGCGTGGCGATGCAGCACGGCTGGCCTGCACGGCACGGCTTTGAGTCAGCGCTTCAAGCACCTTCGGCGCTTCCGGCTCGTTGACGGCCTGGGCCAGCACCGCCACTTCCTCACACTTCTGCACGGCAAACGCCAGCCAGCTTTTCAGTTCGGCATCGAGCTTGTCTTCACGCCCCAGGTCGACCGGACTGTGCAGCAGCGAGCAGGACGGCGCGACCCACAGGCGATCACCCAGACGCTCATGAGCGTGCTGCAAGGTGGCCAGGGCGTTTTCCAGATCGCAACGCCAGACGTTACGGCCATTCACCACGCCCAGCGACAGCACTTTGTAGGCGGGCAGGCGGTCGAGGATGGTCGGGAACTGCTCAGGTGCGCGGACCAGGTCGATGTGCAATCCGTCCACTGGCAGGTTGGCGGCCAGGCCCAGGTTTTCTTCAAGGCCACCAAAGTAAGTGGCGACCAGTTTCTTCAGCGGGTCACGCTGAATCAGGTTGTAGGCGCGTTCGAAGGCGTTTTTCCACTCTTGCGGCAGATCGAGCACCAGGATCGGCTCGTCGATTTGCACCCATTCAACGCCTTGTGCCGCCAGGCGCTGGAAGATCTGGCCGTACAGCGGCAGCAGGCGATCGAGCAGTTCGAGCTTGTCGAATTCGGCGCCCTTGGCCTTGCCCAACCACAGGTAAGTCAGCGGGCCGATGATCACCGGCTTGACGTCGTGCCCCATTGCGCGGGCCTCTTCGACTTCTTCGAACAGCTGATCCCAACCGAGCTTGAACTGCTGGTCGGCGCTGAATTCAGGCACGAGGTAGTGATAGTTGGTGTCGAACCACTTGGTCATTTCCTGGGCGTGGGCGCCGCCGCAGCAGCTGTCGCTGACACCGCGTGCCATGCCGAACAGGGTTTGCAGGCTGGCCTTGCCATCGTGCGGGCGGAATCGCTCTGGGATCACACCGAACATCAACGAGTGAGTCAGGACCTGGTCGTACCAGGCGAAGTCGCCGACCGGCAACAGTTCGATCCCGACTTTTTTCTGCAAGTCCCAGTGGCTCTTGCGCAGGTCACGGCCCACGGCACGCAGACCGGCTTCGTCGAGTTCGCCTTTCCAGAACGCCTCTTGAGCTTTTTTCAGTTCGCGGTCGCGACCGATGCGCGGAAATCCAAGGGAATGGGCCAATGCCATGACAATAAAACTCCATATAGTTAATGGAGCCATTGTCGGTAGTTGAGCCTTGGTGAGACAAACTCATTTTAATCGTGATGATCACGAGTTATCCTCATGATCAATCAACACTGGTTGCAAGTTGACCGACCATGACCTGTGCGTAAGCCGGATGTCGATGGCATCATCACCCGCTACGAATAATTCGATGATCGCCGCCCTCTGATCGGCCAAGGAATAATCCCGATGCGTATCAAGACACTGTCGGCCCGGGCCCGGACCGCCGGGATCAACCCATGACGGCCATTTTTCGGCCGCGTCCCACCTTGATCTTTTTGTTGCTGTTACTGGTGCTGGTATTCTGGTTGTCCCTGGCCCTCGGGCCGGTCAGCCTGCCGCTGGGCGATACCCTGCTGGCCGGGATGCGTCTGCTCGGGTTGCCGCTGAACGGTGGCGACACGCAACAGGCGGAATTGATCCTCGGGCAGATTCGCCTGCCACGCAGCCTGCTCGGCATCGCCGTCGGTTCGGTACTGGCGTTGTCCGGCGTGGCCATGCAGGGGTTGTTCCGCAACCCCTTGGCCGATCCGGGCCTGGTCGGCGTTTCCGGCGGTGCGGCACTCGGTGCCGCCCTCGCCATCGTCGGCGGCAGCCTGCTCGGCGGCGTGCCACCGGCCATCGAGCCTTATCTGCTGTCGCTCTGCGCCTTCGGCGGTGGCTTGATCGTCACGGCGGTGGTGTATCGCTTCGGCCGCCGCAACGGGCAAACCGACGTTGCCACCATGCTCCTGGCGGGCGTGGCGATGACGGCCATGGCCGGTGCCGGCGTGGGGCTGTTCACCTACCTGGCCGATGACGCGACCTTGCGCACCCTGACGTTCTGGAACCTGGGCAGCCTCAACGGTGCCAGTTACCCGCGCCTGTGGCCTTTGTTGATCGTCACCGTGGGCGTGGCGTTGTGGTTGCCACGTCGCGCGGCGGCGCTCAATGCCATGCTGCTGGGCGAATCCGAGGCCCGTCACCTTGGCTTCGACATCGAGCGGATCAAGCTTGAACTGGTGTTGTGCACGGCGCTCGGCGTCGGCGCGGCCGTCGCGGCGGCCGGCCTGATCGGTTTTATCGGCCTGGTAGTGCCGCACCTGATGCGCCTGCTGGTCGGCCCGGATCACCGGGTGTTGCTGCCCGCTTCGTTGCTGGCAGGTGCCAGCCTGTTGCTATTGGCCGATCTGGCCGCGCGCCTGGTGTTGGCGCCGGCTGAATTGCCCATCGGCATCGTCACGGCATTGATCGGCGCGCCGTTCTTTCTCTATCTGCTGGTACGAGGGCGTTCCTGATGCTGCGGGCAAACAACCTGCTGGTACGTCGGGGCAACCGCACGGTACTGGCCAATATCGATGTCCAATTGCGCCCGGGTGAAGTGCTCGGTGTGCTGGGGCCGAACGGCGCGGGCAAAAGCACCCTGCTCGCCGCACTGTGCGGCGAACTGGCGAGCAGCGAAGGCACGGTCAGCCTCGACGAGCGTCCGCTCGCCGACTGGCCGGGTCAGGAGCGGGCCAAACGCCTGGCCGTGCTGCCGCAGAGCTCGAGCCTGAACTTTGCCTTCTCGGTCAACGAAGTCGTCGGCATGGGGCGCTTGCCTCACGCCAGCGGTCGTGTGCGCGATGGCGAATTTGTCGCCGAGGCGCTGCGCTGCGCCGACGCCCTGCACCTGGCCGAACGCAGCTATCTGGCCCTGTCCGGCGGTGAGCGCCAGCGCGTGCATCTGGCGCGGGTGCTGGCTCAGCTCTGGCCGGGTGCCGAAGGGCAAACCCTGCTGCTCGATGAACCGACGTCGATGCTCGATCCGCTGCACCAGCACACCATTTTGCAAGCCGTGCGCGACTTTGCCGAGCGCGGGGCCGCCGTGCTGGTGATTCTGCACGACCTCAACCTGGCCGCGCGCTACTGCGATCAACTGCTGTTGTTGCAACAAGGCCTGCCCCACGCCTATGGCCCTCCGGCAGACGTGCTGACCGCCGAAGCGCTGGCGGCGGTGTATGGCCTGGAGGTGCTGATTCACCAGCATCCGGAGCGCGGCCACCCGTTGATCATCGCGCGCTGATTCCGCCCCCCTCCGTCCTTGATCGGGGGGCTTCCATCTATTTAAGGAAAACCGATGCGCTTTCTGTTGCTGTGTGCGTTCAGCCTGCTGGCTGGCTGCCAAACCCATTCTGTAACGCCGCCCCCGGCACCGATTGCCCCGCAAGGGCGCGATCACGCCGACCTTGGCGTCATCCGCGAACTCGCCAGCGGTCGCACGCTGACCCCGCAGGAACTGGTCGAGCGCCTGGCCGCCGCGCCGCGGGTTCTAGTCGGTGAACAGCACGACAATCCGGACCACCACGCCCTGCAATTGTGGTTGCTGCGCGAGCTGGCGGCACAACGCCCCCAGGGCAGCCTGCTGATGGAAATGCTCAACCCCGATCAACAGGCCAGGGTCGATGCCGCGCAAACTCAAACCCGCGCCGGCCAGCCACCGGCCGATGCGTTCAAGGCGCTGGCCTGGCAGGCCAATTGGGATTGGAGCGTCTATGGCGCCCTCGTCACCTACGCGTTGCGCCAACCCTATCCACTGCTGGCGGCGAACCTGGATCGCGCGCAGATCATGCAGATCTACAAACAGCGTCCGCTGCTCACGGGTGAAGCGTCCACCACCCAACAGGTGCAGGCGACCTTGCTCGACGACATCCGCGAATCCCATTGCGGGCTGTTGCCCGAAGCACAGATGCCGGCCATGCTCGCCGTGCAGCAACAGCGTGACCGGCGCATGGCCGAACGCCTGATGGCCGCGCCAACGCCTGCGTTGCTGCTGGCCGGCGCCTTCCACGTACGCAAGGATCTGGGAGTGCCGCTGCACCTCAAGGACCTGGGTGCCGGTGAAGGCAATGCGGTGCTGATCCTCGCCGAAGCGGGCAAGACCGTGACCGCCGACAGCGCGGATTACGTGTGGTACACCGCCGCACAGCCGGAACAGGATCATTGCGCGAAGCTGCGTCGTTAAAGCCAGACGAAACATTGTGGCGAGGGGGCTTGCCTGTGGCGAGGGGGCTTGCCCCCGTTCGGCCGCGAAGCGGTCGCGAAACAGATGAATGCGGTTTACCTGACAAACCGCATTGTCTGTATTTGGGACTACTTCGTAGTCCAACGGGGGCAAGCCCCCTCGCCACAAGAGCGCAGCCAGCCCCGCTGCGGCGCGACACTATGTCGCGCCGCAGCAAAGGTCCAATGGTCGCATCCGCCCCTCAGGCACCGGCACAGTTTGTTAACATCCCCGCGATTTTTTCGTCTGTACAGCCACCACGCTGTCAGTTCAGCCTGTTCAACAGGATGCTTTTTTCATGAGTACTTTGTATACCCGCCGAACCGTCTTGCAAGGCATGGGCCTGTTGAGCCTGGGCCTGCTCGCCGGTTGCGACGACAGCAGCAAGCTGTCGTTCAAGTACGGCAAAGACCTCAGCGACAAGATCATGGGGCGCAACTTCAAGCTCACGGACACCCAGGGCGAAACCCGGATGCTGGGCAGCTATCGTGGCTTGATGCCGATGGTGTTCTTCGGTTTCACCCAATGCCCGGCCGTGTGCCCGACCACCCTGGCCCGTGCCGCGCAGGCCAAGAAGCTGATGGGTCGCGATGGCGAAAGGCTGCAGGTGGTCTTCATCACCCTGGACCCCGAGCGCGACACCCCGGAGCTGCTCGACAAGTACGTCAAGGCATTCGACCCGAGTTTCGAAGCGCTGTACGGCACCCTGGAAGAAACCGCCGCCACCGCCAAGGAATTCGGCGTGTTCTTCGAGAAAGTACCGAGCGGCGATACCTATACCCTCTCCCATACCGCGACCAGCTATGTCTTCGACTCCCGGGGCAATCTGCGCCTGGGACTGTCCGCGTCCCTGACGGCCCAAGAGTGCGCAGAAGACCTGCTCACCGTGATGGAGGTTTGCTGAAATGAATGCACCGCAGGCTAGAAACCGTTTCGCACAACGTTGCAGGCAACTGGCGCTGGGCTTGTCCCTGGTTGGCCTGGCCCTTCAGGCGTCGGCACAAACCGAGGTCAAGGACGCCTGGGTCCGCGCCACCGTGGCCGGCCAGCCGTCGAGCGGCGCCTTCATGACCGTCACTGCGAGCAGCGACAGCAAACTGCTAAGCGTGCAAACGCCGGTTGCCGAGCTAGTACAGATCCATGAAATGAGCATGAAAGACGATGTGATGAAAATGCAGCAGGTGCAGTCCGTTGCGTTGCCGGCCGGAGAAGCAGTGAGCTTCGATCCCAACGGCTACCACATCATGCTCATGAACCTGACGGGCCAGATCAAGGAAGGCGACAAGGTGCCGCTGACCCTGACCGTGGAAGACGCCAAGGGTGCGAAAGAGTCGATTCAGGTTGAAGCCGTTACCAAGGCGATCGGTACCATGGATCACAGTGCGATGACGCATGATCACAGCAAGATGAATTGATCGCTCCATCCGTTAAAACTCAGAACCTGTGGGAGCGGCGGTGCGGCGATCCGACTTGCTCGCGAAGGCGGTTTGCCAGGCAACATCGATGTTGAATGTGCCTGCCTCTTCGCGAGCAAGCCCGCTCCCACGGTGATTTGGGTAGTTCGCGGATATTGCGTACAGCCATCGAACCTGTGGGAGCGGGCTTGCTCGCGAAGGCGGCATGTCAGGCAACATCGATGCTGAATGTGCCGGCCTCTTCGCGAGCAAGCCCGCTCCCACGGTGATTTGGGTAGTTCGCGGATATTGCGTACAGCCACCGAACCTGTGGGAGCGGGCTTGCTCGCGAAGGCGGCATGTCAGGCAACATCGATGCTGAATGTGCCGGCCTCTTTCGCGAGCAAGCCCGCCCCACGGTGATTTGGGTAGTTCGCGGATATTGCGTACAGCCACCGAACCTGTGGGAGCGGGCTTGCTCGCGAAGGCGGCATGTCAGGCAACATCGATGCTGAATGTGCCGGCCTCTTCGCGAGCAAGCCCGCTCCCACAGTTTGATCTTCAGTGAATGTGAGTCCTGCGGCCGGCCACATATTGGTGGGAACGAGCCCGTCGACTCAAACCAGCTTGAGCACGACGTTGATGTTGTTGCGCGTGGCTTTCGAGTACGGGCAGTACTGGTGCCCGGTGTCGACGATTTTCTGCGCGGTCTCGCGATCCAGCCCCGGCAGACTGACATTGAGTCGCGCCTGGAGCAGATAGCCGCCTTCGTTGGTGCCCAGGTCGACTTCGGCATCGACGGCCACATCCTTGGGCAACGCCACTTTCATTTCCCTGGCGGCCACTTGCATGGCGCCGATGAAACAGGCTGACCATCCGGCAGCGAACAGTTGCTCGGGGTTGGTTCCGCCACCGCCCGCACCTGGCGACGACAGCTTCACATCGAGGATCCCGTCGGAACTGCGGGACGCGCCATCGCGCCCGCCGGTGGTGTGGGTCTTGGCGGTGTACAACACTTTATCGATCTGGCTCATGGTGACCTCCTGATTGAGTTGTAAGAAACCGGTCTTAACACCCCATCCGGTCGCTGGGATGGTCAATCAATATAGACGTCACAGCGCCACACCGTGATCTATCCGACCGACGCCCGCTTCTTCATTTACGCGCCAACTTGTACCTGACGCAGTCGTCATAAAAGCTCTGCCGTACGGCCGTCGGCTTGAATCGCGACGGACTGTCATAAGTTTGTTCTGTAATGCCTAGCGCCATCATGCGCATCCAGCTTTTGGCGAACTTGTAGACCTGGATTTTCTGGCGGGCGGCATACAAGGAAACGCCAGAAAGCTTTAGTTCCTGTGCCCTTGCAGCGGTGCCCGCGCCCCAACTGCACATGTACTGATCATTGGCGGCGAGTTCTTTTGCTTGAGCCGAGTTGGCTATGCCCGTAACTATTAGCGGGATTAATGCGATCCATATCTTGCGCATTTCGACCTATCTAACCAATTGAAAACCAAGTAATTTTGAAGAGAACTTTGAAACTTGGGGGCCAGCATCCTGCCTTTTCTGCAAATAAATGAAAAAGCCGGATGTGGGGTCGTCAATTTCTTGCGAGTTTTCAAACCTTTGCTATAGCTAAGGTTCTCAATCGCCAACTAAGTGAGGCAACGGAATGTCAGTCGCAAAGAAAATGAGTGTGGGGCAACTGACAATGTTGACCGCCGTCAACATGTTGGGCTCAGGAATCATCCTGCTACCGACGAAACTCGCGGAAGTCGGTGCAATTTCAATCCTCTCCTGGCTGATCACGGCCACCGGCTCCCTCGCTCTGGCCTACGCCTTTGCGCGATGCGGGATGCTCAGCCGAAAGACCGGCGGCATGGGCGGTTACGCCGAATACACCTTCGGTAAAGCAGGTAACTACATCACCAACTACACCTACGGCCTCTCGCTGCTGATTGCCAACGTGGCGATCAGTATTACCGCGGTCGGCTATATCCAGGTGTTGTTCGGGATAAAACTTGATTCGCTGCAAGTCGGCCTGGCGACTATTGCTCTGTTGTGGATCACCACCTTCGCCAACTTTGGCGGTGCGAGCATTACCGGCCGGATCGGTGCGGTCACGGTCTGGGGTGTGATTGCACCGGTGGTATTGGTGTCCACGGTGGGCTGGTTCTGGTTCGACAGCAGCGTCTACGCCGCTGGCTGGAACCCCCACGACAAAGGCTGGTTCGAAGCGGCAGGCGCCTCGGTGGCCATTACCCTGTGGGCCTTCCTCGGCCTGGAATCGGCTTGCGCCAACACCGACGCGGTGGAAAACCCTGAGCGCAACGTACCGATCGCGGTGCTGGGCGGCACCTTGGGTGCAGCGGTGATCTATATCGTTTCCACCAACGTGATCTTCGGTATCGTCGGCAACGAAGAACTGGTCGCGTCCACCGCGCCGTTCGGCCTGGTGTTCGCCAAGATGTTCACCCCGATGGTCGGCGACATCGTGATGGCGGCCATGGTGCTCGCCTGCATCGGTTCACTGCTGGGTTGGCAGTTCACGATTGCCCAGGTGTACAAAAGCTCGGCCGACACCGGTTACTTTCTGTCGATCTTCGCCAAGGGCAACAAAGCGGGAACGCCCATTGTCGGCATGCTGGTGCTGCTGGCGGCGCAGACCGCGCTGGCCCTGCTCACCATCAGTCCCGACTTGAGCAAGCAGTTCGATACCTTGGTCAACCTCGCGGTGGTGACCAACCTGGTGCCGTACATCCTGTCCATGGCCGCGCTGATGACCATGCAGAAAGTCTCCAACGTGCCGGAAGGCAAGGCACTGGCGACCAACGTCATTGCGTTGATCGCAGCGGCCTACAGTTACCTGGCGCTCTACAGCTCCGGCGAGCAGGCCCTGATGCTGGGCGGCGTGGCCACTATCGTTGGTTACACCCTGTTCGGCTTCGTCAACAACCGTCTGATCCGCCTCGAAGCACTCAACAACAGCGTACCGACGCAAACCGTCAGCGCGCAGCACCTCACTGCAGATCCAGTGCCGGTGAACAATCTGAATAAAGCCACTCTGGAGGTTCAAGCATGACGGAATATAAACACTCGCTGGGCATGCTGGCGCTATTGGTCAGCAGTCCGCCGGACAAGCGAACGGTGTTCGGCCGTGCCCTGGACCAACTGGTCCACGACGTAGAGGGACGGGGCGTCAGTGTACTGGCCTCGGAAAGTCTCACCGATGCCGCATCGATCCTGCGCTCGGACCCGGCCATTCAATGCGTGCTCATCCGCTGGGAAATGGACACCAGCGAAGGCCACGCCGACTGCACCAAACTGCTGGTCAAACTGCGTGAGCGCAACACCCGCGTACCGGTGTTCCTGATCAGCGACCGCACCACCGCGTCGAGCATTCCGTTGCTGGTCATGCAACACGCCGACGACTTCATCTGGTTGCCCGAGGACACCTCCCGGTTCCTCAGCGGCCGCATCCTGGCGGCCATCGAACGCTATCGCCAGGCCGCCCTGCCGCCGATGTTCGGCGCGCTGGTGAAGTTTGCCCGCAACTATGAATACTCCTGGCACACCCCAGGCCATGCCGGCGGCACCGCGTTCCTGAAGAGCACCGCAGGCCGGGCCTTCTACGAGTTCTTCGGCGAGAACCTGCTGCGTTCCGACCTGTCGATCTCGGTCGGCGAACTCGGTTCGCTGCTCGATCACAGCGGCCCCATCGGCCAAGGCGAGCGTTATGCCGCCAAGGTCTTCGGCGCCCACCGCACCTACTACGTGACCAACGGTTCGTCGATGTCCAACCGCGTCATCCTCATGGCCAGCGTCACGCGCAACCAGATCGCCCTGTGCGACCGCAATTGCCACAAGTCCGCCGAGCATGCGATGACCCTGTCCGGGGCGATTCCGACCTACCTGGTGCCGACCCGCAACCGCTACGGCATCATCGGCCCGATCCTGCCGCAGACCCTGAGCGCCGAAGGCGTGAAAGCCGCCATCGCCAACAACCCGCTGGTCAAGAAAGGCATCGACCCGACGCCGGTGCACGCGATTGTCACCAACTCCACCTACGACGGCCTGACCTACAACGTCACCCGTGTTGAAGACCTGCTGGGCGAGAGCGTCGACCGCCTGCACTTCGACGAAGCCTGGTATGGCTATGCGCGCTTCAACCCGCTGTACACCGGGCGCCATGCCATGCACGGCAACCCGGCCGATCACGACAAGTCCAAGCCGACCGTGTTCGCCACCCAGTCGACCCACAAGTTGCTGGCTGCCCTGTCCCAGGCCTCGATGATCCACGTGCGCGACGGCCGTAACCCGATCGAACACGCACGCTTCAACGAGTCGTACATGATGCACGCCTCGACCTCGCCGAACTACGCGATCATGGCGTCCTGCGACGTCAGCTCGGCCATGATGGAAGCACCGAGCGGGCAGATCCTCACCAGCGAGTCGATCGAAGAAGCGATCAGCTTCCGCCAGGTGCTCTCGCGCATGCACAACGAGATGCTCAGCAAGGACAACTGGTTCTTCACCTGCTGGCAGCCGCCGACCGTACAGGTGGGCGCAGCGACCGTACCGTTCCATGAAGTCGACCCTGTCACGCTGAAAACCGACCCGAACTGCTGGGTCCTGCACCCGAACGCGGTATGGCACGGCTTCGGCGACATCGAAGAAGGCTACTGCATGCTGGACCCGATCAAGGTCTCGGTGCTGAGCCCCGGCATGGGCGACGACGGCACCCTGCTCGCCTCCGGTATCCCGGCCTGTGTGGTCACGGCGTACCTGGGTCGCCAGGGTATCGTGGTCGAGAAGACCACCGACTTCACCATCCTGTTCCTGTTCTCCATCGGCATCACCAAAGGCAAGTGGGGCACGCTGCTCAACGCCCTGCTCGATTTCAAGCGCGACTACGACGACAACGCAGAGCTCGAGCTGTGCCTGCCGGACCTGTACAGCGCTCATCAGCAACGCTATGCCGGCATGGGCCTGAAGGACCTGGCCGACGAAATCTTCGCCGCCATGAAGAAACACAAGACCACCGCCAACATGTCCCAGGCTTTCGGCACCCTGCCACAAGCCGAGTTCAGCCCGGTGGAGGCCTACGAAAAACTGGTGCGCAACGACATCGAACTGGTCACCCTCGACGAGGCCGCCGGACGCCTCGCGGCAACCGGTATCGTGCCGTACCCGCCAGGTATCCCGTTGCTCATGCCAGGTGAGAACGCAGGCCCTGCGGACGGCCCGTTGCTGGCGTATCTCAAGGCACTGGAAGCCTTCGACAGATCCTTCCCAGGCTTCACCCATGACACCCACGGGATCGAAGTCGAAGACGGCGTTTGTCGGATGCTGGTCCTGAAGTGAGGTAAGCGAGGCTCACTGTAAACGCAGTACTCATGTGGGAGCGGGCTTGCTCGCGAAGGCGTAGTGTCAGTCGACGTAATTGTCGATTGACAGGACGCCTTCGCGAGCAAGCCCGCTCCCACATTTTTAGATCGCCTTAACGCCAAATCCCTATGGGCAAACTCAATCACAGCGCTCTATGATTGATCCCCATGACCACCACCGCTGCGATCCGCTCACCCTGCCCGCCCGGCGCCTGCGACTGCGGGCGTGACCCGTTGCTGGAAACACCAGGGGCGGACCTGCGCATTCTGTTTCTGACCCGCAACGAAGAAAAACGCCTGATCGAGCGCCTGGAAAACCTGCAGAGCCTGAGCGATCTTGCGCTCGTGCAGCGGCGCATGTTCGAGCAGTTGGGCATTCGCGTAGACATCGCCCCCGGCTTCAATGAAGTGCGCACCATGCGCGGCATCGGCATCCAGGTTGGCGAGCTGCCAGGACTGTGCCGCAAGACCCGCGCCAGCATCCCCGCCGCGATTCGCCGCGCCATGGAGAAACGCCCGGAGATTGCCTACGAGCTGCTCAATGCCAACGACCTGTTGCGTGACGCCTGATGAAACCCATTCTCGAGTTTCCCCTCACCGACGAGATTCTCACCTCGTTCGCCCTGGCCATCGGTGCCGACCTGCAGGGCTACCGCAACCACATTTACCGGGTGCTGAATTTCCATGGAGCCCTCAGTGGCATCGAAGGCCTGCCCCCGGACGCCGTACAAATCGCGGCGGCGTTTCATGACCTGGGTATCTGGACCGATGACACCCTTGACTACCTGCCGCCCTCCATCGCCCTGGCCACTGAATACCTCGACAGCCATCGACGAGCGGAGCTGAAGGATGAAGTCAGTGCGTTGATACTTGAGCATCACAAGCTGCGCCGGTATCGCGGCGCTTGCGCCGACAGCGTCGAACTCTTTCGCCAGGCCGACCTGGTGGATGTGTCCCTGGGCCTGGTGCGTTTCGGCTTGCCCCGCAGCTTCGTCCGAACCGTGCAATCGACCTTTCCCGATCATGGTTTCCACTCGATGCTGATGAAGCTTTCCGCCCGGCAATTGATCCGCACGCCACTGCGGCCGTTGCCCATGTTTCGCTGGTAATACCGGCGGATGTATTGCTCTGTGACAGCGCTGTTTGCATAACGCCATTTCCAGGAAAAGTGCCTGGAACACTTACTTTCTGACTATCCATTACTGGATATTTCGCAATTCAAACCTACGCTCTTCGCGGGGGTTACGAAATTCAACGACGGTTAGGGGGCTCGTCTCGATGTACTCACGCTAGTACGCAGGAGCTCGACATGAACCGGACAACCTTATCGACGATATTTGCAGTCCCTCTATTGCTGTCTGCAATGGCGCTTCCCGGCCTGGTCCTGGCCGCCGACAAAGTCCCCAATATCCTGGTGATCATGGGCGACGATATTGGCTGGTCGAATATTGGCGTCTACAACCAGGGCATGATGGCCGGCAGAACGCCCAACCTTGATCAATTGGCGAATGAAGGCATGCGTTTCACCGATTACTACGCCGAGGCCAGTTGCACCGCCGGGCGTGCCAACTTCATCACCGGCGAATTGCCGATTCGTACCGGCATGACCACCGTCGGCCAGGCCGGCTCGCCGGTGGGTATTCCCGCCGAAGCCGTGACCATTGCCACCGCACTCAAAGCCATGGGTTATGCCACCGGCCAATTCGGCAAGAACCACTTGGGCGACCTCAACCAGTTCCTGCCCACCGTCCACGGTTTCGACGAATTCTTCGGCTACCTCTACCATCTCGACGCCATGGAAGACCCGGCGCACCCCAATTATCCGAAGGAGCTGTTGGAATCCGTCGGCCCGCGCAACATGGTCCACAGCTGGGCCACCAGCACCGATGACCCGACCGTGATGCCGCGCTGGGGCAAGGTCGGCAAGCAGAAAATCGAAGACGCCGGCACGCTCTATCCGGACCGGATGAAAACCGTCGACGACGAGATTCGCGACAAGGCCTTCTCGTTCATCGACAAGGCCAAGCAGGACAACAAACCCTTCTTCGTCTGGCTCAACCCGACCCGCATGCACATCGTCACGCACCTGTCCGACAAGTATGAAGCCATGCGCAACTCGGAGAATGGCTGGTCGGAACAGGAAGCCGGCATGGCGCAACTCGATGACGTCGTTGGCGATGTCCTGGCGAAGCTGAAAAAAGACGGCATGGACGACAACACCATCGTGATCTTCACCACCGACAACGGTGCCGAGAACTTCACCTGGCCTGATGGCGGCACCACCCCGTTCGCCATGGGCAAAGGCACGGTCATGGAGGGTGGCTTCCGGGTACCGGCGATCATTCGCTGGCCGGGCAAGGTACCGGCCAACCAGATCGCCAACGGCATCATGTCCGGCATGGACTGGTTCCCGACCCTGGTCGCGGCGGCGGGCAACCCGAACATCACCGCCGAACTGCTCAAAGGCAAGCAATTGGGCGACACCACCTACAAAGTTCACCTGGACGGCTATGATCAAACGCCAATGATCACCGGAAAAGGTCCGTCGAACCGGCATGAAATCTTCTACTTTGGAGAGAGTGCCCTGGGTGCAGTGCGCATAGACGACTACAAATATCGCTTCATTGACCAACCGGGTGGCTGGTTGGGGGCTAAAGTTGATGTGGACGTGCCGATCCTGACCAATCTTCGACTCGACCCGTTCGAGCGCATGGGCTGGCCGGAAAACCAGGCCGCGCAGGGATCGCAACAATACTTCGACTGGTTCAAATTCCAGTTCTGGCGCTTTGTGTTCGTCCAGCAACAGGTGGCCAAACTGGCTGAAACAGCGATCGAGTTCCCGCCGATGCAAAAAGGCGCGAGTTTCAACCTCGACTCGGTCAAAGCCAAGATCGCCAAGGCTCGAGCAGAGATGGCCAAGTAACAGCCGAATCCACGGGTGGCTGGTGCAGTCCACCCGTATTCGAAATGGACAATTGCTGAGGGATTTCAATGCGAATAAAAACAGCTGCCCTGCCCACCTCTGCGCTACTTGCCCTGTGCTGTCAGCAAGCCTGGGCCGGCGGCATCATGCTCTATGAAATCGGCACCGATAACGCCGGCCTGGCCAACGCCGGCGCCGCCGCCCGTGCCCAAGGCCCCTCGACCATCGCCAGCAATCCTGCAGGCATGAGCTTTCTGCCCGGTACACAAATCACCGCCGGCCTGCAGGTCCTGTACGGTGACCTGAGCTTCGACCGCGACGCCGGTACCAACACCCCGGGCAGCGGCAGTGGCAATGCCCTTGACCCAATGCCCGGTGGCAGCTTCTTCATCAGCCATGAACTGGACGAGCACTGGAGCGTCGGTTTCGGCCAGTACGGTGACTTCGGCCTGGCGCTCAATTACGACAACGACTGGTCCGGCCGCTACTTCACACAGAACTCCAGCCTGCTCGGCTTGTCACTGGTACCCAGCGTGGCGTATCGCTTCAACGAGCAGTGGTCGGTCGGCCTGGGCATCAAGGCCATGTACGGCATGTTGAAGGCAGACACCGCCATCGACCGTTCTCCTTTCGGCTTCACTGACCGCGCTGACGGCCAATACAAGTACCGCGACAACGACTGGGGCTATGGCGCCAACGTCGGCGTGATCTACGCCCCGCAACCCGGCACGCGCATCGGCCTGACCTACACCAGCCAGGTCGACCTGGACTTCGAGGACCGTCTCGATGTGAAGGGCGACGGACGTCTGCTCGATAGGGTCAACAACACCAACACCGAACTCGACATGAAGGTGCCGCAAACCGTGACCCTGAGCCTGTTCCAGCAACTGGACCGGCAATGGGCGCTGCTGGCCTCGGTCAACTGGCAGGACTGGTCGGAATTTGGCGACATCGCCGTAGAGGTCGACACCACCGCGCTTGGCTCGCAATCAAAAACCGTCGACGCCGGCTTCAAGGACACCTGGCACCTTTCCCTTGGCACCCAATACCAGGCCACCGAACAGTTGTTGTGGAACTTCGGCGTGGCCTACGACAGCAGCGCCGTCTCGGACAGCAATCGCAGTGTGGTGGTGCCGATGAACGAATCCTGGCGCATTGCCACGGGAGCCACCTATGCTCTGAACAAGGACACCGATGTCAACGTCAGTTGGGCCATGGTCTGGCTTGGCGACATGCCGGTCGAGCAAACGAAATCCGTATCGGGCAATCAAATTTCCGGAGAATTCGACAATGCCTGGATTCAAGCTATAACCGGAAACATGACTTGGCGATTCTAATGCCTGGCTCAAAAAAAGACGCTTTCATCCAAGGAGTAAACACCACTATGAATCTATCCCGAAAACTGCTCGTCGGCACCGCGCTGGCCAGTCTGTTGCTTGGCGGTTGCACCTCGAAAGTGACTGATAAGGAGCAATACTCAGGTTACCTGTCCAACTACAACAACCTGCAGGAAGTCGAAACGCCGAGCGGCGGCACCGCGATGCGCTGGGTCAGCCCTTCGTGGAACCCGAATGCCTATGACACTGTGGTGTTCAACAAACTGGAGCTCTACCCTGCCCCCAAGCCCAATGAGCGGGTCAACCAGCAGACGCTGGACGACATCCAGAACTACATGACCAGCAAAGCCAAGGCCACACTGGGTCAGAAGTACCGCGTAGTGACCAACACCTCTGCCGCGCCTGCGGGCTCGCGCCCGCTGATCATGCGTGCGGCGATTACCGGGGTTAACGCCGAAAACGAAGGCATGAAGTGGTATGAAGTGGTCCCCATCGCCGCCGTAGTCGGTGCAACCCAGGCCGCCACCGGTCACCGTGACCAGGAAACCATTCTGTTCATCGAAGCCGAGTTCGTCGACGCGAAGAGCAATCAGACCGTGGCCAAAGTGGTGCGCAAAGTGTTTGGCACCGAGCTGAAAAACGAGAGCCAGAAGGTGACTGCCAAGGACTTCAAAGCTGCGATCGACAAGATGGGCAGCGACTTCCAGGCATTCCTGAAGTAACACCCTGCCCTTGTGGCGAGCGAGCTTGCTCGCGCCGGGTTGCGTAGCAGCCCCAAAATCCGGTCGACAATGACCATTTTGCGACTGCTGCGCAGTCGGGCGCGAGCAAGCTCCCTCGCCACAGGTGGTCGTCGTTTGCGGTCACTTCTTCATTCCGACCCGCCTACGCATTTCGGCGGTGATCGCCTGCCGGGTTCCGGGCATCTGCGCCCATGGCGCGTCCCCCACTTCTGAAAGGCGTTCGTGCACGTTGTGCACGTTCCAATGATTCCCCCCCTTCAACTCGGCCACCTCCTCACGAAAGATCGGCACTGACACCGGCAATCCCTCACGGGTGCGCGCGGCGTAGGCACAAATGGTGGTCGCCCCCAGACCGTTGCGCAGGTAATCGATGAAGATCCGGCCGACCCGGTTCTTCGGTCCCGACACCGCCGAAAAACGCTCGGGCAACAGATTGGCCATGTGGCTGACAATGGCATGGCTGAAATCCTTGACCTCATCCCAACCGAGCTTGCGGGTCAGCGGCACCACCACGTGAATGCCCTTGCCGCCGCTGGTTTTCAGAAACGCCTTGAGCCCCAGTTCATCCAGCACCGACAGCGTCAGTTGCGTGGCCTCGACCATGCGCTTCCACGGCAACGCCGGGTCCGGGTCAAGGTCGAGGACAAAACGATCCGGCTTGTCGAGTTTGTCAGACGTAGCATTCCAGGTATGCAGCTCCACGGTACCCATCTGCACCGCGCCAATCAGCGCCTCGGCGTTGTTGATCAGCATGATCGGCTGGCCGGTAAGTTGTTTGTCGAGGGTGGTGATGCCGGGGATCGCCAGGTGCTCGGCATTCTTCTGGAAAAACAGTTCGCCGCCGATGCCGTCCGGCGCACGCACCAGCGCCACCGGGCGATCCTTGAGTTCGGGCAGGATCCACTCGGCGACACTCGCGTAGTACTGCGCCAGCTGCAGTTTGGTGGTGCCGCTGTCGGGGTCGATCACCCGGTCCGGGTGAGTGATGCGCACCTTGCCCTCCTCCAGGCCGATTTGTGACGGTGCGGGCGCGGTGTTCTTGGGCGTGGTTTTTTTCGCAGTGGAGGTCTTCACGGTTTTCGCGCGCTCCTCGGTGATGGCATGTGCCGGTTTATCATTGCGCAGGCCATGGAACACGGCATGCCGCACCGAGCCGTCCCTGGTCATTTCGGCGAAGGCCACTTCGGCCAGCAATCGGGGTTTGAGCCAGTGCACATCCCTGGCCTCGGAACCGCCGGGTGGATTGACCACCGGCGGTTTTTTCACCTGCAACGGCTTGAGCTGCTCATGGATGCTGCGCAGGGTCGCCTCGTTGAACCCGGTGCCGACCTTGCCCGCGTAACGCAACTCGCCGCTATCGCGGTCATGCAGCCCCAGCAGCAGTGCGCCGAAGGCATGGCGCGAGCCTTTCGGTTCGGTGAAACCGACGATGACGAACTCCTGGCGATGCTGGCATTTGAGCTTGATCCAGTCGCTGCTGCGCCGGGACACATAAGGCGAGCCCAGGCGCTTGCCGATCAGCCCTTCCATGCGCATCTGGCAGGCGCTGTTGAGCAAGGCCTGTGGCTCCTCGCCAAATGACTCGGAGAAGCGCAGCAACGGCTGGTCATTGCCGTTGAGCACCGTTGAAAGCGCGGTCCGGCGCTCTTCGACCGGCACTTCGCGCAAGTCCACGCCGTTGAGGTACGGCAGATCGAACAGGTAGTAGAGAATGCCGTCGCTGCGATCCATCTCGAAAGCGTTTTGCAGCGCCTGAAAGTCCGCTACACCCTGGTCGTCGGCCACCACCATTTCACCATCGAGCCACGCCGATTCCAGGCCCAGTGCGGCCAGGGCTTGGGCCTGCCGGGGTAGTTTGTGGGTCCAGTCGTGGCCATTGCGGGTGATGAGTTTCACCTCGCCGTGGTCGATGCGCGCCATGATCCGGTAGCCGTCGAACTTGATTTCGTAACGCCATGGGCCGTCCGGGACTTTTTCCACCAGCGTTGCCAGCTGAGGCTTGAGCAGGTCCGGCAGCCTGGCTTTGCGCGCACCCGTCAGTGGCGATGATTTTTCCTTGCTTGAGCTTCGGGGCATGGCTCACCTGCTTCGCGCCAGGACGTTGAATGCAAACGTCTCCTAACCCAGCAGAGCCAGCGAGCGGGGCAATAATTCAATTGGCGTTGAGAATGCCCGGACGGACGGGCTTGTGACGTGGGGTACGGCCGGTGTTTCAGCAGGTTGACCGTGTCATCGTTCTTCGCGAGCAAGCCCGCTCCCACAGGGGATCTCGGCCAGACACAAATGCCAGGATCGCCCAATAACCTGTGGGAGCGGGCTTGCTCGCGAAGCTTTGCTTATGGGGTCAGGCAGCGCCCTTGGCCTGCTGTTCCAGATGCACTTGCAACTCTGGGTCGATCTGCAACGCCGCGGCCAGTTGATCCAGATAGTTACGCTCGGCGTCCTGCTGATCGTCCACCAGCATCACGCTGGCCAGGTACATCTCCGAGGCGATGGCCGGGTCGGTGGCCGACTGCGCGACTTCATTGGCGTCCAATGGCTTGGCGACCTCATCGTCCAGCCATTGCTGCAATTGCGGATCGTCGGTGTGACGGCCGATTTCAGTTCTGATCATCTGCTTCTCGGCGTCATCGATTCGGCCATCGGCCTTGGCCGCCGCGATCAATGCCCGCAGGATCGCATGGCTGTGCTCCTCGGCCTCCGGGCCGGCGAGCAAGTCCACGGTGCGTGGTGCTTCCTGCGGTGCCGACGCCTGGCTGCGCTGCCAGGTCTGGTACGCCTGGAACGCCATCATGCCGAGGGACGCCAGCGCCGCATAATTAGTACCGCCTCCGGAACGACTTTGTGGCGCGCCGCCCATCGGTGAACCGCCACCCAGCAAACCACCGAGCAAACCGCCCAATCCTGCACCACCACCGCCAGCACCGGCGCCACCGCCCAACAACCCGCCGAGCAATCCACCCAGGTCGCCGAGCCCGCCTTGGGCGGACGCGCCACCGCCACCCTGTTGCGCCATCGAGCCCTGGCCGGCACGCAATAATTGTTCGAGCAGATCGCTGGTGTTCATGACGCAGTCCTCTTTGTCAGGTGTTTATCCAGTCAGGCAACGATAGCCCCCGCAGGCGAATGTGCCAGCACCGTTGGGCTGACGTACCCACGCCAGCGCGGATTTGTCCGGGGTATTTCTTCGCGGCGCAACTAAGATTCATGAGTGGTGAACCTTATTCGCGGATACCCGGTCGATACCTGCAACCCGACCCGGTTTGCCACCGCCCCGTAACCGGGGTAACAACTGGCTTGCTTCATTCACTGGAGAACGCCCCTGTGATTTCAACCCTCTACATCGCCAGACTCAAAGCCTGGGGCGCCCATGGTTTTACCGCCACTGGCGTGGTCACCGCCTTCCTCGCCACCCTGTCCCTGCTGGATAACCAGCCGACCCATTGCCTGTTATGGCTGGGTGTCGCCCTGATCGTCGACGGCCTGGACGGCGCGCTGGCACGCAAGGTCAATGTGCAGTCGGTGCTGCCGAGCTTCGATGGCTCGATCCTCGACCTGGTGATCGATTACCTGACGTATGTGTTTATCCCTGCCCTGTTCATCTACCGCTACATCCCGTTGCCGGACTACACCTTGCTGCTGAGCGTGTCGCTGATTCTGGTGTCGTCGCTGTTCTGTTTCTGCAACGTCAACATGAAAAGCAAGGACAACTACTTCCAGGGCTTCCCCGCCGCCTGGAACGTGGTTGCCCTGTGCCTGTACATCATCGCCCCATCAGCGTGGATCACCTTCCTCACGATCATTGGCCTGGCCTTGCTGACCGTGACCCGGATGAAATTCCTGCATCCGTTCCGCGTGCGCCGGTTCATGCCGATCAACATTGCGGTGACGGCCATCTGGTTGCTGTGCAGTTTGTCGCTGGTGCTCAACCATCCCGTCATCAACCCGTTGGTGATGGGGCTTTGGCTACTGATGTCGGCGTACTTCCTGGGCATCTGCCTGTGGCGCACGGCGCTGGAGTGGCTCGACGAATCGCGGCTCAAGTAGCCATGCCGGCGAAAGTCATTTAGCAGGCATCACACTACCCCCTTGTAGGAGCGAGCCTGCTCGCGATGGTCGATAACGATTACGCGTGTTTTCTGGATGCACGCGGTGTTTTCGAGTCCATCGCGAGCAGGCTCGCTCCTACAAGGGCCATTAGCGCCGCGTAATCACCACCTCCAGGTATTCACTCGGCACCACCAGCGACTTGTCTCCCGCCCGGTTCATCCGGTTGATCAGCTCGGTCAGGTCCGCTTCCAGCGCCTTGGCGCCGTCCTCGGGCAGTGCGGCGAAGGCCTTGTGCATCGGCCCGTACCAGCGGCGGAAGGTGTCGATGAAATGCGCCGTCGAGCGATAGCGGAAATTGAAGGTGCGGCACGTCACCTGGAGCAAGAACTCCCGTTCGTCGAAGTGCTCGTGCAACCAGGCTTCGGTGCCCCAGCGCGAGGGCGGATTCGCTCCCGGCGCGGGTGGCAGGTGCTGGCCAAGGGTCTTGAACATCTGGCCGACAAAACCTTCCGGCGTCCAGTTGGCCAGGCCGATCCGCCCGCCCGGGCGGCAAACCCGCGCCAGCTCCGCGGCGGCCTTGGGCTGGTCCGGCGTGAACATCACGCCGAAGGTCGACAGCACGGCATCAAAACTGCCGTCGGCAAAGGGCAAGGCTTCGGCATCGGCGACCTGGAAGGAGACTATCAGGTGCTCTGCCCGGGCCCGCTCTTCGCCGCGCTCCAGCAAGGCCGCGACATAGTCGGTGGACGTCACCTGGCAGCCACGGCGCGCGGCGGCGAGTGTCGCGTTACCGTTGCCGGCGGCGACATCGAGCACGCGTTCATCGCACAACAGGTCGCAGGCTTCGGCCAGTTGCTCGCCGACAATTTGCAGGGTGGTACCGATCACGGCGTAGTCGCCGCTGGCCCAGGAGGCCATCTGGCGGTTTTTCAAGGCAGTCAGATCAATGGGTGTACTCATGGAGACAATCTCTGGGCTGAAACACGAGTCGGGCCTGACGGGCGGTTACTCCGCCGTCGTCGGATCGATGACGTTCATCACCTGGGAAATGCGGTTGGCGGGAAAACCACTGATCCTCGCGTGCTCCCTGATTTGCTCTTCGTTCGGCGAGATGTATACGCAGTAGAGCTTGTCGCCGGTGACATAACTCTGCAGCCACTGCACCTCTGGCAAATCCCGCAACGCCCGGCAGGACTTTTGCGAAGCGGCTTTCAAATCCCTTTCCGACAGATCTCCGGCGCCCTGGATCTCGCGTTCAATGACGAACTTCGGCATGGCAACCTCTCTTTTCTTGTTCTGGGTGGCAGGGTCGGTGCTGACCCTGTAGACAAACTATCGTCCTGGCGGGCGTTGGCGTCCTGCCCGATCGTCGCCCAACCTTGTCCGATCGTCCGGAGATTCCACGATGCGCGCCGACGCGTTCACAATCAGGAATCCTTGCACGGGAACTCCTTATGGACGCTCTGTCACAGACCCTGCGCGTCGTGCACCTGGTCGGCGCGATCTTCATCAACGCCCGGTTCACCGCGCCCTGGTGCTACCAGTCGCCCAGTGCCGACACGGCGGCGCCGTTCCTGGAGCCCGATGCGGAACGGGTGGTGATCTTTCACCTGATCACCGAGGGCGAGTGCTATGTCGAACTGGGCGATGATCCGCCACTGCTACTGAGCGCGGGCGACGTGGTGATCTTCCCCCAGGGTGACGCCCATCGCATGTGCTCCCGACCTGGATTGCCCCCGGCCACGGGTGCGCGCCTGGATGCGGTGCTGGCGCGGCGGCCCCGGCAACTGAGTTATGGCGGCGGTGGCGCGGTCACCCGCCTGGTGTGCGGCTACCTGGCGTGCGACACGCGCCTGGCGGGCATGCTGCTCAAGGGCCTGCCGGCCGTGGTGCGGGTCAATGTGCGCGGTTCGAGCGCCGGCATCTGGCTGGAATCTTCCGTGCGTTATGCCCTCGCCGAAGCCCGCTCGCCCCGCCCCGGTGGCGAAGGCGTATTGGCCAAACTCGCCGAAGTGCTGTTCATCGAAGTGCTGCGCCTGTACATGAACGAACAGGACGAAGGCCGCACCGGCTGGCTGGCCGGCGTGCGCGACCGCATTGTCGGCGCCGCCCTCAACGCCTTGCACAAAAAACCCTGCCACGCCTGGACGCTGGACGAACTGGCACGCACCGCCAGCACCTCCAGATCGGTATTGGCCGAACGCTTCCAGCAACTGGTAGGGATCTCGCCGATGCAGTACCTGACGCAATGGCGCATGCTGCTCGCCGCCAACCTGTTACGCAGCAGCAACAGCTCATTGACGCGGATCGCCGAAGAAGTCGGCTACCAGACCGATACCGCCTTCAGCCGCGCTTTTCGTCGCGAGTTTGGCGCACCGCCGGCGGCGTGGCGGCGCGGGCAGGCGGCTTCGAATCACTTGAGCGGTCACTGAGCCGGTAGGGGCGACAGCACCACCCAGGACCGCTACTCTCGCGACTGACCTCTGAAAGGACTCACACCATGACACCCCGCCTGGACTGGCTTGCTCGCCATATGCAGCACAGCAACACATTCGCTGCGTGGATCCACCAGCAGTTCCACTACGAATACGCTGGGCAGCCACTGCCCGACTGGCAACGAGAGTTCGCCGAAGGCCAACACAGCGGCGACTGGAAATGTCTGATTGCCCTTGACCATGATGAGCTGCTGGGCGGCGCGGCACTGGCCCGGGCCGATCTGGCCCATCGCCCGGATCTTGGGCCTTGGCTCGCTTGCGTGTTCGTTACTCCCGAGGCACGCGGCAAGGGCCTGGCGGAGCGGTTGATCGAAGGGATTTGCGCGCAAGCCAAAGCCAGCGGCGAGACGAGGATCTACCTGCACACCCAGGACCAGAGCGATTACTACGCCAGGCGCGGTTGGGTAGTGCTGGAGCGTTTTCGGGCGTGGGACAAGGATCAATGGCTCATGGCGCGAGACCTGTGAGCCATTGATCGAGCGGTTTACGCGGCGGGCGTGCCGGCCTTGGCCTCTTCCAGCAACTGCTGAATCACTTGTTCCTGAGTGTCGTAGCTGCCTTCACCAAAGTGCGTGTAACGCACCTGCCCCTTGGCATCGATGATGTAGTGCGCCGGCCAGTACTGGTTGTCGAAGTTGCGCCAGATCGCGTAGTTGTTGTCGATCGCCACCGGGTAGGTGATGCCGTATTCCTTCACCTTGGCCCTGACGTTGTCGATGATGCGTTCAAAGCCGTATTCGGGCGTGTGTACGCCGATCACCACCAGACCGTCCTTTTCGTACTTCTTCGCCCAGTCCTTCACGTACGGCAGGGTGTGCTTGCAGTTGATGCAGTCGAAGGTCCAGAAGTCCACCAGCACCACCTTGCCTTTGAGCGCTTCGTTGGTCAGTGCGGGCGAGTTGATCCAGTCCACCGCGCCGGACAGCGACGGCATGGCGCCCTGGGCGTTGCCCATGGTGCTGTCGGCCTTGACCTTGCTGACCAGGTAATCGACGACTTTCGGCACGGTTTCCAGTACGCCTTTCTCGACACTGCTGACCGCTTCGGATGAGGTGTTGGCCAGCAGTTGGTCATTGGCACCCGTGGCAATCACCGCTGCCCCGCCCAACACCGCGACCCCGGCGCCACGACGCAACCAGCCAGTGACCGGAATCGCTGGTTTCAAGCGATTGACCAGGCCGCGACCGGCAAAGATCAAGGTACCCAGGGACAGCGCACTGCCCGCGCCATAGGCCACCAGCAGCAGACTGGTACCGGCGTTCGCGCCCTGCAGCATGGCGCTGGTCAGAATCACTCCGAGGATCGGTCCGGCGCACGGGGCCCAGAGCAGCCCGGTGGCGACACCGATCATGATCGAAGCCAGCGGTCCGGACATCTTGCGCGAGTTCGGGTCGATGCGATTGCCCAGCACCACGAAGGGCCGCGCCAGCCAGTCGCCGACCCGGGCCGAAATCAGCGACAGGGCGAACAGCACCATCACGAACAGGGCGACGTGGCGGCCGGTGTTGCTGGCTTGTATCACCCACTCAGTGCTGACCACGGCCAGGCTCGAAACCAGGGCGAACGTCAGAACCATGCCGCCGAGGGTGAGCAGGATCGAGGAGCGTGTGCGGTCGGCCCCGGCGAACAGGAATGGCACGACCGGCAGGATGCACGGGCTGAGGACGGTCAATATGCCGCCCAGGAAAGCGATGAGTAACATGGGATCACCTAATGCAAATTAGTGGACGACACAGAATCCTTGTGGGAGCGGGCTTGCTCGCGAATTGGCCGGTCCATTCAACATTGATATCAACCGAACGACCGCTTTCGCGAGCAAGCCCGCTCCCACAGTGGATTGGGGGTGTTTTCAAGCGGTCTGTTCATCCAGCAACTGCCCCTGCGGCGTGCGGCTGGCACCGTCTTGCGCCAGGAAGCCATTGGTACCCTTCTCTGCCACTGGCGTGAGCTGGAAGCAGGTGCTGCTACCACAGGCGCTTTGCTCGACGGCGGCGTTGGCATGGGCTGCGGCACCAGCGACGGAAAAGGCGATGGCGGTCAAGAAGCGGGAAACGTTGTTCATGATGTCCTTCCTGTTGCAAATGGATTAAACAGTGGTTGATCGCAGCACTCAGTTCTGCGAGTTGCAGTTGTCGGCGAACTTGCTGTAATCCAGCACCCGGGTTTCGGACTGGGAGTCGAGGTAGGTCAGCCGGGCATTCACCACGCCGCAGGAAGGCGTAGAGTCCTCGGTCAGCGACACCACTTTCTTGATGTCGAGGTGGCTGCCATAGGTGTAGGTTTTAGGCGCGACATCGGCTTCGGCACGGGCCGACAGGGTGCAGATGTTCAGGGCGGCAAACAGGCAAGCGGCGTAGATGGCCTTGGTGTTCATGGCGGATTCCTCAAAGTTTCAACAGGTCGTTGGTTCGTTTGGCCGAGGCGGTCTGGTTTGCCTCGATGGAACCTATTAAAAGCCTGTGAGGTATCTCGTCTGTGTCGGGAATCGACGCCAATCAATCGGTACGTATCAGAACCGGGCGCAGATACAGAGCAATACAAAACCGCTGAAAATCGGTTTTTTTGCCTTCGTGTGTATCCGCGGGCAAGCCAGATACACTGCAATACAAAGGGCGGCAGGCGAGCCCGCCCGGGCTCGATAGACTGTGTGGCATTCCCCATACATCAGAGGTTTGGCCCAATGGATCACGTTGATCACATCCTCATCGTTGACGATGACCGCGAAATCCGCGAACTGGTAGGCAATTACCTGAAGAAGAACGGCCTGCGCACCACCGTCGTGGCGGATGGACGGCAGATGCGCGCGTTTCTGGAAACCACGCCGGTGGACCTGATCGTGCTGGACATCATGATGCCGGGGGACGATGGCCTGCTGCTCTGCCGCGAACTGCGCGCGGGCAAACACAAGGCCACGCCGGTCCTGATGCTCACCGCCCGCAACGATGAAACCGACCGCATCCTCGGCCTGGAAATGGGCGCCGACGATTACCTGGTCAAGCCGTTCGCCGCCCGTGAACTGCTGGCGCGGATCAACGCGGTGCTGCGGCGCACCCGCATGCTGCCGCCGAACCTGGTGGTGACCGAAGCCAGTCGCCTGCTGGCCTTCGGCCGCTGGCGCCTGGACACCTCGGCCCGCCACCTGCTCGATGAGGACGGCACCATGGTGGCCCTGAGCGGTGCCGAGTACCGATTGCTGCGGGTGTTTCTCGACCACCCGCAACGGGTGCTCAACCGTGATCAATTGCTCAACCTGACCCAGGGCCGCGACGCCGATCTGTTCGATCGCTCCATCGACCTGCTGGTCAGCCGCCTGCGCCAGCGCTTGCTCGACGACGCCCGCGAACCGGCCTACATCAAGACCGTGCGCAGCGAAGGCTATGTGTTTTCCCTGCCGGTGGAAATCCTGGGCGATCAATCATGACCCTGGCGCTGCACTGGCCGCGCACCCTGGCCTCGCGGCTGTCGCTGATTTTCCTGATTGGCCTGATCCTCGCCCAGGCCTTGTCCTTTGGTGCACAGTACTACGAACGCTACGAATCCTCGAAAAACACCATGCTCGGCAACCTGGAAACCGACGTTTCTACCTCCGTTGCCATCCTCGACCGCTTGCCCGCCGATGAGCGCGCCGGTTGGCTGCAGCAACTGGAGCGACGCAATTACAGTTACCTGCTCGATGAGGGTTCACCGGGCACGCCGATACGCAGCGACATGCCCGATGCGCCCATTGCCCTGGCCTCGATCAAGGACGCCATCGGCCACGATTACCCGATGACCTTTACCGACATCCCCGGGCCGAAAAAGCATTTTCAAGTGCATTTGAACCTGGCGGACGGCAGCCCGCTGACCATCGACGTGCGCCCGGCGATGGTCCCGTTGTCGCCCTGGCTGCCCATCGTGCTGCTCGGGCAACTGGCGTTGATGCTGGCCTGCTCCTGGCTGGCGGTCAGAATCGCCATCCGCCCCCTCACCCGCCTCGCCGGCGCCGTCGAAACCCTCGACCCCAACACCCACCCCGTGCTCCTCGACGAAAAAGGCCCGACCGAAGTCGCCCACGCCGCCAAGGCCTTCAACTCGATGCAGGCACGCATCGCGGCGTACCTGAAAGAACGCATGCAACTGCTCGCGGCCATCTCCCACGACCTGCAAACCCCCATCACCCGCATGAAACTGCGCGCCGAGTTCATGGACGACTCCAGCGAAAAAGACAAACTGTGGAACGATCTGGGCGAGATGGAACACCTGGTGCGCGAAGGCGTGGCCTACGCCCGCAGCATCCACGGCGCCACCGAAGAAAGCCGCCGCACCGACCTCGACTCATTCCTCGACAGCCTGGTGTTCGACTACCAGGACGTGGGCAAGGACGTTCAACTCACCGGCAAGAGTGCCGCCGTCATCGACACCCGCCCCCACGCCTTGCGCCGGGTACTGGTCAACCTGACGGACAACGCACTGAAGTTTGCCGGTGCCGCCGAGTTGCGGGTGGAAAAGCAGGCCAATGGCAACCTCTCGATCAAAATCCTCGACCGTGGTCCGGGGATCGCCGAGGAAGAACTCAAGCAAGTGATGGAACCCTTCTACCGCGTGGAAAACTCCCGCAACCGCAGCACCGGCGGTACCGGGCTGGGGTTGGCGATTGCCCAGCAACTGGCGATCGCGATTGGCGGGGCGTTGACCTTGAGCAATCGTGAGGGTGGCGGGTTGTGTGCGGAGTTGAGATTGCCGGGGTAGAACGTTTCGGTTCAGGGGTGAAGAATGCCGGACAAGGCGTAAAATAATGGCCGGCTGGTAGGGCGTCATCGCTGGCAAGCCAGCTCCTACAGTTTGATTGGGTACATCTGCAAGATGTTGGTTGGCTGGTCGGCCGTCTTCGCGAGCAAGCCCGCTCCCACAGTTTGAGTGGCGTGTACCTGCGAGGGATTGGTTGGCTGGTCGGCCGCCATCGCTGGCAAGCCAGCTCCTACAGTTTGGCCGGGCATGTCTGCAAGAAATTGGTCGGCCGGCAGGCCGCCTTCGCGAGCAAGCCCGCTCCCACAGTTTGAGCGGCGTGTACCTGCGAGGGATTGGTTGGCTGGCAGGCCGCCATCGCTGGCAAGCCAGCTCCTACAGAAGAGCAAAGGCAAATCGGCGTACACCTTCGCTTTTCACCACTCATCAGGCCGAGCGTTAGCTCGCCTGCAGCTCTTGATCTTGATCCACCCGCCCCCTCGGGAGGCTGAGCGGAGGTGTTCATCCGGGGATGGGCGCGCAGCGCCGTTCGACGCAGTCGAACTCATCGCATGTAGGTGCCAGCGAAGCCAACCGGAGGGCGATGCCCCCGGATGAATGCCGGAGCGAAGGAACCCCGAGCCTAAGCGAGGGGCCGTACGCCAGGGGCGAGACCTTTTGGTTCCTTTTGGGGCGTTTGCCAAAAGGGACTCGCCGTAAGGGCGAAACCATAAGCCGCCGTTACCGAAGTAACGGATATGTACCCAAAACCCCAACAACCCCCTCCCCATGCATCTGCCGCAACAACCCCACCCCACCCTCCAAAAACCCCAAATCCCCCACCACCCCCACCTCCACCGCCAACCCCTGCAACTGCGCAAGCCCAGTCAACCCGGGAAACTCACCAATACGCTGCAACAATCGCCAAGCCAACGGACTCAACCCGGAAAACCTCACACTCCAGTCCTCATCCCGACGCACCAACAACAACGTCGGCTGATCAGGCAACACATCCGGCAGATACCCCGGCCCTACCTTGTGCACCGGCCAGGCATACGCCAACGGCCAGGCCAGCGGCGACACCTGCAAAACCCGATCCAGCAGCAACGCAACATCACCGACAACCAAAGGCTCGGCGTCCGACTGTTGCAAGGCCATTTCCACCCACTCGTAATGCGCCAGCTCCACCATGAACGGCGGCCACGACCCATCACTCAACGCCTGAGGCCCGTCCGCGAGAAACTCGACAAACTCCTGGGCGATTTCACCGAATTTCGGCGTGCGCGCGCGGTAGTCCCGCAGGAAGATGCGTACCAGCGCACGCCAATCCTCATCCCCAAGAATCCTCACCAACACCGGAAAGGTGCCACTGAGCAACGACGACAGATTGGCAAACACCAGGTCGCGATAAACCTGCGCCCGGGCAGGGTCCATCTCCGCGGGGGGCGCGCAATGCTCGGGATCACGCAAGTACTGGCCCATGCTGCTTTGCTGTTGATGCAACGATTGCTTGCTCACGGTTCAAATCTCCTGCTGCAGGCGGCGAATGGTCTGCAGTTCCGCCACCAGTTCGGCGAATGCCGGAAAGTTGAAATCGCGTTCCAGCAGCGTCGGTTGTGCACCGAACCGGGCATAAGCCTGGGCCAGCAACGCCCACACCGCCGGTTTGACCGAAGCGCCGTGGGTGTCGATTTTCAAAGTGTCGGACTCGTCGAAATGCCCGGCGATATGCATCGCCACCACCCGGCCCGCATCGATGCCAGCCAGAAACGCCTGCGGATCGAAACCGTGGTTGATCGAATTGACGTACACGTTGTTGACGTCCAGCAGCAAGTCGCAATCAGCCTCGCGCAACACCGCATTGGTGAACGTCACCTCGTCCATGTCCTGCTGGGGCGCCGCGTAGTAGGACACGTTTTCCACCGCCAGGCGCCGACCGAGGATGTCCTGGGCCTGGCGGATCCGCGCGGCGACGTGGTGCACCGCCTCTTCGGTGAACGGCAGCGGCAACAGGTCGTACAGGTGACCGTCATCGCTGCAGTAGCTCAGATGCTCGCTGTACAGCGGCACGTTGTAGTGATCGAGAAAACCCCGGACTTCCTGCAAAAAACCGACGTCCAGCGGCGACGGTCCGCCAAGGGACAGGGACAGGCCGTGACACGACAACGGATAGCGCTCGGCCAGCGCCCGCAATGCCGCGCCGTGGGCGCCACCGATGCCGATCCAGTTTTCCGGAGCGACCTCCAGAAAGTCGAAATGGCCGGCCGGGGCCGCTTGCAGGTCTTTGAGTAAACCGCGACGCAGGCCAAGCCCTGCGCTGGCCTTGACTACGGGGGAAATGGGTGTCTGCATGGGGTCGATCTCGCAAGAGGTTCAAGGACGCGAGCCAGTGCCCGCCTTGAGACACAGTTAATCGAAGGGGTGTATCGGGACTGTGTTCGGCTGGGGGCGGAACAGGAGGTCACTGTGTCAGGAAGGGTTCTGGATACAGTGGGATACACACGATCTTTGCGAGCACTGCTGATCCCTGTGGGAGCGGGCTTGCCCGCGAAGGCGGTGGGTCAGTCAACATCGCTTTTGAATGTGCCGGCCCCTTCGCGGGCAAGCCCGCTCCCACAGGGTCCAGCGTCGGTCAGGAACATGTTGCTTTCGTCGCACCAGGCCGCGCGGTACAAGCCCCGGACTAAACTTACTGCACCCAGGACCCGCTCAGCGTCCTGCACATTCCCACGACCACCGCCCAGCGGCGAACGCCTCGCCAATACAGCGCCCCTGGACCGTGATCCTGCCAAAGGAGCACACGTGATGGACGAGGCCAGACTCAACGATTTCATGGGCAAACTGGTAAATGACATGGGCGGCGCGGCGATGCTCGCCAACGTCATCCTTGGCGAAGAGCTCGGCCTGTACCGGGCGATGGCCGACAGCCAGCCGATCACTCCCGAAACCCTTGCCGAAAAAACCGGCTGCAACACCCGCCTGCTGCGTGAATGGCTCAGCGCCCACGCCGCCTCCGGCTACATGGAACACCGCGACGGCCAGTTCCGCCTCCCTGAAGAGCAAGCCCTGGCACTGGCCATCGAAGATTCACCGGTCTATATCGCCGGGGGTATCGGTGTGGTCGCGTCGTTTTTCCATGACAAGGACAAGCTGGTCAATGCCATGCGCGGCGACGGCGCCCTGCCCTGGGGCGATCACCATCCGTGCATGTTCAGCGGCACCGAACGTTTCTTCCGCCCCGGCTATAAAGCGCATTTGATCGCCGAATGGTTGCCGGCCCTCGATGGCGTGGTGGCCAAGCTGGAAGCCGGGGCCAAAGTGGCGGACATCGGCTGCGGTCATGGCGCGTCCACGGTGATCATGGCCCAGGCGTATGCGGATTCGCGTTTCGTCGGCTTCGACTACCACGCGCCATCGGTCACCGTCGCCACCCAGCGGGCCGAAGAAGGCGGTGTGTCCGACCGGGTCCGGTTCTTCCAGGGCAACGCAAAAAGCTTCCCCGGCAGCGACTACGACCTGATCTGCTACTTCGACTGCCTGCACGACATGGGCGACCCGGTGGGCGCAGCCAAACATGCCTATGAGTCGCTGAAGGAAGACGGCACGGTGTTGCTGGTCGAGCCCTACGCCAACGACTCGCTCGACGACAACATCAACCCGGTCGGACGCCTGTTCTACGCCGCCTCGACCTTCATCTGCACACCCAACTCGCTGTCCCAGGAAGTCGGCCTCGGCCTCGGCGCCCAGGCCGGTGAAGCGCGGTTGCGCAAGGTGTTCAATGAGGCCGGGTTCAGTTCGTTTCGCCGGGCCACGGAAACGCCGTTCAACCTGATCCTGGAGGCGCGCAAGTAACCCACACCGCCATCTGTAGGAGCGAGCTTGCTCGCGAAAAACGTGATCACTGCGCGGGGTGTCAGGCTTACAGTGTTATCGTTGGCTACCATCGCGAGCAAGCTCGCTCCTACAGGTTTCCCGGCATGCTCGACCGTCAGACCCGTGACCATCTCGATCACCTCCATCAGCTCATGGCGAATCAGCCGTTTGCCGTGCTGACCGGAGCCGGTATCAGCACGCCTTCGGGCATCCCGGACTATCGCGACAACCAGGGTGTGCGCCGTGGCCGGCAGCCAATGATGTATCAGGAATTTCTCTCGGCCGCGCAATCCCGGCGTCGTTACTGGGCGCGGGCGATGCTCGGCTGGCCACGGGTGCGTCAGGCGCAGCCGAACGTGGCCCACGACACCCTGGCCCGCTTGCAAGGCACGCGACAGATCAGCGCCTTGATCACCCAGAACGTCGACACCCTGCACGACCAGGCCGGCAGCCATGACGTGATTGAACTGCACGGTAGTTTGCACCGGGTGTTGTGCCTGGATTGCGGCCAGCGCAGCGAGCGCGATTCGATCCAGCGCCTGATGGAAACCCAGAACCCGTACCTGGCCGGCGTCGACGCGGTTCAGGCGCCGGACGGCGACACCTTGCTCGACCCGGCCTTCGAGGCACGCTTCCGGGTCCCGCACTGCCCGTATTGCGCCGGGGAGCGGATGAAGCCGGATGTGGTGTTCTTTGGCGAGAACGTCGCGCAGGCCACGGCAGCCCAAGGCCATGGCCGCCGTTGAACAGGCTGCCGGGTTGTTGGTAATCGGGTCTTCGTTGATGGCCTATTCGGCGTTTCGCCTGTGCCGGGCGGTGGTGGACCAGGGCAAGCCACTGATCGCGATCAACCTGGGCAAGACCCGGGCAGATGAGATGCTGGATTTGAAGATCGAGGGGTCGTGCGAGCGACTACTCCCCTTATTGGCAGAACGCCTCTCTAGCTGATCAACACAAAACCCTGTGGGAGCGGGCTTGCTCGCGAAAGCGGTGGGTCAGGCAATATCTCTATTGGATGTGCCGGCCTCTTCGCGAGCAAGCCCGCTCCCACAGGTATTGTGATCAGAACCAGGGATTGTGATCAGCTCGTGGAGAAACGCTGCCCCAGGTTCTCCTCCTTCAGCACATCAAACAACGCCTGCGCCGCCGCCGACAGCTCTCCACCCGGCAACGTCAACACCCCCAGCGCCCGCTCAACCACCGGGTCGCGCAAGGTAATGCAGCGCGCACCCAGCTCGCGCATCTGCCCGGCACACAGCGCCGGTACCGCGCTCACGCCCAGGCCACTGGCGACCATGCGCCCGACCGTCGCCAGTTGATGGCTTTCAAACTCCACCGGCAGCTTCATGCCCCGGGCTTGCAAGTGTTCTTCCAGCATCACCCGCACCGTCGACGGACGCTGCAAGGTAATGAACGGTTCCTTGAGCAGGGTCTGCCAGTCGATGTCATCGAGTTCGGCCAATGCCGAATCCAGGGGCACCACCGCGACGAAACGGTCGATGTACAACGGCGTGAATTGCAGCGACGAACTCATGGTCGGTTCGAACGCCACCCCCAGTTCCACCTGGCGGTCACGGACCATTTCCAGCACCTGCTCGTTGATCACGTCGTTGACCGTCACGTTGACATTCGGATAACGCGCGCGGAACGTCTTGAGGATCGGCGGCAGCAGGTTGCCGGCGAACGACGGCATCGCCGCCAGGGTCACGCGACCGCGCTGCAGGGTGAAGCGTTGACGCAGTTCATCCTCGACATTGTCCCAGTCGGCGATCAGCCGGCGCGCCAGCGGCACCAGGGATTCGCCCTCGGCGGTGAGTGCCACGTTGCGCGTGTTGCGGGTGAACAAGCGCCCGCCCAGGCCCTCTTCCAGCGCCTTGATGGTCAGGCTCAGGGCCGATTGCGACAGGTGCAGGCGCTCGCAGGCCACGGCAAAACTCAGGCTTTGCGCCACCGCCAGAAAGGCGCGGATCTGCTTGACGGTCATGGGTCGCTTAGCTCCAGAATGAATGAACCACTGAACCTTGTAGGAGCCGGCTTGCCGGCGATAGCGATATGGCAGGCGAAATCGATGTTGGCCTTATCCGCCGCCTTCGCCAGCAAGCCGGCTCCTACAGGTCTGCATTTTTCATCGTTTAATGAGCTTTATCAATCAATCAGACTTAAAAAACAACTTAACAAATGAATCAAGCGGCGCGACACTCCATCCCATTCGGCTAGCCAGCCGCCCACAAAGAATAAAAGAGGTGCATATGGCAGGTTTCGACAAGCGCGTGAGTTCCTACGAGGAAGCTCTGGCAGGTCTTGAAGACGGCATGACCGTGATCGCTGGCGGCTTCGGCCTGTGCGGGATCCCGGAAAACCTGATCGCCGAGATCAAGCGCAAGGGCACTCGCGACCTCACCGTGGTCTCCAACAACTGCGGCGTCGACGGTTTCGGCCTCGGCGTACTGCTGACCGACCGCCAGATCAGCAAAGTGGTAGCGTCCTACGTCGGCGAAAACAAGCTGTTCGAAGAGCAACTGCTCAAGGGCGAAATCGAAGTCATCCTGACCCCGCAAGGCACCCTCGCCGAAAAAATGCGCGCGGGCGGCGCCGGCATCCCGGCCTTCTTCACCGCCACCGGCGTTGGCACTCCAGTTGCCGACGGCAAGGAAGTGCGCGAATTCCATGGCCGCAAGTACCTGATGGAAGAGTCCATCACCGGCGACTTCGCCATCGTCAAAGGCTGGAAAGCCGACCATTTCGGTAACGTGATCTATCGCCATACCGCGCAGAACTTCAACCCGCTGGCCGCCACCGCCGGCAAGATCACCGTGGTCGAAGTCGAAGAAATCGTCGAACCCGGCGAGCTGGACCCGGCGCAGATCCACACCCCTGGCATCTACGTCGACCGGATCATCTGCGGCACGTTCGAGAAGCGCATCGAACAGCGCACCGTGCGTAAGTGATCCCCTGCCCCCGGACCGAATGAAGGAATAACGACAATGGCACTTTCCCGCGAACAAATGGCTCAACGCGTCGCCCGCGAAATGCAGGACGGCTTCTACGTGAACCTGGGCATCGGTATTCCGACCCTGGTCGCCAACTACATCCCCGAAGGCATGGAGGTCATGCTGCAGTCGGAAAACGGCCTGCTGGGCATGGGTCCGTTTCCTACCGAAGAAACCATCGATGCCGACATGATCAACGCCGGCAAGCAAACGGTGACCGCGCGCATCGGCGCTTCGATTTTCTCCTCGGCCGAGTCCTTCGCGATGATTCGCGGTGGTCATGTCGACCTGACCGTGCTGGGCGCCTTTGAAGTGGACGTGCAAGGCAACATCGCTTCCTGGATGATCCCCGGCAAGCTGGTCAAGGGCATGGGCGGCGCGATGGACCTGGTGGCCGGCGCCGACAACATCATCGTGATCATGACCCACGCGTCCAAGGACGGTGAGTCCAAGCTGTTGTCGCAATGCAGCCTGCCGCTGACCGGCGCCGGTTGCATCAAGCGCGTGTTGACCGACCTGGCCTACCTGGAAATCGAAAACGGCGCGTTCATTCTGAAAGAGCGTGCACCGGGCGTCAGCGTCGAAGAGATCGTCGCCAAGACTGCCGGTAAACTGATCGTGCCGGACCACGTGCCGGAAATGCAGTTCGCTGCCCAGTGAGGAATCATTCCATGCAAGAAGTCGTCATTGTTGCCGCCACGCGCACCGCGATCGGCAGTTTCCAGGGATCGCTGGCCAATGTGTCCGCCGTCGACCTCGGCGCTGCGGTGATCCGCCAGTTGCTGGCGCAAACCGGCCTGGATCCGGCCGAAGTCGATGAAGTGATCATGGGCCAGGTGCTGACCGCCGGCGCCGGGCAAAACCCTGCGCGCCAGGCCGCGATCAAGGCCGGCCTGCCGTTCGCCGTGCCGGCCATGACCCTGAACAAGGTCTGCGGCTCGGGCCTCAAGGCCCTGCACCTGGGTGCCCAGGCGATCCGCTGCGGCGATGCCGAGGTGATCATCGCCGGTGGCCAGGAAAACATGAGCCTGGCCAACTACGTCATGCCCGGCGCCCGCACCGGCCTGCGCATGGGACACGCGCAAATCGTCGACACCATGATCAGCGATGGCCTGTGGGATGCGTTCAACGACTACCACATGGGCATCACCGCCGAGAACCTGGCCGAGAAGTACAGCCTGACTCGCGAGCAGCAGGATGCCTTCGCGGCAGCCTCACAGCAGAAGGCCGTGGCCGCCATCGAAGCCGGGCGCTTCGTCGATGAAATCACCCCGATCCTGATCCCGCAGCGCAAGGGCGATCCGCTGTCCTTCGCCACCGACGAGCAGCCACGGGCCGGCACCACCGCCGAGTCCCTGGGCAAGCTCAAGCCAGCCTTCAAGAAGGACGGTTCGGTAACCGCCGGCAACGCTTCGTCACTGAACGACGGCGCCGCGGCCGTGATCCTGATGAGCGCCGAAAAAGCCAAGGCCCTGGGTTTGCCAGTGCTGGCAAAAATCGCCGCCTACGCCAACGCAGGCGTCGACCCGGCAATCATGGGCATCGGCCCGGTGTCGGCCACCCGTCGTTGCCTGGACAAGGCCGGCTGGAACATCGACCAACTAGACCTGATCGAAGCCAACGAAGCCTTCGCCGCGCAGTCGCTGGCGGTAGCCAAGGACCTGGAATGGGACTTGAACAAGGTCAACGTCAACGGCGGCGCCATCGCCCTGGGTCACCCGATCGGTGCCTCGGGTTGCCGCGTACTAGTGACCCTGCTGCATGAAATGCTCAAGCGCGACGCCAAGAAAGGCCTCGCCACCCTGTGTATCGGTGGTGGTCAGGGCGTGGCACTGGCGCTCGAAAGGGCTTAAAAGCGTTCAACAGACGGCGCGGGGACCCACGAAGATCTGTCGCCGCCTGGCAACACACCCGGTGCCCTGTGGCGAGGGGGCTTGCCGCCGTTGGAGTGCGAAGCGCTCCCAAAATACTCGACTATTGCCGAGATTCTGGGGTTGCTGCGCAACCCAACGGGGGCAAGCCCCCTCGCCACACACCGGGTTCTTTTTTGCCTGCATTTTTTCAGGTGGACCGAGTCATCGTTCTTCGCGAGCAAGCCCGCTCCCACAGTTGACCGCATTACCCTGTGGGAGCGGGCTTGCTCGCGAAGAGGCCCGACGGGTCAGCCCAGAAACTGCAGAATCAACCAACTGTTCGCCCCACTGATCACGACAAACAACCCCCACGCCAACACCCGCGTCGGCAGCCGGTTCACCAGCGGCCCCATGAGCGAGTGATCGTTGGTCATGCGAATCAACGGGTACAACGCGAACGGCAACTGCAAACTCAACACCACCTGACTCAACACCAGCAACTTGCCGATGGCGTCATCGCCCATCAGCCACACGCCGATGAACGCCGGGATCAGCGCCAGCCCGCGCGTGATCAGGCGCCGTTGCCAGCAGGGAATGCGCAGGTTGAGGAACCCTTCCATGATCACCTGGCCGGCGATGGTGCCGGTGAAGGTCGAACTCTGCCCCGAGGCCAGCAATGCCACGCCAAACAACACACTGGCCAAGGCCCCTCCCACCAGTGGGTCGAGCAGGTGATAGGCATCCTGGATGTCCACGACATCGGTGTGCCCGGACTGATGGAAGGCTGCCGCCGCCAGAATCAGGATCGCCGCGTTGACCAGCAGCGCCAGTGCCAGGGAACCGATGGTGTCGATACGCGCCAGCTTGACTGCGTCCTGCTTGCTGGCCAGGTCCTTGCCGATCAACCGGGTTTGCACGATGGACGTGTGCAGGTACAGGTTATGCGGCATGACCGTGGCCCCGAGGATGCCGATGGCCAGGTACAGCGGCGCCGCATCGCCGATGGCCGACAGCGATGGCGTGAAACCGCGGGCGACATCGGGCCAGTAGGGCTTGATCAGCAGCAACTCGACGAAGAAGCACACGCCGATGGTCCCGACCAGTACCAGCTTGATCGCTTCGAGCCGACGGAAACCACGGTTCTGCAAGGCCAGCACCAACAAGGTGTCGAAGGCCGTGAGGGCGATGCCGAAGGTCAGCGAGCAACCGAGCAACAAATGGAACGCCAGCGCGCAGCCGAGCACCTCGGCGAGGTCGGTGGCGATGATCGAGATCTCCGCCAGAAACCACTGCGTGCGAGCGGTGCGCGTGCTGTAGCGCTCCCTTGACAATTGCGCCAGGTCACGCCCGGTGGCAATGCCCAGGCGCGAACACAGGCACTGCACCACCATTCCCGCCAGACTCGCCAGCAGCACCACGAACAGCAGGCTGTAGCCGAACCGCGAACCGGCCTCGATGGCGGTAGCCCAGTTGCCCGGGTCCATGTAACCGATGGACACCAACAACCCCGGCCCGGCAAAGCGCAGGACACGTTTGAAGAACGACGCACGCGGGTCGACGGCGACGCTGCCGGCCACTTCCGGCGGACAAAACGGCGCAGTCGCGGTCTTGGGCAAAAAACTGAAGTTCACACGATGATCCATCAACAGGTGGGAAGGCTCTCAGGCAGGTGGTGATCATCGCAAAAATCAGGAGACGCAAAAGCCCCTTTCGTACAATTTCGAGGGATAACGCGTGTGAACCGGATAAACCCGGCGCACCTGGGTCCATCGCCAACGCGGTCCCGTGTAGGAGCTGGCTTGCCAGCGATGGTCGTCAACGATAACGCGCGTAAACCGGATAAACGCGGCGCACTAGAGTCCATCGCCAGCAAGCCGGCTCCTACAGGGTGCGTAGGTCACGCGGTCCCGTGTAGGAGCTGGCTTGCCAGCGATGGTCGTCAACGATAACGCGCATAAACCGGATAAACGCGGCGTACTCGAGTCCATCGCCAGCAAGCCGGCTCCTACAGGTGCGTAGGTCACGCGGTCCCGTGTAGGAGCTGGCTTGCCAGCGATGGTCGTTAACGATAACGCGCGTAAACCGGATAAACGCGGCGTACTCGAGTCCATCGCCAGCAAGCCGGCTCCTACAGGGCGCGTAGGTCTCGCGGTCCCGTGTAGGAGCTGGCTTGCCAGTGATGGTCGTTAACGATAACGCTGGTAAACCGGATAAACGCGGCGCACTTGAGTCCATCGCCAGCAAGCCGGCTCCTACAGGGCGCGTAGGTCTCGCGGTCCCGTGTAGGAGCTGGCTTGCCAGTGATGGTCGTTAACGATAACGCTGGTAAACCGGATAAACGCGGCGCACTCGAGTCCATCGCCAGCAAGCCGGCTCCTACAGGGCGCGTAGGTCTCGCGGTCCCGTGTAGGAGCTGGCTTGCCAGTGATGGTCGTTAACGATAACGCTGGTAAACCGGATAAACGCGGCGCACTCGAGTCCATCGCCAGCAAGCCGGCTCCTACAGGTGCGTAGGTCACGCGGTCCCGTGTAGGAGCTGGCTTGCCAGCGATGGTCGTTAACGATAACGCGCGTAAACCGGATAAACGCAGCGCACTCGAGTCCATCGCCAGCAAGCCGGCTCCTACAGGGCGCGTAGGTCACGCGGTCCCGTGTAGGAGCTGGCTTGCCAGCGATGGTCGTCAACGATAACGCGCGTAAACCGGATAAACGCGGTGCACTCGAGTCCATCGCCAGCAAGCTGGCTCCTACAGGTGTTGCGTTATCGGTGTTTCCCGGGATTGCGTGAAGAAGCTTTTATTTTTGTATACAAAATCCAGCCGATGCGATGTTACCGTTGCCACCTCACACAGGTCGGAGACATGCGCGTGTTGATCCTTAAACTACTGGTAATCCCAGGCTTCCTGCTGCTGATTTCCCTGGCTGGCAAACGCTGGGGGCCGAGCGTGGCCGGTTGGCTGTCGGGGTTGCCGGTGGTGGTCGGGCCGATCCTGTTGTTCCTCGCCCTGGAGCAAGGCGAGGCGTTCGCCGCGCAATCGGCTACCGCCGCGCTGTCGGCGATGTTCGCGATGATTGCGTTTTGCGTGACCTACGCCCAGGTCGCACAACGGGCCGGATGGCCGCTGGCGTTGTTGATCTCGCTGGCGGTCTGGGCGGCGGTGGCGGTTGTCCTGTCGCTGATCCCGGCATCCCTGGTTTTTTCGGTGTGCGCCGCCGCGACCGCGCTGCTCGCCGCGCCGTACCTGTTTCCCACCGTGCAACCGCTACTCAGTGGCCCGCCGCCAAAATCCGACAAGCTTCTGCTGCGCATGGTGGCCGGTGCCTTGCTCACGTTGGTCGTGACACTGCTGGCCAGCACCGTCGGCGACCGCTGGAGCGGCCTGCTGGCGGTGTTCCCGGTATTGGGCAGCGTGATGGCGGTGTTCTCCCAGCAAACCCGTGGCCCGGCCTTTACCGCCGCGTTGCTGCGCGCCACTGCCACTGGCATGTATTCGTTCGCCGCGTTCTGCCTGGTGTTGGCCCTGACCTTGCCGACGCTGGGGATGAACGCGTTTGTGCTGGGCGTCGCAGTGTCGGTGGCCATGCTGGGCGTGACCAAACGCTTGCTCGCGCGGCCGGTCGGCCCGACGACAGACACTGGAGGAACGGCGATCAAACGCTAAGCTGCATGATGTCATCGGGCCAGGATGTTGCCCGCCTCTACGCGCTGAAGGAACAGACATGACTGCATCTCGCTTGCGCAATGCCCGTTCGGCGACCGCCGTGGGCGTGATTGCGATCTTCCTCTGGTCTTGCCTGGCGTTGTTGACCACCCTCACCGAAGGCATCCCGCCCTTTGAACTGCTGACCTTGAGTTTCGGCGTGGCCTTTGCCGCGAGCCTGATCACCCTCGGCCGCCACGGTCTGGCCGGGTTCAGCAGCTGGCGCCAACCCTGGGCCGTGTGGGCCACCGGTTTCATCGGCATTTTCGTCTATCACGCGCTGTACTTCTTCGCGCTCAAGGTCGCGCCTGCCGCCGAAGCCAGCCTGATCAATTACCTGTGGCCGTTGATACTGGTACTGCTGTCGGCCTTCGCCGCCGGAGAAAAGCTGCACAAGCGCCAGGTGCTCGGCGCGGTGCTGGGCCTGGCGGGCACGGCGTTCATCATGCAGCAACGAGCGACCCATTCGGCCGCGACGATGCCGGTCGCCGGGTATCTGGCGGCGTTCGGCTGTGCACTGATCTGGGCTGGCTACTCGGTGTTCAACCGTCGTTTCAGCGCGGTGCCAAGCAGCATCATCGGTGGAATCTGCGGCATGTCGGCCGCTGTCGGGCTGGTCTGCCACCTGGCCTTCGAAACCACTGTGTGGCCCGATATCAAACAATGGGCGGCGCTTGTCGTCCTCGGCCTGGGCCCGGCAGGCCTGGCATTTTTCGCCTGGGACCACGCCACCAAGCACGGCAACCTGGCGACGCTGGGGGCACTGTCTTATCTGGCACCGCTGATTTCGACCATGCTGCTGATCGTCGTCGGCCATGGCCACGCCAGCCCGATCCTGATCGTGCCGGCATTGCTGATCATCGCCGGCGCGGTGATTGCCACCGCACAGGCGCCCGAAAAAGCCCCGGTAACCCGTTCGATTGTTTCGCACGAGTAGAACAACACCCTTGCACGTCAATCGAACAGGTTTGCTTCAACATCAGCCTCAGTTCCACCCCCTACCCGACTGAGGCCTACACCATGAAATTCTTTTTCCACCCTTCGCCGAACCCGATGAAAGTTGCCCTGCTGCTCGAAGAACTGCAAACGCCCTACGAATTGATCGGCGTCGACACCTTCAAGGGCGAGCAACACCAGCCAGCCTTCCTGGCAATCAACCCGAACGCCAAGGTGCCCGCACTGGTGGATGGCGACGCCACTGTGTTCGACTCCCAGGCGATCCTGCTGCACCTGGCGCAGAAACATCAGCGCTTTGTGCCGACCACTGCTGCCGGCCAGGCCGAAATGCTCTCGTGGTTGATGTTCATCGGCACCGGCCTGTCGCCGTTCTCCGGCCAGGCGGTGCACTTCCTGCACCACGCTCCGGAAGATCTGCCCTACGCGAAAAACCGTTACTTCAAGGAAGTCGAACGCCACTACCGCATCCTCGACGAACGCCTGGCCCAGCATCAGTACCTGGCCGGCGACACCTACAGCATCGCCGACATGGCCCTGTGGGGCTGGGCCAACTACGCGCCCTACATCCTTGGCGAAAACGGCCTGGCGGCCTACCCGAACGTCAAGCGCCTGTACGATGAAGTCAGCGCCCGCCCGGCCGCCCAGCGTGCCCATGGCCTGAAAGAGCAACTGGTGCTCAAGGCCGAATTCGACGAAGAAACCCGTCGCAACCTGTTCCCGCAAAACCAGGCGTAATCCGAAGGTTTCAGCCTTCGAGGGTGATGAAAAAAGTGATCACTGTGGCGAGGGAGCTTGCCTGTGGCGAGGGGGCTTGCCCCCGTTGGAGTGCGAAGCGCTCCCAAGCTCTCCGACAATTCCCGAGATTTTGAGGGTCGCTACGCAACCCAACGGGGGCAAGCCCCCTCGCCACAGGTAAGCGACCTCACTCAAGTGACCGCTCGTTAGAGCACGCTGGAATGCATCACATCCTCCATGGGATGATCGCGCCCCACCGCGCGTTCGTCCCTGGAGATTTCGATGTCATTGTTGAGTAAAAAAGCCCTTGTCCTGCTGCTGGCAGCGGTTACCGGCCTGGGGGCTTTGAATGCGCAGGCCGCCCAGGCCACTGCCAGCGATGCGCCGGCCCAGAAAGTCTCGATGCTCGGCGGCAAGTTCACCTTCAACCTGCCCAAGGGTTTCAGCGCCAACCCGCTGCCCGCCAGCCCGGACGGCGCCAGCGGCACCCTGTACAGCAATGCGACCACCAAGACCGTGGTGATCGCCGCGGAAAACACCCTGCCCAAAGGTATCAGCGTCAAGGACAACGACGGCGAGTTCCTCGACGGCACCGTGGCTGACTTCGATTCGGCGCAACACAAGTCCCTGCCCGACTACAACAAACTGAGCGAGAAAAGCCTGACCCAGAAAACCGGGCTGGGCCTGCGCCAGGTAGACGGCACCGCCACCCAGGGCGGCGGCATGACCCTCACCACCACGCTGATGGCAGCATCCGGCACCCGCATGGCGGTGATTCAGGTGATCTCCCGTCCCGGCGACATGGCGGCCCACGAAACCCTGATCAAACAGATCGTCAGCGGAAAGTAAGGCTCAAGGGTTCAGACGCTGCAGCCAGGCGCTCAGATCCTGGATCTCGTCGGCGCTGATGTTGTGGCCGACACCGGGATAGCCGTGAAACTCAGGCTCGAGCGACACGCTCTGCAGCAAGCTGTTGGCTTCGCTGCCGTCGCTGTAGGGAAGGCGTTTGTCCTGCTCGCCATGACCGATGAAAATCGCCAGCGACTGGCGCTTTTCATCCGGTTTGAGCTCATCCTTGAGCACTGGCAGAATCCGTCCGCTCAGCGCAGCGATGCCACCCAGCGCCTCGGGATGTCGCAGGCCTACCTCGTAGGACATGATCGCGCCCTGGCTGAATCCCACCAGGTACACCTTCTCGGGTTCGGTGTGATATTTCTTCGTGGCCTGTGCGACGAAATCCAGCAGCACCTGGCCGCTGGACTTCAGATCATCGGTCTCGCCGTTGTAGGCCCCTTCGCCCTTCTTGCGAAACCACTGGTAACTGCCCGCCTCCAACACCAAGGGTGCCTGCACCGACAGGTAGGTGTAAGACGCGGGCAAGTCATCCTTGATGCCGAACAGGTCCTGCTCGTTACTGCCGTAACCGTGGAGGAAAATCACCAGGGGTTGATGGTTCGAATCGGCGTTGGCCTGCTCCAGGTACTTGAGCGGCAGGTCGGTTTGCAGCGGGGTTTGGGCGTGGACGGCAGAGGATGCCAGGAGCGTGAGCAGCGCGAGAATCTTCAACATGGGTCTTCCTTCTCGGAATGCAGGATTCGGGGAAGAGCCTAACACTGGTCAGTAGGCAGGAACATCTCGGGCGTGGCGGATGCCGTCTTCGCGAGCAAGCCCGCTCCCACATTGGATCTTCAGTGAACACAGAATAGGTGTGCAACAACGATCCAGTGTGGGAGCGGGCTTGCTCGCGAAGAGGCCCGAACAGCCTGCAAAAATCCCCGGCTCAGTCGTTAATCAACTTGCCCGCCCGAATCGCCTCGCGCCCGGCAACTTTCGCCTGCCAGGTCCCCGGCTGGGTATAACGCCCACGGTCGATGGCAAACAGCACGCCACTGGTGCCGGCCTGCACGGTGGTGACTTTGTCGTTCAACGGGTCGACCACCTCGAACAGCGCATCGCCCTTCTCCACCCACTCCCCGGCTTCCCGCAGGAAACTGACCACGCCGTGATGCGGTGCGAACAGGTATTGGGTGCCTTCGAACGGCATGCCTTCACAGCATTCGGCCGGTGCCGCCGGCCAGGTGCCGGAGATGAAACCCTGTTCGGCGAGGAAACCGAGAATGGCCTCGCAATTGGCCTGGGCCTGGTCGATGCGGGTGTCGCCCATGCTGCCCAGTTCCAGCGTGGTCGCCAGGTTGGCCGGTGGAATCGCCGCCGCCGGAAACATCCTGGCCAGGCGCAACCATGGTGAAGAACAGGACTCATCGAACGAGCTGCCGCCGGAATCTTCACACAACAACGCCACGCCGGCCTTCAGGCGCGCCGCCAGGGATTGCCATTGAGGCCAGTGCTGCGGCAACGCGTAGATGTGGATCGCCGCTTCGAAGTCGCAATGCAGGTCGAGGGTGATATCGGCGTCGCAGGCATGGCGCAACAACAGGCGGTGCATTGCTTCCAGCTGCGATGTCGCTGCCGGCAAGTCGTCGAGGACCTGGCCCATGGCCTGGCGAATCAACGCGATGTTGGCCTGGGCATCGCTGCCGAGGCGATCACCGATCAACCCGGCCACCGGCGCGCTGAGTTCGACGAACGAGCGGTTGAAGTTCTTGCCGCTGCCGAGCTCGAAGCGCCCCATGTGGCTGCCTTGCAGGTGCTGGTCCAGGCCAATGGGGTTGGCCACCGGCACCAGTTCGACCACACCCTTCAATTGGCCCTGCTGCTCAAGTTCGGCCAGGCGCTTTTTCAACTCCCAGGCCGTGCGCATGCCCGGCAGTTCGTCGGCGTGCAGGCTGGCCTGGATGTACACCTTGCGCGGGCCTGCGCCATAACGAAACACGCTGAGGGTACGCTCGGTGCCCAGGTGGCTCCAGGGCAATGGGTGGTCGATGCGTTGCATGGGGGAGACTCCTGATGTCTGTACGGTGAGATCACCTGTGGGAGCGGGCTTGCTCGCGAAAGCGTCGTGTCAGGCAACATCAATGCTGAATGTACCGACGTCTTCGCGAGCAAGCCCGCTCCCACAGGTTTCTCGTTTCAATAGAAAGAAAGCACAAAAAAAATGGCAACCGCGCCAACGATTGCCATTTTTTCAGCCCGCTCGCTTACTCGCCGTAAACGTCAAACTTGAAGTACTTGTCCTGCACTTGCTTGTACTTGCCGTTGGCGCGGATGTCGGTGATGGCTTTGTTGAATTGCTCGGCCAGGGCAGTATCGCCCTTGCGCACGGCAATGCCGGCGCCGCCACCGAAGTATTTCGGATCGTTGTACTCAGGGCCGACGAAGGCAAAACCTTTACCGGCGTCGGTTTTCAGGAAACCGTCGTCCAGGTTGACCGAGTCGGCCAGCAGCGCGTCAATGCGGCCGGAGACCATGTCCAGGTTGGCTTCCTGCTGGGAGCCGTAGCGCACCAGGGCAATCCCCGCTGGTTGCAGCACTTCAGTGGCGAAGCGGTCGTGGGTACTGGCGCGCAGGACACCGACTTTCTTGCCCTTGAGCTCGGTCAGCGGGTCCTTGACGTCGGTGCCTTCCTTCATCACGAAGCGCGCCGGGGTGTGGTAGTACTTGATGGTGAAATCGACGTTCTTCTTGCGATCGTCAGTGATGGTCATGGACGACAGGATGGCGTCGATTTTCTTGACCTTCAGCGCGGGGATCAGGCCGTCGAACTCTTGCTCGACCCAGGTGCACTTGACCTTCATCTGCTCGCACAGGGCGTCGCCGATGTCCACGTCGAAACCGGTGAGTTTGCCGTCTGGGGTTTTCATCGAGAATGGCGGGTAGCCGGCTTCGATACCGATGCGGATCGGCTTGGCGTCTTCGGCCACGGCGGTCAGGGACAACATCGACAGTGCCAGGGCACCGAACATCACTAGCTTCTTCATTTATAACTCCTGTGTGCGGAGGCTTTTATTGGCAGCTTCGATTGGCAGCGTTCGGTCATGGCTTTGTGGGCGCAAACCGAAGTGGCCGGCAGTCTAGAGCGGCTACAGGCGGGTAAATTACGCCGAGGCGACAAATATTTATAAAAAAGTGGCGCCGGGATCGAGCCCAAGAGGCTAAAGCGCCATGACGGTGCAAAGTCTGTCGGACATGCCGCGTTTTCACGCCAGGCCTACAGCATTTTCGGCTGTATCCGACAAAACGGGACGACTGGCGACACCGGGTGTTTTACGGCACATTGAGCGCCCTTGCGTCCCATCGAGAGTAGCGCGATGCCCACGTTGAACCTGATCCAGCACCACCGCGCCGAAGGTCCCGGCGCCATCGCCGTTTGGGCCGAATCCCGAGGGCTGGCGCTGAAGGTGTTTCGCGCCGACCTCGGCCAATTGCCGCCCGTCAACGCCGATCCCGTGATCCTGCTGGGCGGGCCTTATGAATCCAATGCCGGCCCGGCCTGGCTGGAAGCCGAACGGCAATGGCTCGGAGGCAGTCTGGAGCTGGGTGCGGCCGTGTTCGCCATCTGCCTGGGGGCGCAGTTGCTGGCGTTGAGCCTGGGCGGGAATGTCCGGCGAATGGACCGGACCGAAACCGGATGGACCACGGTGACCTTTATCGATGGGCAAACGCTGAAGGTGCTGGAGTGGCACGAAGACGCCATCGACCTGCCGCCTGCCGCGCAGTTGTTGGCCAGCAGCGCGCACTGTGCGCAGCAGATGTACCGCGCCGGGCCGACGCGGCTGGGGTTGCAGTTTCATCCGGAGTGGAACGCCGAGTCGGTGGCCATGCTCAATGCGCATTTTGGCGATGAGTCGCCGTTGCCACGCGAGCCGCAGGACGGTGCGGATTACGCAGCGGTGGCCGGGTGGCTGGAGGCGACGCTGGATGAGTGGTGGGCGACTGCTGCCTGTAGCTGAAATACATAGCTGTGGCGAGGGGCTTGCCTGTGGCGAGGGGGCTTGCCCCCGTTGGAGTGCGAAGCGCTCCCAAAACTCTCGACCATTTCCGAGATTCTGGGGTTGCTGCGCAACCCAACGGGGGCAAGCCCCCTCGCCACAATGATCAGCGGTGTTTGAAGATCAGCATTCGCAACCAATCACGTCACGAGCGGGCCGCTGCACCCCGGCACTCAACTCAAACCCTTCATCCAGCCACCCGGTCACGCCGCCGATCATTTCCTTGACCGGATAACCCAGGGCCGCCAGTTTCACTGCTGCCTTGTTCGCGCCGTTGCAGTGCGGCCCGGCGCAATACACCACGAACAGGCTGTTCTTCGGATAATCGGCCAAGCCTTCGGCAGTCAGCAAACGCCCGGGAATGTTGATCGCTCCCGGTACATGCCCGCGTTCGAACGCCAGCGGGCCGCGCACATCCACCAGAATGAAATCGACTTCAGCGCCCTGCTGGCTGGCGTGAACGTCGGAACAATCAGTTTCGAAAGTCAGACGGTTACTGAAATGCATCAGGGCGATGGCCGATGGGGCGGCGGGAATTTCGCGAACCAGACTGGTCATGCTGTGTACTCCAAAGTATCGGTGGGTGTAGGAAGACTTTATCCGCCAGCCACTTGCAGCTAAAGTGGCGCACAAGACACTCACCGGGAACTTTCCGCCAAATGCACTCCAGCCCTGGATTGGTCGCGATTCTGGCCTACGACGGCCTCTGTACGTTCGAGTTCGGCATTGCCGTGGAGATCTTCGGCCTGGCACGACCCGAGTTCGATTTCCCGTGGTACGAGCATCGTATCGTCGCTGTCGATCAAGGCCCGATGCGTGCCATGGGCGGCATCCAGGTCCTGGCCGATGGCGGCATGGAAATGCTCGCCGATGCCCGCACCATCATCATCCCCGGCTGGCGCGACCGCAGTGCCGCGGTGCCGGCGGAACTGGTCGCCGCCCTGCGCCAGGCCCATGCGCGGGGGGCCCGGTTGCTGTCGATCTGCTCCGGTGTTTTCGTCCTCGCCGCCACCGGGTTGCTCGACGGGCGCGGTGCGACCACGCACTGGCGCTATACCTCGGAACTGGCCGAGCGTTTTCCCGGCATCCTGGTGGACCCGGACGTGCTGTATGTCGATTCCGGCCAGTTGATCACCTCCGCCGGCAGCGCGGCGGGCATCGATGCCTGCCTGCATCTGGTGGCACGGGATTTCGGCACCCAGGTGGCTAACTCCGTGGCGCGACGCCTGGTCATGTCGCCGCAACGCAGCGGTGGCCAGGCGCAATTCATTCCGACGCCGGTCAGTCCTACACCGCGCAGCGATCTTTCCCGCGTCATGCAGTGGGCCCGTGAGCGTCTGCACGAGCCGCTGGAAGTGCGCGACCTGGCCAGCGAAGCCGCCATGAGCGAACGCACCTTCCTGCGCCGCTTCACCGAGGCCAGTGGGCAGTCACCGAAAACCTGGTTGCAGCACGAACGCCTGGGCCGCGCCCGCGAACTGCTGGAAAGCAGCGACCAGAACACCGAGCAGATTGCCGAACGTTGTGGTTATCGCTCGGTGGAAAGCTTCCGGGTGGCCTTTCGCACAGTGGTTGGTGTGCCGCCGTCGGTGTATCGGGAGCGGTTTGGGCGTGGGGGCAGTGCTGGTTTTTGAGGTGTTCTCGAGGGCCTCTTCGCGAGCAAGCCCGCTCCCACATTTGAAATGCAGTTCCCTGTGGGAGCGGGCTTGCTCGCGAAGGCGTCAGCCCGGTCACCGACTAATCAAGGCTTGCGCAGCAGATAGGTATCCATGATCCAGCCATTGGCCAGCCGCGCAGCCTTGCGCACCCGTTCGATTTCATCCGCCACATCCTTGAGCTTGCCGCTGATCAGGATTTCGTCCGGCGTCCCCAAATAGGCGCCCCAGTAAATCTCGGTGTCCTGATCCACCACCTGACGGTAAGCATCCTGAGCATCGAGCATCACCACCAGGCTCTCGGCATCGCTCACCTGCCCCGCCGCCAAACGCCGGCCTGTGGTGATTTCAACCGAGCGGCCAATCTGGTTGAGCGGCACCTTGTGCTGTGCCGCCAATGCCTGGACGCTGGTAATGCCGGGGATGACCTCGAACTCGAACGCGCAGGCGCCCGCGGCCTGGATCGCCTGAAGAATACGAAGGGTGCTGTCGTACAGCGTCGGATCGCCCCACACCAGAAAACCACCACACTGGCCGTCGGATAATTCCTCGCTGATCAGCCGTTCGAAGATCTGCTGCTTGGCCAGGTTCAGATCGTCGACACTGGTCCTGTAGTCCACCTCACCGCGCTCGCGCTCCGGGCTGTGGGCTTCGACAAAACGGTAATCGGGGTCGCTGATGTAGCGCTCGCAGATTTCGCGCCGCAGATCGATGAGTTTGTCTTTGCTCTCACCCTTGTCCATGAGAAAAAAAACATCGACCTGATTCAGCGCCTTGACCGCCTGCATCGTGATGTAGTCGGGATTGCCGGCACCGATGCCGATAACCAGGAGTTTTTTCATCACCGCAGGTCCTCGGGGTCAGTGCCTGTCAACCGCAGCCGCCAGCGACCATGGAACCGCAACTCGACGGCCGACAGGGGTTCAACGTCGATCAGGCTGGACGACGCCCCCTGCAACACGTGCGTCAGCGCGGCGCGGATGACAAAGGGATGGGTAATGGCAACGATGTGCCCTGGCGTCGATTGCAACGCGGTCAACCACGCGCCGATCCGTTCCTCCAATTGCAGCAGCGACTCGCCACCGTGGGGCGCCGAAGCCGGGTCCACCAACCAATGCTGGAGTTCCTCGGCTGCAGTCTTTTGTAGCTCACTGATGCGCACACCGCCCCAACACCCGAAATCGCAGTCCTTCAGCGCATCGACAACCTCCGCTGCGCTGCCGAAAAGCCCGGCGGTTTGCCGGGTGCGCAATTCCGGGCCACAAGCAAGCCGTGGAGTACCCTCGAACTGATGGCAACGGGAAAGCCTGAGCGCTTGCCAATCCATCTCCAGAGGCTCGTCCAACGGAAAGCGCGCCAATTTCTGTGCGACGGTTCGAGCGTGGCAAATCAGGGTTAAACGGGTTGCCTGCACCAGGAATCACTCTATGGATGGAAAGGAACGCTGACCACAGGTGAGCGCCATTGCGCAATTGTGCCGCAAGAAAGCAGGCCCCGGGGGTTGTTTAATTTTCCCGCTTGAAAGGGGTTCCTTCAGACATTTCCTGGCAGATTTTCTGTGATGGCTGACGGCAACTGAGGCAACCACCTACAAGACCTTGCGACATCGGTGTAGCCCCTTGGCACAGGCATTTCGCCCCTTTTTCGGGCACTGCCTGACGGCGCAAAAATTAACTAGACAGGCAGTACGCGATAATTAAATACTCCTTTCAACGGACTGTTAAAAACTGTAACCCGCTCATCCAGCAGGAGCCCGGATGCCTTTCTCGAACACCCGATCAATGCGCCTGGCCAGGCATCACCTCCGGCCGAACTGTCCGTTCCTCGTTTAATGCGGTCCAGCACAAGAAGCATCTGACAAGAACAAGCGTGGCGCCTGACAACGTTCCGGCGACCACCGATTTAATGTGTGGAAAAACCGACAGTGATAGTCAGGTTCGGCTCAAGCCGCCGAATCGTTTGATACAGGAGTGTCTCCATGCTGGTCTTGCGTCCAGTCGAGTTGGCCGACCTGCCCCAGTTGCAGAGGCTGGCTCGTGAAAGTCTCGTGGGCGTAACGTCCCTGCCCGACGACAGTGAACGGTTGCGCGGTAAAATCCTCGATTCCTGTGCGTCGCTCGAGAAGGACGTCGAGGCTCATGGCCCGGAAAACTATTTCTTTGTGCTCGAAGACCTGGCGACGCAGCACCTGGTCGGCTGTTCGGAAATCCTCGCCACGGCGGGGTACAGCGAGCCGTTCTACAGCCTGCGCAACCGGCACTTCACCAGTGCTTCGAGGGAGCTGAACATCGAGCACGGCGTACCCGCCTTGTCGTTGTGCCACGACCTCAGTGGCCACACCCTGCTGCGCGGCTTCCATATCGATGCCGCACGGGAACGCAGCGCACAGTCCGAACTGCTGTCGAGGGCGCGCCTGCTGTTCATCGCCGCCCACGCCCGGCGTTTTTCCGAAACAGTGATCACCGAGATCGTCGGCTACAGCAGTGATGACGGCCACTCGCCATTTTGGGACGCCGTGGGCAAGCATTTCTTCGATTTGCCCTACGTCGAGGCCGAACGCCTGTGCGGCCTGCAGAGCCGCACCTTTCTCGCCGAACTGATGCCGCAGTATCCGATTTACGTGCCCATGCTGCCCCAGGCGGCACAGGACTGCATCGGCAGCATCCACCCCGACGGCCAGGAAGCCTTCGATATCCTTGAACGTGAAGGCTTCGAAACCAACAGTTACATCGATCTGTTCGACGGCGGCCCGACCCTGTATGCGCGCACGTCCGGCATTCGTTCCATCGCCCACAGCCAGTGCGCCATCACGCGGCCGGGAACTGTGATCGATCCCCGTGGCAGCTATCTGGTGAGCAACGATTCCTTGCAGGATTACCGGGCCATCGTCGCCGATCTTGAGTACATCAGCGGGCAACCCGTCACGCTTGACGCCGCCATGTGCGAGGCGCTGAAGGTGACCGAGGGCAGCCCGGTCAGGATGATCGCCCTGTGAGTAGCCGTCAGATTCAGCGCCCCAGCACACGCGAACAAGGAACAGCCGCATGATTGTCCGCCCGGTCCAGATCACCGACCTGCCCGCCCTGTTCACGCTGGTGCGCCAAGCCAGCCCGGGGCTTACCAGCCTGCCGGCCGACGAAGAACGCCTGGCCCACCGGATCCGCTGGGCCCAACGCACCTTCGCCGGGCAGGTCGACCGCGCCGATGCCGATTATCTGTTCGTGCTCGAGGACGACGAGCAGCAAGTGGTGGGCGTCAGTGCGCTGACGGGTGGCATCGGCCTGCGCGAGCCCTGGTACAACTACCGGGTAGGACTGACGGTCAGCGCGGCACCGGACCTGGGTATTCAGCGCCAGATGCAGACCCTGTTCCTGAGCAATGAATTGACTGGCCAATCGGAAATCTGCTCGCTGTACTTGCGCCCCGATCAGCGCCAGGGCAGCAACGGTCGTTTGCTTTCACTCGGGCGCTTGTTGTTTGTCGCCGAGTTTACGCAGCTGTTCGGCAACCGGCTCATCGCCGAACTGCGCGGCAGTGCCGACGAACGCGGTGGCTCGCCGTTCTGGGACAGCCTCGGCCGGCACTTTTTCAAGATGGATTTCAGCCACGCCGATCACTTGTCCGGGCTCGGCAACAAATCCTTCATCGCTGAACTCATGCCGCGCCAGCCGCTGTACACCTGCATGCTCACCGAACAGGCCCGGGCGGTGATCGGCAAGGCTCACCCCAATACCGAGCCAGCGCTGAAAATCCTCAGCGCCGAGGGGTTTGCCCACAAGGGCTACATCGATATCTTCGACGGCGGACCGGTCCTTGAAGCCCCGGTCTCCGGGATCCGCACCGTGCGCGATAGCCAGCCGCTGTCACTGGTCATCGGTTCGCTGGACGATAAGTCGCCCGTCTGGCTGATCCATAATCGCCGCCTGGAAAACTGTCGCATCACCTGCGCCCCGGCCAGGCAGATGGGCAACAGCCTGGTGGTTGATCGCCTGACCGCCAAGCGCTTGCAGCTGCAACCCGGCGACTCGGTGCGCGCCGTGCCGCTGCTTGACCAACGGCAGCAGGCCGTGGCGGCGTGACTTATCAGCTTCATTGTTGCGACGTCAATCGTCCTTACCCAGCAAATTCGTCATCATTCTCTCCCTGCGCGCGTGATAGCCTTTTATTTCTTCGGCGTTGACACTTTTGCTCAAGCCCTTCCATTCCATTGGTGGAACTCATATGTCCAGGCTTTCCCATCAAGATTTGCGCCGCAATTTTCGCCAACTGTTCGCCTCCAACACCTGCTACCACACGGCCTCGGTGTTCGACCCGATGTCGGCGCGCATCGCCGCCGACCTCGGCTTCGAAGTCGGGATCCTGGGTGGTTCGGTCGCCTCGTTGCAAGTGCTGGGCGCTCCTGACTTTGCGTTGATTACCCTCAGCGAATTCGCTGAACAGGCCACCCGCATCGGCCGTGTCGCCCAGTTGCCGGTGATTGCCGACGCCGACCACGGCTACGGCAACGCGCTGAACGTCATGCGCACCATCGTCGAACTCGAACGTGCCGGCGTCGCCGCGCTGACCATCGAAGACACCCTGCTGCCCGCGCAGTTCGGCCGCAAATCCACCGACCTGATCACGGTCGCCGAAGGCGTCGGCAAGATCCGCGCGGCACTCGAAGCCCGCTGCGATAAGGAAATGGCAATCATCGCCCGTACCCACGCCGGGATCCTGCCGGTGCAGGAAATCATCAGCCGCACCCGGCAATACCAGCAAGCCGGGGCCGACGGGATTTGCATGGTCGGCGTAAAAGACTTCGACCATCTGGAGCAGATCGCCGAGCACCTGAGCGTGCCGTTGATGCTGGTGACCTACGGCAACCCGCTGCTACGCGATGACAAGCGCCTGGCCGAACTGGGTGTGCGCGTGACCATCGACGGCCATGGCGCCTACTTCGCCGCGATCAAGGCGACTTACGACAGCCTGCGCGAACAACGCCAGATCCTCACCCAGACCTCGGACCTGAGCGCGACCGAACTGACCCACACCTACACGCAACCCGAGGAATACATCCGCTACGCGGAGGAATTCATGAGCGTGAAGGAATGATCGTTTAAACCGACACGCCGCCTTCGCGAGCAAGCCCGCTCCCACAAGGATCTTGGGTGAATACAAAATTTGTGTTCAACAGAAATCAACTGTGGGAGCGGGCTTGCTCGCGAAGGGGCCAGCACATCCAACACCACTGCCGCCTGACACACCGCCTTCGCGAGCAAGCCCGCTCCCACAGGCTTAGTCACACCGAGTTGAACAATTCGCGATGGGGTTTGCCGTTGCCGCAACAGATCACGCGGTTGCGCCCGGTGGTCTTGGCTTCGTACAGCGCATGATCGGCGTCGTTGAGCCAGAGTGTCGCGTCGGCGTGGGCCGGGTTGAATGACGCCAGGCCAATACTCAGGCTGACTTTCAGCGCCGGGTTCTGCTCGTAACCCAAGGTGGCGAAGCGATCGCGCAGGGCATCCATGACCACGGCGGCGCGGTTCAGGGGCAGGTCCGGGAGGATCACGCAGAACTCGTCACCGCCGTAGCGCCCGGCCACGTCGGTCGCCCGAAGGTTCTGCCGGAGCATTTTGCTCAACTGGCGCAAGACGATATCACCGGCGACATGGCCGTAGGTGTCGTTGATGGCCTTGAAATGGTCGATGTCGATCAGGGCAATCGCCCCGCCCTTTTGCTGGCGTTTGCAACGTTGAAACTCGACCTCCAGCTGGTCCTTCCAGGTGCCATGGTTGAGCAGGCCCGTCAGGCTGTCGGTACGGCTCAGTGCCAGCAGTTCACGCTTTTGACGGCCGAGGGTATGGGCCTGGCGGAAGCAGATCCAACCCAGCGCCAGCGGATACAGGCACAGCAACGGCAAACAGGCATAGAGCTGCAGCGGGCTGGTGGCGGGAATGAACGCCGGGGCGAAAATCTGCAAGCCAACACCCACGCCCAGCACTTGCGCGGCCGTCCCGGCCAACAGGAAGCGCATGCCGCCGATGGCCACGTTGTTCATGGCCATCATTGAAATGGTGGTCGCGCTGGGCAGTGGATTGAAATGCATCGCGGCAATCCAGAAGCCGCCGAGGAAAGCATCGATCAGCAGATTGCGGTGTTCAGCGTGATAAGGCGTCCTGGCCCGGCGCGCCCATTGGTAAGCCAGGTGCGGCCAGACCACGCCGTTGAACCACATGAATGCCCAGACCCACGGCGCCGGATCGAGTGGATACATCGCCGCGCTCACGCACACCAATCCCAGGGCCACCCCGAGGATTCGCGATGTATAGAGCCTCCTGGCCAATGAAAATCCCTTTCCTCCCGCTTTTGCCATAGGGCCTCTGTGCCACTCGACGGAATGCGATAACAGCCTGTGCCTGTTCGCTGGAGTCTATCAGGGCGAGATCAAATAGCCATCACCGGTCGGCAGACTGAATATCGCGACATCACGCCCGCATAAAAGCAAAAGCCTCGTCTGCAGAAACGGCTATACATGAAAGAAGGGGATGATCGATGACCATAAGAGGAGGCCCATGCAGACCTTTCAAGTATTGATCATTGGCAGCGGATTTGGCGGCCAATGTGCTGCAATCAATTTGCTCAAGGCCGGCATCGATGATTTTCGCCTGCTGGAGCGCCGGGCGTTCTTCGGCGGTACCTGGTGCCAGAACACCTACCCCGGCGCGGCAGTCGACGTGCCCTCGCCGCTGTATTCCTTGTCTTTCGCCCCGTATCGCTGGTCGCAAATGTTCGCCGAACAGGCCGAACTGCATCGCTACACCCGCCATGTGGTGGAACATTTCGGCCTGCGGGACAAGGTGGAACTGGACACGAATGTCGAGGGCATAGAGTGGGACGACACCAGCAAGCGCTGGATCGTCTGCACCGCCGGCAAAGGCACGTTTTGCGCGCAGTTCCTGATCAATGCGACCGGGCCGCTGAGCCAGCCGGTGGTGCCCCGCTTCGACGGACAGGAGCGCTTTGGCGGCAAGACGTTTCACACCAATAACTGGGATCACAGCTACGACTATCGGCAAAAACGCGTGGCCATCGTCGGCAGCGGCGCCAGTGCGGCCCAGGTGATTCCGGCCATTGCCCCGGACGTCGGGCACTTGCATGTATTCCAGCGCACACCCCACTGGGTATTACCCCGGGCTGACCGCAGCTTCGGCCGTTTCCAGCGCTGGCTGCTGGGGCTCAAACCCGCCTACAAGCTGCTGCGTTGGGGGATCTACTGGCAATTCGAAACCCGGGTGATTGCCTTCAAGTATTCGAAGCCGGCGGTGCACATGGTCCAGCGCCAGGCCCTGCGTTTTCTCAAGCGCCAGGTGCCGGACGCCGAACTGCGGCGCAAACTGACGCCGGACTACACCATCGGCTGCAAGCGGGTGATTCTGTCCAGCACGCTGTACCCGGCACTGGCCCGCCGCAACGTGACACTGCACAGCCGCGAACAAGGCATCGCCGCCATCGACGAAACCGGCATCGTTACCCACGATGGCCAGCACATCGACCTCGACCTGATCGTCTGGTCCACCGGCTACGACGCCACCGACGGGGTGATTTCCTACCCGGTCACGGGCAAAAACGGCACCCGCCTGAAGGATGTCTGGGCGCAGTACCCACGGGCCTACTTGGGCACTGCCCTGCCCGACTTTCCCAACCTGTTTATCGTCACCGGGCCGAACACCGGCATCGGCCATACCTCGGCGCTGTTCATCATCGAATCGCAGATGAACTACATCCTCGATTGCATTCGCACCTTGAAGACTCAAGGTTTGCGCAGCATCGAAGTTCGCCATGAGGCGGAACGTACCTACACTGAAATGATCCACCGGGAAATGGAACGTACCGTGTGGAAGTCCGGTGGTTGCCACAGTTGGTATCAAAGCAAGAGCGGTCATGTGATTGCCATGTTTCCAGGGTTCAGCTTCAGCTTTCATCGCTTGACCCGAGCGCTGAAACCCGCCGATCACATTTTGTCCTGAGCAGATAGAAAGGAGACGCGTGATGCTTTTGTTGTTCGTCGTTCTCGCAGTTTTCGTCACCTGGAGCTGGCTTACCTACCCGGCCATCGGCTACTGGCTCTATGACTTGAACATGGCGGCCGAGGCCAAGCTGTACCGGCTGCACAAAATCGTCGTGCCCATCCCCGAGATGACCGTCTCGACCTGGCAAGGCGGGCCCTACGAAGCCACCAGCAGTGTGCTGATGCTCCACGGTTTCAGCGCCGACAAGAACCTCTGGCTGCGTTTCGCCCGGCACTTCGTCGGCAGCCATCGAGTGATCATCCCGGACATCGCCGGCCATGGCGAAACCGGCTTCAAGGCCGGTGGCGGCTATGACATCCCACTGCAGGCCAAGCGCATGATCCAGTTGCTGGACGTGTGCGGCGTCGAGAAAGTCCATGTCATTGGCAACTCCATGGGGGGCTACATGGCGGCGTGGCTCGCGGCCAATTACCCGGAGCGCATTGTGTCCGTGGCGCTGATCGACCCGGCGGGGGTTACCGCGCCCGAGCCCAGTGATCTGGAGCGGCATTTGGCCAAGGGCCACAACCCGTTCCTGATTCACTCGCGCGAAGAATTCCAGCGCTTCTACGCGATGACCATGGCTTCGCCGCCCTGGGTACCGAAGCTGGTGCTCGATGCCGTCGCCCAACGCTATGAACAGTCCCGCGAGGAGCTGGAGGAAATCTTCCGGGATTTCCGCGCCAGCCCGCCGATGGAGCCGCACCTGCCCGACATCAGCGCCCCGGCGCTGTTGCTGTGGGGGCGCAAGGACCGGTTGATCGATGTCAGCAGCGTGGCGGTCTGGAGCAAGGGCATCGCCGACCTGCGCGTGCACATTTGGGACGCCATCGGGCACATGCCCATGGTGGAAGCGCCTACCGGTTCGGCGCGCCTGTATCGCGAGTTTTTGGCATCGCTGCGATCGGAGAGTCCACAGGATCAACGACTGCACTAGGGGGGGCGTTCTCAATTAGTTTCCCTACCGCGCCGGGTTGTGCCTTAAAGCTGGCCATGCTGCGTTGCAGGCCTTGGGAAGGGAACAACCATTCCCAGCGGCCTACGCCTTGCCTGGCCAGCTTTAAGGCGACAACGCGGTGGGGAAACTAATTGAGAACGCCCCCTCGCAGTCCTTTGAAGAATGAAGTTCGTCAGAAACTTCGTTTGTCGGTGACGCGCAAGGCTGCGATCTTTCTTGCATCCTTTACGTCACCGCGCCAGGAATCCTGTTCATGAACCAGCCGAACTTCGTCAGCCCTGACCTGATCCGCCAACGCTTCTCCAAAGCGATGTCCGACATGTATCGCGAGGAAGTGCCGTTGTACGGCGCGTTGATGGAACTGGTGGAGCAGACCAACCGTCACGTACTGGACAGCGATTCGCAAGTCGCGCAACAGCTCACGAGCACCGGCGAAATCGAGCGCCTGGACCTGGAGCGTCATGGGGCGATCCGCGTCGGCACGGCCGATGAGCTGGCGACCCTCGCCCGCCTGTTCGCGGTGATGGGCATGCAACCGGTGGGTTACTACGACCTGACACCGGCCGGCGTACCGGTGCATTCCACGGCTTTTCGCGCGGTGCATGAAGCGGCGTTGCAGGTCAGCCCGTTCCGGGTGTTCACCTCGCTGTTGCGCCTGGAATTGATCGAAGACCTGGAACTGCGCGCGTTCGCCCAGTCGATGCTCGACCGGCGCTCGATCTTCACGCCCATGGCCCTTTCTCTCATCGACCGTGCTGAAACCCAAGGTGGCCTGACCGAGCAGCAAGCCCTGGAGTTCGTCGAACAGGCCCTGGAGACATTCCGCTGGCACCACAGCGCCACCGTCACTGCCGAGCAGTATCAACAACTCAGCGCCCAGCATCGTCTGATCGCCGACGTAGTGGCGTTCAAGGGCCCGCACATCAACCACCTGACTCCACGAACCCTGGATATCGACATCGTCCAGGCGCAAATGCCGGCCCATGGCATTACCCCCAAGGCGGTGATCGAAGGCCCGCCCCGCCGCCAGTGCCCGATCCTGCTGCGCCAGACCAGTTTCAAGGCCCTGGACGAGCCAATTGCCTTCACCGATCAAAATGAGGCGCGTGGCAGCCACAGCGCCCGTTTCGGCGAGATCGAGCAGCGCGGTGCTGCCCTCACGCCCAAAGGCCGCGCCCTTTACGACCGCTTGCTCAATGCCGCGCGGGACGAACTCAAGGACTTCCCCAACGAAGCCAATGCCGCGCGCTATAACGCCCTGATGGCGCAGCATTTCAGCGAGTTCCCTGACACTTGGGAAGGCATGCGCCAACAGGGCCTGGCTTACTTCCGCTACTTTGTGACGGAAAAAGGCCTGGCCGTGGAGGACCTGAAAAACGCCGCCCTGGAAGACCTGCTCAGCGGCGGTTACCTGCGGGTTGAACCGCTGGTGTACGAAGACTTCCTGCCGGTCAGCGCGGCGGGGATTTTCCAGTCAAACCTGGGGGACGCCGCGCAAACCCGTTATGGCGTGCACTCCAACCAGCAGGCATTCGAAAAAGCCCTGGGGCGCCCGACGATTGATGAACTGGAACTGTATGCCCAGAGCCAGCGGCGCTCGATCGAACAGTGTTTCGCCGAGTTGGCCGATGTTGTTCAAGCCAATGAAAAACAGGACTGAACGACTTCTCACTACTCGGCAAAAAAGGGTTCTTCGCGCAATCCCGGTAAAGACCGGTAACGCAATACCTGTAGGGGCCGGCTTGCTGGCGATGGACTCAAGTGCGCCGGGTTTATCCAGTTCACACGCGTTATCGTTAACGACCATCGCTGGCAAGCCAGCTCCTACAAGGACCGCGTCCGAACGCCAAACTGTAGGAGCCGGCTTGCTGGCGATGGGCTCCAGTGCGCCGCGTTTATCCAGTCCACACGCGTAATCGTTAACGACCATCGCTGGCAAGCCAGCTCCTACAGCGCCGCGTTTATCCGATTTACGCGCGTTATCGTTAACGACCATCGCTGGCGTCCGGGTGGAAATGATGTGAACGCCAAACTGTAGGAGCCGGCTTGCTGGCGATGGACGCAAGTGCGCCGCGTTTATCCAGTTCATGCGCGTAATCGTTAACGACCATCGCTGGCAAGCCAGCTCCTACAGCGCCGCGTTTATCCAGGTCACACGCGTTATCGTTAACGACCATCGCCAGCAAGCCAGCTCCTACAGCGCCGCGTTTATCCAGTTCATATGCGTTATCGTTAACCACCATCGCCAGCAAGCCGGCTCCTACAAGGGACCGTGACCATGCCAAAAATGAAGTAGCCTCCAAACCAGTGAAAGTCAAAAAAAACGGGCGACCTGCAGGTCGCCCGTTTTTTGTATCCGAAACTTTCAATACAGCAAAGAAAGTGTTCGCCCAGTGCACTGGCCTCGGCAATCCATGCACTGGTAAAGAGCCCTACACTGGGCGAACGGAAGGTATTTTAGTAGAAGTGGCTAAATATGTCCGTGCAGCAAAGATGAAATTTATCGACATTATATTTAATAAAATGTCGACTCAAATCCAATCCCGCCCCGAACTACAAACTCACCAGTTAGAACATACGAGTTGATTATTTCTATACAAAACTTGCACAAAAACAATCAACCCGTATAGAGCCAATACTCAATATTAGTGCTTGCTGGTCACCGTCAATATATCGGTGTAAACCACGTTCACGCTTTGCCCGACTTTCAAGTCCTTGAGTTTGGCCTGGACTTCAGGTCGCTTGACGTCGACGGTCTTGGACTTGCCTTCCGGGTTTTCGAAGGTCACCTGGTTTTTCTTCAGGTCGATGTGAGTGATTTTCAGCTGCACTTTCACCTGACGATAAGCTTCGCCGCCAGGGTTGGCGCTACCTGGCGCTGCGCGGATTTCACCGGTGGCTTCGGCGGTGCCAGGCAGGCCTTTGTCGACATCGGTGTCGAGGTAGGCCGCAACGGCGCTGGTGACCCTGATGTCGACCGTATCGCCGGCCTTGAGATTGCCGAGGTTTTTCGCCTTGTCGGTCAGTTGCACAGGGAACTCGTTACCCTGTGGGCCTTTGAGGACCACGGAATGGTTCGCGGTATCAACCGAAACGACGGTGGTGCTGACCTGATCAGCCACCACGACTTCGGACAACGGGATATCGGCGGCAACCGCGCCAAAACTGGCGGCAGACAGCAAGGTTGCGAGGGTTATGGCTTTGGTCAGTGCGTGGCGTTTCATAAGCAGAACTTTCCCTGTGATAGATGGCAACAGACGGCGTTGAACCCAGGCTCAACGCCATGTGTGGGATGAGCATAGACGCTGTTCGGCGAGTGGTCGCTGCGGGCCGCTGATTTTCTAATACCCGGTCATTTCCAGATATCCGTTTCCTGCATGGCTGCCACTGAGGCGCACCGGGCCTTCCCAGTATGGTATGCGCAAATTCATCCAGGCCTGGGGATTGAGTGCGGTGAGGGTGACATCAAGGTGTTTGGCGGGGATTTTGATCGACCAGCGAACGGGCATCTCGCGCCCGGCTACGCTGGCGCTGTCCTGCGGCGTGAGGCTGATGTCGTTGGCGTGCAGCAACTGCGTGTGCCCCCGGGCGTCGATCCAGGTGCCGGTGAGGTATGGCGCTCCGTCCTTTTGCCGCATGCGATACAGCATCACCTGCTCGCCGCTGTCCAGGTGCAGGGAGAACCAGTCCCAGCCGGTCTGGTTGCTCGTCAGCGGTTGGCTGCTCCATTCGCGGTCGAGCCAGGCCGGGCCACTGACCTGAAAAGTCTGGCCGTCGATGTCGAGGGTGCCGCTGGCCTGGAAAAACGGCTGGCTGTAGTAGTAGGAAGCCTGCCCCTGTTCGGATTTCTGGCTGAACCCCTGCTCCCCCTGAAGCACCAGCGGACCTGTGGAGGTCAACCGCAACCGATAGCTGAAACGCGGGTCGCGGGCGCTGAGCAGCACGTCGGCCAACGGGTTGTCGGCCGTCGTCTGGCTGCTCAAGCGCCAGTCGTCGATCCACGCATTGAACGGCGTGAGGCTGACTCCGGCCTGGCCGACGCCGCCACGGGCATAGCGTTCGGCCGCGTGATGCGCCGTCGCCGACGTCACCGCCGCATGACCGAGCCAGATCGTCTGGTTCTGCCAACCCGCCACCTCGGGGGTGGCTTTCAAGGCGCTGCGGAACAACGTCCATTGCGCGCCGAATTCATGCCCTTGATCGTCTTTCAGGTTAGCCGTGACGTACCACCATTCGATGCGAAAGCCGTCGTGCGGGCCGTGATCCGCCGGGAAGCTGAACACCCGACCGGGCACCACCGTGGTGAACGCAGCGGCCTGGTTGCCCAGCCCGGCAAACCCCTTTTCGACCGGCGCCGGTTGATCGCAACCGCTCGCCAGCAGCGCCAGGAGCAACACACAGGCCTTAATCTTCATGGGCAAACGTGCGCAGCAAGTCCGCCGGTTGCGTGCGGTACAAACGGTACAACGGCCAGGCTGACGCCAGCAGCGTCGCCACCAGCGCCAACCCCATCAATTGCAACAGTTGCCATGGAAACAGCCGCAACGGCAGGCGCCAGCCAAAAGCCTGCACATTGATCACGGAGTCCAGGCACCACGCCAGGGCGATGCCCAACGGCAACGCCAGCACCAGGGTCAGCAGCGCCAGCAACCAGGTTTGCCCGAGGTTGAGCAACATCAGATGCCGACGCGTCACGCCCAGCGCCCACAGCGGCGCCAGTTGCCCGAGACGGCTCTGGCTTTGGGTCAACAGGCTGATGAACAGCGCCACGCCGGCCACGCACAACGTCAGGCTGTTGAGTGCGGCGGTGGCGGCGAAGGTGCGTTCGAAGACTTGCGTGGACCAGCCCTTGAGCCGCGCCTGATCGACGATGCGGCTGTCGTCCAAGCTAAAACGCGCCTGCAATGCCGTGACGAACGCCGGGATCGACACCGGTTCGATGCGCAGGTTGAAGCGGTTCGGGGTCAATTGCGGCCAACCGCGCAAAAGGTGCTTGATATTGACCAGAATGTGGCCCTTGGGATTGCCATAGTCGGCGTAGATCCCGACGATCCGTGGCGACCATGGACCGGTAGGCGTCGGCAGCGACAGGTGATCACCCAGCTGCACGCGCAGGCGCCGGGCCAGTTGCTCGCTGAGCATCACCGCATCGTCCTTGGCCAGTCGCTCCCAAGGGTTGTCGCCCAGGGCTTCGAGCAACGGCCAGTGCTGGCGATAGGTCGGGTGGTCGATGACGCCGGACAGGTCGGTTGGCCAGCCCTGCAACTGGATCGACACCTGCCAGTTGGGCAGCACCGCCGCCAGTTGCGGCTGCTGGTTGAGCCAGCCGTGCAGCTCCCGGGCCTGGTCCGGGTTCTGCGGGTTGAGGTAAAGCTCGGCCGTCAGCCGTTGTTCGAGCCAGTCGCTGAAGGTCTGGCGAAACCCGGCGGTCATGCTGCCGGCCCCGATGTTCGCCGCCATGGCCAACAGCAGCGCCATCAGCGCCAGGCTCAAGGCCGGCAACTGCTGGCGGCAATCGGCGACAAACCACTGGCCAAGCACCGAGCGGCTGCGCTGCGAAACGAAACCGAGCAGCGCACTGAGCACCACCGGCAATGCCAGCGCGGCCCCGATCAACAGCGCCGCCATCAACACGAAGCCACTGATCAGGCTGTCGCCGAAGATCAGCGCCAGCAGCCCGATTACCCCGGCGATTGCCGCCACCCAACCCTGACGGCGCAACCAGCGGGCATGGGCCTGATGCCAGGCTTGTGGGTCGGCCAGCGCCAGCAAGGGCAACCGCGCCGCCCGCAACAAGCTGTTGACTCCGGCCAGCAGCGCACCGATCAAGCTCAAACCGATACCACTGAACCACCACCAAGGGCTGAGGTTCAACTGCCCCGCCACTTCGGCACCGTAGAGGCCGCGCAGGCTGGCGGCGACGTCCGGCAACAGCATGCCGGCCAGCAGGTAGCCGCTGACCACCCCGGCCACGCCGCCGATCAGGGCCAATCCACCCAATTCGACGGCCAGACAAGCGATCAGCATCCGCGCACTCACGCCGCAGGCACGCAGGGTCCGGAGCAAACCTCGCCGTTGCTCCAGCGCCAGCCCGATGGCGGCGTGCACGATAAACAGGCCGACCACGAACGACAGCACCCCCAGGGCCTCGAGGTTCAGGTGAAAGCTTTCGGTCAGGCGCGCCAGGTTGTTTTCTTCACCGGCGCGCTTGAGTTGCAGCTGCCCCATGAACGCGTCCGGCAGGGTTGCGGTGAAATCCTTCGGCAGCAGCAGACGCGACAACTGCTCCGGCAACCCCAGGATCCGCTGGGCAAAACCGATGTCCACCAGCAGCACGCCGGGTGCCATATCGGCCTGTACATGCAGCGGCGGTAGCGCCACGCCCGCCAGGTTCTGTGGCTGCTCACCTTCGCGAAAACCCAGTGTCTGCAGGGTTTGCGAGGAGATCCAGGTAGCGCCCGGCGGGCTGAAAAAATCGACCACCTGTTCAATCGCCAAGGCCTGCCCGGCCACCGCCGCGCCCGCCGGCAGCGACACCGGCTCGATGCCCATCAATTGCAGGCGCTGCTCTTCATGGCCCTTGAGCGTGACCCGCCCCTGCAGCACCGGTGACACCGGCCACCCGGACCGGCGCAGATCGATAAACCATTGCTGGGGGAACGTACCGCCACCGGGCGCACTGAGGCTGGCCTGAGGCTCGCCGCCGATCAACTGACTGGCGCGGGCATAGCTGTCGCGGGCCTGGCTGTTGAGTGCCTGGACGCCGGTCAACAGGCTGGTGGCCAGCCACAACCCGGTCAGCACACTGAAAAACTGTACCGGATGCTGCCGCCAGTGGCTGAGCAGCGCGCGCAGGGTTTCGCCGAAGATGCGCATGTCAGCGCTCACCCGCACCGGCCAGGCGACCACCGCACAGCAGCGCTTTTTCCGCCAAGCGCGCCGCCACACCGGGACTGTGGGTGACCATCAACAGGCTGGTGGGACTGTCGTCGAGCAACTCCAGGAGCAACTGCAACACCTCGGCACCGGTGGCTTCGTCGAGGCTGCCGGTGGGCTCGTCGGCCAGCAGCAATGGCGGGCGCGACGCCAGCGCCCGGCCCAGCGCGACCCGTTGCTGCTGGCCGCCGGACAGTTGCTCCGGGTAGCGCCGCAGCAGCTCGCCCAAGCCCAGGCGCTGCACCAGATGCGCCTGCCAGCGCGGGTCATGGCGCCCCGCCAGACGCGCCTGGATCGCCAGGTTGTCTTCGACCCGCAGGCTGCCGATCAGGTTGAATTGCTGGAACACCAGGCCGATTTCCGTACGGCGCCAGTTCGCCAGTTGTCCTTCATTCATCTGTTCCAGACGATGCCCGCCACTGCGGATGCTGCCGCGATCGACCTTGTCCAGACCGGCGATCAGGTGCAGCAAGGTGCTTTTGCCACTGCCTGACTCGCCCATCAGCGCCAGGCTGCTGCCGGGCTTGAGCGTGAGGTCGACGCCTTGCAGCACCGGCAGCGGCCCCTGCGGTGTGGCGTAGCTTTTGAAAACGCCGTGGACTTCAAGCATGGGTCAACCTGCTGGATATGCGTGGCCCAAGGATAGCGGCCCTGAATGGTTTTTGTCCGGTGACGATCATCGCCCCGCCCGCCCATCGCCCTACCCTCGAGGCTGGTCTAACCATAACGATAAAAACGGAGACGCCATGCCTCGTTTCACCTTGAGCCCTCGTGGGCTGCTCGCTTGCCTGATCACCGTCTGCCTGGCGCAATCGGTAGTCGCCGCCGATGCACCGGTCGCGGCCAGCGCGCAGACCACGACCAGTAACGCCGCCGTGCTGCAACAACTGCCCTTCACCGACCGCACCGACTTTGAATCGGTCTCCAAGGGTTTGATCGCGCCGTTCAAGGGCCAGGTCAAGGACGCCTCGGGCAAGGTCATCTGGGACATCCAGGCCTATGACTTCCTCGCCAAGGACAAGGCTCCGGATTCGATCAACCCGAGCCTGTGGCGCCTGGCCCAGCTCAACGCCCATGCCGGATTGTTCGAAGTCAGCCCGCGTTTGTATCAGGTACGCGGCCTCGACCTGGCGAACATGACCATCATCGAAGGCGATGACGGGCTGATCATCATCGACCCGCTGACCGTCGCCGAAACCGCCAAGGCCGCGCTGGACCTGTACTACCAGAACCGTCCGCACAAACCGGTGGTGGCGGTGATCTACAGCCACACCCACGTCGACCACTTCGGCGGCGTGCGCGGCGTGATCGACGAGGCCGACGTCAAGGCCGGCAAGGTCAAGGTGTTCGCTCCCGCTGGCTTCATGGAACACGTGATGAGCGAGAACGTCTACGCCGGCACCGCCATGAGCCGCCGCGCGCAATACCAGTTCGGCAGCCTGCTGCCCCGTGGCGATCATGGCCAGGTCGACGCCGGGCTGGGCAAAAGTTCGCCCAACGGCGGCACCGTCACCCTGATCCCGCCCACCGACCTGATCGACAAGGAACTGGAAACCCGCACCATCGCCGGCCTCGACGTGGAATTCCAGCTGACCCCGGGCACCGAGGCGCCGGCGGAAATGAACCTGTACCTGCCGCAACTGCGCGCCTTGTGCATGGCGGAAAACGCCACGCAAATGATGCACAACATCCTCACCCCGCGCGGTGCGCAAGTGCGTGACGCCAAGGCCTGGGCGGAGTACCTGGACAGCAGCCTGGCGCGTTACGGCGACAAGAGCGACGTGTTGTTCGCCCAGCACAACTGGCCGACCTGGGGTGGCGAACGCATCCGCACCTTCCTCGCCGACCAGCGTGACATGTACGCCTTCCTCAATGATCGCACCTTGCACCTGCTGAACCAGGGCCTGACCCCGCTGGAAATCGCCGACTCGATCAAGAAACTGCCCGGCAGCCTCGACCAGAAGTGGTACACCCGTGGCTACTATGGCTCGCTGAGTTTCAACACCCGCGCGGTGTATCAGCGCTACATGGGTTTCTATGACGGCAACCCGGCCAATCTAAATCCACTGCCACCGGTGGAAACAGCCCGGCGCACGGTCGAGGCCATGGGCGGTGAAGCGGCGGTGCTGGAGAAAATGCGCGGGGCGATCGCCAAGGGCGAGTACCGCTGGGCGGCGCAATTGGGCAATCAGGTGCTGTTCGCCAACCCCGACAACGGCGATGCCCGCAAAGCCCAGGCCGAGGCCCTGGAGCAAATGGGTTATCAAAGCGAAAACGCCACCTGGCGCAACATGTACCTGACCGGCGCCATGGAACTGCGCAACGGCGTGCCACCTCATGCGGGCACTTCGGTGTCGGTGGACATGGTGCGGGCGATGAGCCCGGAGATGTTCTTCGACTACCTGGCAGTTCGCCTGGACAGCGAAAAAGCCGTGGGCCATGACCTGACCCTGAACTGGACCTTCGAGGACCAGAACAAGGACTTCAACCTGACCCTGCGCAACGGCGTACTGACCCACCGCGCCGGCCTCAACGCCCAGGCGGATGCCGGTGTGAGCATGAGCAAGGCAACCCTGGAGCAGATCAGCCTCAAGCAACTGGACTTCCCGACGGCAATCCAGAAAGGCCTGATCAAGTTGCAAGGCAATGGCAAGAAGCTTGGGGAATTGATGAGCAGCCTCGATACCTTTGCGCCACAGTTCAATATCGTCACGCCTTGATACCGTCTTCGCGAGCAAGCCCGCTCCCACACTGGATCTATGTTGCTCACAAATGCTGTGAACAGCCTGGATCCCTGTGGGAGCAGCTTGCTCGCGAAAGCGGTGTGTCTGGCAACGATGATGTTGAATGTGATGCCCTCTTCGCGAGCAAGCCCGCTCCCACACTGGATCTGTGTTGCTCACACATGCTGTGAACAGCCTGGATCATTGAGGGTGCGGGCTTGCGACGGCTGCATACCAGCCGATCACGGGCGAACGAAACCCGCAAACAGGCCGACCGGTAGGTCGCCTCGCTTTGGCTTTTGATTTGGCTTTTGATCTTCTTGCCCCATCGAGAGGCCGAGCGCAGGTTCTGCGCAGTGGGCAACCCGGCATGGATGCCGGGTTAGCCGCCCCGGCCATGGATGGCCGATGGCGGCGGGCCCACGGAGCAGGACCGGAGCGAGGGCATGCCGAGCCTAGGCGAGGCACCGAACGAAAGGGGCAAGAGCCCTTTGGTTACTTTGGGGCTTTTCCAAAGTGACCCGCTGTAAGAGCGGAACCCTAAGCCGCCGTTACCGCAGCAATGGATATGTACACCCGCAAGCCAGCGTCGAATGACAGACCTTCGCGAGCAGGCTCGCTCCTACAGGGTCCCCGTTGTGCACAAAGATTTTGACCGGCGCAAATCCTCTGTAGGAGCGAGCCTGCTCGCGATGCGGTCAAGCAGACACCACTTCAACCACCGGCATTTGCCAACGTTGATTAACCACCTGCTGCCCAGGTCCATACAGGCGCAGGACCAGGCTGAACGCCCCGCTTGCCGGCGTCGGCAACCAGTTGCTCTGCGCAGGTGGAGCGGTATTCTGCAGGATCAACGTCACCCCACCATCCGCATCCGCTTGCAAACGATCCCGGCTGCTCAGGCAGTAGCGATTGATCGCATTAGCCACCAGCTGTCGGTCCGGCAAGTCATACAACGTCAGCGACCAGAACTCGCTGGCCGGCGGCAATTGTCCCGGTGCAAAACGCAGGCGATAGCTTCGCCCACCTTGCAAGGGTTGCCCCTGATTATCCAGGCGAGTGCCGGTGTAGAACGCCTCTTCCACGCTGTTGCCATAGATGCCGACATTCGCCGCGACGGCACGGTTGAGGTAATTGCCGTTCAGCGCTTCGCGAGTGCCGAACAGCCCGAGGGTGGTGCGCACCTGGCTCACCGCGGTTTGCAGTTGCGCCTGGGCGTCCTGAATCCCGGCGAGCAGTGCCTGGCGCGTGGCTTGCGGCAACGTCGCCGGGTCAAAACCCTGGCCAGGCGCGATGCCGATCCGCGCAAAGCGTGCACGCAAGGCTTGCTCGGACGGTTGCGTCGGACACAGGCTGAGGATCTGGTTCAGCGCCGGGATAAACTCCAGCCCCAACCCGGTCTTGCTGTCCCAGGGTCGCCAGGCGATCGCCGGCGCCGCCACGGGCGGTGCACTGCCGATGTATTCGTGCAACGAACGCAAACCGTATTCCTTCTGCAAGGCGCGCACCGCCGGCAAGTCCCCGGCGTTTTTCAGGCCCGTGCGCCCCAGCACCATGACGATTTCGGTTTCACTGCGCAGCACGGCCTTGACGCCGTCCGGTGTCGGGCCTTGCCAGCCGGGCCCGGCGATCAGGTAATTGCCCGCTTCGCGGCCGGTGCTGAGCACGCCGACATAGGCAAAGTTGTGGGTGTACTGGTCGACCAGTTGCAGCACGTAATAGCGGTCGTCATCGACCGCCGGTACGCTCAACACCTGCGGCTCGCTGCGCAGATCGAGCCAGGCCCAGGAGTACGGCGTATCGTTATTCGGCGTGACGATGTCGCGGTTGTTCGGGGTGAACAACTCGCTGTAGTGGCGGAAGCGGTTAAAGCCGCCGACGTACTCCGGCGCAGCCGGGTTGAGCGCCTGTTTTTCCATGGTCTGGTAATGCATGAGCATGGGGTACGCGTAAATCCACGCCTCTTTGGCAATCTGCCGAAGGTCATCGGAATCAGCGGCCAGCAACCAGCTCGGAAACATCAGGCTGCCTCCCAATACCCCCATGCTGCCCAGCACCCGGCGGCGACTGAAAATCAGGTTCATGATTCGATCCTCGTTATCGTCGGCAACTGATAACTCCCGTCCAATGCCCCGCCCTTGGGCAGGTACAGGCGCAACAGCAGGTTGAACGGACCTTGCGGCGTCGGCAGCCAGTTGCCCTGCGGCGTAGCCTTGGGCGCATCGGCTTGCAGGATCAGAGTCAAGCCACCGTCGGCATCGTATTGTAGACCAGGGCTGCGATCGCCCAACGCGTACCGCTGAATCGAGTTGGCCGCCAGCAGTTGGGTTTTGCCGTCATACAGGGTCAGCGACCAGAACGCATTCACCGGCGGCAATTGCCCGGCGGGGAAATGCAGGCGATAGGCGTGCTGGCCGTCGAGCATCTGCCCCTTTGCATCGTGCAGCGCCATCGGGTACAGCGCTTCCACCGCATTGTTGGCATAGATGTAGCGCCAGGCGACCGCGGCACGGGTCAGGTCGTCGTCGCCAAACTTGCCGACATTGGAAGGCGAAGGGAGCCAGCCCTGCTGCTCCACCGACAGCTGGCTCGACGCTGCGCGCACCTGCTCGCGACCGGCTTCGGCGCCTTGGGCGATGGCTCCGGCCAAATCCGCCGGTGCCAGGAAGGCAACGCCCGGCTTCACGCCGATGGCAGCGAAACGGGACAGTTTTTCCTGCTCGGCGGCGCTCCATTGGTGCAGTGGCGCCAACGCGTTGAAAGTGTTGAACAGCGTCTGTGCCGGCCCTTGTTTGGTGTCCGTATACGCTGGCAGTTGCAGCGCTGCCAACGGTTCAGGCGTCACGCCGCCACTCACTTTGGACAACGGCTGCAAGGCATAACCCGTCAGCACTTTCGCCGCGTCCGTCTGGTCTGCTTCGCCTTTGACCTCGGTGCGTCCCAGCAGGAACACCAGCCGGCTCGGCGAGCGGATCACCCCGCTGATGCCCGACGGCACTTCACCCTGCCAATCCGGCCCGGCGATCAAGTAGCGCCCGGCCTGATCGCCCGTGGCGCGAGTGCCGATGTAGTCGAGGTTGTCGGTGCGCATGTCGACCAGTTGAAAGCTGTAGTAACGCCCCTGCACCGCCGGCACGTCGAGCACCATCGGCTCGCTGCGCAGATCGAGCAAGGCGCGGGAATAGAAGGTGTCGTTGTTCGGCGACACCACTTTGTTGTCCTGCGGGCCGAGCAAGCGCGGCTCGCTGTAGAGCCGGTTGAACGGCAGCCTGGCGGCGATGGCGCTGAGCACTTTGTCGTGCTCGGCGGTGGCGTAGGCGAACACATAGGCCTCTTGTGCCAATGCCTTCGCCTGGGATTGATCGAGGGTTGTGGCGTGAACAGTGCCCAGGCTCGCGCCCAGGGCCAGTGCGGATATCCAATTGCGCACGGTAGATCTCCCTTGTGGAATCAACGATTCACCGCAAACCCTGTGGGAGCGGGCTTGCTCGCGAAAAGGGAGTGTCAGTCGACTACATTGCTGCCTGACACGCCGCCTTCGCGAGCAAGCCCGCTCCCACATTGGACTTGCTCTGGCATTGCGAATGGTTACTTGGCCCAGCGCCGCAGGTCCGACGGGGTGTAGTCGTCGGTCTTGGCGGCGAAGCCCACGCGCATCGGCTCGGTCTCTTCGTTGGCCAGGCCGCCGGCGTAGTAGCGTCCGGAGATCAGGTCGTACGAGGTTTCCAGCACGTTGTAGGTGAAGCCATGGTCGTACTGTTGAATCGCGTGCAGTTCACCGCTGCGCCACAGTTCGCCGCGGCTGTCGTACTGGTCCGACTGGGCGATCTGCCAACTGTCCTCATCGACATAGAAGCGGCGCTTGGCATAGATATGCCGGGCGCCCGGCTTGAGGGTCGCTTCCACCACCCACACGCGGTGCTTCTCGTAGCGGGCCAGGTCCTGGTTGACGTGGTTGGGCTGGATCACGGCGTCGTACTTGAGGTCGCGGCTGCCGATCTTGTAGCTGTTGTAAGGGATGAACAGCTCCTGCTTGCCCACCAGTTTCCAGTCGAAACGGTCCGGCGCGCCGTTGTAGCCGTCGATGTTGTCGGCGGTGATCAGGCCGTTGCTGTAACGGGCGCTGTTGTCGTAGGCGATCATCGGCGCACGACGCACGCGACGTTGCCCCGGCAGGTATTGCCAGGCCGAGCGCGGCTCGGCCACCTGGTCGATCGGCTCATGCACCAGCACCGCTTCGCCGGACAGGCGCGCCGGTTCCAGCACCCGGCTCTTGAACATGAACAGGATGTTCGAATTGGGTTCCAGCCCACCGACGGTGTCGGCGAAGTTGATCAGCGACTGGTTGCGCACGTAACTGGTGGCGCCGTTTTCACGCACCAGCGCCGAGCTGCTGATGCGCTCGTAACTGCCGCCGCGGTAACGGGTCATGTGGTTCCACATCACCTCCAGGCCTTCGGTGGGCAATGGAAACGGAATGCCCCTGGCGTAGTCATGCAGACCGTTGCCGCCATCGGCCATGCTGGTCTTGGCGACGTTGTCGCGGCTCGCCGACAACACATCCTTGGGCAGGTTGGCACTGCGATGAGTCGGGTAGATGTTCATCTTGTAGGTGTCGGGAAAACGCTTGAACAGCGCGACTTGCCCGGGGCTGAGAAACTTCTCGTACTGCGCCACGTTCTTCGCCGTGACAGTGAACAACAGTTTCTCGGCAGCATACGGGTCGCTGTAGCCGCCCTTGCTGTCGACGGTGCCGGCGTTGCTCGCCAGGCCACCGGTCCAGGCCGGAATGCTGCCGTCGGCATTGGCCGCCATTTCCGAGCCCATGGGGGTCAGGGTCTTGCCCAGTACCGCCGAATCGGTGCCTTTGGCCTGGGCCAGGCCGACGGTGCAGGCCAGGGCCAGCACGCACATTTGCATACGCATAACGGTTCTCCTTAGAAGTCTGCCTTGAAGCTGACGGATGCGAAATCGCGGTCGTCGAGGGTGCTGTAGTCGTTGGAACCGAAGAACGCGTTGTAGGCCAGTTCCACGCTGTAATCGTTCATGTAGACGCCGGTCAGGCTCAGGCCCAGCGCTTGCTGGCCTTCCTGGAACGGCCCTTGCGGATCGTAGGAATAGCCCGAGACGTCATGCCGCCAGTTGACCGCCGGGATCAGGTTGATGCCCGGCAGCACGTCGCTGTATTCGAGGCTGGCGCGCAGGCGATAACCCCACGACCAATCGGTGGCAAAGCCCTTGTCGGTGCAGTATTGGTTGGTGACGCCAGAAGCCACGGTGTTGCACGGCGTGCCGTTGCGCGGAGCGCTGCGGCCGAATGCGGCGTTGCGGCCCAGGCGCTCGTCGCCCAGATCGTCGATATGCACGACACCGGCTTCACCGAACAGGCTCAGGCGCGTGGCGCCCAGTACGTTGTCGATGGCCTGGGTGGCCGAGCCGGTGAACTGCCAGACACCCTTGCGCTCCCACGCATCGAACTGGCTGCCATTGGTGGTGCTGAAGCCCGGCGGCAACTGCAGCCAGGAACTGCCCCCGGGACCTGAAATCACCGCGACGTTGACGTCGGGCGCGTTGATGCCAAGCGGCATGTTCGGCCGGTAGCTCAGCTCACTGGCCAGGGAGATCCCGGTGACCGGCTCGACGCCGTTGAGGCTGATGCCGTACAGGTGAATGTTTTCCGGGAAGGCCGCTGCATAGCTCGGTCCCTGGATGCCACCGGGAAAGGTGCCGGGCAACGCGGTGTTCCTGGCATTGATGGTGAAATAAGGCAGGCGTGAGTGATAGTTGATGTAGTAGAACGCCGCCTCCGCATCGTTCAACGCCGGGATCATCTGGCGCAAGGCGAAACCGAATTGGCCATTGTCGGACGGTGACTCGTTGCCGCGAGACGTGGCGAACAGACCCGCGGCCTGCATCTGTTGATCGGTCTGCACCTGGCTCAGGTACAGCGGCCCGCAACCCGGCTGGATCACATCGCTGCTGGCAAAGAAGGTGCCGCAACCATCGAGGACGCTGGGGCGCCAGTTGTACTGGTAGAAACCTTCGAGGTTGGTGGTATCGGTCAGGCCGAAGCTGAAAGAAACCATCTCCACCGGCAACTGGCCTTCCTTGATCTCCACACCGGGACGGTTGAACGCCGAGATGTCCAGCGGGTTGATCACGTTGATGCCGTTCTGGATCAGCAGCGCCTCGCCCCAGGACAACACCTGGTTACCGACCTTCACGTTCAGCGGATGCTCGGCCACCTGGAAGTCTTTCCAGACGTAGGCATCGAGCACCTGGAAGCCCTTGAACTTGGCCAGGTCGTCCCAGCCCGAATCATCGAAATCCTTGAAGCGGCCATTGCCGGTTTCATAGGCGTGGTCGTACCAGTACTTGAACCGGATAAACGCGCCCTGGCCCTGGCCATCGAGACTGAAATCGGTGAGGCCCTTGAAGAGTTGCGAGATGGGATCGCCTTTCTCGAAGTTCAGCCGGTTGTCGTCCGCGCTGACGCTGGTGCCATTGGCATTCACGCCCTGGGCCTGCAAGGCATTGGCGCGGGTCATCAGGCTTTTGTCGGGGTTTTGCGTCGACCAGCTGCTGCCCAGGCTCAGGCTGGTCTTGGTCGACAGGCTCCAGTCTTCGTTGATATCAAAGGTGGTGGCGTAGGTCGGCCCCGTCAGTACGGCAAGAATCGCCAGCGCAAGGGGTTGCGGGCGGGTATGGCCAAGCCGGTGAAGTCGTTGGCGGACTCCGGCTGTGGCCGAGCGTTTTTTTATCATTATTGGGCTCCGGTCAGATTTGCTCAGCCCGGACACGGTGCCCAACTATCGACCGTGACACGCAAGCGATGGCCGACAAAAAATAATCATCGGGGATCTGTGGGCGCTTCTGCTGTGGCTACCTGTAGGAGCGAGCCTGCTCGCGAAGGTCTGTCATTCGACGCTGGCTTGCGGGTGTACATATCCATTGCTGCGGTAACGGCGGCTTATGGTTCCGCCCTTACGGCGGGTCACTTTGGAAAAGCCCCAAAGTAACCAAAGGGCTCTTGCCCCTGGCGTTCGGTGCCTCGCCTAGGCTCGGCATTCCCTCGCTCCGGTCCTGCTCCGTGGGCCCGCCGCCATCGGCCATCCATGGCCGGGGGCGGCTAACCCGGCATCCATGCCGGGTTGCCCACTGCGCAGAACCTCCACTCGGCCTCTCGAGGGGGCAAGAAGATCAAAAGCCAAAGCCAAAGCGAGGCGGCCTACCGGCCGGCCTGATCGCGAGGCTGTACATACCTCCTTTGTAGAAGCTGCGGTGCGGCGATCCGACTTGCCCGCGATGGCGCCATCCCAGCCAACCCTGCGGCACCTGACACACCGCCATCGCCGGCAAGCCGGGCTCCTACAGAGATTGAGTACATCTGAGAGAGATTGGTTGGCTTCCAGGCCGCCATCGCTAGCAAGCCAGCTCCTACAGTTTGATTTGCGTTTATCTGCGAGAGATTAGGTGGCTGTCAGGCCGCCATCGCCGGCAAGCCAGCTCCTACAGAGGGTCGGCGTACACCTTCGCTCTTCACCACTCATCAGGCCGAGCGTTAGCTCGCCTGCAGCTCTTGATCTTGATCCACCCGCCCCCTCGGGAGGCTGAGCGGAGGTGTTCATCCGGGGATTGGCGCGCAGCGCCGTTCGACGCAGTCGAACTCATCGCATGTAGGTGCCAGCGAAGCCAACCGGAGGGCGATGCCCCCGGATGAATGCCGGAGCGAAGGAACGCCGAGCCTAGGCGAGGGGCCGGACGCCAGGGGCGAGACCTTTTGGTTACTTTTGGGGCGTTTGCCAAAAGTGACCCGCTGTAAGAGCGGAACCATAAGCAGCCGTTACCGCAGAAACGGATATGTACTCAACCAAGACTACAACCCAAGCCGAAACTGCTTAGGCGTAATCCCAAATTGCTTGCGAAACGCCCGAATAAAATTACTCGGCTGCCGATACCCCAACCGCTCGGCAATCCGCTCGATCGGCTGATCCCCCGCCGTCAACCAGTGCCGCGCCATCTCCAGACTGTCACTGCGAGCATGTTGCACCGCCGCCGTCTGCCAGTGCCGCAACATGCTCTGATGCAAAAACGCATTAGCCCCCAAAAGTGGTTCATCGAGACTGTCCGCCGACAAGATCAGGCAAGGATGCCCACCGGTTTGCACCTCGACACCAACACTACGCAACCACTTCCCGGCAGCCTGTCGCGGCGTCAGGTGAACCGCGACAAACACCTCGGCCGGCGCACGCCCCAATCGTCGGGCAATGTTGCGCACCAACGTCAGGGTCGCCGCATCAAGGCCAAAAAAATGCGTCTGCTGGCCAACACTGCGCAAGTGCAAGCGAGCCTCCCCGCCACCCTCCTCCAGTTCCGCCACCACGCAGTTGGTCACCCGTGGCATGAACTCGGTGAAGCACGCCAGGCTCGCACGCAGGGTCGCGGCGGAGTCCAGCAGAATGTTCAACCCCCGCAGCGTGGTAGTCGCCATGCCGTTGACCAGTTCGCAGCCAAACGACACCCCCGCCCCCGCACGCTCGCATTCATTCCACAGACGCTCGACCAGGTGCGCAGGCACGTGCAAGTCCTGCCCTTCGAGCAACGAAAGGCAGATGCCGGCCCGTTGCAGCAGTTGGTCCTGGCACAGCCCGGACTGCCGTGCATGGCTGAGAATGGTGCGGGTGAAGGCGCTGGAAATGAACGGCTGGCTGGTCATGGCAAGTTACGGCGAGAAGACAGGCGTGTACTTATGCCAGTCTCTATGATATCGATCCAATGCATTAAAATTATCTGTCAGATGCAGGAGACGCATGATGGACCTACGACAACTCCGCCACCTTGTCGCACTGGCCGATTACCGCAACTTCGGCCGTGCCGCCGAGGCGATCAATCTCAGTCAACCGGCCTTCAGTCGCAGCATCCAGACCCTGGAGCGCGACCTCGACTGCGTACTGGTGGAACGCAGCAGCCGCGAGTTCCGCCTGACCGGCCAGGGCGAACTGGTGCTGCAACATGCCCGGCGCCTGCTCGCCGGCAGCCAGGCCCTGCACAACGAACTGACCCAATACAACGGCCTGACCGGTGGCGAGTTACACTTCGGCTGCGGCCCGTATCCGGCCCAGCTACTGGTCCCCGAGGCGCTGGCCGAATTCATCCAGGCCCATCCGGCGATTCGCATCAGTTTCCACCAGGGCGACTGGGAGCAACTGGCGGTCTGGCTTCGCGAACAGCAAATCGAATTCCTCGTGGCCGACGCGCGGTACTTCACCGGCGACCCGCAGTATCAGGTACAGCTGTTGCGTCCACGGCGCGGGCGGTTCTTTTGCCGTGTCGGTCATCCCCTGGTGCAGCAGCCGAACCTGTCCCTGCGCGCCCTGCTCGACTACGCGGTGGTCGGCACGCGAATGCCGCCGATGATCCGCAAGATCCTCGCCGACGTGCAGGGCGAGGCGGACTTCAACCCGAGCGTGGAGTGCGCGCAATTCGATGCCATCCGCCGCGTGGTGATGCGCTCCGACGCGGTGGGCATCGCCACCATGGAGGCCTTGGCCGAACTGGTCGACCAGGGCCTGATCCGCCTGCTGGAATTTGCCGATGTGCCCAAGGAGGACCCCGGCCTGCAATTGCACTACGGCATCGTCAGCCGCGCCGGCCACTCCCTGACACCGGCGGCGCTGGCGATGGTCGAGGCGGTGCTGACGGTTGACCGGCGCTTGCTGGCGTCGAATTAGGTGCATCTGAACGACACACGAACCCTGTGGGAGCGGGCTTGCTCGCGAAGGGGCCGTGTCAGTCGAAATCATTGGTGAATGACACACCGCTTTCGCGAGCAAGCCCGCTCCCACAGGGTTTGGCGTTGCAATCAGATCACGCACGCCGGGCGAATGACTGCAACGCCCGCGGCTCGCCGAGGGCGCGCAGCAGGCAATGCATCGCCTCCTCGCGGCTGCGCTCGAAGCGGTAGCGCGACTCGATGTACAGCGCCAGTTTCAGCTCCACCGGTTCGTCCAGGGGCAGCGGCACGTGTTGCAGGCCCAGCACATTGGCGACCCGGCTTGGCAGGCTGACGCCGAACGGCTGGCGATCGGCGATCAGCTTCGCGGCCAGGGTGCTCTGGGTGCTCATCGCCACATTGCGGCGCAGGCCTTTCAAGCCAAGCTGCAAGTCCACCGGGCTGAGCCCGTCGCGACGGCTCGACACCTGAATCTGTGGCTGCTGCAGATACTCCTGCAGGTTGCGCGGCGGCTCCTTGAGCGCAGCCCCGTAGGCGAATACGTAATGGTCGGCGGGCAACGCCTGTTTGTGCAGGCCGGCAAGCCCGGCCAGAGGCTGGTCGAGGTCGATCAGGATATCCAGCTTGCCGCTGGCCAGGTCCTGCAGGGCGTCACGGCGCCGGGGCTGGAAATAACGCACCTGCCAATCGGCGTGGGGCGATTCGAGCAAGGCATCGAGCAGCACCGGTTGCAGGCAATCCAGACAACTGATGCGCAGCAGCGGATTGTTCTGTCGCGCGGCGGGAATCATGCGCAAGCCGTCGCGCAATGACTCAAGCGCCGCACGCACGTAGTCGGCCAGGCGATGGGCGACCAATGTCGGCGTCACGCCCAGGCGACTCTTGATGAACAGCGGGTCGCCGCACAAATCGCGCAGGCGCCGCAACGCATTGCTCATGGCCGGTTGCGACAGGCACATCACCTCGGCGGCACGAGTCACGCTGCGCTGCTGGTAAATCGCATCGAAGGCGAGCAACAGGTTCAAATCGAGCTGGCGTAAATCAAGCATGGTCTTGCTCCGGCAAATCGCTTAACGTCGGGCAGCCTAACCAGTGTTCCGGAACAAGCTGTGAGCCCTACATGACAAAAAGCGATCAGCCACTGCACGCCCCATCGATACCCAATGCGTTCTACGCGCCAACCCTGCTGCCGGCCATCGAAGAGTTGCTGGCCCGCGGCGTGGACCGGGACAGCATCGAAGGCCTGTTTCGTCGCAGCCTGTTCGAGTTGCGCACGCCATTCATGCGCATTCCGCTGTTCATGTCGCGGCGCTTCTGGGCGTTCGCCCTGGAACAGACCGGCGACCCGCTGATCGGCCTGGCAGCCGGTCGGCGTTTCGTCTCCACCGCCACCAATGGCCTGACGTACCTGTTCGACGTGGCCGACTCACTGGACAGCGCCTGTCAGTATTTCGTGCGTTTCTTTCCGTTTTTCAACGGCCACTTTCAGGCCAGGATCGTGCGCGACGACGATCGCGTCGAATTGCGTCTGCTCGACCGTGGCAGCGTGAGAACCAACGCGGCAACCACCGATTACATCCTCATCAGCCTGTGCAGCATGCTGCGGCGCAAGTTCCTCGCCAGCGGCCTGGAGCGTGATCCGATCCTGGGGGTTGGGCTGGCCGGTGCCTGCACGGTCAACCCGCAAGAACATGAACAAGCCTTTCGCGCGCCGGTGCAATGGGGGCAGGCGCAGCACTCGATCCGCCTCGATCCACAGCTGTTCGTCATCCCGTTGACGCCGGGCAATCATGAGCTTGAACACACCCTGGTCGAACTGCTGGAGCAGACCCGGCGCAACAGCGAACCGACCTTGCTGGAGCAAGTCTGCGACTATTTGATCGCCAACCTCGCCGAGGCCAACTGGCAGCAATTCTGTAACAGCCAGCATTTGCTCGAGCGCACCGCCGCCCGACGCTTGAAGGCATTGGGTTGGAGTTTTTCCGAGTTGCTCGACGAATACCGCCGCTACCGCGCCGAAGACTTTTTGCAGGGCACGGACCTGGAGCTGGTGGAGATTTCCGACCGCCTGGGTTACAGCGATGTGCAAAGCTTCAACCGCGCGTGCCTGCGGTGGTTGGGGTGTGCACCAGGCGCCTGGCGAACCCGGCAAGGCCAATAGAACACCACCCTCGTGCGCCACCGGTGCCTTCGTTTTTTGCGTCCGCCCATTTTCCAGCTACAAATGATGAGTGGTTTGGGTGTCCAGGATCCTGACAGCGGGTGTCACGGGGCGGACGTCGATGGATGGCATCGCTTTTAGGGATGGTCAGGCGCATGGCTCAAGGCAAGTACCGCTCCGACATTGATGGGCTGCGCGCTGTCGCGGTGATTGCAGTGCTGCTGCATCACCTCAAGGCCGGCCTGTTGCCCGGCGGCTTCGTTGGCGTCGACATCTTCTTTGTCATCTCGGGATTCCTGATCACTTCCCAGGTGTTTTCCGAGGTCAAGCGCAACACGTTTTCGCTCAAGGGTTTTTATCAGCGCCGCATCAACCGCATCGTGCCGGCGCTGGCGACGGTGCTGCTGGCGACGGTGATCGCCGGGGCTTTCATCCTGTCTCCGGTCGACCTGGTCCGGCTCAACGTCAGCGCCCTGCTCTCGCTGCTGGGTGTCTCGAACATCTACATCTGGGTCAAGTACGGTAACTACTTCGCCGCCGATGCCAGCGAAGCGCCTTTGCTGCACACCTGGTCGCTGGGTATCGAAGAGCAGTTCTACGTCATCTGGCCGCTGTTCATCGTGTTGCTGTATCGCCTGGCGCCGCGTTACGTGCTGCCGGTACTGGCCGTTGGCGTTGTGCTGGCGGTGGGGGTTTCCGAGTACGCGACCGGAGTCTTTGCCACGGCCGCCTACTACCTGCTGCCCACGCGTTTTTTCGAGTTGATGCTGGGCGGGCTGCTGGGGATCTACCTGCATCAACCGCGCGTCATCGGCAAATTCACGGCCCATGGTTATGCGCTGGCGGGCTACCTGTTGATCGGTTTCTCGCTGTTTGCCTTGAACCCCAACTCCACCTTTCCCGGGATCAACGCCCTGATCCCCTGCCTGGGCGCCGCCCTGCTGATCCTGGCCGGCAGTGGTGAGCGCCATTCACGCTTGCTGACCAGCCGGCCCATGGTGTTTATCGGCCTGATCTCCTACTCGCTGTACTTGTGGCACTGGCCGCTGATTGCCTTCCTGAACTATGTGGAAATCCCCATCGACCTGCCCGTGGGCGCGCTGTTGATCGCGGCCTCGATCCTGCTTTCGTGGCTGTCCTGGCGTTTCGTCGAAGTGCCGTTTCGACGCAGCGGGGCCAGCCTGCACTTTGCCCGGATCTTCACCCGCCGGTTTGCCCTTCCGGCATTGGGGCTGGCCGTGCTCGCGGGTCTGAGTGTGCAGTTCAACGGTTTTCCACAACGCTTCAACGCCGGCGTTTCAGCGCTTGAAGCAATGACCCTGAACAAGCCTGCCGATGTTCGCCGCGGGTGCCACGTGCCCAATGCGCTGTACGCGACCGAACCCAATGAGCACTGCCGGTTGGGCGCAACCAAGGATGAGCTGGACGGCATCATGATCGGCGACTCGTTTGCCAACCACTTCACCGGCATGGTCGACATCCTGGCCAGGCCCAACAACATCATGCTCATGGACTACACCATGGATTCCTGCCCGCCGATCCTCGGCTACACCGCCGAAATGCCCCCGGTGTATGCGGCCCATTGTGCGAAACGCAACGAACGGGTGTTCAGCCTGATCGAGCAGAACAAGTATCGCTACGTGGTACTGGCGGCGATCTGGCCGAAGGATGAACGGGCCAGGGATCTGGTCGAAGCGAGTATCCAGCGGGTGGTGGAGAACAGCGGCCAGGTGATTGTCATCCTGAGCAACCAGCACATTGAAAAGGCGGCGAGTTGCCCGATTCGCCGGCTGATGTTTGGCACTGACCGCAGCTGCTCGGTCACCCAGAGTGCACTGCCACCCTATTGGGCGGACGTGCGGGCGAGGTTCCCGCAGATCCGCTTTATCGACCCCAATCAAGTGATATGCCCGGCTGGCGTGTGCAGTCCGATCATTGAGGGTCAACTGCTGTACCTGGACGATTCACACTTGAACGAAGTGGGGTCGCGGTTTATCGGCCACACCTTGCAAGGCCGTGGCTTCTCCCTGCTGCACGACCCCCAGGTCAAACCGCAAACCGCCGACGCCAGGCTGGATACCACCGTGGTCAATTGACGCCCGTTGCCACTCACCGGCGAGCCCTTGTCAACGCCTTCACACGGATGAAGCCGCGTTGCCAGGGGCACGTTTGTGCCTGCCCCATGGCTTGGCCCCAGTCATAAAACCGCCTGCACAAAACACAACCTTCGACCGCTCGCGTCATTGAATCTTGCAATGACCCACTGGGCCCTTGCCAATTATTTGTCGGTCGCCTTTTGACAGTGGCAATGTGCCATTTTTATGTGAAAAATGTCGGACTCCGGCAAAAAGCGTCAATAAACCGGTGACTCAAATCTGACACACTCCACCAGCTACAACCCTTGTAAATCGCGGCTTACGACCGTTTATCGCTTTCTTGAAAATCTCGGCGAGTGGGCAAAATTGGGGAAACCCCAATAGTGGTGCGACTTTGATGGCAATTGGCCCCCAAATTTGGGGGTGTCTTGCCTGATTAACATGCCGGATTGCTGACACGGTTTGCCGAGGCTGGTCTATACCCCTTTTGACAGCTTCACTTCGCGACTCTCCACCGTCTTACGAGGCACGCCAATATGGACGTGAGCGTATTTGGTACGGGCTATGTTGGCCTGATACAAGCAGCGGCACTGGCCGATGTCGGACATCGTGTCCTGTGTGTCGACATCGATCCGAACAAGATCCGGCAACTGCAACAGGCCGTGCCACCGATCAGTGAGCCAGGGCTTTCCGGCACCCTTGAAGAAAACATCAAGGCCGGTCGCCTGCTCTTCACCACCCAGGCCAGCGATGCGGTGGAGCACGCCGACTTGATCTTCATCGCCGTCGGTACGCCCGCCGACGAAGACGGTTCGGCCGACCTCAGCCATGTGCTCAACGTGACCCGGCAGATCGCCAGTTTCATGGAGGCCGACCGCACCCTGATCATCAAGTCCACGGTGCCGGTCGGCACGGCGGACCAGGTCAGTGCCACCGCTGTTGAAGAATTGCAGCGCCGTGGCAAGGGCTCGCTGAAGGTACGGGTGGTGTCCAACCCGGAGTTTCTCAAGGAAGGCAGTGCCCTGGCCGATTGCATGCGCCCGGACCGGATCATCGTCGGTACCGCTGACGAAGAAGCCCGCAGCCAGATGAGCGACCTCTACGCGCCGTTCTGCCGCAATCGCGAAAAACTGATGTTCATGGACAACCGCAGCGCCGAGCTGACCAAGTACGCGGCGAACGCGATGCTGGCCACGCGCATCAGTTTCATGAACGAACTGGCCAACCTCACCGAGTTGCTGGGAGCCGATATCGAAGCCGTGCGCAAAGGCATCGGTTCGGACCCGCGCATCGGTTACCACTTCATCTACCCTGGTTGCGGCTTCGGCGGTTCCTGCTTCCCCAAGGACCTGCGCGCCCTCCTGCACACCGCCGAGCACAGTGGCATGCCCTTGCGTCTGCTGCGTAGCGTGACCGAGGTCAACGACCACCAGCGGCATATCCTGATCAGCAAACTCAAGGCGCAATTTCCCGGCGGACTGGCCAGCAAATCCATCGCCGTGTGGGGCCTGGCGTTCAAGCCCAACACCGATGACATGCGTGAAGCACCCAGCCGTTACCTGATGGAGGCACTCTGGGCCGAAGGCGCGAGTGTGCATGCCTACGACCCGGAAGCCATGTCCGAATGCCGGCGTATTTACGGCTACCGCAACGACCTGCATCTGTGCGCTACCCGCGATGACACGCTCGAAGACGCTGATGCCCTGGTGATCTGCACCGAGTGGAAAAACTTCCGCGTGGTCGATTTCGACCTGCTGGCGAGCAAACTGCGTCATCGGGTGATCGTCGACGGGCGCAACCTCTACAACCCGGAACAGGTGGCTGCTGCCGGCCTGCATTACAGCGGGATTGGCTTGCGCCACATCGTGCCCGAGGCCGTGCGTCCATGAAGATTCTCGTCACCGGAGCGGCCGGTTTTATCGGTGCCCATTGCGTGCTGCGACTATTGCGCGATGGCCACCAGGTGTTCGGCCTCGACAACTTCAACAGCTACTACGACCCGCAACTCAAGCACGATCGCGTGCGTTGGGTGCAGGAGCAGGCACGCCCTTTCCAGCTCGCAACGGTTGACCTGGCCGATACGTCGGCCATGGAGGCACTGTTTGCCCGGGAACAACCGGAGATCGTCATCCACCTCGCGGCCCAGGCCGGTGTGCGTTACTCCCTGGAAAATCCCCGGGCCTACCTGGACAGCAACTTGAGCGGCTTCCTGAACATCCTCGAATGCTGCCGCAAGCACCCGGTCAAACACTTGATCTACGCCTCGTCCAGTTCGGTGTATGGCGCCAACCAGCACACACCCTACTCGGTACAGGATGGTGTCGATCATCCGCTGTCGCTGTACGCCGCGACCAAGAAAGCCAACGAGTTGATGGCCCACAGCTACAGCCACCTGTTCGGTATTCCCTGCACCGGGCTGCGCTTCTTCACGGTATACGGCCCCTGGGGCCGGCCGGACATGTCGCCGATCCAGTTCGCCCGGGCCATCGCCGAAGAACGGCCACTGAAACTGTTCAACTACGGCGAGCACCAGCGGGACTTCACCTACATCGACGACATTATCGAGAGCATCACGCGCCTGATCGAGAGTCCACCGCGAGCCAACGAGCAATGGGACCGCGAGCACCCGGACCCGGCCACAAGCATGGCGCCCTGGCGGATTTTCAACATCGGCGGCCAGCACCCGGTAGAGCTCAAGGCCTACCTGGCATTGCTGGAAAAACACATGGGGCAAAAAGCCCGGGTCGAACTGCTGCCCCTGCAACCGGGCGATGTCCTCAACACCTGCGCCGATGCCAGCGACCTGGCCCGCGCGACCGATTTCCAGCCACGGATCGAGCTGGATGAGGGACTTGGGCGCTTCGTTGCCTGGTTCCGCTCTTACTACTAACTAATTAACCAAGTAATTAACCAGACAGCGAACAAATAAGACCTAAGTAGTAAGGCCTAAGTAATAAGATCTAAGCAATTAGATCCAAGTAATAAGACCTAAGTAATAAGACCTAAGTAGTAACCAAGAAACAACTAAATAATTAATTACGCAATTAATTATGTAGCTGCCTATCGCCCACGCCGCACGCGGCTGAACTATGCGGAGGATTTATGACTGGACATGAGAGAAGTGTGCCCCTGGACAAAATGCGCAGGGACAAGCGCCTGGATCCCGAGCACCGCATGCGCATGGACGCCGCTATTCACATGCAGGGCCGTAGCTGGATTACCGGTCGCGATGGTGGCCGCTCGTGGACCTTGTCGCGCACCAACCGCGTACTGGCCTGCGCCGGTGCGCTGACAATCCTGGTGCTGATTGCGCCGGTGCTGCTGGGATTGGCGCTGGCCATCAAATGCACCAGCCCGGGGCCAGTGATGTTCGTGCAGAAACGCACCGGTTACCGCGGCCGCCTGTTCGGCATGTACAAGTTCCGCACCATGGTCACCAACGCCGAAGAGCTCAAGGAGTCCTTGCGGCACCTGAACAAGCACGGCGCCGACGCCATCGACTTCAAGATCGACAAGGACCCGCGCATCACCGGTATCGGTGGTTTCCTGCGGCGCACCAGTCTCGACGAGCTGCCGAACCTGTTCAACGTGGTGACCGGCGACATGCGTCTGGTAGGCCCCCGGCCGACTTCGTTCAATGCCTACCGCTACAAGGACAATCACCTCGCTCGCCTGAGCATCTACCCCGGAATGACCGGCCTGTGGCAAATCTCGGGACGCAGCAATATCGACTTCGACCAGCGCGTTGAGTTGGACCTCACCTACATCGCCGAGCAGAGCCTGCTGCTTGATCTGAAGATCTTGTTGAAAACCCCTTTCAAAGTGTTCAGCGGCCACGGAGCGAGTTAAATGGACGGTTCAACTGCTAAAAGCCTCAGCATTGCCAGCCCGAGCGAGTCCAACCTGACATCGACCGTGCTTGACCAGGACCTGCGGATCCTGTTCCTGACTGCCGCCAACCCCGGCGCAGGCACCACCACCAGCGCCCTCGCGCTGGCCAGTCAACTGGCGCAGATGAGCAGCGGCCTGGTGCTGCTGGTGGATGCCAGCCAGTCGGCGACCAACCTCACGCAACAGTTGGGGCTGACCCGGGAACGTGGGCTTCGCGACTTGTTGTTCAACACCCAGAGCCCGCCCTTGTTGCAGGACTGTGTGGTGAACGTGTCCAGCCTGCCGTTCCACGTCCTGCCATTCGGCCGCCACTCCCGTGGCAACGAACACCTGACACCTGAACAGCTGAGCCCGGTGCTCGATCAACTCGGCAGTCAATACCGCTTCGTGGTGATCGACGGCGATGCGGTGTATTCGGATTCCGACACCCTGGTCATCAGCACCCAGGTGGACGGTGTGGTCATGGTCGTGCGCTGCGAAGACACCCGCTGGGAAGTGGCCCAGGCCGCGGCCCAGCGCCTGAGCCAGGCCGGAGCGAAACTGGTCGGCAGCGTGTTCAACCGACGCAAGTACTACATGCCCAAGTGGCTGTACAAAAACCTGTGAGCAACCAGATAAGGATGACGCCATGAACGCCAAGATGCTTGTCCTGCTGATGCTGCCCCTCGCAGGTTGCTCCAGCACTTCCACCGATGTATCGCAAAGCATGCCGGTGCAGATCCTCACGGCCCCGCCGGCCAATGCCCAGGCCACCGACGTGCCCAAGGTCGAGCAGACCCTGCGGCCGCAAGACGTGCTGGACGTGATTTTCCACATCAGCACCAGTGGTTCGGACGCCTATCGCGTGCAATCCGGGGACATGATCGCGCTGAATTTCACCGCCGCCAGCCAGCTCAACGGCAACCAGTTGGTGCTGCCTGACGGCACCATCGAACTGCCGGGCGCCAACACCACGGTGAAAATCGAAGGCCTGACCCGCGATCAGGCACGGGAGGCGATTCAACGCGCCTACGATCGCAAGCAACTGTTCCAGCCCAACCGTAATCAGCTGTCGGTGGTCCTGGTGACCCCGCTGACCAATGAACAGAACCTCAAGTCCGTGCTCAACCACCCCGGCACCGGCATGAGCCGGGAGATCACCGTGGGCACCGACGGCTACGCCAGTTTTCCGGAGATCGGGGCCGTGCCGCTGCAAGGGATGACCGTCAACCAGTTGGAGGCCTTCCTCAACAAACGCTACGCCACCTTGCCGGGCCGCATGACCGTGGATGTGTTGCTCAAGTCCACCGCCGGCAACGAAATCTATGTACTGGGTGAAGTCGGCCAGCCGGGCTCCTACCCGATCCGCCGTCCGGTGTCGGTGCTCGAAGCCCTGACCATGGCCCGAGGTTCGAACATCAAGGCACGGCTGGACTCGGTGATGATCATGCGGCGCAACGGCAACCAGGTGGTCGCTCATCGTTATGACGTAGAGAAGGCCTTGTCGGGCGATGCCTCGCAGATCGCCTACCTGCAAGCAGACGACATGCTGTACGTGCCCAAGACCAAGCTGGCCAGCGCCGGTGAGCTCGCACGGCAACTGGCGGACGTCGTGTTGTTCCAGGGCGTGGGGTTCAGCTTCAGCTACCGCGTCGACAACAAAAACGACAACAGCAGCAGCAACTAACTCTCAGGTGACCGCCATGAATCCAAAGGAAAATTACCTGCACGAGTTCTTCAGGATCTTCTTCGCCAATAAGCAATTGGTGAAGCGAGTCTTCCTGGTCTTTGCAGTGATCGCCGTGGTCTTGCCGCTGATGCTCAAGCAGAGCTTCGATATCACCGCCCAGGTGATCGTGCAGTCCAAGAAAATCTCCCAGGGGGATGCCACCAGCACCCTCAATCAGGAAAACGCTTCCTTCATTCCGCCATCGCTGGCGGACATGGAGACCGAGAGCAATATCCTGCGTTCGCCGGCGTTGATCCGCCAGACCATCGGCGAGCTGCGGGAAAAGGGTGAGTACACGCCGCCAGTGAGCGTCTTCAACAAACTGCTGGTGCAGCCGTTCAAGAAGTTTGTGCTCAATCCCGTTCGCGAGCACGTGATCAACCCGGCTCGCAGCCTGCTCGGGTTGCAGACCGATCCGGTCCGCGACACCGTGCTCGATGCCCTCACGCAGGAGGCGTCCGACGCCCTCAAGGTGGAAACCTTGCCGGGCTCCAACGTGATCTCGATCGTCTACAGCTTCCCTGACCCGGCGCAAGGCACCAAATTCGTCGCCGCCCTGCTGCAGAACTACCTGGTCAGCCGCCAGGAAATGCAATCGATCGACCTGCCGCAGAGTTTCTACGAAACCAAGAAACTGCAATACCAGGTGCGTCTCGATGGCCTGGAAGCCAATCGCCTGGCCTTGCTCGAACGCATCGGCTCGTCCGATCCCAAGGAAGAAATCACTTTCCGCCTCAACGCGATCAACACCGAGGAGCAAGCGCTCAATCTGTATCAGGACCGACTGTTGCAAAGCCAGCGCTGGCTCGATTACCTGAAAACCAATCTGGCCACCGCCAACAACGCCAGGTTCAACGACTACACCTTCCCCTACACCTTCACCACCACGGTCGACAACGTCGCTTTCGAAGACCGCGAGATCAAGCAACTGGGTGAGCAACTGACGACCTTGGTAAGCCGCTACATGAGCGACCTGGCGATCTTTCAGCCCGGCAGTGAACCGATGCAACTGGCACGCGAGCAAATCACCCGGACCCGTGGGCAATTCCTGAAGATTGTCAGCAACCGGATTCAGGAGCGCACCAGCGACCTGGCGACGATCAGCTCGGTCATCGACCAGAAAACCGCGCGCATTGCCGAGTTCAAGAACCGCATCCACCAGTTGCAGGAAACCCAGAGCAAGCTGCGGCAGATGGACACCGAGATCGATGCGCTGCACGCGGCGTTTTCCACCTATGCCCAGCGCTTCGCCGAAAGCAGCACCGCGCGCGCGCTGGACAACGACCTGTCCAACGCACGGGTGCTCAGCCCGCCGTTCGAGCCGACCGAGGCGGCGTTTCCCAAACCGATGCTGATCATCCCGTTCGGGCTGTTCACCGGTCTGCTGCTGGCGATTGCCCTGGTCTACGTGCGTGAGTTCTTCGACCACCACTTCAAGCACCCTGCGCAAATCACCCATGAACTGGGCTTGCCGGTACTGCTGGTGATCAACGATCAAAGCACCCTGCCCAACAATCCGCACCGGAACTGGAGCGTTCCGGCCCTCGTGCATTGGGTGCGCAATTGAACGCGCCGCTCGGTACCACCCTCGACCTGCCGATCATTCACTTGCTCAGCAGCGGCGGCTTTTATGGGGCCGAGCGGATGCTGCTCGATCATTGCCTGGCGACGCCGGGGCAGCACCAGGTGCTGTTTCTCGATGCGCCGCCCGAGCTGATCGCGCGTTTTCGCGAGGCCGGCGTGGATTGCCTCGGCTGTGCGGGCCTCGGCGCGTTGCTGGGGCACTTGCGCCAGCGCCGTGACCAGCGGCCACTGATCAATACGCACAACTTCAAGGGCCTGTTGTTCGGCTGGGTCGGCGCCACGCTGTTGCGCCTGCCGCTGGTGATCACCCAGCACGGCTTCACCCCACGCAGCCGCAAGCAGAAGTTCTACACCTGGCTGAGCCTGCAACTGTGCCGCACGGCCTCGGTGGACCGCGTGGTGTGTGTCGCCGAAAGCATTGCGCTGCTGCACCGCCAGGCCAACGTGCGCACGGACAAGTTGCAGGTGATCCCCAACGGCCTGCCGGCGGCCAACGACTTGCAGCCGCAAAGTGGCGAACGGCAACGCTGGCTGGCCGGCTACGTCGGGCGCCTGAGCAGTGAAAAAGGCCCTGATCTGTTTCTCGATGCGCTGATCCCGTTGTGTCAGCAGTACCCGCAACTGGATGCCGTGATGCTCGGCGACGGGCCGGAGCGCGAAAGCCTGCAGGCGCGCATCGACGCGGCCGGATTGCAGGCGCGCATCACATTGCCGGGCTACCAGAACGACATGCGCGCTTGGTGGCGGCGACTCGATGCGCTGGTGATCAGCTCGCGCACCGAAGGCACGCCGATGATTCTGCTCGAAGCGATGCAGGCCGGGGTGCCGGTGGTGGCCTTCGGCGTCGGCGGGATTCCCGATGTCCTGCAAGACCGCCACAACGGCCTGCTGGCCGCGCCCACCGACAGCGCCGCCCTCGCCCGCCAGATCGGCACGCTGCTGCGTGACCCGGCCATGGCCGGCGAGTTGGTCGACAACGCAAAACGTACGCAACGCGATCGCTACGACCTCAAGGCCCTGGCCGAACGCTGGTCGCAGCTTTACATCCGTACTGCACGGGAGGCACGCGCGTGATTTTTCCGCTCTCGATCGTCAGTTTGCTCGGCCTGGTCTGCCTCGGTTTGCTGGCCAGCCCTTATCCGTATCTGGCGCCGGGAGCGGTACTGGGCCTGGTGGGGGTCACGGTGCTGTACCGCAAGCCGACCTGGGGCCTGCTGGGCATTGCCGCCATCCTGCCGTTCGAGGGCCTGTTCAAGGACAACATGCTGTCGGGCTCCAAGTTCCTCGGCGCCTCGCTGGCGCTGATCCTGATGCTGCAACTGGCGATCCACCAACTGCCGGCCGATCGCCTGCGCAGCAATATCTGGCGCTTGCTGGTCGGGTTCATGCTGCTGTACCTGCTCAGCCTGTTGAACACCGACGACATGGGCATCTCCCTGGGCCACCTGCGCGAGCTGAGCGTCGGCCTGATCCTGTTTGTCATCACCCTGCTGGTCGGGCGTGAGTTGAACCTCGACATGTTCGCCCGGCTGGTCGCCATCAGTGTCGCGGTGACCTGCGCCATGGCCATGTTCTCGGCCAAGTACCAGGACGCGGGCCGTGCGTCCGGCTTGCTCAAGGACCCGAACAACTTTGCCCTGATGATCGCCTTCGCCGTGCCCATGGCGCTGTTGCTGGTGGTGCGCAGCCCGAACCTGTTGCACCGGTTGTTCTGGGGCGGCTGCACGCTCCTGCTGTTGGGCGGCATGACCAAGACCGAATCCCGTTCGGGGCTGGTGGTGTTGTTCCTCAGCCTGTTGATCGGCGCGTGGCATTACCGTGCGCAGTTGCCACGCATTCGTCCGCGTCACCTGGGCTTTGCCATGCTCGGCCTGGCGATTGTGATTCCGCTGGGGCTGTACGCGATGCCGGCCGGTTACGTGGAGCGTATCCAGTCGCTGAGCATCTTGAGCTCCGGGGCCAAGAGCCAGGACCCGTCCCTGGGCCGCCGTGCCTCCTACATTGTGGTCGGCAGCGGCATGATCGCCGAGAACCCCTTGCTCGGCACCGGCCCCGGCACGTTCCCGCTGCACTACGCCACCACCGGCTACGCCAAGGCCTTTTCCATCAAGGGCGAGACCGAAGACCTGTACCGTCGCGCCCACAACACCTACCTGGAAATCTTCAGTGAACTGGGGATTCCCGCCGGCCTGATGTTCGTCGGCATGCTGGCCCTGGGGCTGTACAACCTGATGCGCGCGCGCCGCGCCTGGCTGTTGCGAGGGGACGCCGCGCAGGCCGCTGTAATGACCCACCTGAGCATGAGTTTTCTGTCGTTGACCTTGTTCCTGATGTTCCTCAGCGCACCGAACCACAAGTACCTGTGGATCATGCTCGCGTTAACCAGCGTGCTGCGCATGAAAGCCGAAGAAGCCCCGCGCAAAGAGGTCAGGGTATGAACCGCATCAGTATCGTCATCCCCATGTACAACGAGGCCCGGCACATCGCCCGGACCCTGCTCGCGGCACAACATGCCGCCGACACCGCCAACGTCGAATGCGAGTTGATCGTGGTCGATAACGGCTCCGACGACCAGGGCCCGCAGATTGCCCGACAGTTCGGCGCCCAGGTGCTGGTGCTGCCCGGCCTGCTCATCGGCGCCTTGCGCAATCGCGGCGCGGCAATTGCCAGTGGTGAATGGCTGGCCTTTATCGATGCCGACATCGAGATGCCCGAGAACTGGCTCAAGCTGCTGCTCGACCTCGAGTCCGGCGGCCAGGCCGATGTCATCGGCCTGGACCTGCACACCCCGGCCGAAGCGCCGTGGTACGCCGATGCCTGGCAGCGTCGCACCTTGCGCCCCAACACCCGGTCGCCGCATGCCGTGCAATGGTTGCCCAGTTCCAACCTGCTGATGCGCCGTGGCTGGTTCGACAAGGTCGGCGGTTTCAACGAACAACTGCGCACCGGTGAGGACAAGGAGCTGACCATGCGCCTGGCCGACGCGGGCGCCAAGCTGCTCTCGGTCAACCAGAGCGTGGCGTTGCACTGGGGCTACGAAGGCAGTTGGCGGGAATGGATGGGCAAGGAATTGTGGCGCCAGGGCAGTCATCTGCAACTGCTGCGTACCCATGGCCCGAGCCTGCGCTTGCTGCGCTTTCCGCTGCTGTCGATCGGTGCCTGGATTCTCGATTTCATGGCGATCTCCGCGTTGTTCAACGGCTTCCCCCATCACGCCGTATTCATGCTGATGCTGACCAGCCTGCCAGCATTGGTGCTGAGCCTGCGTCAAAGCGCCAAACACCACGACACGCTCCTGACCCTGCAACTGTGGGGCCTGCACTGGGTGCGCCTGCACCTGGCGGGCGCCGCGTTCATCCTCAGTCTTTGTCATTGGAATGCCAGGAGGCCCGCCCGTGGCTGAATTCATTTTCTGGTTGTGCCTGTTGCTGCCGGTTTACGCCTACCTCGGCTATCCCCTGTTGCTGACCTTGCTGGCACCGCTGTACCCCGCACCGCGCCACGGACCGGCACAACCGATGGACGTGAGCATCGTGATTGCCGCGCACAACGAGGCGCGGCATATCGAAGAAAAACTGCGCACCGTGCTGGCCCAGGATTACCAGGCCCGTTCGCTGCACATCATCCTCGCCAGCGACGGTTCGACCGACGACACCGTGGCCTGCGCACGCAAGATCGAAGACCCGCGCATCAGCGTGCTCGACCTGCCCCGCCAGGGCAAGGCGGCGACGCTCAATGCCGGGGTCGCGATCAGCAGCGGCGAGATCCTGGTGTTCACCGACGCCGACAACCAATGGTCCACCGACACCCTCGGCCACTTGCTCGCGCCGCTCAACGACCCGCAAGTCGGTGGCTGCGCCGGGCACATGGTGATCCCGGTGACTGGCAAGGGCTTGAGCATCGGCGACAGCCTGTATCGGCACTACGAAGGCTGGCTGCGCTACGTGGAAAATCGCACCGGCTGCATGGTTTCCGCCGACGGCGCATTGCTCGCCCTGCGCCGCGAGTTGTTCCAGAACGTGCCGGCGGAGGTCAACGACGATTTCTTCATCAGTACCTGTGCGCCGGTGGCGTTCAAAAAGATTGTCTACGTGCCAGAGGCCCGGGTGATCGACCAGGGCGTGGACGAAGCCGACAAGCAATTGCGCCGCCGCCAGCGCGTCACGGTCGGTGGCCTGCAAAGCCTGGCCCAGCGCCGTGAGCTGCTCAATCCGCTGACCCACGGCCTGTATGCGCTTGCCTTGATCAGCCACAAGCTGATCCGGCGTCTGGCGCCGATCCTGTTGCTGCCGTTGCTGCTGAGCAATTTCTGGCTGTGGGAGGACCACGGCTTTTATCGCCTGAGCCTGATCGCACAACTGCTCGGCTACACGGTGGCCATTGCCGGCCTGCTGGATTCGCAACACCGCTTGCCCAAACCCTTTAGCCTCGCCGCGTTCCTTCTGGTGACCCTTGCCGGAATGAGCATCGGCCTGTGGCAGTTCCTGCGCGGCCAGCGTTATGCCCAATGGAACCCCGAGCAAAATCGATGAGAGGCGTGTGCCATGGCGATCAAGCAACTGTTAAAACGCACCAGTGGCTGGCTGTACCTCAACTCCCCGGTCGGGCGCAATCAATTGCACGGCGCCGGGGTGATCCTGATGCTGCACCGGGTGCTCGCCAGCGACCAGGCCGCCGCACTGCCCCACCGCAATGAACTGTGCGTCGGGCCAAAGGCTTTTGAACATCTGCTGGTGTGGTTGAAAAAACACTTCGACTGCGTGCCGCTGATGGACATTCTGCAACCGGGTGCGCTGCGCTCGGAGCGGCCGAAAGTGGCGCTGACCTTCGACGACGGCTGGCGCGACAACGCGGTGAATGCCTTCCCGTTTCTGCACAGATACCAGGTGCCGGCGAGCATCTTCCTGTCTACCGATTTCATCGGCAGCCGCCAGCGGTTCTGGTGGGAAAGCATCGGCGAAACCCTGTGGAACAGCCATGGCGAAACCGCGCGCCGACACCTGGTCGAATGCCTGAAACATCTCGGCCGCCCGTTACCGACCCTGTGCGATGACCCGGATGAGCACCGCCGCAGCCTGGCGCTTCTGCACTATTTGCAGAACCTGAAAACCCTGTCGCCGCAGGACCTCAATCGCCTGACCGACGAATGCCCGCAAGACTCGTTGCCCCAGGCGCTGGACTGGCAGCAAGTGCGCAACCTGGAAGCCTCGGGCCTGGTGCGCTTCGGCCCCCATGGGGCCAGCCACGCCATCCTCACCGGTCTCGACGATCAACGCCTGGAAGAAGAACTGAGCCGCAGTCGCGATGCGCTGCGCCACGGCTGCAACCGGCCGTTGCCGGTGTATTGCTACCCCAATGGCGACAACGATGCGCGGGTGCGGCAACAGGTGGCCCGGCATGACTTCCCGTTTGCCCTGGGCACCGGCACCGGCATTTATCGGGGAACCGAGGATCCCCTGGCGCTGCCACGCTTCGGCGTCAGCCAGCGTACCGCGCGCAATCCCGAGCTGTTGTCCTGGCGCATCTACCGTGGGGCACGTCCATGAGCCGCAGCAATTACCTCAAGCACCTGGCCCTGAGCATGGGCACCAAGCTGGCGATGATCGCCCTGCGCTTGCTGCGCAACGTGCTGCTGGCGCGGATTCTCGGCCCCAGCGAACGGGGTCTGTTTGCCTTGCTCAGCACCCTGCCCGACCTGATCAGCGCCGCCACCAGCGGCGGCTTGAATTCGGCGGTGGGCTATCAGGCGGCCAAGCAACGACCGATGGGCCTGCTGCTCAGCCAGGTGCTGGTGTTCGGTTGCCTGTTGGCGGCGTTGCTGACCTTGCTGGTGGTGGCGCTGACCCGCGAGTTCGGCAGTGAACTGGACATCACCACGCAACTGGGCCTGCTCGCCTGGCTGTTGCTGCTGGCGGTGCCGCTGACCGTGCTCAAAAGCGGTTTGCTGACCCTGCACAACGCTTCCGGCGGCGTGGTCGCCTTCAATGCCTTGCGCCTGATCGAATCGCTGGCGCCGCTGCTGCTGTTCCTCGCCCTGTTCTGGATGTGGAAAAGCGCGGCACTGGAAGCGGCGCTGATCAGCTGGCTGGCGGGCATCAGCCTGGTGGTGCTGGTCGGTTGGCTGTGGCTCAAGCGCAACCAGCCGCTGACCCTGCAATGGGACCGCGCCAGCCAGAACGAACTGCTGCGCTACAGTGCCCGCAGCCATCCGGACCTGCTGTTCCAGCAAGTGATCCTGCGCTCCGACTACCTGTTCATCGGCGCCCTGCTCGGCAGCACCGCGCTGGGTCATTACGCCATGGCCAGTGCCGCCGCCGAGTTGCTGCTGATCGTCCCGGAAGCGGTGACCACGCCGCTGATGAAACGCCTGCTGCAACAGGAAGAAGGCATCGACAAAGTCACGCCGCTGGCCTTGCGCCTGACGGCCACGGTGATGCTCGGCGCTTGCCTGAGCATGGCTCTGATCGGCGAGTGGCTGATCGTCACCCTGTTCGGCGTGGCCTATCAACCGGCCTATCCGGCGTTGCTCGCGCTGCTGCCGGGCCTGCTCGGGCTGTGCTACGCGAGCATCCTGCGCCTGGATTTGCTGGGCAAGAATCGGCCCGGTTCGATTTCCCTGTTGATGGGCCTCGGTGCCTTGCTCAACCTGGCGCTGAACCTGGTATTGATCCCGGCCTACGGCATCGTCGGCGCGGCGGCAGCCTCGTCCATTGCCTACCTGGCGGTGACGGTCGCGCTGCTGGTGATGTATTGCCGCCTGAGCCAGGTGCCGTTCTGGCAAACCCTGATCATCCTGCCCAGCGATATCGCGCCGATGCTGTTGGTCCTGCAGCGGAAGTCGGCATGAAGTATTTCGCCCTGCTGGTGAGCCTTGGCCTGACCGTCGATGCCTACGCCGGGCCGATGCGCTGGGCTGATATCCGTGACGGCAGCCTGTACCTGCAAACCGATCGCCCCGACACCCTGACCGTGCAATGGGTGCCGGCGTGGCAGGCCGGAGCCAATGAAGAGCACCTGTACCTGCTCGATGGCCAGGGCAAGCTCGAGGGTGAGCGGGCGATCGCCGCCGCCGAGACCCAGGGCACCCAGCGCTGGCCACTGGCACCGGGCGCCAGCCCTTATCGCCTGGAGATTCCGGGCTACAGTTTCCGCCGCTACCGCGTGGAACACGACGAACGCACGGTGGCGCTGTTCGCCCCGGCCAAGGTGCATTTCAGCGCGGAAACCCGTGACGGCGATGAGCTGTATTTCAAGGTCGCGGCCGGGGAACACGCGGTGCTCGCCGGCAAGTTCCACGACGGTGTCAGCGCCCTGCAAGCCCAGCGCCTGGGGGATGGCCAGCAACTGACGCTGACCCTCAAGCCCTACCGTGCCTACTGGCAGTTCGACAAGGCCGAGCTGCCGGTCGCCAATAGCGATCAGGTCTGGCGCCTGCGCCTGCAAGGCAGCGGCAAAGCGGCGTTCTGGCTCGATGGCACGGCCAATCTGTTCGCGCAGAATCCGCAACAGCTCAAGCCCCTGCGCGAGGACGATGGCCGGACCCGGCTGACCCTGCACAAGGAACTGCTCGGCAACACGCCGAACCTGGGCATCGCCCTCCCCTACGTGATGCCACCGCCTTCCAGTTTTGCCGTGCTCGATGCGCTCAAACCGCAGGCGGCGACTTACTACAGCCTCGTCGACATCATGGCCACGCGGCCGCACTACGAGGACGCGTTCCGGCGCCTGTACCAGGACCGTTTCGGCATCACCCAGGACATCACCTTGCTGGCCGGCAGCCAGCGCCAGGCCGAACTGCGCGCCGACAGCACCAGCAATGGCGGCCTCGAAGCCTGGTTGGCCGCAACACGCGCCCTGGGTGGCAAGGGCACGCACTACATCGGTTTTGCCGACGAGCCGAACCTCAACTACCCGGACTACGCCAGTTTCCAGACCGTGTTCAACAGCATGGCCCGGCAGGTGCGCAGCAACCCGGACAACGCCAGGGCCGGCGTGCGCATCGCCATCCCGGCCAGCTCGCGTTTTATCAACGGCCCGTTGGCTGACCACGCCAGCGAGCGGCGCGGCATCGATTGGGCCCGGCGCCTGTTGCAAGACAACGGCGAGCAGATTGACGCCCTGGCCTGGCACGAATGGATGATCCGCGACCTGCTCGCCACCCGCGTCTACCGCGACAGCGTACGCCGTGCCGCTGAACTGGTGGGGCTCGACGCCCAGGGTCGGCCGCGCAAGGCCTTGTTGCTCGACCAGACCAACATGTCCAGCGGGGCCAGCCTCAGCCCTTACGACCAGGAAACCCACTACGCGTCATTGTGGTGGGCCTCGGTGGTGATCAATGCCTCCCAGGACGGCCTGCTCGACATGCTCGGCTGGTTCCAGGCCGCCGACGAGCCCGAGTACCCCAAAGGCATGCTGCGGGTGCTCGGCAACGATCATTTCGAACTCAAACCAGTCGGCCTGGCCCAGCAGTTCATCCAGCAACACTGGCTGCACAATGTGGTGCGCCTGGACAACGACGCCTTCGAAGTCGATGTGCTGGCCATGGCCGACGACCTCAAGCGCACGCTGCTGGGGGTGAACAAGGGCACGCGCTTGCAGCGTGTCGACCTCAGCGGTGCGGCCTGTCCGCTGGGCAAGGGTTCCTTGCGTTATTTCGGCGCCGACAACCGCAGCCGCGACGCACCGTTCAACTGCCGGGACGGTCGCGTGAGCTTCGAACTGCCCGGGCAAACCCTGTTCGCCCTCAGCTGGATCGCCTCATGACCGCCCTTCTTGTGCTTGGCCGCGTCGGCATTTCGCCGCGCGCAGGAATCACTCCACTCACGGGCAATCCCGTCAGGAGCCAACAACATGAGTGCAATGCATAAACTCAGCGAACACATCAGACAAAAAGGCCTGAGCGCCACCCTGAAAAAAGCCTGGAAGCACTATGTGTTTTCCCACCAGGAACTGCTGTGGATGGAGCGCGACCTGGTCAGCCCGGTGCCACCGTACAAACTCAAGGCCTACCCGCCGCTACGGGTGGTCAGCATCACCCCGGAAAACGCCGTGGCCTTCACCCGCTACTTCGGTGACCGGGTAGAGACCATGGCCGAACTGGCCCGGGAGGGTTACACCGGGCAAATGCACCTGGACGACAAGGGTGACGCGGTGGCGTTCATCTGGGGTGCCGCGCGCAACTATCACGACAAGCACTACTACGGCTGCTGGTTCCCGGTAAAGCCGGGCGAATTCTTCGAGTTCGGCGGTGAGCTGACCAGGGCCTACTGGGGCACCAAATTGTCGATGGACCTGCAGACCGAGCTGTGGAAAGCCATGTACGCCCAGGGCTGCAACAAGGTCGTGGACGTGTGCGAGTGGCACAACATCCCCGCGCTCAAGCTGCATATACGCACCGGCTACAGCGAACAGGGACGCATCATGAACGTCTACGAACTGTTTGGCCGCTGGCGCTTCTTCCGCGAAACACGCTACACCGGCTCGCGCCTGGATACCTTGCGCAAACCGGTGCGTGAACCTGCCACTGCCGAGGCGACGTGATCTCATGACCGTACGATTCGAATGGCGCACGTCACTGTGTGCCCACGACTTTCCGACAGCGGCTTACGAAGCGCTGCGCCAGCGTGTAACGGACCACACACCGTTCAACACCCTGGCCTGGTTATGCGCATCGGAACAGGCACTCAAACCCGGCGAGCCGTTGCACGTATTGCTCGGCTGGCAGGGTGAGGAACTGGTGCTGTGCCTGCCGCTGGTGGCGTCCGTGGAACGCTTCGCGCGTTTGCCATTTCGGGTCCTGCATCATTTGGGTTATCCCCTCGCTGACCGCCTCGCCCTGCTGACGAGGCTGGACGGCGACTCCATGCACAAGGCGCTGACGCAGATCCGTCAACGCCTGCCCCACTCCGTGCTGCAACTCAACGAACTGGCAGGCGCCACGGCCGATGCACAGGCCCTGGCGCCCTGGCAGGCGCACAGCTCGACCGCCGAACAACGCCTCAGCTGCCGGGTGCCGGTGCACCTGATCAGCGAGGCCGACCATCAGGAAGTCTCCGGTGACCCGCGCTACAAATTGCGCCGCGCACGCAAACGCATCGCCGCGTGCGGTGCCCAGGTGCGACGCATTATCCCCGACGCCCTGACCATGGGCCCACTGTTGCAGGAAATCAGTGAAGTCGAAGCGGTGAGCTGGAAAGGCGATGAAGGGGTCGGGATCTTTTCCGACGCACGCCATCGCCAGTGGATGGATCGTGCCTTCACCGCCCTGGCGGCCCGCGGCCTGGTACGGGTGGTGGTCCTGGAGCTGGAGGGGCGCTGCATCAGCTATCGCCTCGGCCTGCTGGAACAGGGCCGGCTGTACGACTACAACCTGGCGTTCCTGCCGCAGTACGCCGACCTGGGCAGCGGCCGGGTATTGCTCGAAGAGTGGATTCGCTGGGGCCTGGAAGACCACTGGCAGTGGATCGATGCGTCACGGGTCAGCCTGGAAAACTCCAGCCATCAACTGCACGAACGCATGACCGGGCAACTGCAACACTGGCGCTGGAGTTTTTACTCCTGGCGCCCGGGTGGACTGGTGCTGGGACTGGCCTTGCGGGTCTGGCAACGCTTCAAACCCCGATTGCAGCTCTGGCGCGCCCGGCGCGCGGCGGCCGCAATCGCAACCCCGGCGCCCGTCGCGACAGCGGCTGTCAAAACGCCTGCGCCTACGGAAAAACAAAAGGAGGGTGAACATGCCTCGGCAAGTGATAGTCAACGCTGACGATTTTGGCCTCAGTGCCTGCGAAAACGCGGTGATCCTGGGCGCATTCCAGGCCGGACTCATCAGCTCCGCCACCGCCATGGCCAACATGCCGGCGTTCGAAGCCGCCTGCGTCCTGGCCCGGCATCCGCTGCTCGAAGGTCGCATCGGCCTGCACTTCAACCTGACTTACGGCCGTCCGTTGAGCCGGAACATTGTGCAGCGCCCAACCTTTTGCGACGACGACGGCGTGTTCGATCTCAACCTGTCCCGCACCCGCCTCTGGCTCCGGCGCCGGGATCGCCACGCCGTGCTCGAAGAACTCGAAGCCCAGTGGCAGCGCTGCCTGGACAACGGCTTGCGTCCCAGTCACCTGGACTCCCATCAACACGTGCACAACATCTGGCCAATCGGCGAGATCGTCGCGCGCTTCGCCGCCCGCCAGGGGGTGCCAGTGCGCCTGGCGCGTAACCTGGGGCAAAACCTCAGCCTGCCCAAGCGCCTGTTCAAGGACCTGCTCAACCGTCGCCTGATCAACCTGGCCGGTGCCACCGCCGACTACGTGTGCACCCCGGTGGACCTGCGCAACGCCGAGCCGCCAGCCGACGGACTGCTGGAAATCGTCGCCCACCCGAACCAGCTCGGCGCCGACTTCGGCGATGCCTATCTGGAACCCGGAGAGTCCTTGAGTGCGTTGCTGGAACAGCGTTTGCCGGGTGTGCCGCGGGTGGCCTATAGCGCCGCTGGCGAAGCCACGCCCCTCCGCGCACAGGCCGTCCTGGAATAACCCGAAATCCCCTGTGGGAGCGGGCTTGCTCGCGAAGAGGCCGGTACATTCAACATCTTTGTTGACTGAGCCAGCGCCTTCGCGAGCAAGCCCGCTCCCACAGGTAGTACACCTTTCAATCGGCTGTTTTGCTCCCGAATTCGTTCGGGACGAGCAGCTTTTTGACGCCTGAAAATTGTGTCAAGTCTGATACATAACTTGAAACACAATGCTGGCAAGGAGATGGCCATGCACTGGCCATCGGTGATCTATACCCATCAATACCTTCATCACGCACCATCAATCCTCGACAAAGGAGGGCTTCATGAGCGTACTCGACAAGCTTCAAGAACACATCAAACGCAAGGGCCTGGGTCGCACGTTCGGTACGCTGTGGAAACGCTATGTGTTCTTCCATTGGGAGTTGCTGTGGATGGAGCGCGACCTGGTCAGCCCGGTGCCGCCGCACAAGCTGCGGCCCTACTCTCCCGTGCGCCAGGTGACGATCACCCCGGAGAACGCCAGCGCATTCGCGAAGAACTTCGGCGACCGCGTCGGGACCATGGCCGAGCTCGCCGCCGAAGGTCACACCGGGCACATGTACCTGGATGACGAAGGGCATGCCATCGGGTTCATCTGGGGCAGCACCCGGGACTACTTCGATCGCCACTATTACGGCTGCTGGTTCCCGGTGAAGGAAGGCGAATTCTTCGAATTCGGCGGCGAGATGACCCGCGCCTACTTCGGCACCCGCCTGTCCGTGGATGTCCAGGTGGCCCTCTGGGAAGCCATGGCGCTGCAAGGCTGCAACAAGGTGGTGGACGTCTGCGAGACCCACAACATCCCGGCGCTGAAACTGCACATTCGCATGGGCTATCAGGAACAGGGCCGCGTCACCCATGTCTACGGCCTGTTCGGCCGCTGGCGCTTTTTCCGCGAAACCCGCTACAGCGGCTCACGCCTGGATCCGCTGCGCAAACCGGGACGGCCGGTGGTGACGGCGGCGGCTTCGGCTGAGGCTTGATTTCGGGTTTGTCCGATTTACCGCGGCGCGCCCTTCGCGAGCAAGCCCGCTCCCACACTGGATTTGTGAACGACACAGATCAAATGTGGGAGCGGGCTTGCTCGCGAAGGCGTCAGTCTGAGCAACACATTCCTCAGCCCTTCACCACCACCCACGTAAAACACAACGGCAACTGCGCCACCTGCTGTTGATAGCCGTCATAGAGTTCTTCGCGGTTGGAGTGCGGGTATTCCTTGAAGTGACGGATCTGCAGCCCTGCCGCCATGGCGGCGCTGAAGAGGTCGCCCAGGGTGTGGGCGAACCAGTAGGACGGCGCGGCCGGCTGTTCGACCTTGCCTTCGTAGACGATTGGTTCGTGCTGCACGAAAGGTTCGCGACGGAAGTAGGAACTGGCCGGGCGCAAGGGATCGTCTGCCTCGGGGTCGAACATTTCCAGGAACGGGTGGGTTTCGTATACCACCAGCGCGCCACCCGGTTTCAGCGTGCGCGCCACATGGCGGAAGAATTCGCCGATGTCCGGCATCCAGTTCAGCACGCCGATGGTGATCAGTGCCAGGTCGAAGCGCTCCTGCAGTTGCGCAGGCAAGTGGTGAATGTCCGCTTCGATGAATTGCGGCGCATGGGGCGAGCGCGACGCCAGTTCCCGTGCCTGCTCGAGAAACGCGCCGGACTGGTCGACGCCCACCACGCTGCGCGCCCCCAGGGCGAACAGCGACAGGCTTTCGCGGCCATTGTTGCAACCCAGTTGCACCACTTCCTTGCCGTCGACACCGGTCTGGGTCAGCAAAGCGGTCAGGGTGTCATCCAGGCAGGAAAAATCCGCGTGTGCCACGCCCTCCAGCAAGACTTGCCATTCGCAGGAGTCTTTGTGGTGACGGGCGGAGTCATTCCAGGCCTCGCGGTTGCTGGCGATGGCTTGTTCTTTTGTCGGCAGTTCCATTGCACGCTCCAGGGTTCGGCTGGTCGATTTGACCGGTCGGAGTCTAGATCAACGTCATCCTGGCAGGTGTTGCGAAGTTGTAATGCGCGCAGCGGCGCCAGCGGCCCACGGCGGCAGCTATAGTTAATGACCTTGGGGAAATGCGGTTAAACCGATTTCGCAGGTGCTGCCATGAAAAAAACCAACCTGATGCTTGTGCTCGCCGTCAGCCTGAGCGCGACCGCTGTCGTCCACGCCGACGACATGCCTACCACCAACTACAACAGTGAATTCAACTACTACGGCGCCGACCAACCCTTCGCCCACCCCGTGCCGCAGTCCATGAGCACTGTGCCGCCGGGTTCGTACATCCCGACCGCACCCGGGGATTTCATTCCGGTTTCAGGCGAGCACGTGTTCTACGACTCGCGCCTGCCGACCGTGGCCGACGCCACGGTTCGCGTGTTTATCCGCTCCTACGATCCGGAGCGTGGCGTCTACGTGAACCAGGAAGTCGAGAATCCCGGTTGCATGCTGTCCTGCCTGAGGCAGGGCCCGGTGTTGCAATGAACCAGGGGGCGTTCTCAATCAGTTTCCCTACCACTGGCGTTTGTCCGGACGGGCGAGGCCAAGCTTTTCGATCCGGTAGCGCAACATGTCACGGCTAAGACCCAGCAGGCGCGCCGATTTGGTGACGTTCCAGTCGGTCTTGTCGAGCATCTTGCGCACCATGTCGCGCTCCACTTCCGGCAGGTTCATCGATTCGTTGCCGTTGTAGGATGGACGCTGCTCGCTGAAATGCTGCGGCTCGTGATGAAACATCGGTGGCTCATCCACCAGGCTCAGGCAGACGTTCAACTGATGGGCGGCGATGGTGTCGCTTTGCGCCAGCAACACGGTTTGCTCCAGCATGTTGCGCAATTCGCGCACGTTGCCCGGCCAGCTGTAGCTGAGCAGCAACTCTTCGGCCTGATTGCTGAAATACAGGTTCGGCTTGCCGTAGCGTTTGCCGTGGGCTGCCAGGAAGTGCCGGGCCAGCAGCAGGATGTCGGCGCCACGGGCATACAGGCGCGGCACCTTGATCGAAATGATGCGCAGGCGGAAAAACAGGTCGCGGCGGAATTTGCCTTGCTGGACCATCTGTTCGAGATTGCAGTTGGTGGCGCTGATCACCCGCAGGTCGACCTTGCGCTCCTTCACCGAACCGACCCGGCGAATGGTCCGGTCTTCCAGCAGTTTGAGCAGCTTGGCTTGCAACAGCAGGTCCATTTCACCGATTTCATCGAGGAACAGTGTGCCGCCATCGGCCGCTTCCACCAGCCCCATGCGACGGTCCTTGGCGTCGGTGAAGGCGCCCTTCTCGTGGCCGAACAGTTCCGATTCCACCAGATTGGACGGGATCGACGCGCAGTTGAACTCAATGAACGGGCCTTTGGCGCGGGGGCCGTCGAAGTGCAAGGCACGGGCCACCAGTTCCTTGCCGGTACCGGTCTCGCCTTCCACCAGGACTGGCGGCAGATCGCTATTAGCCATCCGCCGTTCGGCGTCGAGCAGCTGGGTGATGGTGCCCTTGAGGTACACCATCGGTGCCGACTCGCCAATCAGGGCCTGAACCCCGGACTTCTGGGCCTCGCGCTCCTGGTAAAACGACAGCGTGCGCTCCATGCGGTCGGTGGCCAGGGCTTTGTCCAGCAGCAGCTTGAGCTCGGGCAGGGCCACCGGTTTGGTGACGTAGTGAAAAGCGCCCTCTTTCATCGCCACCACGGCGTCTTCGACGTTGCCGTAGCCGGTCATCATGATCACTTTCAGATCCGGCGCGCTGACGCGCAGCTTCTGGATCAGGTCGTGACCACTCATGCCCGGCAACGAGTTGTCGGTCAGTACCACGTCCGGCGCGAAAGATCCCAACTGCTCCAGTGCATCTTCAGCCGAGTGGCAGACGGTCACCTCGAAGTCCTTGCGCTCCAGGTAAGTCTGAATATTCTCGGCGAGGATTTCATCATCCTCGACCAGCAGAATGCTGTGATCCATATACCCCTCCCGTTGCCACTTTGAAATTGAGACAAACGCGGGTTCCTTCCTGCTCCCGGCTGGTCAGTTCGACCGAGCCGTCAAACCGCTCCATTATTCTTTTGACCAGTGCCAGGCCCACGCCCAATCCACCTTGTTTGGTGGTAAAAAACGGCTTGAAGACCATTTGCTGCTGTTGTTTGGACATGCCCTTGCCGGTATCGGTCAGGATCATGCTCAGGTAGCCGGTCACCGAGGAATCGACCTCGATCGTCAGCACGCCGCCCTTGGGCATGGCTTCGAGTGCATTGGCAAACAGGCTATTGAGTATTTGCGTGAGTAGCACCTGGTGGCTGACGACCGGTGGCACGCTGACAGAAGGGAAGCGCACTTCGACGTCCGAACGCTTGATCAGGGGCTCGAAGGCACTCAAGGTGTCTTCGAGGGCCAGCACCAGGTCGACCGTTTCAAAGTCGTCATTCATCGGCCGCAACGACACCAGCAATTCACGGACCCAACGCGACATGCGATCGACCTGACTGATGATGTCGCCAATGTTTTTCTGTGCGGGCTGGCTGGCGATGTCCTGGGCCAGTTCGGCGCTGGAACGGATGTTCGCCAGCGGATTGCGCAAGCTGTGGGCGACCGCCGAGGACATTTCCCCCAGGGCGACAAAGGTTTCGTTGGCGATCAACTGTTTCTGCTGGCTCTGCAACAGCATCGCCGCACGCCGCACGATCCAGAACAGCCCCAGGTAGATCGCCGCCCCGCCAATCAGGGTCGCCAGCCAGATCGCCTTGAAGCCACGCTGGATACGTTCCACCAGGTCCACCGGCTCCTTGTAGATTTCCACCATGGCAATCACTTTGCTTTTGTCGGCGTTGAACATCGGAATGTAGTTCTCGACGAACAGGTATTCCGGTTCGTGCAGCAGGCGCTGCTCGGGACGCTGCTCATCGATCTCGTGGTAGCTGGTGGACACCGGCGATTTCATTTCGAAGGATTCATCCAGCTCATCGTCGTCTTCGATGCGCACGCCGATCAACTCCGGGTTGGTCGACCAGACCACGGTGCGGTCCTGGGCGTACACGGTCGCCAGCAGGATGTCCGGCAGATGCTCCACATGGTCGAGAAACTCACTACGCGCGGCGGCCCGGGATTGCGGGCTGACGTCGGCATAGGCATGGTCCAGGCGCGGGTCGAGCATTTCGCCCATGGTTCTGTTCGGCGTAATCCCGGCATGGCGGATTTCGGCCCCGCCTATGGCCTGGATGAACTGCGCGGTCAGCATCGAATCGCGCTCGATGCTTTCATCGACCACAAAGCGCGTGGAGATGTAACCCAGCCCCAGCGCCACCGCGGCAATGATGAAAAAACTTGCCAGAGAGAACCAGCGCAGCAGGTTGAACTGCGGCCGCCACCCCTTGCGCGTTGCTGCGGGAGCTTGCGGCGCAGGTACTTTTTGTTGTTCTAGTATCTGCATGGCTGTGTCCTTAGTCCTTGAAATCGAGCCTTTCCAGCCGTGTATCAAATCAGTGTAGGTAACATTGATAGCAATTGACTGGCCCAGGTAACTATTTCGACACTATTGCACCGGCGGTACGTCCCGTTGTTCGACGGCGTGATGATGTTCGGGCTCCTCGTTACCGCTGACCAACGGCTCCACCGGCGGATGTTGGCGGTCGGTTTCTGCCTGCAGGAACTCGATGATGGACTGGGCGGACTTCTGGTCCAGCCGAAGGTTGGGCATCGAGATCCTGTTGTAGCGTTCGAACAGTTCCATCGCAATCGGGTCCTTTTCCGCGAGCATGCGATCCGGTTCGCGGATCCAGCGGTTGAGCCACTGCGGATCACGCTGATGGGTCACGCCGATCAGGTCCGGGCCGATGCTGCGCAGGCCGATGCCCTGCCCGTCCAGCGGGCCGAGGCTGTGGCAAGACGCGCAGCGGGTGCGAAACAGCTCTTCGCCATTGCTTGGCGGACGGATTTGCGGTGCATTGACGTAGCTTTCCTCGACACTGGGCTGCTTCCAGTTCTGCAAGGTATTGGCCAGTTGGTCGGCCAGGATCCACGGGTTTTCGAACGGCGAGGCTTTCATCCAGCGCCCCGTTTCCTGGTTGCCGACGATCAGGCTCAGGTTGTGGTCCTTGTTGCGGCCGTTATCGACGCCTTCGATGAACAGCCCCAGTTTCTTGCGCAGATCGGTGACGTCGGCGAACTCCCCGGTGAGGAACTTCCATCCGGGCCCGACCTGGAACCGTTGCGCATAGGCCTTGAGCACCTCGGGGGTATCGCTCAAGGGGTCGATGCTGATGGAGTAGAAGAAGATGTCCTTGCCGACCCGGTCTCCCAGCAGTTTCTGCACCTGGCGCAGGCGCGCGGTTTCCAGGGGGCAGGAGTCGCTGCACGAGGTGAAGATGAAGTTGATCACCACCACCTTGCCTTTGATCATGTCATCGAAAAAACGCATCTGGTGACCGTCCTGGTCGGTCAGCAGGGTGTTGGGGAAATAGTCGCCCCCCCAGGGAGTGTCGGCTTCAACGACGGCGGTTTCGGAAGTGGCCTGCCCAGCAGGCGCGGGCGTCGACAATGGCTGGCTGGCGACCAGCAGCTGGCTGGACAGCAAACCGGTCACCAACACCAGCACCAGGTGCGTGCCCAAAGCTCGTGAGCGTGGTGAATGCAGCTTCGTGTTCATGTCGACACCCTCCTGGTTCATTTCTTGACGGACACTTTCGGACCGTAACCATCGCCGGTACGGAAGGTTGGCAGCGCGGCAGTATTCACGTAGCGCACACCATCCCAGCTCGGCAGCGGCGTCGGCATCAACTGGAATTGCCCCGGATGTTCAATGTCCCAGCGCAGCAGCATCGAGTTGTCCTCGTGCTGGGTGTTGTGACAATGCTCCATGTAGGTCCCGGCGAATTCACGGAAGTTGATCGCCATCTCTACACTGTCCAGGCCATCCTTTTCCGTGCCGATGCGGTACACGTCCTTCCGCGCCCATTTTTCCCATTCCGGTGGTGCCTTGCCGCCGCGACTGAGGATGATCCCTTCCTCGAAGTGCACATGCACCGGGTGGCTCCAGCCACCGCCGCCGAGCTTGATGTTCCACACCTCCAGGGTGCCGAAACCCTTGATGCCGGCATCGGTCGGGCCGCTGGCCAACTGAGTGGCGGTGTTCAGGCGACGTGGGTCCATGTGGAAGCCGAAGCCACCATCGGTCTTGACCGTCCAGGGCGCCTCATCGGTGCCGTCGGAGCGGCCGAAGGTGAAGGTGCGATGGCGGGCCTGGGCCAGCAGCGCCTTGTCGGCCGCGTTGTCGCGATGGATCTTCAGCGGGATCATCACCAGGCCTTCAGCCTTGCCCGGTTTGGCCGGTTCGTACAGCGCTGGGTCCATGGCCAGGTCCTGGCCGGTGTAGGCCTTGACGTTGAGCTGCAGGATCTTGCCCACCGCCGGATCACCCTTGTCCCACTGCGGTCCCTTGCTGGATTGCTTGATCACCGCCAGGTATTTTTCCGAGAGCACGTCCGCCAGCGCTACCGGCTCTTTCGGGCCTTTACCGTCGTCATGCACCAGCAAGTTGACGAGGAAGATCTTGTCGCCTGGCTTGATGCCGTTTTTCGCGAAGTTGACGATGATGTCGAACCGCTCGGCAATGCCCTGGGTGGGCAGGATGGCGTTGTGGTTCTGTTTGTCGCCGTCGGCGTCCAGGTCCATGGTGCCGTCGAAGGGCACGCTGTGTTCCATGATATTACCGTCGTTGGCGATCATGTGGAACGGCACCCGGGCATAGGACACACCGGAGCCTTTGGGGCCCTGGAACTCGCCGCTGGAACCCTTGATTTCACGCACAAGCGCAAATTTGTAGTAGCGCGACACCGAACCGTTGAGGATGCGAAACCGGTAGCTGCGGGCGCGCACGTCCAGGGTCGGTTTCCACTGCCAGTTGACCAGCACCTGGTCACCGAGGAAGCCGTCGGTATTGAACGGGTTGAACCACAACTGGCCGCTCTGATCCCAGGCCTTGTCGGCCACAACCAGGTTGACGTCGTAGTCACGGTTACCCCAAGGCAAGGCGCTGCCGCTGGGGAAACGCAGGTTGACGCCGTCGTTCACCGACTCGTTGCCACGGTCCAGGGCACTGTAGTAGTTCATCATCGCCGCGTTGCCCTTGTAGACGTTCTGCGCGGTGAAATCGAGCATGTGGTCGTGGAACCAGTGGGTACTCATGGTTTCGCGCCAGTCGCCACGGATCTTGATGGTGCCGTGGTCGCAGGTTTTCCGGCCCGGGCTGCCATCGTTGGTCCACAGGGTTTCGCCCGGCGCACAAGGGAACGCCGCACGCGGGTCCTGAGCGTCGGTATTGATGCTGTCATAGCCGGCCAACTGGATCGGCCAGCGATAGTCGTAGTACTGCCCCGGAAAGAAGAACGCGTTGGCATAACCGTCGCTTTCGGCCGGGGAATGGCCGTTGTGTTCGTGGGTGGTGATGGTGTGCAGGCCGAACCCCATGTTCGCTGACGGGTCGATGGGCAAGCCGTTGTAGTGGCGCATCAGCACCGGTTGGCCATACCTGACCATCAGCAGTTTTGGCGGCAAGGTGCCGTCGAAGGTCCACACCGAGTTGTGGTTCTGCACCGGCATCGCCGGATGGAAGCGCGTATCGACGCCCTTGGCGGTGCCCTCCGTTACCGGTACACCGGCGACGTTGTGATACAGGCCGCCGGGGCCGAACTCGCCCACGGCATAGTGGTGCATTTGCCGGTCATCCCGGATACCGCCATTGACCCGTGCGCCGGTCTGCACGGTTTTGTAGGCGGTCTGCGGATAGAACTCGTTCCAGCGCTGATGGGACCAGCCCTTTCCTGGTGGACGACCTTCGGCGGAAGCACCGATATGACGGTTGAGGAAATACTCGATCTGCGCCTGCCACGGATTGCGGTCGACCGCATTGGAAAACTGGCTCGGAAACGGTGTCAGCCCCGGTTGGCGCAGGAAGGTATCGAGCGCCGCGGTCGGCGGTGCGCTACGCGCCGCGCTGGTAGGGTCCTGTTGCGGCAAGGGGCCAATGGCCGGTGGTGGAAACGGCAGCGGCGCCGAGGGCGTGGTGGGGTCGAGTTTTTCCGGCCCGAACTCCTCGAACAACACCAGTTGCTGGGTAAATGGCTGCGCGCCGAACAACGGGCTGGGCTTGCCATTGGTGGGGTAGTTGAAACTGGTTTGTTGTGCCGGCGGAAGTTTGTTTTCCACCCGGGTGGTATCCCGCGAGCCTTTGTTCCCGTCAGGCAAGTCGAAGGAATCCTGGTTGGCTTCCGGCATGCTCAAAATGGCATTGAGCGCCGCCGGTTCATCCGCGGGTTCGTCGTAATACGCCGAAGGGTCGGAAGGTTCCGGCTGTCGCTCGTCATCGATGGGGCTGGCGCGCAGAGTCGCTGTGCTCAGCGCCATCGTCAGCAAGACGCCCAAAGGCGTTAACAGTCTTAAACGTTTGAAGTTGTGCCGCGCTTTTCTTTCCATCACCAGCCGCCTCGATGTCGTGAAGGGGGTGATGGTGGCTTTGCAAGGACCTCGCCAGTTTTGTAACTGTTTTATACAAAAGTATTAACACTCGACAAAACAATGGCTTATCAACATCAATGTGCCATGAGCCGGGAAATGACTGGGGAGTGACCCCCGCTAACGGGGATAGTTCCTCCCCGTTTTCAGGGGACCAGCTTAAACGACAGACGGACAGTGGTGCCCTCACCTTCACGGCTATCGAGGGTCACTACACCGCCAAAACGCTCCATGATTCGCTTGACCAGCACCAGCCCGACCCCCAGCCCGCTCTGTTTGGTGGTGAAGAATGGGCGGAAGGCCATGACTCGCTGTTCTTCGCTCATGCCTTTGCCGGTATCGCTCACCGTCACGCTGACATCCTGGGCATCGCGCGGCTCGATCCGGATGGTCAGCGTACCACCGCTGTCCATGGCTTCAATCGCGTTGGACAGCAGGCTGTTGAGGATCTGGGTCAGTTGCACGTGCTGGCTCAGGACCATGGGCGTCTGGTCATGCTCGAACACCACGTTGACCCTGGCCTTGGCGATCTGACGCTCGTAAGCCAGCAGGCTGTCATGCAGTGCGGCCACCAGGTTCACCGGTTCCGCCTCGTCATTGAGCGGTCGCAGGGACTGGAGCAACTCCCGTACCCAATTCGACATGCGATCGACCTGACCAATGATGTCGTTGATGTTCCCGTGTGCCGGACCGTCGTCGAACTCTATCGCCAGCTCGGCGCTTGAGCGGATGGTCGCCAACGGATTGCGCAGACTGTGGGCGACCGCCGAGGACATCTCCCCCAGCGCGACGAACGTTTCGTTGGTGATCAATTGGTTCTGCTGCGTCGCCAACTGGATCGCCGCACGCCGCACGATCCAGTACAGGCCCAGGTAAATCAGGCCGCCACTGAGGGCTGTCGCCAGCCAGATCAACACCAGGCCGCGCTCCATGCGGTTGATCAGGTCCTGCGGTTCCTTGTAGATCTCGACCATCGCCGTGACGGTGGTGCCATCGGCGTCGAACAGGGGAATGTAGTTTTCGAGGAAGAGGTACTTGGGTGGCACCACGAACTTCTGTTCCGTGCGGGCTTTGTCCACATCGTGGTAGCTGGCCGACACGGAGGTCTTCGAGTTGAATGCCCGTTCGAGGTCTTCATCGTCATGAATCGTGGTGCCCATCAAGGCCGGGTTGGTCGACCAGATCACCATGCGATCGGGGGCATAGATATTGGCCAGGATCACGTCCGGCAAATTTCCGATATGGTCGAGGAATTCATCACGGGCACTGGCGCGGGCCAGCGGGTCGACGTCACCCAAGTCCTGGTCTTTTCGTGGGTCGAGCAACTCGCCCATGGTCCGCACGTTGGGAATCGATACATGGCGCACTTCGGCCAGGGCAATCGCCTGGACGAATTGTGAGGTCAACAGCGCATCGCGCTGCACGCTTTCGGTAACCACGAACCGCGTGGACACCGTCCCCAGCGCCACTGCCACCGTGCCAATCACCGCCATACTGACCAGCGAAAACCAGCGCAGCAGATCGAACGGCTGCTTGCGTGTTTTCAAGCGAACTTCGCTATCGGTCGCAAGTATTTTGGCAATCGTCGTCATGGGCTTGGTTCCCGGTTTTCCCCCTATAGGTTTATAGCCCACTCATGGCAATTTGCCCGAATCTGGGGGTTGCGATTCCCCACCCGCCCCTGCGCCCACATCACCCCCAATGTTGGGGACAACCGCCCGCTTAATAACTTTCCGGTCTGTCACCCGTGTCTGCGCCAACCCCCCTATTCCGGGCCTCTTACGGGCGTTTTCGCTGATTGGTATGGAAGTTGCCATCCTCCCAGCCAACTGGCCCATCCCCAAGGGGCAGGTACTTCGATAGAGGGAATACTCATGCACCCTTTACTGTGCAAAACCGCGACCGCCCTGGTCGTGACCGCTCTAGCCCAAGGCATCGCCCAGGCTGCGCTGTTTGCCGTAGACCCCGGTCCCTACCTGCCAGCCAATGGCAATTTCGCCGCCTGGTACCAGGATGCACACGGTAGAACACTTGACCTGTGCTTATCAAAGGCTGTCAGTTCCAGGGTTGCCAGCACGCCTGGCGCCCCGACTTACATGTGCTCGCTGATCCCTAACCCCGGTATTTTCGACGACACCAAACCGTTGGTCTTCCCGACCAATTTCCCCGACGAAGCGTTCTGGGCCACAGGCGAAACGACCATTGTCGATGCCACCCGAGGCATCGACCTGACCTATGTCTCGGCGCTCGAAGCAGCCTTCAGTGGCGGTGATCCGCTGGAGGGCGACCAGATCAGCTTCGCCCGTATCCGTATTCGCATCGACGTGCCCGCCGCCGGCACCTATGTCATCACCCACCCCTACGGCGTCGAAGTATTCAACGTCGACACCCCCGGCCGGCGGGCGATCAACATGACCCGGGACATCGGCATCGGTGCGCCAAAAACCTATAACGGCGCACTCAAGGGCGACGTCGGACCGTTCCTGCGCAGCGTCAACGGCCCGTACACCGAGACCAACCCGACCACTGGCCAGGCGGAGAGATTCGTCGGCGATCCGAACCTCAACGAGGCCGTCACCGGCAGCCCGTTCAACACCAACTACGTGCGCATCGAAGGTCCCAATGGCCTGGACTTGCGCACCACCCTCTTCGCCGTTTCCGGCAAGTTGTCGACGGTAGTCCGGCCGACCCCGGTGATCGCCGAACGCAGCACCTACTCGCGACATGCCGGCGCCAGCGCACCGGTGGCCCAGCAGGATGTGTTCGTGATGGCCCCGCCGCCACCGGCCAGCGTGACCCTGACCAGCAACAATCCGGTCCTGAACCTCTCCGAAGCGGACACCACCGGCCACTGGTATGCGCAGTCGCCGACCAACCCGGCGCTGCCGAGTACCTTGCAGGTGACCGCCGACAACCACCTGGCCATACCCAGCAGCACGCCGACCGTCCTGCCCATGCCGCTGACTGACCTGGTGACCATCTCACGTGCCGAGTACAGCCTGAGCACCGGGCAAATCAGCATCACCGCCTCGACCAGCGATGAAACATCGCCACCGGTGCTCACCGCTACCACCGGCACCGGTCTTGCCATCGGCGCCCTGATTGGCGACGGCGCCGTAAAAAGCCTGGCCACCGGCATCACGCCGTTTCCGCCAGCCCAGGTTCGTGTGACGTCAGCCAATGGCGGCAGCGATACCGAAGAAGTGGTCATCGTGCAATGAACGCTCACATGCCCAGATCCTCATCAGGAGGCATCATGAACAAATGGCCACGCTTGGCGGTCAACGCCCTGGGACTGACTCTATCGCTGTCCGGCAGTGCCTTCGCGCAACTCGCCGCCGTCGATCCCGGCCCTTACACCTTTGCCACCGGGAAATTCCCGATCTGGTATCAGGACAAAAACCTGCTGTCGATGGAACTGTGCCAGTCCCGCGCCGTGAGCACACGGGTGGGAGCCAGTGTGCCGCCGGCCTACATGTGTACCCTGCTGCCGACACCCGGCATTTTCGATGACACCCTGCCGATGGTGTTCCCGGATAACTGGCCGGACGAAGCCTTCTGGTTCCTTGCCGAGACCACCATCCCCAACAATGCCGCCGGCTATGGCATGGACGCCTATGTCGCCGGGATCGAGGCTGCATTTGCTGGCGGCAACCCGCTGGATGGCGACCAGATCAGCTTCGCGCGGATTCGCATGCGGATCAATATTCCTACTGCCGGGACCTACACCATTACCCACCCCTATGGTGTGGAAACGGTCAACGTCACCACCCCCGGCCGCCGTGCGATCAACATCACCCGGGACGTCGGCATCGGTGCACCGGGGGTTTTCACCGGTGCAGTCAACGGTGCGCTCGGACCGTTCCTGCGTAGTGTCAACGGCCCCTACACCGCGGTGAATCCGGACACCGGCGCCGTCGAAACCTTCATCGGCGACCCGAACCTCACCGAGGCCGTGACCGGCAGCCCCAACAACACCAACTTCGTACGCATCCAGGGCCCGGCCGGGACCATCCAGACCAACCTCTTCACCGTGGCCGGCAAGGTACTCGACAGCCGCGCACAAACCGCGGTGGAGATGAGCCGTGCCACCTACCGGCGCACCGCCGGCACGGGTGGCAACAGCACCCGGGTCGAAGTATTCGCCAAAGCCGGCAATGGCTCGACCCTGTGCTTGCGCGAAAGCATCGCCCTGGTACCCGGGCCGCCACAATCGCCTTGCCAGACCAACATGGTCAGCGATAACAACGGTACGTTCTTCGCCCAGCATCTGCTGACCAACGGCACCGTGCCTCCGGTCGTGGTGGTCACCGCCACCAACCCGGCCGGTACCACCCGCCCGACCGCGGTGTCGAGCAAGCTCTCGGACGTGGTGAAAATCCAGACCGCTCAATACAGCTGGAGCAACCACAGCCTGCTGATCGAGGCCACCTCCACAGACGAAGTGGTGATACCGGACATGGTCGCCCAGGGATACGGACGGCTGACGAAATCCGGCACCCTGCAACGCCTGACGGTGTCTGACCTGCCCCAACCACCGGCCACTGTGACCATCAAATCCGCCGCTGGCGGCAGTGACACCGAGCCGGTCGTCGTCGTCGGCACTGCGCCGGACACCGGCGCGAACCAGGCACCGATCGCTGTCGCCGATACCGGCGGCACCAGCTTCGGCGTACCGATCACCCTCAACCTGCTGGCCAACGACAGGGACCCGGACGGTAATACGCCGCTAACCATTACCGCGCTGACCCCACCGGCCACCGGCCAGGGCACCGTGGCATTGAGCGGTACTACGGCGGTGGTCTACACCCCTCCCGCCGTGGTCAATGCGCCGCTGACCGCGACCTTCACCTACAAGGCCCAGGACTCTAAAGGCCTGGCCTCGACGACGGCGGCAACCGTGACCATTACCGTGGCGCCTAACCGGCCTGCGGTGGCAGTCGCCGATGCCGTCACGACACTGGGAGTGGCGATTCCGATCAGCGTGCTGGCCAACGACACCGATCCGGAAGGCAACCTGCCATTGGCGGTCGCCAGCTTTACTCAACCACCGGCAAATCGCGGCACCGTCAGCAGTAACGGCACCGTGCTCACCTACACCCCTCCGGGCAACGTCACCACGGCCTTCACCACGACCTTCACCTACTTTGCCCGGGACAGCTTCGGCGCCGTGTCGATAGCGCCGGCCACGGTCACGGTGCAGGTCTCGCCACGGCCTGCTGCGGAAACCTTCGCAGTGACCACCGCAACGGTGAGCGCCCGTTCCAACAACCGCTTCACCTGGGACTTTGCCGGCACCTCATCGGTGACCACCGGCAACACCATCACCATCAAGGTCACTACCCCTACCGGGCTGGTGACGCTGGGCACCACCACCGTACCGGTGAACGGTCGCTGGCGGTTGACGGTGAACAACATCACCACGGTGGTTCCGTCGGCGAACCCGACCGCGACGATCAGCTCGTCCCAAGGCTCCGTGCGGACGGTGCCGGTGATCGCCAACTGAGCCCGCGCCCCATCAGCCACGCAGGTTGATGGGGCCGGTTTGAACCCTGAGGACAAGACCATGAAGACATCGACCGCCGCCCTGCTCTGCCTGCTTTTGCTCTGCTGCAGTGCAGGCGTGCGCGCCGACGATTTGATGGAAAACGATGACCTGGGCCCCGGTGGCGATCTTGGTGAATTGCCACCACCGGTGGGCCAGCACGCGCTGATCGACCAGAACGGTCAGGCCAACGTCGCGATGCTGCAACAGAACGGTCAGTCGTTGCTCGGCACCATCGTCCAGTCGGGAAGCAATCAGGAGGCTTACATCCTGCAACAAGGAAGCGACTTGATGGCAATGATCAATCAACAAGGCTCCGGTAACGATGCCTCGATTACCCAGACAGGCAGCCACAACCGCGCGCAGATCTCGCAGAACGGCAACTACAACAGCGCCAGCATCGACCAGGCCGGCACGGGGCTGCAAAGCGCCGTGAACCAGTCCGGGAACGGCATGAGCGTTTCGGTCAAACAATATCGCTGAAGCACTGCACCCCATGGAGACTCAATCATGTTCAAATTGACGCCCCTCACCGCAGCCATCCTGGTCATGGTCAGTGCCCATGCGTTGGCCGAAGACAGCGTGTCCGACCAATTCCAGGACGGCACCGCCAATATCGCCAATGTGAAACAGAACCTTGCCCCGGCCAGCACGACCAGCCAGAAGCAGTGGGGTGAAGGCAACGATGCGGCTGCGGTTCAGGACAACGCCACCGGCACCATCAATCAGCTGCAGACCGGCAGTTACAACGCTGGTTACGCCGAGCAGTTATCCGACAACGGCAGCAACATCAATCAGCTGCAGACCGGCACGTACAACTCCGCCCATGCCAGCCAGTCAATCGGCGTGGGTATCAGCGATGCCTTGCAACAACAGGAAGGTAACGGCAACTTCTCGCTCATCTATCAGGACAGCCAGGACGGTACATCCGCCAAAAGCTTCCAGTTCGGTGACAATAACGAGGTCAACATCGAACAGACGGAGGTGGGCGTCGACAACAAAGCGACGGTCACCCAGCACGGTAACGAGAACTACGGCACCGCCGAACAGGTGCTGCACAACGGTGCCCGGATGGACATCAACCAGAACGGCGACGGCAACTATGCCTATGGCGACCAGCGCAACGGCCAGGGCGGCAACCTGAGCATCAACCAGTACGGCAACGGCAACGGCACCGAAGTCTGGCAAGAGACTCAGGTCGCCAGCCAAGCCACCATCAATCAATACGGGAACACCAACGAAACCATCGTCGACCAGAGCTTTGGCGATAACAACGTGGCTTCGGTGATGCAGGTCGGCAACCTCAACGCCATCTATGCCGACCAGTACGAATCCACCAACTCGACCCTGGCGCTGTATCAACAAGGCAACAGCAACGTGCATTTCACCTACCAGAACGGCACGAACCAGGTGCTCAACGTCAACACCACAGGTGACGGCAACAAGGTCTACGCCAGCAACTGGAAAGGCCCGCAGACCGGCGGCCAGTTCGGCAGCAACCAGCGTGCGACCATCAACCAGAACGGCAACGAGAACGTCGCCAACTTCACCCAGAACGGCATTGGCCAAATCGTCAAGACGAACCAGAACGGCACCGGCAACAAAACCACCATCAGCCAGGCCGATTCGTATAACGAGCTGTACTTCGACCAGAACGGCAGTGACAACATCCTGATCTCCGATCAACGCGGCGAGACCAACCTGGCCATCGGCAGCTCTACCGGGATAGGCAACAGCACCGAGTTCAATCAGGAAGGCAGCAGCAACCGCGCCTACACCGAGCAGGTGTACGGCAGCGACAACATGATCACCGTCAAACAGGCCGACACCATGAACGTGGCGTACGTGACCCAAGGCGGCACCGGCAACATCGCCAGCGTCGACCAAAGCGGCATGAACCAGACCGCTACCGTGCAGCAGTATGGTTCGGCCAACCAGGCAACCGTGCTGCAGCAGTAATCGTGCGACAAGTAGAACCGCGGCCTCGGGAGGGGGGCCGCGGTTTTTTTTGTTGGATGGATTGAGGGAAAGGTTATTGGAGCGGTGCCTGGATCAGGCGAAATCCATTGAGTGGCATGGCTGCAGATTATTGGGCGGCTGGCGGGGCGCCATCGCTGGCAAGCCAGCTCCTACAGTTGGGCCGGGTATGCCTGCGAGGGATTGGTTGGCTGGCAGGTCGTCTTCGCGAGCAAGCCCGCTCCCACAGTTTGAGTGGCGTGTACCTGCGAGGGATTGGTTGGCTGGCAGGCCGTCTTCGCGAGCAAGCCCGCTCCCACAGTTTGAGTGGCGTGTACCTGCGAGGGATTGGTTGGCTGGCAGGTCGTCTTCGCGAGCAAGCCCACACAGTTTGAGTGGCGTGTACCTGCGAGGGATTGGTTGGCTGGCAGGCCGTCTTCGCGAGCAAGCCCCCACAGTTTGAGTGGCGTGTACCTGCGAGGGATTGGTTGGCTGGCAGGTCGTCTTCGCGAGCAAGCCCGCTCCCACAGTTTGAGTGGCGTGTACCTGCGAGGGATTGGTTGGCTGGTCGGTCGTCTTCGCGAGCAAGCCCGCTCCCACAGTTTGAGTGGCGTGTACCTGCGAGGGATTGGTTGGCTGGCAGGTCGTCTTCGCGAGCAAGCCCGCTCCCACAGTTTGAGTGGCGTGTACCTGCGAGGGATTGGTTGGCTGGTAGGTCGTCTTCGCGAGCAAGCCCGCTCCCACAGTTTGAGTGGCGTGTACCTGCGAGGGATTGGTTGGCTGGTAGGCCGTCATCGCTGGCAAGCCAGCTCCTACAGGGATTGAGTACATCTGAAAGAAATTGGTCGGCCGACAGGCCGCCTTCGCGAGCAAGCCCGCTCCCACAAAAGAGCAAAGGCAGAGCGGCGTACACCCACGCCCCTCACCACTCATCAGGCCGAGCGTTAGCTCGCCTGCAGCTCTTGATCTTGATCCACCCGCACCCTCGGGAGGCTGAGTGGAGGTGTTCATCCGGGGATTGGCGCGCAGCGCCGTTCGACGCAGTCGAACACGCTGCATGTAGGTCGAAGCGAAGCCGACCGGAGGGCAGTGTCCCCGGATGGATACCGGAGCGAAGGAACCCCGAGCCTTAGCGAGGGGCCGTACGCAAGGGGCGAGACCTTTTGGTTCCTTTTGGGGCGTTTGCCAAAAGGGACTCGCCGTAAGGGCGAAACCATAAGCCGCCGTTACCGAAAAAACGGATATGTACTCAACCCCCCCCCCCCAAAGTCCCAAAGTAAGCCAAAAAAGTCCGACAATTGTGCAGGACAGCCACAGCCCCCCGTACTAAGCTCTGCGCTTCATTTCATCAAGGACGATTCATGAAGCGCTTTGCCGTTTGCCTGCTGTATTTCCTCACCTTCAGCGCATGCGCGGCTGACCTGAACCTGCTGACCGACAACCATCCACCATTGCATTTCCAGCAAGGCGGCGAGTTGACGGGTTTTGGCGTGGACGTGGTGCGGACACTGGCCAAGCGCACCGGGGATCGCGTGCACCTGCAACAACTGCCATTTCTGCGGGCCCTGCATGTCGCCAACAGCGAACCGGCCACCGGGGTGTTCACCGTATTGCGCACGGCCGAGCGCGACGGCCTGTACCAATGGGTCGGCCCATTGCTGGACGTCGAAACGGCCCTGTATTCCGCCGACAGCACCCGCCAGCCAGTGCGCAGCCTGCTGGAAGCCGGCAGCCACGGCGCGATTGCAGTGCCGCGTAAATGGCTGGCCTACAACTACTTGCAGCAGCAGGGTTTGAACAATCTGTATGGCGTCGAAACACCCGAGCAGATGATGCACCTGGCGCGTCTGGGGCGTGCCGACTATGTGGTGGCCGACACCTTGTCCATTGCCACCCTGGCCCGTGAAGAAGGCGTGCCGCCCAGTCAACTGCACTACCAGATCCCGCTGATGCGGCAAGGCAGCTACATTGCGTTTTCCCTGCAGACCGATGCCCACCAGGTGGCGCGCTGGCAACAAGCACTGGACCAGATGCGACAGGACGGAAGCCTGGAGCAACTCAAGCAACGCTGGCTGAGCCCCAACACACCGCGCTGAAGACCAGAACGGACGGCTAGCGCACCAGCCGCCCGGCCAACGCCTTGGCCTGGCTCGCCACATCGGTGACGGCGGTACTTTCCCACCACATGCCGCGCAACGGCGGGCCCATGGCGAACAATCGGCTGACGGGCTGGCCCTCGGCGTTCAGGACGACGCCATCAACCTCTGCGGCAATGCCCAATGCCAACGGCCCGGGCCGCACCAGGCCACGGGCGAGCAGTTGCCGGGGCAACGGTCGCGCGACCCGGCGCCAGTCGTATTCGATACCGCTGGAGTTGATCAGGGCGGCACCGTTGACCACACAGGTCTGCGCCTCGCCGCGCCGCCGCAGGCGGATACTGACGCCGTCGCCCGTTGAAGGCTCGAGCCCCTTGAACGAAGCCGCGTGAATACACAGCCGCCCTTCTTTATATAGGCGCTCCACCAGTTCGGCACTCAAGGGTGGCGAGCGGTGGTGATGGCTTTCCCACCACGGCCGTACATGTCGCACGAACTGCCGACGCTGCGCATCCGTCGCCTGATGCCATAAGCGGCCGATATGGGCCCGCACCGTGTCCAGTGGTGCCTGCCAGTCAATGCCCTGGGCGATGGCGTCCCGACAGTGTCGACGCAGTTCACGCATCAACTGCCGGGGTGTGCGGATGTCCTGGTCCTCGGCGAGAAAATCCACCCAGGCCGGTGGCTGGCGGCGCACATGGGGCAGCAGGCCATGGCGGGAAAACACTTCGATCGGCCCGCGATGCCCGGCCTGTTCGAGGGAGACCACGGCGTCGACCATGGTCAGGCCCGAGCCGATGATCATGACCGTCGATTGCGGATCGAGCCGCTGCATGGCCGCTACGTCCCAAGGATCGAGGGCGGCGGCGTTCAAGCCACTGGACCGGGTTTGTGGCGTGCGCGCGGCGGGAAACATTCCGGTGGCCAGTACCGCAAAAGCGCCCTGCAAGCATCGGTCATCGCTCAAGGTCAACCGTACGGCGTCGGCATCGGCTTGCAAATCGACCACCTCGGCCTGCACATGCTCGACCGTCGAACCGTTCAGTGCGCCCACCGCCTGCGCTTCTGCCAGGCGCTGCCGGGCGTACAGGCCGAAAATCCCTCGCGGTGGAAACAGTTCGCTGATCGGCACGTGCTGCCGGTCCGATTCCGGCCAGCCGCCCGCCTCGATGTATTCGGTCAACCATTGGGTCAGGTCGTCGGGGTTGTCCGGGTCGACACTCATCCGTGCCGCGTTGCCATTGAGCGTATGGCCCAACTCCACCGCGCTGTAGGCTTCGCCCCGCCCCAACTCGGCCCGGGGCTCGATCACCAGCACCCGGCGCCGGCCTGGCAAACGCATCAACTGCGCCGCCAGCATCGCGCCACTGAGGCCGCCACCGACAATCAGGATCTCGGCGTCATTGGTCAAGGTCTGGCCCATCCTGCTCTCCCTGTTCAGATCACCACATTGCGCACAAAACGCGCCGCCACCGCCCCATCGTTGCGATAACAGTGCGGTTGGTTGCTGGCGAACATGAAGAATTCACCGGTGGCGATATGCTGTGGCTGGTCGCCGAGCATAACGGTCAGGCAACCTTCGAAGACATAAATCTGCTCGCTCCAGCCATCGGCGTCCGGTTCCGACGGATACACCTCGCCCGGTTGCAGGCACCACTCCCACTGCTCGACTTCACGGCTGGCCTGGGCCTTGGAGAGCAACACCGCCTTGCTGCCGGGGATGGTGCCGGTCCAGGCCAGCTCGTTGATACGGCTGGGATCGCGGGCGTCGGGCGCCTGGATCAAATCACTGAAGGCGACGTCGAGGGCTTCGGCCACCCGATCGAGGGTGGTCAGGCTGACGTTCTTTTCCCCCGCCTCGATCGCCACCAGCATTCGCCGGCTGACACCGGACTTTTCGGCGAGCGCCGTCTGGCTCAGGTCGGCGGCATGACGCAAACGACGGACGTTTTGACTGACGTGCTGGAGGACTGATGCCCGCTGGGTAGAATCTTTGTGCACTATATTGCTCACTGAGTGGGGTTGGGCAGTATACTGCGCAACATTCGACGCATTGTGCGTCCCCCTCCAGTAGCGTGCAAGGTCATGACGTCGGTGAACTCCCCAAAGGCTTCTTCCCGTTTTACAAGGTTCAGCAAGGCCGAGTGCGTGCTGGTGCTGATCACCATGGTCTGGGGCGGTACCTTCCTGCTGGTCCAGCACGCGATGACCGTCAGCGGCCCGATGTTTTTCGTCGGCCTGCGCTTTGCCGCCGCCGCGAGCATCGTCGCGCTGTTTTCCTGGCGTCACCTGCGCGACCTGACCTGGTTCGAACTCAAGGCCGGGTCGTTTATCGGCGTGGCGATCATGCTCGGCTACGGTTTGCAGACGGTCGGCCTGCAAAGCATTCCCAGCAGCCAGTCGGCGTTCATTACTGCGCTGTACGTCCCTTTTGTGCCGTTGCTGCAATGGCTGGTGCTGGGGCGACGCCCGGGGTTGATGCCGAGCATCGGCATCATGCTGGCCTTTACCGGGCTGATGCTGTTGTCCGGGCCGGCCGGTGCATCGTTCAACTTCAGCCCCGGTGAAATCGCCACCTTGATCAGTGCCGTGGCCATTGCGGCCGAGATCATCCTGATCAGCACCTATGCCGGCCAGGTCGACGTGCGTCGGGTGACGGTGGTGCAACTGGCGGTCACTTCGGTGCTGTCGTTCTTGATGGTGGTGCCGACCAACGAGGCGATTCCGAACTTCTCCTGGTTGCTGCTGTGCAGCGCGCTGGGCCTCGGTGCGGCCAGCGCGGCGATTCAAGTAGCGATGAACTGGGCACAGAAAAGCGTGTCACCGACCCGCGCCACGCTGATCTATGCCGGCGAGCCGGTCTGGGCCGGGATTGTCGGGCGCATTGCCGGGGAACGCCTGCCGGCGATTGCCTTGGTCGGCGCCGGGTTGATTGTGGCGGCGGTGATAGTCAGTGAGTTGAAGACCAAGGGTAAGGCGGCTGCGGCGGAGGAAGCGCTGGAAGAGGAAACTCAGCGATAGACCGCTGGTTCTGCATGGCTGGATAGGCCGCCTTCGCGAGCAAGCCCGCTCCCACATTTGACCGCGTCTGTGGGAGCGGGCTTGCTCGCGAAGGGGCCGGCACAGGCGCCCCCTCTCTTAAACAATGTGAATCAGGACTTTTCCGTCTACCGTGTAGGATTCTGCGACAGCTTGGCGTTTGGTGATCCGGGAGCTGGCACGTATGATGCTTCACAAACTTCCGCAGATTAGAAGCCTATGTCCCTGATAGTTCTACTGCTTCTGCCTTTCATAGGCAGCTGTTTGGCGGCCGTGTTGCCGCACAACGCCCGTAACGCCGAATCCCTGCTGGCTGGCCTGATCGCCCTGATCGGCACCGCCCAGGTCGCGTTCCTGTACCCGCAGATCGCCCATGGCGGCGTCATCCGCGAAGAGTTTACCTGGCTGCCCAGCCTGGGCCTGAACTTCGTCCTGCGCATGGACGGATTCGCCTGGCTGTTCTCCATGCTGGTGCTGGGCATCGGCACCCTGGTTTCGCTGTACGCCCGCTACTACATGTCGCCGAACGATCCGGTGCCGCGTTTCTTCGCGTTTTTCCTGGCCTTCATGGGCGCCATGCTCGGGCTGGTGATCTCCGGCAACCTGATCCAGATCGTGTTTTTCTGGGAACTGACCAGCCTCTTCTCGTTCCTGTTGATCGGCTACTGGCACCATCGCGCCGATGCACGGCGCGGCGCCTACATGGCGCTGATGGTGACCGGCGCGGGCGGTTTGTGCCTGCTGGCGGGGGTCATGCTGCTCGGCCATGTGGTCGGCAGCTATGACCTGGACAAGGTCCTGGCCGCCGGCGAGCAGATTCGTGCCCATGCCCTCTACCCCATTCTGTTGCCCCTGATCCTGATCGGCGCCTTGAGCAAAAGCGCGCAATTCCCCTTCCACTTCTGGCTACCCCACGCCATGGCCGCGCCGACGCCCGTATCGGCGTACCTGCACTCGGCGACCATGGTCAAGGCCGGGGTGTTTCTGCTCGCGCGGCTATGGCCGTCGCTTTCCGGCAGTGAAGAATGGTTCTACATCGTCAGCGGCGCCGGCGCCTGCACCCTGTTGCTCGGGGCGTATTGCGCGATGTTCCAGAACGACCTCAAGGGCTTGCTGGCCTACTCGACCATCAGCCACCTCGGCCTGATCACCCTGTTGCTCGGCCTGAACAGCCCGCTGGCTGCCGTCGCCGCTGTATTCCATATCCTCAACCACGCCACGTTCAAGGCTTCGCTGTTCATGGCCGCCGGGATCATCGACCACGAAAGCGGCACCCGCGACATCCGCAAGCTCAGTGGCCTGTACAAACTGATGCCGTTCACCGCCACCCTGGCCATGGTCGCCAGCGCCTCGATGGCGGGTGTGCCGTTGCTCAACGGCTTCCTCTCCAAAGAGATGTTCTTCGCCGAAACCGTATTCATCAATGCCACGCGCTGGGTCGAGTTGAGCCTGCCGATCGTGGCAACGATTGCCGGTACCTTCAGCGTGGCCTACTCCCTGCGTTTCACCGTGGATGTGTTCTTCGGTCCGCCCGCGACCGACTTGCCTCATACCCCCCACGAGCCACCGCGCTGGATGCGCGCGCCGGTGGAATTGCTGGTGTTCACCTGCCTGCTGGTGGGGATTTTCCCCGCGCAAGTGGTCGGCCCGCTGCTCGCGGCGGCGGCGCAACCGGTGGTCGGCGGCACACTGCCCGAGTACAGCCTGGCCATCTGGCACGGCCTGAACGCGCCGATGATCATGAGCCTGATCGCCTTGTCCTGCGGCACCGCGCTCTATCTGCTGCTGCGCAATCAACTCAAGCGTGGACGCTTCAACCGCCCGCCCGTGATTGGCCGCCTGGACGGCAAGCACCTGTTCGAATGGGCACTGGTCGCCAGCATGCGCCTGGCCCGTCGCCTGGAGCCGCGCATTGGCACCCGGCGCCTGCAAATGCAGTTGTTCCTGGTGGTACTCGCCGCCGTGCTGGCCGGGTTGATCCCCATGCTGCACAGCAGCCTGCACTGGGGCGACCGGCCGAAAATCCCCGGGTCGATCGTCTTCGTCACCCTGTGGTTGCTGGCCATCGCCTGCGCCCTTGGCGCGGCCTATCAAGCCAAGTATCACCGTCTCGCGGCCCTGACCATGGTCAGCGTCTGCGGCCTGATGACCTGCGTCACCTTCGTCTGGTTTTCCGCGCCGGACCTGGCCCTGACGCAACTGGCGGTCGAAGTGGTGACCACGGTGCTGATCCTGCTGGGCCTGCGCTGGCTGCCACGACGGATCGAAGAAGTCTCGCCGTTGCCGAGCAGCCTGCGCCGGGCGCGGGTGCGGCGGATCCGCGACTTGCTGCTGTCGACCGCGGTCGGTGTCGGCATGGCGTTGCTGGCCTACGCCATGCTGACGCGCCAGACTCCCAACGACATTTCCTCGTTCTACCTGAGTCGCGCCTTGCCCGAGGGCGGCGGCAGCAATGTGGTCAACGTGATGTTGGTGGACTTCCGTGGTTTCGACACCCTCGGTGAAATCACCGTGTTGGTAGCCGTGGCCCTGACCGTGTACGCCCTGCTGCGCCGCTTCCGTCCGCCGAAAGAAAGCCTGCAACTGCCGGCCCAGCAACGCTTGCTCGCGCCGGACGTGGTCACCGACCTGGTCAACCCGCGTCACGCCAGCGACACCGCGCTCGGCTTCATGATGGTGCCGGCGGTGCTGGTGCGCCTGCTGTTGCCGGTGGCGCTGGTGGTGTCGTTCTACCTGTTCATGCGCGGGCACAATCAACCGGGCGGCGGCTTTGTCGCCGGGCTGGTGATGTCGGTGGCGTTCATCCTGCAATACATGGTCGCCGGCACGCAGTGGGTCGAAGCGCAAATGAGCCTGCGGCCGCTGCGCTGGATGGGTACCGGGCTGTTGTTCGCCACCGCCACCGGGCTGGGTGCGATGGTGGTCGGTTATCCGTTCCTGACCACCCACACCTGGCATTTCTCGTTACCGCTGCTGGGTGACATTCACCTGGCCAGCGCGCTGTTCTTCGACATCGGCGTGTACGGCGTGGTGGTCGGCTCGACCCTGTTGATCCTCACCGCCCTCGCCCACCAGTCGGTACGGGGTCACAAAACCGCTGCCCAGCCCAAATCCGTTGCCGCCAAGGGAGCCGTCTGATGGAAGAAGTCATCGCAATCGCCATCGGCGTACTGGCCGCGTCCGGTGTCTGGCTGATCCTGCGCCCACGGACGTTCCAGGTGGTCATGGGCCTGTGCCTGTTGTCCTACGGCGTCAATCTGTTCATCTTCAGCATGGGCAGCCTGTTCATCGGCAAGGAGCCGATCATCAAGGACGGCGTACCGCAGGACCTGTTGCACTACACCGACCCGTTGCCGCAAGCCCTGGTGCTGACCGCGATCGTCATCAGCTTCGCCATGACCGCGCTGTTCCTGGTGGTGTTGCTGGCGTCCCGGGGCCTGACCGGCACCGACCATGTAGATGGCCGGGAGCCTAAGGAATGATGGCGATGACCCACCTGATCGTCGCGCCCATTCTGCTGCCGCTGCTGACCGCCGCAATCATGCTGATGCTCGGCGAGAAGCACCGCCCGCTCAAGGCGAAAATCAATCTGTTCTCCAGCCTGCTCGGGCTGGGCATTGCCGTGGCGTTGTTGCAATGGACACAAACCACCGGCGTGCCCGGCTCCATCGGTGTGTACCTGCCGAGCAACTGGCAAGTGCCGTTCGGCCTGGTGCTGGTGGTCGATCGCCTGTCGGCGCTGATGCTGGTGCTGACCGGCATCATCGGTGTCAGTGCCCTGCTGTTTGCCATGGCCCGCTGGGACAGCGCCGGTTCGAGCTTTCACGCGCTGTTCCAGATCCAGTTGATGGGCCTTTACGGCGCGTTCCTCACCGCCGACCTGTTCAACCTGTTCGTGTTCTTCGAGGTGTTGCTGGCCGCGTCCTACGGGCTGATGCTCCACGGTTCGGGCCGGGCGCGGGTGTCGTCGGGGCTGCATTACATCTCGATCAACCTGCTGGCTTCGTCGCTGTTCCTGATTGGCGCGGCGCTGATCTATGGCGTCACTGGCACCCTGAACATGGCCGACCTGGCGGTAAAAATCCCCCTGGTGTCCGCAGCCGATCGCGGCTTGCTGCACGCCGGCGCGGGGATCCTGGCCGTCGCGTTCCTGGCCAAGGCCGGCATGTGGCCGCTGAACTTCTGGCTGGTGCCGGCCTATTCCTCAGCAAGCGCGCCGGTGGCGGCGATGTTCGCGATCATGACCAAGGTCGGCATCTACACCTTGCTGCGCCTGTGGACGTTGCTGTTCTCCGCCCAGGCCGGGGCGTCGGCATTCTTTGGCGGTGAATGGCTGATCTACGGCGGCATGGCGACGATCGTCTGCGCCGCCATTGCGATCCTCGCCGCGCAACGCCTGGAGCGCATGGCCAGCCTGAGCATCCTGGTGTCGGCGGGCATTCTGTTGTCGACCATCGGTTTCGCCCAGCCGAACCTGGTCGGCGCGGCGCTGTTCTATCTGTTCAGCTCGACCCTGGCGTTGAGCGCACTGTTCCTGCTGGCCGAACTGATCGAGCGCTCGCGCTCGGCCAACGAAGTCCTGCTCGAAGATGAAACCGAACTGCTGCCCCGGCCACTGGAATCCCTGCATCCGCCCAAAGGCATCAACCTCGACGACGAACAAAAAGCCGTGGTCGGCCAGGTGATTCCCTGGACCATGGCGTTTCTCGGCTTGAGCTTCATCGCCTGCGCCTTGCTGATCATCGGCATGCCGCCGCTCTCCGGGTTTATCGGCAAACTCGGGCTGATCGGTGCGCTGCTCAATCCGCTCGGCCTGGGCAACAGCGGCGACGAACCGATTTCCAACGCGGCGTGGGGCCTGTTGGCGTTGTTGATCTTGTCCGGCCTGGCATCGCTGATCGCGTTCTCGCGCTTGGGTATCCAGCGCTTCTGGACGCCAGCGGAACGTCCCTCCCCCCTGCTGCGACGCTTCGAATGCGTGCCGATCTTTGCACTGTTGGCCTTGAGCATTGCGCTGACCTTCAAGGCCGACCCGCTGCTGCGTTACACCCAGGCCGCCGCCGATGCCTTGTACAACCCGCAGCAATACGTGATGGCGGTGCTCGACACGCGCGTCGTACCGAACCCGACGGCCAAGGCGACCCCGCAGGAGGTGCAACCATGAAGCGCCTGTTTCCTGCGCCCTTGCTGTCGCTGGCCTTGGGGCTGCTGTGGCTGTTGCTGAACCTGTCGACAAGCCCCGGCAATCTGCTGCTGGGGGCGGCGCTGGGGTTTTGTGCGCCGCTGATGATGCGCAGGCTGCGCCCGCTGCCGGTGCGCATCCGTCGTCCCGGGGTGATCCTGCGCCTGGTCCTGGTGGTCGGGCGTGATGTGCTGGTGTCCAACCTCGCCGTGGCCTGGAACGTACTCAACGCCGGTCGCCGCCCGCCCCGCTCGCGATTCATCAAGGTGCCACTGGACTTGCGCGACGCCAACGGCCTGGCCGCGCTGTCGATGATCACCACGGTGGTGCCCGGTACGGTCTGGTCGGAGCTGGCGCTGGACCGCAGCATCCTGCTGTTGCATGTCTTCGACCTGGACGATGAGGCGCTGTTCATCCAGCACTTCAAGGCGACCTACGAACGTCCGTTGATGGAGATCTTCGAATGAGCCCGTTGCTGTCGAACGCGATCCTGCTGAGCCTGTTCTTCTTTTCCCTGGCGATGATCCTGACCCTGATCCGCCTGTTCAAGGGGCCGTCGGCCCAGGACCGGGTCCTGGCGCTGGACTACCTGTACATCGTCGCGATGCTGATGATGCTGACGCTGGGTATCCGTTATGCCAGTGACACCTACTTCGAGGCGGCGCTGCTGATTGCACTGTTTGGTTTCGTCGGCTCGTTCGCCCTGGCGAAATTCCTGCTGCGTGGTGAGGTGATCGAATGAATACGCCATTGTCGTTGTGGGTGGAAGTCCCGGTGGCGATCCTGCTGGTGCTCGGCAGCCTGTTCGCATTGATCGGTGCCACGGGCCTGCTGCGCATGAAAGACTACTTCCAGCGCATGCACCCGCCGGCCCTGGCCTCGACACTCGGGGCCTGGTGCGTGGCATTGGCTTCGATCATCTACTTTTCGGCGCTCAAGTCCGCGCCGGTACTGCACGCCTGGCTGATTCCGATCCTGCTGGCGATTACCGTGCCGGTGACCACCTTGCTGCTGGCCCGGGCGGCGCTGTTCCGCAAACGCATGGCTGGGGATGATGTGCCGGCCGAGGTGAGCAGTCGGCGGACCGAGAGCGGTAGTTAGACCAAGGATTTGTATTGACTGGGCCGGCCTCTTCGCGAGCAAGCCCGCTCCCACAGGTTATGTGTGGTCACCCTCGATCACTGTGGGAGCGGGCTTGCTCGCGAAGGCTATAGACCAGCCAATACATCATGACCGGCCTGTCTCAAATCCAGGCCACCGCCAACAACCCCGCCCCCAGCACCACACACAACGGCGAGTAAACCCAGGTGTCGAGCCGGGCAAACTTCGAGCCTTTGACCTCCTTGAAAAACCCCACCAGCTCCGAATCGCCAATGGCCCGGGCAAACAGCAAAATCGCAATCGCGCTGATCAACCACTGCAATGACCAGTGATGCAAGGGTGGCAGGCACCAACCCACCCGAAAGCACACCAGCACGGCAATCAACAGCAACATCCCGGCCACCACCAGGGTGATCCAGCCGCGTGGCTTGAACGCCGGTCGCAGTTGCGCGCTGCCCTCCTGCGGTACTTGCGGGACCGCCGCCACCGCCGCCCACTCACCACCCAGCGCCCAATACACATGCACCAGACTGATCGCCGCGAAGATCGTCACCAGCCACTGAGCCAACAACAAGGTCATGGTTCAGAGATCCTTGAAAGGGATATGAACAGAACAGGCTAGTCGGCTTTTCCCGAAGTGCGCGAGCAAGTGCAAGACCAAAAGTGCATACCCGCGCCCGCTCACATTCCGACGGAGACTTTATCCGCCACGTCCTTGGGCAGCCAGGCCCGCCAGACGTCCGGATGAGCCTTCATGAAGGCCTCCGCGGCCTGACGTGGCGGTGTATGTTTCTCGCTCATTTCGGCCAGCGCTTTATTCAGGGGATCGATCGGAAACTCGACCTTGGCGAAGAACTCGGCAATCTGCGGATATTGTTTCTGAAACGGAGTGGACACACCGATCGACAGCTTGGAGGCCAGGGAGCGGGTTGGCTGTGGGTTGGGGTTGTCGGCGTCGGTCAGGGTCTTCCAGGCTTCGGCGTCGAACGGTGGCTCTTCGAGCTGGATCAGCTTGAAGCGGCCGAGCAACGGCGTGGGCGACCAATAGTAAAACAGCACCGGCTTGCCACGATGAATCGACGAACTGATTTCGGCATCCAGTGCCGCGCCCGAACCGCTGCGGAAATTCACGTAGCTGTCATCCAGCCCATAGGCCATGAGCTTCTGCTTGTTGACCACTTCCGAGGTCCAGCCGATGGGGCTGTTGAGGAAGCGTCCCTTGGTCGGGGCTTCCGGATCCTTGAACACGTCCTTGTATTTCGGCAGGTCGCTGACACTGCGCAGGTCCGGCGCCAGCGGCTTGATGCCCTTGGCCGGGTCGCCCTTGATCACATACTCCGGCACCCACCAGCCTTCGGTAGCGCCCTTGACCGTGTCGCCGAGGCTGACGACCTTGCCTTCGGCTTCCGCCTTGACCCACACGGGGCTGCGACCGGCCCACTCTTCGCCAATGACCTGGATGTCATTGTTGGCCAGCGCGGTTTCCAGGGTGATGGTGGTACCCGGCAAGGTATCGGTCGGCAGCCCGTAGCCCTTCTCGACAATGATGCGCAGGACATCGGTAATCAGGCTGCCACTTTCCCAGTTCAGGTCGGCGAAGTGGATCGGCGCCTGTGCGGCAAACACCGGGGCGGGTATCGCCAGCAAACCGAAAGTGGCCAGGACAGCGGCCAGCAACCGTCGAAATCCGTTCATGCTTTTGCACCTCGTGCTGTTCACAGCAATAGCAGGATGGCCTGGCAGTAGACCGCGAAGCCTCTGAATACTCAGTCCAATGACTGTAGTAGAGGTTCCTGCTTTCGAGGTGCGTGGATCAATTTTCGGAAGTTTCCTGCAAACGCATCAGCTCCCGCCTGACCATGCTGGCGTAAGGCGCCGGTTGCAGCTGGTAAAGCCGTGACGCCACCCAATTCAGCCAGGCTCCCTGCAGAATGGTCTTCTGCTCGAACAGCTGCCGCGCTTCGTCTTGAGCGCTGGCCAGGTTATGTTCGTGGAAGTCGGCGCGGGTCAGGGTCATCACTCGCTGGCCTTGAAGGTCACCAGTTCGCCCTTGCGCCACTTGGCCACTTTGGTGGTCACGGCTTTCAGGGTCTTGGTCAGGCCTTCCTGCAACTGTTGATGCGCGGCAAATACCATCACCACGCTGTGACCTTCCTTGAATACGACCCCCTGACCGTCGGCCGTGGTCACGAAGGCGTAATCGCCAATGCCGTAAACCGTCAGCTTGATGTCGCGGAATTTGATGTCCAGCTTGCCGCCTTCGCGACTGGGCAACACTGACGCGCTGAAATGATCGCCGACCTTGAGTTTGAGTCCGGGTTTGTCGTCCACCACCAGGGCTGATTCGGTGTCGATTTCGGCAATGTAAATGCCTTCAGCGTTCTGTTCGGTGATGTAAACGAAACGTGACTGAAACTGCTTGACCAGCTTTGCGCGCAAATCACCCAGCACGAACAAAGCATGCATATCGAGATTACTTACTGCCAAGGAAACATCCCCACATCTGAAAAATGGTGCCATGCGCGAAAAACAGACGCATAGCCAAAAAAGCGGCAATGCCGACGGTTGTAGCCGAAGAACCCGGATTGAAGTCCTGAATGAGCAGAGCGCTCACCCTTCACGAAGCTTGAGAAGACTACTGGAACGTCACTCGCGTCGTCCTGACTGGCGTTCGTCACAGGCTGAAGGAAAACACCCTTCCTGCTGCCAGAAAATTATGGACTATCAACTTCGGGGAAAAATCTCATCAAGATAAAATCTTTTCCTACATATCGTCCGCAAAAAATTGCTTTAGATAAACATCACTCACCCACCAGTGAGGGTGATTCTAGAGCAGCGATGCTCTTGGAGACTAGCCAAAACGACGTACATACGTCGTTAAAACCATGAAAAGGACTTCATATGTGCACGTTGACACACTTTGCTTATCCCTTGGAGCCTGAACCGCTTCACGGCGCCCCGAATCGCCCGCGATTTCAGGTGGTGATGGCGGGGAATGCTTTCTTTCATATCAAGGATATTTCTACAGGCTGCGTCAGAGGTTTCCGAGCCAGTCATAACGAAGCCTGTGCCCTTGCCCGGTTTCTTGAATCACACCCTTGACATGCCCCACCGCGCTCACTGCCTTCGACGTTTCGTCTGCCCGTCGACTTATCTCAGCCGTCGACGGGCAACTACTGCCATACTGCCCGCCATATAAAACCAATCCGCAAAAAATCGGGTTGCGTCGACAACAATAATGTTTTTCCAGGGGAAGTCTGCAACGTGACGGAATTTGATATCGGCGAGTTTTTTATCCGGGGCGAAGCCAGAGAAGTCGAAGGTGAATTCCAGGCCGTGATTGTCATGCGCGCCAAACCACCGCTCAAGACCGTAACCTATCACCAGGTCGAAAAAGATCGCTGGTTCAAGACCCCGGATGTCGCCGCCATTGCGGCTCAGGAATCGGCCAGGGAACTCAAGGCAGCGGTCGATGCGGGGGCATTGAAAGCCTGATCGTCGGTTTGGCGGTCTATGCTCATCGTTGCGCTTGAACATCGCGTTCGAACTTCGCTGGTGCGGCGCCCTCGAAGCCAGGGTACCGCGCTTCGCCCTCGACCCGACCGAGACCTGCAAGGAGATGAACATGGAATCACCGACACACGACTTGAAAGGCCTGTTCGACCAGCTCGGCCTGGACTCCAGCCAGAAAGCGATCGACGACTTCATTGCCAGCCATTCCCTGCCCGATGACAAGAAACTCATCGACGCCGAATTCTGGTCACCGCAACAGGCCGGCTTCCTCAAGGAACAATTGCGCGAAGACGCGGATTGGGCCCGAGTGGTCGACGACCTGAACCTGCGCATGCACCAAACGCACTGACAACCTCAATGCAGGCTGTCAGGCCTTTCGGCGTTCAATTGCGCCAACCAGGCAGCCTTGCACTCTTGCGCCTCTTCGCGACTGGAGAACGCCGTGCCCCGGCGCTCGCCATTGAGCAGCACCACCCAGCAGACCTTGCGCCCCATGGAGCGCAGATTGGCAGGCACTCCGCTGCCGATCATGACCGCGATATCAACTTTGCCTTGCATGCTGATCTCCCGAGCTTCATTAGCAACCTAATTAATAGGTATGTTAATTAGTTTTCCGTCGAGGAAACAGCCAAACCCTGCACAGATTCATTACAGGATTTGTAACAATCACCCGCCGGCCCGGGGTTTCTAGCGTGGCTTTTGCGGCTTGTAGCCCAGGCGCAAACCGCCCCAATGCCTGCCCTTGAGCATGATCGGCACCGAGAGATCGTGCATCAGCTCGCCGGTGTCGCGGGTATAGGTTTGCAGCAACACGGCCTTCTGATGGCTGCCACAGCGAATCCCGGTACGGTCAGCGAACTTGCGTTTGGTGCGGTTCTGCACGGCATCGATTTGTGCGTCCCCGGTCAGCGGTTGGCTGAACGCGTTGTTATGGGTCGGCACATAACCCTGCTGGGTGCAGGCGATGGCGAACACCAATCCTTCGTGGCGCGGTAACAACGGCTCCTGGATCGTTGGCAGAACCTGATCGGTGTAGCGGTCGAAACGCGTCTGGTACTTGGCCGGGCTGGTATGGGCAATAGTCTGGTAATGGCGGTCGAACAGATCGTCGAGACTGATTCGACCGGCATCGATATCCGCCTCGAAACGCGCAGCAATCTGACTCGCGCCTTCCCGGGCCAGGTCATAGATTCGCTGGTGATAGTCATCCAGCCCCACTTCGGCAAGACGCTCGCTGATGGTTTCGGCCTGCCCTTCCATTTGCACCGCCGCCTGGGCCAGGCGTTGAGTCTGCTGGTCGCTGACCGCCAGATCGCTGCGCATCTGTTCGATGGCGTGAAACAGGCTGTCGAGTTGCTCACGGTTGGTGTCGGCCCCTTGGGCGATTTCCCCGACCTGGGACTCGACACTGGCCGCCAGACGAGCAATGTTCTCCAGGTGCTGTCCCGTCCGTTCGACTTGTTCGACGCCAGTGTCGAGGTCGCTGGACAGTTGGCGGATCTGCTCCACCACCTGCGCCGTGCGTTGCCGGATATCGGCGACCATCTCGCCCACTTCTCCCGTCGCGGTCGCCGTACGTGCGGCGAGCCCGCGGACCTCGTCGGCCACCACTGCAAACCCGCGACCGTGCTCCCCCGCCCGCGCCGCTTCAATGGCTGCGTTCAACGCCAACAGGTTGGTCTGGCTGGCGATGGACTGAATCACCAGGGTCACGCGCTGGATATCATCGCTGCGCAGGCTCAAGGCTTCGATCAGTTCACGGCTGTTACTGGCGCGCTGGCTGAGCTGATGCATGCGCGCGATGGACTCGATCAGCTCCGTACGCCCGACCGCACCACTTTGATGAGCCTCGCTGGCGGCACTGAGCGCCTGGCGGCTGAGTGTCGAGGTGGCTTGTTCGGTGGTGATCATGACCTCGGCGTTGCTGACGATCTGTGCCGCCGCCGTGAGCTGCGATTGCAGCTTGTCCGCCAGTTGCCGAACCGAAAACGCCACACCGGCGGCTGACAGCGCGTTATGGCTGGTGGTGTAGGAAAGATCGCGAGTCAACTCGCCGATGGCGTCGGGGTTGTCGGGGGAAGCAGCCTCAGGGGTCGCGCGCGAACGCAGGCGAGGCAGCCAGATAATCAATACGGCCAGGGGCAGGCCAAGGTAGAGCGACCATTCACCCAGCGTCATGCCACATAACAACAGCATCAGGGCGATGCTTTGCAGCGTCGGTGCCAGCCAGCGGCTTTTCGGCAACAGCACTGGCGCAGGCACTGCCGCAACCAGAGACCCGTCTCTCGTCATCATCGTCACCCCGGAAAACTTCTAATTGTTGTCTTCGCATTAAACGCCACCATAAAGCCATTATCCATGAGCCTTTAGTCGCGAACGTTGCAACAGATCAATAGAAGAACCGGGGGGGGGAAATCGCAGACAGCACAAAACAAAGATCGCAGCTTGCGCCAGCGCCCTGCTTCAATTGCGCAGGGGGCTGGCGCAGGCTGCGATCTTTTCAGGGCCGCCCCGTTAAAAAGGGGCTGCCTCGCAGAATCAGGCCTGACGCTGGTGCTTGTCGATTTGCTCGTGACGCTCTTGAGCTTCGATGCAGTACTTGGTGGTCGGGCTGATCAGCAGGCGCTTGAGGCCAATCGCCTCGCCGCTGTCGTCGCACCAGCCGAAGCTGTCTTCCTTGATGCGCTCAAGGGCTTGTTCCAACTGAGGCAGCATGCGCTGATCGCGATCGATCGCGTTTACCAGCCAGGTGCGCTCTTCTTCGACCGAAGCCGCGTCTGCCGGATCGGCCGGGGTGTCCAGGCTTTCGATGGCGATGCGGTTCTGTTCGATGCGCTCATGGGTTTCGACTTTCATGTTCTGCAACAGCTCGGAGAAAAAAGCATGTTGCTCGGCATTCATGTAGTCATCCGCCGGCATGGCCAGCAACTTGTCCTTTGTCATTGATATCTCTATAAAAAAACGTGCATTAAGGCGAATAAGGGAGCGTTCCGGCAGACCTGGGCAGGCCATCGGAAAGGCGCCGTTTGTTCCAAGCGCCACCCGGCACTCAATTTACGAGGGGCGGCAGTCTAAGGCCGACTTGAGGCCTCAGCAACTGAAAAGACAGCGAATTTGTCCGACAAAGCCCTGAAAATGCTCTACGGCAGGCTTTGAGGCGGTAATCGGAGTGCGTTTATAGCAAGAAATTCAATCGAGCGGAGGTATATAGAAGACAAACGGCCTGCACCGGGCAATATTCACTGTCATTTGCAGGGCTGCGAACCTCAGCTAAGGTTGTCCCTCCCGAAATGGCCATATAAAGGAAAGGACCATGAAGCTGATCGGTATGCTGGACTCGCCCTATGTCAGGCGCGTCGCCATTTCTGCCAAATGCCTGGGAATCACCCTGGAACATCAATCGGTCTCGGTGTTCCGCCACTTCGAACAATTCCAGCTGATCAACCCGGTGGTCAAGGCGCCCACCCTGGTGCTGGAGGATGGTGAAGTGTTGATGGATTCGACACTGATCATCGATTACCTGCAAACCCTGGCCGACAACAGCCTGATGCCTGTCGAAGCGAGTCAGCGCCTGCGCGCGTTGCGCCTGGTTGGCCTGGCCTTGGCCGCCAGCGAAAAATCCGTGCAGCTTTACTACGAGCGCAACCTGCGGCCGGCGGAAATTCAATTCGAACCTTGGGTGCAGCGGGTCGAAGGACAGCTGGTGGCGGCCTATTCGGCGCTGGAACGGGAGCTGGAAAAACAGCCGCTGAAGACTGACGGCTCGATTGAGCAGGACGGCATCACCCTCGCCGTAGCCTGGAGCTTCACCAACCTGGTGGTGCCGGACCAGGTGAGTGCGGCGCAGTTTCCGCGAATCGCCGCATTCACTGCGTATGCCGAAGGACTTGAGGTGTTTTTGAGTACACCGATCGAATAGATAGATTCGCTTTGCCTGATCTAACGTCTTCGTCGGAATGCCGCCCGGAGCAAGCCCGCATATCCCTGTAGGAGCGAGCTTGCTCGCGATGGCTTCAGCAAAAACGCCGCTTCACCCAAGGGAAGAAGCGGCAGTTGAATCAATGCACAAACAACGCAATCAAAATAATGATCGGGATCGGCACGCCGAGAAAGAACAGCAGTAATGAACGCATGATGATTCTCCTGGGTTAGCGAACAGGAATCGTGGTGACGTAAGCGTCGGTTTCCAGATACACCACCGCATCCCGACGGCGACCGCCGAAGGTCGCGGCAAGGCTGGCGAAAAACGCACCGGCCAACAGCGCAACGAACATCCACAGCGTGGTCCACGCCGCCACTTTGGCGGCCGTGTCGGCAGCCTCTTGTGCGGCTTGCTTGGCATCGGCCACGGCTTTTTGGGTGCGGGCATACACCTCATCGACACGACGTTCGGCGTCGGCCTGAGTCAGGTTGGTCCGCTGCGCGACCAGTTGCGCCAGATAAGTCCGGTCTTCGCTGGCCAGTCCATTCATGCTCAGGGAACGTACAAAGATCCGGGTGACGGCACCCCGGGCCGCATCATCGCTGACGGCACCCGGACGATCATCACGGAACAGGCTGTCAACGAAGTAACCGTATTGATCGCTATTGGTATTGCCCGCCGCAGTGCCCACGGCTTGCGTCGCGGCACTCGCCGCTCCACCGACCATGTTCGCCCCGGCCTGCACGCCACCGCCCACCAGGCTGCTGACCGAGCCGGCGACCAGCGTGGCCGTCACCAGCGTCGCCACGCACCAGGCCAGAAAACCATGGGCCGTGTCGCGAAAGTAAACTTCATCGCCATGCATGTACGCCCACTTCACCCGCAGCCGCCCGGCGATGTAACCGCCAAGTCCGGAAGCGATGATCTGAGTAAAAGCCAGCCAGACAATGGTCGAGATCCCCAGGCCTTTGGCGCTCACGCCTTCATTGGCCCAGGGCGATACCGCCGAAAAACCCAGGCCGAAACCGAGCAACACCAGGATCAGCGACAACGCCGCCGCAGCAGCGGCACCCGCGAAAATCGCTCCCCAGGACACGCCGGACAGCGTGGTGGACTCGTCCATGGCAGGATAGAAACCATCAGAGGATCTATTCATTGTTTTATCGCTCCAGGCAGAAAGATGGTGTTACAACTCTTCAAGGAAGGAATTGCAGTCACCGTGCCAGTCGCGCACTTTAAATAAACCGTTGTGCTTCAATCACTTAGGAAGTTTGAACTTCCTGAACCCATGCATATTGCAACGAACAGGTTGCCCTGACGGGTTTTATGCATGGGTTATTTGCGCTTATAGCTCTTGTTGCCACCGGGGGTCAGGCAGTAAACGCCCCCTCTGGGGCCGGTACAAAACGAACCGGTGCCACAGGAGCAGCCTTGCGTGTCCTGGATAAACGCTTGTGGACGTGCCTGGGTCTGACCGCCGAACATGGCCGAGCAACTTTTTTTCGAGCCGCTGATGGAGCCGTCGTTACACAGGAACAGGTCGCCATCACATCGATCGATTCCACCCTTCTTGCCGGAGCAGGGTGTATTGCCAGCCCAGGCCGCTGAACTGAAAACACTGAGCAGCAACAGACAAATCGGCATCCAGCCATACCGGATCGATTTACGCACAATGCAGCCCCCCATCGAAGTTATGGCCCAATGATATCAACGTATCGAACAGCGACCCCAGCCAGATGAAAGTTAATTTATTAAGTCGCGGACAATTCTTGGCAAAATGCTTGCAACTTCGTATTGAACTGCTTATCAGGCCAGCCTTATGACCCGCATCTTGACCATCGAAGACGACGCCGTGACCGCCCGGGAAATTGTCGCCGAACTGAGTAACCACGGCCTCGACGTCGACTGGGTCGACAATGGCCGCGAAGGGCTGGAGCGTGCGGTCAGCGGCAACTATGACCTGATCACCCTCGATCGCATGTTGCCCGAGCTCGATGGCCTGGCGATTGTCACCACGCTGCGGACCATGGGCGTGGCCACGCCGATCCTGATGATCAGCGCACTGTCCGACGTCGATGAGCGCGTGCGCGGCTTGCGCGCCGGTGGTGACGACTACCTGACCAAACCCTTCGCCACCGATGAAATGGCCGCCCGGGTCGAAGTCCTGCTGCGCCGGCAGAACACCGTGACCGCCCAGGCCACCACGCTGCGGGTGGCGGACCTGGAGCTGAACCTGATCAGCCACGAAGCCAGCCGCGACGGTCAACTGCTGACGCTGTTGCCCACCGAGTACAAGCTGCTGGAATTCTTGATGCGCAACACCGGGCAAATCCTCTCGCGGATGATGATTTTCGAAGAGGTCTGGGGTTACCACTTCGACCCCGGCACCAACCTGATCGATGTCCACATCGGTCGTCTGCGCAAGAAGATCGACCCGCCTGGCAATGTCCCACTGATTCGGACCGTGCGAGGCTCGGGTTATGTCATTGCCGAACCCGTCTAAAGGCTGGCGCTCCTCCAGCAGCCGACTGCTGGCGCTCTACAGCTCGCTGTTCGTGATCTGGAGCGGGATTCTCATGGGGGTCATGTACTACGAGGTTTCCGCTTACCTGGACAACCTCGCCAAGCATTCGCTGATGCAGCGCCAGCACCTGTTTTCGCGCTTCTCCGGCGAGCAACTGGTGGACGCCCTCGCCGTCAGCATGACCTTCGACATCCGTGGCATCGACGCCTACGGCCTGTTCGATGCCCAACATCGCTACCTCAGCGGTGCCCTGCGCTACATTCCGGACGGCCTGCCGCTCGATGGCAAGATCCACATGCTGCGCGACTGCGATGCCTCCGACGACACCGACGACCAGACGCTGCCCGCCGACAGTTGCGACGCCGTGGCGACCCGCACCCTCGACGGCCGCTGGCTGGTGCTGGTGCGCGACAACGGTTCGCTGTTCGCCGTGACCCGGATCATTCTTCACGCCCTGTTCTGGGGAGTGACCCTGACCATCATTCCGGGCATCGTCGGCTGGTACTTGCTGCGACGCCGGCCGTTGCGGCGCATTCGCGGGATTCAGGCCAGTGCCGAAGCCATCGTCGCGGGTGACCTGAGCCGGCGGTTGCCACTGTCCAATCGGCGTGACGAACTGGACATGCTCGCCGCCATCGTCAACGCCATGCTCGAACGCATCGAGCGCCTGATGAACGAGGTCAAGGGCGTGTGCGACAACATCGCCCATGACCTGCGTACGCCCCTGACTCGTCTGCGCGCGCAGCTTTACCGCATGCAACAGCAAGCCGGCGAAGGCTCGCCGCAGGCCATGCAACTGGATCTGGTACTGGCCGAGGCCGATACGCTGATGGCGCGTTTCCGTGGTTTGCTGCGGATTTCCGAACTGGAAGACCGCCAGCGCCGCTCCGGTTTCGTGCAAGTGGACCCGGTGGCGTTGTTGCAGGAGCTGCATGAGTTCTATCTGCCCCTGGCCGAAGACGATGGGCTGGTGTTCCAACTGCACCTGCCCGCCTCCTTGCCACCCCTCAATGGCGACCGGGCACTGCTGTTCGAAGCCTTGGCGAACCTGCTGAGCAACTCGATCAAATTCACCCCGCCCGGTGGCGCGGTGATCTTGCGCGGGGTCAATGCCGGCGGGCACACGCGGATCGAAGTGCTCGACTCCGGCCCGGGCATTCCCGAGGCAGAACGCGAGGCGGTGTTCCAGCGCTTCTATCGCGCCGAGGCGGGCAATCAGAAAAGCGGCTTCGGGCTCGGACTGTCCATCGTCGCGGCGATTGTCAGCCTGCACGGTTTTACACTTGAGGTGGGCAGCAGCGAACTGGGTGGCGCGCGGCTGGTGCTCGATTGTCGGGAGAGCCTGATTCCTCAAGCCTGAAATTGAATCCCTGTAGGAGCGAGCCTGCTCGCGATGGACGTCAACGATAACGCGTGCAGTCTGATTCAACGCGTCGACCTTGCGTCCATCGCGAGCAGGCTCGCTCCTACAGGGGATTGGTGGTGATTTCCGCTGCGTGGATCAAGCCGGGTAATTGGCCCGCAGCGCCTCAAGCCCACCCTGATAGATGCCGGTAAACAACGCCTCCACTTCCTCGTTGCTCACACCCACCGGTTCAAACCGCCCGGACCAGGTCACCCGCGCGCCCTCGCCTTGCGCCTCGACCTTGATCGTCGCCAGATAATCAGTCGCCGGAAAGGGTGCCTGCAAAATCGAGTAGCTGTAGGTTTGACCCGCGTTGTCAAACACTTGCAAACGCTCGACCACCACCGCGCCATCGCTGGTTTCCAGTCGGCGCACGCGCCCGCCTTCGCTGAGTTCACTCTTGGGAATGAACGGCAGCCAGTCCGGCAGCGAGTTGAATCCGCCAATCAATTGCCAGACCTGATCGGCCGAGGCCGGGACTTCGATCGTTGCTGATGCAGTTGCCATGAAATGCTCTCTCTAATCAATAAGGTTCAGATGGCCAGGCTGTCGACCACACCGCCGTCGACCCGCAAGGCAGCGCCGGTGGTGGCCGAGGATAACGGCGAAGCAATGTAGGCCACCAGGTTGGCGACTTCCTCGACATCCGCCACGCGCTGGATGATCGACGTCGGCCGGGCCTTGCGCACGAATGCATCGGCTTCGTCCCGGGCGCTGCGCCCGGATTCAGCGGTGGCGTCCTTGAGCATCTCCTCAAGGCCATCGGTAAAGGTCGGGCCGGGCAAGATCGCATTGACCGTCACACCGGTGCCGGCCAGGCGTTTGGCCAATCCATGGGACACGGCCAGGTTGGCGCTTTTGGTCACGCCGTAGTTGATCATGTCCGCCGGCGTCGCCACGCCGGATTCCGAAGACAGGAAGATCACCCGCCCCCAGCCCTGCTTGACCATGTCCGGTGTGTAATGCCGCGACAGGCGCACGCCGGAGATCACGTTGACTTCGTAGAAGCGCGCCCATTCGCTGTCCGGGGCGTCGTAGAAATCCACCGTGTTGAAGATCCCGAGGTTGTTTACCAGGATGTCGGCCCGAGGTTCGGCGGCGAACAATATTTCGGCGCCTTCGGCGGTGCCGAGGTCGGCGGTCACCCCACGCAATTGCGCAGCGGGAACGCGTTGACGAATGCTCGCCAGCGCCTGCTCGACCTTGGCCGTGTCGCGGCCGATTACCACCACCGTGGCGCCCGCCTCGGCCAGTGCCTGGCTGATGCCCAGGCCAATGCCGGCGGTACTGCCACTGACGATTGCCAATTTTCCGCTCAAATCAATCTTCATGCTCAAGCTCCAATGAGGGGCAAGGGTGCGCGCTCGGAAACCAGCTTCGCCTCACGCATCGCTTGCCAGAATGCCGCGGGAATCACCGCCGACAACGCCGCCACGTCTTCGGCAATCCGCTGCGGGCGGCTGGAACCCGGAATCACCGCCGCCACCGCCGGGTTAGCCAACGAGAATTGCAACGCTGCTGCCTTGATATCGACACCGTGGGCCGCGGCGATGCGTTTGATCTGCTCGACCTTGCCGGTGATCGCCGGGCTGGCCTTCTGGTACTCGAAGTGTGCGCCACCGGCCAGGATGCCCGAGCTGTAGGGACCGCCGACCACGATCTCAACGTTCTGCGCCAGGGCGGCGTCCATCAAGCGCTGCAAGGCGCGATCATGATCGAGAAGAGTGTAGCGACCCGCCAGCAGAAAACCGTCCGGTCGCGCCTCGCTCAGATCAAGGGTCAGCTCGCAGGGCTCAACCTTGTTCACGCCCAGGCCCCAGCCCTTGATCACGCCTTCTTCACGCAGGCGGGTCAGCGCTTTGAAGGCACCGGTACGGGCCTGGTTGAAGTACTCCAGCCACTGATCGCCGTAGAAATCCTGGGCGATGTCATGCACCCAGACGATGTCCAGGCGATCGGTTTGCAGGCGCTTGAGGCTGTCCTCGATCGAACGCAGGGTCGCGTCGGCGCTGTAGTCGTTGACGATCTTGTTCGGCAGGCCGTGTTCGAACACCCCGCTCTTCTCGCCGAGGTCACGGGCAGCGGCGTCTTCGATTTCATCGAGAATCACCCGGCCGACCTTGCTGCTGAGCACATAGTCGTCACGGTTGTAGCGCGACAACGCGGCGCCAAGACGAATCTCCGACAGGCCCGAACCGTAGAACGGCGCGGTATCGAAGTACCGCACGCCGGCGTCCCAGGCGGCGTGGACAGTCGCCTGCGCTTCCTCTTCCGGGATAGCGCGGAACATGTTGCCCAGTGGTGCGGTGCCGAAGCCCAGCGCGCCGGGCAGTTTGTCTTTCAAGCTCATGGATGAATCCTCTCGATTATCAGTAACCCTGTAGGAGCCGGCTTGCCGGCGATGGCGCCGCAAGGGCGTCACCGCTTTGCGGATGACCGTTGAGCAGATCCTAGATTGCGAGGATCGGACCGTCCAAGACATAATCCGCAGCACTTGAGTCCCTGAAGGTCTGATATGATCGACATCCGCCAATTGCGCTACTTCGTCGCCGTCGCCGAGGAAGAACACGTCGGGCGTGCCGCCGAACGCCTGCATATTTCCCAGTCGCCCCTGAGCCGGCAGATCGCCCAGCTCGAAGAACGCCTGGGTCTGACCCTGTTCGAGCGCAGCCAGCAACGCATCCGCCTGACCCGCGACGGCCAGACCTTCCTCGCCGAAACCCGCGCCCTGCTGACCCACGCCAGTCGCCTGGAATCCCTCGGCAAACGCCTGGGGCGCGGCGAAGAAGGCGGCTTGTGCATCGGCTACATCGAAAACGCCATGCACGCTGGCGTGCTGCCCAATGCCTTGCGCGTATTGCGGATCGACCGGCCGAACGTACACGTGGCGCTGTACAACCAAAGCTCGGCCGACCAACTTGAGGGCTTGCGCCAGCGTAGCCTCGATATTGCCCTGGTCAGTGAGCCGCCGACGGATGACGACCCGGACTTGCTGGGTTTTCAGGTGCTGGACGACCCGATGCTGCTGGCCCTGCCCGAGCACCATCCACTGGCGCAGCAGAGCGTGCTGACTCCGGAGGATCTCGCCGGCCAGGAGTGGATCGGCGTGCAACACCACCAGAACATCACCAGCCGCGAAAACTTCGTCAGCGCCTGTATCCGCGCAGGCTTCACCCCCGATATCCGCATGGAAGCCACCGGCCCCTTCACGGCAATGGCTCTGGTGGCCTCGGGCCTGGGCATCGCCATGATTCAGAAAGGCTTGAGCCGCAATGCCCCGCCAGGCGTGGTGCTGCGGGAAGTGCCGTGGATTGCCCTCACCCGTCCGCTGTGGGTGGCGTGGCACCGGATCAACCTGCGGCCGCTGGTGGAGACATTCAGGAAGGTGCTGACAGAACCTGAATCCACCCCATGAACCTGTGGGAGCGGGCTTGCTCGCGAAAGCGGCAGGTCAGGCAACATTGATGTCACTGACACGCCCTCTTCGCGAGCAAGCCCGCTCCCACCGTTGATTGATGTCGTACCCAGTATTCTTGCTCGCTGGAGATCCAGTGTGGGAGCGAGCTTGCTCGCGAAAGCGGCAGATCAGGCAACATTGAAGTCACTGACACGCCCTCTTCGCGAGCAAGCCCGCTCCCACCGTTGATTGATGTCGTACGCAGTATTCTTGCTCGCTGGAGATCCAGTGTGGGAGCGGGCTTGCTCGCGAAAGCGGCAGGTCAGGCAACATTGAAGTCACTGATATGCCCTCTTCGCGAGCAAGCCCGCTCCCACCGTTGATTGATGTCGTACCCAGTATTCTTGCTCGCTGGAGATCCAGTGTGGGAGCGGGCTTGCTCACGAAAGCGGCAGGTCAGGCAACATTGAAGTCACTGACACGCCCTCTTCGCGAGCAAGCCCGCTCCCACAGGTCATCAGCGAACTGCAGATTGCGCAGGGCTTGGTGCTTTACTGAAAACACCTCCGCCCCCTGCGAGCCCTCGGCCAACCCGCCGTCAGCGCGTCGCTGGCCAAGTTGCGCGATCTGTTCGACGACCCGTTGCCGGTGCGCAACGGACGAACCCTGGAGCCAACCCCGCGGGCGTTGCAGATTCTCAAGGAACTGCAGCCGGCGATGGACACCATTTCCGGGGCGGTCAGCCATGCCAAGGATTTCGAGCCGTCCACCAGCCGCGATGTGTTTCGCATCGGCCTGTCCGACGACTGGAACGGGGTCAACGATAACGATCCGGCAGAACGCTGGTTGCGCTCGAAAATTGCACAGCACATGGCGGCGCCACTGTCGGGGCATTGATCGAGTGCAGGACCACCGGTTCCGATTCGCGCAGGTACACCGGCATGTCGGTGACCGGTGGCATGGCCGGGATCTCGAAGTACATCTGCACCACCCAGCCACGGTGATAGCTGGCGTGGTTGACCACGTGCATCAGCATCGCGCCGGCGCTCATGACGCCGTTTTCGCCCGAGACAAAGGTGAACTCCACGGGCTTGTCCAGGGAGGCATCGGTTTGCCGGGCGCTCCAGTCGCAGTACCAGCGATCGATTTCTTTTTGCGCCATGCGCAGTTCGGACAGGTTGGCATGCAGCAGGTCGTGTGAAGTCTTGAAGCCATGCCCCCGGCCTTCAAGGTGCGCCCGCCAGATGCAATCGACCACATAGACGTGATTGAGGGTGCCGATCATGTTTTTGAACACCGACACCCGTTCTTTTTTGACTTCGCCCGGAGGAAGTGCCGCAAGGCTGTCAAACAGGCGCTGATTGGCCCAGCGTTTGTAATCGGCCAGCAGACAGGCAGTGCGTACGGTGATCATCAGAGTTCTCCGATGGCAGTAAGCGCACTCCCTAGCATAGACCCGATGACCGCAAAGCAGCGCCAGCACTGATCATCGGTCGTTCAGGCGCTTCACCACGTGCCCGGCGAGCGCCAGGGAACTGGTCAGCCCCGGTGATTCGATGCCGAACAGATTCACCAGTCCCGGCACGCCATGTTCGGCGCATCCGCTGATAAGAAAGTCGGCGGCCGGTTCCGTCGGCCCGGTGATTTTCGGGCGAATGCCGCTGTAGGCCGGTTGCAGGCTGTTGTCCGGCAAATCTGGCCAATAACGGCGGATCGCCTGATAAAACCCCTCGGCCCGGCGGGGTTCGACGCGGTAATCAATGTGCTCGACCCATTCCACATCCGGCCCGAAGCGCGCCTGCCCACCCAGGTCGAGCGTCATGTGCACGCCCAGTCCCGCGCTCTCCGGGGCCGGATACACCAGGTGGCGAAACGGCGCCCGGCCGCTGAAACTGAAATAACTGCCCTTGCACAAATGCGCCTCGGGAATGAATGACCCAGGCAGACCGACAATAGCGCGCGCCACTTCGGGAGCGGACAGCCCCGCACAGTTGATCAATTCGCGGCAGCGCAGGGTCATGGGTTGGCTGCCGCCCATGTGCAGTTCGAAGCCCTGCTCCCTGCAACGGGCCGACAGCAACGGCGTGTGCAGGGCGAGCGTCGCGCCAAACCTTTCGGCATCGCCCTGAAGCGCCAGCATCAGGGCGTGGGAATCGACAATGCCGGTAGACGGCGACCACAGCGCCGCGACGCAGGAAAACGCCGGTTCAAGCGCCCGGGCCTGCGGGCCATCCAGCCATTGCAGGTCATCGACACCATTGAGGCGCCCCTGCTCCAACAGACGCTGCAAAGCCGAATACTGCTGCTCATCAGTGGCCACGATCAGCTTGCCGACGCGCCGGTATTCAACGCCATGTTCATCGCAAAACGCATAGAGACGCTGCTTACCCTCCACGCACAACCGGGCCTTGAGACTGCCGCTCGGGTAATAGATGCCGGCGTGAATCACTTCCGAGTTTCGTGAGCTGACACCCGTGCCGATGCCCGCACCGGCCTCGACCACAAGCACTTCCCGGCCGCTCATGGCCAGGGCCCTGGCTACCGCCAGCCCGACGACACCGGCCCCGATCACCACGCTTTGGATATCGACGTTCAACGTCCCTGACCTCTCACACCTGTTCTGGCTGTCGATAGTCGATCAGGCCGGAGAAAATCGCCAGCGGCAAGGCCATGAAACCACCCGTCCAAACGCAGAGTCGACAGCATCAGGGAACTCTCGGTGGCCGCCGCGCATCCTAAACTATGTGGTACTTCCCTTATGCTTCATGCTGTCGGAGGACACCGTCATGCGCCGTCTGTTTATCATTTCTACGCTGGTACTTTGTTTGCCCGCAGGCTCGGCTCTGGCCAAAGTGGATGCGGGTGACGTCGCCACTTCCGCCGGGGTTTCCGCCTCGCTGTACTCGACGTTCAAAGACCACAAACTCATGATTCCCGCCCGGGATGACGCCTCCAGCTTCGTGGCCAGTGGCGGTGCGATTCGTGGTGCTTATCTGGAGGCGGTGTTGAAAAAAGTCCGTCAGGACAATCCTGCGCTCAACAACGTAAGCGACGAAGACCTGGCCCGCGCCATCCTCGTCCAGGAAGGCGTTGCCACCGATCACTGAAGACCGTCATCGCCAGCGGTGGGGCTTGTAACACCGGGATAGCGTTTGCAGCCCTACCTGGCTTGCGTGCCAGTGGACATGCGTGCCCACCCGGCCACGAGTTGCGCGTTGATACTCACCCCGCCGCAGACCACGATCACCACGTCACGGGCGTCGGCAATCGCCGGGTGATCCAGGTAGGCAATCGCCAATGACACCCCGCACGCCGGCTCGACCAGCTGGCGCAAATCATTGGCGTAGCGCACCACGCCCATGATCGCGTCATCATCACTGAGCACCACGCATTCATGGGAAAAAGCGCCGATGTGCCTGACTGGCCAGGCCGCCACTTGCGCGGCGCCCAGGGATGTGGCGACCGTGTCGATTTTCGGCAGTTTGACCGGGTACCCGGCCGCCACCGCCGCGGCGAACGACGCCGCGCCTGCAGTTTCGCAGGCGACGATGCGGCAATCGGTGTGCCGATGACGAATCAGGCCGGTGAGCAGCCCCGCCAGCAAGCCACCGCCGCCGACCGATGTCACCAGCACATCCACCGGCGGGCAGTCTTCAAGGATTTCATCGACCATGGTGCTGTGCCCTTCCCACAACAGCGGGTGGTCGAAGGCTGGCACAAATTCACAGCGCGGGTCCTCGGCAAGTTCCCGTGCCCGTTGATTGGCTTCGTCCCAGACCTTGCCGTGCACGATCACCTCGGCGCCGGTATTGCTGATCCGCGTCCGGGTACTTTGCGGGGTGGTGTGCGGCACCACGATGCAGGCCTTGAGCCCCAGGCATGCCGCGGCCATGGCCGTGGCCAGCCCCGCGTTGCCGCCGGAGGGACAGACCACCTTGCGCTTGCCCTGCTGCGCCGCCCGGCTGCACAGCAATCCGATGCCACGTATTTTGAACGAGCCGCCAGGTTGCAGGTTTTCCAGTTTCAGCCAGATACGCCGTGTCGGGGTCGACAGGCCAGGGTGCAGGATCAGGGGCGTGCGGATGTGCAGCATATGGGCTCCTGTTACACGCCACCGGCTCGTCGAGCTACCACGAGCCAGTGGTGAACGGTCCTCTCTCCCAAGCTTAGTTCACCCGGACCCGGGGCAATCGTCTCAGCGATAACGCGGCGCCGCCTCGCAGTTGCCAAACAACCCGGACAGCGTCTGGCGCTGGGCTTCGTAACGGTCCCACTGGTCGCCATCGTGCAGGCCCGGGATGGTTACCACTTCGCCGGCCGCCAGACCAACGAGCGCGGCATCGACCATGTCCTCGGCGGACATGACGATTTCCTTCGGCAGATTTTCCACCGGGTTGCCGGCCTCGCTCCAGAAATCGGTGGCGGTCGCCCCCGGCAGCACCGCCTGGATGCGCACGCCTTTGTCCGCCAGCTCATGCTGCATCGACTGACTCAGCGCCAGGACGAACGCCTTGGTCCCGCCGTACACGCCGTTGAGGATTTCCGGGGCGGTGGCGACGATCGAGGCGATATTGATCACGGTGCCGCTGCCCCGGGCGACGAAGCCGGGTACGGCGGCATAGGCCAGGCGCATCAACGCCGTCACGTTGAGGCTGATCATCGCCTCCATGTCGTCCACGGGACTGCCGAGCAGCGGCATGACGCCACCGACCCCGGCGTTGTTGACCAGCAAGCTGATGCTGGCGTCGCTGCGCAGGATCTGTTCGACCCGCAGCGAATCCACCCTGTTCGTCAGGTCGGCGGCCACCACCTCCACGGTGCGCCCGGTTTCGTCGCTCAAATGATTGGCCAGGGCGTTGAGCTTGCCCTGGCTGCGGGCCACCAGGATCAGGTCGTAACCCTGCCGGGCGAGGCGATCGGCATACACCGCGCCAATGCCCGAAGAAGCGCCGGTGATCAGTGCGGTGCCTTTGGATGAGAGTGCCATGGTGCAATTCCTCTACGGTGAGGCGAGAGATTCGCCGGGTGCACACTGTTATAAAGGCACTTACGCTTGTCTCAAATGACGTTTAAAGTACGTTTTTAGGACACAAGCATTTGAGGACAGGCCGATGATCAGCGTGGCGTTCGTGGTTTTCGAGGGGTTCCAGTCCATGGCGCTGGCCGCCATGCCGGTGTTCGAGTACGCCAATTTCAGTGCCGCAGAGGCTCTGTATGACGTGCGCGTGTTGTCCGAACACGGCCACAACCTGCGCGCCTCCGGCGGCTTGAGCGTCGGCACCGAGGCATTCGACGGGCGCATGTTCGACACGGTGATCGTGGTCGGCGGCGACTCCATCGTCGAACAGGCACCCGAGGCCGTGCTGGATTACCTGCGGGCCAGCATCAACACGGCGCGCAGGACGGCGTCGATCTGCTCCGGGGCATTCGTCATGGCCCAGGCCGGCCTGCTCGACGGGCGGCGGGCCACCACCCACTGGGCCTACGCCCGGGAACTGCAGGCGCGGTTTCCAGCGATCAAGGTCGAGGCCGATCGCATCTATGTGATCGACGGTTCGATCTGGACCTCCGCCGGCATGACAGCGGGTATCGACCTGGCACTGGCCATGGTGGAAAAGGACCACGGTGCCGAGCTGGCCCGGGCCGTGGCGCAGAAACTGGTGATGTACCACCGCCGCGCGGGCGGCCAGTCGCAGCACTCGGCGCTGCTGGAGCTGGAGCCGAAATCCGACCGCATTCAAACCGTGCTCGGCTACGCCCGGGAACACCTCGCCCAGCCGCTTTCGGTGGAACAACTGGCACAAGTGGCCAATCTCAGCCCCCGACAATTCAGCCGGGCGTTTCGCGCCGAAACCGGGCAATCGCCGGCCAAGGCCATCGAAAACCTGCGTCTGGAAGCGGCGCGACAGATGCTTGAACGCGGACGCCTGACCCTCGACCAGATCGCCCTGGAAACCGGGTTCAGCGACCGTCGTCGCCTGCGCGAAACCTTCCTGCGGGTTTTCGGTCAACCCCCACAGGTGATTCGGCGCAATGCCAGGGCAGAGATATCTGTGTAGGAGCCGGCTTGCCGGCGATTGCCTCTGAAGGATGGGTTGAGTTCTGGAAACGCCATCGCTGGCAAGCCAGCTCCTACAATGAAGGTAGGTGCTAATCCTCGTGTGAGGTACTTATGAAAATCTCGGCCAAACTGGCGTTTTTCGCTGTCGTCAGCACCCTCGCCTACCTCGCCTTGGCGATCTGGGGACTGGGTGGTTTCGCGGCTTATTTCAGCCACGGCTCACTGGTCGTCGTTGCCCTCGCCACCCTGATCATGGCCGTCGCGTCACTGTTCACCGAGGTCAACCTGAGTTCGGGGGAACGCGAAGACCGGGCCAATCGCTGGGTCATTCCGGCCTTCGGCGTGATCGGTTTGCTGAGCGGATTTGTGCCGGCCTACACCGACCGCATCGATTTCTGGACCTTCGGTGGTGAAGGCGTGCGCTGGCTCGGGGCGCTGCTGTTCATCGTCGGCGGCGCGCTGCGGTTGTGGCCGGTGTTTGTGCTGGGCAAGCGCTTCAGCGGACTGGTGGCCATCCAGCCGGGGCATCGCCTGGTCACCGAAGGTATTTACCGCAACCTGCGCAACCCCAGTTATCTGGGGATGATGGTCATTGCCGTGGGCTGGGCGCTGGCCTTTCGATCGAGCGTCGGCCTGTTGCTGGCCGCATTGACGCTGATCCCGCTGATCGCCCGGATTCATTCGGAGGAAGCCTTGTTGCGGGCGCAGTTCGGCAGCGAATACGACGCCTACTACAGCCGCACCTGGCGACTGATCCCCGGACTCTACTGAAACAACCCTTTTCCCCCCCTGAGGGAGCGGGCTTGCTCGCGAAGGCGGAGTGTCAGTCGACATTGCAATTGCCTGACACACCGCCTTCGCGAGCAAGCCCGCTCCCACATTAGACGGTGAGCAGGCGCAGTCCAGCGGCATCCACCAGAACCCGCACCGCTTCATAACCCGCCAACGTCGCATGAGGCGTCTCAACAGGCTGCTCAGGAGTCGCCGTGACAATCATCAAATCCGCCCCCGCCGCCTCGGCCGCCAGAATCCCCACCGTGGCGTCTTCAAAAACCAGACACTGCCCAGGTTCGACGCCCAGGCGCCGGGCTGCGAGTTGGTACCCCGCCGGATCGGGTTTACCCGCCGTGACGTCTTCGGCCGTGACCATCACCCCGGGCTCGGGAATGCCCGCTGCCGCCATCCGCCGCAACGCCAGTTCCCGTGGGGCGGAAGTGACGATGGCCCATTGATGAACCGGCAATGACTTGAGGAAACGTGCTGCGCCAGCCACTTCCAATACCCCGTCGACATCCTCGATTTCCGCTTCGGTAATCCACGCGGCTTCAGCCTCGGCATCCACCCCGGGCAAGTTCAGGCGCCGGATGGTGTCGATGGCGCGGGCACCGTGAATGGTCGGCAGAAAAGTCTCGACGTCGACACCATGGCGCACGGCCCAGGTTGTCCAGACCCGCTCGGCGGCGGCAATGGACGTCAGGACCGTACCATCCATGTCGAACAGAAAGGCACGGTAAGTCGCGTTGAATACAGAGTGATCGGACAAGGAAAATGACCTCGCAGGTGCCGGACGGATTTGCCCGGCAATGTAGCATCTGCGCGCGGGTCAGTTGAGTCGTTTGGACTTGAAGGTCTGGCCCACGCAATCGAGCAGCCCGCCGATCATCCAGGGTTTCTTGATGAAAGCGACCTCGTGTCGCACGCCCGCGCTTTCAGGGGTTTCGAAACCGGACATGATCATGATCGGCTTGTCCGGCCAGCGATCGCCGAACTGGTTGGCCAGGTCCGCGCCATTGAGCGTGCCGGGCATGGTGATATCCGTCAGCAGCATGCCCACCTGCGGCGCATGCTGCTCCAGATAGATAATTGCTGCGTCCGCACTGATCTGCGGCTCGACGACAAAACCTTCCTCCTGAAGAATCTCACAGAGGAACTCGAGGATCAGCGGATCGTCCTCAACCACCAGAATCAATCCACCAGGAAGATCTCCACCCGCCGTCGGTATTCGACTCATGACCGTGCCGCTCCCTGATTGCCTCAATGATTTCGCGGGCTCTAATCCGCTACCTTAAAGGTATGAGCAGCGGACTCCGCGGAAATTCATTTTTGATACAGCAGGTGACCGATCCGGGCTTTTTACATCCTTGGGCTTGCCAGCGATGGCGTCATCTCAAACAACACTTGCATCAGCCCATCACTGATAGTCAGATAGGGCCTTCTGAAATGTCGTACATTCAACCTGCCCCACGCAACACTGGAGGCCGGTGCGGAGCCCTTTCTTCATGCGTCAACTGCCCTCGCTCAACATGTTGCGAATCTTCGAAGAAGTCGCCCGGCATCGCAGTTTCAGTCAGGCGGCATTGAGTCTGAATGTTACCCAGGGCGCCGTCAGCCGGCAGATCAAACAACTGGAAGACTACCTCGGCGTCGCGCTGTTCATCCGCACCCCCCAGGGCCTGTCACTGACCGACTCGGGCACCGCCCTTTCCCCACACCTGAGCGAGGCTTTCGACCATATCGAACGCGCCCTGCAAGCCGTACGCGTACCCAATCTTCGGCAACGCCTGCGCATCGTCGCGCCACCGACCTGGGCGACACGCTGGCTGTCGGCGCACCTACGGGCGTTCGTGCAACGCTATCCCGACATCAGCCTGAGCGTGACCAACTCGCTGGGCCACGACAGCCTCGCGGAAATCGACTGCCACATCCGCTTCGGCCTCGAAGCCGCCAGCCATTGCAGCAGCCGCTTGCTGGTCATGGAACGGCACATCGCCGTGGCCAGTCCGGAGCTGTTCAGCAACGGCGAGCCGCCGGACCTGCGGCAATTTCCGTTGCTGCACATCCTGCACGACGGCAAGCGCCTGAAGGTCTGGGAGAACTGGCTGGCGGCCATGGGCCGTGAGGATGTCGACGCGGGGCAAGGGTTGGAATTCAGCACCCTGGACCAGGTGATCCACACCGCATTGGCGGGCGGCGGGCTGGCGGTGATCGACCGGCAGATGATCGAAAAGGAACTGGCCAATGGCAGCCTGCTGCCGATCACCCCGGTGGAAGTGGTCGGGCCGTATGGCTATTGGCTGGATATCGCTAATGACAAGCAGGGCTTGTCGAAGGTGCGGTTGTTTACCGAGTGGTTGGGGTTGGTCAGTAAGCCTTAAGTCACCGGCATCCCCTGTGTAGGAGCGAGCTTGCTCGCGATGGACTAGAGAGCGCATTGGTGTGTCAGGCACCCAGCGTTTTGTTGAAGTCCATCGCGAGCAAGCTCGCTCCTACAATTGGATCGGCGACCGCCTGTTAGACCGGGGTAGCCCCTTTCGCCGCTACCTTCGCACCACCCTCCACCGGACTCTGCGCCTTGCCCGCCTGGCTCAGGGTCAGCGACTTGGTCTCCGGAGCCCAGGCCCACGACAACAACCCGCCAATGGCCAGGATCGCCGCGAGAATGCCCATGGTCGGGCTCATGCCAATCCCCGCCACGCTCACCGGCAACAGGAAGGTGCTGATCGCCGAACCCAGGCGACTCACCGCCGTGGCCAGGCCGATACCGCTGGCACGCACTTCGGTCGGGAAACTTTCGGCCGGGAACACGCCCACCAGGTTACTCACCGCCGACAACACCAGGGTGAACACGCCGAACACCAGCACCATCAGCCACGCCGCGCTACCCGGCAACACAGCCAACAGGAACAACGCCACGGCGAGGATGATGAACGAGTTGATCAGGAAGCCGCGTCGGGTGAACTTGACGGTGCACCAGATGCCGATCATCGCGCCGAGGATCAGCAACATGTTCAACATCAGTTCGGTGCCGAACCCTTCGGCCAGGCCCATCGTCTGCAGGATCGACGGCAGGAAGGTGTAGATGGCGAAGTACGGCATCACGATGCACACGAAGAACAGGCAGTTGAACGCCGTGCGCTTGCGGTATTCACGGCTGAACAGCACCGCGTAGCCGGAACGGGTTTCGGTGGACGGGGTTTCGTCGAGTTCGACGTGTTCGCCCAGGTGTTTCTTGACGACGGCCCGGGCCTCGGCGATGCGGCCCTGATTGACCAGCCAGCGCGGCGACTCCGGAGTACCGATACGGGCTATCAGGATCAGTGCCGCCGGAATTGCCGACGAGGCGAGCATCCAGCGCCAGGCATCATCGCCAAGGCCGAGCATGGCGGTACCGATGAAGGTGGCGGCGACATAACCTAGCGTCCAGACCACGCTGAACGAACCGAGCATCACACCGCGGTGTTTCTTCGGCGCGAACTCGGCGAGCATCGCATGGCCGACACTGTAGTCACCGCCCAGGCCAATACCGATCAGCACCCGGCACAGGAACAACGCCATGGCCGATTCAACGTAGAACTGCATCACCGAGGCGATGGTGATCAGCACGAAGCTGACGAGGAAGATTTTCTGCCGGCCGACCTTGTCGGAGATCCAGCCGAAGAACAGGCTGCCGAGAAACAGGCCGATCAAGGCCGAAGCACCGATCAGGCCCTGCCAGAATGCGTCCAGCTGCATCTGTGGGCTCAGCAGGGTGAAAGCGATACCGATCAGGCCGAGGATGTAGCCGTCGGTGAAGTGCGCGCCGAAGGTCAGGCCGGCGATCTTGATGTGAAAACGGCCGATGGGCAGGTCGTCGATTTTTACCGGTTTAACGGACATGTAAATCTCCAATTGTTGTTCTTGATGGAGAAAGAAAACTGCTAATACTGATTACCCAATGTGGGAGCAAGCCTTTGTGGCGAGGGGGCTTGCCCCCGTTCGGCTGCGAAGCGACCGTAAACCCGGAACATCCGATTAAAGGCCGGAAATGCCGGGGCCGCTTCGCGACCCAACGGGGGCAAGCCCCCTCGCCACAGGGCCCGCTCCTACAGGGGGTTGGCTGGGGTTAGAGACCACCCATCAACAGGTATTTGATTTCCAGGTAGTCATCCAGACCGTACTTCGAACCTTCGCGACCCAGGCCCGATTCCTTGATACCGCCGAACGGCGCCACTTCCGTGGAAATAATCCCTTCATTGATCCCGACCATGCCCGCCTCCAACCCTTCGGCCATGCGCCAGACGCGGCCGATGTCGCGGCTGTAGAAGTAGGCCGACAGACCGAACGGTGTGTCGTTGGCCCGTTGCAGCACTTCGGCCTCGTCCTTGAAGCGGAAGCAGGCAGCCACCGGACCGAACGTTTCATCCTGGGCGATGAGCATGTCGCTGCTGGCTTCGGCAAGAATGGTCGGCTCGTAGAACGTGCCGCCCAGGGCATGACGACGGCCACCACACAGAACCTTGGCACCCTTCTCCACCGCATCGCTCACGTGCAGTTCGACCTTGGCCAGCGCTGCACTATTGATCAACGGACCTTGCTCGGTTTCTCCGTCCAGGGCGCTGCCGACACGCATCGCTGCGACCGCTTCGGCCAGTTTTCCGGTGAAGGCTTCGTACACACTATCCTGAATGAAGAAGCGGTTTACACAGACACAGGTTTGCCCGGTGTTGCGAAACTTCGAGGCCATCGCGCCTTTGACGGCCGCGTCCAGATCGGCGTCGTCGAACACAATGAACGGCGCGTTGCCACCCAGCTCCAGCGAGACCTTTTTCAGGGTGTCGGCGGCCTGGCGCATCAGCAACTTGCCGGTGCGGGTCGAGCCGGTGAACGACAGTTTGCGCACGACGCTCGACGCTTGCAGCGCACCACCAATCGCCACGGCATCACCGGAGACGATGTTGAACACACCGGCCGGAATCCCGGCCTGCTCGGCCAGCACCGCCAGGGCGAACGCCGACAACGGGGTTTCCTCCGACGGTTTGAGGATCATCGTGCAACCGGCTGCCAGCGCCGGACCGACCTTGCGGGTGACCATGGCCAACGGGAAGTTCCACGGGGTGATCGCCGCGACCACGCCAATCGCTTCCTTGACCACGATGATCCGTGCATCGGCCTTGTGGCTCGGGATCACATCGCCGTAGGCACGCTTGGCTTCTTCGCCGAACCACTCCAGGAAGCTGGCGGCGTAGACCACTTCGCCCATGGCTTCAGCCAATGGCTTGCCCTGTTCGCGGCTGAGCAGCGTGGCCAGTTCTTTCTGATTGCTCAGCATCAACTCGCTCCAGCGCTTGAGGCGCTGGCTACGTTCCTTGGCGGTCAGCTTGCGCCAGGCCGGCAAGGCGCGGTTGGCGGCTGCGATGGCCAAATCAGTCTCTTCAGCGCCGGCCTCTTGCACCTCGGCGATCAGCTCGCCATTGGCCGGGTTCAGCACCGGATAAGTCGCACCGCCGCTGGACCATTGGCCATCGATGAAATTGCCGTGACGGATCAACGTGCTCATGCCACGGCCTCGGTCAGGTTGAAGCGTTCCAGACCCGGGCGGGCCGAACGCAGGATACGTTTACCGGCGGTGTAATCGTTGATCACGTCGCACGGCGTGTAGTTACGCTCCAGCTCATGCAGCTCTTCGGCATCGAGTTTGGTCTCCAGGGCCGCCAGGGCACTGTCGAATTGTTCAGTGGTGTCGGCCCCGACCAGCATGCAATCCACGCCCGGATGGTTGGCCACCCACGCCTGGGCAATCTGTGCGTTGGACACACCACGGGCACGGGCCACGCGCTGCACCGAATGGGCGATTTCGAACGAGGCTTCGTCGCTGTACATCTGCTGGGTGAAGAAATCGGTCTGGTTGCGGGTCGACTGCGCGTCGCCGGTCAGCAGGCCACGGGCCAGCGGGCTGAACACCGAAACACCCAAGCCCTGGTCGCGGCAGAACGGGATCATCTCACGCTCTTCTTCGCGGTAGGCGCAGTTCAATTGCAACTGCATGTTGATCGGCTTGACCCAGCCATTGCGCTCGCAGGCCATGAGGATTTTTGCCAACTGCCCGGTGAGCATGGTCGACACGCCGATGTGATGGGCCTTGCCGGAACGCACGATGTCGTTCATGGCGCTCATGGTTTCTTCGACCGGGGTGTTGACGTCGAAGTAATGCAGCATGAAGACGTCGACGTAATCCATGTCCAGGCGCATCAGCGAAGCATCGATGCTGTCCATGATGTGCTTGCGCGAGTGACCGCTGGCGTTGATGCCGCTGCGGGTGCCGTAGCCGACCTTGGTGGTGATCACCAGGTCTTCGCGATGGGCCAGGCGCTTGACGATGCGCCCTACCACTTCTTCGCCGACACCTGCGGAATAGAAGTCCGCCAGGTCGATGAAGTTCACGCCGTTGTCCAGCGCGTGCCTGACGATCGGCTCGCTTTTCTTCTCATCGAAGATCCACGGTTTCCAGTCCGGGGTGCCCATGTTCATGGTGCCCAGGCACAGGCGGGAGACTTCGAGGCCGGAGTTGCCCAAACGGATGTATTGCATGGCGCGGACCTCAGGCTTTTGGCGTGTAGAAAGGGTTGCTGATGTGATTGACCACATCCTTGAGCTGCGCGGTTTCCGGCTTGCCGGTCAGGGCGGCGCGGATCGCGGTGCGGCAGGCGTTGTAGTTGTTCAGGTACACCGCATCGAGGTCGTCGCAGGCCGGGTTGACCCAGTTGGCCGTCACGATGGCCCACTCGTCCTCGGCTTCCGGCGGCAAGGTGCCGTCGAGCAGCGCTTCGAGAACAGCCTTGGCAATACCGGCCTGGGATGCGCCCCAGGTGGCGTTGCCATGCAGGTCGCTGCCGATCGCAGCCTTGTTCACATACAGGGTCATCGGCTTGACCGGAATGTTCGGCTGGGCGATCACCATGAACGGGCAATGACCCTGGCTTGGCGAGGCCAGGCTGTTGGCGAACGCCTGGCCTGCCGGACCGTTACGCGGCCCGATCAGAATGTTGATGTGCGCGGCGTTCACGCCAGGGCCTTCGAAACCTTCACCGATGTACAGGTCGAGTTCTTTCATGATCATTACTCTTTGGGACGCAGAGGGATTTGTTTGGGTGTTCAGCAGCGCACGCAAGCACGAGGCCTGGCGTGGCAGATGTCTGGGTTTGAAGAGCGCAGCAGCAAGCTGGCGAAGACGCGGCAGTGATGATGAGTCATGGTTGCAAACGCTCTTTTTTGTTGTTGATGAGCTGGTTTGCGATTTTTTAACACCGGGGGTTGGCGGGGCTGTAACCATTAAAAGTCATGATGGTATGACTTCAAGTCATACCATCAGAGTACTCAGCTCGTGGCGGCGTCGATGGGAGCGATTACTTCATCTCATTTTTTCTTCATACTGCGCCTGCGTTTGTCGGACCAACAGACCGTACGCGCACCCGGCGTCCCAACCCTCTATCCATCATTGATTTCCTGTAGACATCTGCATCGGTTATAGAGTCGGAGTCGGAATCAGAGTCGGCAGGTGCGGAGTCGCTATCCGTCAAAATGACTTCGTCACTCTCCGGAATCTGTATATACGCGTTGAGCGCCTGAATTTCAGTTGCCGTCAGCCCATCGTGATCTCTAAACAAGTTATCAGGAAGTATGCGCTTAACCACTTCCGTTAGATTAGTTAAACGAAGCTCAGCTATTGGCTCATAATGACCACTGCCATTAGTCCAGAGTTTCAGTTGACCGTCCAAACACAAAAATTCACCAGCAAACAGCACATCTTTACCTTGAGCCAGTGAACTGTGACCTTCTACGTAGTAAATATTACGATGCCGATATTCGTTCGGCTCCCCTTTCGAATTCTGCTGACCATTTCCCACACCGCAATAAACATGATCAGGCTCATCTGGAAGGATGACATAGGTAAACACGCCATTCAGCTGGCAGCTTTCGCCATCACTTTTCCGGATGAATTCATACTCATCTTTATCATTTTTCTTGAAGTCGAATACCTGATCAGGGCTCGCTGCTTTTTCTTCAGGAAAATCAGGAAGCTGCTTTATCGGCACAATAGAACTGTGCAAATAGCTTGCCTCAAGAAATTTAATTGGCAGCTCCGGATATTTCGCAAAAAACCTGTATATGCGAAACCCGTTGCAATATTCCAATTGACCCAACTCCCTCAATTTATCCAACGCGGACACTATGTAGGACACTACTGTATTAAAACCCTTCCTCTCTGAATTCACCACACCCATGCAAGGATCTATATGCTTATCAAATCCCTTTTTATAGGCTAAAAGAGAGGCATATTCTTCCTGAGTAATAATAACCTCCCATTTTTCTTCATGATACGACTTACTAATTTCCGCCGGAAAACCTACATTACGTTTGGCGTACTCGTCTCCAAGATCGAAATCACGAAAATTCAAATAATAAATATCTGTCAGCGGGGATGAAACCGATGCACTCATTTTTCCCTTTGAGTCAGCTTGAACGCTTGTGGCTATCGCTTTTTCAGGTGCTGACGGCGCTGAAGCCACAGTGGCATCGATTGCGCATCGACTCCACAATTTCGGATCCTGCTCCCACGGCGCTGGTACCACCAGGTTATCTTGATAGAACCTCACTCTATCGCCCAACTCATCCTTGTATTGATATAGATGACGCAGTTCCTCAGACGTTGCTCCATTGGCATCTGCACCAGTCCTGTCAACCACATCATGCATCTGGATGTCATCCAGAAAATAATGAATGCGGGCTGTAGGCTCTGGCTTGCTTGGCTGCCGAATAAACCCATCAATCATGTCCTTACTGATAGTCGAGAATAAATGGGCGGCGGGTTTATGAATACGTTGCCATGATGTTCCATCGACGGGTTCTTTCTGATTGCTTGCAGTTTCGAGAAGCTTGGCTGCCGGAATGTAACGAGAGTGCTCACACAACCCTGAAAATAATTGGTCAAGATTACTGCGTAAAAAAATACCGTGGTAGTCCGTCAATACGACTTCATCACTTGAATTGGAGCCTCGTATACTTCCCTCAATCTCATTCATCGCTTCAAGAAAACCATTACAAAAGTTTCTGACGCAAGCACTCTCACCGACTACCTCCCCCGTCAAATCAACGTTAGCATTGTGAATACTCTTACTATCGGGTTGCCTGACAGGTTCGCTATTCACACTGGATTTTTTACGCTGCCTTTCCTCCTTCAAGACCATATCCATCGTGCCCACCAAATCCACGATCGAATCTGGCCTATCGTTTATTTTCGTGCACTTCGCGTCTTGAAAACCAAACAGCTCAGGCTGCTCAAACATTATATTAAACATTGACAACAGACTTTCCCGCAGACGACCGGGCGTCCACACTGAGTCTTGCTTGCTTGCAACGGATGGCTGACCTAACACCAGATCGCCTTTGGCGGGAAAAAAAGAAGAATGAAAATAGTGTTCGGAGGATGTTGCCGTCACTGCCAATGCGCCGGATTGATTATCAATGGGCGCACGACTTGAAGATGAAATACCAGATGGGAACATGTTGTTTTTTTCTACCGCGAATTGTGTACAACACTTTAAACCTGCAGTTTTGGTTGCGCGTGCACTTTCGGCAAGTCTGGTATGGTAACTAATTGTTTGTTGGCTGCGGCACACCGTCCCCATCGCTTACCGCTCCCCCAGTGGAGGCGAACTTGCTCCCACTGGAGGTTGCTGATATTTACTGCGACATGGCGTCCTTTTTCATCGCATCTTTGGACGTGGCATCTTTTTTCATGCCGTCCTTGCTCATGGAGTCCTTGGACATCGCGTCTTTCTTCATCGCGTCCTTGGACATTGCATCTTTGGACATCGAATCGGTCTTCTTCATCGCATCCTTGGACATGGCGTCCTTGGACATTGAATCCTTGCTCATGCTGTCGTTGCTCATGGTGTCGGCGGCAAAAACACTGGCGGCGCCAACGGCCAGGCACATGGACAGGACAACGGTGGTCAACTTTTTCATGATGAATCTCCTTGAAGCACGGGTTTGTGGACGGTGAATGGTTCGCACGTTCATCAGCTGCCACCGAACCAGTTGTAGCCCTGGTCTTCCCAGTAGCCACCTGGATAGGTGTTAGTGACGAAAATCGCCTGGATGTGTTTGGGGTTCTTGTAGCCGAGCTTGGTGGGCATGCGCAGCTTCATCGGGAAGCCATACTCGCGGGGCAGCACGGCGCCGTCGTAAGTCAGCGTCAACTGAGTCTGTGCATGCAGCGCGGTGGCCATGTCGATGCTGGTGTAGTAGTCGTCGGCGCATTTGAAGCCGACGTATTTGGCATCGGTGTCAGCGCCGATGCGCTTGAGGAAATCGCTGAAGCGCACGCCGCCCCAACGCCCGATCGCGCTCCAGCCTTCGACGCAAATGTGCCGGGTGATCTGCTCGGTCTGGGCCATGGCGCGCAGTTCTTCGAGGCGCCAACTGCGCTTGTCGGCGACCAGGCCGGTGACCTCCAGCCGATAACCCTCCTCTTCCACCGTCGGTGCTTCGTCGATGCCGTAGAAGGCATTGAACGGAAATGGCCGGGTGATCATCGATTCGGGATAGGTCGGCGCCAGCGCATTGGGATTGAACAGCCAGCCCTGGACCCGATCGTTGAGGCGCGACATGGACGACAACGCGGTCTCGACGCTTTCGTTGTCGGTGATGTTGCAACCGGACAACATCGCCACGCCGCCGAGGGTCAGGCCGCGCAGCAGGAACGAGCGGCGCGAGCGGTCTTCGATTTGCGGGGCGAGGATCTTGTGGGCATCGGTGAGGATCGATGCTTCGTCCAGCCCCGGGATCTGAATGCGCTTTTTCATACCTGCTCCTTGCGGCCGACGATCATGGCCAACAGCGTTTTCGGCACCAGCGCCACCATCAGCAGATGCACCGCCACAAAGGCCACCAACAGCGCCATGGCGAAGAAATGCACACGACGCGCGCCTTCGTAACCGAACAGCAATTCACGCAACAACGGGAACTGCACCGACTTCCACAACACCAGCCCGGAGAGCACCAGCAGCGTGATGTCGACCATCACGAACAGGTAGGCGACGCGCTGCACCTGGTTGTAATGGCTGAGGTCGGCATGCCCCAGTTTTCCGCGCAAGGCAGCCCACAGGTCATGCAGCACGCCTTTGGGCGAAACCGGGAAGAAACGCCGTTTCAGGCGTCCGCTGAACAGGTTGAAGGCCAGGTAGATCAGGCCGTTGATCGCCAGGAACCACATCGCCGCGAAATGCCATTGCAGCGCGCCGCCCAGCCAGCCACCGAGGGTGATCGCCTTGGGAAAACTGAATTCGTAGATCGGCGAGGCGTTGTAGATGCGCCAACCGCTGGTGACCATCACCAGCACCGCCAGGGCGTTGAGCCAGTGGGTCAGGCGGAGCCAGCGTGGATGACTGGGCTTGGGTGAAGCAGTGCTCTGCGACATGTCCGGCTCCCGTTTGTTGTTGTTCGTTGGAGCCGAGTATGGGAGCCGGAAGATCGCCAAATCCTCACGTAAAGTTAAATTTAATGTGATAACTACTTGTGGGAGCGGGCTTGCTCGCGAAAGCGGTGTGCCAGCAAACATTAATGGCGACTGACACGACGCCTTCGCGAGCAGGCCCGCTCCCACAATGGGGGTTGTGTGGTCCGCCGACTGCGCAATTATGGTTAAATGCCGCCCCTTTCCACGCCACCGACCCGATCCAATGAACCCAGACGCCCTCGCCACCCTACATGAGCACCTGCTGACCGCCCTGTCAGCCGCCCCCGCCGAAACCCGTCGCCTGTTTCACGGCCGTGGTCGCTGCTGGCCGGGGCTGGAGCAAGTGACCGTGGACTGGCTGCAGGGCGTGGTGCTGGTGGCGCTGTTCAAGGAACCGGAGGCTGCGCAACTGGAAGACTTGAAGCAGGTGCTGATGGCTATCACCCAGTCTGAACAGTGGGCAAAATCCGCCGCGCATACCCTGCTGCTGCAACACCGCTACCTGCTGCAAAGCACCACCGAGTGGCTGCTCGGCGACGTCATCGAGGAAATGACCATCACCGAGGGTGGGTTGAAATACCGGGTGGACCTGGGCCGCAAACAGAACACCGGGCTGTTCCTCGACATGCGCTACGGCCGCGATTGGGTCCGCACCAATGCCGAGGGCAAACGGGTGCTGAACCTGTTCGCCTACACCTGCGGCTTCTCGGTGGCGGCCATCGAAGGTGGCGCGACGCATGTGGTCAACCTCGACATGTCGAGCCCGGCCCTGAGCCGTGGTCGCGACAACCACCGGCTCAACGGCCACGACCTGAGCAAGGTGAGCTTCCTCGGCCACGACCTGTTCAAGTCCTGGGGCAAAGTGATCGGCAAAGGCCCGTACGACCTGGTGATCATCGACCCGCCGTCGTTCCAGAAAGGCAGCTTCCTGCTGACCAAGGACTACCAGCGCGTGCTGCGCCGGCTACCCGAACTGCTCACTGAAAATGGCACTGTGCTGGCCTGTATGAACGACCCGGCGTTTGGTGCCGACTTTCTGATCGACGGTGTCACCCGCGAAGCACCGAGCCTGCGGTTCGAGCAGCGGCTGGAGAACCCTCCGGAGTTTCCCGATGCGGATTTAGAGTGTGGGTTAAAGGCGTTGGTGTTCAGGCAGGAAAAATAAAGAGAGCTATCGCGAACGGTATTTACCCTCCGTTCAACGCTTGCCAAGAAAAATCCAAAAGCGAAGGTCCCTTGGGTTTTCTCTGTGGCGCGCTTCGATTCATCATTGCTGATAGTTGATAACATTTATCACATCAGTTCAGTAGACGGGTTATGTTTCATGCTTAAATTAGTTCATCTGAAAGTACCAACCGACCAATGATGCTCTCCGCATGATACTTACTGGAAACTCTAACAGTTGCTGTTGGCAACCCGAATGCACAGACCATTTGTCCAGCAATCAATCTTCAAATAGATCCGGTAGATTTACGATAAAACACTATGAAATTCCCGACAGACTTGTCCAGACCATCAGTCTGAGACCGAGTCATCAACGACTCTCCTGAAGAGCTGATCACGCCCAAAGCGCTTGAGTTACCTCCATCAAGGTTCACTGCCTGAGTCGAGAAGCTGGCTCTGTTCAAGCTATTAAGCCTGGTCATAACCAAGGCCCATTCGGGCATAGTGTAGCCTGGTGATGTAGCATCTCGTCCCCAGGTTCCCCCCATTGCCAATCGTGTACGCGATTCGGGGTTTTCGTCGCCGCCCATGCTTATACCAGAGCGAGAATTGGGTTCGCTGGCATGTCCAAACCAACCAGGTTTGTTACTCCCAGAGGAGAATTGGTACAACGGATTTTTGAGCCTTCCTTGAGAAAAGGTGGCTGTTTCGCCTACTGCCAATAGAGGCCCGGAGCGAATCCAGGAGCCGTCATGCATAGAAACCTTCGTGTAATCATCGCTATACCTCAGTGGTTCCAAGACACTTTCTTTTTGTTCGCCATCAATTAAATTTCTACCGATAGAGGCATAATCTGGAGCATTTTTTATGAATCCCCCTCCCATATTGAAGAAACCACCATTGATATAGGCTAGCGTTCCGGCACTCTCAAGCCTGGCTTCTTCCTTGATAGCCGCGCCCGACTCTCGATATAGATAAAACAACCGGTCTCCGCCCGCGATTTTTCCTTGTAAAGAAGAGTCAATAGACAGGTAGGACAGCTTTCTAACATCATCCACGGCGCGCTCTAGTCCGATGCCCAAACGTTCGAAAAGGTCATTCCCACCTACTACATCGACGGCAATTACCCCGGAAGTGACTGTTCTAACCCGAACTCCAACATTAGTCGCCAGCACGCGGTCATATGCCGCTCTCCATTTCCTCTTGGCGGTCTCCCCCGTCAAGCCGTTACGGTCTATTAAATTAAGTGGGTTGTTAGCAACCATCTGAAATACATTTAACCCATCCTCGACCGGATCTGGACTTATCCATCTCTGCATCCACGGCGCGTAATACCGGAAGCCATAGTAATAAAGCCCAGTTGCATCCCGTTCCTTGCCCGAATAACGAATGGTCTTGTACTTAGCCACCAAAACACTGCTTCCCGCCCAGCACGCCGTACCGCCAAAGGGGTAATAGTATTCCTGCGTCAGTACGCCCGCCTCATGGTCAAGTTCCAGAATGTTGGAGCCCAAGTGATCGCTGAGGTTGTAGCGCCATTGATCATCATGCTCACCTTGGGGCCAGAACAGCACCCGCACCTTGCTGCGCCCCGCTTCGAAACTGATAACGTGGTGTTCTTCGCCACCGGCCTGGCGATGGACTTCCAGTCCCGGGAGGTAACGGATTTCGCTGCGCAGGATGCGGCCGCTGCTTTGGGCGAATCCCACTTTGCGCAAGCGGTGGCCGGGATGGGAGTAGCGATAGCATTCGTAATCATCGGGCTCGCTTTCGCGGTTGACCAACGTGACTTGGTGTAGTTGGTTGCGACTGTCCCAGGCCATGGCTTGCCCGCGTTGCAGTTCCTGTTGATTGCCAGCGGCGTCGAAACCCAAGGCGATTTCAGGCTCCCCCGGTAGCGAACCGTCGTCACGTTGCGCGAGGCTACGGTTGCTGCGTGCCGAGGTGAACATCAAAAAGCCCGGCGCATCGCTGTGCCGGCGAGTGATCAAATTCCCGCCTCGGTCATACTCGAAGCGTTGGGTGTAATTGCGCCGTTGATTGGGGTCCAGCGGTGTGGGCTGCAGCTCCGGCAACGTCGGACCGTGGCTCGGCTGACTGACCTCCCATCCTTTGGCTTCGACCAGTTGATACAGGCTGTCGTAGCGGTAACGGTTGATCGGCTCGATGCGCTGGTTGTTGAAATGGGTCACGGATTGGGACTGGTCTTGCAGCTCGACGATGTTGCCCCCCGCGTCGTAGACGTAGTTCAGATCCTGCAAGGGTTTCTGGTTACCGACCGCCGCCATCAGCCTGATCAGACGCCCGTCATCGGCAGCGTACGCGGCACGGGTCACTACACCATTGCCAGCGGTTTCACGTTCGACCTGATCCTGGGCGTTGTAATGGATGTCGCTAACCAGCCGTTGTGGCGGTTTTCCAGAGGCAGTCAGTTGCAGCCAGGCCTCACTCAATTTGCCCGCTACGTCATAGCCAAAGGTACGAACGTTGCCCATTGCATCGGTTTGTCGCTGAAGCTCTGCGCCGGGATTGAAGGTGTGGAGGGTGATGAACGATTGAGCTTCCAGCCACGTCTCGCGTTCATCGAGGTCCAAGGGCCAATCAGGTGTTTCGAGATCAGCGAGAAAGCGTTGCTCTTCAACCAGCACTGCACCCAAAAGACCGTAGTCAATAGTGCATTGAGTGCCTGCCGGGTGGTCATGGCGGATCAACTGCCCGCACTGGTTGTGCCCGGCGAACGCAGGACCGGAGTCACCGTAGGTCAAGCGCTCCAACACGCGTGGCCGTTCTCCCACAGCCTGTTCGGTGACGGTGATCGGCCGCTGTTGTTCGTCGAAACCGGTGTGGCGTTGACTCCCGCGTGCATCCCAGAACGCACCAGGCAAACCCGCCTGATCCGCCAAGCTCAACTGCCACCCGGCATCGACGCTGTCCGTCAGCAACGGTTGACCACTCAAGCCGTATACCGTGGTCAGGTTCGGCTTTGGCGCCGTGCCCCACAACCGTGGATCCCAGGATTCAACCAACCGCCCCGCCGCGTCGAAGCGTTGCCGGGTGATGCGTGGGTCAATCTCCGGGCTGTCGGGATGGCGGTAATAGCCGACGCCACGAATCGCCAGGGCGCGCGGATCGATGACCGACAGCGTCGGTGTCGCGGCGTGGTGGTGAGCGTTCACGGCATTGACGGCCTTTCACTTTGATCAACGAAGACTGAGCCTTTTTTCACCGCCCCGAAACTGTAAGAAGTTACAGGTCGATGTCCGTGAAATGGCCATCGTCGGAACGCCGCCCGGAGCAGGCTCGCTCCCACAATGGATCGCGCCGAATGGATATCAGTGGTTTGTCAGCCAGATCATGGTGACGATGATTCAGTTGGGTGGGATCGGTTGGCGCGGGGGTTGAACAAACGCTGACGAGCTGAAGGTCACCGTACTTTTGTGGCGAGGGGGCTTGCCCCCGTTGGGGCGCGAAGCGGCCCTAAAATCATTCAATGAGGTGTGTCAGAAAAAACGAGGTTGCTGGTTTTACGACTGCTGCGCAGTCGAACGGGGGCAAGCCCCCTCGCCACAAAAGCTCCCTCGCCACAGGTGATCACCACACCTGGCAGGGAAGTTTTCGTACAGGAAAATCAGCGGCTTTGCAGGCCTGCTCCCTTTCTTTTGCAGGACATTTCCTAGATCATTTCGCTCGCTTGCGCCTGCCATTTTCCATGGCTAGTCTCGGTCCGTCACTGCTCATCATTGATCGGGTTTAGTAGCCCGGAACAATAGGCGCATAGCGATTCCATGCTCATGTCCGGCACATTTTGCCGCATGCAGAATATGGTGGCTGTGCGTGGGGCACTTTCGGGTGCACCGGTTTTTCCTATTGACCGGCCTACTAACCTGCGTACAGCCGCCACCCAATCGTTTAGTAGGCGATAAGTGATGGCTCCCATGCAGCAATAGGAGCAACACTCATGGAAAAATCCGTACCCGATCCACCTCCCGAAACCTCCACCAACGAAACCGTCACTGAAGACCGACTCAGGGATCGATCAGCGCTCTACCGTGCGATTGATTTCCACCTGACCGGCGACCACCCCGCCCGCCCCGATGAACTGCGCTTTTACAACGTCAGCAACGACGTGAGCTTTGAAGATACCCAGCTCTATATCGCCGACCTGCTGCGTTGCGCTTCGGTCACGGCGTATCAGTGTGGCGATCAACTCAAGGGCGCTGATCGGGCCCTGGTGTTTTCGATCTGGCATTTGCTGGAGATTGCCAAGGCGATGGTGGATCGGCAACAACACGCGCCATGAGAGCTCAACGCGGCTGCAGCACCAGCGCAAACAACTCGCCATGCCCGTTGACGTTGAGCTTGTGGTAGACATTGCGCCGGTGCACTTTCACCGTTTCCGGGGAGATGCCCAGTTGCTGCGCGATGGCCTTGCTGGAGAAACCCTGGAGGATCAGGCGCGCCGTTTCGATCTCGCGCAGCGTCAGGCGTGCGTCGAAGCGATCGAGCAAGGTCGCCAGATCGCCGGCCGGTGGTTCGGCGACCGGCCCTTCCAGCGGCAGCAAATCCAGGTGTCGGCGCATCGCTGCCAGCACCCAGTCACGCACGCAAATCAAGCGGCCCTGCTCCTCGAGGCTGAAGCGCGTCGAGCGCCCGAGTGACAAGCCGAGCACGGCGCCATCGACGTTGACCATGAACTGCAACTCGTCCCCACCCACCACGGTACTGAAGTAACTCAGGTAGTACTCGCTGTGCTGGAACTGGTCGGGGGCCACCGATTCGAGGCTGTGCAAGCCGTCGGCGATGCCCGCGCAGGCGGCCTGATAGAACGGATCGAGCAGGTACATGCCGGCGCGGTAGTCCGCCAGTTCTTCCTGCTCGTCAGCATTGCCCTTGGCATCGAAATCAATCAGCAGACGCGGCACATGGCCCGGGCGCATCAGCGCCACCAGCGCGTTGTCCAGCGGCACCAGCAAGCGCAGGGTATCGACCAGCGCCCGCCAGAAGCCGTCCCGCCCCACCGCCGTGAACACCCGCGCCAGCCCCTGGTGCACCGGCAACTCTTTCAACAACGCGTCCACGCACTACCCCTTTTGAGTAACCCATGATGGGAATGGGTGAAGAGCACCCCGGTCGATACGCTGCAATCTCCTGATTACCACCGGCCGCAACAGGCCAGGAGTGCCGCATCATGAGTCGTCACCGCTTGTATTTCAATCTGGGGTTTGGCGCCAGCCTGGCGGTGTCGCTGTCGGCCTTTGCCGTCGATGCGCCGACCGTGCACGTGTACAACTGGTACGACTACATCGGCCCGACTACCCTGCAGGATTTCAAGCGAGACACCGGGATTGCGCTGGTCTACGACACCTTCGACAGCGCCGAAGTGCTCGAAGGCAAGTTGCTCACCAGCCGCAGCGGCTACGACGTGGTGGTGGCGAGCAACTTCAGCTTGCCCACGCTGATCAAGGCGGGCGCCCTCGCCCCACTGCCCCGTGCGCAGATGCCGGACTTCAAGAACATGGACACCGATCTGCTGGCGAAACTGGCCAACAACGATCCGGGTAACCAGTACGCCGTGCCCTACCTGTGGGGCACCAACGGCATCGGCTACAACATCGACAAAGTGCGCGCGGTGCTGGGCGACAAGGCGCCGGTGGACTCCTGGGACCTGGTGTTCAAGGAGGAGAACCTGGCCAAGCTCGGTGAATGTGGCGTGGCCATGCTCGATTCGCCGTCGGAGATGCTGCCGGTCGCCTTGCACTACCTCGGCCTGCCGCCCAACAGCACCAACCCCGAAGACTACAAGAAGGCCGAAGCGCTGCTGCTCAAGTTGCGTCCGCACATCGCCTACTTCAATTCGTCGAAATTCATCAGCGACCTGTCCAACGGCAACATCTGCGTAGCGGTCGGCTGGTCCGGCGCGATGCTCGAAGCCAAGACCACCGCCGAGCAGGCCGGCAACGGTGTGAAGATCGCCTACAGCCTGCCCAAGGAAGGCGCGCCGGTGTGGTTCGACACGCTGGTGCTGCTCAAGGACGCCCCGCACCCGGAACAAGGCCTGGCCTTCATCGACTACCTGATGCGCCCTGAAGTCATCGCCCCGGTCAGCGACCACCTCAACTACCCCAATGGCAACCGCAGCGCGACCACGCTGGTGGCCGAAGCGACCCGCAGCAACCCGGCCGTCTACCCGCCAGCCGCAGCCATGGCCACCCTGTTCACCCTCCAGCCACTGCCGCCAGCTACGGAACGGGTGCGGACGCGGATCTGGAGCAAGGTCAAGAACGGTCAATGACCGGACACCACAAAACCCTGTGGGAGCGGGCTTGCTCGCGAAAGCGGTGGATCAGCAAAAATTGATAGCGACTGACACTACGTCTTCGCGAACAAGCCCGCTCCCACATTGGAATTGCGTTGCCCGAAACACCCTTTTTCTGCCATGAATCAACGATGAGAAAACCCATGAAACCACGCGCCCGCGACCTCAACATCCAGTTCGGCCAACTGCAACCCGGCCCGCTCAACGCCATTACCGACGTCCCCGGCGTACGGGTCGGCCACAGCAATGTGCGGGGACGCACCGCCAGTGGCCGCGACATCCTCACGGGTGTCACCGTCATCGAGCCGCGCGCCGGTTCCACCAGCCAGCAACCGTGCTTTGCCGGTGTGCATGTGCTCAACGGCAATGGCGATGCCACGGGGCTGGAGTGGATTCGCGAAGCAGGCTTGCTGACCAGCCCCATCGCCTTCACCAACACCCACAGCCTGGGCGTGGTGCGCGATGCGCTGATCGTCCTCGATCGCGAGCAGCAACCCGATGACGGGCGCCTCTACTGGAACATGCCGGTGGTGCTGGAAACCTTCGACGGCCTGCTCAACGACATCAACGGTTTTCACGTCAAGCCCGAGCACGTGGCCCAGGCCGTGCGCAGCGCCGAGAGCGGCCCGGTGACCGAAGGCAATGTCGGCGGTGGCAGCGGCATGATCTGCCACGAATTCAAGGGCGGTATCGGCACCGCGTCGCGACGCTTGAACAGTGCCCAGGGCGGCTGGACGGTGGGGGCGATTGTCCAGGCCAACCATGGCATCCGTAACGAACTGCGGGTCGACGGTTACCCGGTCGGGCGCTACATGGAACAGGCCGATTCGCCGTTCCTCAAGGCCTCGCTGCCTCATCCGGGCATGGGTTCGATCGTGGTCTGCCTGGCCACCGATGCGCCGTTGCTGCCGCACCAGTGCACCCGCCTGGCCCAGCGCGCCAGCCTCGGCCTGGCCCGCACCGGCGGCGGCAACGAAGACCACAGCGGCGACATCTTCATCGCGTTCGCCACCGGCAATGATGTGCCACCGGCCGCCTACGAGAGCAAGAAAGCGCCGACCACCGACCACCTGAGCATGGTCAACAACGACCACATCAGCGAGCTGTTCCTGGCCGCCACCGAGGCCGTGGAAGAAGCCATCATCAACGCCCTGCTTGCCGGCGAAACGACCGAAGGCAACGGGCATGCGGTATCGGGGCTGGATGCCGACACCCTGCTCAAGGCGTTGCGTCGCGCCGGCTGGCCGGGCGAACAGGTCTAGTGATATCGGGGCGGTATGTGGCTCATACCGCCTCGACATCTTGCCGATACAGGCCACGACCCAAGGCGTGTGCGACCTGCAAGTGCACGGCCGGATCCTGAATTTCCGACTCCAGCAGCAATTGCGACGTCACGACCTGCGCACCGCAGTAATCGAAAATGCCATGGTCAATCTGAGTCTTCATGGCGTCTGCATATCCATGTCGGGCATAGGTTCGCGCGTCGGCTCCCCCGACTCCGATCAGGTGTACCCGCAGACGATCCAGCTTTTTCACCAGCTTGGCATCCGCCCCGAAATCGAAAGCCCAGCCATTGGCGAACACTCGGTCAATCCAGCCCTTGAGCAGCGCCGGCATCGACCACCAGAACACCGGGTAGACCAGTATCACCGCGTCGGCGCGATCTATCCGTGCCTGCTCGGCGATCACATCGGCCGGCGGTGATGCCTCCCGGTGATGCACCGCCCAATCCGCAGGCCCGAACCTCGGGTCGAAACCTTCGGCCCAGAGATCGGCGATTTCCACCGTGTTATCGGGATCGGCCAGGGCCAGGCCGTCAGCAATCCGCGTGACCACGCCATGGGTAAGCGAAAGAGGATCGTGATGAGCGACAACGATAAGCGTGTGCATGCTGGAACTCCTGATTGAGAGCACGGGGCGGACCCTATATACTCTTGGTAAGTTACGAATAGTAAGTTACTTTTGGTACATAGCCATGTCAACCATCGAATCAAAAGAACAGCCGCGTCGCCGGATGTCGCGGGAAGATCGACTGCGGCAGTTGCTGGACGTTGCCTGGCAACTCGTGCGCAAGGAAGGCACGGACGCCCTGACCCTGGGCCGCCTCGCCGAGTTGGCCGGGATTACCAAACCGGTGGTTTACGATCACTTCACCACTCGATCCGGATTGCTGGCCGCGCTCTACCAGGATTTCGACACGCGCCAGACTGCGTTGATGGATGCCGCGCTGGAACATTGCGAACCGACCCTGGCCAACACCGCACGGGTGATTGCCACCTCGTACGTCGATTGCGTGCTGCTTCAGGGCAATGAGATACCCGGCGTGATCGCCGCGCTGGCGGGTTCGCCGGAACTGGAAAAGATCAAGCGCGAGTACGAAGCGATCTTCCTCGAAAAGTGCCGAAACGTGCTCTCCCCCTTCGCTGCGGCGGGAGGCACCAGGCCAGCCGGATTGCACGCGATGCTCGGCGCCGCCGAAGCCTTGTCCCACGCCGCTGCGAATGACGAGATCAGCGCAGGGCAGGCACAGGACGAACTGTTTGAAATCATCAAAGCGATGGTCGAAAGAAGCACACGCAGCAACACGACTAGCGGTACTTGAGTGAAACGCTCGGTCTTTCTAGGATGGAGTTACGCAGCCGCTTGGTTGCTCAACAAGCCGCTGCGTAGGTGGTGAGTGATCTGAACCCCTACCAAGCTCACCGCCTGCTTCATGCGCATCTTGAGCCTCAACGGCTCTACTTCCTCCCCATCAAAGAGCTTTGAGGCTCTTTTTTTTGCCTCTGAAAAACATCTACCCAACAACACATCTCCAATGTGGGAGCGGGCTTGCTCGCGAAGGCGTCGTGTCAGTCGCCCTGGATGTTGGCTGACACACCGCTTTCGCGAGCAAGCCCGCTCCCACAAGGGGATTTTCATTGGGGCTCGGTCGTGCATAGGGACCGCCACGCCGCTTGCGCCAGCATGTCCCGGTACGCCTTCGGACTACCCTTGACCCGGCCCGACAACCAGGCGCGGCAGTAACTGTCTGCCTGGCCGATGATCAACGACAGCATCAATTCCCCCGGAAAACTCCCCAGTTCATCGCCGTGAGCGCCCAGCCATGTCAGCAACTGCTTGTTGCGCGCCTTGTTGCGGGTGGCGAGCTCGTCCTTGAACGGCCCCTTGGTGACGGCAAACCGTGCGTGGTACTGGAACCGTGCCCACTCCGGCTGGCTGTCGACCCAATCCACATAGCTGTGCACCAGCGCGTGCACCCCCGCTTGTGTGGTCTGGGCCTCAGCCAGGTAGCTGTCACGCAATCGGGCCTGATCGTCGAGGGCGGTAAAAAACAGCGCCGCCACCAGCCCTTCCTTGTTGCCGAAATGGTGATAGATCGCGCCGACACTGGTGTCGCATTCGGCGCGAATCATTTCGATGGTCGTGGCCTCGATCCCCTGTTCGTTGAACAGGCCGAGGGCCTTTCTGAAGATGTCGCGCTTGAGTTCGGCGCGTCGTCCGGGGTAACAGCGTTCGAGCAGATCGGCGGTTTCCATGCAGAAAAACAATCCAGAAAGTCATCTATGGAGGCTGGCCGTGGCCAGCGAACTATTCGCGCTAGGTTGACAGATTTCTCCTCGACAGAATACTGTTCCGTTACAGAACAATATTCTGTAACGGAGCAACATTCTGCAAACCGACATCCTCTAGAGGCAAAAAAATGAGTCAGTTCCTCAGCATGTTCAACAGCGCAGGGCCAGAAGCGTTCAGCAAAATGGCCTGCCAGGTGGCGCCCTACTTCTCCACCATCAACCCGCTGGTCAAGGATTTGCGCAAAGGCAGCGCCACCGTGCACGTGCCATTTGCCCGGGAGATCACCAATCATTTGGGTACGGTGCATGCGATCGCCATGTGCAACGCCGCGGAACTCGCCGCCGGGATGATGACCGACGTTTCAATTCCCGCCGGCGCGCGCTGGATTCCCAAAGGCATGACCGTGGAATACCTGGCCAAGGCCAAGAGCGATGTGACGGCGATAGCCGAGGGAGATGCAGTGGACTGGACCACCGAAGGCGACAAGATCGTGCCAGTGGACATTCACGATGCCGAAGGCAAGAAGGTGTTCACGGCGCGGATTACCATGAATGTGAAGCTGGCGTGAAGACTGACCGCCGTTAAATGTGGGAGCGGGCTTGCTCGCGAAAGCGGTGTATCAGTCGCCCATATGTTGGCTGACAAACCGCCTTCGCGAGCAAGCCCGCTCCCACAGGTGGAGTTATGGTGTATGGGAGAGTGTGCTCAGACCAGCCGCAATCGAGGTCCGCTAGCCGGTACGGCATCTTCCCCGAGCCGCTCCCGCACAAACTCCTGGGCCTTGCGCGTCAACTGGTCCAGGTGCCGGTCGCGCTGTTTTTCCGCATCGGTCATGGCCCGTTTTCCGTGTTTTTGCAGCAGGTAGGTATGAATCTGCCGCACTTCCAGCGAACTGTAGATCGACGCCACATCCAGCAATGCCATCAAGCCATCGGTGACGTGATCGCGGGTGTTCATCAACACCTGGGTCGCACGCACACCCACCACCTCAAAGCCCATCGCCTCGAAATACGGCACCTTGGCCACCGCGCAAGTCAGCTCGGCATGGGGATAGCGGCCGACCATTTCCCGCAGCATCCGCCGGGCCACGCCCTGGCGCCGATACTCGCCCTGCACTGCCATGTACGCCACGCCGCATGCCTCGGGATCGTCCTGCACCGGCAGGTACAGCACAAAGCCGATCACCTTGTCCGGGTCGTCTTCGTCGGTGGCAACGATCAGCTCGACGGCAATGCCCTTTTCACCGTTCAGCGCCTGCAGATACAGGTGCACCTCATAGCCAATCGCGTATTGATAAAGGTTGTACAGCAGGTTGCTGGGCGGGATCGCGACCATGCTGATGTCGGTCAGGTTGTCGACCACCATTTGCAGGATCTGGCTATTGATGTGCTCGGGGCACGGGGTCTTGAAATGGCTGATCAGGGGCATTGCGGTGACAGGCTCTAAAGGTCGAGGGCCGCCTATGATAGCGCGCCTGATACCCGCGGTCCGCTGTATTACCCCTGCCGTCGAGGCGTTGCGTGCTCGAGGCTGACAGCAGTGAAGCAGGCACACTTTGTGCTGGGCGAGCCGGCGTTTTCGCTAATCGCGCCGATAGCGTCCACCACCACGCCGATCAGTGGCATGGGTGGGGAAAATGGGTGGGTGAAGGCCCCCGATTTTGAGGATTCCCACCCACTGCGGCGCGATCACCACAGCCTTAAACCTTTTGATACAAATCAAACTTGCACCTTCTCCAAGCCTCCCCTCGTTTGGCGCACCTCTTGCATCGACCGCTTTGCGAACGTCAGCCACACCGGCGCGCCCCGAGGGAAACAAGATGAAAAGCCTGCCTGCCCCCAAATCGCTCTGTTTTTTCAGCAAACCGGGCATCGCCGCTGTGATGTTGATCAACGTCAGCTTCGGCAACGCCAACGCCGTACCGCTTGACGATGTCAACCAACCCCCACCGACCGACCCCTCGGCGTACTCCAACCCTGCGGCCGACCCCAAGGCCGCACTGGATGCCATATTGACCTTGCCACCCTCTAACCAGGGTTCCATCGCCTATCCCAACGGTGTGTATGGCAACCGCGGCACGCCAACAGCCGATAACGTGCTGCCGCCAGCCCTGCAGACTTCGTTCAAGATCCCCACCAATGGCAAGCCCAGCCCATTGTTCGGGGCGCAGCCGTACACTCAGCAACTGCTGCTGTTCGAAGAATTCGGCACGGAAAAGCTCGACCCGACACTGCCCGCGCCGCCCCTGACCTTCCCGGTTCCGACCGTCGGCCCCGCGCCCAATCAGGACCCGAACAGCATCGCCCGCAGCGGCCCTTCGGCCACGGCGCTGGAAGCCTTTATGCGCCAGCCGGGGCTGTACCCGTTCCCGTCACAGTATTCCAACGTACTGGACCGCAACCCGTGGAAAGCGCAGATCGAAGCTTTCCTCAACCGCCAACCTGTCGGCTCGCCGGCTGAAGGTCGTCCGCCAGGAAAAGGCTGGTCGCACCAGCGCTGGAACGAGTTCTACCCACAGGTCGCGTTCAAGACCGTGCAAGCGGGCGCCAAGCTCAACGGCGGCATGCGCGACCGCCGTCAGCTGCACAACTACGCCGTCGGTGAGTTCGGGCCTGGCGGGCTGTACTACCAGACCTCGGACATTCCGACCACGATAGGCACCACCAAAGGCATCGATACACGCTTTCACCCCAACATGCCGATCCAGAACCACAAGGCGCTATGGACTTTCGACGGCACCTTTCCGGTAAAACTGCTGATGGTGCGCTACGGTCAACCGACGCTGATGCGGCACTACAACGCCCTGCCGATCGATCCGGCGGCCAACATGGGGTTTGGCCTGCACACTATTACAACCCACGAACACAACGGTCACTCCCCGGCCGAAAGCGACGGCTTTGCCAATGCGTTTTTCTTTCCGGGCCAGTACTACGACTATCGCTGGCCGATGCAACTGGCCGGTTACGACACCATCAACACCAAGGCTGAAGACCCACGCGCGGCGTTCCCCTGCGCCCCGGGCGAAACCCTGTATGTCAACGACGCCACTCCGGGCCTGAAGACGTGCAACAACGGCAGCATCAAGATTCGTGGCGACTGGCATGAAACCATGAGTACCCACTGGTTCCATGACCACATGCTCGATTTCACCGCGCAGAACGTCTACAAAGGCAACGCGGTGATGATGAATTACTACAGCGCCCTGGACCGCGGTAACGAAGCCTTCCAGGACGGCGTCAATCTGCGTCTGCCCAGCGGTTCGGCGTTGCCTTGGGGCAACCGCGACTATGACGTCAACCTGATGATCGCCGACAAGGCCTGGGACGCCAATGGCCAACTGTGGTTCAACCCGTTCAACACCGATGGCTTCCTCGGCGATCAGATCCTGGTCAACTGGCAGTACCAGCCGCGCCTGAAAGTGCGCGCGCGCAGCTATCGCTTCCGCATCCTCAACGGCTCGGTGTCGCGCTACCTCAAGATCGCGCTGGTGCGTGAAGTCGCCGGCACCGGTGGCGAATTCCCCGGCCCGGCAGGTTCCGGCGTGTCGTATACCCGCGTGCCGTTCCACATGATCGCCAACGACGGCAACCTCATGGAACACGCCGTGCCGTTCGACGGCAGCATGGACCTGGACGGTGACGGCAATGTGCAGAACCACAACGCCATCCTGCCCACCATGGGCATCGCCGAGCGCTTCGACATCATCGTCAACTTCGCGAAAAACGGGATCTCTGTCGGCGACAAGCTGTACTTCGTCAACCTGATGGAGCACCAGACCGGCAAGCAGCCGGAAAAAACTCCGCTGAGCCTGGCCGACGTACTGTCCGAGAAGTACAAAGCAGTGCTCAAGCAAGGCAGCAAAGGGCTGGAATGGGACAAGGGCGACCCGGTGGTGGGCAAGTTCATGCAGATGGTGGTGCAGCCTTATGCCGGCCAGGACGTGAGCATGAACCCCGCCGACTACGAACCCGCCAAACCGGGTAAACCGGTGGGCAAGGTCATGATCCCGCTGACGATCAACCGCGACGACCCGGCGATGCAGGCCAAGCTCAAGGTGGCACGGCATCGCGAGTTCATCTTCGGCCGCTCCGACGGCACCGACGAAGCCCCCTGGACCATCAAGTCCGACGGTGGTCTGGGCTACAACATGGACCCACGGCGGATCAGCGCCGCGCCGCAACTGGCCAACGGTCCGACCGATGCCGGCTTCTCCGGCGACGGCACCCTGGAAGTGTGGAAAATCAAGAACGGCGGCAACGGCTGGAACCACCCGGTTCATGTGCACTTCGAAGAAGGCACCATCCTCACCCGCGACGGCAAGGCGCCGCCTGAATGGGAAAAATGGGCACGCAAGGACGTCTATCGCATCGGTGAAGGCATCGACAGTTCGACTGAGGTGGAAATGGCGATCCGCTTCCGTGAATTCGCCGGGACCTACATGGAGCACTGCCACAACACCCAGCACGAGGACAACTCCATGCTGCTGCGCTGGGATATCGAGCACCCTGGCCAGTTCCAGTTGATGCCAACGCCCCTGCCCGGCTGGGACGGCGTCAACTATGTGAACTCCGCCGCGCTGCCAACCTTCCGCAGTGGCGATACACGCAACAACGATGGCGACAACAAAAAACCAATCGCCAACCCCGACAGCGCCACGAGCAACGGCCAACCGGTGACCATCAACGTACTGGCCAACGACTCCGACCCTGACGGCAACGTGCCGCTTAAAGTGGTGGGCCTGGAGCAACCGGACTCCGGCAAGGGCAGCGTCAGCACCGATGGCACGCGCGTGATCTACACGCCACCGGCCACGGTCCCCGCACCGTTCACCGCGACCTTCACCTACAAGGCCGCCGATGCCAAGGGTGCGGAATCGACACCGGCAACGGTATCCGTGGCGGTCTCGGCAGCGGTGGTCGAGAACCTGATCGTTACCAGCGCTACCGTCACCGCTCGCAGCAACGGCCGTTACTACTGGGTGCTGTCCGGCACCACCTCGCGTGGCCCGGGCAACAGCATCACGGCGACTGCCACGACCACAACCGGTACGGTGAACCTTGGCACCGCCACCCTGACGCCTACGGCTACCGGCGCACGCTGGAACATAGCCGTGACGACCGTCGGCAGTCCGCCATCGACTAGCCCGACAGCGACCATCACATCAGCCTTCGGCAAAACCGTGACAGTGCCAGTGCACTAGAGCGGCTTGATCGGCGCCCGGTCCATGCAATGTGGACCGGGCGCTTTTTTTTGGGACTTTCACTGTTAACGATAATGCGTGTGAACTGGATAAACGCAGCGCGCTTGGGTCCATCGCCGGCAAGCCGGCTCCTACAGGGTTTGAACGACACGCGGTCCCTTGTAGGAGCTGGCTTGCCAGCGATGGTCGTGAACGAAAACGCGTGTGACCTGGATAACCGCGGCGCATTTGAGGCCATCGCCAGCAAGCCGGCTCCTACAGTTTGGCGTTCACATCATTTCGACCCGGACGCGGCCCATTGTAGGAGCTGGCTTGCCAGCGATGGTCGTGAACGATAACGCGTGTGACCTGGACAAACGCAGCGCACTTGGGTCCATCGCCAGCAAGCCGGCTCCTACAGTTTGGCGTTCACATCATTTCGACCCGGACGCGGCCCATTGTAGGAGCTGGCTTGCCAGCGATGATCGTGAACGAAAACGCGTGTGAAATGGATAAACGCAGCGCGCTTGGGTCCATCGCCGGTAAGCCGGCTCCTACAGGGTTTGAACGTCACGCGGTGTCTTGTAGGAGCCGGCTTGCTGGCGATGGTCGTGAACGAAAACGCGTGTGACCTGGATAACCGCGGCGCATTTGAGGCCATCGCCAGCAAGCCGGCTCCTACAGTTTGGCGTTCACATCATTTCGACCCGGACGCGGCCTCTTGTAGGAGCCGGCTTGCTGGCGATGGTCGTGAACGATAACGCGTGTGAAATGGATAAACGCAGCGCGCTTGGGTCCATCGCCGGCAAGCCGGCTCCTACAGGTATTGCGTTATCGGGGGTGTTTCCCGGGATTGTGTGAAGAACCTTTTTTGCGATGACTGTCAGAACGCGTTCGCGAGCAGGCTCCAGTCAGCGCTGCGGCGCCACCATGCGAAAGCGGATTTTGATCTCGTTGGACACCATGCTGTCCGCCAACTCACCCTCGCCTATCTTGAAGTCGTCACGCTTGAGCACCAGATCGCCAACGAAGATGCCTATGGAGCTCTCCGATTTCAGCTGCACAGGCACACTCACCTCCCGAGTGAGCCCGCGCAAGGACAGCTTTCCGGTAATGGTGTAGCGGTTATCGCCAAGGGCCTTGATGGACGTCGACTCGAAGGTCGCCACCGGATAGGTCGCCGTGTCGAACCACGCCGGTTTTTGCAGCTCGGTGTTGGAGTCATTGCTGCCGGCTTCGATGCTCTTGAGATCGATGGTTAGCGCGGCGTGGGCGGCACTTGGGTTATCGGTGTCGAAGTCGAGCCTGGCCTCGAACTTGCCGAAGGTGCCGTAGTTTTTCGTACCCATCTGCTGATAGGTGAAACTCAAGGTACTGGCCTTGGCGTTGACTTCCTTGTATTCCACGGCTTCAGCGAACGGCACCAGGCCGAACACCAACGTGCCGGCCAGAGCGACGCAACGCGCGGATCTAAGGTTCATGACACTCTCCGGGAGGGCTCCCGTCTTGAGTTGGCGTGCCGCATACGAAGGCCGGTACCAGATGGACTAAAGCAAACAACCGGCGTTTATTCCACTTCACGCGCTGATTTGCGACCACCTGCCACTGGCCGTCCGCGCTATCCGCACTCCCCGCGTTGCCACGCCCGCTGCAACAGTTCGATCACCTCGGCATCCCGGGTCTGGGAAAAGTCCACGTACCAATGGCCAATCGAGGTGAACCACTCGGGCATCAACGGGCAGACCAGTTCATCCACCTCGCTGCGCAGGGCCTCCACTGTCTCGATCGGCGCCACCGGCACCGCCACCACGATGCGCGCAGGCGCCTGCAGCCGCAGCGCCTGGATTGCCGCCCGCATCGACGCGCCAGTGGCCAGGCCGTCGTCGATCAGGATCACCACCTGATCCTTGAGTTGCACCGGCGGCCGTGTACCCCGGTAGACCTTCTCGCGGCGCAGCAGCTCGCGGGTTTCCCGCTCAACCACGGCGTCGAACGCGGCGCGATCAATCGGGTGCACGCGCAGTGCCTCTTCGTTACGAATCTGGATACCGCCGCCGGCAATCGCCCCCATGGCGTACTCCGGACGGGACGGCACGCCGAGCTTGCGCACCAGCATCAGGTCCAGGCGAACCTTCAGGGCCGTGGCCACTGCATAAGCCACCGGCACGCCGCCACGGGGCAAGGCCAGAACGATGACGTCGGGGCGATTGGCGTAAGGCAGCAGCGGCTCGATCAAACGCCGCCCGGCCGCTGGCCGGTCTTGCAGGATGGAATGGGACAAGGGGCTCATCGGAAACCTCCCCAGGCGATTGCGCCTGTCTTTTTCAGTCACACCGTCCTTTTGTGGCGAGGGTTTTGTGGCGAGGGGGCTTGCCCCTGTTGGGCTGCGCAGCAGCCCCCAAAAATATCGCGATCAGTACAATTTTTTGCGAGCGCTTCGCACTCGAACGGGGGCAAGCCCCCTCGCCACAAAGTTCAGTGAACAGCATGCCCCTCCCGCTGCGTCCCGCCTACACCAACCGCTCGATCTTCTGATGTTGCCACACCAGCTTGTAATACAGCGTCTGCAACACCAGCATCCCCAGATACGCCACCGGAAACGCCATCCACACCCCTTGCAGCCCGAACTTCGCATCCAGCAGATACGCCGCCGGCAACTGAATCCCCACCACGCAGACAATGGAAATCGCCACCGGCACCATCACCGTGCCACTGGCGCGCATGATGCCGCCGATGATCGCCTGGAAGCCAAACACCAACAGGCTCCAGAGCATGATGTGCAACAGGTGCTCGGCCATGTTGAGCGTCGCCTCTTCAGTGAGGAAGGACGCCAGCAGCCAACTCGACAACAAGTACCCGAGCACCACCAGGCCACCGGTCAGACACACATTGATCATCAGCCCGGTCTTCAGGATCGGCCCGATGCGCTCGATGCGCCCCGCCCCGATCGCCTGCGCCCCGAGGATCGAGGCCGTGATCGCAATCGACAGCGCCGGGAACTGCACGTAATTGACGATCTGCGTCACCGCGCCATACGCCGCCGTCGCCTGGGAGCCGTGCTGGTTCACCAGCGCCAGAATCACCAGCTCCGACAACGACAACACCACCATTTGCAACCCGGTGGGCAAACCGATACGCAACACCTTGCCGAGGATCGCCATGTCCAGCTTCATCGCCGCAAAGAACTCGCGGTCCGGCGCCAGTGGATGGCCCTTGCCAATCAAGCGCCACGCCAGCAACCCCATCGCCACCAGATTACCCACCAACCCGGCAATTGCCGCACTCTGAATGCCCATCGGCGCAAAACCCAACCACCCGCGAATCAACGCCGGCGTCAGCGCCAGCCCGACAATGGTCGACACCACCAGCGCCAACAACGGCGACAACGTATCGCTGACCCCGCGCAACAACTGCGTGAACAACACAAACACCAACAGCGACGGCATGATCCACAACATCACATGGGCATACGCCACCGCATCGTCCAGCACATCTGCCGGCGTCCCCAACCCCTCCAACGCCGACCGCGCAAACACACTGCCCACTACCGCCGCCACCAACCCGATCAACACCCCCAACAACACCGTCGCCCCGGCAATCGCCTTCACCAGATGCGTCTCCCGCGCCCCCCACGCCTGGCCGATCAACACCCCCGCGCCCGCACCGAGGCCGATCACCAGGGCGATGAAGAAAAACACGATGGGGAACATCCCCGACACCGCCGCCAGCGCCTGGGTGCCGAGCATCTGGCCGATGTAGATACTGTTGACCGTGCCGGACATCGATTGCAGGAAGTTAGACAGGACCATCGGGGCGAGGAAAAACAGGTAGGTTTTCCAGAGGGGGCGCTGGGGGCTGGGGGTTTGCATGGGCGAAGATCCATCTCGACGGCGGGAGCGATAATTAAGGATAGCGTTGGTGGCTGAAACCAAGGGCGTGACCATCTCAGGTCTGTGTTTATATTTCCAGCGACCTGAGGTGAAAGGCCTGAAGTTTCATCGTCGCGAGTCCTACATGAAGCTCGAAATGCCTCACTACCGCGCTGATCTCGTGCGGCTTAGCCAAACGGACCCCATCTCCGCTCGGCTTGGTGCGTGTCACAGTCGTGGCGATCTATCCTCCATGTGTAATCCACTTGACACAGTCCATACCCCCAGTGATATCGTTTTGATGTTATCTCGGCACAGGGACCGCATGAGGAGTAACAGCCGAAAAAATTCTGCTGATCCATTCTGAACAATGAGGTCAGGGTAGTCAGGCGTAGTGAAATGGCGTCAAAAAGCCCCTGCGGCACCCACGTACGGGGCATTTTTTTCCAAAGCCAATGTGGAAGCCGGGTCGATTTACGCCCCCTACTTGCCATCTGCCATCTGCCATCTGTGAACGGGTGTAGTGAATCCCCTTGGTTCGTAGTTACATCTAATAGTCGACTATTGATCGAACTTGGCTAGTCGCCAACGTCGGCTTTGGATTGTAACCACGCAACTGCAGCAGGATTGAGAATAGTAGGCGAACCGACTTTTCAAACCAAGCAAGCGTTTGACATGAGCATGTACGAGGATGGGTTGCGCCTCGAGTTACTGCTTGGAATTTAGCCCGTGGCAGAAGCCGCTTTTTTAGCAGTAAAGACAGGAGAGTCTAATTGGCAACAGTTAATGGAAAGACGGTAAACGGGTCCACCATTTATGGAACCACTGGCTACGATATAATTTATGGCCGCAACATCGCCGAAGTGATTTATGGCGATAATGGTGACGATACCATTTATGGCGATGATGGTAACGATACGATCTATGGTGGCAGTGGGGCGGACAACCTGTATGGCGGCAACGGCAACGATATCCTGGACGCGGGCACTAGCAGTAATAACGTCCTTACAGGCGGCGCAGGGGCAGATACTTTCGTCATAAATCGTGGCGCCAATTATATAGAGCAAACCATCACGGATTTTGACGTATCCGCAGATCGGCTGGATCTTCGTCAGGTCGGCATCTCCGACATCGATACGCTTAATCGCCTGTTTGAAGTCAATTACTATGACAAGCTTTTATTAACGATCAATACTAACGGTTATTATTCGACGACCACGCTGAACAATCTTTGGGCCACCGGGATTGGCGAGTTGGATGCGTCCAATGTACTTCTCAATACGACCGTCAAAGACGATATTCTGACCGCTACCTCAAAGAGCGACCTGTTCGGCGGGTTGGGTAATGACAGGCTTACAGGTTCCTCGTCCGGCGACCGCCTTTTTGGCGAAAGCGGCAATGACACCCTCTTCGGCATGGCTGGGAATGACCTTTTGGTCGGTGGTGCCGGCAACGATACCCTGAACGGTGGCGCCGATGGAGATGTGCTCGAAGGCGGTAGTGGCAACGATATCCTGAACGGTGGCACCGGGAGCGATCAGCTCATCGGCGGGGCTGGTAGCGACGTATTCATCGCTCAGCAGGGAAGCAATTATTACGACGCGACCCGAGTCGTCGATTTCAGTCTCGCGGAGCAGGACAAGCTCGATGTCCGCGCGCTCGGGATCAGTGATATCGATAGCCTCAAGCGCCTGGTTGAGGCGGGGGACGACAAAGGTGGCGATGTCATCACAAATTGGAACGGCGGCTACTCGGCTGAGCTGGTGCTCACGGGAGTATCGATCGCCGACCTGACAACGAGCAACCTGCTCCTCAATACCAGCACGGCCAACTCTAGTCAGTTCGCCACTGGCAAAAGCGATTTGTTCGGTGGCCTTGGCAACAACCGTCTCGTTGGCTCCTCGTCCAGCGACCGCCTGTTCGGCGAAGGCGGCGCTGACACCCTTGAGGGCGGCGATGGTTACGACCTGCTGGTGGGTGGCAGCGGTAACGATAGTTTGTTCGGTGGCAATGGTAACGACACACTGGAGGGCGGCATTGGCGACGACAAGCTCGATGGTGGCGACAACTATGACATCCTCAAGGGGGGCGCCGGAAACGATACTCTGAATGGCGGCCTGGGAGACGACGTATTATCGGGCGGCACCGGTAATGACTTGCTGATCAGCAGTCTTGGCGACGACTTTCTGGACGGCGGTGAGGGCATCGATACCCTGTCCTACGCAGCAGAGGGATTGGCGCTCAACGTCAATCTCAGCCTCACGGGCGAGCAGCGTGTCGTGGCATCCCGTTACGAGGATGATCGAATTCTCAATATCGAAAACGTTATTGGTGGTTACGCGAACGATCGCCTGGTGGGCAATGCCTATAACAACAGCCTCGATGGAGGCAACGGTGACGATACACTCAGTGGTGGACTTGGTAATGACACCCTGCGTGGTGCGGCTGGCAATGACACCCTAAATGGCGGTGGCGGCGTGGACACGGCTACCTACGAGGGGGCAACTTCTGCGGTCAAAGTCGACCTGAACATCACGACGGCCTCCCAGAATACACTCGGTGCAGGTGTCGATCGCCTCCTCTACATCGAAAATCTCACCGGATCCAGCTACGCCGATACTCTGAAAGGCGATGCGGCAGCCAACGTGTTAACGGGCGGATTAGGCAAGGACACCCTCACCGGCGGCGCCGGCAACGACATCTTCGATTTCAACGCCCTCGCTGAAACGGGGCTCACCAGTGCCACCTGGGACATCATCACCGACTTCGTCCGCGGAGCCGACAAGATTGACCTGTCGACGCTCGATGCCAACACGGCGACGATCACCAACGAAGCCTTCACCTCGATCATCGGCAGTACCGTTGCCTTCAGTGCGGCCGGCCAGTTGAAAGTTTCAGCGGGCGTGCTCTACGGCAATACCGATGCCGACAGCGCCGCGGAGTTCGCCATCCAGATCACCGGTATCAGCAGCGTGACGACGGCGGATTTTATACTTTAACTTACGGATCTGACAGGGTGACTCGTAGCGGGTCACCCTTGATTTTCCAGACGTATCTGACGGCCTCCTTTTGGCCGTTTTCTGCTTTTGGCCAACTGCAGTTTCGGGTCGATTGCAGCCGATGATGACAGGCTGCAGTCGGCCAGAAACAGCACCGGGCGAAGCCTTTTGTCTCGTCCAGAAACAGGTTTACACCAGTTTCACCCAAACACCTCCAGCCATCGGAGGGACGGCAAGAGACTAGACCAGTCGAACGACTATGGCGACGGCGGCAAAGATTGCCAGTGCCAGCGCGGCACCGATGCTGAACGGCAACACAGCAGAGCGGATCGCGCTCGGGGCGGGACTACGCATCTCTTCGGCAAAAGCTGCAACGTCGCGGTGCAGTTGTTCAATGCTGGATTGATTCGTATGTTGTGTGGACATGCGGCTACTTCCTGTGTGAGTCACGAGTCGTGTCTGCCGTGGCGAGTACGAATGCTCAAAACTTCGCCCAAAGGCTGACAGCGGCGACGATAGCGGTCACCGTACCAGCCCCCACCGCGATCGGGTACCAGAAGGACTCTTGCCTGAGCTTGCGTTCTTCTGCCGTGAGTTTGCGGGTTTCGGCCATGGACCTTCGGATTTCGACTTGCAGTTTATCGAGTTCCAGATTGTCGCGGTCGTTTTGTAGCATGGCTCATCCTATCGGGCTTTGCTGTTCAGAAGGTTCTCGCCGTACGGCCGGTGATCCTCCCTTTTTGCCTGGTCAGTATTTCCCGTTTTTCACTGTTGGAATAGCGGGTTACTCCTGCCGAAGTTGTAGGCAAAATCCGAGAATGGAGTCGAAAAAGAAAAGCTGATGTCCCCCCCCCGAGTGCCAAACGACCCTGCCCACAGTCGATTAGCTAAACTTCATCAGTAAATCACTTCGCGAATCCCTGAAAATTAGGAGGCTTGCGCGGTAACTATCCGCCGAAGAAGTCGTAAGGACCTCGGGTGCACGACAGGCTTTGCAGGGGAACCCGTCGTACTCCCCGTCACTTCAGCATTACTTGCCTCTATATCGGACTTTGTTTTCCACCCGCGACGTCGTACCGGCCAAGAATGATGGCCAATGGCTACGCTCTCCACGGTTTCTCAAATACACCGCGACCATGCCGGCAATCGATTTGCCTCCAAGGCTAAAGCGATAAAACCTGTGGCGAGGGAGCTCGCTCCCGCTGGGCTGCGAAGCGGCCCCAAAAAAGGGACTGCTGCACAGTCCAGCGGGAGCAAGCTCCCTCGCCACAGTGACAGGCTTGTCTTCCGGTATCAGTCCAACCCCAGCTTCTTCCCGGTTCGAATACATGGAGTAAGCGTACATGCCCTTCCCCCCTCGTTTCCTCGACCACTACCGCAAAGCCGACCGCATCATGCTGGGCCTGATCTGGCTGATGTTCGTGTTCGCGGTGGGCCTGGCGTTCTGGCACGACACGTTCAAGCAGGCGCTGTTGGTGGGCGGTGGTACCAGTGTGTTGTTGACGCTGCTGTATCGCGCCATCGGCGGGTCGCGGTGGATGCGCTGTTTGCTCGGCGTGGGCTTGATGGTGATGGCGGCGTTGCACATCAATCAGGCCGAGGGGGTCATTGAGTCGCACTTCGGGATTTTTGCGTTGTTGGCAGTGTTGACGTTTTATCGGGACTGGCTGCCAATCCTGGTGGCGGCGCTGACGATTGCGCTGCATCACGTGGTGTTTCATGTGCTGCAGCATCAGGGTTTTCCGGTGTTTGTGATGGCTCATCACGGGAGCTGGACGATGGTGTTCGTTCACGCTTTCTATGTGCTGATGGAGACGGTCGCGCTGCTCTATCTGGCGGTGCACAGCCAGGCCGATGCGGTGGAGAGCCAGGACATGCTGGACAAGATGCTCGCCGCTACTTCACAGCTTTCAGTCGATACGGGTAAGGGCGACAAGGCGCGGGTGCATGTGTCGCTGGCGCAGCGTTTCGATCAATTCCTGATGCAGATCACGGCGCTGGTGGACGGCGTGGTGCGTGATTCTCAGGGTCTGGGTCAGTTGGGCCAGGAGTTGGCCAAGGCGAGCAATACGCTGGAGAAAGGCGCCAAGCATCAGTTGACGGAAATCGCGCAGATGACCGGGTCGATGCAGCGCATGGGCGATGCAATGGAGCACATCGTGGTGCATGTCGAGCATGCCGTTGAACATGCCGGCCAGGCCAGCGTGCAGATCAGCCGCGGGCAGGAAAGCGTGAACCGGGCGCAACAGGAAATCACTCAGTTGGCCTCGCGCCTGGAAGGCACCAACCAGACCGTGCAGGTGCTGGCCGGGCAGGCTCAGCAGATCGGTACGGTGCTGGAGGTGATCAGCAGCATTGCCGAGCAAACCAACTTGCTGGCGCTCAACGCGGCGATTGAAGCGGCGCGCGCCGGCGAGCAAGGCCGGGGCTTTGCCGTGGTGGCCGATGAAGTGCGCAGCCTGGCGCAGCGCACGGCGGTGTCCACCAAGGAAATCAGGACCATCATAGAGGCCTTGCAGCAAGGCAGCCGCAAAGCCGTGGAGGCCATGCAGGACAGTCGCGAAGGGGTGGAGCGCTGTGTCGAGGACAGTCAGTTGGCGGCGGCGATGTTGCAGGCCATTGGCAGCGACATCTCGCACATCGATGAGCTCAATGGGCGGATTGTCACGACGACCCGCGAACAATCCACGGCGAGTTTCGAGATTGTCGGGCGCTTGCAGTCGGTGCAGAGCATTGCGCAGAACACGGCGGATGATGTGCAGACGCTGGCGCTGAGCAGTCGTCAACTACCGCCGATTGCCACGCGCCTGGATGCGCTGGGGCGGACGTTTCATCAATGATGGGAGCCGTGATCGGCATGAACAATTTTTCATCCTGCAGGTCACGGCCTGATTTCAACGGATTGGGCGCACACCTTCCCTTCCGCACTAATGGTTTGTTCTCGATCTACTGACAATCCCATCACATTTCGCCCGATAGCCTTGTTGCTCCAGCGTCGCCACGGCGAGCGCAACGTGCGAAATAGTGATGAACCATTCGTTAGTCAGGTTTCTGAAAAGTGACCGGGGTGCGCTGATCCTTCTGCTTGGCGTATCCGCATTTCTTTTGCTGTTCGGGTTGGGCGCAAGGGAGCTCTGGGGCGCTGAAACGCGCTGGGCGAACATTGCGTTGCAAATGCTGCAAACCGGCGATTACTTCGACCCTTACCTCAAGGGCATGCCCTATTACGACAAGCCGCTGCCTTCCTATTGGTTGATTACGGCCACTGCCCATTTGATGGGCGGCCTCGGGCACTGGTCGCTGCGTTTGTCTTCGGTGTTGGCGGCGTGGCTGAGTGTCTGGCTGGTGTATTTGATCGGAGAGCGGCTCTATCGCAAAGGCACTGGCCTGATTGCCGGCTGGTTTCTGGCGACGACGTTCTTTTTCGTGTTCTGGGCGCGGGTCGCCACGGCGGACGTGCTGACGGTTTGCGGTGTGCTGGCGGCGGTCTGGTGGTATTGGCGCGGCCCAGACGACACACGGCTGAGTCGGTACAGCGTGTTTTTCCTGATGCTGGCGCTAACCTCGCTGTTCAAGGGCTTGATCGGGTTCATCCTGCCGGGGCTGATGCTGTTGCCGCATCTGCTCAGTGAGAAGCGCTGGAAAAACCATCTCAACCCACGACTGTTTCTGGCGATGCTGGTGGGCGGCGTGGTGTACATGCTGCCGTTCCTGCTGTCCCACCGCTATGGCACGCCGACTTATGGGCCGAGCGGATTGGGCCTGGTGTTTCAGGAGAACGTGGTTCGTTTCTTCAAGCCGTTCGACAACATTGGCCCGATCTATACCTATCTGCTTTACCTGCCTGTCTACACCCTGCCCTGGGCGCCCTGCTGGATGCTCGGTTTGTGGGTGGCCGTGCGCAGCTGGAAGCACACCGAAGCCAATGTTCGCTGGCTGATCCTGGGCCTCGGCTTGCTGTTCCTGTTCTTCACCGCCAGTGGCAGCCGGCGCAGCTATTACGTATTGCCGCTGGTACCGTTTGCGCAGTTGCTGGCGGCCTGGTGGGTCACCCGGCGCATGGCCGCGCGTCAGGCGACCGGTAAAGCCGGCGAGCCCGGTTGGACCAAGGGTATTGCCGGGGCGGCCGGGTTTCTGTTTTTGGTCCTGGGCGTAGTCTATCCCTGGACCAACGGCGGTGCCGGCGGTGTCATGCAGTTCACCCGGGATGTGCGTGCCGAAGCCATCAAGACGGCGCCGTGGAATGAATGGCGCATGGTGCTGGTGGATGTCGACAACAAGCTGCCCATGTACCTGCAAAATCACGGCTCGCCGTTCTATTACGTGCTCCCGGATTCGGACATTCCACAAACCGGCGACAGTGCTGCACTGATGGCGTGGCTGGAAAAGAAAAGTGGCGAGACCTGGAATCCGGAACGCACGATCATCGTGGAGCAGTACAAGGACATCCATCAGTTGCCGCTGAGTTATCTGACGGTCGATCATCAACTGATCACCACCAAACCCAACAACGGCGCGCGGTTGTTTCATTCAAAGGAAAATGGCAGTGCGGCGTTTATTCCCCATGGGAAAACGACGGTGGCTGGGCAAGCGGTAACTCAGGCTTTGGATCAATAATGCGTTGAGGTGATCAATCCACAAAAACGGGCGCCTGCGAGGTGCCCGTTGTGTTTGAGTGTGCGCACCCACTGGTCGCGACAATATTGCTCTACAGATTCATTCAAACTACATTTGAATCTACAGATGCAATTAGAGCACACAAACATGGCCGTCCCCATCCAGGCTCAATCCTTCACCAAAAACCAATGCGTCACCGGCCTGCGCGCCGCCGTGAGCATTCTGGAAAAGTGGAAAGCCACCAGCGACCAGGCCTGTCGCATCCTGCGTATTTCCCGCAGTACCTACACCCGCGCCCGGCAGCGCGACCCGGATTGGGCGGTGGCGCTGGATGCGGACCAGATGCAGCGCATCAGCTTTGTGCTGAACATGCATGCAACGTTGCGGTTGGTGTTCGACAACCCGGATAACGTCTATGGCTTTGCCTCGATGGCCAATGACAATGAGTTTTTCAACGGGCGTTCACCGCTGGAAATCATGGCCCAGGGCGACATGATTTCGCTGTATGAAACCTTCCGCCGCATCGACATGCTGCGGGGTGCGTTATGGTGATGGCGAGTGAGCTGGCGGTGTTTGCAGGTCAGTCGTTGCAGGCTTATCGCTTGGTCAATTCGAAGTTTCCGCCGATTGCGTTGTTCGATGACGTGGCGGACGCGGATGAATTCGAGGTGTTGTTCGAGATTCAGGCGCTGACCAATCCGCGGTTGAAGAATGAGGTGGGTCAGCTGGAGTTGATTGCGCGCAGCGAGATTCCGTTCGGGATTGCCGGTTGCTCTTATGCTATTGCGCCGTTTACTCATGTGAACCCGGCGGGTTCGCGTTTCAGTGATGGCAGTTTTGGCGTGTTGTACCTGGCGGATTCGATGGAAGCGGCGCTGGCTGAGGTAAGGCATCACCAGAGTCTGTATTGGTCGAAGGTGACGAGCCTGAACTATGAGCGGTTTGTGTTTCGTGGGTTGGCTTGTGCGTTTGGCGATGCAGGGATGAAGGACGCCACCGCCCTGCCGCCGACCGATCCGGTGTATGCGCCGGACGATTACGGCCATTCCCGTGTACTGGGGCGCGCGGTGCGGGACGCCGGTTGTCCGGGTTTGCGCTATCACTCGGTGCGCATGCCGGGCAGTCATTGCTGGGCGTTGATGACGCCGAGGCCGGTATCGTCGATTGTGCAGACGGCGCATTACGAGATGGTCTGGAATGGGCAGATCACCAGTGTGAGTCAGATCAGTGAGGCTTGAGCCTCGTTGTCAGGCACATGAAAACCTGTGGGAGCGGGCTTGCTCGCGAATGCGTCGGCATTGCCAGCAATGTTGTCGACTGACACAACGCCTTCGCGAGCAAGCCCGCTCCCACAGAGATCAGCGAATCCACCATTGACTGCGTCGATAGTCACCATCATCTCAATGAAGTTCTCTTAAAAAATCCCCGGCGTAACATCTGCTCCATACCAACCCATAAGCACCCCGGAGCACACCATCATGAAACGCCAAACCCTCCTCAGCATCGCTTTCTCGGTTTTCGCAGTTAACGCTTTCGCCGCTACCTCTGCTCAACCCGTGGTCGCTGAAGGCGGCTCGGATCGTCTGATTGAAAGCCGTGTGGCCGAGGGTGGTTCCGACAAACTCCTGCAAAACCGCGTCGCTGAAGGCGGCTCCGACAAGCTCCTGCAAAACCGCGTCGCTGAAGGCGGCTCTGACAAGCTCCTGCAAAACCGCGTCGCTGAAGGCGGCTCTGACAAGCTCCTGCAAAACCGCGTCGCTGAAGGCGGCTCTGACAAGCTCCTGCAAAACCGCGTCGCTGAAGGCGGCTCTGACAAGCTCCTGCAAAACCGCGTTGCCGAAGGCGGTTCGGATCGTCTGATCGAAAGCCGCGCTGTCTGAATGCAGTGCTTTACCGCAGGACTCAACGAAAAGCCCGGCCTCAACAGCCGGGCTTTTTCGTGATTCACTTTTTAATCGGTGTCACGAGTACTTTTTCGTCGGTGTCGAGAACGAACACCGCCAACAGGCGAGCCGGTTGAGTGTCACTGGCGTTGGCACTGACCAGGTGCACGGAACCCGGTTCCTCTACAAAGTTTTCGCCGACGGTGTAGATCTTTTCCGGTTGGCCTTTGACCTGGATGCGAAACGAGCCCTCCAGCACCGTTGCATAGATGAAGGCCGTTCTCGGGTGGGTGTGGGCCGGCGATGCGGCACCCGGCCCATACTCGACGACCACGCCTCTCATGCTCTTGCCAGGGATGTTGGGAATGGGACGGTCGAACACCACCGTCACCTTGCCGTGGGGCGGCTCGGCGGCCGACGCTGCGCTAATCGAGAGTGCTGCGAAGACTGCGGCCATTAGCAATCGGGTAACCATGGGATTTCTCCTGGATGGGTAGGAAAATGTGTGGGTGCGATTCGTTACTGCGCTGTCGACCGGGCCAGCCAGTCGTCGAAGCGGATCGCGCCCAGGCGTGCGTTCTTGCCGGTAACCAGCGATTGGTCGTTGAGCACCGCGCCGAAGTAGCGCGCATGCACGTCCGGCACGACCTTGCGGTTGTCCTGGGTCGCTCGCAGATAGCGCCTGGCCAGTTCGTCGATCGGCATGGTTTCCGGGCCGCCGACTTCAACCGTGCCATTGACCGGTGCTGCCAGCACGACATCGGCCAGCGCCGCTACTACGTCGTCGGACGCGATCGGCTGGATCAGCGCCGGCGAAGCACGAATTTCCTCGCCAACGGCGAAAGACTGGACAATGCCGCCGGCAAACTCGGAGAACTGCGTGGCACGCACAATGCTGTAAGGCATGCCGGATGCCTTGATAAGGGCTTCCTGCGCGACCTTGGCGCGGAAATAGCCGGTATCGGGAAGCCGTTCGCTGCCGACAATCGACAGGGCAACATGGTGACGAACCCCGGCAGCGGCTTCGGCGGCCAGCAGGTTACGGCTCGAGGTTTCGAAGAAATCGAGAACGGCCTGGTCCTCCCACGACGGCGCGTTCGCCACGTCGACCACCACATCAGCGCCATCCATCGCTTCGGCCAGGCCTACGCGGGTGATGCTGTTCACGCCGGTGCTGGGGCTGGCGGCGAGTGCGTCATGGCCGCGCTCGCGAAGGGTGTTCACAAGTTTCGATCCGATGAGGCCGGAGCCTCCGATGACGACGATCTTCATGACTTTTCTCCACTTGTCGACTGCAACCATTGCGTCGGTGTAGAGAGATTGCCTGCGCGCACCGGGCAAGTCCTTGCGCCGGGCTTGGGTTTGCCTTGGCGAGCGCTTGGATTTATGTCCAAGGCTACTGAGGTTCCTCCAGCCGCCCTTGCCGCAGACGGTGCAGCGGGTGTCGAGCTGCCGTATCATCGTCCCCAGTTACCAACCGCCAGCCGCCTGGGACACGGAGTTGAGGGCGCTTCGCCAGGGGATGCTCAACTTGCCATTCGCGTTTGAAGACTACGTACTCGATCAGGAGCGCCGGGAGCTGACCCTGCGCGGGCAAGTCGTGGCCGTCGGACCGCAGGTCTTCGACCTGTTGCTGCTGTTCGTCAACAATCCCGAGCGCGTCGTCAGCAAGGACGAATTGCTGAAGGCAGTATGGGGTGGCCGAATCGTTTCGGAATCGACGATCACCAGCCACATCAATGCGGTGCGCAAGGCCATTGGTGACACCGGTGAGGAGCAGCGCCTGGTACGCACCGTCGCCCGCAAGGGCTACCGCTTCGTTGGCCGGCTCAACGACGAGATGACCGGGCAAGCGCAACAGCCTGACATCGATGAGGGCTCGACCGCCGCCCCGAAGCAAACCCCCTCCTCTACCCTTGCTCTCCCGGATAAACCCTCGATCACCGTCCTGCCCTTCCAGAACCTGAGCGGCGACCCGGAGCAGGAATACTTCGCCGATGGCGTCGTGGAGGACATCATCGCCGCCCTGTCGCGTATCCGCTGGCTGTTTGTCATCGCGCGCAATTCGAGCTTCACCTACAAGGGCCAGGCGGTGGACGCCCAGGGGGTTGGCCAGGCGCTGGGCGTTCGCTACGTTCTCGAAGGCAGCGTGCGCAAGTGCGGGAACAAGGTGCGCATTACCGGGCAACTGATCGACGCAACGAGCGGGACGCACCTCTGGGCGGAGCGCTTCGAAGGCTTGCTCGACGATATCTTCGAGCTGCAGGACCAAGTCACACAAAGCGTCGTCGGTGCCATCGCGCCGCAATTGGAACGGGCAGAAATCGAACGCGCCAAGCGCAAGCCGACGGAAAGCCTGGACGCCTACGACTATTACCTGCGCGCCATGGCAAAGCTGCACAGCGGCAGCCGGGAAGCTATCGAGCAGGCGCTGCCGATGTTCTACCAGGCCATCGAACTCGATGCGGAATTTGCCTCGGCCTATGGCATGGCCGCCTGGTGTCATTTCTGGCGCAAGCTCAATGACTGGATGACCGATCGGCCTGCGGAAATCGCCGAGGGCATACGGCTGGCGCGCCTGGCCGTGACCCTCGGCCGCGATGATGCCGTCGCGTTGACCCGCGGCGGACATGCGCTGGCTCATCTCGCTGGCGAAGTCGACGGCGGCATTGCCCTGCTCGACAGGGCGCGCCTGCTCAATCCCAACCTCGCCCCCGCCTGGTTTCTGGGCGGTATCCTGCGGGCGCTGCACGGTGAAACAGACGCCGCCATCGAGCATTTGAACCATGCCGTTCGCTTGAGTCCGCTGGACCCGGAAATGTTCAGGATGCAGGTCGGGATGGCGCTCGCGCATTTCTTCGCCGGACACTTCGATGCCGCTGCGGATTGGGCGGAAAAGGCCCTGGGCAACCTGCCCAGCCTGCTGATCGCGGCGGCACTGGTGGCGGCCAGTCATGCGCTCGGCGATCGCATGGATAAAGCGAATCTGGCGATGCAGCGTCTGCAAAAAATCGATCCCTCCTTGCGCCTGTGCAACCTCAAGGACTGGCTGCCGATTCAACGGCCCGAGGATTTCGCCCGCTTCGTCGATGGACTGCGACTGGCAGGCTTGCCGGAGTGAAGGCGACCCTGTAGGAGCGAGCTTGCTCGCGATGGTCGCTAACGATTACGCGTGATGACTGGCTTAACGCGGTGCTCTTGCGTTCATCGCGAGCAAGCTCGCTCCTACAGGGACCAGGTCGTGCGTTGGCATTCACCTGGCAAAATTCACACATTGCAACAGTAGGCTAAGCTTTGAGCAACTCGTTGCTCATGATGCTCGGTTCTGCAGGTTTTGGGTGTTTCTGGAGAGCGTCTGCAACAGCGATCTCAGCCTGGCCCAAACCTTTCACGCAGGATCGACGTGATGACAGAGCCCCTCCTCAGCTTTGATGCACTCAAGCGCGCCGCTGCCGCCGGCGAAATCGATACCGTACTGGTCTGCATGGTCGACATGCAGGGTCGGTTGGTCGGCAAGCGTTTCCAGGTCGAGTTTTTCATCGACAGCGGCCACGAAGAAACCCACTGCTGCAACTACCTGCTGGCCGACGACATCGACATGGAGCCGGTGCCGGGTTACGCCGCGGCCAGTTGGAGCAAGGGCTACGGCGATTTTGTGCTCAAGCCGGACATGTCCACCCTGCGGCGCGTGCCCTGGCTTGAATGCACGGCCCTGGTGCTGTGCGATGTGCTCGATCACCACCATCGCCAGGACCTGCCCCACAGCCCAAGGGCGATTCTGAAAAAACAGGTCGAGCGCCTGCGTGAGCGCGGCTATACCGGCATGTTTGCCTCGGAGCTCGAGTTCTATCTGTTCGATGAGACTTACGAGGCGATCCACAAGCGCAACTATCACAAACCGAAAACCGCCGGCCATTACATTGAGGACTACAACATCCTCCAGACCACCCGCGAAGAGCCGGTGCTGCGGGCGATTCGCAAGCATTTGCAGGCCTCGGGCATTCCCGTGGAAAACTCCAAGGGTGAGTGGGGCCCGGGCCAGGAAGAAATCAACATCCGCTACGCCGATGCCATGACCATGGCCGACCACCACGTCATCATCAAGCACGCCTGCAAGGAGATCGCGCAGTTGCAGGGCAAGGCGATCACCTTCATGGCCAAGTGGCGCTACGACGCCGCCGGTTCCAGCAGCCATATCCATAATTCGCTGTGGGACAAGAACGCCAAGAAGCCGCTGTTCTACGACGCGAAAGCCGAGTTCGGCATGTCAAAACTGATGCGGGCCTGGGTCGCCGGGCAGCTCAAGTACGCCAACGACATCACCTGTTTTCTTGCGCCCTATATCAACTCCTACAAGCGCTTCCAGGCTGGCACTTTTGCGCCGACGCGGGCGGTCTGGAGCCGCGACAATCGCACCGCCGGCTTTCGCTTGTGTGCCGAAGGCAGCAAATCGATCCGCATCGAATGCCGCATCGGCGGCGCCGACCTCAACCCCTATCTGGCCTTCGCTGCGTTGATCGCCGCGGGCCTGGCGGGTATCGACGAGAAGCTCGATCTGGCGCCGCCGTTCGAAGGCGACGCCTACCTCGATGAGCATCTGCCGGAAGTGTCCAAGACACTGCGCGAGGCGAGCGCCGCCCTCAAGGCCTCCAGCATGTTGCGCGAAGCGTTCGGCGATGAGGTCGTCGAGCATTACGTGCACACCGCCGAGTGGGAGCAGAAAGAGTACGACCGGCGAATCACCGACTGGGAATTACAGCGCGGTTTCGAGCGCTATTGAGATAGCCATGAAAGAGAAGATTCAGCTCATCTCCCCGGTCGATGGCCGGGTCTACGCCGAACGCGAGGTGGCCGATGCGGCGCAGGTCGAGCGGGCGCTGACAGCCGCTGCCAGCGCACAGGCGGCATGGCAACGCCGCCCGTTGAGCGAACGCGCGGCATTTTGCAGCGCCGCAGTGGAGGCGATGCTGTCGATGCAGGCCGACATCGTCCCGGAGCTGGCCTGGCAGATGGGGCGACCGGTGCGTTTTGGCGCCGGCGAACTGCGCGGTTTTGCCGAACGCGCCCGGCACATGATCGCGATCGCACCACAAGCCCTGGCCGCCGTAGAGCCGATGCCTGTGGCGGGTTTCCGGCGCTATATCAAACGCGAGCCGCTGGGCACGGTGCTGGTGGTTGCCCCGTGGAATTACCCTTATCTGACGGCGGTGAACACGATTATCCCGGCGCTGATGGCCGGCAACAGCGTGATCCTCAAGCACGCGTCGCAAACCCTGCTGGTAGGTGAGCGTTTCGCCGAGGCCATGCGTCGCGCAAAACTGCCCGAGGGGCTGTTCCAGAATCTGCTGCTCAACCATGTATCGACCGGGGCGATCATTGCTGGCGGGCGCGTGCAGCAAGTGAACTTCACCGGTTCCGTGGAGGCTGGCAAAGTCATCGAAAGCGCCGCCAGCGGCCAATTTCTCGGTATGGGCCTGGAGCTCGGCGGAAAAGACCCGGCCTATGTGCGGGCAGACGCCAACCTTGAACATGCGGTGGAAAATCTGGTGGACGGCAGCTTCTTCAATTCCGGGCAGAGTTGCTGCGCCGTGGAACGCATCTACGTCGACCAGAAAATCTTCCCGGAGTTTGTCGAGCGCTTCGCCGAACTGACCCGCCAGTACGTGCTGGGCAACCCGCTGGACGAAGCCACCACCCTCGGTCCGTTGGTCACACCGGGCGCCGCCTTCTTCGTGCGTGGCCAGATCGCCGAAGCACTGGCCCAGGGCGCGACGGCGCTGATCGATCCACAGTCCTTTCCCACCGACGTTCCGGGCAGCGCCTACCTGGCACCGCAAGTGCTGGTGGACGTGAACCATCAGATGTCGGTCATGCGCGACGAAAGCTTTGGCCCGGTGGTCGGCATCATGCCGGTGGCCAGTGATGAAGAAGCCATCGCCTTGATGAACGACAGTGAGTTTGGGCTCAGCGCGTCCATCTGGACCCTGGACCTCGCAGCGGCCGAACGCCTGGGCAACGAGATCGCCACCGGCACCGTGTTCATGAACCGCTGCGATTACCTGGACCCGGCACTGGCCTGGACCGGCGTGAAGAACAGTGGGCGCGGCGTCACTCTGTCGCCACTGGGTTACGAGCATCTGACCCGGGCCAAATCCTTTCATCTGCGTCACGAGGTGTAGACCATGAACCTGACAGGAAACTGGAACTACCCCACGAGCGTTCGGTTCGGTGTCGGGCGCATCGCCGAGCTGGCCGAGGTCTGTCGCAGCCAGGGTATCCAGCGCCCCTTGCTGGTGACCGACAGCGGCCTGGCGCGCGCGCCGATCACCACGGCGGCGCTGGAAGCATTGCGCGCCGCCGGTCTTGGCGTGGCGCTGTTCTGTGACCTCAAGCCCAATCCGGTGGAAGCCAACCTGGCCGGCGGGCTCGATGCCTGGCGCGCCGGCCAGCACGATGGCGTGATCGCTTTCGGCGGTGGCAGTGGCCTGGACATGGGCAAGCTGATTGCCTTCATGAGCGGCCAGACCCGCCCGGTCTGGGACTTCGAGGACATCGGCGACTACTGGACCCGTGCCGACGACAGCCGCATCGCCCCGGTCATTGCCGTGCCGACCACGGCGGGAACCGGCTCCGAAGTCGGTCGCGCAGCGGTGATCATCGACGAGCGCACCCACACCAAACGCATCATCTTCCACCCGAAAATGATGCCGCGCGTGGTGATCAGCGACCCGGCCCTCACCGTCGGCATGCCGGCCAAAATCACCGCCGGCACCGGCATGGACGCGTTATCGCATTGCCTGGAGGCGTACTGCGCCCCCGGCTTTCACCCCCTGGCTGACGGCATTGCCGTGGAAGGCATGCGCCTGGTCGCCAATTCTCTGGTGAAGGCGGTGCACACGCCGTCGGACCTCGAGGCGCGCGCGCAAATGCTCGCGGCGGCGGCGATGGGCGCCACGGCCTTCCAGAAAGGCCTGGGCGGGATGCATGCCCTCGCCCATCCGATTGGCGCGCTGTACGACACCCATCACGGCATGACCAATGCCACCCTGATGCCCTACGTCCTGCAGTTCAACCGTTCGGCCATCGAGGAGCGCATCACTCGCCTGGCAGCGTACCTGCGCCTGCCCTCACCCGGCTTCGACAGTTTCCTGGCCTTCGTCCTCAAGCTGCGCAAGGACATCGCCGTGCCGCACACCCTGTTTGAATTGGGGGTGGACGATAAACAGGCCGACCTGGTGACAGACATGGCGGTCGTCGACCCCTCCGCCGGCGGCAACCCGCTGCCCCTGACCCGGGACGGCGTGGCAAAGATTTTCGATGCGGCGTTTCACGGCCGTCTGTAGGAGCGAGCCTCCTCGCGATGGACGTCAACGATGACTCGGGCAACCTGACACCCCGCATCATCGTCAAGTCCATCGCGAGCAGGCTCGCCCCCACAGAAAACCCAGGTCGAGCCTACGGCGGCTCAGTTCGGCCTGTCCAAAACCTGAAGGGGCACACATGATGAACCCAGCAAGCCAGCCGGGCACCGAAACGCACGACGATGACGTCAAGGTGCTGCATAGCATGGGCTATGCCCAGCAACTCTCACGACGCATGGGAGTTTTCTCCAACTTCGCCATTTCCTTTTCGATCATCTGCATCCTCTCCGGTGGCATCAACTCGCTGGCCCAGGGCACCTCGGGCGCGGGTGGCATCTCCATCGGGATCGGCTGGCCGATCGGCTGCCTGATCTCCGGGGTGTTCGCCATGGCCATGGCGCAGATCTCCTCGGCCTACCCCACCGCTGGCGGCCTGTACCACTGGGGTTCGATCCTGGGTAACCGCTTCACGGGCTGGCTGACCGCGTGGTTCAACCTGCTGGGGCTGGTCACGGTGCTGGGTGCGATCAACGTCGGCACCTACTACTTCTTTTTCGGCGCCTTCGGACCGGCGCTGGGCATGGAGGACACGACCACGGTCCGGGTGATTTTCCTGGCGATCCTCACCGGCGTGCAGGCCTTGTGCAACCACTTGGGCATTGGCCTGACCGCCAAGCTCACCGACTTCTCCGGTTACCTGATCTTCGCCACGGCGCTGGCGCTGACCATCGTCTGCCTGATGTCGGCACCGAGCTATGAGTTTGCGCGGTTGTGGACCTTCGGCAACTACTCCGGCGAGGCGGGTGGCGGCGTCTGGCCGCAGGTCTCCAACGGCTGGATCTTCATGCTCGGCCTGCTGTTGCCGATCTACACCATCACCGGCTATGACGCTTCTGCGCACACCTCCGAGGAAACCCGCAACGCGGCCATGTCGGTGCCGCGCGGCATGGTCATGTCGGTGGTCTGGTCGCTGCTGTTCGGCTGGCTGATGCTCAGCGCGTTCGTGCTGATGTTGCCGAACATGGACGAGGCGGCCAAACAAGGCTGGAACGTGTTTTTCTGGGCCATGAACACCCAGGTCAACCCGACCTTGAAACTGGTGCTCTACGTGGCGATTTTCATCTCGCAGGTGCTCTGCGGGCTGGCCACGGTCACCTCGGTTTCGCGGATGATCTTCGCCTTCTCCCGGGACGGTGGCCTGCCCTGCTCCAAAGCCCTGGCCTCGGTGTCGCCGACCTTTCGCAGCCCGGTGGCGGCGATCTGGACCGGTGCCACCCTGGCCGTCCTGTTCGACTGGGGCTCGTCGGTGATCTCGGTCGGGGCAACGCCGGTCTACACGATCGTGGTGTCCTGCACGGTGATCTTCCTGTTCTTCTCCTTCGCCATCCCCATCGTGCTCGGCCTGTTCACCTACGGGACGTCGAAGTGGCCGACCATGGGGCCGTGGAACATGGGGCGATTCTGGTACTCGGTGTTCGCGATACTCTCGGTCCTGTCGATGATCATCATCTTCGTGATCGGCATCCAGCCACCGAACGATTGGGCGCTGTACATCACCATCGGCTTCCTGGTGCTGACCGCCATCGTCTGGTTCGGTTTTGAAGCGCGACGGTTCCAGGGGCCACCGGTGGGCGACATGATCGTCAAGCGCCAGGCTGAAATTGCGGCGGCGGAGGCGGCGTTGAACAAGCAAGCCGGAAGTTGATGGCGTGCACTTGTCTGGTCCTGAAACAGGTTGGCCCCTGAGTCAGGGCCAGACTTCCCGATTCGCGGACAATTCTTAATCCAAAAAAGGAATCGCCCTACATACAAGTTATTTCATAAGCGTCTTAATTCCCGCCTTTGGGTTTGTCCAGGGGCATGGACGCGTATTTCCTGAGGCAAACACGGATTGCTGATGCCGCAGGAAGCTTGTTAATGGAACTGACAAAGATTTTTTCGCCGCAGAACCGGCGGTTGATCACATTCACCTCCCCGATTGAAAACCCGCAAGAATTGCTGCTCGAACGCTTTTCCGGCTCTGAAGGGATGTCGACCTTATTCAGTTTCGAGTTGGCGCTGATCAGCCAGGACGCACGACTGGAACTCAAGTCATTGATGGGGCAACCCGCGCTGCTCGACATTGAACTGTCGACCGGCGAGGCACGTTACATCCACGGTTACATCAGTCGATTCAGCCTGCAGAAAAGTGACGGCGGCCTGGCTTACTATTCGGCCACCTTGAGCCCCTGGCTGTGGATGCTGTCGCGACGCTTCGACTCGCGGATCTTTCAGGAGCAAACCCTCGAGGACATTCTGCGCACGGTGTTCGCCAACTATGGCGTACTGCCCAGATTCGAGTTCCGTCTGGAGCAGTCGCTCAAGTCGCACAGCTACATCACGCAATACCGCGAGAGCGATCTGGACTTCGTCTTGCGCCTGCTGGAACGTGAGGGTCTGTTTTTCTACTTCGATCATTCGAAGGAAGAACACCGCCTGATCATCACCGACCATTCCCGCAGCCTCGAACCGTTAGCCCGGCAACCGCGGATTCGTTACCACAGTGCCTCGGTCACCGAGACCGCCGACTCGATCACCCGTTGGAGCAGTCATCGGGTTTTGCAGTCCGGCAAGATGGCTATCCAGACCTTCGACTACCAGCAACCGCGCAATCCGCTGCCGGTCAGCATGCCCAGTGTCAATATCCAAGGTGATGTTCCAACCTACGAAATCTACGACTTTCCCGGTCATTACAGCCACGGGATGCCCAATGCACGACCTGGCTAAGGGTCGCCATGCCCAGTGGCGGCGACGGCTTCGGTCATCAGTTTTTGCCACGCATCGGGCAGGAAGTGCTCGTCACCTTCCTCGGCGGCGATATCGACCGCCCCCTGGTGACATCGGTGCTTTACAACGCCGACCATTTCCCCCCGCACTTCAGCAATGCCACGGGGCTACCGGGCAATCGAACGTTAGCGGGGATCCGGACTCGGGAACATCAGGGCAAGGGCTTCAACGAACTGCTCTTCGACGATACCCCCGGCGCGCTGCGTGCCCGACTGGGCACGACCCATCAGGCCTCCGCGCTGAATCTGGGCAAGCTCGTTACGCCACGAACCGATGGACAGGCCCAGGCGCGCGGCCAGGGCGCCGAACTGCGCAGCGATGCCGCGATCGCCCTGCGGGCGGCTCAAGGGATGTTGTTGACCACCTACGCTCGCCACGAGGCGCAGGGCTCACAGCTGGACCGTGAAGAACTGCTCAAGCTGTTGGCCGAGTGCGGCGAACTGTTCCAGTCCCTCGGCCAGACCGCCGCTGCCCGAGGCAGCCGACAGGTCGACACCCAGGGCATCGAGGCGTTGCGTCGGTCGTTGAGTCAGTGGCCTGAACCGACCAGCAACAGTTCGGGTGAGCCGGTGCTCGCGCTGGCGGCCGAGGCCGGCATTGCCAGCGCCACGCCGCGTTCACAGGTGCACTACGCCGGCGAGAATCACGACACCACCGCCCAGGATCACCTGCAGTTGACCAGCGGCGCGGCCATGCGCCTGCACGCCGGCAAAGGGATCAGCGCCTTCGCCCAGGACGAAGGCATCAGCGCCATTGCCAATCGCGGCAAGGTGCTGGTGCAAGCCCAGGACGACGACATGGTGCTCAACGCGCAAAAGAACCTGCACCTTTCGGCAGCCGAAGGCGAAATCCTCATCACCGCCCCGACCATTCGCCTGGTGGCCGATGACGGCAGCTACATCAGGATCGGCGGCGGGGTCGAGATCGGCACGCAAGGCAAGGCCATCGTGCATGCCGGCGAGCATGACTGGGTGGGGCCCAAGACTGACAGTGCCTCGGTGCCCTCGTTCGGTCGCGATCCCGCCGCGCAACGCCTGGCCATTCACTACCCCGGCCACGGCGACGACAGCGTCCGATTGGCAGTCGAGCATGCTTACCAAATCAAACTGGAGGATGGCGGCACAGTGCAAGGACTGACAGATTCAAGCGGAATGACGGAGCGGGTGGAGCGCGAGCAGATGCATCAGGCGCAAGTGTCGGCGTTACGTGACAAAGGCCCGAACGGTGACAGCCAATGAGCAGCGAAGATCCGTACTGCGTGGCGCAACTCACCACCCGCCTGATGCCCAACTGCAACACCGTGCGCAAAATGGAAGTGCCTGCCGACCTGCCGGGGGTGGTGATTTTCCTGCACGGCGTGAATGACCCCGGCGCGTCCTATGAGTCGGTGGAAATCGGGTTGTGCCAGGGGGTGAACGAGCGGTTGGATCGGCCGGATCTCAAGGCGGGGCGGTATGGGAGCAAGTACCACAAGGCTGAAAAAACGCCTCGGGAAACGTGGACAGATAAAGAAGAACAAATACTCGACGACCCTGACACTTATCTTTATCAGCGCGACACGGACGATCCCAAAACCCGCAGCCTGATGATCCCGTTCTACTGGGGTTATCGCGCCGCGCCGGAACACGTCAAGCGCGATGACGCCGGTGATCCGTTCAGGGTGCGCAACCAGTTTCAGGATATCCAGGGCAATCGCCTGGATCGCCACTTTGCCAAGGCCGGTGGTTTTTTTGTCAATGCCACCAACAACCTGGAAGAGATGTACGGTGAAGGCTTCAAGGCCAACCGGAAAACCGGCATGGTCGAATTGATCAAGCCGAACAATTACCTGCTCTTCGCCAATGCGCCGCTGCGGCATTACTTTGTGTTGGCCGCTCACCGTCTGGCGATGCTGGTCAGGGAAATTCGCCGGGTATCCCCCGATGAAACCATCACCCTCATGGGCCATAGCCAAGGCACCCTGATTGCGTTACTGGCGCAGGCCCTGTTGATGGACAAGGGGCAGCGCTGCGCCGACACCCTGATTCTCGTGGACTCGCCTTACAGCTTGCTGCACAAGGTCACCCCCAAAGACCATGACACCCTCGCCACGTTGATCCGTATCGTCATGGCGGTCACGCAAACGCCCCATACCCAGCCACCGTTATCCGCGCTCAGGGAAGCCAAAACCTATGGCGGTCGCAGCGGCCCTCGATGGTCACCGACGCAAGGGACCCGCCTGAACAAGATCGGCAACCTCAGCGTTTTCCCCGAGCGCGACAATCGCGGCAAGGTGTACCTGTATTTTTGCCCGGACGATACCACCGTGGCCCTGGACGACGTACAAGGCATAGGCACCTACGGTGTGCCGGATGCAACACCGGATGGTCGGCCGGCGATGAAGGCGCTGCAATCGATGGGTTTTTATCAACGGCTGTGGACCAAGCGCCATCGTGACGGCGAGCCAGTGCTGGTGGGCAAGCCGCCACAACCTGAGTTCATCCGCGCGCCGGGCGAGCACCGCTACCCGGGCGCGTCCTTTGTCACCGGAGTGGCCTCGCAAGCGCCGATAGCCAAGGGGCAGGAACGCCTGATCAATGCCGAGGCCCTGAACCCGCCCCATGCGCCACAGATGTTCGGTGGCGAAGCGCTAACCGGCAGTTCGACCACCGCAGGTCTGGACAAACCCGATGAGGTGGCCAAGAGCGTCGCGCTTGGCAAAGACGCCGCGACCTTTTTGTGGATAAAAATGCCCGCCGAGTATGACGCCCCGAACACCTCGCAGCGGGAGGCGTTAGCCCGTTTCAACGGCTTGTCCGAAGACCCGGAAGACCACACGCGCGCCGTACGAAAAGGCGCGGCCCGCTCCAGTAGCAGTTCCTGCCACGAGCGCGAGGAAACCCCACGCGAGGCCCGGGCACGCATGGAGCATGACCAGAAGACCTGGGGAAACAACTCCTACCACTCGGCGATCCTGCGCAGCCCGGAAAACCAGCGTTGGGTGACAGCGATGGACATTGCCATTGGCCAGGCGCATTGCCTTGATGAACCGGCCATGCGCGAGGTGTTGGTGGCGATAGCGGATTGGAAGATGGATGAAGAGGTATTCAGGAAAACCAGTGAGTTGCCAGGTTGGTCGCGACTAAGCGCTGAGGCTCGGGCATTAGTGAAGGCCAGTTATCAATATTACCAGGAGGGAGAATTTCCGCCCTCCGATCTGGTCTCGCTGACACCCCCCACTCTGCTTGCCAGCGCCGCTAAAAAAGGAGGTGCTTTGTGAGCGATCCTCAAGACCGTCCCCGAACGTTACCGAAACTGAAACCCTATCTCTGGATCGCCGGCGTACTGCTGGTCCTTTGGCTCGGCTTCGTCTGGCTGGCCCACATCAAGGCACAGGAAAACAACGTGGAACTTCGTAACCTCAACCCGGTACTGCGCTGGGGGATCGCCGCCATCCTGGGGCCCTTGCTGCTGATTTTCAGCGTTCATTGGTGGGGCAAGGCCGTGGCCAGTGAAAAGGCGGGGCTTGCCGCCTACAAAACCAACGTCATGGCGCAAATCAACGAGCAGCAAGCCATGCAAGTACGGACTTATGCGTTGGAAATCCGCGGGGTGGGGATGGCAGTGGATGATTGGCATCAATCGTCGATATGGCGAGAAATTAAAAAAAAGAACAACAACTTCGCTTCAATCTATTCTCGAGACCCCGAGGATTATGATTCTTCTTTAAGCTCCCGGGAAATAACCAGGAACATCAACATTCGTGTGGCGTTCAAGCATTCAGCGAACGGGTCAGTGGCGTACTGGCCAATCCCGGTGTTTGCGCTAGGTCCTCCAGACCCTTATGAGAAAGGCTACCGAGCCGCCGGTTTGATCAATTCAGGCCGTAATAAGGCAACCTTGGGGGTAACCCAGTTCCTCTGGCAGGACGATGAAAGCACCTCACACGCGCAAGGCATGATCGAGCGGCTGTTCCAGTTTTTTGACGACAACCCCCAAGTTCCACAAGCGCTGATCGCAAGTCGGGACGGTGACGTGACGCGTGATGTCTATCGCAAGCCTGGCACCCCTGGCTTGCAGAACGGCCATGTCGTCCCCACGGTGTACGAAAGCATGACCGGGCTGCTGGTCACTCGCTCGGATCGGGTGGATCGGTACATCCGTCGTTATGCCACCCACGAGCCTGAGGATAACCAAAACAAAAACACGGACCTGGGCAAGCTGTGGGCATTTTACTGGAAGCATTCCCGTGAGTTTCGGGATGTGTACGAAGAGGCGGAGCGTGCCAAGGGTTTTGCAAACCCCGATGCCCCCGGCACCATGTCCACCGCCTACTGGCAATCGCAACTCCCCGCCCTTTGGCAAACCATCAACAACCGCGGGCCAGGAGAGTTCGAACCCTCCCCATGGCTACCGATACGCTGGGCCCAGCATCAGATCAAAGAGTTCGACGCCGCGCCGGTGCTGGGTTACTTGCACCGACCAATCAAAGTCTCAATGCAGGATGAACAGGGCCGGCGGCTAAAACCGGCACTACAGGCCAAGGCCCTGCAGGCTGGCTGGCTGCAAGCCCTGGAGACGTTACCCAAAGGTCAGCAACCAGTCCGCGTGTTCTATGACACCACCGACAACCGGGACGCTGAAATCGCCCTGACCAATGCCTTGCACGGCCTGAACACGGACGGCCATGGCATCGCGTTGGGTAATGTCGACGAGGGTTACGACATCGGTCGGCGTCTGGGCAATACCGGGGTTAGTGGGGCGCTGGTGGAAATCAACCTGGCGACCATCGCCAGCTACCTGGACGGCGGAGCCAGCGCGGTGGTCTACGCCGGCCCGGACGGTAGCCTGACGGTGCAAATGATCCACCCACCGGACGAGGCCCGCAAAGAAAAGAACCGCGAGAACCGGGGTGCCGATCCCTTCAAGTTCGGCTCCCCTAGCGGCGGAGTACCCAGGACATGACCAATCCCCTCTGCCTGGGCGATGCATCGGCGTTACGTGACAAAGGCCCGAACGGTGACCGCCAATGAGCAGCGAAGATCCGTACTGCGTGGCGCAACTCACCACCCGCCTGATGCCCAACTGCAACACCGTGCGCAAAATGGAAGTGCCTGCCGACCTGCCGGGGGTGGTGATTTTCCTGCACGGTGTGAATGACCCCGGCGCGTCCTATGAGTCGGTGGAAACCGGGTTGTGCCAGGGGGTGAACGAGCGGCTGGATCGGCCGGATTTGAAGGCGGGGCGGTATGGGGCCAAGTACAACGAGGCTAACAGTACGCCCAGGAAGGCGTGGAAGGATAACGAGGGGCAAATACTCGACGATCCGGATACTTACCTCTACCAGCGCGACACTGAGGCGCCCAAAACCCGCAGCCTGATGATCCCGTTTTATTGGGGCTACAGAGCCGAACCCGGAGAGATAAAACGCGATAAAAATGGCGATCCGGCTAGGCTGCGGCATCAATTCCAGGACCGGTTCGACAATCGTCTGGACCGTCACTTCGCCAAGGGCGGCGGTTTCTTTTCGAATGCCACCAACAATCTGCTGGAGATGTACGAAGAGGGTTTCGCCAAGTGGCTGCGCCATTGGGTACAACCCACGATGCCCAACTCCCTGTACATGGGCAAGGGACCGAACCGGCGTTATTTCGTGCTCGCGGCCACCCGGCTGGCCATGCTGGTCAGCGAGATCCGTCGCGTTTCCCCCGATGAAACCATCACCATCATGGGGCACAGCCAGGGCACGCTGATCACCTTGCTCGCCCAGGCCATGCTGGTGGATCGCAGTGAACGCTGTGCCGACTGCGCCATCATGGTGGCCTCGCCCTATTCGGTACTGCCGGATGCCACGCCGAAAAACTTGCGAACCCTGCAAACCCTGATCGACATCGTGCAACACACCACCCAATCACCCCATGCGCAACCACCCCTCAGTGCCCTGCGCTGTAGCCTGCCGGGTTATGGCGGTCGCACGGGGCCGCGCTGGTCACCCGAACAAGGCCAGCGCTTGAGTGCCGACGGGAAAACCCTGGTGTTTCCCGAGCGCGACAACCGCGGCAAGGTCTACCTGTATTTCTGCCCGGACGACACCACCGTGGCGCTGGATGATGTGCAAGGCATCGGCACTTACGGCGTGCCGGACACGCTGCCCAAAGGCGAGCCGGCCATGACCGCGCTGCAATCCATGCGTTTTTACCAGCGCTTGTGGACCAAGCGCTTGCGCGACGGCGAGCCGGTATTCGTGGGCAAGGCTGCGCAACCAGACTTCACGCGCGCCGAAGGAGAGCCGCGCTATCCCGGTGGCTGGTCAGTGGCGGCGATAGCCTCGCAAGCCGGGGTCAGTGAAGGCCAGACGCGCAACATCAATGCCGAGCAACTGCACCCACCCCATGCGCCGCAGATGTTCGGTGGTGAAGCCGTGACGGGGTCTACCCATGAGGCAGGAAAGGATCGACCGGATGCGGTGTCGCAAAACGCTGCATTGGGCAACCCCGGTGCCTCTTTCAAATGGATTTATGTGACCAACAGCGACAAGCGACTCGACTTGGACGAAGGGCTTGTTCGCTGGAATCACGGCAAAGAGCCGGACGACCAGACTCGGGCCCTGCGCCAGACACCGGTGTCCGGCAATCCGATGCTCAATCGTAAGGACCACTACCGCATCTACCGCGAGGAAACCCCTAGCGAAATCCGTGCGCGCATGCAAGTTGATCAGAAGGAATGGACTGACAACAGCTATCACTCGGCAGTTTTGCGTAGCCCGCAGAACCATCGCTGGGTGACGGCGATGGACATTGCGATTGGGCAGGCCAAGTGTCTGGATGATCCGGTGATGCGGGAGGTGTTGGTGGCGATTGCGGATTGGAAGATGGATGAAAATCGATTTGAAGTAGTCAGCAGTTTTCTGGGTTGGTCGCGACTGAGTGCAAAGGCGCGGGCGTTGGTAAAGGCCAGTTATCAGTATTACGACAAGGGTAAGTTTCCTTCAAACGAGCTGGTTTCGCTAACGCCGCCAGCACTAATAATCGGCTCGAAGGGAAAAGGTGCATGAGGGATCGCCAGCAGGACAAATCACAGCGGCCGAAGCTGAAGGGCTATCTCTGGACTGCGGGGGTACTGATAGCTATTGGGCTTGGTTTTTTACTCGTCGTCATCTACACCGCACAGGCTGAAAACAGGGAGTTGGGGGATATGAGCGCCGTGATGCTTAAGGGAGCAGCAAGTATTTTTGGCGCGCTGGTGTTGACCTACAGCGGGCACTGGTTTGGTAAGGCCGTAGCCTACGAAGAGGCAGAGCTCGCGGCCTACAAATCAAAAGTCATGGCCGAAAGAGCCGAGCACATCGCTACCCAGGAGCGTACTTATGCGCTGGAAATACGGGGAACGGGGCTTGCCGTTGATAATTGGCATCAATCATCAATTTGGCGGGAAATCAAAAAGACCAACAACAATTTCACTTCGATCTATTCGCGAGACCCCAAGGATTATGACACTTCAGTGAGTTCTCGAGAGATCACCCAAAAAATCAACATACGCGTTGCGTTCAAGCATTCAGCCAGCGACTCAGTGGCCTACTGGCCAATTCCGGTGTTTGCGTTGGGACCACCAGATCCTTATGAAAAAGGCTACAAAGCTGCTGGTCTGATCAACTCAGGTCGAAATGCTGCCACTTTGGGGGTGACACAGTTTCTCTGGCAAAGCGACGAAAACACCGCTCATGCCCAAGCAATGATCGAACGGCTTTTCGTATTTTTTGACGACAACCCACAAGTGCCACAGGCATTGATCGTTAGCAAGGACGGCGATGTGTCCCAAAGCGTTTACCGAAAGCGCGGCACCCCCGGCCTGCAAAACGTCCATGCGGTCCCGACTGTATTCGAAAGCATGACTGGCTTGCTCGTCACCCGTTCGGATCGGGTAGACCGTTACATCCGCCCCTTTGCCACCCACGATTCAGAGGACAACCAGAACAAAAATACCGACATGGGCAAGTTGTGGGCGTACTACTGGAATCGTGATGCTGCGTTCATCGATTGGTATGAAAATGCTGAGCGGGCAAGGGGTGTGGAAGAACCAAATGCCCCCAGCACCATGTCCTCCACCTACTGGCAATCGCAACTCCCCACCCTCTGGCAAACCCTGAGCAACCGAGGCCCCGGCCATTTCGAACCCTCCGCATGGCTACCGGTGCGCTGGGCCGAACATCAAGTCAAGGAGTTCGATAAAGCCCCGGTCCTGGGCTACCTGCACCGCCCGATCAAAATCCCGATGCATGACGACAACGGCAAACCACTCAAACCCGCGCTACAGGCCAAGGCGCTACAAGCAGGCTGGCTAAAGGCACTGGAAACCCTGCCCAAGGATGAAAAACCGGTACGCGTGTTTTACGACAGCACCGACAACACCTCAGGCGAAATTGCCCTGACCATTGCGTTGCACGGCCTCAATGTCGATGGATCCGGCCTCGAACTGGGCAATGTCGACGAGGGCTACGACATCGGTCGGCGCCTGGGCAACACCGGCGTCAGTAGCGCTTTGGTCGAAATCAACCTCGCCACAATTGCCAGCTATCAGGAAGGTGGTGTCAGCGCGGTGGTGTACACCGGCGAAGACGGCAGCGTCACCGTGCAAATGGTTCGCCCGCCAGACGAAGCCCGTAAAACGAAGAACCAGCAAACCCACGGTGCCGACCCGTTCAGGTTTCGCATGCCGGGAGCAAAACCATGACCAATCCCATCTGCCTGGGCGATGCCACCAGCAGTGGCGGCAGCGTCGTCTCCTGCCAGCTCGAAGGCACGCATACCCTCAAAGGAAAAACACCGGCGGTGCTGGGCGACAGGGCTACCTGCCCACTGCACGTGGGCGAGTTTGCCTTCGTCGAAGGACATCCGCGCCGGCGTATGAACGGCATTCCCCTCGTACTGCAAGGCCATCTCCTGGCCTGCGGTTGTCATGCGGTGGCGAGCAATGCTTTGAACGTACGGGTTACCTGACGTGGAGCTTCGTAAGATCAACCCGGTACTGCGCTGGGGAATCGCCGCCATCCTGGGCCCCTTGCTGCTGATTTTCAGCGTCCACTGGTGGGGCAAGGCCGTGGCCAGTGAAAAGGCAGGACTTGCCGCCTATAAAGCCAACGTCATGGCGCAAATCGCCGAGCAGCAAGCCACGCAAGTGCGGACTTACGCATTGGAAATCCGCGGGGCTGGGCTTGGGATCTACCAGGACCACCAATCGGAGATCTGGCAATTCATCAAGAAAAAAAAGAACAACTTTGTGTCGATTTACTCACGAGATCCCAAGGACTACAAGGCATCACTACGATCCAGAGAAAACTCCAGAGATATCAAAATCCGTGTGGCGTTCAAGCATTCGGCAGGCGCGTCAGTAGCGTACTGGCCAATCCCGGTGTTTTCCATCGCACCGCCCAAGCAACCTTCAGATACCGGGGCGGCGAGTAATATCCTCGGCGGTCGCAATGCCGCAACCTTGGGCGTCACGCTCTTTTTATGGCAGGACGCGGAAAATACAACCCATGCCCAAGGCATGATCGAGCGATTGTTCCAGTTCTTTGATGACAACCCCGAAGTGCCCCAAGCCTTGATCGTGAGCGAGGACGGCGACGTCACGCGAAACGGTTTACGCGTGGCTGGTACCCCTGGCTTGCAGAACGGCCATGTCGTCCCCACGGTGTACGAAAGCATGACCGGACTGCTGGTCACTCGCTCGGATAGGGTGGATCGGTACATTCGCCGTTATGCCACCCACGAACGTGAGGACAACCAGAACAAAGACACTGATTTGGGTAAGTTGTGGGCGTTTTACTGGAAACAATCCCGTGAGTTTCTAGATGTGTACGAAGAGGCGGAGCGTGCCAAAGGCGCTCAAGATCCCTTAGCTCCCGGCACCATGTCCACCGCCTACTGGCAATCCCAACTCCCCGCCCTTTGGCAAACCATCAGCAACCGCGGGCCAGGAGAGTTCGAACCCTCCCCCTGGCTACCCATCCGCTGGGCCCAGCACCAGGTCAAAGAGTTCGACGCCGCGCCGGTGCTGGGTTTTTTACACCGACCGATCAAGGTCTCGATGCAGGATGAACACGGTCAGCGGCTAAAACCGGCGTTGCAGGCCAAGGCCCTGCAGGCAGGCTGGCTGCAAGCCCTGGAGACGTTACCCAAAGGGCAGCAACCGGTCCGCGTGTTCTATGACACCACCGACAACCGGGACGCAGAAATCGCCCTGACTAACGCCTTGCAAGGCCTGAACACGGACGGCCATGGCATCGAGTTGGGTAATGTCGACGAGGGTTACGACATCGGTCGGCGTCTGGGCAATACCGGGGTTAGTGGGGCCCTGGTGGAAATCAACCTGGCAACCATCGCCAGCTACCTGGACGGCGGAGCCAGCGCGGTGGTCTACGCCGGCCCGGACGGCAGCCTGACAGTACAAATGATCCGCCCGCCGGACGATGCACGAAAAGAAAAGAACCGCGAGAACCGTGGTGCCGATCCCTTCAAGTTCGGCTCCCCTAACGGCGGAGTACCCAGGACATGAGCCATCCCATTTGCCTTGGCGATGCCACCAGCAGTGGCGGCAAGGTGGTTTCCTGCCAGCTCGAAGGCACGCATACCCTCAATGGAAAAACTCCTGCAGTGCTGGGCGACAAAGCTACCTGTCCACTGCATCTGGGCGAGTTTGCCTTCGTAGAAGGGCATCCGCGCCGGCGTATGAACGGCATTGAGCTCGTTTTGCAAGGCCATCTCCTGGCCTGCGGTTGTCATGCGGTGGCGAGCAATGCTCAGAATGTGCAGGTGGTCTAGACCGAAACACCGGATTTTCTCTTTGTTGCGGGGCGACCGGTGGCCCCCGGAGTGATACTCGGGCTCATCAGCCGGGCTTTTTTGCAGGCTGATGATCTATCCTGTGTCTCCCCGATTCCACCCCGGAGACACCCGTGCCCACCCTCACCGCCCGCGAGGTTTACCAGCCGTTGCGCGACGCCGCCCAGGGTATTCGCACGTTCAAGCGTCTCGATGAACACTGCAAGTCTGGTCATGTACAGGTCGACATCGACGGCTGGCAACTGACTCTGGAGGTCGACGCCGGCCACTTGCGCCACTGCCTGCACGGCCAATGCCCCGATGGCCGCGAGTATGCGCTCGACATCGGGCAGCGCTTCGGTACCGACCCGGTGAGTTTGCTCAGCACCTGGGAACTGGCGCAGATTGAACGGCTGCTCGCCTGAATCCTTCGCAACCTATCGTTCCCTGGCCGCACTTGTGATACACAAGCCGGAGTGATTCCTGCGTCCAAGGAGATTCCGTCCATGCCCCGTTCCCTACGCCTGCCGCACTGGCTGGCCTGTACCCTGCTCGGCTTGCTCGCTGGCGGCGCCCAGGCCAGCACCACGCCCCCGGCGCCCGATGCCCTGCAACCGTTGCTGGCGACGATGAATGAGCGCTTGTACATCAGTGAACTGGTGGCGCTGACCAAGTGGGACAGCGGCAAGCCGATCCAGGACAACGCCCGGGAGGCGCAAGTCATCGCCAACGCGCGCAAGCAGGCGACCCAGCGCCAGCTCGACCCCGATGATGTCGCCGACCTGATCGCCGCCCAGATCGAAGCGAGCAAACTGGTGCAATACGGCCGGTTCGCACAATGGCAAGCGGCGCACAAGGCACCGGATACGCCACGGCCGGACCTCAATAACCAGATCCGGCCGAAGCTCGACACACTGCAAAACCTGCTGCTCAAGCAGTACGCCGCGTTCCTGCCCTACCGCAAGGACCCGAACTGCCCGCAATGGCTGGCCACCGAACGCTCCGCGCTGATCAAGGATTACCTGCATGGCCAGGCGATGATTCGGGCGACGGGGGAGTTGTGCGTGGTGGGTCGATGACAGTGCAGTGATCCAGACAAAAAGCCCCGCCCAATCAGCCGGGCTTTTTCATCGGCAGCCCCACAGATGTAAAACACCCTTTACATCGATAAAATCTCCGGCGAGTATGTAAAGGGTCTTTTACATCAGGAGCAAGCAATGAAACGCTATTACATGGAAATGGGCGCTGCGACGGCGCTGTACTCGATATTGCTGATCGTGTCGCTCATCCTGCTCAAGGATCAGCAAGAGATGGCCATGGCGCTGAAGATCATCATCACGCTACTGCCTGTGATTCCTGCGGGGCTGATGTGTTGGGCGGTGGTGCGCAATATGCGCACGCTGGACGAAATGCATTTGCGCATTCAGTACGAGGCGCTCGGTTTTGCCTTTGCCGCTTCGGCATTGCTGACCTTCACTTACGGCTTTCTGGAGAATGTCGGCTTTCCACACGTGTCCTGGGTCTGTGTGTGGCCAGTGATGGGCCTGATGTGGATGATCGGCCTTAGACTTGCCAAGCGGCGTTATCAATGAAAAACCGTCTCAAGGAACTGCGCGCCGAACGCAAGTGGTCACAAGTGGATCTGGCAGCGTTGTTGAATGTTTCGCGGCAGACCATCAATGCCATCGAAAATGGCCGCTATGATCCCAGCCTGCCCTTGGCGTTTCAGATTGCCCGGGCGTTTGCGCTGCCTATCGAGAGCATTTTCGATGACGAGTTCGCCGGCTGATCACCCTCTTTCAATCAGGCAACTGCCCATGAGCCATACGGAAACCCTCGCCAAAATCCTCCTCGGCCCGGTGTTGCTTGCGCAAGGCCTGTACACCCGGCGAATGACGCCCAAATTGCCGGAGGCCGAAGGTGAACGCCAGGGCGAGGCCGGCAGCGGCGAGGTTCTGCGCTTGTTGATTGTCGGCGACAGCGCCGCGGCGGGGGTGGGTGCGGCGACTCAAGGTGAAGCCCTGAGCGGTCGGCTGGTCGAGCGCCTGGCCGATGATTATCAGGTGTCGTGGAAACTCTGGGCGCGCTCCGGTCTGGATTCGCAAGGGTTGCTGGAACTGCTCGAACAGCACGCCGTGGAGTCGTTCGACGTGGCGCTGTTGTCGATTGGCGTCAACGATGTCACCAGCTCACTCACCCTGGATCAGTGGCTCGCTCGGCAACGGCGCTTGATGGCGCTGTTGTGCGACAGGTTTGCGGTGAGGCAGATTGTCGTGTCGCCCCTTCCGCCGATGCACCTGTTCCCCGCCCTGCCGCAGCCGCTGCGCTGGTTTCTGGGGTTCCGGGCGCGTGTTTTCAACGCACATCTGGCGGATCTGGCAGATCGAATGGATCAATGTACGATGCTGACCACCCCGCTGGTGCCCGAACCGGGCCTGATGGCCAGCGATGGCTTTCATCCGGGGCCGCTGCTTTACCGTCAATGGGCCGACGATGCCGCCAGGGTCATCGACCAACGCTTTCGCACCACAACAATAAAAACAGGAGTTGAAGATGTCTGAGCTGAACCTGAACCCCAATGTCGCAGCGTCCCTGAAGCAGTGGCACGCGATGATCGGCAAACGCGACTTGAGCGGCCTGCCCGAAATGCTCGATCCGCAGGCGGTGTTCCGCTCGCCGATGGCGCACACGCCGTATCCGGGGGCGCCCGTGGTGTCGATGATCCTCAACACGGTCATGAACGTGTTCGAGGACTTTGCCTACCACCGTGAGTTGGCCACGGCGGATGGCTTGAACGTGATTCTCGAATTCAGCGCCAAAGTCGGCGAGAAAGAGCTCAAGGGCATCGACATGATCCGCTTCAACGAACAGGGCAGGATTGTCGAGTTTGAAGTGATGGTGCGGCCACTGAGTGGCTTGCAGGCGCTGGGTGAAGAAATGGGCCGGCGCCTCGGGGCTTACCTGAAAGCCAGCAAGACCTGATTTACCTGATTCACCAAAAATCCCTTGTAGGAGCGAGCCTGCTCGCGATGGGCGTTAACGAAAACGCGTGCTTGCTGGATAAACGCGGCGTTCTTGAGTCCATCGCGAGCGGGCTCGCTCCTACAGGTTTTGTGTAACGTCTGGAATCCTCACACCAGCGGCTGGTGACTGGTCACGCAGTGAATCCCGCCCCCGCCCGCGGAGATCGCGTCGATGTTGAGCTGCACCACTTCGCGGTCCGGGTAGAGCTCGGACAGCAGGTCGAAGGCCTTGGCATCCGCTTCCTTGTCGCCGAATTCCGGTGCGATGATCGCGCCATTGATCACGAAGTAGTTGATGTAGCCGGCGGCGAAGTCCGGGTTGTCCTTGCTGAACCGGCTGTTGCGCGGGTTCAGCGGTGGCGACACGGTATGCACCTGCAATTTGCGGCCATCGGCATCCGTGGCGTTTTCGAGGATCTGCAGATGAGCGCGAGTGACCTTGTAGTCGTAGGACTCGGGGTCATTGTCGAGGTTGGCGATGACCACGCCGGGCTTGACGAAGCGCGCATAGAAGTCGACATGGGCGTCGGTGATGTCCTTGCCCTTGATCCCCGGCAGCCAGATGATTTTGCGCAGCCCCAGCCGTTCTTTCAGTTCGGCCTCGACATCGGCCTTGCTCCAGTCCGGATTGCGGTTGCGGTTGATCCAGCTGCTTTCGGTCATGATCGCGGTGCCGTGGCCGTCCACTTCGATGGCACCGCCCTCGCCCACCAGTTCGCTGCGCTGGTAATCCGCCTTGGCGTTTTCGGCGACCTGGGCGGCCAGTTGCGCATCCTCCTCATGCTGCTGTTTGTTGCCCCAGCCGTTGAAGTTGAAGTCCACGGCGCCGAGACCGCCGTTGCCATCGACGACAAAATTGGCGCCGGTGTCGCGCATCCAGATGTCATCCAGCTCGGTGATCACGAACGTGGTGTTGTGGCTGCCGCATTTGGCTTCGGCCAGGCGCCGCTCGCTCTGGCGACAGAACACGGTGACCGGCTCGTATTGGGCGATGCTGCGGGCGATCCGCCCAAGGGCCTCTTGCACGTGGGGCGTGAAGTCCTCCCAGATCGCGGCCTGTGCGCCGAAGGCGATGAAGGCCCGCTGGTGTTTGTCACCCTCATCGGGCATGTACCAGTCTTTTTTGCCAGCCGCGCGCACCGGCAGGGAAGCAAAGCCCAATCCCATGGACGCCACTGCGCCCAGTCCGGCGATGACCGATGCCTGCTTGATGAATGTTCGACGTGTCGGCATGTGTTTTCCTGAAATCCGGGGGTTGGCCGGCCCGCGGGCCGACCGGTGATCAATTGACCGTAGCGGTCTTGAACTTGGTCCAGGTGCGCATGCGTGCCCGCATGTCGGCCTGGGGAATGTCCTTGCCGGGAATCAACCGCGCGTAGGTGGCTTCATCGAGGTAGATGTCCGGGTTGTTGCGCATCGCCGCATCGACGTCCGGCCGCGCCTTGGCGTTGGAGGTCGGGTAGCCGGTGAAGTTGCTGATGGCCGCCATGTTTTGCGGGCGCATGACGAAGTTGATGAAAGCGTAGGCGTATTCCGGGTGACGGGCGTCGACGGGAATGGCCATGGTGTCCATCCACACCGTGGTGCCTTCACGGGGGATGCGGTAGTGGAAGGTGGTTTTCTTGCCGGCGCTGTCAGACGTGCGCTGCGCCTGGGTCATGTCGCCGCTGTAGCCCAGGGACATGCACAGGTTGCCGTTGACCAGGTCGGTCACCGGTTGCGACTGGAACTTGCGGATGTATGGCCGCATCTTCATCAGCATGTCACTGGCTGCCGCCAGGTCCGCCGGTTTGGCGCTGCGCGGATCGCGGCCGAGGTAGTTGAGCACCACCGCCAGCACTTCGTCCGGCGAGTCGATCATCGAGATGCCGCAGTCGGCGAACTTCGCCGCCAGTTCCGGTTTGAACAGCATGTCCAGGCTGTTGACCGGCGCGTCCGGCGCACGCTGGGCGATCTGCTCGGCGTTGTAGGTCAGGCCGATGGTGCCCCAGGTGTACGGGACCGTGGCTTTGCTCGAATGCTCATAGTGCGAGCGCAGTTTCTGCAATCCGGGCTCGACGTCGGCCAAAGCAGTGATTTTGGACTGGTCCAGCGGTTGCAGGCTGCCAGCGCGCATCAGGCGTTCGGCCACGGTGTCACCGGGGAAGATCAGGTCGTAGCCGCTGCCGCCAGCGAGCATTTTTGCCTCAAGGGTTTCACTGCCGTCCATGACGTCGTAGATCACCTTGATCCCGGTTTCGGCGGTGAACTTGCTCAGGGTGTCTTCGGCAAAATAGTCGGCCCAGTTGTACAGCCGCAGGGTTTTCTCCTCGGCGTGCAACGCCGGCACCGCACAGCTCAACGCCAGCCCCATGGCCAGGCACCGCTTGTTGATCGTGTTCATGTCACACCCCTTGGGTTGCCCAGCGTGAGTGGATCTGGCGACCGTCCTGGGTCAGCAAGGCGCCGTACATGTCCGGACGGCGATCGCGATAGATGCCCCAGGTCAGGCGGTCTTCGCGCATGGCCGCCAGGTCCAGGCTGTGCACCAGCACGCCGGTGCTGTCGCGGTCGGCTTCGGCGAGCAATTTACCCTTGTGGTTGCAGATGAACGACGAGCCGTAGAAGTTCATTTGCAGGGTCGGATCGGTGGTCGCCGCTTCTCGGCCGACACGGTTGGCCGCGACCACCGGCAGCAGGTTGGCGGCGGCGTGACCGCGCATGGTCATCTGCCAGTGATCGCGCGAGTCGAGGGTGGCACAGCCGGGCTCGGAGCCGATGGCGGTCGGGAACAGCAGCACTTCGGCGCCCATCAAGGCCAGGCAGCGCGCGGTTTCCGGGAACCACTGGTCCCAGCAGATGCCCAGGCCGATGCGCCCGAACGCGGTGTCCCAGACCCGGAAACCGCTGTCGCCGGGGCTGAAGTACTCCTTCTCCTGATAGCCGATGGCGTTGGGGATGTGGGTCTTGCGGTACACGCCCAACAGACGGCCATCGGCGTCGGCCACGCTCAACGAATTGAAGTAGGCGTTGCCGGCTTTCTCGTACCAGCTCAGCGGCAGTACCACGCCGAGTTCCTTGGCCAGCGCAGCGAAGCGCTTGAGCACGTGACTGTCGCGATACTCCTCGGCCAGCGCCAGGTGTTTGTGGTGTTGCTCGATGCAGAAATACGGCGTGGCGAACAGTTCCTGCAACAGGATCACCTGCGCGCCCTTGGCCGCGGCCTCGCGGACCAATTGCTCGGCCTCGTCGAGGTTGTGTTTGAGGTCCCAGGTGCAAGGCATCTGGGTGGTGGCGATAGTCAGCAGCGTCATGGCATCAACCCCGCACCGGCCAAGCCGGCTGTTGCTGGGTGATGCAATGCACACCGCCGCCGCCATGGGCCAGATGGTTGATCCGCACCGGCACCACTTCACGCCCCGGGAATGCCTGCGCCAACACTTCGGCGGCAACGTTATCGGCGTCGATGCCATAGGCCGGCATGATGATCGCGCCGTTGGCGATGTAGAAATTGGTGTAGGAGGCGCAGAACACTTCAGCCTCGGTGTCCACCGCATCGGAGGCTTCATAGAGTTCGATCAACTCGAACTTGCGGCCCTGGGCGTCGGTGGCCAGTTCAAGGGCGCGGCGGTTCTCGCGGGCCACTTCGGCGTACACCGATTGCTTGTCGTGGGTGGCGTCCACCAGCAGCACGCCGGGACGGGCAAAGGCGCACACGCCATCGACGTGGCCGTCGGTCATGTCACCGGTCACGTAGTCCGGATCGCCCGGCAACCAGATGGTTTTCTTCACACCGAGCAGGCGGGTGAAGATCTCTTCGATCTCGGCCTTGGTCACGCCCGGGTTGCGGTTGGGGTTGAGCAATACCGATTCGGTGGTGATCAGCGTGCCCTCGCCGTCCACATGAATGGCGCCGCCCTCGTTGCTCAGCGCCGTGCCGAAACACTCCAGGCCCAGGTGGTTGAGCGCACGGCGGGCCAGGCTCTCGTCCAGATCGTGGGCCGACTTGCCGCCCCACGCATTGAAGCGCCAGCTCACACCGGCCAGGCCTTGCTGCGGGTGGCAGACGAAGCTCGGGCCGGAGTCGCGGCACCAGCTGTCGTTGACCGCCAGTTCGATCAGCTCGACATTCGGCCCGCACAACGCCTTGGCGCTGGCGACGGCTGAAGGGTCGACCACCAGCTTCACCGGTTCGAAGCGGGCAATGGCGTTGGCCACCCGGGCGAAGTCCTCTTGAACCTGCGCCAGCGTCACCCGCCAGCCGGACTCCCAAAGGGTCTTGTTATGCGGCCAGACCATCCAGGTGGCGGCGTGGGTGACCCACTCGGCCGGCATCATCCAACCACTGTTTTGAGTTTCGTTCTGCTGCATGACAAGTACCTCTGAGTTAAGTCATTGTGTTCAATGAAAACGGCCTTGGCGGTCTTGGCATGCATGCTACGGCTGGTAAAACGGGCAAACAAACGATGGATTTTGCAGGCAACTGATTAGAGGAACTTATCGATATGCTCAAACACTGGCCGCCCCTGAGTACCCTGCGCGGCTTCGAAGCCGCCGCCCGGCTGGGCAGTTTTCACAAGGCCGCCGACGAGTTGCACCTCACCCAGTCGGCGATCAGCCAACAGATCCGCAGCCTTGAGGCGTACCTGGAACAACCGCTGTTCCATCGCAGCGGGCGCAGCGTCAGCCTCACCGATGCCGGTCACGACTTGCTCAGCACCACCCAGGCGTTGTTGCAGCAATTGGCGGTAGGGATTCGCCGGTTGGGGCAGTACCAGAAACCCAATCAACTGGTGCTCAACACCACGCCGGCCTTCGCCCGGCACTGGTTGTTGCCGCGCCTGGGGGATTTCCGGCGCCAGCATCCGCAGGTCGACCTGTGGATGTTCAGCACCGATGAAGTGCCGGACATGGCCAGCCAGACCATCGACCTGGCGGTGCGCGACGACATCAGTTCCCAGGCCGAATGCAGCTTCAAGGTGCTGCACGCCGACCGCCTCTACCCGGCCTGCCATCCAAGCCTGCTGGCCGTACCGGTTGAGCAGCGCACCACCCTGCATGGCGAGCGGGAAATGGACTGGAGCCACTGGGCGGTGGAATCGGGAATTGATGTGGGGCAGATGGATCAGGGGCTGAATTTTTCCGATCCGGGTTTACTGCTGGACGCGGCCTGCATGGGGCTCGGCATTGCGCTGGTCAGCCAGTTGCTGAGTCGTCAGGCGCGGGCCACCGGGCTGTTGCAGCCGATGGTGGAGCAAACCATCCGTGGCCCGAACTGGGCACTGCTGACCCACCGTGACAGCGAGAACATCCCGATGGCGCGGGCCTTTACCGAATGGCTGGTCGACAACCTTGCCAGCGAGTGATTACTGCGCCGGAAAAGTTTGCAGATAGGCCAACAGGTCTTCGATCTTTTCCGGATCGCTGAGCCCCCAGAAAATCATGCGGGTACCAGGGACGACTTTCTTTGGTGCTTCGAGATAGGCGATCAGGGTGTCGCGGTCCCAGACCAGGTTGGCGGATTTCATCGCATCGGAATACACGTAGTCCGTGGTGACGGCAGAGTGGCGACCGATCACGCCATTGAGCTGCGGGCCGAAAAAGGCGCGAGCCGACTCGCCGACCTGATGGCAGCCACTGCAGAGGCGCTTGAACACTTTCTCCCCGGCCTGGGCATCGCCTGCTGCAAGGGTGGGCATGCTGAACAGGCCAGCGCTGAGCGCCAGGGCGAGGGGCAGTGCTGCGATGTTCTTCATGTTCCGTTTCCAGTCTGGCGATGCCGGGTATTGGAACATGCAGGCCGGGGAGATCCCAAATCCCTTGTAGGAGCTGGTTTGCCAGCGATAATCGTTAACGATAACGCGTAAGAACTGGATAAACGCGGCGCACGTGAGTCCATCGCCGGCAAGCCGGCTCCTACAGTTTCCCGGGAATGCCGGCCTGCTGGATGATCTTGCGGGGATTTCAGTGTTTGCTCATCAATCCATGCAGCACGCCGAACCGCAGACCCGGTTCCGACGCAATCATATGCGTGATCCCGAACACCTTGAACGCCGCGAGCATCACCACCAGGCCGCCGGGCAAAATGCTCAGGCGATGGGTGGGCAGGCCCGCCAGCTTGAGATGTTTCACATGTTTGACTTCCAGCAGGCGCAATGACAGGCGCAACAGGCCGCCGTAGGTGATGCCGCTCTGGTCGTCATCATTCAAGCCGTTGGCCTTGAGCACCTTGGCCAGCATCCGCGCCGTCCCGGAAGAGCCGATCGCCTGCTGCCAGCCCATGGCGCGATAGCGGCGGGCAATGCGTTCGAACTGCACCGTCGCCGCGCGCTCGGCCTCCAGCAGCGCTTGGGCGACGATCCGCCCGCCATGGAAGTAATGTGCGCCGAAGGTGCCGCTGCCAATGGCAATGCTTTCGGTGACCAGCAACTGGTCGCCACGGCCGATGATCATTTCCGTGGAGCCACCGCCGATATCCACCACCAGCCGCGTGCTTTGCGCCGGCAAGGTGTGGGCCACGCCGGCGTAGACCAGTTGTGCCTCTTCGTGACCGGAAATAACGTCGATGCGAAAGCCCAGGTGGCGTTCGGCACTGGCCAGGAACAACGGCGCATTGTCTGCTTCGCGCACGGCACTGGTGGCCACCGCCCGCACGCGCCCGGCCTCGAAACCGCGCAACTTCTTGCCGAACCGCGCCAGCGCCTGCCAGCCACGGTCCAGCGCCAACTCATCGAGCGCCCCGCCCTGCAGGCCTTCGGCCAGACGCACCGGTTCACGCAAGGTCTTCACCTCCTGGATGACCATCTGCTGGTTGCGCCTCACCGACTGGCCAATCATCAGGCGGAACGCATTGGAGCCCAGGTCGATGGCGGCAAACAGCGGGGCGTCTTTCATACGGGGTTCCTTGCACATTCATCTGCCGGCAGGCTGGCGGCCTGCCGGGCACTCGAGACGGATTGCGAGGATGTTGCCATGGCTTCGATGACACCCAGATGACACCAGTGGCCATCACCAATTCGTAACAAACTGTGACCAGGATCGGCTGTGCCACCCACGACCCGAGTGCTCACCATGCTTTCCAATCAGGACACCTTGATCCAGCGCATCCACCGCGAGCTGCTCGATATCAGTGACGAAGAGCTGGAACTGGAATTATCGGAAGACGGACACAACCTGGACGCCCTGTTCGATGAACACATCGAGGATGGCAGCGAGAAAGAAGCCCGGCGCCGCTACTTCGCCGAACTGTTTCGCCTGCAAGGCGAACTGGTGAAATTGCAGAGTTGGGTGGTCAAGACCGGGCACAAGGTGGTGATCCTGTTCGAAGGTCGCGATGCCGCTGGCAAGGGTGGCGTGATCAAGCGCATCACCCAGCGCCTCAACCCCCGGGTCTGCCGGGTGGCCGCCCTGCCCGCGCCCAATGACCGCGAACGCACGCAGTGGTATTTCCAGCGCTACGTTTCGCACTTGCCCGCCGCCGGGGAAATCGTGCTGTTCGACCGCAGCTGGTACAACCGCGCCGGGGTCGAAAAGGTCATGGGGTTCTGCAATGACGACCAGTACGAAGAGTTCTTCCGCACCGTGCCGGAATTCGAGCGCATGCTCGCCCGCTCCGGCATCCAGCTGATCAAGTACTGGTTCTCGATTTCCGACCAGGAACAGAACCTGCGCTTTCTCAGCCGCATTCACGACCCGCTCAAGCAGTGGAAACTCAGCCCCATGGACCTGGAGTCGCGCCGCCGCTGGGAGGCCTACACCAAGGCCAAGGAAATCATGCTCGAGCGCACCCACATCGCCGAAGCGCCATGGTGGGTGGTGCAGGCTGACGACAAGAAGAAGGCGCGGCTCAACTGCATTCATCACCTGCTGAACCAGATGCCGTATGAAGAAGTCGAGTTGCCGGTGATCGAGTTGCCCCAGCGCGAGCGGCAGAAAGACTATTCACGGGGGCCCGTACCGCAGGAAATCATCGTGCCGGAGGTTTACTGACTCAACACAAGACCTGTGGCGAGGGGGCTTCTGTGGTGAGGGGGCTTGCCCCCGTTCGGCTGCGCAGCAGTCGTATATGCCCGAAGATTGCTGGGGTCGCTTCGCAACCCAACGGGGGCAAGCCCCCTCGCCACAGTTAATCACTCGCAGCAGGATTTTCGGCATCCTGATGAATGACCATCAAGCCGTCATCGAATCGTCATGAAGCGGGTGCCATACTCAGGTCATCCAATGCGTGCTTTAACTTTCTGCTGCCTTTCCCGGCGGCTTTTTTTTGCCTGAAATCCGCCTTACAAACATTCCTGCGCCGCACGCTCGAACGTCGACGGCACGAACGCCGAGGCCAGCAGCTTGCGCTCGTACAGGAACACCTTGCCGCCGTTCGAGGCCTTGTAGGTTTCCAGTACGTTGTCCGCCGCCACTTTGCTTGATACGACAATCCGGTAGCTGCGCTGGGTCTGCGACACCGTGGGCGCCAGTGCATCGTGCTGCAACTTCGGCACCACGCAATGGGTGTATTCCTCGGGCGACTTGCTGGTCTGCAAGGTCATCGTCGGGTCGTTCGGCGTGGCGCAACCGGCCAGCAGCAGCGAAGCGATTGCCAGAGTCGGGGTGAAAAAAGTGCGCATCAATCAGGTCCTGGAAAAAAATCGTTGGCTTGCCCGCCGCTCAGTGGACGTCGGGCCTGTTAATTTGTAGCTGCGGTCAATCCGGCGGATACCAGTGCCTTCAACGACGCATCGAACTGTTTCAACGCGGTCAGTTGCAGGTCGCGTTGCTGCTCGATCTGCGCGGCAATCTCGGGGGCAGCCTTGTCATGCACCCACACCGACGGCAGTTGTTTTGCCACCGCGCCTTCGGCCTTGCCGATGTACTGCAGGCTGGCGTCGTAGAACCGCGCGGCGAAACGCGCCTCGACCCGGTCGTTGCGCTGGGTCAGCAACTGGTTGTGGGTATCGAGCATCACCACTACATCGGGATGGGCCTGCACCAGCGCATCGAGGTTGTCGTAGACCGTCACCGACAGAAAAGTCTTGTGCAGCGAACTCAACAGCCAGTCGATGGCCAGTTGCGGATCGGAGCTGTCGACAAAGGCCTGGCGAATCCGCGCATCCAGTGCGTTTTTCGCGCCATTCACGGCCACCGAGTGGTATTGCTCAAGGTATTGCAGGTTTTCCACGGTGTTTTCGCTGTAGAGCACCCCGACCGTCTGCCCGTATTGCAATCCGCCCTGGCTCGCCGTGATGGGCGGCAGATGGCAGGCGCGTGCGTCCTCGGCGTAGGCCGATGCGGTGGATGCAACACTGCCCAGCAACAGGGCAATCACAGCCAGTCGGGTCAAGATTTTCATCGCGCAGGTTCCTTGAGCAGCGTGTTCAATGCTGGCAATTTTCCGCCTTTGCGCAGAAAACAGAACTTGCGATTCTTGATGGTGACTATTGACTGAACCAATAGTGCATCTGGCGCAAACTTACCGGTCGATGTCGAACAAGCGGCTGTGCCGGGCGCCCACGGTTCATTACAGTGGCGTCTGCACTCAAAACCCGATCAAGGAATGGAACAATGGTGACCTGCTACCTGAAATACGTGCTCGATCCCTACCAGCTCGAAGCCTTCGAGCACTACGGCAAGTTGTGGATTCCCCTGGTGGAAAAATTCGGCGGCCAGCACCACGGCTACTTCTTGCCTTCGGAGGGCGCCAACAACATCGCCCTGGCGCTGTTCACCTTCCCGAGCCTGGCGGCGTACGAGCATTACCGACAGCAGTCGATGAATGATCCGGAGTGCATCGCGGCGTTCAAATACGCCGAAGAGAAGAAATTCATCCTCAGCTACGAGCGTTCATTCATGCGTCCGGTGTTTGGCTGACAGGATCGCTGGGGCAGTCTTTTTTCAGATCCAGGCAGTAGGTGTAGTAACCAGGGTCGCGCACCCAGCCCAGGGATTCATACAGGCGCTGGGCGGTGAAGTTGTCGGTGGCGGTTTCCAGGGTCATGCCTTTGCCGCCGGCCAGCTTCGCAAAATCCCGGGCGGTGTTCATCAGCAGCGTGCCGACGCCTTTGCCCCGGGCGGCGGGTGTGCTGAACAGGTCACCGAGCAGCCAGGTACGGTGGGCGTCGATCGAGGAAAAGGTTGGGAACAGTTGGACGAAGCCGAGGTTTTCACCGTCGCTGTCCTGGGCAAGGAAAATCACCGACTCGTCCCGGGCAAGTCGCTCGGCGATGAAGGCGCGCGATTGCGCCAGGTTCGACGGCTGCTCGTAGAACATCCGGTAGGCGTCAAACAAAGGGGTGATCTGGTCGATATGTGATGCGTCGGCGCGCAGGGCCTGAATAGCCATGAGGGTGCTCCATTGCGGTCTCAAGGAATTACAGACTAGCAATGGCAATGGAACAGCGACGTAAAATTTTCTGAAAGCACCGCGACCCACTGTGGGAGCGGGCTTGCTCGCGAAGAGAGGCCGTGTCAGTCGACATAAATGTTGAATGACACACCGCTTTCGCGAGCAAGCCCGCTCCCACATTAGATTCCCGCATTGGATTGCGGGTTGCGGTCAAACGCGCACGTTACGCCCTGGCAAGGAGCTACGCTGGCTGCTTTCCCAGCCTTCGACCAACCCCACCGGCACATCCGCTGATGGCAGCATCTGCACGCCACGCACCAGATCGGACGCCCGCTCGGCGAGCATGATGGTCGGTGCATTGAGGTTGCCGTTCGGCTCGGTCGGGAACACCGAGGAGTCGATCACCCGCAGGCCGGCGATGCCGCGTACGCGCAATTCGGAATCGACCACCGCCATGTCGTCCTCGCCCATGCGGCATGAACCGCACGGATGGTAGGTGCTTTCCAGGTTGTCACGGACGAAGGCGTCGAGATCTTCATCACTGGTCACCTGCGCGCCCGGGGCGATTTCGCCGTCGCGGAAGCGGTCCATGGCTTTCTGGCCAATGATCTCGCGGGTCAGGCGAATGCAGCGGCGGAAACCTTCGCGGTCCTCTTCGCGCTCCAGGTAGTTGAAGCGGATTTCTGGATGCTCGTACGGGTCGGCCGAACGCACGCGCACATAACCACGGCTTTTCGGTTTGTTCGGCCCGGTCAGCACCATGAAACCGTGGCCCTTGATCGGTTTGTTGCCGTCGTAGCGCATCGCTGCCGGCAGGAAGTGAAACTGGATGTCCGGCCAGCGCAGGCCCTTCTCGGAACGGATGAACCCACCGGCCTCGAAATGGTTGGTGGCGCCCAGGCCGTCCTTGAACAGCAGCCAGCGCAGACCGATCATCAGCTTGCTCAGCGGATCCATCTTGCTGTTGAGGGTAACCGGTTCCTTGCAGCCAAACTGGATGTACACCTCGGCGTGATCCTGCAGGTTCTCCCCTACCCCCGGCAGGTCATGGCGTACGCCGATCCCGGCCTTGCGCAGGACGTCCGCCGGGCCGATGCCCGAGCGTTGCAGCAGGTGCGGCGAACCGATAGGCCCGGATGAGATCAGCACTTCGCGGTTGCAATACACCTGGTGGGTCTGGCCGCCGTGGTCATACATGACCCCCACCGCACGCTTGCCTTCGAGGATGACCTGACGGGTCATCGCGTGGGTGATCACCGTCAGGTTCGGACGGCCCATGGCCGGGCGCAGATAGGCGTTGGCGGTTGAGCAACGCACACCGTTTTTCACGGTCATGTGCATGGCGCCAAAACCTTCCTGCATGTAGCCGTTGCAGTCTTCGGTCTTGATGTAGCCCGCCTCCGCGCCAGCTTCGACCCAGGCGCCGTACAGCGGGTTTTTCATGTGGTTGCCGTTGGTGGTGTGCAGCGGCCCGGTCTGCCCGCGGTAGCTGTCGCCACCCGACTCGTAACTCTCGGCGCGCTTGAAGTACGGCAGGCAATTCTTGTAGCCCCAACCCTCGGCACCGAGGGATTCCCACTCGTCGAAGTCCAGTGCGTGGCCACGGATGTACACCAGGCCGTTGATCGACGACGAGCCGCCCAGCACCTTGCCCCGTGGGCAGTGAATGCGCCGCCCGTTGAGATGGGTCTCCGGCTCGGTTTCGTAGCGCCAGTTGTATTTCTTGGTGTTCATCGGGATCGAGAAAGCGCTCGGCATCTGGATCACTACGCTCTTGTCACTGCCGCCGAATTCCAGGACCAGCACCGAGGTGGCCGGGTCTTCGCTCAGGCGGTTGGCCAACACACAACCTGCCGAGCCAGCGCCAATGATGATGTAGTCGTATTTTTGCGTAGCCATGGTCATCTCCCGACCGTCGATTCAGTGAATACCGGCAGTGGCTGCTGTTTGTGGGTCAGCGTGTCGCCGGTGGTGTATTGCGGGGAGTTTTTCTCGATCTGTTGGATCACCACTTCTTCTTGCTTGAGGTCGATCGAACGGCTCAGCCAGTAGTACGCCAGGCCTGACACGATCAGCCCGACCAGCCAGGCGATGTCGATGCTGCCCAGCGCCTTGGCGAGCGGGCCGACATACACTTCGCGCTGTTCAACGCCGTCGAAGATGTAGAAGAACGGGATCATCGAGATAAAGCCGATGGCATAGGCGGCGATACCGCGCAGTCCCCAGCTGCCATAGATGTTGCCGTGGGGCATGAAGAAGTGCGGGATGGCGTAGCGGCCCTTGCGCACGAAGAAGTAGTCGGTGAGGTTGACCGAGGTCCAGGGCACCAGAAAGTACAGCATCACCACCAGGTAGATCCCCAGCACCGACAGGCCTTTGCCGGAACTCTGGATACTCAGGGCCACGCCCAGTTGCAGCAGGATCACGAAGCCGATGGCCAGGATGCGCGCCCTGCGGGTGGGTTCGATGTGCTTGATCGAGTCGACGCAGGTCAGCGTGGTCAGCTTGGCGCTGTAGATGTTCATCGCGATCACCGGCAGGAACGCCAGGATGGTGACGACCACCACCGCCGTGCCCACCAGCGGCGACACGGTGTTGCCAACTTGCCCGAGGGCCACCAGCACGTCAGTGGAGTGCAGGTGATCGGCCAGCCAGCCACCCACGGAGATCATCCATGCACCGGACAACGAGGCACCGAGGAACACCACGGCGATCAGCTTGCCGCTGGAGGTATTTTTCGGCAGGTAGCGCGAGTAGTCCGACACATAAGGCGCGTAAGCGATGTTGTAGCTGGCGGCCGCCGCAAACTGCGCGATGAAACCGGTCCAGTTGAAACCCAGCGGCTCACGGGCCACTTCGCCTTCCGCGAGTGCCGGCAGCACTGCATCCGGCACCCAGCCCATCACCACCGCCATGGTCACCAGGCCATACAGCGGCAACGACAGGAACAGCGCCCATTTGAAGCTGCGGTGCATCCAGTCATGGCCGAGAATCGCCAGCACCGCCGCCGGTATGGTCACCGCCACCGCGATCACCGCGGGGTTGAAGCCGAACAACGTGTGCAGCCCCTGCATCATCAACACCAGGTTGACGATGTTGAAGCCGGCGAACACGAACAGCGTCGCCAGCAGCACCAGGATCACCCCGCGATAACCGAACTGCGCACGGGACTGGATCATCTGCGGCAGGCCAAGGTGCGGGCCCTGGGAGCCGTGAAATGCCATGAACAGCGTGCCGAACATGATGCCCAGCGTGCCGGCCAGGGTGGTCCACAGCGCGGTCAGGCCGACGCTCGGGCCGACGAAGCCGATGGTCATGGTGAAGAAGGTGAAATTGCCGAGGAACCAGAACGGGCCCTGGCTCGACAGTTTGTCGGTGCGCTCGCTCTCGGGGATGAAGTCGATCGAATGCGCCTCGACGACGGATTTTTCGTCGAGGCTGGACACGCTCGTGGCGGACTTGGCGTTAGTGTTCATGATGGACTCTTATTGTTGGAAGATCATGACGAGATAACCGCGTTCTTTCGGGTGAACGACTCCCCTGTGGCGAGGGAGCTTGCTCCCGTTGGACTGCGCAGCAGTCCCATTTTCAGGGCCGCTTCGCGCCCCAGCGGGAGCAAGCTCCCTCGCCACAAGTTCAGTGTTGCCCATGCCTACCTGGCGTTGTTGCAGATGCGTTTTGATTGTGGGAGCGCGTCAGCTTGGCAGCGTGATCCACACGGCCTTGGTTTCGAGCAGGTAGTCGAGCTGCTCGGCGCCCAGGTCCTTGCCGAATCCGGACTGCTTGTAGCCACCGAACGGCATCGACGGGTCGAGGGTGCCGTGGGCGTTGACGTAGACCGAGCCTGCTTTCAAGCGCGGAATCAGGCTGTGCACCTTGCCCAGGTCGTTGGAATACAGTGCCGCGGCCAGCCCGTAAGGCGAGTCGTTGGCCAGGGCCAGTGCATCCTCTTCATCGTCGAAGGGTGCGGTGACCAGCACCGGGCCGAAGATTTCTTCCTGGACAATGCGCATGTCGTTGCGGCAGTTGGCGAAGATGGTCGGCTCGACGAAGAAGCCAGGGCCATCGATCGGTTGGCCGCCGTAGACCAGTTCGGCGCCTTCGGCCTTGCCGGTCTCGATGTACTCGGTCACGCGCTGCTTCTGCAGGGCCGAGACCAGCGGGCCGATGAAGCAGTCCGGGTCCAGGCCCGGGGCCATTTTCAGGGTGCGTGTGTAGGCGATCAGTTCACGCAGGAATTCGTCGTAGACGCTGCTATGAATATAGGCCCGTGTACCGGCGTCGCATACCTGCCCGGAGTTGAAAAACACGCCGTTGGCGACCGCTTGGGCAGCGGCCGGGATGTCGGCATCGGCGCAGACGATGACCGGTGATTTACCACCGAGCTCGAGGGTCAGGCGCTTCATGTCATCCAGCGCTGCGCGGCCGACGGTCTGGCCGACCGGGGTCGAGCCGGTGAAGGTCAGTTTATCGATGCCCGGGTGGGTGGCCATGGCCGCGCCGACCACGCTACCGCGCCCGGTGACGATGTTGATCACGCCGTCGGGAATGCCCGCTTCCTGCACCAGCTCGGCGAAACGCAGGGCCGACAGCGAAGTCAGTTCGGCGGGCTTGACCACCACGGTGCAACCGGTCGCCAGCGCCGCGCCGAGCTTCCAGGCCATAGTCTGCAGCGGGAAGTTCCACGGCACGATGGCGCCGACCACGCCCACCGCTTCCTTGCGGGTATAGGCCAGGTAGTTGCCCGGCAGCGAAGGTTCGACAGTGCGGCCGTGCAGCTTGGTGGCCCAGCCGGCGAAATAACGCAGGGTATCCACGGTGCCCTGGATGTCCACGTCCTTGGCGAAGGCAACCGATTTGCCCATGTCGATCGATTCGATTTCCGCCAGTTCAGCAGCGTTCTGTTCGATCAGGTCGGCCAGGCGTTGCATCATGCGCTCGCGCTCGGCCGGTTTGGCCTGGCGCCAGGCGCCGCCGTCGAACTGGGCGCGTGCGGCTTGCACGGCGCGGTCCAGGTCGTCAGTGGTGCCCATGGGAATGCGGGTGATCAGGCCTTCGGTCGAGGGTTCGATGACATCGGAGGTTTCACCGTTGCTGGATTCGACCCAGGCGCCACCGATGAACATTTTCTGGACCTTGCTGAGGAAGGTCTGGGTGGCTTCGCTGACGCCGAATTTTTGCAGGTAACTTTTGACGATCGTGTCCATTTTTATTCTCTCTGCCCGGCAGTCAGAGCCTGCCGGGTCACTGGTTTCGATGATCAGGCTGATGCGGTTTCGCTCTCGGCGGCCGCCCGCACCTTGCCCCGCTCGTGGAAGATGAAACCGATGCTGTTGAGCAACAGTTGCGCGGCGAGGATCGAGGTCATGCCGGTCGGGTCGTACACCGGCGCCACTTCCACCAGGTCCATGCCGACGATGTTGCCTTTGCTGCGCTTGGCCAGGGCCTGGATGATTTCCAGCACTTCGTAGTAGAGGAAGCCGCCGTGGCTCGGGGTGCCGGTGCCGGGGGCGATGGACGGGTCGAAACCGTCGATGTCGATGGTGATGTAGTAGTTGATGTTCTGCGGGATCAGCGCCAGCACACCCTCGACGCCGAGGCGACGCACGTCGCGCACCGAGAGAATCTTCGAGCCCGCTTCATGTGCGGCTTCGTAGTCGTCGCGGTTGGACGACGAAACGTTGCGGATGCCCATCTGGGTCATGCCGACAATGTGGTTCATTTCCGAGGCACGACGCAGCGGGTTGCCGTGGCCGTAGCGCACGCCGTGGCGTTCGTCGACGAAATCCAGGTGTGCATCGAAGTGAATGATGTGGATCGGACCGCGGCCTTCGAAGGCCTTGATCACTGGCGCATGCACCGAGTGATCGCCGCCGAGCACCACCGGCATCACGCCGGCGTCGAGGATCTTGCGCACGGCGTATTCGGTGTTCTTGTTACTGGTGACCATGTCGGTGTGGACGATGTCGGCATCACCGACGTCGACCATGCGCACGTCCGATGCGGTGAGGTACATCACGTCATCTTCGTGGTCGTAGGCGCCGGCGTGGCCGAAGGAAAACAGCGTCGATGCTTCACGAATCCCGCGTGGTCCGAAGCGTGCGCCGGAGCGCCACTGGGTGCCCATGTCGTTGGGCACGCCGAGCACCGCGACGTCGGCATCCAGTGCATCCCAGTCGGTGCACACCGGGGATTTGCCAAAGGTGCAATGACCCACGAATGGCAGATTCAGGCGACCGGATTCATAACCATTGTTCGACATTTCTAGCCTCTCCACTTCTTGTTATCGGCTTGACGGACTGCAAGGCGACCGCCGTTGGAAAGACTATGGGCGCAGGTTTTCGTGGAAAAAATGCTAAACATCAGATACTCATATCGGCATTCCCGATGCATCCACGTGCCGGAGGTGCCAGATGATCCAGCTGCACGATGTCGACCTGAAACTGCTCAGGGTGTTTGCCACGATTGTCCGCTGCGGGGGGTTCTCGGCCGCTCAGGCGGCGCTCAATGCCGGGCAGTCGACCATCAGCGAACAGATGACCCACCTGGAAACCCGTCTCGGGGTCAAACTCTGCCAGCGCGGGCGCAGCGGCTTTCGCCTGACCGAACAGGGCGTGGCGATTCACGAAGCCACCCAGCGCCTGCTGTCGGCGGTGGAAAACTTCTGCATGGACGCCGACGTGCTCAAGCAGCACATCAGCGGCAAGCTCAACCTGGGGATCATCGACACGACGATCACCGACCCCGATTCGCCGATCCCGCGCACCACCCAGCGCTTCGTTTCACGGGGCCATGACGTGCACCTGAACGTGTACGTCGGCACCCCGGCGGAACTCGAAGAACGGGTGCTCGACGGTCGCTTGCACCTGGCCATCGGACACTTCCCGATCCATGTGCCGGGCCTGCTGCAATCACCGCTGTATCAGGAAGCCCTGGGCTTGTATTGCGGGCGGCGTCACCCGTTGTACGGCAGCCACGCCGAAGGTGAGGAACTGCTCGAAGAAGTCGCTGCGGGGCGCATCGTCGTGCGTGGCTACATGCAGCAATACGACCTCGAACACTTGGGCGTGAGCAAGGCGGCGGCCACCGTGGACAACATCGAAGCCACGGCGATCCTGATCATTTCCGGCGCCTACCTGGGCTTCCTGCCTGAGCACTTCGCCGCCCAGTGGGTCAAGAGCGGCGAGATGCACCAGTTGGCCCCCGGGAGTCTGCGTCTGAAATCGCCTTTCGACGTGATCACCCGGCGCGGCACGGCACCGCCGCCGATCCTCCAGGCGTTCCTCGAGGACCTGGCCGCCAGCGCCCGTAAAACCGCCAAGCCGTGATGTGACGCTCGCCAAATTCAAAATTTGCCGGGCATACTGATTTTAGTTCGCCAACCTTGCAGGCCCGTCATGCGCATCCACGTCACCTTCATCGACCGCGTCGGCATCACCCAGGAAGTGCTGGCCCTGCTCGGTGGACGCAGTTTCAACCTGGACGCGGTGGAGATGGTCCCGCCGAACGTTTACATCGACGCCCCGACCCTTGGCGCCGAGGTGCTGGAGGAGCTGCGCGAAGCGCTTTTCGACGTGCGCGGCGTGCAAGCGGTGACCATGGTCGACATCCTTCCGGGGCAACGCCGGCGCCTGCAACTGGACGCGTTGCTGGCCGCCAGTTCCGACCCGGTGCTGGCGGTGGATGACCGAGGTCATGTGCTGCTGGCCAACCCGGCACTGATCGCCCTGTGCGGTCGCGAACCGGCCGGTGAATCGCTGACCGCGCTGTTCGACGATGCCGATTTGCAACGCACCTTGATCGCTCACCATTTCCGCTTGCCGATGCACGAGGTCAGCCTCGGCGGCCAGACCTTGCTCCTCGACGCGATGCCGATCACCGACGCCGGCGCCCTGCTCACCCTGTATCAACCGAACCGCATTGGCGAACGCCTGTCGGCGTTGCATCACGACCATGCCGAAGGCTTCGATGCGCTGCTCGGCGAATCGCCGCCGATCCGCGCACTCAAGGCCCGTGCACAACGGGTGGCGGCCCTCGATGCGCCGTTGTTGATCCAGGGTGAAACCGGCACCGGCAAGGAGCTGGTGGCCCGCGCCTGCCATGCCATCAGCCCACGGCACGACGCACCGTTCCTGGCCCTGAACTGCGCGGCACTGCCGGAGAGCCTGGCCGAAAGCGAGCTGTTCGGCTACGCCCCCGGCGCCTTCACCGGCGCGCAACGGGGCGGCAAGCTCGGCCTGCTGGAGCTGGCGGATCAGGGCACGGTGTTTCTCGATGAAGTGGGGGAAATGTCGCCGTACCTGCAAGCCAAATTGCTGCGCTTCTTGAGCGATGGTTGCTTCCGTCGGGTCGGTGGCGACAAAGAGGTCCGGGTCAACGTGCGGGTACTCAGCGCGACCCACCGCGACCTGGAAAAAATGGTCGCCGAAGGACGTTTCCGTGAAGACCTGTTCTACCGCCTCAACGTGCTCAACCTGCAAGTGCCGCCACTGCGCGAGCGCGGCCACGACATCCTGCTGATGGCCAATCACTTCATGCAACAGGCCTGCGCGCAGATCCAGCGACCGCCGTGCCGTTTGGCCCCGAGCACCTTCAGCGCCCTGCTCGGCAACCGCTGGCCGGGCAACGTGCGGCAACTGCAGAACGTGATCTTTCGCGCGGCGGCGATTTGCGAAAACCCGCTGGTGGACATCGATGACCTGGACATCGCCCGCACGGCGGTGGAGCGGCAGAACGACGGCGAAGTCGGCAGCCTGGAAGAGGCTGTGGGCGACTTCGAGAGGAACCTGCTGGAACAGCTGTATCGCAGCTATCCGTCCAGTCGGTTGCTGGCGGCGCGGTTGCAGACGTCCCATAGCGCGATTGCGATTCGCCTGCGCAAGTACGGGATTCCCAACAAAACCTGAACTTGGCTCGGAAAAAATGTGGGAGCGGGCTTGCTCGCGAAAGCGTCGTGTCAGACAACATCGACGGTGAATGACACACCGCATTCGCGAGCAAGCCCGCTCCCACAGGGGATCAGTGTTGTTGCCGGGCCAACTGTCTTCAAATCGATACAGCGTAGCGAAATCAAGACAAAACCTTTCCCTCCCGCATTTACGGCGTCTGCGCCCACAGCCCTGCCCGCCTGTATTGATTTCAATACGCATGAAATCTGTCGCACTGAATAAAATCACTTCAAGTCATTGATTTATAACAAATAAAAAACATTGGCACCGCCCTTGCTATTACTCCTCCAACCCCGCTCGTCGCCCCGCCACGAGCGCAAAACAATAAGGAGTTGATATGAGCGAATTGCGTTTCACCGTCGATCACGAATGGTTGCGCCTTGAGAGCAATGGCCTGGTCACCGTCGGCATCACGGCGTTTGCCCAGCAGGCGCTGGGGGATGTGGTGTTTGTTCAGGTGCCGGAACTGGGCGCCTTCGATGCAGGCGCTGAAGTGTCGGTGCTGGAATCAGTGAAAGCCGCCAGCAGTATCGGCATGCCGCTGGACGGTGAAGTGGTCGAGGTCAACGGGACGCTCGAGAGCAGCCCGGAACTGGTCAACGAAGACCCCTTGGGCGAAGGCTGGTTCTTTCGCTTCAAACCGGTCGACATCGAGGCGCTCAGCGATCTACTCGATCAAGACGCCTATGAACGCCTGACCGCAGAACACGCCGACGCTTGAAGCCCACCCCTTCCACACAAGGACCACACCATGTTCAGCAAGCACGACCAGATCAAAGGCTATGACGACGAACTGCTGGCGGCGATGAACGCCGAGGATGCGCGGCAGGAACACCATATCGAACTGATCGCCTCGGAAAACTACACCAGCCAACGGGTGATGGAAGCACAAGGCAGCGGCCTGACCAACAAGTACGCCGAAGGCTATCCGGGCAAGCGTTACTACGGCGGCTGCGAGCACGTCGACGTGGTCGAGCAACTGGCCATCGACCGCGCCCAACAGCTGTTCGGCGCCGACTACGCCAACGTCCAGCCGCACTCCGGCAGCCAGGCCAACGCGGCGGTTTATCTGGCCCTGCTGCAAGCCGGCGACACCGTGCTGGGCATGAGCCTGGCCCATGGCGGGCACCTGACCCACGGCGCCAAGGTGAGTTTTTCCGGCAAGCTCTACAACGCCGTGCAGTACGGCATCGACACCCGCACCGGCCTGATCGACTACGACGAAGTCGAACGCCTGGCGGTCGAGCACAAACCGAAGATGATCATCGCCGGCTTCTCGGCCTATTCGAAGACCCTGGATTTCCCGCGCTTCCGCCAGATCGCCGACAAGGTCGGTGCGTATTTCTTCGTCGACATGGCCCACGTCGCCGGGCTGGTGGCCACGGGTCTGTACCCCAATCCCCTGCCCTACGCCGATGTGGTCACCACCACCACGCACAAGACCCTGCGCGGCCCGCGTGGCGGTTTGATTCTGGCCAAGGCCAATGCGGAGCTGGAGAAGAAGCTCAACGCCGCGGTATTCCCCGGTGGTCAGGGCGGCCCGCTGATGCACGTGATCGCCGCCAAGGCCGTGTGCTTCAAGGAAGCGCTGGAGCCAGGCTTCAAGACCTATCAGGCGCAGGTGATCCGCAATGCCCAGGCCATGGCGCAGGTTTTTATCGAGCGCGGTTACGACGTGGTGTCCGGCGGTACCGACAACCATCTGTTCCTGGTCAGCCTGATCCGCCAGGGCCTGACCGGCAAGGATGCCGACGCTGCTCTCGGGCGTGCCGGCATCACCGTGAACAAGAACGCGGTACCCAATGACCCGCAGTCACCGTTCGTGACCTCGGGCTTGCGCATCGGCACGCCGGCGATCACCAGCCGTGGCTTCAAGGAAGCGCAAAGCATTGCCCTGGCCGGCTGGATTTGCGACATCCTCGATCACCTCGGCGATGCCGACATCGAGGCCAATGTCGCACGACAAGCGGCCGCCCTGTGCGCCGACTTCCCGGTCTACCGCGATTGAACCCACAACACAAACCCCCTTGTGGGAGCGGGCTTGCTCGCGAAGGCGGTGTGTCAGTCAATATTGATGTCGACTGACACGGCCCCTTCGCGAGCAAGCCCGCTCCCACAGGTCCTGCGGCTGTTGCACAAGGAAATCACCATGAATGCCATCGTCGATTCGGCCGGTAAAAACCCGGCCAAAGTGGAGGTCGGCACCAAACTGCGCGGCGCGGACAAGGTTGCGCGGATTCCGGTGAAGATCATTCCCACGGATGAACTCCCGCGCAAACCCGACTGGATTCGCGTGCGCATGCCGATCTCTCCCGAGGTCGACCGGATCAAGCAGCTCTTGCGCAAGCACAAGCTGCACAGCGTCTGTGAAGAAGCCTCGTGCCCGAACCTCGGTGAGTGTTTTTCCGGTGGCACCGCGACCTTCATGATCATGGGCGACATCTGCACTCGGCGCTGTCCGTTCTGCGATGTCGGCCATGGCCGGCCCAAGCCGCTGGACACCAACGAGCCGCTGAACCTGGCCGTGGCCATCGCCGAACTGCGCCTGAAGTACGTGGTGATCACCTCGGTGGACCGCGATGATTTGCGCGACGGTGGTGCCCAACACTTTGTCGATTGCCTGCGCGAGATTCGCAAACTGTCCCCCGGCATTCAACTGGAAACCCTGGTGCCGGATTATCGCGGACGCATGGACGTGGCCCTGGCGATCACCGCCAATGAGCCACCGGATGTGTTCAACCACAACCTGGAAACCGTACCGCGCCTGTACAAGGCCGCGCGGCCGGGGTCGGACTTCGAGTGGTCGCTGGACCTGCTGCAGAAATTCAAGCAAGCGGTGCCCCATGTGCCGACCAAATCCGGCCTGATGCTGGGCCTTGGCGAAACCGACGAGGAAGTCATCGAGGTCATGCAGCGCATGCGCGAGCACGACATCGACATGCTGACCCTCGGCCAATACCTGCAACCCTCGCGTAGCCACTTGCCGGTGCAGCGCTTCGTGCACCCGGACACCTTTGCCTGGTTCGCCGAAGAAGGCACGCGCATGGGCTTCAAGAACGTCGCGTCCGGGCCGCTGGTGCGTTCGTCGTATCACGCCGATCAACAACTTCATGGAGGTACGGACGGTTTCACGCCATGATGGAATGACTGGTCATGCATGGAGCCGTTTCCGATGTCGCGTTTACCCTGTCTGTTGTTGCTGTGCCTGAGCCTTGCCCTGCCGTGCATGGCCGACGAGTCTAAACCCGGGCACATGGTGTATGTGCGCAACGTCGACCCGGGCATCGAACAGGACATCCGCTACGCCAGCGCGCACAACTTCACCGGGCATCCGCTCGACGGCTACCAGGCGGCGGAGTGCCTGCTGTCGGAGGACGCTGCAAAGGCATTGGCCCGAGTGCAAAGCTCACTGAAAGCCGAAGGCTATGGCTTGAAGGTGTTCGACTGCTATCGACCCAAGCGTGCGGTGGCGGACATGGGCCGCTTCGCCACCGAACCTGGCGACCCGCTGAAGACCGAGTTCTATCCACGGGTCGACAAGCAGGACTTCTGGCGCCTGGGTTATGTGGCCCGGGTGTCCAATCATTCCCGGGGCAACACCGTCGACCTGACCCTGACCGGCCCCGACGCGCTGCCCGCCGACACTTGGACGCCTTCGGTCAAACCGGTGGATTGCACGGCACCTTATGGCGAGCGCTGGCACGACGGCGCCCTCGACATGGGCACCGGTTTCGATTGTTTTGATGAGCGGGCCCACACCGACTCGACGCTGATCAACGCCAAGGCCAACGCCCATCGCCAGCGCCTGACCAGTGCCATGGCCAAGGAAGGCTTTGTGGGGTATTCGGCCGAGTGGTGGCACTTCACGTACAGCGGGAATCCGCCGAAGCCGGACGTCATGGATTTCCCCATCACGCCGTTGGCGCCATGAACATTTTGCTCAAGGCCCTGTTGATGGCGTTTTTTCCGTTGGCCGCAATGGCCCAGGGACTCGACGGCAGCGAGCAACTGATCGTGGTCACCAGCAACAACTGGGATGACATCCAGGGTACTGCCCAGCGTTATGAACGGCGCGGCAGGACCTTTGAAAAGTTCGAAGCGCCCTTTGCAGTGGTGCTCGGCAAGAACGGCATGGGCTGGGGCAAGGGGCTACTCGATACCGGGCAACCTGAAGGACCGGTCAAACAGGAGGGCGATGGCAAGGCGCCGGCTGGAATGTTCAAGCTGGGCACGGCGTTTGGCTACGCGCCTTCGGCCGAAACCCGCCTACCCTATCTGTCGCTGACACCGACCATCGAATGCGTGGATGACAGCCAATCCACGCGTTACAACGAACTGGTCGACGGATCAGTCGTCGACAAAGACTGGAGCAGTTCCGAACGGATGCGCCGCTCGGATGAGCTGTACCGCCAAGGCATCTTCATCCAGCACAACACTCCGGCCTCTCCCGCTGCCGGCTCGTGCATTTTCTTCCACATCTGGCGCGGCCCCACCGCGCCGACCCGGGGCTGTACGGCCATGGACCCGGCGGATATCGCGCGGTTGTTCGATTGGCTGGACCCGGGCAAATCCCCGGTGCTGGTGCAACTGCCGCAAGCGCAGTACGAGCGATTGCGTGAGCGTTGGAAACTGCCTGAACGCTAACCCTGTGGCGAGGGGGCTTGCCCCCGTTGGGCTGCGAAGCGGCCCCAAAAGATGGGACTGCTGCGCAGTCCAACGGGGGCAAGCCCCCTCGCCACAAAAGCCCCTTGCCACAAAAGTTCCCTCGCCACAAATGCGGGGGTTAACCCCGCTCAACCACCACGCCACTCATCGACGGCTTGGCCAGTGCGTAATAAATCACCCCCGGCACCAACAGCCCGACAATCCATGAAATATCCACGCCGCCCAGTTGCGCAACCATCGGCCCGGAGTAGAAATGGGTGTCGACAAAGGGCAGCTGGATCAACACGCCGATCACATAGACGCTGATCCCCAGCGCGTTCCAGCGACCGTAGCGGCCGTTCGGGTCGGACAGCGCCGGAACGTCGTAACGCTCCTTGTTGATGAAGTAGTAATCCACCAGGTTGATCGCGCTCCACGGGGTGAAGAACGTCAGCAAAAACAGGATGAAGTACTTGAACGAGTTCAGGAACGAGTACTGCCCCAGCAACGCCAGCGCGGTGGATGCCGCGACGATCAGCAGCACAAACAGCATGCGCTGGCGGGCGGTGATTTCCAGGCGCCGGCGAAAGCCGCTGATGATGGTGGCGATGCACATGAAACTGCCGTAGGCATTGAGAGTGGACACCGTGACCTTGCCGAACACTATGCTCAGGTACAGCAAGGACGCGATCACACCGCTACTGCCCAGGCCGACAATGGTCGCCACTTCGTGCCCACGAAAATTCGCCCCTGCAAGTGCGGCGGCAAACACCCCCAGCACCATCGAAGTCTGAGCCCCCAACACCGTGCCGAGACCGACGGCGGCGAAAGTTTTCCACGACGAAGTCTTGCTCGGCAGGTAGCGCGAGTAGTCCGCTACGTAGGGGCCGAAAGCGATCTGCCAGGACGCCGAGAGCGACACCGCCAGCAGGAAGGTGCTCCAGCCAAAATGCCGGTTATCGAGCAGCAGGCCGATGTCGTTGAGGGTCATCAACCGGGTGAACAGGTAAGCGAAGGCGATGATACCCAGCACGCTGGCCACCCGTCCGACCAGGTGAATCACCCGATAACCGAAGATCGTCAGGAACGCGATACATGCGGCGAAAATCAGGATGCCGGCGCTGTCGCTGACACTGATCAACTGCGCAATCGCCTGGCCCGACAGCACCGCGCCGGTGGCGCTGAAACCCAGGTACATCAGGCACACCAGGACAATCGGGATTGCCGCGCCATACACCCCGAACTGCACTCGGCTGGAGATCATCTGCGGCAACCCAAGCTTCGGCCCTTGTGCCGCGTGCAGCGCCACCACGGCACCGCCGAGCACTTGCCCGATCAGCAAGCCGATCAGCGACCAGAACACATCGCCGCCCAGTACCACGGCGAGGGCGCCGGTAACGATGGCGGTGATCTGCAGGTTGGCGCCGAGCCACAAGGTGAACTGGCTATAGAGACTGCCGTGTCGCTCAGACTCAGGAATGAAATCGATCGAGCGGGTCTCGATCAGGGGACTGCGTTGCGCACTCATGGCGGCGTTTCCTTTGTGGAACTGTTTTTATTGTCAGGGACGGAAATCAAAAGGTCTTGGTTGCGCTGGCTACAACCGTCGCCGAGCAGAGGTCGTCATAGCCGTACCAACTGCTGCACTCGCTTTTCGACAAGTCGGTGTCGACGTAGCTCAGGCCCCAGGTCACGCCGACGAAGTCGCGGGTCAGCTTGGCTTCCCACTCGTAGTAAGACTCACGGCTATCGCCATTGGCGGACCAGAACGCGGGGTCATTCACATCGTTGCGGCCAAAGCGCAGGTCCAGGCCGACTTCGGCCGGCAAAGCGATTTTGTAGCCCACGTAGGTGTAAAGGGTGTCCTGGTCTTCGCCGAAAACGTTCGGCGTGTCCTTGGAGTAATAGGCACCCAGCTTCACGCCGTACAGGTCGAGGACGGCGTAGATTTCGCTGAGGTTGAATTCGGAGTTTTTCGGGTAGTCGTACTTGATGTAGCCCAGGTCCAGGCTGATGGCGTCCGTGGCCTGCCAGTAGTAACCGGCGTAGTACTCAAGCTCCTGCCGGGTGTCGAAGCCGCCGCCGAAGTCGACGTTGGAGGTCCAGGCGCCGATGTACAGGCCGCTGCTGTGCAAAAGCGTTGCGCCGCCCTGCACCGCCGGATCCCCCAGGGTTTGCGAGATGCCCCGGGTGCGGTAGTCGCTGACGACGCCCAGGGTCATCTCCAGACTGAAATCATCGTTGAGGACCAGGGCCTGGCTGGTCAGGGGGGCCAGTGCGAGTGCTGCGAGGGTCAATGCTGAAAGTGCGTTCATACAGTTCTCTTGTTGTTATGGCGTACGGGGGAGTTTCAGGCATGGCGATGCCACACCCCTCGCGTTACGAGGGGCTGGCGGTTTTCAGGTGTGTCGGGTGTACGCAGGTCAGGACGCGGGGGCGTAGACCTGCTTGCCGGCGAAGAAGGTGTTCAGCACTTTGGTTTCGAACAGGTCGTCATCGCTGACCTTGAACACATCGCGGTCGAGGATGATCAGGTCAGCCTGCTTGCCCGGTGCCAGCGAACCGATCTGCTTCTCCAGGCGCAGGGTTTTCGCCGCGTTGAGGGTGTAGGCGTAGAACATGGTCTGGCGGTCGATGCTTTCCTTGGCATTGAGCACGCCCAACGGACCTTTGCGCGTGCTCGCCTGGGCAATGGCGTTGAACGGGTTGGCGCTCGACACCGGCCAGTCGCTGCCACCGGCAATCGTCGCGCCGGCGTTATGCAAGGACCGCGCGGGATACTGGTAACCGTAGGCGAAGGCGCTGATGTAAGGCTTGACCAGCTCGACGGTGTAGGACTCGCCGGTGGCCCACAGCAGTTGCATCGAAGCGATCACGCCCAGTTCCTTGAAGCGCGGAAACTCCTTGGGGTTGACCAACTGCAAGTGCGCGATGCTGTGTGGCACGGGCGTCGGGCTGAGCTTGCGCGCATACGCCACGCCATTGAGCGCTTCACGCACCGCGCGGTCGCCGACGGCGTGCATGTGCACGATCCAGCCGCGTTTTTCCGCCGCCACCACCAGTTCGCCGAAGTGCGCCGGGTCGGTCAGCAACTGACCATTTTTATGGCTGTTCTTGAACGGCACGATGACCGCAGCAGTTTGCCCCGGGAATTCGAGGATGCCGTCGACAAACACCTTGATGCCGGGGAACGTCAGGTTAGGCACGCCCTCGAACTGCTTCATCACCGTGGCGATCACTTCCAGGTCGGCGGGTTTGCTTTTCGGGTTGGTGACCATCAACGCGGCGACGTGGGCACTGAGTTCGCCGTTCTGCGCCAGCTCCTTGTAGAGCGGCAGCACGCCGACACTTTCCGCGGTGGCATGGAAATCGAACAGCGAATCTTCACTGCCGCCGTTCGCCGCTGCGTCCATCCAGGCGGTGACGCCGTATTGATTGTTGATCTTCACCGCCTCGCGAGCGGCCTTGAGTATGGTCTCCGGGCTGGGCGCCGGAATACCGTTGCGCACTACGTCCCAGCGGGATTCGGCAAAGTAGCCGTTAGGGGTGAAGTCCGCTTCATGGCCGATGTAGCCGCGTTCTTTCTCCGGCAGGCTTTTCACCAGTGCCGCGTCGATGTTCAGGCGCTTGAGCATCGCGTTGTTGGCCCAACCGGTGTGGCCGTCGATGCCGCTGAAGACGATGGGCTGATCAGCCCAACGGCCCTGATTGAACATCTTGCCCAGCTCACGGCTTTTCTCCCAGTAGGCCGAACTGACCCCGGCCACGCTGATCACATCACCGGAGCGGGCACGCCCGGCCTTGTCCTCTTCGATCAACCATTGCTCCAGTTCCGGCAAGGGTTTGACCTCGTCCAGCAGGTTGGCCTTCATGCTGTCGAACGCACCCACCACCGGGTGGCTGTGGGTGTCGATCATGCCTGGCATCAACACTTTGCCCGCCAGGTCGATGCGCTGGGTCTTGGCGTCGGCCAGGGCATTGATTTCGGCATCGCTGCCCACTTTCAGAATCTTGCCGTCTTGCACCGCAACAGCCTGCACCAGCGCCTGGCCGGGTTCGGCGGTAAACACTTTGCCGTTGAACAACACCAGGTCAGCGGCGGCCATCGCTTGTACCGAGGACAATGCCAGCGCGGCGGCCAACAGGTTTGGAATGAATCGCATCGGAACGCTCTCTCGTTTTTATTGGGCGGATCGGGAAGTGACAACCTGGGAAACAACCTGTGGCGCCAGTCCGAGGAACGGTGCCTTGGCCCACACGACCTTGCCGCCGACCAGCGTCAGCAGCACGTCATTGCGGCCCAGTTCCTCCTCGGGCACCTGCATGAAGTTCTTGTCGAGCACGATCAGGTCAGCCAACTTGCCGACTTCGATCGAGCCCAGCACCGCTTCCAGCTTCAACTGTTCGGCGGAATTTAAGGTGATGCTGCGCAGCACTTCGGCTCGCGACAGCGCCGGATCGCTGTTGAGTCGCCCGGCGTACTTGGGCCCATAGCTGTGCGGATTGGTCGGATCGCCGGAACGGGTGACGCCGACTTTCAGCGCCAGGAACTCATCGAGGGGATCGACCGGCCAGTCGCTGCCAAACGCCACGCGGCCGCCGGCATGGGCGATGCTGCCCGAGGGTTCCATGCGCTCGAATCGTTCGGCACCCAGGTGATCACTGGTGCCGTCGACCGTGGACGGGGCCTGCTGCGCCCACTGGAATGACATGGTGGCGGTGACGTCCAGTGCCTTGAAGCGTGAATAGTCGGCAGGGTCCACTGACTCGGCGTGCGCGATGGCCGGGCGGAAATCCGTACCGGGCAGTTCCTTGCGCACATAGGCGACGCTGTCCAGTGCATCGCGCACCGCGCGCTCGCCGGTGGCGTGCAGGTGCGGATCGAGACCGGCCTTGACCGCTTGCAGCACCAGCGGATTGAGCACCTGCGGCGGGAAGTACAGCTCACCCAGGTTCTTGCCCGGCGTCCACTTCGGCGCCTTGTCGGTGCCGCTGTTGTGCAGGTACGGGGTCAACATGGCACCGGTGTCCGCCGGGGCATTGATGATGCCGTCCATGAAAAGTTTGACGTGGCGCATGTTCACGCCCGGCGCGGTTTTCACTTCGCCCTGGTCGTAGGTGCTGGCCAGGGCCTTGGCCTCGGCGATGGTTTTCACCGGGTCGGCGGCAGCGGCGGCCGGGTCCAGCTTGATCGCCAGCAAGGCCCGGGCGGTCAGCTCACCGGATTTCTGCAGGCTGGTGAAGGCCTTGCCGTTTTCCGGGCCGGACATTGCATCGAAGAAACTGGTGATGCCTTGCTGGCGCATGGCGTCGAGGGCCGCTCGCATCTGGTTGAGTTTTTCCGCGTCGGTCGCCGGCGGCACCACGGCGGCCAGCGATTCGGCGGCGCCGTCTTCACAGATACCGTTCGGGTTGCCGGCACTGTCGCGGCGGTATTTGCCGTCTTCGGGGTCGGCGGTGTTCTTGTTGATGCCGGCCAGTTCCAGGCCGCGGGAGTTGGTCAGCACGGTGTGGAAGTCGGTGGAGCGCACCTGGATCGGACGCTGGGTCTTGAGCGCGTCGAGGGTCGACTTGTCGGCATCGCCGTCGAGCCCGGTCATGCCCATGCGATCCCAGCTGCCGACTTCCAGCCAGACGTCCGGGCCCTTGTCCTTCTCGGCATCGAGGCAGGCCTGGATGCTTGCCTGAAACTGCGCGCGGGTCATGGTCTGGTATTTCAGGTCGCACAAGGTCATGGCGCGCCCGCCATCCCCCGGGTGCATGTGTGCATCGACGAAGCCCGGCATCAGCATGCGCCCGGCCAGGTCGATCAGTTGTGTCTGCTTGCCGATGTAGCCGTCGACCCCGGCATCGCTGCCGACATAGACGATCTTTCCGCCCGAAATGGCGATGGCCTGCTGCACGGAATTCTGGCCATCGACCGTGTAGACGTAGCCATTGCGCATGACCGTGTCGGCGGGTGTCGCCGCCAACGCCATGGCGGAAAATGTCGTGGTCGCCGCCATGGCGACAAAAAGCCTGGAAAGTCTCAAATGCCTCACCCCTGTTCTTATTGTTTTGAAGCGGCCCGAACGGCTGCACAAGCCCTTGTATAGACAGGGCCTACCCTATAGGGCGCAGCGTTCGAATGGACCTCTGCAAATGAGGAGGGGTAAGGCAAATAATTGAAACGGCTGGGATTAATCCCGGCGCACGGGCTCCGCCGGCGCGCCCGGCGAACGCAGGACCGAGCCCAGTTCCACCTTGCTTTTCACACCGAGCTGCAAGTAGCAATTGCGCAGGTAGGTGCGCACGGTAGACGGGCTCAAGGCGAGCATCCGGGCGATTTCCTTGTAGGAGTGGCCAGCGGCGAACAGCATCGCCGCCGTGCGCTCCCGAGGTGCCAGGCCGTCGCCGCCCGAGGGGGCTTCGAGGGACAGGATGACGTGTTCGGCGTTGGGGCTCAGGGTCAGGGCGCAGCGGCCCAGACGGATCACGCAGGGGGCCTTGGACAATTGCGCGATCACCTCGGGCGGCAGCGTGGAACCGCTCCAGCCGGGCAGTTCGCGCTGGATCGCAACACACAACCTGGCCCCCACATAGAGCAGACTGCCGTCCATGCGCGCGACGCCAAAATCACTCGCGCCGTTTTCGCTGTCGAAGCGAATCATGTCCTGCACCTGAAACCGCCACAGCTGGAACAGGTGATCGCAGAACGCCAAGAACAGCTCGGCTTCGTTCTCCTCGAACGCCTGTTCATCCTCACCCCGGTAGAGGCAGACGAAAAACATCAGGCCGCTTTCGGGCAATTCGTAGGTGATGCTCATCAAGTGATAGAGATCGTAGCGCCGGGCGAAATCGTTGACTGCCTCGCAAGGGTCGGTGAACCCCTTGTCGCGCACCACCTCACCGGGACGATTGAGCGTGGCGTAGGAGAACTGATCGTTGGCCGCCACTGGATGCCAGTCGGCGGCAAAGGACTCAGGAAGATTGATGCTGCCATGCATCCAGCTTTGCATGGGCACTTCAGGACCTGGTGCAGACATTTCGCCCCACCAGGCAGATGCGAAGGGCACCAGTTGACCGAATGCCTGCAGACCATCGGCGATGAACCGCGACGCCCCGCTCTCCCGCGCCAGCCGCCCAAGGTGCAATACGCAATGATTGAACTCCTTGAGCGTGGCCATCGTCGCGTTACCGCCGACTTTATTTTCCTCCCCCATCATTGCGATCCCGTTCACTGCATGGCCTTTCGTTTCGACGATGCCATAGGCCCGTGACGGGCGTCCAGCAGGCAATGACATCAACGGTTACAAAGTGCTGTTCATCCCGTACAACCGGGGCCTGCGGTCCTCATGCAGGTCGTTGCGGGCACTGATGCGCTTGTTGCGCGCCTCAGCCAGGTTCAGCGTGGCCAGCAACATCTGTTCGCCGCCCTGCTCCGCCGGCCCGGACAACGGGTAGCCGTCGGCATCGACAATGACTGAGCCCTGGACCCAGCCGACACCGCGTTCATGGCCATAGCGATCACAAGCCGCAATGAACATGCGGTTGACCGAGGCATTGGCCTGCACCCGCAGCACTTCGGCCGGGCGTTCGGTCTGCGGCCGCGGACCGTCGGGCCAATTGACCGGAGCACACAGCAGATCGGCCCCGGCCAGCGCCGGTAGACGCACCCACTCGGGGAACTCCAGGTCGTAGCAAATCAGCATGCCGAGACGTCCGTGCACTGTCTCGACCACCGGCGGTGGTGCATCGCCGGCGGTGAAGATGTCCTTCTCGGCATCCCACAGATGCGCCTTGCGGTACACCGCGCGCAGGCCATTGGCGTCGATCATCGCCGCGCTGTTGGCCAGTTCATCATCGGGCAGGCGCTCGCAGAAACCGCCGACGATCACCAGGTTCAGCTCACGGGCCAGGGCCTGCCACAATTGCAGGGTCGGGCCGTCAGCGGTTTCCGCCAGGCTCAGCGCCTCAACGCGGTCGGCAAACAGATAGCCGCTCTGCACCAGCTCGGGCAACACCACGACTTGAGCGCCCTGCAAGGCTGCCTGGCGAATCGCGCGTTCGGTGAGCGTGCGGTTGTAGGCCAGGTCGCCGATTTTCGGTGCCAGTTGGCAGCAGGCGACCACGGTATTTTTTACGCTGTTCAACGCCCTGCCTCCGCAGATGAATGGGTCATGGCGACGATGTCGCTTTCAGTCAGCGCATCGATCACCCGGCGTTCGGCAGCCAGATCGATCGAGCGGCTGAGCAGGTAGTAGGTCAGCCCCGAGACCACCAGGCCCACCAGCCAGGCGATGTCCACGCCTTCGAGCATCCGCGCCAGTGGCCCGACGAAAACCTCTTTGCCGGCGGCGGCATCGAAGATGTAGAAGAACGGCACCATCGCGGCAAAGCCGATCAGGTACGAAACGATGCCGCGAAATTGCCAGGCGCCGTAGATGCCTTTCGGCGTGAAGAAATGCGGGATCGCATAACGGCCCTTGCGCACGAAGAAGTAGTCCACCAGGTTGACGGCGGTCCACGGCACGAGGAAGTACAGCAACAACACCAGGAAGGTGTTCAACAACGCGATGCCGTCACCTTTGATCGACAGCACGCAGGTCAACAGGATGACGCTGATCACGCTGATCGACAGCACCCGGGCACGCGGTGTCGGGGTGATTTTCCTGATCGAGTCGACTCCGGTCAGCAGCGTCAGCATGGCGCTGTAGGTGTTGAGCGCGATGATCGGCAGGAAACCCGCCACCGAGACAATCACCAGCAGATTGCCCAGCCCCGGCACCATCGAGGAGCCGACCTGATTCAATGCCACCAGCGCATCCGCCGCTTTCAGCTCCTGGGCCAGCCAAGCGCCGAGGCCGATCATCCAGCTGCCGGACAACGAAGCGCCGATGAACACCGCCGCGATCAGTTTCGGTCGGCTGGTGTTTTTCGGCAGGTAGCGGGAATAGTCAGACACATAGGGCGCATAGGAAATGTTGTAGCTCGCGCCGATGGCGAACAGCGTGGCGAAGGCCACCCAGCTGAAGCCCAGGTCGGTCGCCGGGGTGACGCCTTCGGAACCTGCGCCGAACATCAGGGCGATGGTCACCAGGGCATACAGCGGCAAGGTCGCCAGCAAAGCCCACTTGAAGGCCTTGTGCATCAGGTCGTGGCCGTAGATCGACAACAGCGCGCCGATCAGCACCACGGCCACGGCGACGATGGTCGGGTCGATGCCGAACACATGCTCAAGGCCGTTCATGATCAACGAGATATTGACCACGTTGAAGCCGACGAACACAAACATCGTCGCCATCAGCGCCAGGATCACCCCGCGATAACCGAACTGGGCGCGGGACTGGATCATCTGCGGCAGGCCCATTTCCGGCCCCTGGGAGCCATGAAACGCCATGAAGATGGTGCCGAACATGATGCCCAGGGCACCGGCGAGCAGGGTCCACAGCGCCGACAAGCCCAGGCTCGGACCGACAAAGCCGATGGAGATGGTGAAGAAGTGGAAATTGCCGAGGAACCAGAATGGCCCCTGGCTGCTGAGTTTGGCGTGACGTTCGTTTTCCGGAATGTAATCGATGGAGTGGCCTTCGATGGCCAACCCGCCGCTCGCCTCGGCGGCGTGCGCAGACACTGGGGAACCTGACATACGATTGTTCCTATGCTGTTGTTTGTTGTTTTTGTGGGTACAGCGCTCGCTACGACGTCCAGATCGGGTGAAACTCCAGAAAAATCTGACGATGACGCTGGTTTCACGGCAATGTAGGGCGTGAGTCCGGGCAATAAAATATCGCAGGCACACTGTTCACATAGATCCGCATCTATGTAAGCGAGAATCGGGAGCCCCCATGCTGGGAACTGTAACGGAGCTGGATCTGCGTCTGATCCGGGTATTTCTGACCGTCGTCGAAGCGGGCGGCATATCGGCGGCGCAAACCGCCCTCAACACCACGCAACCCACCATCAGCGCGCAATTGGCGACGCTGGAAGCCCGGGTCGGTTTCCGCTTGTGCGAGCGCGGGCGCGGCGGGTTTGCGGTGACGCCCAAAGGTACGCAGTTCATCGACGCGGCCCGACGCTTACTGGCGGCGGCCGAGGGTTTTCGGGTCGAGGTGCAGCACATCAATCGCAAGGTCTCGGGCAGTATCAACATCGGCCTGCTGGGGCAAATCGATCCGGTGGCGAACAAGAAAATCGGCCAGGCCATTGCCCGTTTACGGGCGCGGCACGAGGGGCTGTACTTCCATTTCACCGAGCTGTCGTCGTCCCTGCTGGAAGAAAAAATCATCAACGGCCATATCGACCTGGCCATCGGTTACTTCTGGCACCGCTTGCCCAACATCGATTATTTCCCGCTGTTCCCGGAAACCCAGATTGCCTATTGCGCGCCTTCGCATCCGCTGTTCGACCAGGTCGGCGCGCTGACCCGCGAAGATGTCAGCGGGTTTGACTGGGTCTGGCCGAGCCATCCGCTGCCGGAAATGCCGGCCCCCACGTCGATCGAGCGCCTGACCGTGCTCACCGACAGCATGGACGGCGCCGCCCTGCTGATCCTGTCGGGCCAGCACCTGGGGTTTCTGCCACAGCACTACGCAACCCGGCATGAACAGTTGGGGCAATTGCACCCGCTGAATCCGGATCTGCTGCGTTATGAGGTTCGTTTTCATGCGGCGGTGCGGCATTCATCTCGACAGAAGGATCTGGTGAGTGCGTTCCTGAACGAACTGATCGAGATTTTCGGACCGACGTAGTCAAGCAGTCGCCAAGAGGTGTGCTCAACGCTGGCTCAATCGCTATATAGTTTTGTATATTGCGAAACTTATTTTTCCCCAGATAGCCCCATGAGCCGTATCCGCCAGCACAATCTGCACCTCATCCTGCAAGCCGCCAGTGCCGAATTCGCCGCCAAAGGCTTCGACGGCACGCAAACCCGCGACATCGCATTGCGTGCTGGGGTGCCGAAAGCCAATCTGTATTACTACTTCCAGACCAAGGAAAACCTCTACGCCCAGGTGCTGCTCGGCTTCGTCCAGCCATTGCTGGATGCGTCAGCGGTGCTGCGCGAGAGCGACGACCCGGTAGCAGGGTTGCAGGCCTACATCACCGCCCGTATCCGCATCGCCCGGGAGCATCCGCACATTGCCAAGGTGTTCAGCGGCGAGTTGCTGCTGGGGGGCAAACAGTTGCCCGAGGAATGCCGCGACCTGCTGTACGCCGAGGCCCGGCGCAACGTCGAATGCCTGAGCGGCTGGATCGACCGGGGCCTGATCGCACCGGTCGACCCACAGCACCTGATGCTGTTCATCTGGTCGGCGACCCGCACCTACACCAATCTGGGCTGGCAGATGGCGCACATAACCGGGCGCGAGACACCGCAGGATGAGGACTACGCCAATGCGGCGGCGACCATTACCCGGCTGGTGCTGGGCGGCGTGGTGCCGGTTGCGGTCACCTGTAGGAGCGAGCTTGCTCGCGATGGTCGCGAACAATGGCACGTGTTTTCTGGATAAAACGCGTTGCTCTCAGGTTTTTCGCGAGCGAGCTCGCTCCTACAGGGGAATGTGGTGGGTTCAGAAGTGGATGTCCTTGGCCGGCATCACATCGATCCGCGCCACGGAACCGGTCAGGTGCGCCAGATCCTTGTTGTGCTCGGTGATGATGTCTTCGGCGGTCTGGCTGCCGTTGTCGACGGTGGAATGTGCGTCGTCCGCCAGCACCACGTCGTAGCCCAGTTTCAGGGCCTGGCGCACGGTGGCGTTGACGCAGTAATCGGTCTGCAGGCCGCAGATGACCAGGCGCTCGAAGTCTTGCTCCGGCAACAGTTTTTGCAGGTTGGTCTTGTAGAACGAATCCGGGGTGGTCTTGCGCACGCGATGATCCGTGGCCGAGGTTTGCAGCCCTTCGGCCAGTTGCCAGCCGGCAGTGTCATGCGCCAGCGGACTGCCCGTTTCTTCGTGCTGGATCAGCACCACGGGAACTTCGGCCTTGCGGGCCCGGGCCGAGAGATCGTTGATCGTATCGATAACCCGTCCAATCTCGAAACACTCGTACTCACCGGAACACAAGGCCTGTTGGACATCGATGATTAACAACGCAGTGGTCATGATTTCCTTCCTTGAAATGTCGAGGGGTCAGGGGACGAACATAAGCCCGTCCCCCGCCGGATACAACCCTCAATAACCCAGCGACAAGCCGGTATTGCGCCGCGGGTCGTTCGCCCCGTAGAAACGGTTCTTGCCGACCGGTTTGCCACCCAGGGACGGCGCGCCGACCAGGATCGCCGCCAGATGGTTGGCATCCTGGGGACCGGCGAACTTGTGGCCCCAGCTTTCGAGGATCTTCACCGTATCCGGGCTGGTGGTGAAGGCTTCCAGGTTGGTTTCCTCCGGCAGCCACTGCTGGTGGAAACGCGGCGCGTCGACCGCTTCCTGGATGTTCATGCCGTAATCGATCACGTTGAGCATGGTCAGCAAGGTCGCGGTGATGATGCGGCTGCCACCTGGCGTACCGACCACCATCACCACCTTGCCGTCCTTGGTGACGATGGTCGGGCTCATGGACGACAGCGGTGCCTTGCCGGGTGCGATGGCGTTGGCTTCGCCCTGTACCAGGCCGTACATGTTCGGCACGCCGATTTTCGAGGTGAAGTCGTCCATTTCATCGTTGAGGATGACCCCGGTCTTGCTCGCCATCACGCCGGCACCGAACCAGTCGTTGAGGGTGTAGGTCACCGACACCGCGTTGCCCCACTTGTCGACGATGGAGTAATGCGTGGTGTTGTTGCCTTCATGGGGCGCTACACCGGGCTTGAGTTCGCTGGATACCGCGGCTTTTTGTGGATTGATCGCTTCGCGCAACTTGGTCGCGTAGTTTTTATCCAGCAGGTGGGCGATCGGGTTCTTCACGAAATCCGGGTCGCCCAGGTAGCTGTTGCGGTCCACATAGGCGTGGCGCATCGCCTCGATCTGATAGTGCATGCCCTGGGCCGAGTGATAGCCCAGGTCCTTCATCGGATAGCCTTCGAGGATGTTCATGATCTCGCAGATCACCACGCCGCCTGAGCTCGGTGGCGGTGCCGAGACCACGTGATAACCACGGTAGTCGCACTCGATGGGCGCCAGTTCGCGGGTCTTGTATTTGTCGAGGTCGGCCTGGGTGATGATGCCCTTGTTGGCCTGGCTGGAGGTGACGATGGCATCGGCCACCCAACCTTTATAGAAACCGTCGGCGCCCTTCTCGGAGATTTCCCGCAAGGTCTTGCTCAGGTCCTTTTGCACCAGTTTCTGGCCGACCTGCATCGGCTCACCGTTACTCAGGAAGATCGAGCCGGAATCCTTGATGTCCTTCTTGAACACGTCGGTGGCGTAGTCCAGCAGATCGACATCGCCCTGTTCCAGCACAAAACCGTCTTCAGCCAGCTTGATGGCCGGGGCGATGATTTCCTTGCGCGGCTTGGTGCCGTACTTGGACAACGCCAGTTCCATGCCCGAAACAGTGCCCGGCACGCCCACGGCCAGATGGCCACGGGTACTCAAGTCGGGAACGACGTTGCCCTCCTTGTCCAGGTACATGTTGGCGGTGGCGGCCAGCGGCGCCTTTTCGCGGAAGTCGAGGAAGGTCTTGCGCCCGTCCGCCAACTGAATGGTCATGAAACCGCCGCCGCCGAGGTTGCCTGCCGCGGGGTATACAACCGCCAGCGCATAGCCGACCGCGACTGCCGCATCCACGGCGTTGCCGCCGTTCTTGAGTACATCCACGCCCACATGGCTGGCCAGGTGCTGGGCCGTGACCACCATACCGTTTTCCCCGGTAGCCGGGGCCACGGAGGCGGCGTGGGCAGTCAGGCAGCTGAGCGCCAACGAGGTCGCAATCAGCGATTTGGCAAAAGGTTCGTACTTCATGAGTCGGTCTCTTCTTGTTATTACGTAGGAAAACGCTTCAAAAGCCGTAGCCAAGTATGGTCGGGATTACGTATTGCGCCTCCCCGTCGAGACAGTATCCTTAACACCTGTTCAGCAATTTCACGTGTGCCCTGACATGACCTATACCTGCACCACCGTGGCTTCACCCGTGGGCCAGCTGAAGCTGGTGGCGAACGGTTCACGACTGGCAGCCATCCTCTGGGAAAACGACAAACCCGGGCGGGTGCGCCTCGGCCCGATGAGCGAAGCGCCGGATAACCCGATCCTGGTGCGTACCGCCGTGCAGTTGCGCGAATATTTTTCCGGCAACCGCGATCGCTTCGAACTGGAACTGGATTTTTCCGGCACGGAATTCCAGAAGAAGGTCTGGGCGGCGCTGCTGACCATCCCGTTCGGCGAGACTCGCAGCTATAGCCAGATCGCCGAGCAGATCGGCAACCCGGCAGCGGTCAGGGCGGTGGGCGCGGCGAATGGCAAGAACCCGATTTCGATCGTGGCGCCGTGTCACCGGGTGATTGGTGCTTCGGGCAAACTCACCGGGTTTGCCGGGGGGCTTGAGGCGAAGGAGCTGTTGCTGACGCTGGAGGGCTGCGAGTGGTCGGGCGCCAGTCGCATGGGTGATTTGTTTTAAGACAACACACCATCTTTGTGGCGAGGGGGCTTGCCCCCGTTGGACTGCGCAGCGGTCCCAAATCCATACACCCCTGAATTCCAGGAAGGTCGCGTTCTCCGTTTTTTTACGACTGCTTCGCAGCCGAACGGGGCGATGCGGCGTTCCGACAAGCCCCCTCGCCACAAAAGCCCCTTCCACCACAGGGTCAGGTTGGGGCGAAGAGGTTTTTCATCGCCGCATACTGCAACAGCATGATGGTCTTGGCGTCGCAGATCTCGCCACGGTAGAACGCCTGGAGCGCATCCTCGAACGCCCACTCCAGCACTTCAAGCTCCTCGGTTTCCGCCTCCAGCCCACCACCCTCGCCGACTTTCGACCTGGCGTCGTATTCGGCAATGAAGAAGTGCAGCTTTTCCGTCACCGAACCGGGGCTCATGAACGCCTCGAACACCTTTTGCACATGGTGCACGCGATAACCGGTCTCTTCCTCCGCCTCATCGCGGATGCGGTCTTCAGGCGCCGCGCCCTCCAGCAGCCCCGCCGCCACTTCGATCAACAGCCCATCGTGACCGTTGACGAACACCGGCAGGCGAAATTGCCGGGTCAGTACCACGGTTTTCTTTTCGCGGTTGTACAGGAGAATCGCCGCGCCATTGCCACGGTCGTAGACCTCGCGGACCTGGCGTTGCCACTCGCCGTTGTTGCGTTGGTAATCGAAGGTGATTTTCTTGAGCAGGTACCAGTCGTGGGACAACACCTGGGACTCGACGATGTTGACCCGCTCGGCTGTGTTCGACATGACAACGCATCCTGTTTCTTGTCAGAGGGTGCACATGTTAGGCGAATACAGGCCCCCTCAAGCAAGCTGCGCCTTGTACTCCTTCTCATACTGCCCGGCCAGCGTCTCTTTCTGTTTGTCGTCGAGCAGTTTGCCGGCCATCTGGAAGAACTTCTGCTCTTCTTCCTCGAGGTGGTGATGCACCGTCTCCGAGAGTTTTTTCGCGGTTGCCAGCCAGGCCGGGCTGGACATCTCGGTGCCGTCCAGTTCCTCCATCATTTCGTCCATTTCGTGGTGCTCGGAGATGGCATGGCGGCAGAGGTCAACCCCGTTATCGAACTCCATCAGCGGGATGTAGAAATGCCGCTCTTCGGCCGTGGCGTGAGCCTGCAATTCAGACTTGAGTTGCTTGTAGGCCTCGACCCGCTCAGGCGTATCGCCGCTGGTACGGATCAGCGCCTCGGCATAGGTCCGTTGGCGTTCGTGGCTTTCGCGCAAGGCTTCAAAAATGTTCACGGGGCGTAGTCCTCATCAACTGCGTTCTGGAGTGACGCGTCTTAAGCAATGACAACTGCGCGTTGGCGACGGTTCAACTCGTTATGAGGGGATGGATCAATCGTCCCAACCGAGCTAGGCTGCGGCTTCAATGCCATATGGATATAGCCATGAACCTGCGTATCGAACTGTCGCAAAACCCCACGGATGAACAACGCCAGGCCATCCTCAAACCGTTGCGCGCCTACAACGGCTCGAAGGCCGAAGGTAACGTGCCTGAGCACATCGCCTTGCTGGTGCGCGATGACAACGACGAGATCCTCGGCGGCCTGCACGGCCGCTTGTTTTACCAGTGGTTGTACATCGACTTGCTGGTGGTGCCGGAACAGGCACGGGGACAGGGCATGGGTTCGAAACTGATGCAGATGGCCGAGGACCTGGCGCGAGAACGGCGCTGCGTCGGGCTGTGGCTCGACACCTTTGAATTCCAGGCGCCGGAGTTCTACAAGAAATGCGGCTACAGCGAGATCGGGCACATTGCCGACTATCCGCCGGGGCACAAGCACTTCTTCTTCCAGAAGCGCCTGAGCTACTGACCCGCACACTAAACCACTGTGGGAGCGGGCTTGCTCGCGAAAGCGGTCTATCAACCAACATTGATAGCGACTGACACTACGTATTCGCGAGCAAGCCCGCTCCCACAAGATACTGCGCAAGCCTTCAGGTCACAGGCAAGTCGCCAACGCCGCCAACCGGCGCTTGGCCACGAAATCATCCTTTTGTGCGTAGTAGCTCAACACTGTGCCCGAGGCATCGGTGGTCACGTCCACAAACGACTCTGCCGAACGGGTATAAACGGTCGTGCCGCCCTTCTCGCCAGGCTCCAGATAGGCTGCGGCATCGACGCCGAACACAGCCTCGTCCTGCCAGGAAAACTGCACGCACTGGGCGACATCTTTTCCCGGCTTTTCCGAGTTCAGGGTCTTGTACGGGGCCTTGGTGCGGGCATCGTTCATCGCCGGGCCCGCGCATCCCGCCAGCAAAGTCACGGCCAGCGCCACCATCAGAATTCGCATTGCATTCACTCATCGGGAAAAAGCGGACTTTATCACCCCGGCAGCCCGTATCGTTCTGCTTTACTTCATTTATACCGCGACATGGCGCGACGATTCGCGCACCCTGTCGCGCCAATAGCAGCGCATCGCACCCATGACTGGAAACCTGATGACACCCAACGCCGAGTTCTACAAACCGACCACCGAGTATGCCGACAAGCTGATCAGCCAGATCGGTCAGACGCCGTCCTGGATTGCCAAGCGAATCGGCGTCACCGACAAACGGATCAAGTACATCCTCGACGGCGAAAGAACCGTCAAAGGCGAAACCACGCCGATCCAGATGACCTACACCGAGCAGTTTGCCCTCGAATGCCTGGCAGCAGCGGCCAAGGCCAGCAAGAAGCAGTCTTCGTAATCCCCACTCAAGGAGTGACCATGGCGGCAAGCGAACAGCAACATGAGCAGGCACTGAAGCGTTTTCTCGACGAACGCCCCGAGTTGCGCCACGACCTCGACAATCTCAACCCGTTGCTGGCCCAGGCCAAGGGTGAAACCCGGACGGAGTACCGCGACGAACGTTTGCATGAGGCCTTCGAAGCCGAAGCCGAGCGCCTCGGGCTGTTCGCCTGGGAGCTGACGCTGCAACTGACGGTTGCCACGGCCGAAGACTACGAGGCGCAGCGCCTGGAAGTGCACCGGGAAGTGGCGGATATGGCTGGCATGGGCTGGCTGGAATATTGCGAGTTGAATGGGATAAAACCCTAGGCACTGCTCAAGGACGCCGTCACCGATGCTGCCCAACACCACCAGGACCCACGCCAGCCCCGGTCATTTGCACACGCAGAAATGGCGCGGGCGCATTGGCCTGAGCCTGGTGGCCATGCTCTCGGTACTCGCCGGCATGACCGACGCCATCGGCTTCATGGCCAGCGGCGACTTCGTCTCGTTCATGAGCGGCAATACCACCCGGATGGCTGTCGCCATCAGCACTGGCGACCTTGGCTTGACCCTGCGCCTGGTGATCCTCGTCGCTACCTTCATCGTCGGCAACGCGCTGGGCATTATCGTCAGCCGGCTAGGCAGACGTCGGGCGCTGCCCTTGTTGTTGAGCATCGCCGCCCTGCTGTGTGCCGCCGCGGCCTGGCCTTTTGACGCGCAGCTGCTCGCCCTGCTGGCGGCGATCATTGCAATGGGCATGCTCAACGCCGCGGTGGAAGAAGTGAACGGTCTGCCGGTGGGCCTGACTTACGTCACCGGTGCCCTGTCGCGCTTCGGCCGCGGACTGGGGCGCTGGATGCTCGGCGAGCGCCGCAGCGGCTGGCGCGTGCAACTGATCCCCTGGACCGGCATGTTCGCCGGCGCGGTACTCGGTGCCGTGCTGGAACATCACCTGGGGCTCAAGGCGTTGTTTGCCAGTGGCCTGCTGGCTGCCGCGCTCGGGGTGTTGTCGTTGAAGATCCCGCGGCGCTGGCAGTTGGGGTATATGCCGCGTTGAGACTGGTGTTGACTGTGAGGCCGCCTTCGCGAGCAAGCCCGCTCCCACATTGCTCGTGTGAACACTGGAGATCAAATGTGGGAGCGGGCTTGCTCGCGAAGGGGGCGACACGGTCTACGAATAAACGCCCTTCGCCGCCCCGCCGATAAAGCATTATCATGGCCGCAGTTTTGCTGATCGAGTCCGTCATGAAATTCGCCATCGCCGTGTTTTCCGCCGCCCACGCGCCCTCTTCGCGCCGCGCCTTGCTGTTCGCCCAAGCGGCGCTGGCCGGCGGACATGAGATTGTCCGGCTGTTTTTCTATCAGGACGGCGTCTACAACGCGTCCGCCAGTGTGGTCACGCCCCAGGATGAACTGGACTTGCCCAAACAATGGCGCACTTTTGTCAGCGACCAACAACTCGATGGCGTGGTGTGCATCGCCGCCGCCCTGCGTCGTGGTGTTTTGAACGAGGAAGAAGCCAAGCGCTATCAGCGCGAGGCTGTTGCCGTCGGTGCGCCGTGGGAACTGTCCGGCCTTGGCCAATTGCATGACGCGGGGCAGGATGCCGACCGCCTGATCTGTTTCGGAGGCGTGTGACATGGCCAAATCCTTGTTGATCATCAGCCGTCAGTCGCCATGGTCCGGCCCGGGCGCGCGGGAAGCGCTGGATATCGTGCTGGCCGGCGGCGCCTTCGACCTGCCGATTGGCCTGTTGTTTCTCGATGACGGCGTGTTCCAGCTGGCCGCCGGCCAGAACGCCAAGGCCCTGCAACAGAAAGACCTGAGCGCCAACCTGCAAGCCCTGCCGATGTTCGGTGTCGAGGAGCTGTTCGCCTGTGGCGACAGTATTACCCAACGCGGCCTCGACCCGAGCGGCCTGTCGCTGGAAGAAGCCCAGGTGCTGGCCACCGACGAAATCACCGCCCTCATTGACCGTTACGACCAGGTGATCACCCTCTGATGTCGACTTTGCATGTGTTGTCTCATTCCCCATTCGGCGACGAACGCCTGACCAGTTGCCTGCGCGTGATCGGCGCCAACGATGGCTTGCTGCTGTCCGGTGATGCTGCCTATGCGCTACAGCCAGGCACCGCGCCGTTCACCGCGCTCAGCGCGCGCGGCCTGAAACTGTTCGTCCTGGCCGAAGATGCCCAGGCCCGTGCGCTTGCGGTTCCAGACTGGGCCCGCGCCATCGACTACCCGGCCTTCGTCGAACTGTCGATTCACTACGACAAGGTCAACAGCTGGCTATGAATGCATTGACGGTCGGCGCCCGCGTCATCGAGCTGGACAAGGACGGTTTCCTGGTCGAGCTGAGTGACTGGTCTGCCGATGTGGCCAGCGCCCTGGCGGCGGCTGAAGATATCGAGTTGACGCCCGATCATTGGGAAGTCCTCGAACTGCTGCGCAGTTTCTACGCCGAGTTCCAGCTGTCACCGGCCACGCGCCCGCTGATCAAGTACACCGCCCTGAAACTCGGCCCGGAAAAAGGCAACAGCCTGCACCTGAACCGACTGTTCAAAGGCACTCCCGCCAAACTCGCCGCGAAACTGGCGGGCCTGCCCAAACCGACGAATTGCCTATGACCGATTACCCAGCACTGACCCTCGAAACGCCCGCCGAGCATCCGTTCGCCCAATTCGTACGGATCCTTGGCAAAGGCAAACGCGGCGCCCGCGACCTGACCCGCGATGAGGCCCGCGAAGCCATGGGCATGGTGCTCGATGAAAAGGTCGAGGAAACCCAGCTCGGCGCGTTCCTGATGTTGTTGCGGCACAAGGAAGAAAGCGCCGAGGAGATGGCCGGCTTCACCGAGGGCTTGCGCGAACGCCTGAATCCTCCGGCGCTGGCGGTGGATCTGGACTGGCCGACCTACGCCGGCAAGAAGCGGCACTTACCGTGGTATCTGTTGGCGGCCAAGTGCCTGGCGCAAAACGGCGTGCGGATTTTCATGCACGGCGGCGGCGCCCACACGGCCGGTCGCTTGTACAGCGAGCAACAGCTGGGCGAATTGAACATCCCGCTGTGCCGCAACTGGCAACAGGTCGGCGCGGCGCTGGACAATGGTGGCCTGGCCTTCATGCCGCTGGTGGACTGGGCGCCACAGCTGCAACGGATGATCGACCTGCGCAACACCCTCGGCCTGCGCTCGCCAATCCACTCGCTGGCGCGGATTCTCAATCCGCTGGGCGCGCGTTGCGGCCTGCAGAGTATTTTCCACCCGGGTTATCAGGCCGTGCATCGCGATGCCAGCGGACTGCTGGGTGACACCGCCATCGTGATCAAGGGCGATGGCGGCGAAATCGAGATCAACCCGGACGCCGACAGCCACCTGTACGGCACCACCGGCGGCGAGAGTTGGGACGAAGAATGGCCGCAGTTGTCGGCGCAGCGTCACGTCAAACCTGCCTCGCTTGAACCTGAACATTTGAAAGCGGTGTGGCGTGGCGACGTGGTCGACAGCTACCCGCAAATGGCCTTGATTTCGACCATGGCCCTGGCCCTGCGCGGCCTCGGCCAGAGCCGCGAACAGGCCTTTGAAACCGCCGAGCAATACTGGGCCGCCCGGGATAAATCGATTTAACCGATCATTCACGCCCGATCTTTGCGCTTTTTGTTCGAACTCATCGGAATAGACTCAACTCCAACGATTATCGGTTTCGGGAGTCTTGGACATGGGTTTGTTAGTTGATGGCCGCTGGCAGGACAAGTGGTACGAAAGCAGCAAGGACGGCGCGTTCCAGCGTGAACAGGCGCAACGTCGCAACTGGTTGACCGCTGACGGCAAGCCGGGACCGACCGGCGTCGGTGGTTTTGCCGCCGAACCCGGGCGCTATCACCTGTACGTGTCGCTGGCCTGTCCCTGGGCGCATCGCACGCTGATCCTGCGCAAACTCAAAGGCCTCGAGAGCCTGATCGACGTTTCGGTGGTCAGTTGGCTGATGCTGGAAAACGGCTGGACCTTCGACCAGAGCCTGGGCTCGACCGGCGACAAGCTCGATCACTTCGACTTCATGCACCAGCGCTACACCGCCGACACGGCCGACTACACCGGCCGCGTCACCGTACCGGTGCTGTGGGACAAACAGCAAAAGCGCATCGTCAACAATGAATCCTCGGAAATCATCCGCATGTTCAATGGTGCCTTCGACGATTTGACCGGCAACGACCTGGACTTCTATCCGGCAGCGTTGCGCGGTGAGATCGATGCGCTGAACGAGCGGATTTACCCGGCAGTGAACAACGGCGTGTACCGCGCCGGGTTTGCCACCTCGCAACAGGCTTATGAAGAAGCCTTCGATGAGGTGTTTGCCGAACTGGACCGCCTGGAGCTGCTGCTGGGCGCCAACCGCTATCTGGCTGGCGAGTACCTGACCGAAGCGGACATCCGCCTGTTCACCACGCTGATTCGCTTCGATGCGGTGTACTACGGGCACTTCAAGTGCAACCTGCGGCGGATTGCCGATTATCCGAACCTGTCGAACTGGCTGCGGGAGATCTATCAGTGGCCAGGCATTGCCGAGACGGTGGATTTTACCCACATCAAGCACCACTACTACGCCAGCCATCGCACCATCAACCCGACGGGTGTGGTGCCCAAAGGCCCGGCACAGGACTTTAGCGCGCCCCATGACCGGCAGCGGTTGAGCGGGAAAGGGGTTTGGCGCAAGGCCTGAACCTGATCTCGGTTTTGCGCTGAATTTGAGGGCCTCTTCGCGAGCAAGCCCGCTCCCACATTGGTTTTGTGTCGTTCACAAATCCAATGTGGGAGCGGGCTTGCTCGCGAATGGGGCGACCCGGTCTCTAGACCTGCCCCTGAGCCCCTTCGAACCACGCCAGTTTCTCGCGCAGCTGCACCACTTCACCGACGATCACCAATGTCGGCGCATGCACTTCGTGCTCCGCCACCAGCCGTGGCAGGTCCGCCAGGGTGCCGGTAAACACCCGCTGATTGACCGTGGTGCCCTGCTGGATCAACGCTGCCGGTGTATCGGCACCGCGACCATGCTTGATCAACTGCTCGCAGATGATCGGCAAGCCCACCAGCCCCATGTAGAACACCAGGGTTTGCGCTGGCGCGACCAGATCGGCCCACGGCAAATCGGTTGAGCCGTCCTTCAGGTGCCCGGTGACAAAACGCACAGACTGCGCGTAATCGCGGTGCGTCAGCGGAATCCCGGCATAGGCCGCGCAACCACTGGCCGCCGTGATCCCCGGCACCACCTGAAACGGGATGCCATGAGCCGCCAGTTCCTCGATCTCTTCACCACCACGACCGAAGATGAACGGATCGCCGCCCTTCAACCGCACCACACGCTTGCCCTGTTTGGCCAGGTCCACCAATTGCTGGTTGATCTGGTCCTGCGGCACCGCGTGATCGGCGCGACGCTTGCCGACGTAAACCCGTTCGGCGTCGCGACGGCACAGTTCGAGAATCGCCGGTGCGACCAAACGGTCGTACAGCACTACGTCGGCTTGCTGCATCAAACGCAATGCCTTGAATGTCAGCAGATCGGGGTCACCTGGCCCTGCGCCCACCAGATAGACCTCACCGGTCGCCACTGGCGCTTCGCCATCGATCTTCGCCTGCAACAGGCGCTCGGCTTCACCGCCCTGCCCGGCCAGTTGCCGGTCGGCAATCGGTCCCTGGAAAACATCTTCCCAGAACGCCCGACGCTGCCGCACATCCGGAAACAGGCCTTTGACCTGATGACGAAAACGCGCAGCCAAACCTGCCAGGTGACCGTAGGTGGACGGAATCCAGGTTTCGATCTTGGCGCGGATCAAACGCGCCAGCACCGGCGCGTCGCCGCCGCTGGACACGGCAATGATCAACGGAGAACGGTCAACGATGGCCGGGAAGATCACGCTGCACAGCTTCGGCGCATCCACCACGTTGACCGGCACGCAACGCCGATGGGCATCGGCGGAGACTTGTGCATTCAGCGCTTCGTCGTCGGTGGCGGCAATGATCAGCCCGCAACCGTCCAGATCCGCTTCGGCGTAGCCCCGTAGCAGGCACTCGCCACCGCTGCCGGCAACCAGTTCGCGCAGTTGTGCTTCGATTTCAGGTGCAACCACCCGCAGCAGCGCACCGGCATCGGCCAGCAGGCGGGACTTGCGCAAGGCAATTTCCCCCCCGCCGACGACCAACACACGACTGCCGCGAAGGTTGTGAAACAGCGGCAGATAGTTCATTTAGCCGATGACCTCAAGGCCACCCATGTACGGCTTGAGCACTTCTGGCACGCGGATCGAGCCGTCGGCCTGCTGATAGTTCTCGAGCACCGCCACCAGGGTACGGCCCACTGCCAGGCCGGAGCCGTTCAGGGTGTGCACCAGTTCCGGCTTGCCGGTTTCCGGGTTGCGGAAACGCGCCTGCATGCGGCGGGCCTGGAAGTCGCCGCAGTTGGAGCACGACGAAATTTCGCGGTACTTGTCCTGGCTCGGGATCCACACCTCCAGGTCGTAGGTCTTGACCGCGCTGAAGCCCATGTCGCCGGTGCACAGCGCCAGGGTACGGTAAGGCAGTTCCAGCAGTTGCAGGACTTTCTCGGCGTTGGCGGTCAGGCCTTCCAGCGCTTCCATCGATTTCGACGGCTCGACGATCTGCACCATCTCGACCTTGTCGAACTGGTGCTGGCGGATCATGCCGCGGGTGTCACGACCCGACGCGCCAGCTTCGCTGCGGAAGCACGGGGTGTGGGCGACGAACTTGATCGGCAGCAGTTTCGAATCGACGATTTCGCCCGCCACGATGTTGGTCAGCGACACTTCGGCGGTCGGGATCAGGTATAGGTCGGCTTCGCCTTCGCGCGCGATCTTGAACAGGTCTTCTTCGAATTTCGGCAGTTGACCGGTGCCTTGCAGCGCCGGGGCCTGGACCAGGTAAGGCGTGTAGGCCTCTTCGTAGCCGTGCTCGGTGACGTGCAGGTTGATCATGAACTGCGCCAGGGCGCGGTGCAGACGGGCAATCGGGCCGCGCAGCAGGGCGAAACGGGCGCCGGACAGCTTGGCGGCGGTTTCGAAGTCCAGCCAGCCGAACTTCTCGCCCAGGGCTACGTGGTCCTGAACCTGGAAGTCGAAGGCCGTCGGGGTGCCCCAGCGACGCACTTCGACGTTGCCGTCTTCGTCTTCGCCCACCGGCACGGATTCGTGCGGCAGGTTGGGAATACCCAGCACGATCGAGTCCAGTTCAGTCTGGATCGCGTCCAGTTCGACTTTACCGGCGCTCAATTCACCCGCCATGCGCTCGACGTCCGCCATCAACGGCGCGATGTCTTCGCCACGCTGCTTGGCCTGACCGATGGATTTGGAGCGCGCGTTACGTTCAGCCTGCAGTGCTTCGGTGCGGGTCTGGACGGTCTTGCGCTGTTCTTCCAGCGCTTCGATGCGCGCAACATCCAGGGTATAGCCACGGGATGCCAGGCGGTCCGCTACGTCCTGAAGGTTGCTACGTAACAGTTTGGAATCGAGCATGTCGGTTTCTCGTTTATCAAAGTTTGGTCAAGGACAGGCCGGCCCAGGTGGCAAGCAGCCCGCCGAATACGCTGAGCGCCGCATAGCCCAGGGCCAGCGGCACTTGCCCGCTTTCCAGCAGGCGCACCGTATCCAGTGAAAAGGATGAAAAAGTCGTCAGCCCTCCGAGGAAGCCAACGATCAACCCGGCACGCACCTCGATGGGCACCTCCGGGCGTATCAAAAACAGACCGTATAGAACACCGATCAGCAAACAGCCCACGATATTAACGGCCAGCGTCGCGGTATAGAAGTGCCGCGGCCAATTCGCGTTGATCCAGTTGCCCGTGGCGAAGCGCAACAGCGTACCGGCGATCCCGCCGACGGAAACCGCAACGATCAAGGGAAGCACTATTTTCTCCGCTGCCTTGGGCTCAAACGGTCGAGTTTCGCCAGGTGGTTGAGTTTTTCGCCGATCTTCAACTCCAGGCCACGGGGTACGGGCTGATAGAACGGGATCGGGTCGAGTTCTTCCGGGAAATAGTCTTCGCCAGCGGCATAGGCGTCCGGCTCATCGTGGGCATAACGGTATTCATCGCCGTAGCCCAACTGTTTCATCAGCTTGGTCGGCGCATTGCGCAGGTGCAGCGGCACTTCCAGCGAGCCGTGCTCGGCGGCGGCGCGCAATGCCGTCTTGAAGCCCATGTACACCGCGTTGCTCTTTGGCGCGCAGGCCAGATAGGTGATGGCCTGCGCCACCGCCAGTTCACCCTCGGGGCTGCCGAGGCGCTCCTGGACTTCCCAGGCCGCCAGGCACAGGCTCAGGGCGCGCGGGTCGGCATTGCCGATGTCTTCGCTGGCCATGCGCACCACACGACGGGCCAGGTACAGCGGGTCACAGCCGCCGTCGATCATGCGCGCGAACCAGTACAACGCGCCGTCGGGGTTGGAGCCGCGCACCGATTTGTGCAGCGCGGATATCTGGTCGTAGAACGCCTCGCCGCCCTTGTCGAAGCGCCGCCGGGTATCGCCGAGCAGGCTTTGCAGGAGTTCGGTGCCGATCTCGCTGTTGTCTTCCGCCAGGTCCGAGGCGTTTTCCAGCAGGTTGAGCAAGCGCCGGCCGTCACCATCGGCGGCCGACAGCAGCATCTGGAAACCTTCATCGCTGAGGGTCAGGTTGCGCTTGCCCAGGCCACGTTCTTCAGTCAACGCGCGCTGCACCAGTTTGCGCAGGGCCGCTTCGTCGAGGCTTTTGAGCACATAGACCCGCGCCCGTGACAGCAACGCGTTGTTGAGTTCGAACGAAGGGTTTTCCGTGGTGGCGCCGATGAAAATCAGCGTGCCGTCTTCGACATAGGGCAGGAACGCATCCTGCTGCGACTTGTTGAAGCGATGCACTTCGTCGACGAACAGTATGGTCCGGCGGCCGTACTGCGCAGCCTGCTGCTTGGCGATTTCCACCGACTGGCGGATCTCCTTGACCCCGGCCAGCACCGCCGAGACCGTTTCGAAGTGTGCATCCGAGACTTCCGCGAGCAATCGCGCCAGGGTGGTTTTGCCCACACCCGGCGGCCCCCAGAAAATCATCGAATGCAGGGCACCCTGCTCCAGCGCTTCGCGCAAGGGCTTGCCGCGAGCGAGCACGTGCTCCTGACCGACGTACTCGTCCAGATTGGCCGCACGCAGGCGGGCGGCCAGGGGCTGGGCGATCGGGGTGCTGCGAAACAGGTCCATGGCGTACGTTTAAAACCTCGGGTGAATAACTAAATCTCAAAACGTGGCAAAGACCCTGTGGCGAGGGGGCTTGCCCCCGTCCGGCTGCGAAGCAGTCGTAAAAACTCCACATTCGGTATGCCTGATGCAACGCAATAGCAGGTTTTGGGGTCGCTTCGCGACCCAACGGGGGCAAGCCCCCTCGCCACAAAAGCCCGCCCCCACAGGTTTTGCGTTTTATTCCTGGATCACGTCCGCCCCTTTCGGGATGTCGAACTTGAACTTGGACGCCGGGATCGGCTCGTTGGCCTTCACCCCGGTGAACAGGATATTAGTGCGCTGGCCGACACTGTCGATCAGTTGCATGTCATTGACCAGACCATTGCGGAACGACAACCGCAGGCTATCGAACAGGGTGTCCTTGGTCTTCGGCTTCAGGGTGAAGTCGATCACGCCGCCGGCTTCCTTGGCACTGATGTCGAAGCTCTGGCTGATCTTGGACACATCACCGGACAGCAGCAAGGCCGGGGTCTGGGTCAGGCGCTGGTCGAGGTTCTTGATGGTGGCCTGTTCCAGGTCAGGGTCCCACAGGGTGACCTTCTTGCCATCGGAAACCATGGTCTGCTCGGCTGGTGCATCCGTGTGCCAGTAGAACAGGCCCGGACGCTGCAAGGACATGTCGCCGGCGGTTTCCTGCAACTGGGTGCCACTACCATCCAGGGTCAGTTGCGAGAAACGCGCGGTCAGGGTCTGGGATTTTTCCAGCAATTGGGTCAGGCGCGCCACGTCCTTGTCATCGGCGTGAGCCTGGAGCGTGGTCAAGGCCAGTACCGGCAGCAACAGCATGCGGATCAGACGCATGGGAGTCCTCATAACATTCGTGGGAGTGCGGGCGGCGCCAAAGGCACCCCCCCTTTCATACTCGGGTCAGTCACGCACCGGGCCAGGGGCCAGGACTTCACGCGAACCGTTAGTGTTCATGGACGTCACGACCCCGGCCATTTCCATGGCTTCGATCATGCGCGCGGCGCGGTTGTAGCCGATCTTCAGCTTGCGCTGAACCGCGGAAATGGAGGCGCGACGGCTTTCCAGGACGAACTGCACCGCTTCGTCGTACAGCGCGTCGGCCTCGGGATCATCACCGTCACCACCACCGCTGCTGCCTTCGAAACCGCTGCCAGCCTCTTCGACGCCATTGAGAATGTCGTCGTTGTATTCCGGCGCGCCCCGCAGTTTCCAGGCTTCCACCACGCGGTGAACCTCATCGTCGGACACGAAAGCACCGTGAACACGAATCGGCAGGCTGGTGCCCGGCGGCATGTAGAGCATGTCACCGTGGCCCAGCAGTTGTTCGGCACCGCCCTGGTCGATGATGGTCCGCGAGTCGATCTTGCTCGATACCTGGAACGCCATGCGGGTCGGAATGTTGGCCTTGATCAGACCGGTGATCACGTCCACAGACGGACGCTGGGTCGCAAGGATCAAGTGGATACCGGCCGCACGCGCCTTCTGGGCGATACGCGCGATCAGTTCTTCAACCTTCTTGCCGACGATCATCATCATGTCGGCGAATTCGTCCACGACCACGACGATGGTTGGCAGCTTTTGCAGCAGTGGCGCTTCGTCGTGGATGCTTTCGCGCTTGTACAGCGGATCGCTCAACGGCGTGCCGGCGTCCTGGGCTTCCTTGACCTTGGCGTTGAAGCCCGAGAGGTTTCGCACGCCCATCTTGGCCATCAGCTTGTAGCGTCGCTCCATCTCGGCAACGCTCCAGCGCAGGGCGTTGGCGGCGTCCTTCATGTCGGTGACCACCGGGCACAGCAGGTGCGGAATGCCTTCGTAGATCGACAGCTCCAGCATTTTCGGGTCGATCATGATCAGCTTGGCGTCTTCCGGGCCGGACTTGAACAGGATCGACAGGATCATCGCGTTCACGCCCACCGACTTACCGGAACCGGTAGTACCGGCCACCAGCAGGTGGGGCATTTTCGCCAGGTCAGTGATGACCGGCTTGCCGCCGATGTCGTGGCCCAGGGCCAGGGTGACCGGGGATTTGAAGTTGTCGTACTCGGGGGTGGACAACACTTCGGAGAAACGCACGATCTGCCGGTCTTCGTTGGGGATCTCGATACCGACCGTGGTCTTGCCCGGAATCACTTCCACCACGCGCACGCTGGTCACGGCCAGGGAGCGCGCAAGGTCTTTGGCCAGGTTGGAAATACGGCTGACCTTGACGCCGGCCGCCGGCTGGATTTCGTAACGGGTAATCACCGGACCCGGGTGAATCGAATCAACCGCGACTTCAACGCCGAATTCCTTGAGCTTGATTTCCAGCAAGTGGCCAACCGCAGCCAGGGATTCAGGCGAGTAGTTGAGCTGTTTCTTTTCCGCCGGATCGAGAATCGAAATCGGCGGCAAGGTGCCTTCCACGGCGCTGTCGACGAACAGTGGCGCCTGCTTCTCTTTTTCGACGCGCTTGCTCGGTGCGGCAGGTTTTGGCGGCGCGGGTGCAATCACCGGCGGCACCTGCTTCTCGCGCTCGGACATGTGTTTGCTCAGGGCTTGCTCACGCTCGATCAGCCGTTCCTTGACCTTGGCCTGCTCGCGCTTGTCGGTGACGGTCGGCGCGACCACTTCATCCATACGGTTGTCGACTTCACGCAACTGGGCAACCAGCTGTTTACGCTCGGTACGGGCCGCCCACCAGCGATTGGCCGCGCCCTGGAACAGTTCAAACAGGTCGAGGGTGATCTTGCCGGTGATGTCCATCACCTTGAACCACGACAGGTCGGTAAACACGGTCAGGCCGAACAGGAACAACGCAATGAACAACAGCGTGCTGCCCTGGATATTCAGGGCGTTCCTGGCCAGTTCGCCGAGGCTTTCGCCCAGCGCACCGCCCGCCCCGGCCGGCAGACCGGTCGCGGCATGGAAATGGATATGGGCCAGGGCCGCACCCGACAACACCAGGAACACCAGGCCGATCAGGCGCCAGGAGAACAGCCAGCCGCTCCACTGCCACGGCTCGTGACGCTGGCGGAAGATCTGGTACGCCTTGATCGCCAGCAACAACGGGAAGATGTAGGCGAAATAACCCAGCACCATGAACAGGATATCGGCGCTGTAGGAGCCCGCAGGCCCGCCGAAGTTCTGCACGTCGTCGATCTTGCTGTTATGACTCCAGCCCGGATCGTCCTTGCCATAGGTCAACAAGGCCATCATCAGGAACAGGCACAAGGCACCGATGGCGATCAGCGCACCTTCCTTGAGTCGGTAGTGCAAGTGCTGGCGCCAGAGCGGAACGACGGCTGGTTTAGGTGCTGCGGTGGATTTCTTCAAAACGCTTCTTTTCCTGCGCCATGGGCGCGTCCATCTGGTGAATGTCTATAAAAACTGCCAAAAAACCGCCCAATCCAGGCAGGTAAAAAAGTTAACACGTGTAACCGGGACTACTTTTAACACTGCGCTTCGGTTTTTATAAACACGGCGCGCACTGAATATATGTAACACGCAGGGCATTGTACGGGTTTGTGCGCACGACGCCATGCTTGAGACCCTTGGGTGTAGCATAGTCAACAGCACATGACATGCTGTTCAATTTGAGCACGCATTCTCTTTTGTGACAAAGGCTTATGAGGTGTTTTTATGAGCGAAGCGAAGCATTCCCGCCTGATTATCCTGGGCTCCGGCCCTGCCGGTTACAGCGCAGCCGTTTATGCCGCCCGCGCCAACCTCAAGCCCGTCGTCATTACCGGCATACAGGCAGGTGGCCAGCTCACCACCACCGTCGAAGTCGATAACTGGCCAGGCGACGTAGAAGGCCTGACCGGACCGGTGCTGATGGAGCGCATGCAAAAACACGCCGAACGCTTTGCCACCGAGATCGTTTACGACCACATCCATACGGCCAAGTTGCAACAACGGCCGTTTGAACTGATTGGCGATGGCGCAACTTATACCTGTGACGCACTGATCATTGCCACCGGCGCTTCCGCACAATACCTGGGCCTGCCATCGGAAGAAGCCTTCGCTGGCAAAGGGGTTTCGGCGTGCGCGACCTGTGACGGGTTCTTCTATCGCAACCAAGTGGTCGCGGTGGTCGGCGGCGGTAATACGGCAGTCGAGGAAGCCTTGTACCTGTCCAACATCGCCAAGGAAGTGCACCTGATCCATCGGCGCGACAAGCTGCGCTCGGAGAAAATCCTCCAGGACAAACTCTTCGAAAAAGCCGCCAGCGGCAATGTCCGCCTGCACTGGAACCAGAATCTGGACGAAGTGCTCGGCGATGCCAGCGGCGTGACCGGCGCCCGCCTGCGCGACAGCCACACCGGCGAAACCAGGGAGCTGCCGTTGGCCGGGGTGTTTATCGCCATCGGCCATAAACCCAACACCGACCTGTTCACGGGCCAACTGGAAATGCGCGACGGGTATCTGCTGGTCAAGGGTGGCAGCGAAGGCGATGCCACCGCTACGGCGATTGCAGGCGTGTTTGCCGCCGGCGACGTGGCCGACCACGTTTATCGCCAGGCCGTTACGTCTGCCGGGGCCGGTTGCATGGCGGCACTGGACGCCGAAAAATACCTCGACGACATTCCTGCCGTTTGAAGGCAAACTTTACGGCGGGCCAACACCCGCCACTGCCCTCCCCTTCTGCAAGCCCGGATGCCATGCTGACTTGGTTACAACGCAACACCTTGCATTTCCCACCGCTGGAAAAGGCCATGCGCGACCCCAACGGGCTCCTGGCTGCCGGCGGTGACCTGTCCGCCGATCGGCTGATCTCGGCTTATCGCCACGGCTGCTTCCCCTGGTTTTCCGAAGGCCAGCCGATTTTGTGGTGGTCTCCGGACCCGCGCACGGTGTTATTTCCCGACGAATTGCACGTTTCGCGCAGCCTGAACAAACTGCTGCGCCAGCAACGCTATCAAGTGACCTTCGACCAGGACTTCGCCGCCGTCATCCGCGCCTGTGCCGCGCCTCGGGACTACGCCGACGGCACCTGGATCACCGAGGCGATGCAGGACGCCTACATCGAACTGCACAGGCGCGGCCACGCGCACTCGGTGGAAGTGTGGGACGGGGACGAACTGGTCGGTGGACTGTATGGCCTGGCGATGGGCCAGTTGTTTTTCGGCGAGTCCATGTTCAGCCGCGCTGACAACGCCTCGAAATTCGGTTTTGCCACGCTGGTCCGGCATCTGAAAGACTCGGGTTTTGTGCTGATCGACTGCCAGATGCCCACCGATCACCTGCACAGCCTCGGAGCCCGGGCGATACCTCGTCGAGAGTTTGCCAACTACCTGGCCCAGCATCTGGATCAACCCAATCGCGCGACCTGGGTTTGCTGAGCGACTTTTGCGCAGGTGGCTTACACTTAATCCAAAGCACTATCCCGAGGGTTGATCATGACCGAGTTGGCGCGTTTGAAGTTCTATGCCACTCAGCCGCACTCTTGCAGTTATCTGCCCGAGGAGCAGGCCACAACCCTGTTCCTCGACCCTAGCCAGCCCATGGATGTGCATGTCTATGCAGACCTGTCGGAGATGGGGTTTCGTCGCAGTGGCGATCATCTCTACCGGCCGCATTGCCAGAATTGCAATGCCTGCGTTCCGGCGCGCATTCCCGTGGGGCAGTTCACGCCCAACCGGCAACAGAAACGCATCTTCAAGCGTAATGCGGATTTGCAGGTACGTCCGGCCAAGCCCTGCTTCAGCGAAGAGTACTTCGACCTTTACCAGCGCTATATCGAGCAGCGTCATGCCGATGGCGATATGTACCCGCCAAGTCGCGACCAATTTTCCACATTCCTGGTGCGGGATCTGCCGTTTTCACGCTTTTATGAGTTCCGCCTGAACGGCCAACTGCTGGCCGTCGCTGTCACCGACTTGCTGCCGAATGGCCTTTCGGCGGTTTATACCTTTTACGAACCCTCCGAAGAGCGCCGCAGCCTCGGGCGTTTCGCAATCCTCTGGCAAATCGGCGAGGCCAGGCGGCTGGGGCTGGAAGCGGTCTACCTCGGCTACTGGATCAAAAACTGCAAAAAGATGAACTACAAGACTCAATATCGCCCCATTGAGTTGCTGATTAATCAGCGCTGGGTGGTTCTAAACTAGAGCAGGCCCTAAACCCCTTGGCTTAAACCCCATTTTTCGGGCACAATGCACGCCGCTTTTGCCTGGCGCAGTTGCACCGGGCCATTCATTGGACACCGAGGGCTTTACTGCATGTCGAAAGAAGACAGCTTCGAAATGGAAGGCACTGTCGTCGACACCCTGCCCAACACCATGTTTCGTGTGGAGTTGGAAAATGGGCACGTCGTAACCGCGCACATCTCCGGCAAGATGCGCAAGAACTACATCCGTATTCTTACTGGCGACAAAGTGCGCGTCGAGCTGACTCCCTATGACTTGAGCAAAGGGCGCATCACTTACCGCGCCCGCTAAGGTAGGAGCGAGCTTGCTCGCGAAAAACCTGAGAGCACCGCGTCAAGTCAGAGTCCCCGCTTCATCGTTGACGAACATCGCGAGCAAGCTCGCTCCTACAGGCGTAGGGCCGGCTCGCTAATCAAGTCAACACAAAACGCCCGGCTTATGCCGGGCGTTCTTGTTTGTCTGCGATTTACCTGGCGCACCCGGACAATGTGGGAGCGGGCTTGCCCGCGAATGCGATCTGTCTGGCACAGGGATGCTGGATATGCCGACGCTTTCGCGAGCAAGCCCGCTCCCACACTGGATTTGTGCATGACCTGCAGACAGCAAAAAGGCGCCTTTCGGCGCCTTTTTGCTTTGCTTTTGAACGTCAGGCCATCTCGGCCGTGGTCTCGAACTCGAAGGTCAGCTCGCCGTCCTTGATGTCGATGTGCACCACACCGCCATGTTCGGCCAGTTCGCCAAAGAGAATCTCCTCCGCCAGCGGACGCTTGATCTTGTCCTGGATCAGGCGAGCCATTGGGCGAGCACCCATCGCCGCGTCGTAACCACCTTCGGCCAGCCAACTGCGGGCCGCATCGGTGACTTCCAGCAACACTCGCTTGTCTTCCAGTTGCGCCTGAAGCTCGGTAAGGAACTTGTCCACCACGCTCTTGATGACCTCATGGCTGAGGCGACCAAACTGGATGATGGTGTCCAGACGGTTGCGGAATTCCGGCGTGAAGCTCTTCTTGATCACTTCCATCGCATCGGACGAGTGATCCTGATAGGTGAAACCGATCGAAGCGCGGGCTGCGGTCTCGGCACCGGCGTTGGTCGTCATGATGACGATCACGTTACGGAAATCCGCCTTGCGCCCGTTGTTATCGGTCAACGTACCGTGGTCCATCACCTGCAGCAGCAGGTTGAAGACTTCCGGATGCGCCTTCTCGATTTCATCGAGCAACAGCACGCAGTGTGGCTGCTTGGTGATGGCCTCGGTGAGCAGACCGCCCTGATCGAACCCCACATACCCTGGAGGCGCACCGATCAGACGCGATACGGTGTGGCGCTCCATGTACTCGGACATGTCGAAACGAATCAGCTCGACACCCAGCGCCTTGGCCAACTGACGCGCCGCTTCGGTCTTACCGACACCGGTAGGCCCTGCGAACAGGAACGAACCGACAGGCTTGTCAGGGGACTTGAGGCCGGCACGGGACAGCTTGATCGCGGTGGCCAGCGAATCGATCGCGGCATCCTGACCAAACACGGTCAACTTCAGGTCACGTTCGAGGTTACGCAGCAGCTCCTTGTCGGAACTGGTGACGTGTTTTGGCGGAATCCGCGCGATTTTCGCGACGATGTCCTCGACTTGCGGCACTTCGATGCGCTTCACACGCTTCTCGACCGGTTGCAGGCGCTGGTAGGCACCCGCCTCGTCGATTACATCGATCGCCTTGTCCGGCATGTGCCGGTCATTGATATAGCGCGAAGCCAGTTCGGCAGCCGCACGCAGGGCTTCATCACTGTATTCGATATTGTGATGGCTTTCGAAACGCCCCTTCAGGCCGCGCAGAATGCCAATGGTGTCTTCCACCGAAGGCTCCGACACATCGACCTTCTGGAAGCGCCGGGCCAAGGCACGGTCCTTCTCGAAGATGCCGCGGAATTCCTGGAAGGTGGTCGAACCGATGCAACGGATATCACCCGAGGACAGCAGCGGCTTGAGCAGGTTCGAGGCATCCATGACGCCACCGGACGCGGCACCCGCACCAATGATGGTGTGGATCTCGTCGATGAACAGGATCGCCTGCGGACGTTTTTTCAGCTCATTGAGCAGCGCCTTGAAGCGCTTCTCGAAATCGCCACGGTACTTGGTACCGGCCAGCAAGGCACCCAGGTCGAGGGAATAAACCACGCTATTGGCCAGCAGGTCCGGCACCTGGTTGTCGACAATGCGCTTGGCCAGGCCTTCGGCAATCGCGGTTTTACCCACGCCCGCCTCGCCCACCAGCAGCGGATTGTTTTTGCGACGACGCGCCAGGATCTGCGCGACACGCTCGACTTCCAGCTCACGCCCCACCAACGGATCGATACGACCCTGGCGCGCGAGTTCGTTGAGGTTGCTGGCATAAGCATCCAGGGGATTGCCCGAGGAAGAAGACTCACCACCCTCGTCGTCCTGCATATCTTGCTCACCTTCAGAGTGATCGCCGTGCCCCGGCACCTTGGAAATGCCATGGGCGATGTAGTTGACGACATCTATACGGGCAACGCTCTGCTGTTTCAGCAGGAACACTGCCTGACTCTCTTGCTCACTGAAGATCGCGACCAGCACGTTGGCGCCAGTCACTTCGCGTTTGCCCGAGCTCTGTACGTGAAACACAGCACGTTGCAGGACACGCTGGAAGCCCAGGGTTGGCTGGGTTTCGCGATCCTCGTCATGCACGGGGATCAATGGCGTGGTGGAGTCGATGAACTCCTGCAGGTCATGCTTGAGTTTGTCGAGGTTCGCGCCGCACGCACGCAATACGGTGGCGGCAGCCTCATTGTCCAATAGGGCCAGCAGAAGGTGTTCGACGGTCATGAATTCATGACGCTTCGAACGGGCCTCCTTGAAGGCAAGATTGAGGGTGACTTCGAGCTCGCGGTTTAACATAGCTTCACCTCATACCCAAGTGTCCGGCGATTAACCGTCCTTCTCGATTTCACAGAGTAGCGGATGCTGGCTTTCCCTGGCGTACTGGTTGACCTGCATGGCCTTGGTCTCGGCGATGTCGCGGGTAAACACTCCACATACTGCCCGTCCTTCTGTATGGACGGCCAGCATGACCTTGGTCGCCAGCTCGCGATTCAGGTTAAAAAACACCTCGAGCACTTCGACGACGAAATCCATCGGTGTGTAGTCATCATTAAACAAAACCACCTTGTACATCGGCGGCGCCTGTAAAGCAGGCTTGGCCTCCTGAACAGCAATGCCTGCGGAATCGTCGTCGTGCTCCTCCGGGCGATCTTTCTGGAGAGTCGGGCGATCCTGATTGAATGTTAGTCGAATCTGGCTGATTGCATGCATGGAAAGAAAGGTTCGTCAGTTGTGCAAATACAGTGGTGGGGGCGGCTATCAGCGATTTCAACTCCGACTGCCGGGTCAGCTTGACTATCGGCAAAACGGTGTTACAACCAATAGAGCCCACAGTGGGTAAAAAAGGTCCGCGGAGTCAATCTTATTTACAGATTCGACTGCGGATGTACTGGATGATACTCCAGTGATGGAGTCTGTTGCAGAGGGAGTTGGGTATGTCAGTCGGCAAGGTGAAATGGTTCAACAATGCCAAGGGATTCGGTTTCATTAACACCGACGCCAAAGAAGGCCGTGACGAGGACGGCAAGGATATCGATTTCTTTGCCCACTATTCGGCCATCGACATGGATGGCTACAAGACCCTCAAGGCCGGACAAGTCGTCAACTTCGAGATCGTTCAGGGCCCCAAAGGCTTGCATGCCGTAAAAATTACGTCTGCCACTCACCCGAGCGAAAAGATTGCCTCCGCCACCGGGCACGAAACGGTGTCGAGCTGACGCAACCCGTCATCCAGTCATAAAAAAACCGCCTGACTCAACTTCTTGAATCAGGCGGCTTTTTGTGTGCCTGCGTTTTTCTTACATGTGCGAGATCAGCGCATCGCCGAAGCCGGAAGACGAAACCAGTTTCGCACCCTCCATCAAGCGCTCGAAGTCATAAGTCACGGTCTTGGCGGAAATCGCGCCATTGGTGCCCTTGATGATCAGGTCTGCCGCTTCGGTCCAGCCCATGTGGCGCAGCATCATTTCAGCGGACAGGATCAGCGAACCCGGGTTGACCTGGTCCTTGCCGGCGTACTTCGGTGCCGTACCGTGGGTGGCTTCGAACATGGCCACGGTGTCGGACAGGTTGGCACCCGGCGCGATACCGATACCGCCCACTTCCGCCGCCAGGGCGTCGGAGAGGTAGTCGCCGTTCAGGTTCAGGGTCGCGATCACATCGTACTCGGCCGGGCGCAGCAGGATCTGCTGGAGCATGGCGTCGGCAATGGCATCCTTGACGACAACGTTCTTGCCGGTTTTCGGGTTCTTGAACTGCATCCAAGGACCGCCGTCGAGCAGGGTCGCGCCGAACTCCTCGGCCGCCACTTCGTAGGCCCATTCCTTGAAGGCACCTTCGGTGAACTTCATGATGTTGCCTTTGTGCACGATGGTCAGCGAGTCGCGATCGTTGTCGACCACATATTGCAGGGCCTTGCGCGCCAGACGCTTGGTGCCTTGCAGGGACACCGGCTTGACGCCGATCCCGCAGTTCTCGTCGAAACGGATCTTGGTGACGCCCATTTCTTCTTTAAGGAACTTGATGACCTTGGTGGCTTCCGGCGTACCGGCCTTCCACTCGATGCCAGCGTAGATGTCTTCGGAGTTCTCGCGGAAGATGGTCATGTCGACATCGCCTGGCTTCTTGACCGGGCTAGGCACGCCTTCGAACCAGCGCACCGGACGCAGGCAGACGTACAGGTCGAGTTGCTGGCGCAGGGCCACGTTCAGGGAACGGATGCCGCCACCGACCGGGGTGGTCAGCGGGCCCTTGATGGAAACCACGTAATCCTTGACCGCGTCCAGGGTTTCCTGAGGCAGCCAGGTGTCTTGATCGTAGACCTGAGTCGCTTTTTCCCCGGCGTACACTTCCATCCAGGAAATCTTGCGCTCGCCACCGTAAGCCTTCTTAACAGCAGCATCGACAACCTTGATCATGACCGGGCTGATGTCGACACCAATGCCGTCGCCTTCGATGAAGGGGATGATCGGGTTATTAGGAACATTGAGAGAATGGTCTGCATTGACGGTGATTTTGTCGCCGACGGCTGGAACCTGAATCTTCTTGTAACCCATGCTGAACTCCATTGATTGGATTGAACATCTGGCTTGGTTCGAGCGTAACCCAGTTGAATCGGCGCGCAAACCCTATGTTCCGTCCAACTGCCGCAAAGCCTTGAAACTCGCGAGATACAAGCCTGAAAGCAAAGGGAAAAACGCCAAACTCAAGCACGACGAATGACCTTACGCCCTCCTCGCCCCTGCGACCTTTAGACCAATGGACGACATTCGTTGCGTATGAACCATCGGCAGATTGCCAGCTACCTATGTATAATGCCGCCGCTGACTAAAGGGTCACGTCAGGTTGAACGGCCCGCTGCTGGGTAAATAGCGACGAGCGTTTCCGCCAAAGGCCGGTCTGTTACCGCAGCCCGGCTACTTGACACCCTACTGATGCACCCAACATCACAGCAACGAAACCTCGATATTCGGCTCATGGATGACTTTGAACGAACGCGCTTACCCGGCGCCCTCGAGTTTCTGCGCACGCTTTAGCAAAGAAGAGAGAGTTAATCCGAATATGCCCACCCGCTCGAAGATCATCTATACCTTCACCGACGAAGCTCCTGCCCTCGCCACCTATTCACTGTTGCCTATCGTAGAGGCCTTCACCGCCTCGGCTGATATCGCCGTTGAAACCCGCGATATCTCTCTTGCAGGGCGCATCCTGGCCAGCTTCCCCGAGCAACTGGGCGACAAAGCCGTAGCCGACCACCTCGCCGAACTGGGCGCCCTGGCCGTTACGCCTGAAGCCAACATCATCAAGCTGCCGAACATCAGCGCTTCGGTTCCGCAACTGCAGGCCGCGATCAAAGAGCTGCAAGCTCAAGGCTACGCACTGCCGGACTACCCTGAGACCGTCACCAGCGACGCCGACAAAGACGCCAAGGCCCGCTACGACAAGATCAAGGGCAGCGCCGTGAACCCGGTTCTGCGTGAAGGCAACTCCGACCGCCGCGCTCCGCTGTCGGTCAAGAACTACGCACGCAAGCACCCGCACAAAATGGGCGCCTGGGCCAAGGACTCCAAGTCCCACGTCGCGCACATGAGCACCGGCGATTTCTACGGCAGCGAAAAAGCCGCCCTGATCGACGCCGCTGACGCCGTGAAAATCGAACTGATCGCTCAAGACGGCACCACCACCGTCCTGAAAGAAAAAACCAGCGTACAAGCCGGTGAGATCCTCGATTGCGCGGTCATGAGCAAAAACGCCCTGCGCACCTTCATTGCCGCTGAAATCGAAAGCGCCAAGGCCCAAGGCGTGCTGCTGTCGGTTCACTTGAAGGCCACCATGATGAAGGTCTCCGACCCGATCATGTTCGGCCAGATCGTTGCCGAGTTCTATAAAGACGCACTGGCCAAGCACGCTGACGTGCTGGCACAGATCGGCTTCAACCTGAACAACGGCATCGGCGACCTGTACGCCCGCATCAAGGCCCTGCCTGCTGAACAGCAAGCTGCGATCGAAGCTGACATCCAGGCGGTCTACGCCATTCGCCCTTCCCTGGCGATGGTCAACTCCGACAAAGGCATCACCAACCTGCACGTGCCGAGCGACGTGATCGTCGACGCCTCGATGCCGGCGATGATCCGTGACTCCGGCAAGATGTGGGGCACCGATGGCCAACTGCACGACACCAAGGCCGTAATCCCGGATCGCTGCTACGCCACCATCTACCAGGCAGTGATCGAAGACTGCAAGGCCAATGGCGCGTTCGATCCGACCACCATGGGCAGCGTGCCGAACGTTGGCCTGATGGCGAAAAAAGCCGAAGAGTACGGCTCCCACGACAAGACTTTCCAGATCAAGGCTGACGGCGTTGTTCGCGTCACCGACAGCAAGGGCAACCTGCTGCTGGAGCAGTCGGTCGAAGCCGGCGACATCTTCCGCATGTGCCAGACCAAAGACGCGCCGATCCAGGACTGGGTCAAACTGGCCGTCAACCGTGCTCGCGCAAGCAGCACCCCGGCGATCTTCTGGCTGGACCCGATGCGCGCCCACGATGGCGTAGTGATCGAGAAAGTTCAGGCTTACCTGAAGGATCACGACACTGCCGGCCTGGACATCCAGATCATGTCGCCTGTCGACGCCATGAAGTACACCCTGCAGCGTACCCGCGAAGGTAAAGACACCATCTCGGTAACCGGCAACGTACTGCGCGACTACCTGACCGACCTGTTCCCGATCATGGAACTGGGCACCAGCGCCAAGATGCTGTCGATTGTTCCGCTGATGAACGGCGGTGGCCTGTTCGAAACCGGCGCTGGCGGTTCGGCTCCGAAACACGTTCAGCAGTTGCTGGAAGAAAACTTCCTGCGCTGGGATTCGCTGGGTGAATTCCTGGCCCTGGCCGCGTCCCTGGAACACCTGGGCGTGACCTACGACAATCCCAAGGCGCTGGTTCTGGCCAAGACCCTGGACCAGGCTACCGGCCAGTTCCTGGACAACAACAAGTCGCCATCGCGCAAAGTCGGCAACATCGACAACCGCGGCAGCCACTTCTACCTGGCGCTGTACTGGGCTCAGGCCCTGGCTGCCCAGACCGAAGACTCTGCACTGCAAGCGCAGTTCGCGACCCTGGCCAAGACCCTGACCGAGAACGAGGCGACCATCGTTGCCGAACTCAACGCCGTTCAGGGCAAGCCAGTGGACATCGGCGGTTACTACCACGCCGACGCCGAGCTGATCAGCAAGGCCATGCGCCCAAGCGCAACCTTCAACGCGGCGGTCGCTGCGCTGGTTTAAGGTTGTAAGGGAACATCACAAACCCCGGCCCTGTGCCGGGGTTTGTGTTTTCAGACCTTACACAAATCCCATGTGGGAGCGGGCTTGCTCGCGAATACGGTTTATCATTCAACATCTTCATTGACTGATACACCGCTATCGCCAGCAAGCCGGCTCCTACAGGGATCGCATTTCAACATCGAGGGCATTTTATGGACTGGAAACCCCACATCACCGTCGCCACCATCGTCGAGGACAACGGCCGCTTCCTGATGGTCGAGGAACTCAAGCACGGACGCGTGGTGCTCAACCAGCCCGCCGGCCATCTGGACCCGAACGAAACCCTGACCGAAGCCGCCGTGCGCGAAACACTCGAAGAAACCGGCTGGGACGTCGAACCGACCGGCGTACTGGGCATTTATCTCTACACCGCCCCGAGCAACGGCGTGACCTACCAACGGGTCTGCTTCATTGCCAAAGCGCTGAAACACCACGCCGATTATCAACTCGACGACGGCATCGTCGGCGCCAAGTGGTTGACCCGCGAAGAATTAATCCAGCAACGCGACAACTGGCGCAGTGAGCTGATCATCCGTTGCATCGACGACTATCTGGCAGGCATTCACTTCGACCTCGAATTGATCCGTCCTTCTCTTTAGCCTTGCGGCCCCGAGCCTGTTAGAATCGCGTCCTTTTTCAAGACACTCATTGAATCCCTATGCGTGATCCAGCCCCTTCTGACACACAAAAGAAGCGCGTCATTGTCGGTATGTCCGGCGGCGTGGACTCTTCCGTTTCCGCCCTCCTGCTGATCGAGCAGGGTTACGAGGTGGAAGGCCTGTTCATGAAGAACTGGGAAGAAGACGATGGAACGGAATACTGCACCGCCATGGATGACCTGGCGGACGCTCAAGCCGTTTGCGACAAGATTGGCATCAAGCTGCACACCGCCAATTTCGCCGCCGAGTACTGGGACAACGTGTTCGAGCATTTCCTGGCCGAGTACAAGGCCGGACGCACGCCGAACCCGGACATCCTGTGTAACCGCGAGATCAAGTTCAAGGCGTTCCTCGACTACGCCATGATGCTCGGTGCCGACCTGATCGCCACCGGCCACTACGTGCGTCGCCGCGACATCGATGGACGTACCGAACTGCTCAAGGGCCTGGACCCGAACAAGGACCAGAGCTACTTCCTGCACGCCGTCGGCGGTGAACAGATCGCCAAGACCCTGTTCCCGGTCGGCGAACTGGAAAAACCACAGGTGCGCGCGATTGCCGAGAAGTACGAACTGGCGACCGCGAAGAAAAAGGATTCCACCGGGATCTGCTTTATCGGCGAGCGCCGCTTCAGCGACTTCCTCAAGCAGTACCTGCCGGCGCAACCGGGCGAGATCAAGACCACCGAAGGCGAAATCATCGGCCGCCACCACGGCCTGATGTATCACACCATCGGCCAGCGTCAGGGCCTTGGTATCGGCGGGCTGAAAGATGCCAGCGACGAGCCGTGGTACGTGCTGATCAAGGACCTGGAACACAACGAGCTGATCGTTGGCCAGGGCAACGATCACCCGTGGCTGTTCTCCCGCGCCCTGCTCGCCTCGGATATCTACTGGGTCAATCCGATCGACCTGAGCCAGCCGCGCAAGCTGACCGCTAAAGTGCGGTATCGCCAGAGCGACCAGCCCTGCACCCTGGAAAAAACCGCCAGCGGTTATCGCGCAACCTTCGATGATCCGCAGCGCGCGGTGACTCCGGGCCAGTCCGTGGTGTTCTACGACGGTGAGATCTGCCTCGGCGGCGGTGTGATCGAAGTGGCCGAACCATGGACCAGCAAGGACATTCCTGAAGGCAAGCACCAATGAGCCCGATTCAGGAGCAATTGACAGCACTGGGCGGCGTGTTTCTCGCCGCCGTGCTGGTGGACAGGATCGCCAAGACCGGCCAGACCCACGAGGCCGGCCTGACCTGCATGCTCGGCAGCCTGCTGATTCGCGACCCCAAGGACACGCTGGAAGTCTACGGTGGTGACGACATCAACCTGCGCGAAGGCTATCGCGCGCTGGTCGGCGCCCTGGAGCGCGACCCGAGCGCCCTGCAACGCGAACCGCTGCGCTACGCCCTGGCCATGCTCGGCCTTGAGCGTCAGTTGGCAAAACGGGACGACATGCTCGAGGTGATCGGCAAGCGCCTGCCGCAGATCCAGTCCCAGGTCGAACACTTCGGTCCGGCCCACGAAAACGTGATCGCCGCCTGCGGCGCGCTGTATCAGGACACCTTGAGCACCCTGCGCCAACGCATCCAGGTGCACGGCGACATGCGCAACCTGCAACAACCGAGCAACGCCTCGAAAATTCGCGCCCTGCTGCTGGCCGGCATCCGTTCGGCACGCCTGTGGCGGCAACTGGGTGGTCACCGCTGGCAGTTGGTGATCAGCCGCCGCAAATTGCTTAAAGAGCTTTACCCATTGATGCGTAACGAATAACCCGCATCGACAGCACCGAACTTTGCAATACGCGTAATACGCCGGTCAGTTGGCGACGGACCGGCGGATTTTTTCATGTATGATACGCGCCCCATTTCGTTGCCCGACTGTCCGAGAACACCCCATGCAGCTTTCTTCGCTCACTGCGGTTTCCCCTGTTGACGGCCGCTACGCCGGCAAAACCCAGGCCCTGCGCCCAATTTTCAGCGAGTACGGCCTGATCCGTGCCCGCGTCCTGGTTGAAGTGCGCTGGCTCCAGCGCCTGGCCGCTCACCCTGCCATCAGCGAAGTGCCGGCGTTCTCCGCCGAAGCCAACGCTGTGCTCAACACCCTGGCGGAAAACTTCTCTCTGGAGCACGCCGAGCGCGTCAAAGAGATCGAGCGCACCACCAACCACGACGTCAAAGCCATCGAATACCTGCTCAAAGAGCAGGCGGCCAAGCTGCCGGAACTGGCCAAGGTCAGCGAGTTCATCCACTTTGCCTGCACCAGCGAGGACATCAACAACCTGTCCCACGCCCTGATGCTGCGCGAAGGCCGTGATGACGTGATGCTGCCGCTGATGCGCCAGACCGCCAATGCCATCCGCGAACTGGCCATCCGCTTCGCCGACGTGCCGATGCTGTCGCGCACCCACGGTCAACCGGCCTCGCCGACCACCCTGGGCAAAGAACTGGCGAACGTGGTTTACCGCCTGGAGCGTCAAATCGCTCAAGTCGCCGCCGTACCGCTACTGGGCAAGATCAACGGCGCTGTCGGCAACTACAACGCACACCTGTCGGCCTACCCAGAGATCGACTGGGAAGCCAACGCCCGCGCCTTCATCGAAGACGAGCTGGGCCTGGGCTTCAACCCGTACACCACGCAGATCGAACCGCACGACTACATCGCCGAGCTGTTCGACGCGATCGCGCGCTTCAACACCATCCTGATCGACTTCGACCGCGACATCTGGGGCTACATTTCCCTGGGCTATTTCAAGCAGCGCACCATCGCTGGCGAAATCGGTTCGTCGACCATGCCGCACAAGGTCAACCCGATCGACTTCGAAAACTCCGAAGGCAACCTGGGCATCGCCAACGCACTGTTCCAACACCTGGCGAGCAAGCTGCCGATCTCCCGCTGGCAGCGCGACCTGACCGACTCCACCGTACTGCGCAACCTCGGTGTCGGCTTCGCCCACAGCGTGATCGCATACGAAGCCAGCCTCAAGGGCATCAGCAAGCTGGAGCTCAACGAGCAGAAGATTGCCGCTGACCTGGACGCCTGCTGGGAAGTATTGGCCGAGCCGATCCAGACCGTGATGCGCCGCTACAACATCGAAAACCCGTACGAAAAGCTGAAAGAACTGACCCGCGGCAAGGGCATCAGCCCGCAAGCACTGCAGACTTTCATCGACGGCCTGGACATGCCAGCCGCCGCCAAGGCCGAGCTGAAACTGCTCACCCCGGCCAACTACATCGGCAACGCTGTAGCGCAAGCCAAACGCATCTGATCGACCGCTAGACCCTTTTAAGACGCCCGGCAGCGCCGGGCGTTTTTATTCCCGTATGAAAAGTGCATTTTTTCAATAGGTTACACATGAATCCTGACACTCCTCTTCAACTTCTGGGCGGCATCACGGCACGGGAATTCCTGCGCGACTACTGGCAGAAAAAGCCGCTGCTGATCCGTCAGGCAATTCCTGATTTCGAAAGCCCGATCGACGCCGACGAACTGGCCGGCCTGGCGCTGGAAGAAGAAGTCGAATCGCGCCTGATCATCGAGAATGGCGAGCGTCCATGGGAATTGCGTCGCGGCCCGTTCGCCGAAGATGAATTCAGCAAGCTGCCTGAAACTGACTGGACCCTGCTGGTACAAGCCGTGGATCAGTTCGTGCCGGAAGTCAGCGAACTGCTGGAAAACTTCCGCTTCCTGCCGAGCTGGCGCATCGACGACGTGATGATCAGCTACGCAGCGCCAGGTGGCAGCGTCGGTCCGCACTTCGACAACTACGACGTGTTCCTGCTGCAAGGCCACGGCAAGCGCAACTGGAAGATCGGCCAGATGTGCAACACCGAAAGCCCGCTGCTGGCCCACGCCGACCTGCGCATCCTAGCCGAATTCGAAGCGACCGATGAATGGGTGCTGGAACCGGGCGATATGCTCTACTTGCCACCGCGCCTGGCCCATTGCGGTGTCGCCGTCGATGACTGCATGACCTACTCGGTCGGTTTCCGCGCACCGAGCGCCGCTGAAGTGCTGACCCACTTCACTGACTTCCTCAGCCAGTTCCTGTCGGACGAAGAACGCTACACCGACGCCGACGCCGTGCCGACAGCCGATCCTCACCAGATCCAGCGCGACGCACTCGACCGCCTCAAAGGCCTGCTGGCCGAGCACATGAGCGACGAGCGCCTGCTGCTGACCTGGTTCGGCCAATTCATGACCGAGCCACGCTACCCGGAACTGGTAGCGGGCCCGGAAGAAGTCGCAGAAGACGACGTCATGAACGAACTGGAACAAGGCGCGATCCTGGTTCGCAACCCGAGCGCACGCCTGGCATGGTCCGAAGTCGACGACGACCTGCTGCTATTCGCCAGCGGCCAGAGCCGTTATCTGCCGGGCAAACTGCGTGAATTGCTGAAGATGATCTGCGCCGCCGACGCGCTGCACGCCGACAACCTCGGCGAATGGCTGAAGGATGAAGACGGCCGCGGCCTGCTGTGCGAACTGGTCAAGCAAGGAAGCCTGGGGTTTGCCGATGAATAAGATTCACGTACGTGTCGCAGACTGGCAAAAGGACAACGCCGAAATCCGCCGCATTCGTGAAGCGGTGTTCGTCGCCGAGCAATCCGTTCCGCCTGAACTGGAATGGGATGCCGATGACATTGATGCAGTGCATTTCCTCGCTTACGAAGGCGACTTTCCAATCGGCACCGCACGCCTGCTGCTTGACGGCCACGTTGGCCGAGTGTCGGTGCTCAAGGACTGGCGCGGCCTGAAAGTCGGCGATGCGCTGATGCAGGCAGTGATTGGCCAAGCCGAAAAGCGCGGGCTGAAGCAACAGATGCTCAGCGCTCAAGTGCAAGCCACGGCGTTCTATGAGCGCCTGGGCTTCAACATGGTCAGTGAGGAGTTCCTGGAAGCCGGGATTCCGCATGTGGACATGGTTCGCCATTCCGCTTGAGACCGAGGTGCTCCTTTCGCGAGCAAGCCCGCTCCCACAAGGTTCACGCTGAACCTGTGGGAGCGGGCTTGCTCGCGAAGAGGCCAGAAAGCACTCCACAAAACGCCCCGACATCACACGATGCCGGGGCGTTTTGCTGTCTACGATTCAACTAGCGCCACGCCAGGCCGACAAACTGGCAATATCAAGCTTCAGAACGCGGAGATAACGGACATGTCCCTACGCACCCTGCTCACCACCTTGCTGCTCTGCTGCAGTTTTTCGGTGATGGCAGCCACAGAAATCGTGCCCCTCAAGTATCACACCAGCGCCGACCTGCTGCCGGTAGCGCAGGACTTCATCGGCAAGGACGGACAGGTCAGCGCCTATGGCAATCAACTGATTGTCAACGCCGATCAACGCAAGATCGACGAACTTAAAGCCCTTCTTTCGCAACTCGATACAGCCCCCAAGCGCCTGCTGATCACCGTCGACACCAGCGACAGCAACGGCCTGGGTGAGCAGGGCTATTCGGTGAATGGCGCCAAGCCCAGCCAGACCCGCATCATCAACTACGGCACCGCCAGCCGTGACGGCGGCACCCAGCAGGTCCAGGCCAGCGAAGGCACCCCGGCGCTGATCCAGGTCGGCCAGAGCGTGCCGGTCACCAGTAGCCAGAGCGATTCCTACGGCGGCTACAGCAGCGAAACCCAATACCGCAACGTCACCCAGGGTTTCTACGTCACCGCAAATGTCACCGGCGACATCGTTCATCTGTCGATCAGTACCAACCGTGACCGCATGAGCCAGGAACGTCCCGATGTAGTGAACGTGCAAAGTACCGACACAACTGTCACCGGCCACCTCGGCGAGTGGATCCTGCTGGCCGGGATGAATGGCCAGACCCAGGCCGACAAACAGGGCCAGACCCGCAGCTACTCCACCCAGGGCCGCAACGACATGACTTTGCGGGTGAAAGTCGACACCCTGGACTAAACCACCGAAAACTGACCGGCGAGTCGTATTAGACCAAAGATGTAGTGCTTGAAAAAAAGCACTACAAAACGTTTGACGAGCCAAAAAAGCGAAGGCATGATGGCCTCGCTCCCGCTAATCAGGGGCCCTGGCAAGGGCCTTCGAGGCGATGTTCGCAACCTACCCCCGCGAACCGCTTCGTGTCTGTACCGCCCACAAGGTGTGTTTGACGAGGTTGTCGACTGGAACGAAGTTGTCCCGAGGGACGGAAGCGTAATTAGGTAACCCGGCAGCACACTGATGTTCGTACCAAGGCCCACGACGCCCGAATGCGCCCGCAGTTCGCCTTTACCTGCTCACTTCCCCTCGAGCCATCGTTCATCCCGTCGCCCTCCCCGCCGAATCCGACTTGACCATCAAAGCTTCTGGTCAGCGAGCGCAGGAATTTTCCACCGCAGAACAACTTTTCATAAAGACGCGACGAGGTTTATCTCCCATGGCACTGACACGCGAACAGCAAATTGCAGCCCTCGAAAAAGACTGGGCTGAAAACCCGCGCTGGAAAGGCGTGACACGCACTTACTCCGCTGCTGACGTCGTCCGCCTGCGTGGCTCGGTTCAACCAGAGCACACCTTTGCAAAAATGGGCGCCGAGAAGCTGTGGAACCTGGTTACCCAGGGTGCCAAGCCAGCCTTCCGTCCTGAGAAAGATTTCGTCAACTGCATGGGCGCCCTGACCGGCGGCCAGGCTGTTCAACAAGTCAAAGCCGGTATCCAGGCGATCTACCTGTCGGGCTGGCAAGTGGCTGCGGACAACAACTCCGCCGAATCGATGTACCCGGACCAGTCGCTATACCCGGTGGACTCGGTTCCAACCGTGGTCAAGCGCATCAACAACTCGTTCCGTCGTGCCGACCAGATCCAGTGGAAAGCCGGCAAGAACCCGGGCGACGCTGGCTACATCGACTACTTCGCGCCGATCGTGGCTGACGCTGAAGCCGGTTTCGGCGGCGTACTGAACGCTTACGAGCTGATGAAGAGCATGATCGAGGCAGGCGCCGCCGGCGTTCACTTCGAAGACCAACTGGCTTCCGTGAAGAAATGCGGCCACATGGGCGGCAAAGTACTGGTTCCTACCCAGGAAGCCGTACAGAAGCTGACCGCTGCTCGTCTGGCAGCTGACGTCGCCGGTACTCCGACCATCATCCTGGCCCGTACCGACGCCAACGCCGCTGACCTGCTGACCTCTGACTGCGACCCGTACGACCAGCCATTCGTGACTGGCGAACGTACCCAGGAAGGCTTCTACAAAGTGCGCGCCGGCCTCGACCAGGCCATCGCTCGCGGCCTGGCCTACGCTCCGTACGCCGACCTGATCTGGTGCGAAACCGCCAAGCCAGACCTGGACGAGGCTCGTCGCTTCGCTGAAGCGATCAAGAAGGAATACCCGGACCAACTGCTGTCGTACAACTGCTCGCCTTCCTTCAACTGGAAGAAAAACCTGGACGACGCGACCATCGCCAAGTTCCAGCGCGAACTGTCCGCCATGGGCTACAAGCACCAGTTCATCACCCTGGCCGGCATTCACAACATGTGGCACAGCATGTTCAACCTGGCGCACGACTACGCCCGTAACGACATGACTGCCTACGTGAAGCTGCAAGAGCAGGAATTCGCTGACGCCTCCAAGGGCTACACCTTCGTGGCTCACCAGCAGGAAGTGGGCACCGGCTACTTCGACGACATGACCACCGTGATCCAGGGTGGCTCGTCTTCGGTTACCGCGCTGACCGGTTCGACTGAAGAAGAACAGTTCCACTGATCTGCTTCGCCTGAGTCAACGGCCGCTGCGGACCGATTAGAAACTGCAACGCCGCACATCTGACGCCCCGACTGGTTCGGGGCGTTTTTTTGCGCGCAATTCAACAACCACCACAAAACCCTGTGGGAGCGGGCTTGCTCGCGAATGCGGTTGATCATTGAGCATTGATGTCGACTGACCCGACGCTTTCGCGAGCAAGCTCCCACAAGGGACGGTGGTGGAGGGAGAAAATCATTGATCCAGACCGGTACGGCCGTCAGAAAAATCCACTAAAACGCTCACCGCCGCTACTTGCTGTAACGCACAAATAAGACAACTTCCCGAGCATCCGAAGGATAAGCAGTTTAAAAACCACGACAAACAATATTGATTATCATTTAGCTATAACTATGTTCGTTACATTCCTTACAAAACATAATTGACGAAATGCCGGCTAATGCCCAAGGGGCAAGGCCTGCAGGGGTTTTGACGCGCGCTATGTCCTTATTCCTATAAATAATTTCGCTATAGGAATTTTACTTGCCGGGTGTTTAGCCATAAAATCAGCGGGATTGATTGCTGCGACATATCGTCACTGCTTTTGTTTCTTTTCAAGCTCAGAGACCCTTGCTCTCTGTTAAGGATTACCAGCATGCCCGAAGCGACAGGACTCATGGCCCACAACTGGGGCTTTGCCATTTTCCTTCTAGGCGTCGTCGGCCTCTGTGCCTTCATGCTGGGCGTTTCCAGCCTCCTCGGGTCAAAAGCCTGGGGCCGCAGCAAAAACGAACCGTTCGAGTCCGGCATGCTACCTACAGGTGGCGCCCGCTTGCGGCTCTCAGCCAAATTCTATCTGGTCGCGATGCTCTTCGTGATCTTCGATATCGAAGCCCTCTTTCTCTTTGCATGGTCTGTGTCCGTCCGCGAAAGCGGCTGGACCGGATTCGTCGAAGCTCTCGTTTTCATAGCAATTCTGTTGGCAGGCCTTGTCTACCTATTCCGAGTGGGCGCCCTTGACTGGGCTCCGGAAGCTCGGCGCAAGCGGCAAGCGAAGCTGAAACAATGAGGCTTTGGCAATGCAATACAATCTCACCAGGATCGACCCCGATGCTCCTAACGAGCAGTATCCGATTGGCCAACGGGAAACCGTTTCCGATCCGTTAGAAGATCAAGTCCACAAAAACATTTTCATGGGCAAGCTCGAAGACGTGCTTAACGGCACGATCAACTGGGGGCGCAAGAACTCCCTGTGGCCGTATAACTTCGGTCTTTCGTGCTGCTACGTGGAAATGACCACCGCCTTCACGGCGCCCCACGACATCGCGCGCTTTGGCGCCGAGGTTATCCGGGCATCGCCGCGTCAGGCGGATTTCATGGTTATCGCCGGTACCTGCTTCATCAAGATGGCGCCGATCATCCAGCGTCTCTACGAGCAAATGCTCGAGCCTAAATGGGTTATTTCCATGGGTTCGTGCGCCAACTCCGGTGGCATGTACGACATCTACTCCGTCGTTCAAGGGGTGGACAAGTTCCTGCCCGTGGACGTCTACGTGCCTGGCTGCCCGCCCCGTCCTGAAGCTTTCCTGCAAGGCCTGATGCTGTTGCAGGAGTCGATTGGACAGGAGCGTCGTCCGCTTTCCTGGGTCGTTGGTGATCAAGGCGTATACCGCGCCGAGATGCCTTCCGAGAAGGAAAAGCGCCGCGAACAGCGAATCGCAGTCACCAACCTGCGCAGCCCCGACGAAGTCTGATCCAGATCTGCTTCTTTAATAGAACGAGACACTGGCTTCATTCTTTACGTTGACCGAAAGCGATAAATAACCATGACTACAGGCAGTGCTCTGTACATCCCGCCTTACAAGGCAGACGACCAGGATGTGGTCGTCGAACTGAACAACCGTTTTGGCCCGGAGGCGTTCACCGCCCAGGCTACCCGCACCGGCATGCCGGTGCTTTGGGTTGCCCGCGCCAAACTCGTCGAAGTCCTGAGCTTCCTGCGTAACCTGCCCAAGCCGTACGTCATGCTCTATGACCTGCACGGCGTGGACGAGCGTCTGCGCACCAAGCGTCAAGGGCTGCCAAGCGGCGTCGATTTCTCCGTGTTCTATCACCTGATGTCGATCGAACGTAATAGTGACGTCATGATCAAGGTCGCCTTGTCCGAGAGCGACCTCAGCTTGCCGACCGTCACCAGCATCTGGCCGAACGCCAACTGGTACGAGCGTGAAGTCTGGGACATGTTCGGCATCGACTTCAAAGGCCACCCTCACCTGTCGCGCATCATGATGCCGCCGACCTGGGAAGGTCACCCGCTGCGCAAGGATTTCCCGGCGCGCGCCACCGAATTCGATCCGTTCACCCTGAACCTGGCCAAGCAGCAGCTCGAAGAAGAGTCCGCGCGCTTCAAGCCGGAAGACTGGGGCATGAAGCGTTCCGGCCCGAACGAGGACTACATGTTCCTCAACCTCGGCCCGAACCACCCGTCCGCGCACGGTGCGTTCCGCATCATCCTGCAGCTGGACGGTGAAGAGATCGTCGATTGCGTACCGGACGTCGGTTACCACCACCGTGGTGCCGAGAAGATGGCCGAGCGTCAGTCCTGGCACAGCTTCATCCCGTACACCGACCGTATCGACTATCTCGGCGGCGTGATGAACAACCTGCCGTACGTGCTCTCGGTCGAGAAGCTGGCCGGCATCAAGGTGCCAGAGAAGGTCGACGTCATCCGCATCATGATGGCCGAGTTCTTCCGGATCACCAGCCACCTGCTGTTCCTGGGCACCTACATCCAGGACGTCGGCGCCATGACCCCGGTGTTCTTCACCTTCACCGACCGCCAACGTGCGTACACGGTGATCGAAGCCATTACCGGTTTCCGCCTGCACCCGGCCTGGTACCGCATCGGTGGCGTCGCCCACGACCTGCCACGCGGCTGGGAAAAACTGGTTAAAGACTTCGTCGAGTGGATGCCCAAGCGTCTGGACGAATACCAGAAAGCCGCACTGGACAACAGCATCCTGCGTGGCCGGACCATCGGCGTCGCCGACTACAACACCAAAGAGGCCCTGGAATGGGGCGTCACCGGTGCTGGCCTGCGTTCGACCGGTTGCGATTTCGACCTGCGTAAAGCGCGCCCGTACTCGGGTTACGAGAACTTCGAGTTCGAAGTGCCGCTGGCCGCCAATGGCGATGCCTACGACCGCTGCATCGTGCGTGTCGAGGAGATGCGCCAGAGCATCAGGATCATCGACCAGTGCCTGCGCAACATGCCGGAAGGCCCGTACAAGGCGGATCACCCGCTGACCACGCCGCCGCCGAAAGAGCGCACCCTGCAGCACATCGAAACCTTGATCACGCACTTCCTGCAAGTTTCGTGGGGCCCGGTCATGCCGGCCAACGAATCCTTCCAGATGATCGAAGCGACCAAGGGCATCAACAGTTATTACCTGACGAGCGATGGCGGCACCATGAGCTACCGCACCCGGATTCGTACCCCAAGCTTCCCGCACCTGCAGCAGATCCCTTCGGTGATCAAAGGCAGCATGGTCGCGGACTTGATTGCGTACCTGGGTAGTATCGATTTCGTTATGGCCGACGTGGACCGCTAAGCATGAACAGCACGCTTATCCAGACAGACCGTTTCACCTTGAGTGAAACCGAGCGCTCGGCCATCGAGCACGAGCTGCATCACTACGAAGACCCGCGCGCGGCGTCGATCGAAGCCCTGAAGATCGTCCAGAAGGAACGTGGCTGGGTGCCGGACGGCGCCCTGTACGCCATCGGCGAGATCCTCGGCATCCCGGCCAGCGACGTTGAAGGCGTGGCGACGTTCTATAGCCAGATCTTCCGTCAGCCAGTCGGCCGTCACATCATTCGCGTCTGCGACAGCATGGTCTGCTACATCGGCGGCCACGAGTCCGTGGTCAGCGAAATCCAGAGCAAACTCGGCATCGGCCTGGGTCAGACCACCACCGACGGTCGTTTCACCCTGCTGCCGGTCTGCTGCCTCGGCAACTGCGACAAGGCGCCGGCGTTGATGATCGACGACGACACTTTCGGTGATGTGCAGCCAGCCGGCGTTGCCAAATTGCTCGAGGGCTACGTATGACCCTGACTTCTTTCGGTCCAGCCAACCGCATCAAGCGTTCGGCCGAGACTCACCCGCTCACCTGGCGTCTGCGTGACGACGGCGAAGCCGTATGGCTCGACGAGTACCAGGCCAAGAACGGGTACGCCGCTGCGCGCAAGGCCTTCGCCGACATGGCTCAGGACGACATCGTCCAGACCGTGAAAGATTCCGGCCTCAAGGGCCGTGGCGGTGCAGGCTTCCCCACTGGTGTGAAGTGGGGCCTGATGCCAAAGGACGAATCCATCAACATCCGCTACCTGCTGTGCAACGCGGATGAAATGGAGCCGAACACCTGGAAGGACCGCATGCTGATGGAGCAACTGCCCCATCTGCTGATCGAAGGCATGCTGATCAGTGCCCGCGCGCTGAAAACCTACCGTGGCTACATCTTCCTGCGTGGCGAGTACACCACCGCTGCCAAGCACTTGAACCGTGCCGTGGAAGAAGCCAAGGCAGCTGGCCTTTTGGGCAAGAACATCCTGGGCAGCGGCTTCGATTTCGAGCTGTTCGTGCACACCGGTGCCGGGCGTTACATCTGCGGTGAAGAAACCGCGTTGATCAACTCCCTCGAAGGCCGCCGCGCCAACCCGCGCTCCAAGCCGCCCTTCCCTGCCGCCGTTGGCGTGTGGGGCAAGCCGACTTGCGTGAACAACGTTGAAACCCTGTGCAACGTGCCGGCGATCATCGCCGACGGCGTGGACTGGTACAAATCGTTGGCTCGCGAAGGCAGCGAAGACATGGGCACCAAGCTCATGGGCTTCTCCGGCAAGGTCAAGAACCCGGGCCTGTGGGAGCTGCCATTCGGCGTCACCGCTCGCGAGCTGTTCGAAGACTACGCCGGCGGCATGCGCGACGGTTACAAGCTCAAGGCCTGGCAGCCTGGCGGCGCCGGTACCGGCTTCCTGTTGCCGGAGCACCTGGACGCACAAATGTACGCCGGCGGCATCGCCAAAGTGGGCACCCGCATGGGTACCGGCCTGGCCATGGCGGTGGACGACAGCGTCAACATGGTGTCCCTGCTGCGCAACATGGAGCAGTTCTTCGCCCGCGAATCCTGCGGTTTCTGCACCCCGTGCCGCGATGGCTTGCCATGGAGCGTCAAGCTGCTGATGGCCATCGAGAACGGCGAGGGTCAGCCAGGCGACATCGAGACCCTGCTGGGTCTGGTCGGTTTCCTCGGCCCGGGCAAGACCTTCTGTGCTCACGCACCGGGCGCCGTGGAGCCGTTGGGCAGCGCAATCAAATACTTCCGCCATGAGTTCGAAGCCGGTATCGCGCCTGTCAGCGCCGCCGTCCCGCCTCTGGCAAGGCCGATCGTAGTCGGCGCTTAAACGCTTAAAAAAGGCGAAGGGTCCGTGCCCTTCGCTTTTCGTGTGATGACGCCTTTAACGGCTGTGTTGATTCACGCGGATAACAAGATTCCATTAGCCACGCCCGCTGACACCGGGCCAACGAAGAACTTTGAACCATGGCCACTATCCACGTAGACGGCAAAGAGCTCGAAGTCGATGGGGCAGACAACCTGTTACAGGCATGTCTGTCGCTAGGCCTCGATATCCCTTATTTCTGCTGGCACCCTGCCCTGGGCAGCGTTGGCGCTTGCCGCCAGTGCGCGGTCAAGCAGTACACCGACGAGAACGACACCCGTGGTCGTATCGTGATGTCCTGCATGACCCCTGCCACCGACGGCACCTGGATCTCCATCGAAGATGAAGAATCCAAGGCATTCCGCGCCAGTGTTGTTGAATGGCTGATGACCAACCACCCTCACGACTGCCCGGTCTGTGAAGAAGGCGGTCACTGCCACCTGCAAGACATGACGGTAATGACCGGCCACAACGAGCGCCGTTACCGTTTCACCAAGCGTACTCACCAGAACCAGCAACTCGGCCCGTTCATTTCCCACGAGATGAACCGCTGCATCGCTTGCTACCGCTGCGTGCGCTTCTATAAAGACTACGCTGGCGGCACCGACCTCGGTGTATTCGGCGCCCACGACAACGTGTACTTCGGTCGCGTTGAAGACGGCACCCTGGAAAGCGAGTTCTCCGGCAACCTCACCGAGGTCTGCCCGACCGGTGTGTTCACCGACAAGACTCACTCCGAGCGCTACAACCGCAAGTGGGACATGCAGTTCTCGCCGAGCATCTGCCATGGCTGCTCCAGCGGTTGCAACATCTCCCCGGGCGAGCGTTACGGCGAACTGCGTCGCATCGAAAACCGTTTCAACGGTTCGGTGAACCAGTACTTCCTGTGCGACCGTGGCCGTTTCGGCTATGGCTACGTCAACCGCGAAGACCGTCCGCGTCAGCCGTTGCTGGCCAATGGCACCAAGCTGAGCCTCGACGAAGCGCTGGATAACGCCGCCGACCTGCTGCGCGGTCGCAACATCGTCGGTATCGGTTCGCCTCGCGCCAGCCTCGAAAGCAACTACGCGTTGCGCGAACTGGTCGGCGCCGAGCACTTCTACTCGGGTATCGAAGCTGCCGAACTGGAACGCATCCGCCTGGTCCTGCAGGTGCTCAAGGACAGCCCGCTGCCAGTGCCGAACATGCGCGACATCGAAGACCACGACGCCGTGTTCGTCCTCGGTGAAGACCTGACCCAGACTGCAGCACGCATGGCCCTGTCCCTGCGCCAATCGGTCAAGGGCAAGGCTGAAGACATGGCCGACGCCATGCGCGTCCAGCCTTGGCTCGACGCCGCCGTGAAGAACATCGGCCAGCACGCGCTGAACCCGCTGTTCATCGCCAGCCTGGCTGAAACCAAGCTCGACGACATCGCCGAAGAATGTGTTCACGCCGCTCCAGACGACCTGGCCCGCATCGGTTTCGCCGTGGCTCACGCCCTCGACGCCAGCGCTCCAGCCGTTGAAGGCCTGGACGCTGAAGCCCTCGAACTGGCCAAGCGCATCGCCGACGCCCTGATCAAAGCCAAGCGCCCGCTGATCATCGCCGGTACTTCCCTGGGCTCCAAAGCCTTGATCGAAGCCGCCGCGAACATCGCCAAAGCCTTGAAGCTGCGCGAGAAGAACGGTTCCATCAGCCTGATCGTGCCAGAGGCCAACAGCCTCGGCCTGGCCATGCTCGGTGGTGAATCGGTCGACGCCGCGCTGCAAGCCGTGATCGACGGTAAGGCCGACGCCATCGTCGTGCTGGAAAACGACCTGTACACCCGTACCGACAAGGCCAAGGTCGATGCTGCCCTGACCGCCGCCAAAGTGCTGATCGTCGCCGACCATCAGAAGACCGCCACCAGCGATCGCGCGCACCTGGTCCTGCCAGCCGCCAGCTTCGCTGAAGGCGACGGCACCCTGGTCAGCCAGGAAGGCCGTGCCCAGCGCTTCTTCCAGGTCTTCGATCCGAAGTACATGGACGCGAGCATCCTGGTTCACGAAGGCTGGCGCTGGCTGCATGCCCTGCGCGCGACCTTGCTGAACCAGCCGATCGACTGGACCCAACTGGACCACGTCACCGCCGCCGTCGCTTCCAGCACTTCGATCCTCAATCGCATTGTCGATGCCGCACCGTCCGCCGCGTTCCGCATCAAGGGCATGAAACTGGCCCGCGAGCCGCTGCGCTACTCCGGTCGTACCGCCATGCGCGCCGACATCAGCGTGCACGAACCGCGTACCCCGCAGGACAAGGACACCGCGTTCGCCTTCTCCATGGAAGGTTACTCGGGTTCGGTTGAACCGCGTCAGCAAGTGCCGTTCGCCTGGTCTCCGGGCTGGAACTCGCCGCAAGCCTGGAACAAGTTCCAGGACGAAGTCGGTGGTCACATCCGCGCTGGCGACCCGGGCACCCGCCTGATCGAAAGCACCGGTGACTCGCTGAACTGGTTCGCCAGCGCTCCGCGTGCGTTCAACCCGGCTCCAGGTACCTGGCAGGCCGTGCCGTTCTTCCACCTGCTCGGCAGCGAAGAGAACTCTTCGAAAGCCGCTCCGGTTCAGGAACGCATTCCGGCTGCTTATGTTGCACTGGCCAAGTCCGAAGCCGACCGCCTGGGTGTCAACGACGGCGCCATGCTGAGCCTGAACGTGGCCGGCCAGACCTTGCGTCTGCCGCTGCGCATCAATGAAGAACTGGGCGCGGGCCTGGTGGCATTGCCTGCAGGCATCGCCGGCATTCCGCCAGCGATTTTCGGTAAATCCGTTGACGGTCTGCAGGAGGCAGCTCAATGACCTGGTTCACTCCTGAAGTGATCGACGTGATCTTCGCGGTCCTCAAGGCCGTGGTGATTCTGCTTGCCGTGGTGGTCTGCGGTGCACTGCTGAGCTGGGTCGAGCGTCGTCTGCTCGCCCTCTGGCAGGACCGTTACGGTCCGAACCGCGTCGGCCCGTTCGGCGCGTTCCAGATCGCCGCCGACATGATCAAGATGTTCTTCAAGGAAGACTGGACGCCTCCATTCGCCGACAAGATGATCTTCACCCTGGCACCGGTCGTGGCCATGAGCGCCCTGCTGATTGCCTTCGCGATCATCCCGATCACCCCGACCTGGGGCGTGGCGGACCTGAACATCGGCATCCTGTTCTTCTTCGCCATGGCCGGTCTGTCGGTCTACGCGGTGTTGTTCGCCGGTTGGTCGAGTAACAACAAGTTCGCCCTGCTGGGCAGCTTGCGGGCCTCGGCGCAAACCGTGTCGTACGAAGTGTTCATGGGCCTGTCGCTGATGGGCATCGTGATCCAGGTCGGCTCGTTCAACATGCGCGACATCGTTGATTACCAGGCGCAGAACCTGTGGTTCATCATTCCGCAGATCTTCGGTTTCCTGACCTTCTTCATCGCTGGCGTGGCCGTGACTCACCGTCACCCATTCGACCAGCCGGAAGCGGAACAGGAACTGGCCGACGGTTACCACATTGAATACGCCGGCATGAAATGGGGCATGTTCTTCGTCGGCGAGTACATCGGCATCGTGCTGATCTCGGCGCTGCTGGTGACCTTGTTCTTCGGTGGCTGGCACGGTCCTTTCGGCATCCTGCCGCAGATCCCGTTCATCTGGTTCGCACTGAAAACCGCGTTCTTCATCATGATCTTCATCCTGTTGCGCGCTTCGATCCCGCGCCCACGGTATGACCAAGTGATGGATTTCAGCTGGAAGTTCTGCTTGCCGCTGACCCTCGTCAACATGCTGGTGACCGCTGCGATCGTGTTGCTCAACACGCCCGCCGTCGCGGCTCAGTGAGGATAGAGAATCATGAAGTACATTTTTGACATCGTGCATGGCTTCTACACCCAGCTTCGCAGCCTGGTGATGATTTTCGGCCACGCCTTCCGCAAGCGCGACACGCTGCAGTACCCGGAAGAAGCCGTGTACCTGCCGCCGCGCTACCGTGGGCGTATCGTCCTGACCCGCGACCCCGACGGCGAAGAGCGTTGTGTAGCCTGCAACCTGTGCGCCGTGGCGTGCCCGGTCGGTTGCATCTCGCTGCAGAAAGCTGAAACCGAAGACGGTCGCTGGTACCCGGACTTCTTCCGCATCAACTTCTCGCGCTGCATTTTCTGCGGCCTCTGCGAGGAAGCCTGCCCGACCACCGCGATCCAGCTGACGCCGGATTTCGAAATGGCCGAGTTCAAACGTCAGGACCTGGTTTACGAGAAAGAAGATCTGCTGATCTCCGGCCCCGGCAAAAACCCTGATTACAACTTCTATCGTGTTGCAGGTATGGCGATTGCCGGGAAGCCGAAAGGCTCCGCGCAGAATGAAGCCGAACCGATCAACGTGAAGAGCTTGCTGCCTTAAGGAAGAAAGATGGAATTCGCTTTCTATTTCGCATCGGGTATCGCTGTGGTGTCCACGCTTCGTGTGATCACCAACACCAACCCTGTGCACGCCCTGCTCTACCTGATCATTTCGCTGATCGCCGTGGCGATGACATTCTTCGCCCTCGGCGCACCGTTTGCCGGTGTCCTGGAAGTGATCGCCTACGCTGGCGCCATCATGGTGCTGTTCGTGTTCGTGGTGATGATGCTGAACCTGGGCCCGGCCTCGGTCCAACAAGAGCGCGTCTGGCTCAAGCCCGGTATCTGGGGCGGCCCGGTCCTCCTCGCAGCCTTGCTGCTGGTTGAACTGCTGTACGTGCTGTTCTCCCACCAGAGCGGCCAGGCCGTCGGCCACACCACCGTAGACGCCAAGGCCGTGGGCATCAGCCTGTTCGGTCCTTACCTGCTGGTGGTCGAACTCGCCTCGATGCTGCTGCTCGCCGCAGCCGTCACGGCGTTCCATTTGGGCCGTAACGAAGCCAAGGAGCAATGACGATGCCTGCTATCCCTATGGAGCATGGTCTGGCGGTCGCCGGCATCCTGTTCTGCCTCGGTCTGGTCGGCCTGATGGTCCGCCGCAACATCCTCTTCGTGCTGATGAGCCTGGAGGTCATGATGAATGCCTCCGCGTTGGCGTTCATCGTTGCCGGTAGCCGCTGGGCGCAGCCGGATGGACAGATCATGTTCATCCTGGTGATCAGCCTGGCAGCCGCCGAGGCCAGCATTGGCCTGGCGATCCTGCTGCAACTGTATCGCCGCTTCCACACGCTCGATATCGACGCTGCCAGTGAGATGCGCGGATGAACCTACTCTTTCTGACTTTCGTATTCCCTCTCATTGGTTTCCTGCTGCTGTCGTTCTCGCGCGGCCGCATTTCGGAAAACCTTGCCGCACTGATCGGCGTGGGCTCCATCGGTCTGTCGGCAATCGTCACCGCCTACGTGATCTGGCAGTTCAACGTTGCCCCGCCGGAAGGCGGCCACTACACCCAGGTGTTGTGGCAGTGGATGGCGGTGGAAGGCTTCACGCCGAACTTCGCCCTGTACCTGGACGGCCTGTCCGTGACCATGCTCGGCGTGGTCGTCGGTGTCGGCTTCCTGATCCACCTGTTCGCGTCCTGGTACATGCGCGGTGAAGACGGCTACTCGCGCTTCTTCGCGTACACCAACCTGTTTATCGCCAGCATGCTGTTCCTGGTGCTGGGCGATAACCTGTTGTTCCTGTACTTCGGTTGGGAAGGCGTGGGCCTGTGCTCGTACCTGTTGATCGGTTTCTACTACAGCAACCGCAACAACGGTAACGCCGCACTCAAGGCCTTCATCGTGACCCGTATCGGTGACGTGTTCATGGCCATCGGCCTGTTCATTCTGTTTGCCCAGCTGGGCACGCTGAACGTCCAGGAACTGCTGGTGCTGGCTCCGCAAAAATTCCAGTCCGGCGACTTCTGGATGGTCATGGCCACCCTGATGCTGCTGGGTGGCGCCGTCGGTAAATCCGCGCAACTGCCACTGCAAACCTGGCTGGCGGACGCGATGGCCGGCCCGACTCCGGTTTCGGCACTGATCCACGCCGCAACCATGGTCACCGCCGGTGTCTACCTGATCGCCCGTACCCACGGCCTGTTCACCCTGGCGCCGGAAATCCTGCACCTGGTGGGCCTGGTTGGCGGTGTGACCCTGGTCCTGGCCGGCTTCGCTGCACTGGTTCAAACCGACATCAAGCGTATCCTCGCCTACTCGACCATGAGCCAGATCGGCTACATGTTCCTGGCCCTGGGCGTTGGTGCCTGGGACGGCGCGATCTTCCACCTGATGACCCACGCCTTCTTCAAGGCCCTGCTGTTCCTTGCTTCCGGTGCGGTGATCGTTGCCTGCCACCACGAGCAGAACATCTTCAAGATGGGCGGCCTGTGGAAGAAACTGCCACTGGCCTACGCCAGCTTCATCGTTGGCGGCGCGGCCCTGGCGGCCCTGCCACTGGTGACCGCGGGCTTCTACTCCAAGGACGAAATCCTCTGGGAAGCGTTCGCCAGCGGCAACCACGGCCTACTGTATGCAGGTCTGGTCGGTGCGTTCATGACCTCGCTGTACACCTTCCGCCTGATCTTCATCACGTTCCACGGTGAAGCGAAGACCGAAGCCCACGCCGGTCACGGCATCGCCCACTGGCTGCCACTGTCGGTGCTGATCGTATTGTCCACCGCCATCGGCGCGATGATCGTTCCACCGCTGCACGGTGTACTGCCGGAAAGCGTCGGCCATGCCGGCGGCGAAGCCAAGCACAGCCTGGAAATCGCTTCGGGCGCCATCGCCCTGGCCGGTATCCTGCTGGCCGCGCTGCTGTTCCTTGGCAAGCGTCGCTTCGTCACCGCCATCGCCAACAGCGGCATCGGCCGTTTCCTGTCAGCCTGGTGGTTCGCTGCCTGGGGCTTCGACTGGATCTACGACAAACTGTTCGTCAAGCCTTACCTGGCGATCAGCCACATCCTGCGCAAAGACCCGCTCGACCAGACCATCGGTCTGATCCCGCGCATGGCCAAAGGCGGTCACACCGCCCTGAGCCGTACCGAGACCGGTCAACTGCGTTGGTACGCCGCCTCGATGGCTGCTGGTGCCGTGCTGGTCATTGGCGCCGTCGTGCTGGTAGCGGTCTGATATGAACCTTGCGAATTTGCGAAAGGAAACGAACCCGTCATGATTCTGCCTTGGCTAATCCTGATCCCCTTCATCGGCGGCCTGCTGTGCTGGATGGGTGAGCGCTTCGGCGCCACCCTCCCCCGCTGGATTGCGCTGATCACCATGTCCCTGTTGCTCTCCCTCGGCCTCTGGCTGTGGGCCAACGGTGATTATTCATTTGCCCCGGCGCCTGGCGCCGACCCGACCTGGGCGCTTGAGTTCAAGCACGTCTGGATCGAGCGCTTCGGCATCAACGTGCACCTGGCCCTCGACGGCCTGTCACTGTTGATGATCATGCTCACGGGTCTGCTGGGTGTGCTCTCGGTACTCTGCTCGTGGAAAGAGATCCAGCGTCACGTGGGTTTCTTCCACCTGAACCTGATGTGGATCCTGGGCGGTGTCGTCGGTGTGTTCCTCGCCCTCGACCTGTTCATGTTCTTCTTCTTCTGGGAAATGATGCTGGTGCCGATGTACTTCCTCATCGCGCTCTGGGGTCACAGTTCTTCGGACGGCAAGAAAACCCGGATCTACGCGGCGACCAAGTTCTTCATCTTCACTCAGGCTTCCGGCCTGATCATGCTGGTGGCGATCCTGGGTCTGGTACTGGTCAACTTCAACAACACAGGCGTGATTACCTTCAACTACGCCGACCTGTTGAAAACCAAGATGTCGATGACCACCGAGTACATCCTGATGCTCGGCTTCTTCATCGCCTTCGCGGTCAAGCTGCCGGTCGTACCGTTCCACTCCTGGTTGCCTGATGCTCACGCCCAGGCACCGACCGCAGGTTCCGTCGACCTCGCCGGTATCTTGCTGAAAACCGCGGCCTACGGCCTGTTGCGTTTCGCCCTGCCGCTGTTCCCGAATGCCTCGGCCGAGTTCGCGCCGTTCGCCATGGCCCTGGGTCTGATCGGGATCTTCTACGGTGCGTTCCTGGCCTTCGCACAAACCGACATCAAGCGTCTGATCGCCTTCTCGTCCGTTTCCCACATGGGCTTCGTACTGATCGGCATCTACTCCGGCAGCCAACTGGCGCTGCAGGGCGCGGTGATGCAGATGCTCGCCCACGGCCTGTCGGCAGCGGCACTCTTTATCCTGAGTGGCCAGCTGTACGAACGCACCCACACCCGCGACATGCGTGAAATGGGTGGCCTGTGGTCGAAGATCGCTTACCTGCCGGCCCTCAGCCTGTTCTTTGCAGCGGCGTCCCTGGGTCTGCCGGGTACCGGTAACTTCGTCGGCGAATTCCTGATCCTGATCGGCACCTTCCCGATCGCCCCATGGGTCACCATCATCGCCACGTCCGGCCTGGTGTTCGGTTCGGTCTACTCGCTGATCATGATCCACCGTGCGTACTTCGGTCCGGCCAAATCGGACGCGGTACTGCATGGCATGGACGGTCGCGAAATGATCATGGTGGTCGGTCTGGCCGCACTGCTGATTTACATCGGCGTGTACCCGCAACCGTTCCTCGATACCTCTGCCGCGACGATGCATGGCGTGCAGCAGTGGCTCGGCACCGCCTTCACTCAACTCGCTTCGGCCCGGTAAGAGCGCTATGGAATTCACGACTCAACACTTTATCGCGCTAGCGCCGCTGTTGATTACCAGCCTCACCATTATCGTGGTGATGCTGGCAATCGCCTGGCGCCGCAACCACTCGCAGACCTTCCTGATTTCCGTGGCGGGTCTGAACCTGGCTTTGCTGTCGATCCTGCCGGCCTTGAAAGTCGCGCCCCTGGCCGTGACGCCTTTGCTGCAGATCGACACCTTTGCCTGCCTGTACATGGCGCTGATCCTGGTCGCCACCCTCGCCTGTGTCACCCTCGCCCACGCCTACCTCGGCGATGGCGGCTCCGGTTACCCGGGCAACCGTGAAGAACTGTACCTGCTGATCCTGATGGCCGCCGCCGGTGGCCTGGTTCTGGTCAGCGCGCAGCACCTGGCCGGGTTGTTCATCGGTCTGGAACTGCTGTCGGTGCCGGTCTACGGTCTGGTGGCCTACGCCTTCTTCAACAAGCGTTCGCTGGAAGCCGGCATCAAGTACATGGTGCTGTCGGCTGCCGGTTCCGCGTTCCTGTTGTTCGGTATGGCCCTGCTCTACGCAGACTCCGGTTCCCTGAGCTTCGTCGGCATCGGCCAGGCGCTTGCGGCTACTGGCCTGCCAAGCTCGCTGGCTCAGTTGGGCCTGGGCATGATGCTGATCGGCCTGGCGTTCAAGCTGTCGCTGGTACCTTTCCACCTCTGGACGCCGGACGTCTACGAAGGTGCTCCGGCGCCGGTTGCAGCGTTCCTCGCGACCGCTTCCAAAGTGGCTGTGTTCGCGGTGATGGTGCGTCTGTTCCAGATCTCGCCAGCCGCAAGCAGCGGCGTGCTGAGCGACGTGCTGACCATCATCGCCATTGCGTCGATCCTGTTCGGTAACCTGCTGGCGCTGACCCAGAGCAACCTCAAGCGTCTGCTGGGTTACTCGTCCATCGCCCACTTCGGTTACCTGCTGATCGCCCTGGTGGCGAGCAAGGGTCTGGCCGTGGAAGCCATCGGCGTGTACCTGGTCACCTACGTGATCACCAGCCTCGGCGCTTTCGGCGTGATCACCCTGATGTCCTCGCCGTACAACGGCCGTGACGCAGACGCCCTGTACGAATACCGCGGCCTGTTCTGGCGCCGTCCGTACCTGACCGCCGTACTGACCGTGATGATGCTGTCGCTGGCTGGTATCCCGCTGACCGCGGGCTTCATCGGCAAGTTCTACATCATCGCCACCGGTGTCGAATCGCACCAATGGTGGCTGGTCGGCTCGCTGGTACTGGGCAGCGCCATCGGCGTGTTCTACTACCTGCGCGTCATGGTCACCCTGTACCTGATCGAACCGAACCTGCGTCGCCACGATGCGCAACTGCATTGGGAACAGAAGGCAGGCGGCGTGATGCTGCTGGCCATCGCCCTGGTCGCGTTCTTCCTCGGCGTCTACCCACAACCACTACTGAACCTGGTTCAACAGTCGGGGTTGGCGGGTTGATCGCTTAGGCGACTCTCGGTAGAAAACAAAAACGGCACCTTCGGGTGCCGTTTTCTGTGGCGAGGGAGCTTGCTCCCGCTCGGCTGCGAAGCAGTCGCCAAAATTTGAGATCTTCACTCTTTACCAGATAGACCGGAACTTGCGAAAGGGGCCTGCTGCGCAGTCCAGCGGGAGCAAGCTCCCTCGCCACGGGTCATTGTTTTTGAGAAGTAATGCTGCTCAGAGAGCCCAACTGTCCTCAATGGCCACTTCGCGGACAAGCACAAACAAAAACGGCACCTTCCGGTGCCGTTCGCTTTTCACAGTCCAATCACTTTATTTACGCGCCGCCTCCCACGACTTCAGCAGTTCGGCGTAGCTCACGGTCTCGCCTTTAGGTTTCTCGTTTTCCAGTTTCGGCTTCGGCGCACCCGGCTGGTCGAACCAGTATTGCGCATCGCGCTCGGGGTTCATTTTCGGCGCGCAGGTGGCTTGTGCCTTCGAGCGTTCCAGACGGCTCATGATTGCGTCCTGATCCTTGGCCAGGCCATCGAGTGCCTGTTGCGGGGTTTTCTCGCCGCTGGCGGCTTCGGCGATGTGGCTCCACCACAGTTGCGCCAGGCGTGGATAGTCCGGCACGTTGGTCCCGGTCGGGGTCCATTGCACGCGGGCCGGGCTGCGGTAGAACTCCACCAGGCCACCGAGTTTCGGCGCCAGGTCGGTCATCGCTTGCGAGTTGATGTCCGACTCGCGAATCGGCGTCAAGCCGACGATGGTTTTCTTCAGTGACACGGTTTTCGAGGTCACGAACTGCGCATACAGCCAGGCCGCGAGTTTCTGCTTCTCAGGCGTGGACTTCATGAAAGTCCAGGAACCCACGTCCTGATAGCCCAGTTTCATGCCCTCTTCCCAGTACGGCCCACGCGGCGACGGCGCCATGCGCCATTTCGGCGTGCCGTCGGCGTTCATTACCGCCAGGCCCGGTTTGGTCATGTCGGCGGTGAAGGCGGTGTACCAGAATATCTGCTGGGCGATGGCGCCCTGGGACGGTACGGGACCTGATTCGGAGAAGGTCATGCCCGCCGCTTCCGGTGGCGCGTACTTCTTCAGCCAGTCGACGTACTTGGTGGTGGCGAACACCGCCGCCGGCCCGTTGGTGTCGCCGCCGCGGGTCACGCTGGAACCCACCGGATGGCAGTCCTCGACACGAATGCCCCACTCGTCCACCGGCAAGCCGTTGGGGATGCCCTTGTCGCCGCCACCGGCCATGGAGAACCAGGCATCGGTGAAGCGCCAGCCCAGGGACGGGTCTTTCTTGCCGTAGTCCATGTGCCCGTAAACGCGCTTGCCGTCGATTTCCTTGACGTCTTCGCTAAAGAACTTGGCGATGTCTTCATAGGCTGACCAGTTCACCGGCACGCCCAGGTCATAGCCGTACTTTTCCTTGAACTTGGCCTTGAGGTCCGCGCGCTCGAACCAGTCGGCGCGGAACCAGTACAGGTTGGCGAACTGTTGGTCAGGCAATTGATAGATCTTGCCGTCCGGCGCAGTGGTGAACGAGATGCCGATGAAGTCCTTGATGTCCAGGGTCGGCGAGGTGAAGTCCTTGCCTTCGTTGGCCATCAAGTCGGTGATCGATTCGGTCTTGCCGTAGCGAAAGTGCGTACCGATCAAGTCCGAGTCGTTGACCCAACCATCATAGATACTCTTGTCCGACTGCATCACGGTCTGCAGCTTTTCCACCACGTCGCCTTCCTGCAGCAGGTCGTGGGTCAGCTTGATCCCGGTGATTTCAGTGAAGGCCTTGGCCAGCACCTTGGACTCGTACTCGTGGGTGGCAATGGTTTCCGACACCACCTTGATGTTCATCCCACGGAACGGCTCCGCTGCCTTGATGAACCACTTCAGCTCTTCCAGTTGTTGATCGGCGGTGAGTGTGGACGGCTTGAATTCACTGCCGATCCATTTCTTCGCGGCATCTTCGTAGGCATCGGCCCAGGCCGAAGCGCTCAAACCGCTGAGTGCCAGCATGGCTGCCAATGAAATGCTATGTCGCAGCTTATTGTTTTTGTCGAACATAGAGACCTCCTGTTTAAGTTTCGGAGCAACATTGCCGAGCGATTCGACTAGCCCCAACGCATCACAGCCAACAGCCACACCAGGGACAACGCGAACGCCACCCAGATGCTCCAGTCGGTGACGCCGATTACCAGCAAGTGCAGGTAGGCGCTGCCGAGAAGACCGATAAACAAACGATCACCACGGGTGGTGGCAATCGGCAGAAAACCACGCCGAAGGATGCTCGGCGAACGTAATTCCCAAGTGGTCATGACCACCAGGATCAGGGCAATCACACTGAAGAATGCCGCCGTGGGGGCGGTCCAGCTCATCCATTCCATCATCAGTTCCTCATACCCGACCCAGGGCGAAGCCCTTGGCCACGTGGTTGCGAACAAACCAGATCACCAGCATGCCCGGCAGGATGGTCAACACCCCCGCCGCCGCCAGCACGCCCCAGTCGATACCGGACGCCGAGACCGTGCGGGTCATCACCGCTGCGATCGGTTTGGCGTTCACCGAAGTGAGGGTTCGCGCCAACAGCAGTTCGACCCAGGAAAACATGAAGCAGAAAAACGCCGTGACACCGATGCCGGAGCCGATCAACGGGATGAAAATCTTCACGAAGAACTTGGGAAAACTGTAGCCATCGATGTAGGCGGTTTCGTCGATTTCCTTGGGCACGCCGGACATGAAACCTTCAAGGATCCACACCGCCAACGGCACGTTGAACAGGCAATGGGCCAAGGCCACGGCGATGTGGGTATCGAACAACCCGATCGAGGAATACAGCTGGAAGAACGGCAGCAGGAACACCGCCGGTGGCGCCATGCGGTTGGTCAGCAACCAGAAGAACAGGTGCTTGTCGCCCAGGAAGCGATAGCGCGAGAAGGCATAGGCCGCCGGTAGCGCCACGGTCAGGGAGATGATCGTGTTCAGACTCACGTAGTACGCCGAGTTGATGTAGCCGGTGTACCAGCTCGGATCGGTGAAGATCACCTTGTAGTTGGCCAGGGTGAACTCCTGTGGGAAAAGCGTCAGGCCGCCAAGGATTTCGCTGTTGCTCTTGAAGGACATGTTCAGCAGCCAGTAGATCGGCACCAGCAGGAACAGGATGTAGAGCAGCAAGGGGATAAGCTTTCTTTTGCTCATGGCGCAGGCCTCAACGGTTGGCGTCAGAGTGAGTCATGGCGGTGTAGAACAGCCAGGACACCAACAGGATGATCAGGAAGTACACCAGCGAGAATGCCGCAGCCGGCCCCAGGTCGAATTGCCCTACGGCCATCTGGGTCAGGGTCTGACTGAGGAAGGTCGTGGCATTGCCCGGACCGCCGCCCGTGAGCACGAACGGCTCGGTGTAGATCATGAAACTGTCCATGAAGCGCAGCATCACGGCGATCAGCAGCACACTCTTGAGCTTGGGCAACTGGATATGCCGGAACACCGCCCAGGCCGAGGCACGGTCGATCCGCGCCGCCTGGTAATACACATCCGGAATCGCCCGCAACCCGGAGAAGCACAACAGCGCCACCAGCGAGGTCCAGTGCCAGACGTCCATGATCAGCACAGTGACCCAGGCGTCCATGGTGTTCGCCGCATAGTTGTAGTTGATGCCCATGGCCTTGAGGCTCGCCCCCAACAGGCCGATGTCGGCGCGGCCGAAGATCTGCCAGATGGTGCCGACCACGTTCCACGGGATCAGCAGCGGGATCGCCAGCACGATCAGCACCACCGAAGACCAGCGGCCCTTGGTCGGCATGGTCAGGGCAATGGCGATGCCCAGGGGAATTTCGATCAGCAGCACACAGCCGGAATAGATGAACTGGCGCAACAACGAGTCATGCAGGCGCGGGTCGAGCAGCACCTGTTTGTACCAGTCGGCGCCGACAAAATAGCGGCTGGACTGGTCGAAGATGTCCTGCACCGAATAGTTGACCACGGTCATCATCGGGATCACCGCACTGAACGCCACCAGCAGGAACACCGGCAGCACCAGCCACCAGGCCTTGTTGTTCTGCACCTTGTTCATGGCTGCACCTCAATGTTGGCTTGGGTTTCCAGGAGGAATTCGTCGGCGTAGACCATCAGCCATTGCGCCGGAAAACTGATGTAGGCCGTGCCTTGCGGCACCGGTTTGTCTTCGGCCAGGCGCACTTTCAGGGTGGCGCCATCGAGGTTCAGGGTCATGATCTTGTAGGTGCCCAGGTCTTCGACGTGTACGACCTGCGCCCGCAGCGCGTCATCAAAGGCTTCGTCCCACACATGGACGAACTCCGGACGAATGCCGACCTTGAGGGTTTTCCATTCGGTTTCGGCGATGCGCTGCTGCATGGCCTCGGACAGCGGCAGGTGAGTCGAGGCAAACCCGACGCCGCCCGGTCGCGGCTGCACCTCGATCAGGTTCATCCCGGGGCTGCCGATGAAGTAGCCGACAAAGGTATGGCTCGGCCGCTCGAACAACTCTCTTGGCGTACCGAACTGCACGATCTGCCCGCCGTACATCACCGCGATCTTGTCGGCGAAAGTCGAGGCCTCGAGTTGATCGTGGGTGACGTAGACCATGGTGATGTTGAACTGCTCGTGAATCTGCTTGAGCTTGCGTCGCAGTTTCCACTTCAGGTGCGGGTCGATCACCGTCAGCGGCTCGTCGAACAGGATCGCCGAGACGTCATCACGCACCAGCCCGCGACCCATGGAGACTTTCTGTTTTTCATCGGCGGTGAGGTTGCGCGCCTTTTTGCTCAACAGGTTCTGCAAGTCGAGGACTTCGGCGATTTCCTGGACCTTGCTATGAACTTTCGCCTCGGCCATGCCCTGGTTGCGCAGCGGAAAGGCCAGGTTGTCGAACACCGTCATGGTGTCGTAGACCACCGGAAACTGGAAAACCTGGGCGATGTTGCGCTTCTCCGGGGTCAGGTCGTTGACCGCTTTGCCGTCGAACAGCACATGGCCCTGGGACGGGCTGAGCAGCCCGGAAATGATGTTGAGCAAGGTCGACTTGCCGCAGCCCGATGGGCCGAGCAACGCGTAGGCGCCACCCTGCTCCCAGATGTGGTCCATCTCGCGGATCGCGTAGTCCTCAGGTCCCGCCGGGGTTTTGGTGTAGCTGTGGGCGAGGTTCTGCAAACGGATTTCAGCCATCAGGCAACCCTCGAGACACGCCGGCCCGGCGCCTGGACCAGGCGCCCCTGCGTATCGAACACAAACAGTTTATGGGTCGGGATGTAGATGCGAATCGGCGCATCGACGTCGTATTCGTGAACACCCGGCAAGTGCAGCACCAGCAGGAAATGCTCGTTGCGTACGTGCAGGAAGGTTTCCGAGCCGCTGATTTCCGCGACCTCGACGGTCACTGCCAATTCGAGGTCATCGTCATTGCTCGGCACCAGCGAGATATGGCTGGGTCGCACGCCGAAACGGAACTCGCCCTCGCCCACCGGGCGCAAGTCGACGTTCAGCGGGAAGTGCACGAAGTTGGCGAAACTCACTTCATTGCCGACAATGCGACCTGGCATCAGGTTGATCGGCGGCTCGGAGAACAGTTCGGCCGCCAGCACCGTTTGCGGCTGGTGATAGACCGAGGAAGACTGGCCGCTCTGGACCACCCGGCCTTCGTGAAGAATGGTGGTGGTGCCGCCCAGGGCCAGGGCTTCGTTGGGCTCGGTGGTGGCATAGATCGCGATGGTGTGACGCGCCTTGAACAGCTCGCGCATTTCCTGGCGCAGTTCTTCGCGCAACTTGTAGTCGAGGTTGACCAGCGGCTCGTCGAACAGGATCAGTTCGGCATCCTTGACCAGCGCCCGGGCCATGGCCGTGCGCTGCTGCTGACCGCCGGAAAGCTCAAGCGGATAGCGCTTTAGAAACTTCTCGATGCGCAGCATCTTCGCGGTTTCCAGCACCTTGCTCTGGATCAGCTCGCTGGATACACCGGCCTGACGCAACGGTGAAGCGATGTTCTCGAACACCGTCATGGTCGGGTAGTTGATGAACTGCTGATAGACCATCGACACGTTGCGCAAGCGCACCGGGCGTTGGGTGACGTCGACGCCGTTCATCAGGATGCGCCCGCTGTCGGGCTTGTCCAGACCGGCCATCAGGCGCATCAGGCTGGTTTTGCCGGACAAGGTCCGGCCCAGCAAAACGTTGAAGGAACCGGGTTCAAAACTCAGGTTGGCATCGTCGATCCAGGTCTGGCCCTCGACGGTGCGGCTGACGTGCTCCAGGGTGAGTGACATGGCTCGGCCTTTTTATTATTGGAGTCAAGCGACCGGAGCTACATAGCGACATCCGTGCCAAAAATCGCAAGCCGTTGATTGCACTTGAAATTCCAGAAGAAGACGGCAAAACCACGTTCGTTGCTGAACACAAATGAACAATCGAAAATGAACAACTGAACAGTTCACCCATTGACAGTGAACAATAGTGAACAACACTCTATGGATGCTTTTTTGCCATTCCGGGAATATCGAAATGGACGCAGAACCTGTGGGAGCGGGCTTGCTCGCGAAGGCGGTGTGTCATTCAGCATTGATGTGACTGAAACACCGCCTTCGCGAGCAAGCCCGCTCCCACATGGAGTTCGCCGCACTGCAGAACTACCCATAAAAACAACAAAAGCTTGCCCAGAGATCGACTGCCATGGCCGCACCCGCCTCGCCGCTGTCCCACGACGCCATCATCCAGGACTCCTGGTCCCGATGCCGCGCGTTCGGCCTCAGCCATCAGAGCGCGCCGGCCTTCGACCAATTGCCGGCCGCGGGCATCGCGCAACTGTTGGAGAGCCAGCATTCGCTGGTGCAAACCACCCATCAGGAAGTGCTGCCCTACTACGAGAACATCCTGAGCAACTCCAATTGCCTGATCATGCTCGCCGACCATCAGGGCCAGGTGCTCACGTCCTGGGGCACCCAGCGCTTTATCGAACCGAAACTGGCCCGAGGCTTTAGTGCCGGCGCCAGCTGGATGGAGCGCTGCACCGGCACCAACGCCATCGGCACCGCCCTGGCCTGCGAACAAGCGGTGCACATCGAGCACGATGAACACTTCCTCAAGGCCAACCGCTTCATGACCGGTTCCGCCGCGCCGATTTTCGATGCCGAGCGCAAGGTGATCGCGGTGCTGGACGTGTCCAGTGACAGCTACCTGCCGCCCTCCCACACCCTGGGCATGGTCAAGATGATGAGCCAGACCGTGGAAAACCGGCTGATCCTCAACCTGTTCCATGGCCTGCATTTCCAGCTGACGTTCAACACCGGGCTGAACAACCTCGACAGCCAATGGGCCGGGTTGCTGATCTTCGATGAAACCGGCCAGGTGCTGTCGGCCAATCGCCGGGCCGACAATTTGCTGGGTATCAGCCTGTCGCGGGTCAGTGTCGAGAGCCTGTTCAAGGTCTCGCTGCTGGAATTGCTCAACCAGCCCGAAGGCCTGCCCTTCGCCCTGCAAACCTCCGGGCGCAACCGCTTCCAGTGCCTGTTGAAGCGGCCGAAACAGGCATCAATTCAACCTCGAGTGTTCACCGAGCCGGTTGTAGCTGCACCCGCGGCCATCAGCCTCAACTCCCTGCATTTCGGCGACAGTCGCGTGGAAAAAGCCGTGCGTCAGGCCGAGCGCTTGCTGGAAAAAGACATTCCCTTGCTGATCCATGGTGAAACCGGGGTCGGCAAGGAAGTGTTCGTCAAAGCCCTGCATCAGGCCAGCTCGCGCAGCAAACAAGCGTTCATCGCCGTCAACTGTGCAGCGATTCCCGCCGAACTGGTGGAATCCGAGTTGTTCGGTTATGAGAAAGGCGCGTTCACCGGCGCCAACCAGAAAGGCAGCATCGGGCTAATCCGCAAGGCTGACAAAGGCACGCTGTTCCTCGACGAAATCGGTGACATGCCGCTGCCAACCCAGGCGCGACTGTTGCGGGTGTTGCAGGAGCGTTGCGTGCAGCCGGTAGGCAGCAGCGAATTGTTCCCTGTGGACTTGCGGATTATCTCCGCCACCAACCGCTCGCTGCGCGAACAGGTGCAACTGGGGCGGTTTCGTGAGGACCTGTATTACCGCATCGGCGGCCTGACCCTGGAACTGCCACCGCTAAGAGAGCGCAGCGACAAAGAGGCACTGTTCAAGCGCCTGTGGGAACAGCACCGTGAACCCGCACAATGGGCCGGTCTGAGCCAGGAAGTGCTGGCGCTGTTCTGCCGGCATCCCTGGCCGGGTAACTTGCGCCAGGTCAGCAGCGTTATTCAGGTCGCCCTGGCCATGGCCGAGGAACAACCGATACGGCCGGAGCATTTGCCGGATGATTTTTTTGTCGATCTGGAGATGGAGCCGGTGGAGACGCCGGAGCAATTGGCCGTGGATCTGAATGATGCAGAGGATTTGAACCGGCAGTTGCAGGCGGTCGGCGGGAATATTTCCTACCTGGCGCGCAGGCTTGGGGTGAGCCGCAATACCCTTTACAAGCGGTTGCGCCAGGCTGAATGACAAGTTGGCCGAACGGGCCCCTTCGCGGGCAAGCCCGCTCCCACAGTTGATCTTTGGTGTGTTTGAGTTTTGTGTACGACGCAAATCCAATGTGGGAGCGGGCTTGCTCGCGAAGGCGTCAGTTCTGCCACCTCAGAATCAGAAGCCCCCAAAAAAACAAAAACCCGCACAAGGCGGGTTTTGTTTTGTAGCCAGTAACGCCATCAGTCAGCCAGACGCCAGGTCGTGCCGCCCTTGCCGTCTTCCAGCACCACACCCATGGCGGTGAGCTGGTCGCGGATGCGGTCGGATTCGGCCCAGTCCTTGCCGGCACGTGCCGCCAGGCGCGCAGCGATCAGCGCTTCGACTTCGGCTGCATCCACGCGCCCTTCGGCGCCCGCTTGCAGGAAATCATCGGCTTCGAGCTGCAACACACCCAACACGCTGGCCAGTTCTTTCAAACGGGCTGCCAGACCGGCCGCGGCATTGAGATCGCTCTCGCGCAGACGGTTGATTTCACGAACCATCTCGAACAACACCGCGCAAGCTTCCGGCGTGCCGAAGTCGTCGTTCATCACTTGGGTGAAGCGCTCGACGAAGGCTTCGCCGCCAGCAGGCGCCACGCTCGGCAGGCCTTTCAACGCGTGGTAGAAACGCTCGAGGGCGCCCTTGGCGTCCTTGAGGTTGTCTTCCGAATAGTTGATGGCGCTGCGGTAGTGGCTCGACACCAGCAGGTAACGCACGACTTCCGGGTGGTACTTGTCGAGCACGTCGCGAATGGTGAAGAAGTTGTTCAAGGACTTGGACATCTTCTCGCCATTGATGCGAATCATGCCGCAATGCATCCACGCGTTGGCGTAGGTCTTGCCGGTCGCCGCTTCGCTCTGGGCGATTTCGTTTTCGTGGTGCGGGAACTCAAGGTCGCTGCCGCCGCCATGAATGTCGAAGGTTTCGCCCAGGCAGCAGGTCGACATCACCGAGCACTCGATGTGCCAGCCCGGACGACCGGCGCCCCACGGCGATTCCCAGCTCGGCTCACCCGGCTTGGTGGCTTTCCACAGTACGAAGTCCAGCGGGTCCTGCTTGGACTCGTCAACTTCGATCCGTGCGCCGATGCGCAGGTCTTCGATCTTCTTGCGCGACAGCTTGCCGTAACCCATGAACTTGGCGACGCGGTAGTACACGTCGCCATTGCCCGGTGCGTAGGCATAACCCTTGTCGATCAGGGTCTGGATCATGCTCAGCATGCCCGGAATGTGATCGGTGGCACGCGGTTCCATGTCCGGTTTGAGGATGTTGAGGCGTGCCTCGTCCTCATGCATTGCAGTGATCATGCGTTCGGTCAGCGCGTCGAACGGTTCGCCGTTCTCGCGGGCACGATTGATGATCTTGTCTTCGATGTCGGTGATGTTGCGCACGTAGGTCAGGTTATAACCGCTGAACCGCAACCAGCGGGTCACCAGGTCAAACGCGACCATGCTGCGGCCGTGGCCAATGTGGCAGTAGTCGTACACGGTCATGCCGCAGACGTACATGCGCACGTTGTTGCCATCCAAAGGCTTGAAAACTTCTTTGCTCTTGGTGAGCGTGTTGTAGATCGTCAGCACTTTATATTTCCTTGACGCTGAATCACTGGCCCCACGAATCACGCAGGGTCACGGTACGGTTGAATACCGGCTGACCTGGTTTCGAGTCCTTGAGATCGGCAACGAAGTAACCTTCGCGCTCGAACTGGAAACGGTCTTCCGGCTGTGCGTTGCCCAGCGAAGGCTCGGCACGACAACCGGTGAGTACCTGCAGCGAGTCAGGGTTGATGTTGTCCAGGAAACTGGCGCTGTCTTCGGCCTTCTCAGGGTTGGCCGAACGGAACAGACGATCGTACAGGCGCACTTCGCACTCGACGCTGGCAGCGGCCGGCACCCAGTGCACCACGCCTTTGACCTTGCGACCTTCCGGGTTCTTGCCCAGGGTGTCGGGATCGTACGAGCAGCGCAGTTCGACGATGTTGCCATCGGCGTCCTTGATCGCTTCGTCGGCACGGATCACGTAGCTGCCGCGCAGACGCACTTCACCGGCCGGTTCCAGGCGTTTGTAGCCCTTTGGCGGCTCTTCCATGAAGTCTTCACGGTCGATGTAGATTTCACGGGCGAATGGCAGTGCGCGCACGCCCATGTCTTCTTTCGGGTGGCACGGCAGTTCGAGGTTCTCGACCTGGCCTTCCGGGTAGTTGGTGATCACGACTTTCAGCGGACGCAGCACGCACATGGCACGCGGGGCGCTGTGGTCGAGGTCGTCACGGATGCTGAATTCGAGCATGCCGAAGTCGACCACGCCGTCGGAACGGTTGGTGCCGATCATTTCGCAGAAGTTGCGGATCGACTTCGGCGTGTAGCCACGACGGCGGAAGCCCGACAGCGTGGACATGCGCGGGTCGTCCCAGCCGTTGACGTGCTTTTCATCGACCAACTGCTTGAGCTTGCGCTTGCTGGTGATGGTGTAGTTCAGGTTCAGGCGGCTGAACTCGTACTGGCGCGGGTTGGCCGGCACCGGCAAGTGCTCGAGGAACCACTCGTACAGCGGACGGTGGCTTTCGAACTCCAGGGTGCAGATCGAATGGGTGATGCCTTCGATGGCGTCCGACTGACCGTGGGTGAAGTCGTAGTTCGGGTAGATGCACCACTTGTCACCGGTCTGGTGGTGATGAGCGTGGCGAATGCGATACATGATCGGATCGCGCAGGTTCATGTTCGGCGAGGCCATGTCGATCTTGGCCCGCAGCACCCGTGCGCCGTCCTTGAACTCGCCGGCTTTCATGCGGGCGAACAGATCCAGGTTCTCTTCGACGCTGCGCTCGCGGAACGGGCTGTTCTTGCCCGGTTCGGTCAGGCTGCCACGGTATTCCTTGGCTTGCTCCGGGGTCAGGTCGTCGACGTAGGCATTGCCGGATTTGATCAGCTCAACGGCCCAGTCGTGCAGCTGGTCGAAATACTGCGAGGCGTAGCGCACTTCGCCGGACCATTCGAAGCCCAGCCATTTGACGTCGCTTTCGATCGCGTCGATGTATTCCTGGTCTTCCTTGGCCGGGTTGGTGTCGTCGAAACGCAGGTGCGTGACGCCGCCGAACTCCTGGGCCAGGCCGAAGTTCACACAGATCGACTTGGCGTGGCCGATGTGCAGGTAGCCGTTGGGTTCAGGCGGAAAACGGGTGACGATCTGCGTGTGCTTGCCCGAATCCAGGTCTGCCTGGATGATCGGCCGCAGGAAGTTGACCGGCACGGCAGGGCCGGTCTTGGCATTCGAGGTAGGGTCGACAGTGGGCTTGCTCATAGGATCCTTGAACGTACAAGTGCGTGGCCGTAATGAAGGCCGGACAAAACAAAGCCGCTATCATAGCCGATGCCGTCAAGTACCTGACAGAGCGCACTCTGTAAACCGTCGTATTTAATAGGCCGTAAATGAAAAAACAGCCTCGAAATTCGTGCCTGTCACGCTAAACTGCGCACCTTGGCCGAGACAGGCTGAACCGGTTGCGGGATGGAATGTCCCAAAACCACGAATTCCTTATAAAACTGCTGTTTAAAAAGAGTGCCCGATCATGACCCAAGTCAAACTGACTACCAACCATGGCGACATCGTCCTTGAGCTGAACGCCGACAAAGCCCCGATCACCGTGGCCAACTTCGTCGAGTACGTTAAAGCCGGTCACTACGAAAACACCGTTTTCCACCGTGTCATCGGTAACTTCATGATCCAGGGCGGCGGTTTCGAGCCAGGCATGAAAGAAAAGAAAGACAAGCGCCCAAGCATCCAGAACGAAGCGGACAACGGTCTTTCCAACGAAAAATACACCGTCGCCATGGCCCGTACCATGGAGCCGCATTCGGCTTCCGCACAGTTCTTCATCAACGTGGCCGACAACAGCTTCCTGAACCACAGCGGCAAGAACGTGCAAGGCTGGGGCTACGCAGTGTTCGGTAAAGTGACCGCCGGCCAGGACGTTGTCGACAAGATCAAAGGCGTGGCCACCACGTCCAAGTCCGGCCACCAGGACGTACCAGCAGACGACGTGATCATCGAGAAAGCCGAGATCATTGAGTGATATTGCTGATTTCAGATTTGCATCTGGAAGAGGAGCGCCCGGACATTACCCGGGCGTTTCTGGATTTGCTCGCCGGACGCGCCCGCTCGGCGAGTGCGTTGTACATTCTGGGCGACTTCTTCGAGGTGTGGATTGGCGACGACGCCATGACACCCTTCCAGCGCTCCATCTGCCAGGCCCTGCGCGAACTCAGCGACAGCGGCACGGCCATTTTCCTGATGCACGGCAATCGCGACTTCCTGCTCGGCAAGGCGTTCTGTAAAGAAGCCGGCTGCACCTTGCTGAAGGATCCGAGTGTCGTGCAACTCAACGGCGAGCCGGTGCTGCTGATGCACGGCGACAGCCTCTGCACCCGCGACGAAGCCTATATGAAGCTGCGTCGCTACCTGCGCAACCCGATCACCCTGTTCATCCTGCGGCACTTGCCGCTGCGCACCCGGCACAAACTGGCACGCAAGCTGCGCAGTGAAAGCCGCGCGCAGACGCGGATGAAGGCCAATGACATTGTCGATGTCACGCCGCTGGAGATTCCGCGGATCATGCAGCAATACGGGGTGAAGACCCTGATCCACGGTCATACCCACCGCCCCGCGATTCACAAGTTGCAGCTTGGCGAGCAAGCGGCCAAGCGCATTGTGCTGGGGGATTGGGATCGTCAAGGGTGGGCGTTGCAGGTCGATGAGCAAGGGTTTGCGCTGGCGCCGTTCGATTTCGCCCCGCCGCCGCAGCTCGCTGCACCGGCAAACTAGCGTCGAGCACAAAACCTGTGGGAGCGGGCTTGCTCGCGAAGAGGGATTGTCAGTCGACATCTGTATTGACTGATCCACCGCTTTCGCGAGCAAGCCCGCTCCCACATGGGTTCTACGGTGTTTGTTAGCGTCCGGCAGAAGCCGCAGGCCCGGCCTTCGCCGTAAACGGCGGCTTGGCCAGCCACACAATCAATATCAAGCCCATGAACATCCAGCCCAGCAGGGTGAAGTAGTCCACCGTGGACATGATGTACGCCTGGCTGATCACCATCTGGTCCAGCTGCGTATAAGCCTTGGCCCCTGCCCCGCCCAGGTTGGTCAGTGCTTCGCGGGTCGCCGGGTCGAACGGAGTGATGCTTTCGGTCAGGTAGGCGTGATGCTGATCGGCCCGGCGAATCCAGATCCAGGTGGTCAACGACGCCGCGAAACTACCGCCCAACGTCCGCAAGAACGTCGCCAGCCCCGAACCGTCGGCAATCTGGCTTGGCGGCAGGTCCGAGAGCAGGATGGTCAGGGTCGGCATGAAGAACAGCGCCACGCCGATCCCCATGAACAACTGCACCAGGGCGATGTGCTGGAAGTCCACTTCGTTGGTAAACCCGGCGCGCATGAAACAGCTCAGGCCGATGGCCAGGAACGCCCCGCCCGCCAGCAGGCGCATATCGAATTTGGGCGCGTATTTGCCGACAAACGGCGCCAGCAGCACCGGCAGGATCCCCAGTGGCGCCACGGCGAAACCGGCCCAGGTCGCGGTGTAGCCCAGTCGCGTTTGCAGCCACTGCGGCAGAATCAGGTTGATCCCGAAGAACCCCGCATAGCCCAGGATCAGCACGATGGTGCCGTAACGGAAGTTGCGGTGGGCGAACAGGCGCAGGTTGACCACCGGATGCTCGTCGGTCATTTCCCAGATCACGAAGAACGCCAGGGCTACCACCGAAATGACCGAGCCGATCACGATGAAACTGGATTCGAACCAGTCGGCATCGTTGCCCTTGTCGAGCACAATCTGCAACGCCCCGACACCGATGATCAGCGCGATCAAGCCGACGTAATCCATTGGTTGGCGACTGGTGACCACCGGGCGCTTTTTCATCTGCTGGGTCACCACCCACGCGGCGAACAGGCCGATGGGCACGTTGATGAAGAAAATCCACGGCCAGCTGTAGCTGTCGGTGATCCAGCCGCCGAGAATCGGCCCGGCAATCGGTGCAACCACCGTGACCATCGCCAGCAGCGCCAACGCCAGCCCCCGTTTCGCCGGGGGGTAAACCGCAATCAGCAGGGTCTGGGTCATCGGGTACAGCGGCCCGGCCACTACGCCCTGCAGCACCCGGAAGCCCACCAGCTCGGGCATCGAGGTGGCAATCCCGCACAAAAACGAAGCCAGCACGAACAGCAATGTCGCCCAGACAAACAGCTTCACCTCGCCGAAACGGCGGCTGAGCCAACCGGTCAGCGGCAAGGCGATGGCGTTGCTCACCGCAAACGAAGTGATGACCCAGGTGCCCTGCTCCGAACTCACGCCCAGGTTGCCGGAAATCGTCGGCAATGCCACGTTGGCGATGGTGGTGTCGAGCACTTGCATGAAGGTCGCCAGCGACAGGCCGATGGTGCTGAGCAGCAGGCTGGGCGGCGTGAAAGACGCGTTATTGCTCATGGTGAATCCCTTGAAACCTGATCGGCACTGCGCCTTTTACAAACGCAGCTAACCCTGTGGGAGCGAAATGTGGCGAGGGGGCTTGTCGGAACGCCGAACCGCCCCGCTTGAGTGCGCAGCACTCACAAGCTCTTCGATACATCGGAAATTTTGGGGCTGCTACGCAGCCCAACGGGGGCAAGCCCCCTCGCCACAGCTCGCCCCACAGGGTCGATGTGATGGCATATCAGCGTTGCGCGGTCTTGCTGACCGCTGCGCTGTTGTCATGGATCAGTTGCGCGATCATCGCGTCGGCCTCGGCCAACTGACGGTCGTAGACGTTAGTGCTGAACGAAGCCTTCTGCGGCGGCTGTTGCGCCAGCACCGGGCCGCTCTGGTCGTGCAGGTCGACATCGACCATGGTCGACAGGCCGACCCGCAGCGGATGCTTGGCCAGCTCCTCGGCATTGACGTGGACCCGCACCGGCACGCGCTGCACGATCTTGATCCAGTTGCCGGTGGCGTTCTGCGCCGGCAGCAGGGCAAACGCGCTGCCGGTCCCGGCGCCGAGGCTGTCGATGGTGCCGCTGTACTTGACGTCGCTGCCGTAGAGGTCGGTTTCGATCTCCACCGGTTGGCCGATGCGCATGTCACGCAGCTGGGTTTCCTTGAAGTTGGCGTCGATCCACAGCTGATCCAGCGGGATCACCGCCATCAGCGCGGTACCCGGTTGTACACGCTGACCCAGCTGTACAGAGCGTTTGGCCACATAACCGGTAACCGGAGCGATCAGGACGCTGCGCGAGTTGTTCAGATAGGCCTGGCGCAGTTGCGCAGCGGCCGCCATCACGTCCGGGTGCGATGAAACCACGGTGTCATCGACCAGCGCGCTGGTGGTCTTGAGCTTTTGCTCGGCGTTGGCCAGGGCGTTTTGCGCCGAGGTCAGGTCGTCGCGGGCGTGAGACAGTTCTTCCTGGGAAATCGCCCCGCCGGCGGCGAGGTTCTTGCGCCGGCTGAAGTTGTCCTGGGCTTTTTGCACTTCGGCTTTCTGCGCATTGACCTGGGCTTTCATACCGTCCACATCGCTGTACAAGCCGCGCACCTGGCGCACGGTGCGGGCCAGATTGGCCTGGGCGTTTTGCAGGCCGATTTCGGCATCGTTCGGGTCGAAATTCACCAGTACCTGGCCTTCATGGACCAGATCGCCGTCATCGGCACCGATGCTGACCACGGTGCCGGTGACCAGCGGGGTGATTTCCACCACGTTGCCGTTCACATAGGCATCGTCGGTGCTTTCGCTCCAGCGCCCGTAAAACTCGTGGTAAGCCCAGACACCCGCGCCGCTGAGCACGACGGCGGCAGCGAGGACCAACAGCATGAATTTGCGCTTGCCCGAGTTGGGGTTGCCTTGAGTGTTTTCAGGAGGTTGAGTTGTATCGGCAGTGGCCATGACAAGTACCTTGAATTAGTGGGTCAGCGTGGCTGGCGTGGCGTTGGCCGAGGCAATGGCCTCTGGCTGGTAACCGCCGCCCAACGCCTGCATCAGTTGGATCGACAGGTCGATCTGCTCGGCATTCAGGTTGGCCAGCTGACGCTGGGCCTGGAGCAACTGCTGCTCGATGCTGAGCACGTCCAGGTAGTTGCCGATGCCGGAACCGTAACGCTGGACCACGGTGTTGTAGGAATCCTGGGCGATGTCGGTGGCGTGCTGCTGGGCAGCGATCTGCCGGCCGATATCGCGCAGCTGGTTGATGCTGTCACTGACATCCCCCAGCGCCTTCACCAGGCTTTTGTTGTACTGCGCCACGGCGAGGTCGTAATCGGCGTCGCGCGAATCGAGGTCGGCGCGCAAGCGGCCACCGTCGAAGATCGGCACAGAGATCGTCGGTGCGATGTTGAAGAAGCGGCTGGCCGAACCAAACATCGCATCGCCCAGCAAGGATTCGGCACCGGCAGCGGCGCTGAGGTTCAAGTTGGGATAGAAGCGGGTCTTGCCGGCGTCGATGCTTTTGCTCGCTGCCTCGACCCGCCAGCGCGCGGCGACGAGGTCCGGGCGACGCCCGAGCAATTCGGCTGGCAGCACCGAAGGTAGCGCTACCGCACTCGGCTGAAGAATGTGCGGCCGGGCAATTTCATTGCCGCGATCCGGGCCTTTGCCGAGCAAAACGGCCAGGGCAATTTTCGCGCTGTTCAGGCGTTTCTCGGCATCGATCAGATTGGCCTGGGAAGTGGCTTCCAGGCTTTCGGTCTGCTGGAACTGGTACTGGCTGTCGATCCCGGCCGTCAGGCGCCGCTGGCTCAGGTCGAGCATTTGTCGGGTGCGCTTGAGGTCTTCGTTGGACAGGTCATAGACGATGTGTGCCTGGCCGAGGTCGCTGTAGGCCCGGGCGACATCGGCGGCCAGGGTCAGTTGCGCGGCCTGCTGGTCGACTTCGGCGGCGCGGGCCTGGCCGAGGGCCGCTTCCCAGGCATCGCGCTGACCGCCCCAGAGGTCGAAGTTGTAGTTGAAACCGGCGCTGATGTTGCGAATGGTGGCGTACGCGTCACCCTGTCCAAGTGGGTCCTGGTCCCGGGCCAGGCGCGAACGGCTGACACCGGCGCTGGCATCCAGGGTCGGCATCCGCTCGGCATCGGCGGCGGAAGCGGCAGCGCTGGCCTGATGGGCACGGGCGTCGGCAATTTGCATGTCCGGGCTGTCGCGCAGGGCCTCACGGATCAGGCCGTCGAGTTGCGGATCGCCGAGGCTTTTCCACCAGTCGCTTTTCGGCCAGGCCGCGGGGGACAAAGTCACGCCGCTGAGGGATTGCCCGGCCTTCAGGCTCTTCGCGTCGAGGTTGACGCCTTCGGTTTTCAGGCCGCTATAACTGGCGCAACCGGCGACGCTCATGGCCAACAGCACCAGACTCAGGCCGGTACGCAAGGGATTACTGCTCATTTGTCACCTACCCGCAGCAGGGTGATCGCGTCACCGGCTGCCAGCAAAATTTTCTTCAGGATCAGCTCCAGGGTTTTCAGCTCTTCCGGAGTGATGGCACCGGCCAGTTCATTCATGGCTTCGGCACCGATGTGCGGCAGGCGGTCGGCCAGCTTCTGCCCTTCTTCGGTCAGTACCAACTGCACCTGACGGCGATCCGCCTCGGAACGTTGGCGGACGAGGAAACCTTTCTGTTCCAGACGATCGAGCATGCGCGTCATCGAGCCACTGTCGAGGGACAGGTGACGGCACAACTCGCCCGGCGAATCGACGCCGTACTGGGCGATGATGATCAACACCTTGAACTGCGCGGCGGTGATGCCGTGGGGTTCCATGTGGGTGTCGATGATCCGGTCCTTGAGCAGCGCGGCACGTCCGAGCAACAGGCCGAGATGGCAATTGCGGAAATCGTCTGGAGAGAAATGCTTCATCTGACCACCAATTAGCTGCCTAGGCAGTGAATGTATGTCGAGATGTTACTGCCTAGGCAGCGAATGTCAACGTAATAGTTAGCATGCTTGGTAAATAGTTGACTAACGGCGTCGGGAATTACCATAAACCTGTGGCGAGGGGGCTTGCCCCCGTTCGGCTGCGAAGCAGTCGTCGCTTTTGGATTTATAGGAATTCAAGAGGAATGAAATTGCAGGTTTTGGGGCCGCTTCGCGGCCCAACGGGGGCAAGCCCCCTCGCCACAGGGACCGCACCCGGATGGGAGAACGGGACCTAGAAATCCCGCTTGTAGAAGATGTCCAGCGAACTGGCCACGCCACCGGCGGCTTCGAGGTAGACCTTTTTGCTCAGCTTGTAGCGCAAGGCAATGGTGTTGGCCGGTTCGAACACGCCGACGCCATAGCGCAGGCTGAGCTTCTCGGAAATATTGCCGCTGGCCACCACGCTGGTGGCATCGCCACTGCCCTGGGTGTCGAGCTGGAAGTCCTGGATGCCCAGGTTCTTGGCGATGCCGCTGGTTACCCCGGAACTGCCCATCAAGCCCAGACCGAGGGCCGCCTGGGCGAGCATGTTGTTGTCTTCGCCATTGCTGCTCAGCGGACGCCCGAGCACCAGATAGGACAGCGCCTGCTCCTGGCTCATGGCCGGTTCCGAGAAGATCTGCGTGGTCGGCTGCTCGGCGCTGCCGCTGAGGCGAATGCCGGCGATGATGTCGTCGGTCTTGCGAATGGCCTCGATGTCCAGGTACGGCTGATCGATGGGACCTGCAAACAGCAAGCGTGCCCGGCGCACCGAAAGCCGCTGGCCGTAGGCGCGATAGCGGCCATCGTTGAGCCACAGTTCGCCACGGGTGTCCATGTTGTCGCCAATGTGCACATGCCCCTGCACATTCGCGGTCAGGCCAAATCCTGCGAAGCTCAACTTGTCTTCGCCAACCACCACTTCGATGTCCATTTTCATCGCGAGCGGCGGCTTGCCCTCCTCGGTCTGCTGACCGACGATCACCGTGTCATCGGAGACCTTGACCGTCGACGGCGGCAATTCACGAATGGTGATGTCGCCCTTGGGCACCAGCACTTTGCCGGCGATGGCCAGTTCGTCGCCCTTCATCGAGATTTTCAGGTCCGGTGCGACTTCCAGCTTGGCGTAAGGCTCGACGGTGACCGGCAATTGCGAGCCCTTGAGTGCCAGGTCTACCACCAGCGCCTGGCCCCAGGCGATGTTGCCGTTCAAGCTGCCCTGCCCGGCCTTGCCGCTGTTCCAGCCGCCGTTGAGCTGCACGTTTTCACCGGCGATCAGCGCCTGAACGTGCAGGTTTTGCAGCTCCATCGGCAATTCAGGCCCGGCCACCACGCCGTCACTGAGTTGCAGACTGCCATTGACCTGTGGCGCCAACAGCCCGCCGGAAATCGTGCCGCTGCCATTCAGGCGCCCGGCCAGCTTCTCGACCATCGGCACAAACGGCCGCGCCACCGACAGGTCCAGCCCGCTCAAGCGAAATGAACCTGTTACGGGTTTGTTCTTCGGTAACGGATTGAGCTGCGCCTGCACCATCAGTTCACCGAGTTTGCCACCGACGAAATTGAGCTCGGTGTCGATGCGCTTGGGCGTGAGTTTGCTGGTGAGTTTCAGGGTCTGGTACGGGAAGTCCAGCCACTGGTCCTTTTCCTTGATGCGCAAGGTGCCGCCACCGGCATCCACGCTGATTTGGCCATTCGGACCACTGGCCGGCAGGTCCAGTTGCAGGTCGGCATTGAGCCGACCCTGCCAGGCGAAATCCTTCGGCAACCACTGCGCGAGGCTGTCGATCGGGAATTGCTTGAGGTGATAACGCAGCTTGGGCTCGGGCATCAGGCGCGAGTCTTCGCCGCACAGGCTGGCCTGGCCGGACGCCCAGCAATGGGCGCCAAAGTTGATCTTGCCATCCGCCAGGCGTTCGAGTTTCGCCGGCCCTTGTAGCCGCCAGTCCTGGCCACCAGCCTGGATATCACCGCTGGCCAGGCGTCCGCGCCAATTGTCTTGGTCCAGCGCACCGTCCAGACCGAGCGCCAGTTTCAGCTTCGGGCCTTGCAGGTCGAGGTTCAACGTCTGCTTCTTGATGTCGCCCTGGCCGCTGGCGGTCAGTGTTCCCAGCGAGGTGTCGCCGGCCTGGATGCCGCTGCCCTTGAGGTCGATTTTCGCCCGTTGCGCGCTATCCAGGGTGGCGTCCAGGTTCAGGCTTTGCAGGCGATTGTCCTGGAAAGCCAATTGCGAGCCTTGCAGGTCAAGCTTGCCTTGGGGCGCCTTGAGTGTACCGGCGACATCCACGCGGCCATTGAGCTGGCCGCGCAACTCCGGCCATAGCTGTGCCAGGCGCGGCAGCTTGAGATCGATCTGGCCGGCGAGCTTCTGTTGCAGGCTGCCCTTGCCGCTGATGCTGTTGTCGCCCAGGCGAATTTGCAGGGCGTTGAGGTTCCATTGCTCGCCACGGCCATCGGCCTTGGCCTGGATCACCGCCGGTTGACCGCGCAGTTTGCCCTTGAGGTCCAGGTCGGCATTGAGGCTGAGCACTTCGTTTTTCATCTCACCCTGGCTGCGCAACGGCCCGGCCAGGGTGCCCGGCAGCTCCGCAACCCAGTACGCCGGGTTGATCGCCGACAGGTCCAGTGCGGTGTCCCAGGCAATGCCGTCGGCGAATTGCAGGTTCAGGTGCCCTTCGGCCTTGCCCTGCCCGGCCTGGAGTTGAATCTGTTGCAGGTAAATCTTCGTCAGGTCGCCCGCGAACGGGCTGGCCAGGGTGAAGGCACCCGCCGGACCATCCGCCGCCGCGTCGAAATGACCGAGGTACTTGCCGTCGGTGTAGGACACCTCTCCGTTGAAGCGGCGCAGCGCTACCTCCGGTTCGTCGATCAACGGGTATAGCCGGTGCCACGGGAAGTCCAGCCAGTCGATCTTCGCCTCGGCGCTCAGGCCCTTGCTCCAGTCCAGAAACCCTGTGAGCTTGAGGCTTTGTTTGTCGCTGGCAGTCAGGTCCAGCGCGGCGATCTGCGCCCCCTTGGCGTCGACCTTGCCTTGCAGCGCCAGGGCGACCGGGCCTTGCTCGGCAGGCAACGTAGCTTTGCCTTGAAGGGCATAGCCGTTTTTCAGGTCGCCCGCCCCCGTGAGTTCAAGCTGATTGAGTTGCAGGGTGTCCGGCAGATCGGCACTGGGCTTGAAGCCATCCGCGGTGATCCGCACCTTGGCCGGCAGATTCTCCACCAGAGGTTGCAGTTCGCCGCTCAGTTGCCCGTTGAGGTAACCGCTGCTGTCGGCTTTCAGGTTCAGGGTTTTCAGCAGGTCGCCGTCGATCTTCAACGCCAGCGCCAGGGGTTCAGGCGTCGACAACAGGGTCAGTTTGCCTTCGGCGCTGAGCGGCCAGTTACCGCTTGGTTGCAGCAGGCCGGAGAGGTTCAGGCTCAGGTCATCGCGCTGTAGCGACACCGAATCGATCTTCAAACCGGCCATGGTCCAGTGCGCCGCCAGTTGCAAGCCCTTGAGTTCTTCACTGCCGTTGAACAGCAGGCTGCCGACCTTGATCTCGCCCAGTTCGATGGCCAGGGGCAACTTCAGTTCCGGCAGCGTGATCGGACCGCTGTCGGGTGCTTCGGCGCCCGGCGGGAACGTCAGGCTGACCTGATCGGCCTGCAACTGTTCGATGCACAAGGTCCTGCGGGTCAGGCACAACGGCGACCAGGCGAAAATCACCCGACTCAATTCAACCCGGTTGTCGGCCTGCTGCCATAACACCCGGTCGGCGCTCCACTGCCCGCCCAGCCGGCCCTGGAAGTTGTCCAGGGTCAAACCCGGTACGAAGCCCAACGCCCAGCGGCTGCCCGTCGCCGTACCCACCACCGTGGCCAGCGTCAGGACAACCAACATCAACAGCGCCGCTATCGCCAGCAGCGTTACTTTCAAACCACGCTTCACAGCTCAGGCCCCATGGAAAAGTGCAGCCGAATGCCGCCATCGTCGTCCAGCGCATGGGCCAGATCGAGGCGGATCGGCCCCACCGGCGAGACCCAGCGCACGCCGATACCGACCCCGGTCTTGAGGTTCGGCAGTTCGAGTGTGTTGAAAGAGTTGCCCTGATCGACAAAGGTCGCGATTCGCCACTTTTCGGCGATGGAATACTGATATTCCGCGCTGGCGGCCACCATGTAGCGGCCACCGATGCGATCACCCTCGGAGTTTTCCGGGGACAGGCTCTGATAGTCGTAACCGCGCACGCTCTGATCGCCACCGGCGAAGAAGCGCAATGATGGCGGCACCGAATTGAAACCGTTGGTGGCACTGCCGCCGACCTGCACCCGCCCGAGGAAACGGTGATTATCGAACACCGTAGTCAGGCCTTTGACCAATGCCGTGCCGTAGAGCAAGTTGCTGTCGGAACCGAGGCCTTCCTTGGCCACTTTGGATTCGAATTGCAGCCGATAGCCGTTATGCGGGTCGATGCGGTTATCGCTCTTGAGGTACGAATAGCTCACGCCAGGCATCAGCAAGGTACTGAGTCCCGAGTCGTCGCCCAGTTGATAATCCTCGCGTTGCCACTTCAGCGATACCACCCGTTGCCAACCGCTGGGCAGTTTGCTGTGCCACTCAGGGCCGAGGGTCAACAGTTTGCTGTGGGTGTCGGTGCCGGCGATGTCTTCATTCTGATAGCCGCCGGCAAAACGCAGTTTGTCGGTCAGTGGCGGGTCCAGCGGAATGTCGTAGAACAGCCCGACGTTTTGCCGCGGCGCCGAGACTTCGGCCTCCCAGCCGTAACTGTGCCCTTGCGCATTGACCCAGTGCCGAGTCCAGTTGGCCTTGGCCCGCGGGCCGACGTCGGTGGAGAAACCCAGGCCCAGGCCCATGGTCCGTGGCTTGCGGGTTTCGAGCTTGACGTCCACCGGGATCGCTTCGTCCTTGGATGCCGTGGGTGCCGCGTCCACGCGCACGCCTTCGAAGTAGCCGCTCGACTGCAGGTTCTGATTGAGTTCGGCGATCAGTTCCGAGTCATACGGCGTACCGGCCTTGAAGGGCACCATGCGTTGCAGCAACTCGTCATCGAACGGCGTATCACCCTCGAAACTGACCTTGCCCAAGGTATAGCGCGGGCCACTTTCATAGATCAGTTCGATATCGGCGACGCCGGCCCGCGGGTCGACCGACAGTTTCGAACGGGTGAAACGGCCGCTGAAAAAGCCATAGCGCGAAGCCTGGTTCTGGATCAGGCGCTTGGCGTCCTCGTAATGCCCATGATTGAGCACGGCACCGGACTTGAGTGCATCGCTTTTGGGCACCCGAAAGGCTTTGAGGGAGGCTGCCGGACCGTCGACACGCACCGTGACATTGCGCAGATGCACCGGCTCGCCGGGATCGACCGAAAGTACCAGGCGCGGCTTGTCGCCACCCTTCACTTCGCTGTCGATGTGCGGCTGGTAATAACCCAAGGCCTGGGCAGCCTTGCGCGCCTGCTCTTCGGCGCCACGACTGAAGCGCAGCAACGCCTGCTCGTCACGATCGCCGAGGCTGCCGATGTAGCCTTCTATATTGGCTTTCAGCTCATCATTGGACGGTTTGATCCGTACATCCAATTCACTTTGTGCCAGCGCCGTGCAGCTGGTCATCAGCATCAGCACACCGCTGGTAATTCTTCCTGGAAACTTCATAGGCGCGGATGCTATCACGAGCTTGAGAGCGTGATAGAGCCTGACATGCCCGGAAAGTTCGGCGCCTAGGCCGTTGCAGTGTGTAACACCTGGGGATTGGGGTGAAAAAACACGTGCTCACGGATCGGTCCTACGGCGACTTCACCGATTTCCTCATAGCCCTGACGCTTGTAGAACTCCAGATAACGCGGATTCCCGGTGTCGAGGATCACGCCCTGTGAGTTCTCATCCACCGCGCACCAGTTGTGCACGGCTTGCAGTAGTTGTTCGCCGAAATGCTTGCCCTGGAACTGCGGATGAACCCCCAGCAACGGCAATACGTGCACCGAGTCGTTCGGTACGCAGGCTTCCACGGCAGCGTGATACTCGAGGTAGCGGCGAGTGCAGCGAAATCCCGTACTGAGCACCATGCGCAGGCGCCAGGCCCAACTTTCGGTGACGCCAAGACGACGTTGCGGCGGTGCGATCAGGGCGATGCCGATCAGGCGGTCGTTGACCAGCAGGCCGATGGCCGGCAGGTCCTGGAGAAAATGCTGGGTCACCAGTTCGCGCACGGTGGCGCGGACCCGCTGTTCGTAACCGGGGCGTTCGGCCTCGAACAGATAGCCGAAGGTCGGTTCGTGTCGATAAGCCTGGTACAGCAGCGAACGCGCTTCGCGGGCGTAGCCGCTGTCGAGCATGTGAATATCGGCAATGACGGTCGAGGTTTCGGGCATGACGGTTGATCTCCCCGGCACAGCTCGGATGGCTGCGCTCTTGTTGTTACGAGCTGATCGGCGCTGACACAGTTCCATACAGATCCGCAATCAGTGTAGGCAATGAAATCGCCTTCGTCGGAACGCCGCCCGGAGCAAGCCCGCTCCCACAGGTGATGAACCGGCCTGTGCTTTTGTGGGAGCGGGCTTGCTCGCGAAAGGGCCATCACTGCCCATACACAACCGACAGGCACAGCCGAATCCCCTCACCCCACACTGGCCCGATTCCCACATGTCAGCTAGCATCGCCCTTTTGCCAGGACTGCCGACCATGAAGATCGTCTCCTTCAACATCAACGGGCTGCGTGCCCGTCCCCATCAGCTGGCGGCGCTGATCGAAAAGCACCAGCCCGATGTGATCGGCTTGCAGGAAACCAAGGTCCACGATGATCAGTTCCCGCTGGCCGAGGTACAGGCCCTGGGCTACCACGTGTACTTCCACGGGCAAAAAGGCCACTACGGCGTCGCCCTGCTCTCTCGCCAGGAGCCGCTGGCCCTGCATAAAGGTTTCGTCACCGACGAAGAAGACGCCCAGCGGCGCTTCATCTGGGGCACCTTTGCCGACGCCAACGGCGTACCGGTGACCATCATGAACGGTTATTTCCCACAGGGCGAAAGCCGCGACCACCCGACCAAATTCCCGGCCAAGGAACGCTTCTACGGTGATTTGCAGCAGTTGCTGGAAAGCCAGTTCAAGAACGACCAGCCACTGGTGGTGATGGGCGATGTGAACATTTCCCCGGAAGACTGCGACATCGGCATCGGCCCGGACAACATGAAACGCTGGCTGAAGACTGGCAAATGCAGCTTCCTGCCGGAAGAGCGCGAGTGGATGGCCCGCCTGAAGAACTGGGGCCTGGTCGACAGTTTCCGTCACCTGAACCCGGACGTGGCCGACACCTTCAGTTGGTTCGACTACCGCAGCCGTGGCTTCGAAGACGAGCCCAAGCGCGGCCTGCGTATCGATGTGATCCTCGCCTCCCATGGCCTGCTGCCACGGGTGAAGGCTGCCGGAGTGGACTACGAACTTCGCGGCATGGAAAAACCATCGGACCATGCGCCGATCTGGCTTGAATTGAGCTGATCCCCGTCGAACACAACTCTCATGTGGGAGCGGGCTTGCTCGCGAATACGGTTAATCATTCAACATCAATGTCGACTGACCCGCCGCTTTCGCGAGCAAGCCCGCTCCCACATGGGAAAGTGTCATTTTTCCGAAACCTTACTGACTTAATCTCCCGACACCTCCTTTGGCTATTCAAGGTGCCGGCATGATGCTGCGCGTGTTGTTCCTGTTGATGCTGTGCACGGGCTTGCCGCAGACGGCCTCGGCCGGCGACTTGCCGACACCCGAACACGGCCCGGTGTTGCGCATCCAGGGTTCCAACACCATCGGCGCGGCATTGGGGCCGGCGCTGGTCGAGGGCCTGCTGAGCGAGCAAGGCCTGCGCAAGATCCACCGGGAAACCCCGGACACCGCCAACGAACTGCGCATTGTCGGCGAAACGGTTCAGGGTCGGCAGGTCGTGGTGGAGGTGGCAGCCCATGGTTCCAGCACCGGCTTCACTGCGTTGAAAGCGGGCAGCGCCGACCTTGCCGCCTCCTCGCGGCCGATCAAGGACAGTGAACTGGCCAGCCTGCAGTCCCTCGGCGACCTGAAAAGCCCGAGCGCCGAACAGGTCATTGCCATCGATGGCCTGGCGATCATCCTTCACCCGGACAATCCGCTGAACCAACTGGACACCGTGCAACTGGCGCGCATTTTCAGTGGCGAGGTGAAAAACTGGGAAGACCTCGGTGGCCCCGGCGGGCCGATTCATTTGTATGCGCGGGATGACCAGTCCGGGACTTACGACACCTTCAAGGAACTGGTCCTCAGTGGCCGTGGGAAAATCCTCGGCAGCGCGGCGAAGCGCTTCGAGTCCAGCGAACAACTGTCCGATGCGGTCAGCACTGACCCGCAAGGCATCGGCTTCATCGGTTTGCCCTATGTGCGCCAGGCCAAAGCCGTGGCCATTGTCGACGGTCAATCACAAGCCATGCTGCCGCTCAACAGCCTGATTGCCACGGAAGATTATCCGCTGTCCCGTCGGTTGTTCCTTTACCTGCCGCCCAGCGGGAAAAATCCCTGGGCCAATGCCCTGGTGGCTTTTGCCCAGAGCACCAAGGGTCAGGCCATTGTTGCCGCCAACGGTTTTATTGCCCAAACCGTCCAGGCCATGGCCGTCACGCCGAATGTGCTGATGCCCGAGGGATACCAGTCCCTGAGTCGTCATGCCCAGCGGTTGTCGGTGAATTTTCGCTTCGAAGAAGGCAGTGCCAACCTGGACAACAAGGCGCGGCAAGACCTGACGCGAGTGCTCGACTATATAAGGCAGCACGACAAAACGACTGGGCAAGTGACGCTGGTAGGGTTTGGCGATGCCAAGAGTGACCCGGCGCGCGCCGATCTGTTGTCAAAACTGCGGGCCATGGCGGTGCGACGGGAGTTGGTGAAGAGCGGCGTGGTGTTTCGCGAGATCCGCGGATTCGGTGCCGAAATGCCGGTGGCGGCCAATAGCGCCGATGAGGGAAGGATCAAGAATCGGCGGGTTGAGGTATGGGTGTATTGAATCTGATGTGGTTGTGTTGAATGGGATGATGCCTTCGCGAGCAAGCCCGCTCCCACAGGTTCAGTGCGGTCCCTGTGGGGGGGGCTTGCTCGCGAATGGCAGGCGCCGCGGTCTTAGTGCCCGCTACGCAGCATCTCCTTCGGCACATATTTGCCGATTTCGAACTTGCCGATCGCCGCACGGTGCACTTCGTCCGGGCCGTCGGCCAGGCGCAGGGTGCGCTGCATCGCATACATGTAGGCCAGCGGGAAATCGTTGGAAACCCCTGCCCCGCCATGGATCTGGATCGCCCGGTCGATCACCCGCAATGCCACGTTTGGCGCGACGACCTTGATCTGCGCGATCTCGCTTTTCGCCACTTTGTTGCCAACGGTGTCCATCATGTACGCCGCTTTCAACGTCAGCAGGCGTGCCATGTCGATTTCCATGCGCGAGTCGGCAATCTTGTCGACGTTACCGCCCAGGCGTGCCAGGGGTTTGCCGAATGCGGTACGGCTTACCGAGCGTTTGCACATCAGTTCCAGTGCACGCTCGGCCATGCCGATCGAACGCATGCAGTGGTGAATCCGGCCAGGGCCTAGGCGACCTTGAGCGATTTCGAAGCCGCGCCCTTCACCGAGCAGGACGTTTTCGTACGGCACCCGCACGTTTTCGAAATGCACTTCGGCATGCCCATGAGGTGCATCGTCGTAGCCGAACACCGGCAGTGGGCGCACGATCTTCACACCGGGCGCATCCACCGGCACCAGAATCATCGAGTGTTGGGCATGGCGCGGCGCATCCGGATTGCTCAGGCCCATGAAGATCAGGATCTTGCAGCGCGGGTCGCAAGCGCCCGATGTCCACCATTTCTTGCCGTTGATCACCCACTCGTCGCCATCGCGCACCGCACGGGCGGCCATGTTGGTGGCGTCGGAGGACGCAACGTCCGGTTCGGTCATGGCGAATGCCGAGCGAATCTCGCCGCGCAGCAGCGGTTCGAGCCAGCGTTGTTTCTGCTCTTCGTTGGCGTAACGCACCAACACTTCCATGTTGCCGGTGTCCGGCGCCGAGCAGTTGAACGGCTCTGGCCCCAGCAACGAGCGGCCCATGATTTCCGCCAGCGGCGCGTATTCGAGGTTGGTCAGGCCAGCACCGAGCTCTGACTCAGGCAGAAACAAATTCCACAGGCCTTCAGCCTTGGCCTTGAGTTTGAGTTCTTCCATGATCGCCGTCGGCTGCCAGCGATCGCCTTCGGCGACTTGGCGCTCGAACACGGCTTCGGCGGGATAAACGTAAGTGTCCATGAACGCTGTTACGCGCTCACGCAGTTCCTGAACCTTGGGCGAATAAGCGAAATCCATGAGCGAGATACCTTCTTGGGGGAGGTTGTTTAGGTCATGTATCGATGCTAGAACAGCGCTGATAATTTACCTAGCCTATTCTCGGCGTGTATAAACATTCATCACCGATATATGATCGACTGATCGTCACGGTCAGTCCGCCCACACAATAAGAGAGCCGCGTAATGAATCTGAGCAAGGTCGATCTCAACCTTTTCATCGTCTTCGACGCGATCTATACCGAAGCCAACCTGACCCGTGCCGGGCAGATTGTCGGCATCACCCAACCGGCGGTGTCGAACGCGCTGGCGCGTCTGCGCGAGACTTTCAACGACCCGCTGTTCGTGCGCACCGCCCAGGGCATGGTGCCGACGCCGATGGCGCAGAACATCATCGGCCCGGTGCGCAACGCGCTCTCGCTGCTGCGCGTGTCGGTGCAGGAGAGCCGCATTTTCAACCCGCAGCAAGCGGTCAAGACCTATCGCATCAGCATGACCGACCTCACCGAAGCGGTGATCCTGCCGCCGCTGTTCCAGCGCCTGCGCCGCCTGGCGCCGACGGTGATCATCGAAAGCTTCCTGTCCAAACGCCGTGAAACCACCAAGGAGCTGGCGGCCGGCCGCCTCGACTTCGCGGTCGACGCGCCGCTCAACACCGATCCGCAGGTACGCCACGTCAAGTTGATGGAAGACCGCTACGTGTGTGCCATGCGCAAGGGGCATCCGCTGGCGGGCAAGGACAAACTCACACTGGATGATTACCTGGGCCTGACCCACATCCATATTTCCAGCCGCCGCAGCGGCCTCGGCTATGTCGACCTGGCGCTGGGCAAGATGGGCATCCAGCGCAAGATCGCCCTGCGCTCCCAGCATTACCTGATGGCTTCGCAAGTACTGCAGCAGACGGACATGGTCATGACCGTGCCGGAACGTTTCGCCCGCCGTAACGACCTGCACGCCTTTTATCTGCCGGTCAACGATGTACCGCCAGTGGAAACCCACCTTTACTGGCACGAAAGCACCGACCAGGACCCGGCGAACCGCTGGATGCGCGAACAGATGATCGAGTTGTGCCAGCAGGTGACGGCGCAGGAGAAAAAGCTCGAGAAGGTGTAGTACTTGATACCGAGGTGGCTTCGCGAGCAAGCCCGCTCCCACATTGGATCTTCAGTGGACACAATACTTGTGTTCGACACAGATCCCCTGTGGGAGCGGGCTTGCTCGCGAAGAGGCCCACAAGAACACTGAAATCTCACGCCCCTTGACGTAAACGTCAACCTGCCATTAGCTTAGCGCCATGACCTTTTGCGAGCGCGCCCATGAGCAGCCAGACCTACAGCATTTCCGACCTCGCCCGCGAGCTCGACATCACCACCCGGGCCATTCGCTTTTATGAAGAGCAAGGCCTGCTCAGCCCTGAGCGCCGTGGCCAGGAACGCATCTACTCACCCCGCGACAAGGTCAGCCTGAAGCTGATCCTGCGGGGCAAGCGCATCGGTTTCTCCCTGGCTGAATGCCGCGAGCTGATCGAGCTTTACGACCCGTCCAGCGGTAACACCAAACAGCTGCACAGCATGCTGGCGAAAATCAGCGAGCGCCGGGAGCAGCTTGAACAGCAAATGCTCGACATCGAACAGATGAAACTGGAGCTCGATACTGCCGAAGAGCGCTGCGTGCAGGCGCTGGAGCAGACGCTCAAAAGCCAGGAATCGATTCAGTAACCCGCCACAATTCCCACAGTAGATCACCACTCACCCATTACTTCAGGTGAACCTTATGCCTCTCCCCACCCACGTACGCATTGTCGAAGTCGGCCCACGCGACGGCCTGCAAAACGAAGCCCAGCCCATCAGTGTTACCGACAAGGTGCAACTGGTCGATGCGCTGACTGCAGCCGGGCTCGGCTATATAGAAGTCGGCAGTTTCGTTTCGCCCAAGTGGGTGCCGCAGATGGCCGGTTCCGCCGAGGTCTTTGCGCAGATCCAGCGCAAACCGGGTGTGGTCTACGGCGCACTCGCACCCAATCTACGCGGCTTTGAAGATGCCCTCGCCGCCGGAGTCAAGGAAGTCGCCGTGTTCGCCGCGGCGTCCGAGGCGTTTTCCCAGCGCAATATCAACTGCTCGATCAGCGAAAGCCTGGAGCGTTTCGCGCCGATCATGGACGCCGCGAAACAACACGGGATTACCGTGCGCGGGTATGTGTCTTGTGTGCTGGGCTGTCCCTATGAAGGTAACGTCGCCCCGGAGCAGGTCGCCCTGGTCGCCCGCGAGCTGTACGCCATGGGCTGCTACGAGGTCTCGCTGGGGGACACCATCGGCACCGGCACCGCTGGCGCAACCCGCAAGATGTTTGAAGTGGTATCGAAGGATGTACCCCGGGAAAAACTCGCCGGGCACTTCCACGACACCTACGGTCAGGCCGTGGCCAACATCTACGCCAGCCTGCTGGAAGGCATCTCGGTGTTCGACAGCTCCATCGCCGGTCTCGGCGGCTGCCCCTATGCCAAGGGTGCCAGCGGTAACGTCGCGACCGAAGACGTGGTTTACCTGCTCAATGGCCTGGGCATCGACACCGGAATCGACCTCGACGCCTTGATGCTCGCCGGCCAGCAGATCTGCACAGTATTGGGTCGCCCTACCGGTTCCCGCGTGGCCAGGGCCCGCAGCGCACAGTGAGTGCGCAGAGTGTGTCCGGGTGTTACCGCACGGACTCAAACGTGGGCGTAAGCGAGTAACACGGAAACAAAATGTAGGGTTTAGCCTGAGGCGTAAAACCCTACAAATTCGCAAACCATTGATTTTAAAGACTTTTAAAAAGTTGGCACGGCTCCTGCTATATCTATCGCATAACAAGAATAAAAAAATTGCGGCAACCCTAATAAAAACAAGACGTAACGACTCTGACATAACAAAAACAACACGGCAGAGACGCAGCTAACAGATTTTTTTGGAGAAGATGTGCTTTTCAGGGTGCTTTTCGGAGTTACCCGCAACCGGGCAGAGAATAATAAAACTACCTTCAGGTAGCTCCCGAACTGGTTGGATCGCTCAGCGAGAAAGTAGATCAGCGCTCAAAAAAATACGTTTGCTCTTGATCCCGAATGGGGATCGCCAAAAACAGCGGTAAAGGGCAACGGTTGCCAAAAACAACAACAGACCGACCCTCAATAATAAAAAAAGAGCACGCGCAACGACAAATTAAAGGGGAGCTTCGGCTCCCCTTTGTGCTGTCTGGCATTTGAGATTTCCACCGCCCCGTGTAGGAGCGAGCTTGCTCGCGAAGAACTCAAGAGCACCGCGTTTATCCAGGCTGCACGCGTTATCGTTGACGTTCTTCGCGAGCAAGCTCGCTCCTACAGGGGAACGAGTCAGGCCTTGTTGATGCGCAACTCCTCGATACTGATCTCGCGCATGCGGAATTTCTGGATCTTGCCCGTTACCGTCATCGGGAACTCTTCCACGAACTTGAAGTAACGCGGCGTCTTGAAGTGCGCGATGCGCTCCTTGCACCAGGCTTGCAGCTCTTGCTCGGTGGCGCTGTGGCCGGGGTGGAACTTGATCCAGGCGACGATCTCTTCGCCGTAGCGCGAGCATGGAATGCCGATCACCTGCACGTCGGCAACGGCCGGATGAGTAAAGAAAAACTCTTCCAGCTCCCGTGGATAAACGTTCTCACCGCCGCGAATGATCATGTCTTTGTTGCGCCCGGCAATACATACATAACCCTCGTCGTTCATGCTCGCCAGGTCACCGGTGTGCATCCACCCTGCCTGGTCGATGGCTTCTGCCGTGCCTTCGGGATTGTTCCAGTAACCCAGCATTACGCTGTAACCGCGAGTGCACAGCTCACCGATGGTGCCACGCGGCACCAGGTTGCCCGCTTCGTCGATGATCTTGCTTTCAAGTTGTGGCTGGGTACGGCCGACGGTGGTCACGCGCAGTTCCAGGTCGTCCGACGGACCGGTCTGCAACGATACCGGGCTGGTTTCCGTCATGCCGTAGGCAATCTGCACTTCGCTCATGTGCATTTCGCTGATAACCCGGCGCATCACCTCGATAGGACAGGTCGCGCCCGCCATGATCCCGGTGCGCAGGCTCGACAGGTCGAATTGCGCGCGTTGCGGCTGATCGAGCATGGCGATGAACATGGTCGGCACGCCGTACAGCGCCGTGGCTTTTTCTTCGGCGACAGTGCTCAGGGTCAGCAGCGGATCGAATGCATCGTTGGGGTAAATCATGGTGCTGCCATGGGTGATGCAGCCGAGGTTGCCCATGACCATGCCGAAGCAGTGGTACAGCGGCACCGGGATCACCAGGCGATCGGCTGCCGTCAGGCCCAGGCTTTCGCCGACCATGTAGCCGTTGTTGAGAATGTTGTAGTGACTGAGGGTTGCACCCTTGGGGAAACCGGTGGTGCCCGAGGTGTACTGAATGTTCACCGCCTGGTCGAAATGCAGGCTGTCCTGGCGCTCGCGCAGTTGTTCGGCCGACACGCTGCCCGCCAGATCGGTCAATTGAGACCACGGCAGGAAACCACTGGGCGGCTGCGTGTCCAGACTGATCACCCCGCGTAAATCCGGTAGGCGTTCACTCTGCAATTTGCCGATGGACTGCTCGGCCAGTTCCGGTACCAGGCCTTGCAGCATGGCGTGATAGTTGGAGGTCTTGAAGGCCCCGGCGCAGACCAGCCACTGGCAACCGGATTGCTTTAATACGTATTCGAGTTCGGAACTGCGGTAGGCCGGGTTTATGTTGACCAGGATCACGCCGATTTTCGCCGTGGCAATCTGAGTGATACACCATTGGGCGCAATTCGGTGCCCAGATGCCCAGGCGGTCTCCTGCTTGCAGTCCCAGCGCCAGCAGTGCCCTGGCGTGCAGGTCCGCAACCTGCGCCAATTGCCGCCAGGTGTAGCGCAGCTGTTGGTGGCGCACGACCAGCGCTTCTCCGGTCGGATACTGCGCGACAGTGTTGTCGAACGCCTGGCCAATGGTCATCGCCAGCAAGGCTTTGTCCTGGGAACCACGGGTATAACTGCGTTGCGGGCTTGCACTGGGTTGATCCATGACGACCCCTATTGTCTTTATTTATGGGCTACCGGCGGTCTCTTGTGGGAGCGACCTGTGGCGAGGGGGCTTGCCCCCGCTGGGTTGCGAAGCAGCCCCAAAATTTCCGATGTATCGAAGATCTTGTGAGTGCTGCGCACTCAAACGGGGGCAAGCCCCCTCGCCACAGGCCATCACCACAGGATGGGTCCGCTGTTCTATCTTGAACTGTCTCTACTCTCGCTCAAGTTGACGTTAACGTAAAGGGTGATTGACAGCCATTCGTCACAGGCTTACGTTAACGTAAAGGTGAGAGCCCATTGACAGTCTCACCAACCGACAAAAAAGCCAAAAGGTGACCCATGAGCTACCCATCCCTGAATTTTGCCCTCGGTGAAACCATCGACATGCTGCGCGATCAGGTTCAGTCCTTCGTCGCCAAGGAGATCGCCCCGCGCGCCGCTCAGATCGACATCGACAACCTGTTCCCCGCCGACCTGTGGCGCAAATTCGGCGACATGGGCCTGCTGGGCATCACCGTGCCGGAAGAGTACGGCGGCGCTGGCCTGGGTTACCTGGCTCACGTCGTCGCAATGGAAGAAATCAGCCGCGGCTCGGCCTCGGTGGCGCTGTCCTACGGCGCGCACTCCAACCTGTGCGTCAACCAGATCAATCGCAACGGCAACCACGAGCAGAAATCCAAATACCTGCCGAAACTGATCAGCGGCGAGCACATCGGCGCCCTGGCCATGAGCGAACCGAACGCCGGTTCCGACGTGGTCTCGATGAAACTGCGCGCCGACAAACGCGGCGACAAGTACGTGCTCAACGGCAGCAAGACCTGGATCACCAACGGTCCGGACGCCAACACCTACGTGATCTACGCCAAGACCGACCTGGAAAAGGGCCCCCACGGCATCACCGCCTTCATCGTCGAGCGCGACTGGAAAGGCTTCAGCCGCAGCAATAAGTTCGACAAGCTCGGCATGCGCGGTTCGAACACCTGCGAACTGTTTTTCGATGACGTCGAAGTGCCGGAAGAAAACATCCTCGGCGTACTCAACGGCGGCGTGAAAGTGCTGATGAGCGGCCTCGACTACGAGCGTGTCGTCCTTTCCGGTGGCCCGACCGGGATCATGCAGGCGTGCATGGACCTGATCGTGCCGTACATCCACGACCGCAAACAGTTCGGCCAGAGCATCGGTGAATTCCAGCTGATCCAGGGCAAGGTCGCCGACATGTACACCCAGCTCAACGCCAGCCGCGCTTACCTGTATGCGGTGGCCCAGGCCTGCGAGCGTGGCGAAACCACGCGCAAGGACGCCGCCGGCGTGATCCTCTACAGCGCCGAACGCGCCACGCAAATGGCCCTCGACGCGATCCAGATTCTCGGCGGCAACGGCTACATCAACGAATTCCCGGCCGGTCGTCTGCTGCGTGACGCCAAGCTGTACGAAATCGGCGCCGGCACCAGTGAGATCCGTCGCATGCTGATCGGTCGTGAACTGTTCAACGAAACCCGCTAAACGGAGCTGTCCATGGCTACCCTGCACACCCAGCTCAACCCCCGTTCAGCGGAGTTCGCCACCAATAGCGCGGCGATGCTCAAGCAGGTCGACGCGTTGCACACCCTGCTCGCCCAAGTGGCGCAAGGTGGCGGCCCGAAAGCCCAGGAACGCCACACCTCGCGAGGCAAACTGCTGCCTCGCGAGCGCATCAACCGCTTGCTCGATCCGGGTTCGCCGTTTCTGGAGATCAGCCAACTGGCGGCTTACGAGGTCTATGGCGAAGACGTCCCCGCCGCTGGCGTGATTGCCGGGATCGGCCGGGTGGAGGGCGTCGAGTGCATGATCGTCGCCAACGACGCCACGGTAAAAGGTGGCTCGTACTATCCACTGACCGTGAAAAAGCACCTGCGCGCCCAGACCATCGCCCAGCAGAATCGCCTGCCGTGCATCTATCTGGTGGACTCTGGCGGCGCCAACCTGCCGCGCCAGGATGAGGTGTTTCCGGACCGCGAGCACTTCGGGCGGATCTTCTTCAACCAGGCCAACATGAGCGCCATGGGCATCCCGCAGATTGCCGTGGTCATGGGTTCCTGCACCGCTGGCGGCGCCTATGTACCGGCGATGGCCGACGAAGCGATCATGGTCCGCGAACAGGCGACGATCTTTCTCGCCGGCCCGCCGCTGGTGAAAGCCGCGACCGGTGAGGTGGTCAGTGCCGAAGACCTTGGCGGGGCCGATGTTCACTGCAAGATTTCCGGGGTGGCCGACCATTACGCCGAGAGCGATGAGCACGCCCTGGCGCTGGCGCGTCGCAGTGTCGCCAACCTCAACTGGCGCAAGCAAGGTGAGGTTCAGCAACGCACGCCGATCGCCCCGCTCTACAGCAGCGATGAGTTGTACGGCGTGGTCCCGGCCGACGCCAAGCAACCGTTTGACGTACGCGAAGTGATTGCGCGTCTGGTGGATGGTTCGGTGTTCGACGAGTTCAAGGCGCTGTTCGGGACCACGCTGGTCTGCGGTTTCGCCTACCTGCACGGTTACCCGATCGCGATCCTCGCCAACAACGGCATCCTGTTTGCCGAAGCGGCGCAGAAAGGCGCGCACTTCATCGAGCTGGCGTGCCAGCGCGGTATCCCGCTGCTGTTCCTGCAGAACATCACCGGCTTCATGGTCGGCCAGAAATACGAAGCCGGCGGCATCGCCAAGCACGGTGCGAAACTGGTGACGGCGGTAGCTTGCGCCAAGGTGCCGAAGTTCACCGTGATCATCGGCGGCAGCTTCGGCGCCGGCAACTACGGCATGTGTGGCCGCGCCTACGATCCGCGCTTCCTGTGGATGTGGCCGAACGCACGCATCGGCGTGATGGGTGCCGAACAGGCGGCCGGCGTGCTGGTGCAGGTCAAGCGCGAACAGGCCGAGCGCAGCGGCCAGGGTTTCAGCGCCGAGCAGGAAGCCGAGATCAAGCAACCGATCCTCGACCAGTACGAAGAACAGGGTCACCCCTACTATTCCAGCGCGCGTCTGTGGGACGACGGTGTCATCGACCCGGCCCAGACCCGCGACGTATTGGCCCTGGCCTTGTCCGCGTCGTTGAACGCGCCAATCGAACCGAGCCGCTTCGGCGTGTTCCGGATGTGATTTTCTGTGGGTGCGGGCTTGTGTGGCGAGGGAGCTGGCTCCCGTTCGATTGCGTAGCAATCGTAAAACCCTTTCGCGAGCAAGCCCGCTCCCACAAGGACCGTGGAGACGGACGAATATGAGCGACTTCAACACCCTCGAACTGCTGACCGACCCCCGCAGTTTTGCCACGCTGTGGCTCAGCCGTGAAGAAAAGAACAACGCCTTCAATGCCGAAATGATCCGCGAGCTGATCCTTGCCCTCGACAAAGTCGCGAGCGATGCCAGCCTGCGATTTCTGATCGTGCGCGGCCGTGGCAAACATTTCAGCGCCGGCGCCGACCTGGCCTGGATGCAGCAATCGGCCGAACTCGATTACGCCACCAACCTCGATGACGCCCGGGAACTGGCGGAGTTGATGTACAACCTGGCCAAGCTCAAAGTCCCGACCCTGGCCGTGGTGCAAGGCGCGGCCTTTGGCGGTGCGCTGGGCCTGATCAGTTGCTGCGACATGGCCATCGGTGCCGATGACGCGCAGTTCTGCCTGTCGGAAGTGCGCATCGGCCTGGCGCCGGCGGTGATCAGCCCGTTCGTGGTGCAAGCCATTGGCGAGCGCGCCACCCGTCGTTATGCCCTGACCGCTGAGCGCTTTGGCGGGCAGCGGGCACGGGAGCTGGGTCTGTTGTCGGAGAGTTACCCGATTGCCGAGCTGGAGCAAAAAATCGAGCAATGGATCGACAATCTGTTGCTCAACAGCCCCGCCGCCATGCGCGCCAGCAAGGACTTGCTGCGTGAAGTCGGCGATGGCTCGCTGAACCCGGCACTGCGCCGCTACACCGAAAACGCCATCGCCCGCATCCGCGTCAGCCCTGAAGGCCAGGAAGGCTTGCGTGCCTTCCTGCAAAAACGTCCAGCAAGCTGGCAAGCACAAACCACCAAGGAGCCCCGTTGATGAGCGCACCTGTCCTCACCACCCTGCTGGTGGCCAACCGTGGCGAAATCGCTTGCCGGGTCATGCGTACCGCCAAGGCGCTGGGCCTGACTACCGTGGCCGTGCACAGCGCCACCGACCGTGACGCCCGGCACAGCCGTGAAGCCGACATTCGTGTTGACCTGGGCGGCAGCAAAGCCGCCGACAGCTATCTGCAGATCGACAAACTGATCGCCGCCGCCAAGGCCAGCGGTGCCCAGGCGATCCATCCAGGTTATGGCTTTCTGTCCGAGAACGCCGGGTTCGCCCGCGCCATCGAAAACGCCGGCCTGATTTTCCTCGGCCCGCCCGCCTCGGCCATCGACGCCATGGGCAGCAAGTCTGCCGCCAAGGCCTTGATGGAAACCGCCGGCGTGCCGTTGGTGCCCGGTTATCACGGCGAAGCCCAGGACCTGGAAACCTTCCGCGCCGCCTGCGAACGCATCGGCTACCCGGTACTGCTCAAAGCCACGGCCGGTGGCGGCGGCAAAGGCATGAAAGTGGTCGAGGACGTCAGCCAACTGGCCGAAGCCCTGGCCTCGGCACAGCGCGAGGCGCAGTCGTCGTTCGGCGATTCGCGGATGCTGGTGGAGAAGTACCTGCTCAAGCCACGTCACGTGGAAATCCAGGTGTTCGCCGACCAGCACGGCAACTGCCTGTACCTCAACGAACGTGACTGCTCGATTCAGCGCCGCCACCAGAAAGTCGTCGAAGAAGCCCCGGCGCCGGGCCTGAGCCCGGAACTGCGGCGCGCCATGGGCGAAGCCGCCGTGCGCTCGGCCCAGGCCATTGGCTATGTCGGTGCCGGCACCGTGGAGTTTTTGCTGGATGCGCGCGGCGAGTTCTTCTTCATGGAGATGAACACCCGCCTGCAAGTGGAACACCCGGTCACCGAAGCCATCACCGGCCTCGACCTGGTGGCCTGGCAGATTCGCGTGGCACGCGGCGAAGCCTTGCCGATGACCCAGGATCAGGTGCCGCTGGTAGGGCATGCGATCGAAGTGCGGCTATATGCCGAAGACCCGGGCAATGATTTCCTGCCGGCGACCGGTCGTCTGGAACTGTATCGCGAATCCGCCCAGGGATCGGGGCGTCGAGTGGACAGCGGCGTTGAAGAAGGCGATGAGATTTCGCCATTCTACGACCCGATGCTCGGCAAGTTGATTGCCTGGGGCGTGGACCGTGAACAGGCGCGCTTGCGCCTGCTGAGCATGCTCGACGAATTCGCCATCGGCGGGCTGAAGACCAACATCAATTTCCTGCGGCGCATTATCGGTCATCCGGCGTTCGCCGCTGCCGAACTCGATACCGGCTTCATTCCGCGCTATCAGGAGCAGTTGCTGCCGGCGCCAGCGGAACTCAGCGATGATTTCTGGCAAGCCGCCGCCCAGGCGTTTACCCAAAGCCAGCCCCATGCAATCCGCACCGATGACCCGAGTTCGCCGTGGGCGGCACCGAACGGGCTGCGTGCAGGTTTGCCGAGAGAAATCACCCTTCACTTGAGTTGTGAAGGCCAGGACCGTGCGCTGACGCTGGGCGACATCGATGCCCACAGCGCACGGCTCAAGGGCGAGCACCTGCTGACCGAACACGACGGTGTGCGCCGTCAACACCGGGCCATACGCCGTGGCGAACATGTGTATCTGCAGTGGGATGGCGAATTGCGCCGTATCGAGTCCTACGACCCGATCAGCGCCGTCGAGGCCAGCCACAGCCATCAGGGCGGGCTCACCGCACCGATGAACGGCAGCATCGTGCGCGTCTTGGTGGAGGCCGGGCAAGCCGTCGAGGCCGGGGCGCAATTGGTGGTACTGGAAGCGATGAAGATGGAGCACAGCATTCGCGCGCCCCATGCCGGGGTGATCAAGGCGCTGTACTGCCAGGAAGGCGAGATGGTCAGCGAAGGCAGTGCGCTGGTCGAACTGGAAGAAGCGTGAAGTGAAGATCGGTCCTACGCATCGCGAGGACCGATCTGATCAGAACCTGGCTGTTGCCTGAACCACTACGCCGATGATTCGACATTCTTCGGCGTACAAGGCTTTCGGATACGTCGGATTGAGCGGGACCAGATAACGCTGCCCGCCCTCTTCGATCAACTTGCGAAAAGTCGCTTCGGCGCTGTCCGGCCACTGGGCAATGACCAGTTTGCCAGGCACCGCGTCCACCGCCGGGTCCACCAGGATCAACATGCCTTCCGGGATGCTGATGCCATTGGGTGCGGTCATCGCATCGCCCACCACCCTCAACCAGAATGCCTGGCCCCGGGCGTGGTAGTCGGACACTTCAGAGCGCTCTTTTGCGTATACCGCAACCTCGCCGTCGCGCACTTCGGCAGGTTCGCGCCAGTCACTGATCGGGTAGCGGAAGTACGGGTTGTACTTCTGTGTCAGAGAGATTTCGTCGTCCACTGATGCCTGCGGCTCGCGGATCACCAGCGCCACTTCGAGAAACTCAAGACCCAGCGCCCGCAGTACACGGTTCATGTCTTCGATGCCGGGTTCACGACGTTTGTTGAGCCAGTGGCCAATGCCGCCCTGGGACATCCCGAGGCGCTCGGCGAGTATCTCTTGAGTGATCTTGAGCTCACTCATCTTGGCCTTGACCAATTCAATCCATTTATCCATGTGCGGCACGATACGTGGGGGACTCCGGCCATCAAAACACAAATTGTAGTATTTAAATTATGGTCACAAATACAGTTCGTATTAGGATCGATTCACGGATCTGAATCTAACACGGAGCTTGCCATCGCCATGAACCCACCCGCCAATGACCTGCCGGACATGCAAGTCGATACGACCCTCACCTCCTCCCTGGACTCAGCGGCGGCACAACGCGCGCTGGACTATTACTTGAAACCTGCTGTTTCGGAGGAGTTGGCCGAGCCGCGTTTTTTTGATGTTAACCGCAATATCAGCGGCGAAGAGGCACTGGTCCATGCTTTGGACCTGTTGCGCTGTGCCGCCGCCACCGCGTACGAGTCAGCCAGTCACCTGCAAGGCGCAAACCGCGACCTGGCGTTTTCGACGGTGCACATGATCGACATGGCCAAGGCGATGGTTGATCGATCACTGGAGAAGTATGAAAACGCTTGAGAAGGTAAATCGAGAGGGAAAGAAAGAATTTTCCTATCGCGCAGGTAAAAACGTTTGACTTGCAAACGAGAATGATTATTATTGCATCAACTGGTCGCGAGATCAGTCGATGGACCAGGTGACCTTAGGTCGGTCTCCTGGACTATCTCCTCATCAGGCTAATCACGGTTTTTGACCCGGCTTTTTGCCGGGTCTTTTTTTGTCCGCCGCATTTCGCATTTGCCATAAGGCATCAATTGCACGGCGCTTTGGTGATTAGACAAGCCATCCCGATGCGTCCCCCGCAATATCTGCTGAGAGAAGACGAGCCCTGCATGCCGGGCCCGCTAGTGAGCATGGCTTAGGCAGGGAAATGCTGGTTGGCGATCGCCACCACTTCCTGCTCGGAGATTGGCGCAAGTGCCGCCACCGCCCACAGGTCATAGGCCGGATGGGCGCGCTGGATCGGCAGCACCATGTCAAAGCCGGCCGCTTGCAGGGAGCCGGTCAGGACCTTCTTGGTGAAACCGCAACGGTGCGCCATGAACACGTTGCCGTTGGCCATGGCCGGGCGATGGCCGTAGAGGATGTCGATGGGCGCGATCGGGCCGGCCGGTGAAAGGTAGGCCTCCTCGGTCAGCTTGTCTTCGGCCACCAGAGCGCACACCGATTGCAGGTCCGGGCAAGTGATGATCACGAAGCCGCCAGGCTTGAGAACTCGTTTGAACTCCGCCAGGGCTACCGGCACTTCATGGGGATAGAGATGCTCGATGTTGTGGCTGGAGAACAGCGCATCCACCGAAGCGTCCTTGACCTGGGACATATCGGTCATGGTGCCGACGATGTCCGGATTGACACTCTCATCGATATCGAAGCGCAGCTCCTGCCATTGCTCCGAGGCGAAGCCCTTGGTCGTGCTGTTCTTGCTCTTTGGACCGCAACCTACATGGAGGAAGGTTTTCACAATCAGTTACTCGATCAAGGCCCTTGCCGGATGGCAAAAGGGGAAATGGGGGCGTGTTCCGCTGGCCAATGCCTGCCAACGGACGCCCGCGCACACTAGGGGAAGTGCTGGGCAAGGGTCAAGGTCATGGCAGCACAACGGAGTGCCGTTTGGTCAGCTCGCAACGAATGGCGTGAACCCACGATAGTGGCCATATAGCATCAAATCATTACTATTCAAGCCTATAAAGCGAAGTATTTTTATAACTAAAAGTTTAAAAAAGGCAAAAAGCCACCAAAAAGATTCTTAATGTTTTCACTGAATGTGTCGCTAATGACACGAGGGCTACCAAATTTTCGCCCAAGGCTACGGCGACAACGCTGGCAGCGCCGTAAATGACCCCTAAACAGGATGCGTTCATGAGCTTTATTTCTTCGTTGACCCCAGCGCAAGTCGCTGCCCTGAGTACAACCACCATTGCTGGGCTTGCGACCCAGGATATTGCCGCCTTGAGCACCGCTCAGATCGCCCAGATGACCACTGCGCAGATCGCGGTCATCACCACACCGAACATTGTCGTGCTTTCGGCCGTGCAGGTACCGGCACTGACCACCGCGCAGGTCGTAGCTCTGACCACCGCTCAGGTCACTGCACTGAAAACCACGCAGATCGCTGCGCTGACGACTACGCAAGTCGCTGCCTTCGAAACGACGGATATCGCTGCGCTGCCCGTTGCCTCACTCGCCAGCCTGACCACCGCCCAGACCGCAGCGCTGACCACCGCACAGGTCGTGGCCCTCACCACCGCCCAGGTGGCCGCGCTGAAAACCACGCAAGTCGCAGCGCTAACCACCACGCAAGTGGCGGCCATGCAGGCCGTCGATGTCGCCGCGCTGACCACCGCCAGCGTCGTGGCCCTGACCACCGCTCAGGTCGCCGCACTGACCACTGCCCAGGTCGCCGCACTGACCCCGGCCCAGATCGGTGCTCTGGAAACCGCCGACGTGGCCGCCTTGACCACGGCTCAGGTAGTGGCCCTGACCACCGCCCAGGTCGCCGCGCTGAAAACCACCCAGCTCGCTGCCCTGACCACCACCCAGGTGGCGGCCATCGAAACCGCTGACATCGCTGCCTTGCCAGTGGCCAGCATCGCCGCGCTGACCACCGCGCAGACCGCTGCACTGACCACCGCCCAGATCGTGGCCCTCACCACCGCCCAGGTGGCCGCGCTGAAACCGGCCCAAGTGGCTGCAATGACAACCACACAAGTGGCGGCCATGCAGGCCGCCGATGTCGCCGCACTGACCAGCGCTGACGTCGTCGCCCTGACCACTGCCCAAGTCGCGGCATTGACCACGGCACAAGTGGCGGCTCTGAAGCCGACCCAGATCAGTGCCATGGAAACCGCCGACGTGGCCGCCTTGACCACGGCTCAAGTAGTGGCCCTGACCACCGCCCAAGTGGCGGCACTGACCACTGCGCAAGTGGCGGCCTTGACCACCACGCAAGTGGCGGCCATCGAAACCGCTGACATTGCTGCCTTGCCAGCGACCAGCATCGCCGCCCTGACCACCGCGCAGGCCGCTGCCCTGACCACCGCCCAGATCGTGGCCCTCACCACCGCCCAGGTGGCCGCGCTGAAACCGGCGCAAGTGGCTGCACTGACCACCACGCAAGTGGCGGCCATGGAAACTGCCGATGTCGCCGCGCTGACCACCGCCAGCGTCGTCGCCCTGACCACCGCTCAAGTCGCGGCACTGACCACGGCACAAGTGGCGGCACTGAAACCGACCCAGATCAGTGCCATGGAAACCGCCGACGTGGCCGCCTTGACCACCGCCCAGGTGGTGGCACTGACCACCGCTCAAGTGGCCGCCCTGACCACCGCGCAAGTGGCAGCCCTGACCACCACGCAAGTGGCGGCCATGGAAACCGCTGATATCGGTGCATTGACCACCGCTGGTGTCGTCGCCTTGACCACTGCTCAAGTCGCGGCACTGACCACCGCACAAGTGGCGGCACTGAAACTGCCCCAGATCAGCGCCCTGCAGACTGTCGATGTCGCGGCGCTGACCACCTCCCAGGTCGTGGCCCTGACCACCGCTCAGGTGGCGGCACTGACCACCGCGCAAGTGGCTGCTTTAACCACCACGCAAGTCGCGGCCATGGAAACTGCCGATGTTGGCGCGCTGACTTCCGCTCAGCTGGTAGCCTTGACCACTGCCCAGGTCGCGGCACTGACCACGGCACAAGTGGCGGCTCTGAAGCCGACCCAGATCAGCGCCCTGCAGACCGTCGACGTCGCGGCGCTGACCACCGCCCAGGTCGTGGCCCTGACCACCGCCCAGGTGGCTGCACTGACCACCGCGCAAGTGGCTGCCTTGACCACCACGCAAGTGGCGGCCATCGAAACCGCTGACATCGCCGCCTTGCCAGTGGCCAGCGTCGCCGCGCTGACCACCGCGCAAGCCGCTGCCCTGACCACCGCCCAGGTCGTGGCCCTCACCACCGCCCAGGTGGCCGCGCTGAAACCGGCCCAGGTCGCTGCACTGTCCACCACGCAAGTGGCGGCCATGCAGGCCGCCGATGTCGCCGCACTGACCACCGCCAGCGTCGTGGCCCTGACCACCGCCCAGGTCGCGGCGCTCACCACCGCCCAGGTCGCGGCACTGACTCCGGTTCAAATCGCGGCTCTGGAAACCGCTGACGTAGCGGCATTGACTACCGCTCAGGTGGTGGCGTTGACCACCGCTCAGGTGGCTGCCCTGACCACCGCGCAAGTGGCTGCCTTGACCACCACGCAAGTGGTGGCCATCGAAACCGCTGATATCGGTGCATTGACCACTGCTGGTGTCGTCGCCTTGACCACGGCCCAGGTCGCGGCACTGACTACCGCCCAGGTCGCGGCTCTGAAACCGACCCAGATCAGTGCCATGCAGACTGTCGATGTCGCGGCGCTGACCACCGCCCAGATCGTGGCCCTGACCACCGCCCAGGTGGCGGCACTGACCACCGCGCAAGTGGCGGCCTTGACCACCACGCAAGTGGCGGCCATCGAAACCGCTGACATCGCTGCCTTGCCAGCGGCTAGCGTCGCCGCGCTGACCACCGCGCAGACCGCGGCCCTGACCACCGCCCAGGTCGTGGCCCTCTCCACCGCCCAGGTGGCAGCGCTGAAACCGGCCCAGGTGGCTGCACTGACCACCACGCAAGTGGCGGCCATGGAAACTGCCGATGTCGGCGCCCTGACTTCTGCCCAACTGGTGGCCTTGACCACTGCACAGGTCGCGGCACTGACCACGGCACAAGTGGCGGCTCTGAAACCGACCCAGATCAGCGCCCTGGAAACCGCCGACGTGGCCGCCTTGACCACGGCTCACGTGGTGGCCCTGACCACCGCCCAGGTGGCGGCACTGACTTCCGCGCAAGTGGCGGCCTTGACCACCACGCAAGTGGCGGCCATCGAAACCGCTGATATCGCTGCCTTGCCACTGGCCAGCGTCGCCGCGCTGACCACCGCGCAGACCGCTGCCCTGACCACCGCCCAGGTCGTGGCCCTCTCCACCGCCCAGGTGGCCGCGTTGAAACCGACCCAAGTGGCTGCACTGACCACCACGCAAGTGGCAGCCATGGAAACTGCCGATGTCGGCGCCCTGACTTCTGCCCAACTGGTAGCCCTGACCACTGCCCAGGTCGCGGCACTGACCACGGCACAAGTGGCGGCACTGAAACCGACCCAGATCAGCGCCTTGGAAACCGCCGACGTGGCCGCCTTGACCACCGCCCAGGTGGTAGCACTGACCACCGCCCAGGTGGCGGCACTGACCACCGCGCAAGTGGCAGCCTTGACCACCACGCAAGTGGCGGCCATCGAAACCGCTGACATCGCTGCCTTGCCAGCAGCCAGCATCGCTGCGCTGACCACCGCGCAAGCCGCTGCCCTGACCACCGCCCAGGTCGTGGCCCTCACCACCGCCCAGGTGGCCGCGCTGAAACCGGCCCAAGTGGCTGCACTGACCACCACGCAAGTGGCGGCCATGGAAACTGCCGATATCGGTGCGCTGTCCACCGCCAGCGTCGTGGCCCTGACCACCGCTCAGGTGGCGGCACTGACCACGGCACAAGTGGCGGCACTGAAACCGGCCCAGATCAGCGCCATGGAAACCGCCGACGTGGCCGCCTTGACCACGGCCCAGGTGGTGGCGTTGAGCACCGCCCAGGTGGCTGCCTTGACGACCGCGCAAGTGGCTGCCTTGACCACCACGCAAGTGGCGGCCATTGAAACCGCTGATATCGGTGCATTGACCACCGCGGGTGTCGTCGCCTTGACCACTGCCCAAGTCGCGGCACTGACCACGGCACAAGTGGCGGCACTGAAACCGACCCAGATCAGCGCCCTGCAGACTGTCGACGTCGCGGCGCTGACCACCGCCCAGGTCGTGGCCCTGACCACCGCCCAGGTGGCCGCTCTGACCACCGCACAAGTGGCTGCGTTGACCACCACGCAAGTGGCGGCCATCGAAACCGCTGACATCGCAGCCTTGCCAGTGGCCAGCGTCGCCGCGCTGACCACCGCGCAGACCGCTGCCCTGACCACCGCCCAGGTCGTGGCCCTCACTACCGCCCAGGTGGCGGCGCTGAAGGTGACCCAGATCGCAGCCCTGACCACCACGCAAGTGGCAGCCATGGAAACTGCCGATGTCAGCGCCCTGACTTCTGCCCAACTGGTAGCCTTGACCACTGCCCAGGTCGCGGCACTGACCACGGCACAAGTAGCGGCTCTGAAACCGACCCAGATCGGCGCCTTGGAAACCGCCGACGTGGCCGCCTTGACCACGGCTCAGGTAGTGGCCCTGACCACCGCCCAGGTGGCGGCACTGACCACCGCACAAGTGGCGGCCTTGACCACCACGCAAGTGGCGGCCATCGAAACCGCTGACATCGCCGCCTTGCCAGCGACCAGCATCGCTGCCCTGACCACCGCGCAAGCCGCTGCCCTGACCACCGCCCAGGTCGTGGCCCTCACCACCGCCCAGGTGGCCGCGCTGAAACCGGCCCAGGTAGCTGCACTGACCACCACGCAAGTGGCGGCCATGGAAACTGCCGATGTCGGCGCGCTGTCCACCGCCAGCGTCGTGGCCCTGACCACTGCTCAGGTCGCAGCGCTGACCACAGCGCAAGTGGCGGCACTGAAACCGACCCAGATCAGTGCCATGGAAACCGCCGACGTGGCCGCCTTGACCACCGCCCAGGTGGTGGCGTTGACCACCGCTCAGGTGGCCGCTCTGACCACCGCGCAAGTCGCTGCCTTGACCACCACGCAAGTGGCGGCCATGGAAACTGCCGATGTTGGCGCCCTGACTTCCGCTCAACTGGTGGCCTTGACCACCGCCCAGGTCGCGGCACTGACCACGGCACAAGTGGCGGCATTGAAACCGGCCCAGATCAGCGCCATGGAAACCGCCGATGTAGCGGCGCTGACTACCGCCCACATCGTGGCGCTGACCACCGCTCAGGTGGCGGCCTTGACCACCGCCCAAACGGCGGCATTGACCACCACGCAAGTGGCGGCCTTTGAAACCGCGGACATCGCCGCGCTGACAGTGGCCGACACTGCCAGCCTGACCACCGCGCAGACTGCGGCCCTGACCACCGCCCAGGTAGTTGCCCTGACCACCGCCCAAGTGGCGGCGCTGAAGGTGACCCAGATTGCAGCCCTGACCACCACGCAAGTGGCGGCCATGGAAACCGCCGATATCGGCGCGCTGACGTCTGCCCAGCTGGTAGCGTTGACCACTGCCCAGGTCGCGGCACTGACCACGGCGCAGATCGCGGCCTTCAAGCCGACCCAGATCAGCGCCTTGGAAACCGCCGATGTGGCGGCCCTGACCACCGCGCAGATCGTGGCGATCGAAACCACCGACATGGCGGCATTGACCACGGCGCAAGTCGCGGCACTGACCACGGCGCAAGCCGCAGTCCTGACCACGGCGCAACTGTCGCACCTGTCGATGACCCAGGTTGATTCGTTCACCACCGCGCAACTGCAGGCGATGACCGCCACCCAGATCGACGCGCTGGCCCTGTCCACGCCGCTGGTCCTGGACCTCAACGGCGATGGCGTGCAGACCACCCACCTGAGCAACGGCGTCAAGTTCGACCTCAATGCCGACGGCCACAAGGAAGCCACTGGCTGGACCGCTGGCGGTGACGGCCTGCTGGCACTCGACCTCAATGGCGATGGCCAGGTCAACGATGGCTCCGAGCTGTTCGGTTCCTCGTTCCGTCTGCCGGACGGTTCGTTGGCCAAGGACGGCTTCGAAGCACTCGTCAGCCTCGACAGCAACCATGACGGCGCGCTCAACTCGGCTGACCAGTTGTTCTCGGCGCTGCAAGTCTGGGTCGATGCCAACAACGATGGCGTCAGTGAAAAGGGCGAGATGCACACCCTCAAGGAGCTGGGCATCACCCAGTTCAATCTGGATGTGGCCAAGACCGCTGAGCTCAACCATGGCAACCTGATCGGTCTGGACAGCAGCTACCAAACCAGCGATGGCCAGAGCCATACGATCGCCGACGTCTGGTTCCGCACCGACGCCAATGGCAATCAGTCCCTGGACCTGACCAAGCTGGATTCGTCGAAAGTCGATGCCCACTCCCTGGGTGCCATCGATCTGTCGACCGATGGCGGCAAGGCCAGCGTACTGACCGTCAATGCAGAGACAGTCGCCAAGCTCGGCCAGGCTGGCCAGGTGGATGTGGCCAGCGGTGCCGCGGCACCGGTGCAGATGATCATCGACGGTGACCATAACGACACGGTCAACATCACTGGCGACAGTGGCCACTGGCAGGCGGCCGGAACCACCACGGTCGATGGCGCCAGCTACAACGTGTTCAACGACGGCGACGTCCAGTTGTTGGTCGCAACCGACGTGCAGACTTGGATTCACTGAGTTTCAGTGGTAAACCTTGACTGATCCGATACCGGGCTCGAAAGAGCTCGGTATTTTTTTATTGGAAGAGATCGTCGCGCAAATGCCTAGACAGAATCTTGAGAGCCCGAACCTCGATATCGTGCTGGCCGCAGCCCTGCAGCTGGCCGAGGGCGTCGCTCTGGAACCGATGAAGTTGCTCGAAACCGCAGACCGGCTCAATGGCGCGCAGCGCATCACCGATGTCGCTGCGCTCTACCAGCGCTGGCTGCAGCACTGCCATTCGTCGGTCAATTACATTATCCAGTTCAACCTGGGAACCACGCTGTCGCAACTGGGGCAGATCGAGGCCGCAGAGGCAGCCTATCGCGCCGCCATTGCCCAGAACCCGGAATTCGCCCAGGCGTGGTTCAACTTGGGGACGCTTCTGGAGCGTCAAAACAAACCGCAGGAGGCCCTGGCCATCTGGCAGTCGTTGCTCGATGACCGGCTGGTCGACGCCACGCAAAGCCGCGAGCTGTACCTGATGACCTGCAACAACCTGGGCCGCCTGTTCGAGGAAACCCGGCAGTTGCAGAAATCCGAAGCCATCCTGCGCACCAGTCTGGAAGTCGACCCGCATCAACCCAAGGTGATTCAGCACTGGGTGCACTTGCGCCAGAAACAATGCGTCTGGCCGGTCTATGAGCCACCGGCGGGCTTGACCCGTGGCGACTTGTTCAAGGCGTCCTCGCCCTTGGCACTGCTCGCCGGCAGCGATGACCCTGGCCTGCAACTGGCCGCCGCGGTGCACTTCGTCAAGGAACGGGTCAATGTACGGGTACCCGCCCTGGCTCCGGCCCAGGGCTATGGCCACCAGAAGCTGCGCATCGGCTTCCTGTCCTCGGACTTCTGCCTGCATGCGGTGTCGTTGCTGACGGTGGAGCTGTTCGAACTGATCGATCGGCAGCGCTTCGAGGTGTACGGTTTTTGCTGGACCCGCGAAGACGGCTCGCCCCTGCGCGAACGGGTCAGGCAGGCAATGGATCACTTCGTGCGCATCGACGCCATGGATGATGCCGCTGCCGCGCAATGCATCCGCGACCATGAGATCGACATCCTCATCGACCTGCATGGGCTGACGTCCGGGGCCCGTCCGGACATTCCGGCCTTCCGCCCGGCTGCGGTGCAGATGACCTACCTGGGCTTTCCCGGGTCGACCGGGCTGCCAGGCATCGATTATGTAATCGCCGATCGCTACCTGATCCCCGACAGCGAGAAGGCGTACTACAGCGAAACACCGCTGTACCTGGCGCAGATCTACCAGTGCAGCGATCGCCAACGACCTGTTGCGGCGCTGCCGACCCGCGCCGAGTGCGGCTTGCCGCAAGACCGTTTCGTGTTTTGCTCGTTCAACAACAACTACAAGTTCAACGAAGAAGTATTCGACTGCTGGATGCGCATCCTGCACCGCGCGCCCGACAGTGTGTTGTGGCTGCTGGCCGACAACCCCTGGGCCCAGGAAAACCTCTGCGCCAGGGCCGAGGCACATGGCGTGAACCCGGCTCGCCTGCTGTTCGCCCCGCGGGTCGCACCAGCGCAATACCTGGCCCGCTACAGTGCCGCGGATCTGTTCCTCGATGCGTACCCGTTCAACGCCGGGACCACGGCCAACGATGCCCTGTGGATGGGCCTGCCGGTGCTGACCCGCTCGGGACGCACGTTTGCCTCACGCATGGCTGGCAGCCTGCTGACTGCGCTGGACCTGCCGGAGCTGATCACCACCACGCTGGCCGAGTACGAAGAGCGTGCCGTCGAACTGGCGACCCAGGCGGATCTGTTGCCCGGCTTGCGTGAGCGTCTGCACCAGGGCCGCGAGCACTCGGCGCTGTTCGACACCCCACGCTTCGTCAGGGATTTCGAGGACGCGATCAGCAGTGTCGCGCCTGGCCGGGTGTAGGAGCGAGCTTGCTCGCGATGGACTTGAGAGCGCCACGTTTAGTCAGTAAACACGCGTTATCGTTAACGACCATCGCGAGCAAGCTCGCTCCTACAGTTGATCAGAACAACCCCTGGACCTTTTCCAGCTCGTTGCGGGTCATCAGGCCGGTGTGGGTGTGCAGGTTGACATAGCTTTGCAGCATCGCCAGCTTGGTATCGAGCAGGTCACGCTTTGAAGAGAACAGGCGCTGTTGGGCGTCGAGGATGTCGACCGTCGAGCGCACGCCGGCCTCATAGCCTTTTTCCGCGGATTTCAGGGCGGTCTGGCTGGATCGCACGGCGGTCACCAGCGCCTTGATTTTCTCGAAGCCCGCCACCACCCCCAGGTAGTTGAGCTCGAGGTCCTCATTCATTTGCTGGAGCTGGACCTCATAGCCGGACCGGGCACTCTCCAGGGCAGCACGGGCCTTTTCGGTAGAAGCGCTGACCCCGCCGCCCTGGTATATAGGGATATCGATGACGACGCCCACGTAGTAGGTCGACTGGCGCTGGGTCGTTTCGTTCAGGTCGCTCTGGCCGACCCGTGCGAGCCGGCCGCTCAGTGCTACGGTCGGGTAGTGCCCGGCCTTCTGTTGCTTGAGGTTGGCTTCGGCCACTTTGATCGAAGCACGGCTGATGCCCAGTGCAGACGCGGTCTGGTCGGCCTTGATCAGCCAATAGTCGAGGTCCTGCTCGGGTGCAAGCAAGGCGGCGGCCGGTGCCTGCTCTTGCATCTGCGGGATCTCGCTGACGGTAATCCCGGCGCGGCCCGCCAGCTTGCGCAGGGCCGCGCGATGCTGGGCCTGCAACTGAATTTCCAGGGCGCGGATCGAATCGAGCCGGGCTTGAGCCTCTTCAAGGTCTGTGATGCTGCCTTCACCGGCTTCGAACAAGCGTCGGGATTGCTTGGCCAATTCTTCGACCGAGGCTTTCTGCTGGGTCGTCAGCTTGAGTTCGTTTTCCACCTGGGCGAGATCGAAATAGGCCTGCACCACGCGATCGAACAACTCCTGGTCGGCACCTTCGTGCTGGACTCCGCCCAGTTGCCCACGCGCCTTGGCCTGTTCGTAGGAGGCCCAGCGGCCTTTGTCGAACAGCGGTTGGATAACCGACAGGGCAATGCTGTCGGAAGCGTACTGATCGTCCTGGCTATTGGTCGATGACTGGTGTTCAAACAGGCCACCCTGACCGTAGCGTGAGTTGATGGCGACCTGAGGCAGCAAGCCGCTGCGGCCGATAGCCTCTTCCTGGCGCGATGCCTCGTAGTCATGGTTGGCAACCTGGTAGGTCGCATCGTTGAGCCGCGAGGCGTCGTAGAGAGCGACCAGTGACAACGGCGCTTCAGCCGCCAGCAGCCGGCACGAGCAGAACACGGAGAGTAGCAAGGCGATACGTACGGACACGGTCATTCTTCCTTGAAAGCGCCAGCCATACGTTCGGTCACCGGCTGCATCAAGTAGTTGGCAAGGGTGCGTTCGCCGGTCTTGACCAGGACTTCAGCCTGCATGCCTGGCTTGACGTCCAGGCCCAACTCGCGCAGATGGATGATCGCCTCGGGACTGACCGAGACCTCCACCGAGAAGTAGGGCGAACCGCTGTGTTCGTCGATCAACTGGTCGGCCGACACCGTGAGCACCTTGCCGACGATCACCGGGGTGTGGATCCGTTGCAACGAACCGAAACGCAGATCGACCGGCAGCTCCGGCTTGAGCCGGTCGGCCATCATCGGCGGGAATTGCGCCTTGACCACCCAGCTGGAACCTTGCGGGACAATGTCCATCAGGCGCTGGCCCGCGGGGGCGACGCCGCCGACGGTGTGCACGGTCATGCCCATCACCTGGCCGGCGACGGGCGCGACGATTGCGGCGCTGTTGACTTCGAATTCCAATGACTTGATCTGGTCGATCAGGCTCGATGTCTGCGCCACGACCTGGGTCAATTGCGACTCGGCGTCGCTGCGAAAGACCTGTCCCTGTTGCAGCGCCTTGAGCTCGCTTTCATTGATCGCCTGGCGCGTGCGGCCGATATCGGAAACGCTCGAAGCCAATTGGGCGCCCAACTGCGCCGCACTGCTTTCGGCTTCGAACAGCCGGTTGCGTGGCAGATAACCTTCACGGGCCAGTTCCCGCAGCCCCGTGAGCGCCTGCTGCTGGAATTGCAGTTGTACGGCGTGGTTGCGCTTGATCTCTTCGAAGCCCTGGAGCTGTTCTTTGAGCGAGGCTATTTCGTGCTGGCTGATTTGCATGCGACTGGCCAGTTCGGCACGGCGGGTGGCGAACAGATAGCCTTGCAGCTCCATCGCCGCGACGGCACGCGGGTCGCCGGCGCGGGCCAGCAATGCTGCGGACCACTGCACAGTGTCGCGGTTCAGGCGTTCGGCCATCAGCCGATCCTCGACGGCGCGAGCGCCGAGCCACTGGCCCAGGGCGACATCCAGTTGCGACTTGGCCTGGACAGTGTTGAGCTGCATCACTATCTGCCCCTGCTGTACCTGGTCGCCCTCACGTACCAGGATGTTGTCGATGGTGCCGCCGGTGCGCGACTGCACGGTCTTGCGTTCGCCGGAAACCACCACCGTGCCGCTACCGACCACGCCGCGGTCAAGTGGCGCCAGGCAGGCCCAGAGCAGGAACCCGCCGAGGCCCAGGAGCAAAAACCACACACCGATCCTGGCAATGCCCGCGGCATCCGCATTGGGCTTGTTCTCGGGGGTCGAAATGTCGGTCGAACTGGCTTGCATTGACGCCTCAGGCTTCTTGATTACGGAGTTCGACGGCTTTTGCCGGCGTCGCTGGCACCAGGGTCTTGAGCACCTGGTCACGCGGGCCGAACAGGGTTTGTACGCCGTCCTTGAGGAACAACAGCTTGTCGACCGCGCCAAGAATGCTCGGCCTGTGGGTGACCAGCACCACGGTGCTGCCTTCGGCCTTGAGCTTGCGCACGGCCTGCACCAGCGCCGCTTCACCGGCATCGTCGAGGTTGGAGTTGGGCTCGTCGAGCACCACCAGAGCCGGCTGGCCATACAACGCGCGGGCCAGGCCGATGCGCTGCTTCTGGCCGCCGGACAACCCCAGCCCGCCAGTCCCGAGCAAGGTGTCATAGCCTTTGGGGAAGTGCAGGATCATCTCGTTGATACCAGCCAGTTGCGCCGCTGCGATGACCTTGCCTGCGTCCACCTCGCCGAAACGCGCGATGTTTTCGGCGATGCTGCCATCGAACAGCTCGATGTCCTGCGGCAGGTACCCCAGGTGCGGGCCGAGCGCTGCGCGCGACCACTGGCCGACCTCGGCGCTGTCCAGACGTACCGAGCCCTGCTTGGCAGTCCAGATGCCGACCATCGCGCGCGCCAGGGAAGACTTGCCCGACGCGCTCGGACCGATGATCGCCAGTACTTCGCCCTTGGCCAGGCTGATAGTCACGCCATTGACCGCAGGCTTGTGCATGCCCGGCGGGATGATCACCAGGCGGTCGATGCTAAGGGCCCCGGTCGGCGCTGGCAGGGGCATGCCTGGTGCGGTTTTGGGAAATTCGCCGAGCAGGCGGTTCAAGCGTTCGTAGCTGCTTTTGGCGTTACCCATCTGCTTCCACGAACCGATCAGCGCTTCGGCCGGCGCCATGGCCCGTCCCAGCAATACCGACACGGCGATCATCACCCCGGCGGAAATCTGGTTCTCGATCACCAGGATGGCGCCCAGGCCAAGGGCCAGCGATTGCCAGGTCATGCGCACAAAGCGTGTCAGCGCAGCGATCCGCGAACTGCGGTCACTGGCCTCACCCTGCTCGGTAATGACCCGCTGCTGCACGTTGAACCAGCGCTGGCGCAAGGGCGCGAGCATGCCCATCGCCTGAATCACTTCGGCGTTCTGCAAGGTACTGTTCACGTAGCTGGAAGACGCCACGGACAAACGGTTGGCCTCGCTCATGCTTTTGCGGGTGGTCATCTCGTTCCAGACGCCCAGCCCGGCAAGAATTAGCGAGCCGATGACAGTGAAACTCCCAAGCCAGGGATGGAACAGGAACGTCGCGATGACATAGATCGGCAGCCACGGCGCATCGAAGATAGCAATCAGCGCGGGACCTGTGACGAACTGCCGGATGCTGTTCAAATCGCTCAGAACCTGCGCCGGGTTGGAGCTGTGCTCCTTCAGGCTACGCTCGAACGCCGCATCGAATACCCGCTCGCCCAACTGAGTGTCCAGGCCGGCGCTCATCTTGATCATCACCTGGCCGCGCACCCACTCCAGCACACAGCCAAGGGCAAAGAACCCGAGCAAGATAAGGCTCAGCATCAACAGCGTGGTTTCATTGCGACTGGTCAGGACGCGGTCGAAAACCTGCATCATATAGATGGACGGGACCAGCATCAGCAGGTTGATCACCCCGCTGAACAGTGCCAACACGCCGAACAGCCGGCGATAACGTAGCAACGCTGCATCGATATCTCGCTGGGGATCTAGGAAAAATCGCATAAAGTCCGAAAGATGAAAAAAGCGTTGGGAAAGACGACGGTTATGTTGATGCCCGGGGGGGGATTGCGCGGCGGCGATGCTAGCACTTTGCCCCTTGTTAATGAACTGCTTGAGTCCAGTTGGCACCTTTACTCCATCGGCTTGAAGGAGGCGATCTTGAGTGGGTTTTCGATGGGCCGACGAGCAGTCGTCCGGGCCGGGTCGACGCAGGCATGGGCAGGCATACGTCGTACTCTGAGGAAGTCGTCTTTGGAGCGTTCTCTGCGGTCATGTCCGCGAAGCGTGCGGGTCAAATCTGATGCAAATGACGGCTCAGATCGACTGCGTTTTTTAGATGGGGGGATGGGGGAATAGAAAGGCTTTAAGAAATAAAAAACCCGGCTTTGGGCCGGGTCTTTTATTTGCCAGTTTTTCTGGCTTGTATCTTCAGGCTAATGAAGTCTTTGGGTGCTGCAAATTCGATGGCGCGGATAATATCAAAATAATGCCGATTGGCAAGAGAAGCCCGGCATCATGGGTTCAAATCAGCGACAGATAGCACTTGAGAATCAATCGCATAATCTCTAAGCTGCGACGGCGTCAAGGAGGACGCCCCCCACCCTCGCACCCCGCAATTCCCCTCGGTTTCATCCCACTCTTGCGTGTAAAGTAGCCACCATAAAAATCATATTCAGGACCCGATTATGGCCGTGGCTAAATCTTCTTTCGATATCAGTGCCAATTTCGACAGCGGCAACATCCAGGTGATCGACCTCAGCGACCCGCTCAAGCCCCTGCTGGCGATCCGCCCGGACACCAAAAGCAACCATTTCCAGTGGTTCCACTTCAAGGCCAGCGGCCTGCATGTCGGCCAGGAACACTGGTTTCGCCTGAACAATGCCAGCCAATCCTCTTATAACAAGGCCTGGACCGGTTACCAGGCAGTGGCGTCCTACGATCACGTCAACTGGTTCCGCGTACCGACCATCTTCGAAGGTGACTGCCTGCGCTTCAGCCTCGAGGCCGAGCAGACCCACGCCTGGTTCGCCTACTTCGAACCCTACAGCCGCGGCCGCCACGACTGGCTGATCGAGCAGGCGCTGAGCAAGGCCGGTACCGAACTGCTGGCCACCGGCAAGAGCGTCGAAGGCCGCGACATCCAGTTGCTGCGTAAAGGCACTGGTGCTGAAGGACGAAAAAAAGTGTGGATGATTGCCCAGCAACATCCAGGCGAGCACATGGCCGAGTGGTTCATGGAAGGCGTGATCGAGCGCCTGGAAAAACACGACGACCCAGTGCTGAACAAACTGCTGGCCAGCGCCGATCTGTACCTGGTGCCGAACATGAATCCGGACGGTGCCTTCCACGGCCACCTGCGCACCAACGCCATGGGCCAGGACCTCAATCGCGCCTGGCAGAGCGCCAGCCAGGAAATCAGCCCGGAAGTCCTGTTCGTTCAGCAGCAGATGGAAAAGTACGGCGTCGATATGTTCCTCGACGCCCATGGTGACGAGGAAATCCCTCACGTGTTCACCGCCGGTTGCGAGGGCAACCCCGGTTACACGCCGCGGATCGAAAAGCTCGAGGAGCACTTCCGCAGCCACCTGAAGCACACCACCAAAGACTTCCAGACCAAGTACGGCTACACCCGCGACGAACCGGGACAGGCCAACATGACGCTGGCCTGCAACAGTGTGGGCCAGAAGTACGACTGCCTGTCGCTGACCCTGGAAATGCCGTTCAAGGATCACGACGACCACCCGAACGCGGAAACCGGCTGGTCGGGCAAGCGTTCGAAGCAACTGGGCAAGGATGTGTTGACCACGCTTGCCGATATGGTCGATACCTTGCGCTGATTCGACTACAACGACAGAGTGACGTGGCCTGACAGCAGGCCACGTCACTCACTTGAGCATTTATGGTGTTGCAACAACGGAATTGCTCGACGGTGAAACCAGGCCAATAAAACTAACGGCCTTAACCAAGTACAGCGCCTCCCCGAAGATATTGGTTGTGGTAAAAGTTAACGCCGTAGTGTCTCCAATTTTTGTTGGCATAGGGCCCCCAGTAGAAAAATCCACGCTGTATATTTCATATCGAACAGCTTTAGGTGATGCGTTCCAGCTAAAAGTAATCGTCCTGGCGGTTGACCCCACTTTGGCAAAGTTTTCTGGGGCGGTTGGCGGGGTCTGAGGTGGAGCGTAAGAGGATAACCGCACAGCATTTTCGCGCCAGACACGCGCTGTATCGGCGGTAACAGCATTGCCTAACGGCAAACCGTACTGATCAATGACGGCCGGTGTCGAATAGTAAATTGAGTTTGGGCCGTGACATAAGATACTTCGCGATTTTCCATTAAAATATCCAAAACGATAGTTGTTCACGCCGTTAACATTGCAGTGATTACTGCCTGCATTGTGACCAATCTCGTGAGCGAATATATAAGCGCCATTCGATACACCGATAGCAGAACCACCAGGCGTCCATCCCAACCCCATTGGCCCTCCTGGCACAATATAAGCAAAATTTCCGTACGTAACGTCTGGCCCAAACTTGGCCATACCCTCGGCAAAAATTGTACGTAGTTTCCCGAGGGTTTCAGTTGAAATGGGGTAATCATCTTCAACTATCTGAATACCAACCAGTCTCAATGAAACGTTGTCCACCAAGGAATTGCGTAACATCATATTGACCAACTCAATCTTGGCCAACGCATCGGCATGCGCATCGCCGCCTGCTCTAATAACTCCCGCCTTGGAATACCCCATCAGTACATCTACAACAAAATGCTCTGACTTAGTTGAATTCACAGATGCAGTAGCGACCTGTTCATTCGGATTGGGAACAGCGTCTTCAATATCGGTTTTAGCCTCAGGCTCCGGAATAAAATGACTTACCCCCTTACTATCGACATGTAAGGAGCCGAATTGTCCCGGCTTATTGATCAATGCTGTCAAGCTTCCGTCAGCCGATCGAACAGTGACCAAAGAACCCTCGGATTTGTCCGGCAACCGTAGCTTGCCGCTCTCAACGGTATACCCATCAATGACCTTTGAACTCGAACGTTCGAAAACCGCTGGCGCAATCAAATCCGCATACAACTCCGCTGTCGATTTACTCGCAACATTCTCGACAACCCGTTTTTTCGGTTCCGCGGAATCAGTCGTCGGCGGATGTGCACAGGCTCCGAGTATCAAAGCCAAACACACTAACGACAGCCCGGAAAAAGCGCGTCGCATGGAACCCACACCTGCTGTCTTGGACATGGCCCGTCTCCCGGAATGGCACGATCAGTGCTCTTCGACTGACCCCGTTCGGGATCACTGCAGCCTTAGAGCATTGAACGTGCTTTTTCAGATCAGCGAAACTGTCAAAGTTGACAGGTGAGCGCCCTCCCTTCTTAAAACTGTCTTTTAGCGTAATGAGTTCAACCGCGACCCTTACCCCGCAACATACTGTCCAGCACCTCATCGCGGCGCACCCAGCCGTGAAACAACGCTGCCGCCAAATGCAGCAACACGGTCAGAAACAACAGATACGCCAGATACCCGTGGGCTTTGCGCAAAAACGCAAACACCTGCGCGTTCGCCGGCACAATCGACGGCAACTGCAGCGAATTGCTGAGCATCACCGGTTCGCCCGATGCCGAAATCATCGCCCAGCCCAAAAGCGGCAAGACCAGCATCAATGCATACAACAAGACATGCGAAGCCTTGGCCGCGAGTACTTGCACAGCCAGCAAGTCCGCCGGCAGCGGTGGCTGCGTGGTGGAAAAGCGCACCACCAGACGCACGATCACTAACAACAAAATCGCGACGCCCAAGGGTTTGTGCAGATGAATCAGCCATTCATGACGCTCGGACACCGAGGCAACCATGCCAGCGCCGATAAACAGCATGGCGATGATCATCAGCGCCATCAGCCAGTGCAGCAGGCGCGCCAGCGGTGCGAAGTGGTTCGGTTGGGTGTTCATTGCTGTGCCTCCTGTTTGGCGGCGGGCAACTGGCTGACTTCGCTGGTGCGACGCAGGTAGGAATTGGCGTAACCGGCTGAACGAGCGGCGAGCAGCGGGTCGTCGGAACTTTCGATCCCGGCAGGCAGCACCAGCGGGTCGTAGTTGATGTCACGGCATTCGCCGTTGAGTTGCGGCTGAGTCTTTTCAAGCACCAGAGTGCCAGCGTTCAACACCTTGCGCCCTTCGGGCCAGGCCTTGCTGGCGTCGTTGACCGGATCGCCGGGGTTGGCCAGGGTGATGTTCAACTGCCAGCGCAACGGGCCGGCGGCGATTCGCTGAACCAGGTCTTTTTCCAGGAAATCACTGCCCTGCGGTGCCGTGGCCCCCGGCGCGTCTTGGGCCACTGGCGTCATGCTCCAGCGTACCGCTTGCTTTTGACCGGCGGCGTTGACCAGGTAAAACGCATTGACGCTGTTGTAGGTTTCGGTGACGTAGCTGGCCGACGGCTTGGCCGTCTTGACCCAGGCCAGGAAAGGCGCGGATTCGGGATGCGAACCGAAAAACGCCGGCACGGCCTTGGGATCGGGTTTGCCGGTGGCCGGGTCTGGCGACTGGGCTTGTTGAAACTGGTAGAACGCCTCGGGCGTGCCCACCGGGAACACCGGCATGCTGTTCATCCCGGTGCGCCACTGCTGGCCGTTGGCCTGAGTGAAGCGCAAGGCCATGCTACGGATCGGCACAGCATTGTCCGGTGCGTATGGATTACCGGCGGGCAGAGCAAAACGTCCGACCACCGGCGTCCGCGCGTCGTTGAACACCTGAGCGGTGGAATAGCTGCGTGCCTCACCGCTGCTCTCGAAATACCCGATCACGCACACACCTTTGGAGTGATTGCGACGGAACCCCGGATGCACGCCATTGTTGGTTTCCAGCACGTTGATTAGTTTCTTCGGGGTCAGGCGCTGTGGGTCGAGAGTGCCGTTGACGTAGGCAAACGCCCCAGCCACTGCGGCAACGACTACGGCAATGCCAGCCAGACGCAACATCAGGCTGGCGGCGCTCAGGGGCGGCCGGATTGGCGGTGATGATCGATCTACCATGAAAGACTCCAGGGCCATCGGCCACAAGTGAGAAGAATCAAGCAGACGAACCGCACGCAGGTTTATTCCCACACGCGGTTTTTATTTTTTCTGACGTGGAATAACCTCGAGTACCGGGCGTCTTCCTAGTCCAAAGCGTAGTGACTAGTCAGAGTTTGATGAACGATATCGACGAACAACTCAGAGAAATCATTCCCCGATTGCGGCGCTTCGCCGTGTCGTTGACGCGCAACACCAGCAGCGCTGACGACCTGGTGCAAGCCTGCCTGGAGCGCGCGCTGTCGAGTTGGGGTAGCAAACGCGCCGAGGGCGACTTGCGCGCCTGGCTGTTCTCGATTCTCTATCGACAGTTTCTCGATGCGCACCGCCGCTCCCGGCGCTATGCGCGCATGCTCGACTTTTTCACCGGCCGTGACGATGCCCAGCCCTCGGTGGAGCGCACAGTCATAGCCCAATCGACCCTCAACGCCTTCGACCGACTGCCCACCGAACAACGCGCGCTGCTGCTCTGGGTGTCCGTGGAAGGCTTGAGCTACAAAGAGGTCGCCGAGATTCTCGACGTACCCACCGGCACCGTGATGTCCCGCCTGTCCCGGGCTCGCCAGGCCCTGCGCCAACTCAGCGATGGCGAAATCAACCGCCCATCCCTGCGGAGACTCAAATGATCAGCATGCCCCCCAGCGAGCGTGACCTGCACGCCTACGTCGACCACCAACTGAGCGACGCCGACCGACGCCTGGTCGAGACTTTTCTGGCCAGCAATCCCGAAATCTCCGCACAAGTGCACGCTTGGCAACTGGACGCCCAGCAACTGCGCGCCGCCCTTGGTGGCGCCTTGCAGCAGCCAACCAACCCGGACCTCGATCCGGCAGTGATACGCCAGCGCCTCAAACGCCAGGCCCGTCGGCACCTGGCCAGTGCCGCGGTGTTGTTGATCGCGGTCGGCATCGGCGGCGTTAGCGGTTGGCAAGCACGGCAAATGACCCTGCTCAGCGCATCGGCACCGATGGCCGACGCACTGCAAGCCTATCGCCTGATTGCCCAGCAAGGCCTCCTGCCGGCCGATTACAAAGTCGGCGAGGACGGTGATATGCAGGGTTGGCTCGACCGTTATTTCACACAGGCCAATCGCCTGCCCGACCTTTCGGATGCCGGATTCAAACCGGTTAGCGGGCGCCTGCTGAGCACCGAGCAAGGACCGGCGGCGATGGTGGTCTACGAGAACCAGAGCGGGCAGAAGATCAGTTTCTATGTGCGACCGCCCGGACCGAAAAACTTTCTCCTGCCCAGGGGCAGCCGCAGTGATGGCGGGTTGCAGGCCGAGTACTGGTCGGGAAGCGGCTACAACTATGCGATGGTCAGCCCGACGGACACCCCGGCGGCGCGGATGCTCAGCAAAACAGTACAGTTTTGATGGTGACCCCAATCAAATATGGGAGCGGCGGTGCGGCGATCCGACTTGCTCGCGAAGGCGGTGTGTCAAACAACATCATGTTGACTGATGCGCCCCCTTCGCGAGCAAGCCCGCTCCCACAGGGTTTGCAGTGCGACTCCGCTGGAAGCCAATTCACTGCTCTGGTTACACTATGCCGCCGCAGCACGAAGAGCCTGCCCGCACTCCAGAGGTGATATCCCAGTGGCCGTTCGACCGCCCAACCGTTCGCGAACCCAATCGCGCTGGCAAGCGTTGCGTCGTCTGCTCGGCAGGGCACCGGCTGCGGGCAGCTACGCGACACGCCAAGTCATCCACGATTACTTTCGCCACCAGGCCCACTCTCGGGGTTATACCCTGAGTCACAGCCAACAGCGCGTGATCGACTGCATGGCCCTGCATGCCTCGATACTGATGGGTGAATCGTCGAAAACCCTTCCCGGCCTTTACCTGCATGGTGCCGTGGGGCGCGGCAAAAGCTGGTTGCTCGACGGGTTTTTCCGGGCCATTCCCCTCGCGGAAAAACAACGCCTGCACTTCCATGAGTTTTTCGCCCAACTGCATCTGGGCATGTTCAAGCACCGCGAACAGGCCGACGCCCTGGCGATCACCCTCGATGAACTGCTCAGCGATTGCCGGGTGCTGTGTTTCGATGAGTTCCATGTGCACGACATCGGCGATGCGATGCTCATCACCCGGCTGTTCAAGGCGCTGTTCCAGCGCGGCATCCTGGTGCTGCTGACCTCCAATTACCCGCCCGAAGGCCTGCTGCCCAATCCGCTGTACCACGCCCGCTTCAAACCGGTGATCGACTTGATCAATACGCGCATGCAGGTGATGGAAGTCGGCGGGCCGCACGACTATCGAAGCCAGATCCGCAGCCACGCGCAACAGGTGTTCACCCAGGGCCATTACGTGTGGCCGGCCAGTGTGGCGCAGCGTCAGGCTTTGCACCTGCCGGATCGCGACGCCCCGGCCGTGTCGTTGCCCGTCGGCACCCGGCATTTCCAGGCGCGCTTGTGCGAGGAGCGGCGCATTGGTTTTACCTTCGCCGACCTGTGCGAGCAACCCACGGCCGTGATGGACTATCTGGAACTGTGCCGCCGCTTCGACCGCTGGATCATCGATGACCTGCCGCGGCTTGGCGAGTGCTCGATTGCCGCCCAACAGCGCTTCATCAACCTCATCGACGTGCTGTACGACCAGGACAAACACCTGACGCTGCTTGGGCAGCACTCATTGCGCGAAAGCCTGGGTGGTGATGCCATTGATCTGGCGCGCACCCGCAGTCGATTGGGGCAACTGGTCGAAGTCAGCGAACTGGCATGAGCGGTTTTTTTTGTTGTATTGAAGGGCCTCTTCGCGAGCAAGCCCGTTCCCACATTGATTACCGATCCTTTGTGGGAGCGGGCTTGCTCGCGAAGGCGGCCTGACAGTCGCCACATCTTTCCCGCTATCATGTCGCGCATTTGCGGGGCCTCGCGCCTACTCCTTGATCAATAGCGAATCTGTTCATGCATACCCTTGCTCAATTGCGTGCCGGCGAGTTGTCGGGCATCACACGGCTGGATCTGGTCGATGGCCTCACCGAATTCCCTCGGGAAATTTTCGATCTGGCGGACTCGCTGGAAGTGCTCAACCTCACTGGCAATGCCTTGAGCGCCCTGCCCGAGGACTTGCATCGCCTGACGCGTTTGCGCGTGTTGTTCTGTTCCGATAACCGCTTCACCGAGTTGCCGGCCTGCCTGGGCCAATGCGCCGCACTGACGATGATCGGCTTCAAGGCCAACCGTATCGTTCACGTGCCCGCAGCGGCCCTCCCGCCTCTTTTGCGCTGGCTGATCCTGACCGACAACAGCATCGAAACCTTGCCGGAGGAACTGGGAGAGCGCCCGTTCCTGCAAAAGCTCATGCTCGCCGGCAACCGTCTGCACACGCTGCCGGAGTCGTTGCGTCAGTGCCATCGACTGGAGCTGCTCCGCATTGCCGCCAACCAGTTGACCGAGTTGCCACAATGGCTGCTGGAACTGCCGAGCCTGACCTGGCTGGCGTACGCCGGTAACCCACTGGAAACCGAAGCCGATGCCGCGGCCCTCGACGCCACACCGCGCATTGACTGGTCGGCATTACGCCTGGAGAAAAAACTCGGCGAAGGGGCCTCCGGAGTGATTCATCAAGCCCGCTGGCAACCGGTTGATCAGCCACCCATGGCTATTGCGGTGAAGCTCTACAAGGGCGAAATGACCAGCGACGGTTCGCCATTGCACGAGATGAACGCCTGCATCACAGCCGGGCTGCACCCGAACCTGATTCGCGTCGAAGGGCGGATTGTCGATCACCCGCAGCAAACCGCCGGACTGGTGATGCAACTGATCGCACCGAGCTACCGCAACCTTGCCGCGCTGCCCAGCCTGGCGTCGTGCAGCCGCGACATTTACCCCGACGACTTGCGCTTCAATGCAGCGGTGGCGCTACGCATTGCCGCGGGCATCGCCTCGGTGGCCGAGCACCTGCACGGCCATGGCATCACCCACGGCGACCTCTATGGACACAATATTCTGTGGAATGAACAGGGTGATTGCTTGCTGGGGGATTTTGGCGCGGCGTCATTCCACGCCTTGTCCGACAGCCCGGAAAGCCGTGCCTTGCAGCGGATCGAGGTACGGGCGTTCGGGGTATTGCTGGGGGAATTGCTGGCGCGGGTTGATTCGGGGTTGAGCGATGAGCAGCGTGGGGTGCTGGAACAGCTGGAGCAGCGTTGCTGTCAGCCGCAGGTGCTGGCGCGGCCTGGGTTTGAGGAAGTTGTTCAGGAATTAGCTGAGTTCAAACTGTAAATACAAAACAATGTGGCGAGGGGGCTTGCCCCCGTTGGACGGCGAAGCCGTCCCAAAAGCGACGGCTGCTGCGCAACCGAACGGGGGCAAGCCCCCTCGCCACAAGTCAGATCCAGGCCAGTCCGATCAACCCGCCAAGCCGACAAACATATCCTGCACGTCGTCGTGGTTATCGAGGCCTTCGAGGAACGCTTCGACTTCCGCCATCTGCTCATCGCTCAGGCCGCTGACCGGGTTCTTCGGCTGGTAACCCAGTTTGGCCGACAGCACGGTGAAGCCTTGTTCCGGCAGGGCTTTCTGGACCGCGTCGAGGTCGGTCGGCTCGGTCAGGAACAGGGTTGCACCCTCTTCAGCCGGTTCGAAATCCTGTGCACCGGCTTCGATGGCGGCCATTTCCGGATCGGCGTCCGGGGTGTCCGGCGACGCTTCGATCATGCCGACATGGTTGAAGTCCCAGGCCACGGAGCCGGACGCGCCCAGTTGGCCCTTGCGGAACGCTACGCGGATCTCGGCGACGGTGCGGTTGATGTTGTCGGTCACGCACTCAACGATCAGCGGCACCTGATGCGGGGCGAACCCTTCATAGGTCACGCGATGGTATTGCACGGTTTCGCCCAGCAGGCCCGCGCCCTTCTTGATGGCGCGATCCAGTGTTTCCTTGGGCATCGAAGCTTTCTTGGCCTGTTCAACCACCAGGCGCAAGTGTGCGTTGGTAGCAATATCAGCGCCGTTGCGCGCAGCAATGGTGATTTCCTTCACCAGTTTGCCGAAGATCTTGCCCTTGGCATTGGCTGCCGCTTCTTTGTGTTTAACCTTCCACTGTGCGCCCATTTCTCACTCTCTTATCTGTGGCATCTGTGGCGCCGAGACATCTATTGGCCGACGCTTTGCGCAAGTTTATACGGCCTAAAGTTGGCAATCGACCAAAAAATCCCGACTTGCATCGACATCTTCACCAGCGGTTGTAGGGCGATTCGGAAATGTCGCTTTGGCGTGCCCGCAATGCGCTGGGGTTTCGTACGCTCTGCACCCTACTCCACGGCGGTAGCGCGTTCGATGCACAACGACAAGGAAAGTCCCACCACCCTCACGCTTCTCGACAACGACCTGAGTTTCCAGGTGGTACGGTTCAGTGGTCATGAAGCTCTCAACCAGCCCTATCGATTCGACATCGAGGTCATCGGGCTGGCACCGGCCCTGAACCTTGAGCGATTGCTGCACCAACCGGCAGTCCTCGAGTTCGGCCACGACCAAGGCATTCATGGCGTGCTGCACAGTGCCAGTTGTGAACATCGAAGCGGACACCGGGTCGCCTACAAACTGGCGCTGGTGCCCCGTGTCCAGGCGCTGGATCAGCAACGATGTCGACGTGTTTTCCAGCGCACCAGCGTGCCCATGATCCTGCGCCAATTGCTTGAGGAGCATGGATTGCCCGCCAGCAGTTATCGCTTTGAACTGACAACCGGGCACTATCCACTGCGACCTTTTTGCATCCAGTACGATGAAACCGACCTGGCGTTGCTGCAACGACTGTGCGAGGAAGAAGGCATCCACTATCACTTCGAGCATCAACACGACGGCCATGTGCTGGTGCTGGCCGATGACAGCCTGAGTTTTCCCCAGGAACCGTTGCTCATGTCGATGAGCAACAATGCCCTCGGCGAGCACCAGGAACCGGTGATCAGCGAATTGTTCCAGCGCCATGATGCCCCGCTCTCCCCTGTGCGCCCTGGCGCCAGGAATCCGGGTGCAGCAGACATCAGCGAAGGCGCAGCCAATCACTCGTTCGCCACAGCACGGCATTGTCCCGCCCGCGAACAACAACATCGCGACCAGCTCAGCCGTCGACAACTGGAACGCCTGCGCTGCCGACACCTGCAGATCCACGGTCAAAGTAACCAGAGGGCATTTCGCAGTGGTCGGATCCTGCAAGTGGCCGAGCACCCGCTGGCGAATTTCAATGATCAATGGCTGGTGACAGAAATAAGCCATCAGGGGCGCCACTCATCGATTCTGCTCGACGACTCGTCGGGCATGGCCGCGGGCTACCGCAATCAATTCAGCGCCATCCCCTGGTCGACGGTGTACAGGCCCCCACTCAAACAACCCCGGCCGAGCATTCCCGGGTATCAGCCCGGCCAGGTGTGCGGCCCGCTCGGGCAACCGGCGCCAGTGGATGAGGATGGCCGGGTTCAGGTGCGCCTCTGGCCCGCCACGCCATCAGCCACGGAGGCGTCCACCGGCCTGTGGCTGCCGCTGGCGCTGACCTGCGCCGAGGACTGGATCGATCCGTCCCGCTTGCCCGTGGCCGGCAGTGAGGTACTGGTGATTTTCCTCGACAGTGACCCGGATCGCCCGGTGCTCTGTACGGCTCTGGGCCCTAGGCCGAAACCTCATCGTCCTCGCCCGCGCGAGCCCCGTGGCGATACCCGCCTGCTGTTCGACTGGCTGCTCACCCGCTCGGACCTTGCGCCCTGAAACTCAGCCCTTGTCAGCCTTGCCGGCGGCGGCAGCGAACTTCGCCAGGCGCACGTCCAGATGCCGTGGCCGACGCCCGTGATCCTCCGCGCGTTCCTTGCGGCGGATGGCGTTGCGCACCATCAACGAGCCGAGGTAGCGAATCGGCTCCGGCGGGAAAAAACCCAGCGGGCCGTTGACCAGCGGCGAGCGGGTCCAGGGGTTGTCCAGGCCCTGGACCATCGACGCCAGAATCTGTCCGCCCATATGGCAGGGACCGACACCGCTGCCGGAGTAGCCGAAACCGTAGAACACATTGCCACTGGCGCTCATCTGCCCGAAAAACGGCAGCCCGGTCACCGAGCGGTCCGACGGACCATTCCAGGTCGCTTCAACCTTGACGTCGGCAAACGCCGGGAAGAAATCCGCCAGGCTGTTCTGCAACAAACCCGCATAAGGCGAAGGCTGATCGAACACCGGCAGCATGCGTCCACCGTAAGCGAAGGTATTGCCGCCCTTGCCCAGCATGATCCGGCCGTCCGGGGTGTTGTGGTAGTAGTGCACGAAAATCCGCGAATCGAGCACCGTGACGCCGCTGGTCAAGCCGATTTCATTGAGCAGGTCCGGGCGGGGTTCAGTGATCAGCATGTCGCTGGAAACGATCGCCACGCTGCGCTCGAACTGCGGGAACGCCCGGGCCATCCAGGCATTCATCGCCAGCACCACGCGGTCGGCGCGGACGGTGCCGTTGGGGGTTTGAATGCCCACCGGCTTGCCCTCTTCCAGCCCGGTCATCGCGGTGTTTTCGTGAATCCTCACGCCCAGCTGCAGGGCGACCCGGCGCAGACCGCGCACCAGCTTGCCTGGCTGCACACTCGCCGCGGCCGGGGAAAACCAGCCTTCCAGGTGTTTGCCGGACCCGGCCATGCGCTGCACATCAGCCACCGGCCGCTGGGTGAATGAGTTGATGCCGTTGCGCTCCAGTGCGGCGATGACCGCATCGGTCGAGCCGTATTGCGCACGGTTGGTGGCGGTGTAGAGCGTGCCGTCGAGGCGGTAATCGGCGTCCACCGCGTATTTTTCGCAGAACGCGCCGATGGCATGAATGCTGCGCTCGGACTCCTTGACCAGGCGCACGGCCTCTTCGACGCCGAACAAGCGCTCAAGAGTGAAATACTTGGCCGACCACGACAACGCACAACCGCCGTTGCGCCCACTGGCCCCGGCGCCACAGATATCCGCTTCGATCAGCAACACGTCCAGCTCGGGGTTCTGTTCCTTGAGCATGATCGCGGTCCACAACCCGGTGTAGCCGCCGCCGACGATACACACGTCGGCGCGGCTGTCGCCTTCCAGTGGCGGACAGGTTTCGGATGCATCAGCCTTCAAGGCCTGGTCCAGCCAAAAGGGTCTCATGGGGAAATCTCCAGTCAATGGCCCACACGCCAGCCTGCCGCAGACGCAGCAGGCGACGCGGGGCAGGATTCAGGTGCGCAGGGGTTTGATGTTCATCGCCCGATTGGGCACGAAGGGGTAGTTGGTTTTCAGGCCGCCAGGGCGGCTGTTCCAGTGCGGGATCAGCACCAGCGCCGAGAACATCGCGCAGCCGGCGAAGACAATGAACACGGTAACGGTGTCGAAGTAACCCGGTAGCAGGCCACCGAGAATCGCCCCGACCGAGCCGCAGCCGTTGACGAAACCGGCTGCCGTGGCGCCGGCCTTGGCGGTGCCGAAGTCGATGGCGGCCGAGCCGCTGATCATCGAGTCAGGTCCATAGAGGGTCAGGCCCATGACGAACAGCAGCGCCACCACCAGCAGTACGCTGCCGGTATGCAGGGCGCCCATGAAAAACGCCAGGGACACCGTTAGCGCCAACAGGCTGATCACGCAGGCCGGCATGCGCCGGGCGCCGAACAGTTTGTCCGAGGCCAGGCCAATCAGGATCGGCCCAAGCAATCCCGCCAGTTCAAACGCGGTCGGAATGATCGCCGCACCCACCTTGCCCACCGAAGGCATCTGTTCGAAGACGATCACCGGCCCCCACAGCAGAATCGCGTAGCGCGCCGGCTTGAGCATGAAGTACGCCAATCCCAACACCAGCACGGTGCGGTTGCGCAGGATTTCCTTTAGCGGCTCCCACATGCTGATTTTGCTTTGCGCGTCAGCTTGTTCGGCGGTCAGCTCAGGTTCCGGTTCCACCGCCGGCAAGCCCACGTCTTCCGGTTTGTTGCGTTGGAAAATAAAAAACAGCACGGCGACCAGCCCAACCACCGCCGCACTGGAAACAAACGCCGCATGCCAGCTACCGATGAGCGTGTACGCCCACCAACCGGCAAACGGCGAGGCTACCAGACCACCAAAGGCATAGCAGGAACTCCACAGGCCCAATACCCGCCCGCGTTGCTCGGAGGGAAAGAAGCTGCCGAGGTTCTTGCACAATCCCGACCAACCGGTGGATTGCGCCAGGCCTTGTATCAGCATGCAGGTAGCGAAAATCGGTAACGTTGCAAAGTTGCCCATCACCAGCGCTGCTGCGGCGGAAATCAGCAACCCGCCGAGCACCACCACCCGCGGCCCGAAGCGGTCGGCGAGGATGCCCCAGGTGAATTGGCCAACGGCGTAAGCCGTCAGGTAGATGGCGTCGAGGTTGGCCATGGCCATTTTGTCGAGCATGAAGGTCGGATCTTCGCCAATACCGAGTTTGGCGACCGAGAACGCTTTGCGGGTGAAGTAGAAAGCGGCGTAGGCGAGCCAGGTGATCGCGAAGATCTGCACGCGCCAACGCTTGATGGTGCCGATGTGCTTGTTCATTGTAGTTCTGACCTCAGGGTGTGAGTGTGCCGGCAGAATTGGAAGAAAACGCCTGTGTTTTTATTGTTGAGCACTGCGAAATCACCTTGTCCCTTTGGGTGATTCCGGTCAGATGAGTCCTGTAGTTGCACGCACAGGCTCATGGCACCCGCTGCTGTTCGACTGACCAGTCACCGGGGCTGAGGTGGATAAAAACAATTACTGATTAATAAGTGAAATCGATTTATCGTATTTCCAAAATAAGCTCAGCTTGTTACTGGAGATTCCCATGTCGGTTTCCCACGCCCAGCTCAAAGCCTTCCATGCCGTGGCGGTCCATGGAAGCTTTACCAAAGCCGCCGAGCGACTTTTTCTGACGCAGCCGGCGATTTCCGACCAAGTGCGCAAACTCGAAGAGCGCTATGGCGTTTTGCTGTTTCACCGCAACAAGCGCTCGGTACGCCTGACCGATCTGGGTGAACGCCTGCTCAGCGTGACCCAGCGGCTTTTTGTGATTGAGGCCGAAGCCCAGGAGCTGTTGCAGGATTCCCAGGCCTTGCAGACCGGCAGCCTGATTCTGGCGGTGGATGCGCCGGTGCACGTGCTGCCGCAAATTGCCCGCTTCTGCGAACGCTACCCCGGCATCAGCGTGAAGATCGAAACCGGCAACACCGATGAATCACTGTTTCGCCTGTTCAACTATCAGGCGGACCTGGCGTTACTGGGCCGCGACGTCAGCGATGAACGCCTGATCTCCCTGCCCCTGCGTAACGACCCGATGGTCGCATTCGTGTCGCGCAATCACCCGTGGGCCGACCGCGAATCCATCACCCTCGCGGACCTCGACGACACACCACTGGTGCTACGGGAAATCGGTTCGGTGACCCGGCAGACCCTGGAAGAGGAAATGGCCGGGGCCGGGTTCCGCATTCGCCCGGCCATTCAGGTTGAAGGCCGGGAGGCCGCGCGGGAAGCGGTGGTGGTTGGGATTGGGGTGGGCGTGGTTTCGGCTGCCGAGTTTGGCGCGGACTCCCGGGTTTGCGCGCTGCCGATTATCGATTGCAAACGACGGCTGACTGAAACCCTGGTGTGCCTGCGCGAGCAGAGTTCGCGGCGGGTGGTGGCGACGTTTCTGCAGATGGTTCGCGAGAGTCTGGTGTAGGCAGGTCCGGCCCCTTCGCGAGCAAGCCCGCTCCCACAGGTTCAGCGTGATCCCTGTGGGAGCGGGCTTGCTCGCGAAGGCCGCGTCTCGGTCTACCTGACGGGCGCCAGCCCGAAAAACGCCTGGATCAAGCGCAAATCCCGTCGCCGCTCCATGCACCCGATCATGTGCCGGTTAAGCAACCCCTCGCCAATGATCGGCACCGCCGCCACTCGCGGGTCGTGGCTGACCTCCACCGAAGACACCACCCCAACCCCCAGTTCGGCGGCCACCGCCTCGGTCACCGCTTCGCGGCTGTCCAGTTCCAGCAACACCCGAGGATTGACCCTGGCCTGGGCGCAAGCCTCATCGAAGGTGCGCCGGGTAATCGAACTCGGTTCGCGCAGTACCATGATCACCTGATCCAGCTCCTTGAGCTGCACGCCTTTGGTCTTCTGCGCCCAAGGATGGCCCTCGGGCACCAGTGCGCAAATCCGTGACTCGTTCAGCGCCTGCAGGTGCAAGCCCTTGCGCGGCTCGACCTCGGTCAGCACCGCCACATCGGCATGTTCGGACAGCAGCGCCGCCAGAGTTTCCTGGGCGTTACCCAGGCGCAGGTTCACCGTGATCCCCGGATAGCGCGCGCGCAGGCTGGCGAGCATCGGCATGACCATGTGCGGACCATCCGCCGCCACCTCCAGACGCCCCGTCAGCAATTGCCGGTTGGCTTCGAGCATCACCTGCGCCTCTTCGGCCAGGCCGAACATCGCCCGGGTGATGGCCGCCAGCTTGGTGCCCTCCTCCGTCAGCTCCACTCGTCGGGCGGTGCGGCGCAGCAAGGTGATCTGGTAGTGCTCCTCCAGGGCCTTGATGTGCCCGGTAACCGCCGGTTGGCTGATGAACAGCCGCGCCGCCGCCCGGGTAAAGCTGCCCTCCCGGGCCACGGCATCGAAGGCGCGCAGCTGAAACAGGTTCATGAATAACCCTCACTGATGGCTGGCATAACAATAAACAATTTGATTGATAACACGGCAAATTGCAATTTAAGCCCCGTAGCTTCATCCCATCGATTGCGAGGACACGAGAATGAGTACTGCCGAACCCATCCTGCTCACCCCCGGCCCATTGACCACTTCGGCCCGCACCCGTCAGGCGATGATGGTCGACTGGGGTTCATGGGATGACCGTTTCAATCAACTGACCGCCAGCCTCTGCGAGCAACTGCTGGCGATCATCAACGGCGCCGCCACCCACCATTGCGTACCCCTGCAAGGCAGCGGCACCTTCGCGGTCGAGGCAGCGATCGGCACGCTAGTGCCTCGCGATGGCAAGGTTCTGGTACTGATCAACGGTGCCTACGGCAAGCGCCTGGCGAAAATCTGCGAAGTGCTGGGCCGCTCCTTCAGCACCTTCGAAACCGCCGAAGACGAACCGACCACCGCCGCCGACGTCGACCGTCTGCTGCGCGCCGACACCGGCATCACCCACATCGCCCTGATTCACTGCGAAACCAGCACCGGCATCCTCAATCCGCTGCCGGAGATTGCCCAGGTCGTGGCGCAACACGGCAAGCGCCTGATCATCGACGCCATGAGCTCCTTCGGCGCGCTGCCGGTGGACGCGCAACAGGTGCCATTCGACGCCCTGATCGCTGCGTCGGGCAAATGCCTGGAAGGTGTTCCGGGCATGGGTTTTGTCTTCGCCCGCAAGGAATCCCTGGCCAGCGCCGCCGGTAATTCGCACTCGTTGGCGATGGACCTGCAGGACCAGCACGCCTACATGGCCAAGACCGGCCAGTGGCGCTTCACCCCGCCGACCCATGTGGTCGCCGCACTGCACGAAGCCCTGCTGCAATACAACGAAGAAGGTGGCTTGCCGGCGCGGCACGAACGCTACGCCGCCAACTGCCAGGCATTGATGGAAGAGATGGGCAAGCTGGGACTGCGCAGCTTCCTGCCGGCGGCTATCCAGGCGCCGATCATCGCCACCTTCCACGCCCCGAATGATCCGCGCTACCAGTTCAAGGAGTTCTACGAACGGGTCAAGGCCAAGGGCTACATCCTCTACCCCGGCAAACTGACCCAGGTCGAAACCTTCCGCGTCGGCTGCATCGGTCACGTCAACCCGGCGCAAATGCGCGAAGCGGTGGCAGCGATTGCTGAAGTGTTGCGCGAGATGGAAGTGCTCGAGATCTAACCCACACCGCAATTCTCTGTGGGAGCGGGCTTGCTCGCGAAAGCGGCATATCAGTCGACATCATTGCTGAATGTCAGACCGTATTCGCGAGCAAGCCCGCTCCCACAAAAAAGCAACCCATCATTAGCCAGTTGCCACAGGACTTGATCACCATGAACTACTCCAACCCAAGCAAACTGCAAGCCGCCATCCTCGACTGGGCCGGCACCGTGGTCGACTTCGGCTCCTTTGCCCCGACGCAGATTTTCGTCGAGGCGTTCGCCGAGTTCGACGTCCAGGTGTCCATCGAAGAAGCCCGAGGCCCGATGGGCATGGGCAAGTGGGACCACATCCGCACCCTGTGCGATCTGCCGGAAGTTGCCGAGCGTTATCGCAAAGTGTTCGGCCGCACGCCGACCGACGATGACGTGACCGCCATCTATCAGCGCTTCATGCCGCTGCAGATCGAAAAGATCGCCGAGCACTCGGCGCTGATTCCAGGTGCGCTGGAGACCATCGCCAACCTGCGCCAGCAAGGGATCAAGATCGGCTCCTGCTCCGGCTACCCGAAACAGGTCATGGACAAAGTGGTCGAACTGGCCGCGACCAACGGTTACGTGGCCGATCACGTGGTCGCTACCGACGAAGTGCCGAATGGTCGCCCATGGCCTGCCCAGGCACTGGCCAACGTCATCGCCCTGGGCATCGACGATGTCGGCGCGTGCGTGAAGATCGATGACACCGTACCGGGCATCCTCGAAGGTCGCCGCGCCGGCATGTGGACCGTTGCGCTGATCTGCTCCGGTAACGCCCTGGGCCTGGACTACGAAGGTTATCGCGCGCTGGGCAGCGACCAACTGGACAGCGAGCGCAAGCGCATCCACGCGATGTTCGACAGTTCGCGCCCGCACTACATGATCGACACCATCACCGACCTGCCGGAAGTGATCGCCGACATCAACAAGCGCCTGGCCAACGGCGAAATGCCGCAATCGAGCTAAAAAACGCCCCCCTGTAGGAGCGAGCTTGCTCGCGATGAGCTCCAGGACACCGCTGGGTGTCAGGCTGCCGGCGTCATCGTTGACGACCATCGCGAGCAGGCTCGCTCCTACAGGGGATTTTCTGTGTATTACCGAATCAGAGCATCCAGCGACCATTCGCCTCAGGCAAACCCGGTGAAACAGGATTACAGTTAAGGCACACCGTCGGACAAGAACGGTGGCTTTAAACCGGACCTCTGAGGAACACCGTATGCCGTGGAAGAACTCTGCCTCGCGCTACAGCACCGTATCGATAACGCTGCATTGGTTGATGCTGGTCCTGCTGGCACTGGTTTACGCCTGTATCGAGTTTCGCGGGATGTTTCCCAAGGGCAGTGGCGGGCGCACGCTGATCGTCGAATCTCACTTCATGCTCGGCCTGACCGTATTCGTCCTGGTCTGGCTGCGCTTGTTCGCACGCAGTCTCGGCCCGGCGCCACAGGTCTTCCCGGCCTCGCCGCGATGGCAAACGACGCTGGCCAGGTTGATGCACTGGGCGCTGTACATTTTCATGATCGTAACGCCCATTCTCGGGTGGCTGGTCACCAGCGCCAAGGGCAATCAGGTGATGTTCTACGGTTTCGACCTGCCGATGCCAATAGCGGAAAACAAGGAGCTGGGCAAACAACTCCAGGACTGGCACGAGCTCGGCGGCACTATCGGCTATTGGCTGATCGGCCTGCATGCAGTGGCCGCGCTGTATCACCATTACGTGGTGGGCGATAACACCTTGCTGCGGATGATGCCAAAAAGCGTAAACCGCGATACCTGAGGCCACTGAATGCCAATGTGGGGGCGGACTTGCTCCCACACTGGATCGCAGCGCCGCTCAGTTTTTTGAACTGAATCCCCGCCACCCCTGCAAGCCGCCGGTGTGAACGAAGATCAGCCGCGTGCCACGGGCAAACTTTCCCGCCTCGAGTTGCTGCTTGAGTGCCAGCAGCGCTTTGCCGGTGTACAGCGGCTCCAGGGGAACGCCGCTGGCCTGCTCGGCCCTTTCAATGAAATCGAGCAGAAGCGGATCGACTTTGGCAAAACCGCCACGGCTGGCGTCGAACAGTTCATAAACCGGATCGGCGATAGCGGCCTGCTGCACGATACTCTCGACCTGCTGCGCCACCCCGTGATCGCCTGGCACCGCCAGGGCACCGTACACCGGATGATCCCCGGCCTCCGCAAGCACCAGGCCGGCCAGCGTCGTGCCGGTTCCGCAGGCCAGCCACCAGCCGTCGTAGTCGCTCCAGCCCAAGCCCTGCAATTGTGCGCAAACAGCGGCCCGCAACTGCATGCAACCCAGGGCGCCAGGCAAACCTCCCCCCCCTTCAGGCACCGGATGCAACGTCGGGTAGCGTGTCTGCCAGGGTTGCCAGAAACCCGCTTCATGCCTTGCGCGATAACCGGCATAGCCCAGCCAGTGCAACTGCATGCCGAACGCCTGCAAGTCGTTGACCGTCGGGGTTTGCTGAGGATGGCCGCGCAACAGGCCGACAGTGGAAAAACCGAAACGCTTGCCCGCCGCTGCCAGCGCGTGAAGGTGATTGGAGTGCGCGCCACCCAGGCTGATGATGCCTTCGGCACCAGCGCGGTCGGCGATCCTCAGGTGTTCGATGAACTTGAACCATTTGTTGCCGCTGATCAGCGGGTCGATCTGGTCCAGGCGCAGGACCGCCAACTCGATGCCGGCGTGAGCGAGCCAGTCGAGGTGAAGGGGTTCGAGGGGGACTTGAGGAAGCCAGTTGTCAGGAGGAGAAAGCATGATGCCGGATCATTGGAGTGATCCGGCATCTTAGCAGCACCTTTGTGGCGAGGGGGCTTGCCCCCGTTCGGCTGCGAAGCAGTCGTATTAGGGCCGCTTCGCGTCCCAACGGGGGCAAGCCCCCTCGCCACAGGTTTTGTGAACAGCCTGATTACGTGAATTACAACTGCGCCGCCAACCGCGAACCCTGATTGATCGCCCGCTTGGCATCCAGCTCTGCCGCGACATCCGCGCCGCCGATCAGGTGCACGCTCTGCCCCGCCGACACCAGACCGTCATGCAACTCACGCAGCGGATCCTGCCCGGCGCAAATCACGATGTTGTCCACTGGCAGCACCTGCGGCTCGCCGGTTTCGCCAATGCGAATGTGCAGGCCTTCGTCGTCGATCTTCAGGTATTCAACGCTGTTGAGCATCTGTACCTGCTTGTTCTTCAGGCCGGTACGATGAATCCAGCCGGTGGTCTTGCCCAGGCCGTCGCCAACCTTGGATTTCTTGCGTTGCAGCAGGAACACCTCGCGAGCCGGCGCATGGGGCGTGGCCTTGATACCTGCGACACCGCCGCGCGCTTCAAGGTGCGTATCGATGCCCCATTCCTTCCAGAACGCGGCACGATCCTGACTGGTGGCGACGCCTTCATGCACAAGGAACTCGGAGACGTCGAAACCGATACCACCGGCACCAATCACCGCGACACGCTTGCCGACCGGCTTGCGCTCCAGGATCACATCCAGGTAGCTCAGCACCTTGGTGTTTTCCACACCTGGAATGGCCGGCACGCGCGGCGCAATGCCGGTGGCCAGAATGATCTCGTCGTAGCCGCCCTCGACCAGTTGCGCCACATCGACGCGGGTGTTCAGGCACACCTCGACATGGGTGGTCTGCAGCTTGCGGTTGAAGTAGCGAATGGTCTCGAAGAACTCTTCCTTGCCCGGCACCCGCTTGGCAATGTTGAACTGACCGCCGATTTCACTGGCCGAATCGAACAACGTCACCTGATGGCCACGCTCGGCGGCCACGGTCGCGGCGGACAGACCGGCCGGGCCGGCACCGACCACGGCGATTTTCTTCAATTGCTGCACAGGCAGGTAGTTGAGTTCTGTTTCGTGGCAGGCACGTGGGTTGACCAGGCAGCTGGTCAGCTTGCCGCCGAAGGTGTGATCGAGGCAGGCCTGGTTGCAACCGATGCAGGTGTTGATCTCATCGGCGCGGCCTGCAGCGGCCTTGTTGACGAAATCCGGGTCGGCGAGGAACGGCCGCGCCATGGACACCATGTCGGCATCGCCCTCGGCGAGGATCTGCTCGGCCACTTCCGGCGTGTTGATGCGGTTGGTGGTGATCAGCGGAATATTGACCGAACCACGCAGCTTGGCCGTGACCTTGCTGAACGCCGCGCGCGGCACTTTGGTGGCGATCGTCGGAATCCGCGCTTCGTGCCAGCCGATACCGGTGTTGATGATGGTCGCGCCGGCCTGCTCGATGGCCTTGGCCAGTTGCACGATCTCGTCCCAGCTGCTGCCGCCTTCGACCAGGTCGAGCATCGACAGGCGGAAAATGATGATGAAGTTCGGGCCGACCGCTTCACGCACCCGGCGAACGATTTCCACTGGCAGGCGCATGCGGTTTTCGTAGCTGCCGCCCCAGCGGTCGGTACGGTGGTTGGTGTGGGCGGCGAGGAACTGGTTAATGAAATAACCTTCGGAGCCCATGATTTCCACGCCGTCGTACTCGGCGGTTTGTGCCAGTACCGAGCAGGTGACGAAATCGCTGATCTGCTTCTCGATGCCCTCCTCGTCCAGCTCCTTGGGCTTGAACGGGTTGATCGGCGCCTGGATCGCACTCGGCGCGACCTGTTTCGGGCTGTAGGCATAACGACCGGCGTGGAGGATCTGCATGCAGATCTTGCCGCCTGCATCATGCACGGCACGAGTGACGATGCGGTGTTTCAGCGCTTCCTCTTCAGTCGTCAGCTTGGCCGCGCCGGAATACACGCCGCCTTCATCGTTCGGGCCGATACCGCCGGTGACCATCAGGCCGACACCGCCACGGGCACGTTCGGCAAAGTACGCCGCCATGCGCTCGAAACCACCCGGCTTCTCTTCAAGGCCAGTGTGCATCGAGCCCATCAGGGTGCGATTGCGCAGCGTGGTGAAACCCAGGTCCAGCGGAGCCAGCAGGTGCGGGTATTGAGCGGCGGTCATCGGTAACTCCACATCGATCGATCACGGAAAGTGCAGGAGCTCTACGGCCCCCATCATTCATGTTCGACAGACTAAGAGCCGTGACGCCATGGCTCAATGACCGTAAATGACAACTTATTGATCAAAATGTGCAGCCCCTGACGGCATGTCCGCTATCTGCGGTCAAACTCAAAAGCCGAAGTAGATAAATGCCGTAATGGCCGCCATACCCCACGCGACCAACGCCATGACAGTTGAGTTTTGCGGTAACTGAAATTCGCTGGATTGCTGTAAATCGGGCTTCGAATGACCAGCCTGGTCATAGTAGCCATACCGGATTGCCCGGTAGGTATATCCAAGACTGACCAACAAAAACAGAGTGATCAGGCCAAGCACAAGTCCACGCCTGATAGCCGGTTTAGCCAATGCTGCAAGGTGTTCCTGCTCGCAAGCAACGCTGTTGAGTTGCACGATGGTAATTCGTTGATAGTCGGTCGAAGACCGCTTATGCCCAATCTGGATCGCCGCCTGTTGTTCCAGATCCAGCGCCTGATACTTCCAAAGCGTCGACGATCCTTTTCGGCAGAAGGTAAACGCGGCAGGATTTGAAACGGAGATGATGCAAGCGTCGTTGATATCCAGTTTTTTCAGGGTTTCCTTGGCCGATCGGGTGAAGTCCAGATCGAACACCGAAGCAGCTCCGAGGGCAGAAGCCGTTACCGAAGCCAACAGGCTGATCAAGAGGCAGGTGGCTGAAATGTTCACGGCCGAATTCCCCCTTTTTCATTTTTTGATTTCGCAGCTCGGTTCCAGCCTGCTTTGTCGAGCTCCAGTACGCTGCTGGCACCCGGAAAACCAGGTGGAAGAAGAAAGGGAGGGCATCCATTGCCCTCCCTTCCGTGGTCCACGCTCCTTGCGACAGTGCCTGTCAGAACATCAAGAGGCCAGAATGAAGTCCGAGGCCGAGATGGTGTTCGGGTCGCCCACACCTACCAGGGTGATGGAACCGGCGCCGAAGTTCAGCAACAAATCCGCTCCCTGATCAACGATGTTGACACTCGTGTTGAATGTCGCTGCCGTGATGTTGAGCGCGGCAAAATTGAGCAAATCCTGTCCTCCAGCCGCGTTGGCATCAAAGTTGAGGATCCGATCGTTGCCGAAGGCCAGTCCGAACACGAAGACATCGTCGCCACTGCCGGCATTCATCGTGTCGTTGCCGGCACCACCCGCAATACTGTCGTTGCCGGCACCGCCATCGATGATGTCGTTGCCTGCACCGCCCAGCATTGTGTCGTTACCGCCAGCGCCGTTGAGGTTGTCGTTACCCGCCCCACCGGTGATGACGTTGTTCGACGCGTTGCCGGTACCGCTGAAGTTGCCAACTCCGGTGTAGAGCAGATGCTCGGCATCGGCGCCCAGTGTGTAACTGGACAGCGAGGTCTGGATGGAGTCCTCACCGTTACCCGCCAACTCGATCACCCCGTCCGCGGCAGAATCGACGATGTAGGTATCATTGCCGACTCCGCCTTCCAGCCGGTCAGCCCCCGCACCGCCATTGATGACGTCGTTGCCGATGCCACCGAGCAATGTGTCGTTGCCATCACCACCGTTGAGGGTGTCATTACCCACCCCACCGGTCATGATGTTGTTCAACGCGTTGCCGGTACCGACGAAGTTGCCGGCTCCGAGGTAGAGCAGATGCTCGACATTGGTGCCTAGCGTGTAGCTGATCGTCGTCGTCTGTACGGAGTCCGCACCCTCACCTGTCACCTCGACCACCAAGTCTCCGCTCGAATCGACGCGGAAGGTGTCGTTGCCGACGCCACCGACCATCCGGTCATTGCCCGCACCGCCAGTGATGACGTCGTTGCCGGCGCCACCGAGCAAGGTGTCGTTACCGTCACCGCCGTTGAGGGTGTCATTACCCACCCCACCGGTCATGACGTTATTCAACGCGTTGCCGTTGCCGGTGAAGTTGCCGGTTCCGGTGTAGAGCAGGTTCTCGACATTGGCGCCCAGTGTGTAACTGGCCAGCGTCGTCTGCACGGAATCGGAACCCTCACCCGCCGTCTCGACCACCAGGTCCCCGGTTGAATCGACGCGGAAGGTATCGTTGCCGGCTCCACCGACCATCGCGTCATTGCCCGCACCGCCGGTGAGGACGTCGTTGCCGGCGCCACCCATCAGTGTGTCATTGCCGTCACCGCCGTTGAGGGTGTCATTAGCCGCCCCACCAGTAATGACGTTGTTCAGCGCGTTGCCGTTACCGGTGAAGTTGGCGGCGCCGAGGTAGAGCAGGTGCTCCATATTGGCGCCCAGTGTGAAGCTGGCCAGCGTGGTCTGCACGGAATCCGCACCCTCGCCGGTCAACTCGATCAGTACATCCCCGGCTGAGTCGACGCGGTAGGTGTCGTTACCGACTCCGCCCAGCATCTGGTCATTACCCGCACCGCCATTGAGGAAGTCATTGCCGTCCTCGCCATTGAGGAAGTCGTTGCCGTCTCCGCCACTGAGATTGTCGTCACCGATGCCACCAAACAACTGGTCGACACCGCCCAGGCCAATGAGCGTATCGTTGCCGCCCAGGCCGAACAGCACATCGCTACCTGCGGTACCGACGAGGGTGTTCGCCAAAGCGTCACCCGTTTGCACCGCACCCAGCAGCACGACCAGCGCCGTCGCCGCCGAGGTCACCGACTCCAGCGTGCCGAAGCCATCGGTGTAGCGCGCGATCACCCGGATTTGCTGGTTGATCTGCGCCGCGCCAGGCGTGAAGTTCACGCCCGTTGCGCCAGCGATATTGGTGAAGGTAGTCCCGGTACCTTGCTGCCATTGGTAGCTGAATGCGCCCACGCCGTCCGGATCGACAATCGCGGCCGTCTGTGCGGTCAGCACCTGCCCTTGAGTCGGTGTGGTATCGCTGATCAGCAACGCACCTGTCGGTGCATCGTTGACGTTGACCACCGGCGCCGTGGCATCGGACGGCACGCTTTCAGCGACACCGAAGTCATCCACGTAACTGACCACCACGCGCACCTGGTTGCCGACCTGAGCCTGGCCAAGCGTAAGCGTGCTGCCGGTGGCACCGGCGATGTTGACGAAGGTAACCCCGTTGGTCACCTGCCACTGGAAGGTGAACTGCGGATTGCTGAGGCCATCGACGTCAATGATGGTCGACGGGTCGGCGGTCAGCACCTGGTTCTGTGTTGCAAGCCCGGTGACGGTTGGCCCTGCCGTCGGTGTGTTGTTCGCCGACGAGGAGACAAACTCCAGCGTGCCATTGCCATCCTGATACACCGCCCGAACACGGATGTTCAGACCGGCGACATCATCCGCCACCCGGTAGGTGGCGCCGATCGCCCGCGATACCTCGCCGGCGGCGACGAAGGTGATGTCTTCATAGACACCCGAGCCAGCAACGTTTTCGACTTGCCAGTAGTAAGACACGGGACCGGTAACCGCACCGGTCGCATTGGTTGCACTCACGCTGTCCAGGTCGCGGATCGACTGACTGCTGACCCGCAGCAACTGACCGGCGACAGGCGTATCGTCACGCGCACCGGTAGTAGCGTCGAGAATTGCCAGACGCCCCACAGGTCCACTGTTCACAGCGGTGCCGACTCCGGTCGCCTGCGCCTGGTCAGAGAACTGCAGACGCTCGATGCCCGTCAGACGATCGACACCATCACGGCCCGCCACCAGGTCGGTCACGACGACGGCATTGCCGTCGAGCGTGACTGTGTACTCCGACGCATTACCGGAATACACCGCGGTGTCGAAGTTGTCAGTGCCGGCCAGAATCTCCCGCACGACGACCAGTTGGCCCGGATTGTAGGTACCGTTGAGCATAAACGGCACCAGCGGCTCCATGCTGTTGAAACTGGCGATTTCCGCGCCGGTACCATCAGCGTTTGCCCGTACGCTGATGCGTACGTTCAGCCACTTGTCACCATCGATGATGTCGTCACCGCCGCGACCTTCGATGAGGTCGCTGCCGCTGCCGCCGAGGATGATGTTGCCGCCGTCGTAGAACGTCGCTCCGGCTGCCAGCAGATCGGACAGGCCGTTGATCAGGCTGATGTTGGTCAGCACACTGCCGGTTGCACCCGCGGTAGGTAGCGATGTCGCATCTTCGTTATCACCGCGCAGGAAGTCACCGTGTGTCGAACCCGACAGGCCTTCCATGATGTCGAAGCGCACCAGCGCCGAGGCTCCCGAACCCGGCATCGGTGGCACATCGAAGAAGCGGTCGCTGTAATCGATGGTCACACCCTGGGCGAGATCCTTGAAGGTCGCCCAGTCATAGCCCGAGCCGCCGATATAGCGGTCACCAAAGCCGAGACTGCCGACCATGATGTCGTCACCGCCTTCGCCGTTGAACTTATCGTTCTCGTTACCGCCGACGAATACATCGTTGCCGATCACAGGGTCGTTGCCGAGCGGATCGAAGTTGTCGCCAGGTGCACCGTCCGAGGTGCCCTTTTCGATCCAGTCATCGCCTTCGTTACCCATGTCCTGTTCGTTGGCCTTGCTGCCCAGGATGAAGTCGTTGCCCTGGCCACCAATGGCCTCGGAGGCGTCCTCACCGGTCACGATGAAGTCACTGCCGAACCCGCCAATGATCAGGTTGACGCCATTGCCTCCGTGCAGCACGTCGTTGCCGTCGCCACCCTGGATGTTATCGTCGCCACCGGTGTCGGTGATGATGTCGTCGCCAGTGCCGCCACGCAGCTGGTCGTTGCCGTCACCGCCGTCGATGCGATCGTTGCCGCCATCGCCCCAGACCGTGTCGTCGCCTTCACTGGAGATAAGGATGTCGACGCCGTCGGTACCACCCAGCACGATGTGCTCGGCACCGCTGTAGCGGATGTAGTTGGTGTCAGCGCCGACGGTCAGCGGGTTGTCGCGGAACACCACCTGCTCGCCGTTCGGGCCGAGCGGATCGACAGCGACCAGGCCTTCGTTGAATTGCTTGCCCTGATCCACTTCCAGGTAGAAGCCAGGGTCCGAGAACACCAGGCCAGGCAAGTGCGTGGCCGAGGTGTTGGCCATGATCAGCTTGGCGAAGGAGTTGCTTTCAAGTTCGGCATTCATCGACAGGCCAGAGGTACGCTCCAGGTAGTAGAAGCGATCGCCGTCCTGCAGTTTTTCCATCTGGTTCTCGAACACAAAGTTGAAGGTCGAGCCGAGCATGCCGCCGAACGGCGTTTTCTGTTCGGCAAGACCGCCAATCCACATATCGATGGCATCGACGCCCGTGACCGTCACGCCCTTCAGGTCGTCGGCAGTACCCAGCACTCCATCCCTGCCGGGCAGCGTCACGTTGGCAAAGGCGCCCGTGCCATTGAGGAAGTCCAGACGGTCAGCTGGCGCACCGGCACCACCGAACACCAGCGCCAGGGCTGCATCGCGTTTGGCATCCATCGTGATCGCCGACGTGATCGAGGCGTGCGTACCATAGGCCGCGATGAAGTTGATCAACGACTCTGGATGCTTGAGGTGCTGCACCAGATCGACCCAGCTGTTGTACGGCTTGAGTTGGGTGTCACCGGTTTGGCTGTAGATGTCGCGGCGGAACGCGTTGAGTGAAGGAATCCCCACGTCGCGGCCACGGGCGATGTTGATCGCCGGCAGGTCGAGCGGCAAGCCCAACAGGTTATTGCGCAAAGCCTCGGTAACGAACTCGTCGATTTCGTTACCGGCTTGACGGGTCACCCCACGCACGATCGCACTGGTCGCATCCTCTGGCGACACGCCACTGGCGGCGTACGCCAACGGGTTGAGGAACGCCGCGATCAAGCCCAGTTGCTGATCGGGATTGGCGCTGGCCGGATCGCCCACCACGTTGAAGTCGATGTCGTAGCGATCGACAGTCTCGGTCAGCATCGAGTGACCAAACCGGTACACGGTGTGGGCGAACTCGGCGACGATCGAGGGATCGAGGTCGACGTCATAGACCTGGGTCGGTGCGAAGAACAGGTCAACGTTAGGCTGGATGGTCCGCGCAAACTCCTCGAACACCAGGTGTTGATACTGCATCTCGGTACCGAACTTGGCAGCCTGGAACAAGCGCTCGCCATTCCACTGCAACGCATCGAACTCGGCCTGGGTGGTTGGCAATGCTGCCACCGGATTGAGCAGCCACTCGTTGAGGAAGGTCACGTCACCCGAATCGAGCACGGTGTCCTTGGTCTGCTGGACCAGGCGGTTGTGCTCGGAGTGGAAGATCGCATGCACCGCAGTCAGGCCGATGTTCTCGTTGACCCGGCCGTCGCCAGCGATGTAGTGAGCGTCGAGCAGTTCGTTGTCATAGGTCAGGTTGTTGCCGGCCGGGCCAGTGGGCTGCGCATTACCGACCAGGGAGTCGGTATCCGCCTGCAGAACCCCACCGACGATTACCGGTGCGGCATTGTTGTTGATGTCGACGAGGAACTGGTGACCGGTACGCACAGCAGTGGTCAGGCTAATGGGGGAAGTCGGATCGCCTTCGACAAGAACGTCATCCGCCGTACCACCAATGCCGTCAGCCCCCCTCATCACAACCATCGGGAAGCCGTTCGGCCCCTTGATGAAGTTGCCATAGGCGTCTGTCGCCAACAGTGGGGCGTTATCGACGTCGGCATCGGTCAGGTTGATGCCCAAAATGTCACGGGCTTGAGCCTTGACCACCTTCCAGGTCGCCATGCCACCGATTTCGACGTCGTCCGCGGTACCAAATGTGCCATCCGCGCCCAGGTCACGGTTAGTGATCAACCTGCCGTTGGCGACGGGGCCGTCAGCGGTAAGTTCATAAGCGCGCAGGAACACCTGGTGCGACGGATGCGAGCTATAGGTCTGGTTCTGGTCCACGAACGGCGTGGTGGTGTTGCTTTGCTCATGGATGTCATCGGCCGTGCCGAGAATGCCATCCGCCCCTGGCAGGTTGGTCGCGCGGGTCACCACCATGAAGTTGGTGTTGCCGCCTGGCACAAACAGCGGATCATCCGGTTGCAGCGGGATGAAGATGGTGCCCGAACCGCCTTTGGTCACCAGGTCCAGGCCATGGTCGAAGAACTGCCCGAAGAACGTCATCCAGGAGTTGAACGGTGCGGACAGCCCCGCATCCGCCGCGGTGTTCTCGAACATATACACTTCGTGGTCGTCGGCAGTACCGAACTGACCGTCCAGGCCAGGGCTGGCGACTACCCGCACGCCATCCTTGAGCACGTCGTCGTTGCCCACCGCGCCGAAGTTGAGCACGCCGTCCGCGCCAACGTCGTGGGCCGCGGCATAGGCCGCCGGGTTATTCGACGTCTGGTCGGAGATCAGGTTACTGATAGTGCGTGGCTGTGAGTCAAACACATTGCCGCTGGTCTGCGCATACGACGATCCAGGGACGGCCGGCGAACCGGGGCCGAAGAAGCCGGCAGGCACACCTTCCGCCGGATTGAAGACCGGATCGCTCAAGCGCGGAAAGACGTTGTCGGCGGCACCAAACTCGGTGTTGTTGTGGCCATTGAGGTTCATCAGGTTGTTGTTCGACCCGTCGACCGCACGCAGGCCCAACGGCGCGCGAATGTTCGGGATCAGCGAAAGGATGTCCTGACCGGACGCTTCAGCCTCGGCAATCTTGATCTGGTCAAGAATGAAGTTGAGGTCGGAGCGAACCATGTGCAGGCCCGCGCCACCCTCGGTGGCATCGACTACCGGTATCGGCGCCGTCGGTACGACCGGTGTGCCAGGAGCCACTACGCCAGTCGGCTGCGAGAACATGATTTCAGTCGTGCCGTGAGCATCCTGGTAGATCGCCTTGACCCGCAGCGACAACCCGGCAAGGTCGGGAGAGACCTTGAACGTGGTGCCGTCGGCACTCTGGAACGCCAGGTCGCCGGCCGGCAAGAGGATGATGTCCTCGAAAACGCCGCTGCCTGGCGTTGACTCGAACTGCCAGTAGTAGGACACCGAGCTATTGATCAAGCCCAGCGGATTACCCGCCGTGATGTTGTCGGCATCGCGCAACGCGTTCACGTTGACCGTCAGCGTGTCGCCCACGACTATCGCACCGCCGTTGCCATCGATGACCGCCGGACTGCCAGTCGGCTGGGCATTGAGCCCCGGTACCAGCACTTGCTGTTCATCGGAGAACTGCAGGCGTTCGATATGCAGCAGGGTATCGGTGCCGTCGCGGCCCGCTACGCTATCTGTCACCGTATAGACATCGTCCGCCAGATCGACCGTGCCGCGGTCATCAACGGTAACCGTATACTCGGAGGCAACCCCGGAGTAAATGGCGGTGTCGAAGGCCGCCCCGCCCGTCGAGGTACCCGGCATGATTTCCCGCACGGCCTTGAGCTGACCGGGGTTAATGGTACCGTCGATCATGAACGGGATCATATCGACCATGCTGTCGAAGGAGGCGACCTCAGGGCCCGTATGGTTGACGTCGCCAGGGGCATAAACGGCAATCCTGACGTTGATCCATTTGTCACCGTCGATCAGGTCGTCACCACCGCGGCCTTCGATCAGGTCACTGCCATCACCGCCGAGGATGATGTTGCCGGTGGCAAAGCCGGTAACCGGCAAGCCGGCATCGGCCAGGAACTGATCCAGTCCGCGGATCAACGCGACATTGGTCAGTGCACTGCCCGTGGCACCACCGTGGTTGATGATGGTGTCAGCATCGACATCATCGCCTTTGAGCACGTCGCCGAAGCTCGAACCGGACAAACCCTCGACCTCGGCAAAACGGTCGAGAATCGAGGCCGGCGAGGCGCCGACCGGATTGAATACCCCGGCGTTCTGGTTTGGCGCGTTGCCGTGTGGCTGCGCCAGCGCGGCCAGGCTCAGGTCAGCGGTCACGCCAACCTTGTCATTCTTGTAGGTGATCCAGTCGAAGCCGGACATGCCGTCCATCTTGTCCTGGGCATCGCTGCCGACAAAGATGTCATCGCCACCCTCGCCGATCATTTCGTCGAAGCCACCGCCACCGACAAAGATATCGTTGCCGATGATGTCGTCATTGAGCAGCGGCGAGAAGTTATCGCCTGGCGCACCGTCCTGGGTGCCTTTCTCGATCCAGTCATCACCTTCGTTACCGGTCGGTGGCAGGTTGGTCTTGGCACCGAGGATGAAGTCGTCACCCTGGCCACCGAAGGTGGTGGTGATGTCTTCGGTGGTGATGATGAAGTCCTGGCCATCGCCACCCAGGATCAGGTTGCCTAAGGCAAACATGCTGCCCGCCACGATCACATCGTTACCGGCATTACCTTCCAGACGGTTGTCGCCGAACGAGTCGCTGATGATGTCATCGCCATCGCCGCCCAGCACCGCATCGTTCCCCGCACCGCCTTCGAGACGGTCGTTGCCGCCGTCGCCGTAAACAGTGTCATCGCCATCACCGGAAATGATGATGTCATTGCCGGCGGTGCCGCCCATGACGACATGATCTTCACCGGTGTACTGCAGGTAATTGGTGTCCGCACCTGGGGTGTCGGGGTTGTCGCGAATCACCAGCGGCACGACTTCCACGCCGTTGATCATGATGCCGCCGGTCGGGTCGTCGTGGCCACCCACGCCAAGGCCGGTGAACTGATTGGCCTGATTCACCTCGAGGGTGAAGGTCGGTGTCAGGAACACGGTGTTCGACAGGTGGGTGACATCGCTGTTGAGCATGATCAACTTGGCAAACGAGTTGTTTTCAAGCTCAGTGCCGAAGTTCAGGCCCGCGGTACGCGACAGGTAGTAGAAGCGGTCGCCGTTCTGCAACGCCTCCATCTGGGTTTCAAACACGAAGTTGAACGTCGAGCCGAGCATGCCGCCGAACGGCATTTTCTGTTCGGCGAGGCCACCGACCCAGAAGTCGACATCGTCTAGCCCGGTGATCGTCACACCCGTCACGTCGTCTGCGGTACCCAGTACCCCATCCGCGCCGGCCTGCGTTACGTTGGCCCAGGCACCAGTGCTATTGAGGAAGTCCAGGCGGTCGGCTGGCGAACCCGCGCCACCGAATACCAGCGCCAGTGCGGCAGCGCGTTTGTCTGCCAGGGTGGTCGCCGACGTGATCGAGCTATGTGTGCCATAGGCCGCGATGAAGTTGACCAGCGACTCGGGGTGCTTGAGGTGGTCCACCAGGTCAGCCCAACTGATGTACGGTTTCAGTTGGCTGTCGCCGGTCGCTCCGTACATATCACGACGCGCTTCATTCAATGTAGGGATGCCAGTGTCGCGACCACGCGCCAGGTTCAGGGCCGGCAAATCGAGCGGCAGACCGAGCAGGTTGTTGCGCAAGGCTTCAGTGACGAACTCGTCGATCTCGTTGCCGACCTGACGGGTCACACCACGAATGATCGCCCCTGCCGCTGCGTCCGCGGTCGCGCCGCTGCCGGCGAACGCCAGCGGGTTGAGGAAGGCCGCGATCAGCCCCATTTGCGAGTCCGGATTGGTCGGGTCAGTGAGCAGCGGATTGAACGCAGGGTCGAAGCGATCGACGGTCTCGGTCAACATCGAGTGACCGAAGCGGTACACCACGTGGGCGAACTCGGCGAGGATCGCCGGGTTGATCGAGGTGTCGTAGCCGTTGGGCGCGAGGAACTCGTCGACCTGCGGCTGCACGGTCCGCGCGAACTCTTCGAACACCAGGTGCTGGTACTGCATCTCGGTACCGAACTTGGCGGCCTGGAACAGGCGTTCGCCGTCCCACACCAACGCCGCGATCCCGGCAGGTGTAGTCGGTATTGCGGTCACGTCGTCAGCCAGCCACTGATTGAGGAAGGCCAGGTCGCCGGAGGCCAGGATGGTGTCCTTGGACTGCTGGACCAGGCGGTTGTGTTCGGAGTGGAACACATGGTGCACGGTGGTCAGGCCGATGTTCTCGTTGGCCCGGCCGTCGCCGGCAATGTAGTGGGCGTCGAGCAGTTCGTTGTCATAGGTCAGGTTGTTGCCAGTCGGACCAACGGGCTGAGCATTGCCGACAAGGGCGTCGCCATCCGCCTGCAGAACCCCGCCGACGACGACCGGCGCGGCATTGTGCGCGATGTCGTCGAGGAAGGCATGCCCGGTGCTCACGGCATTGGCCAGGCTGATTGGAGCAGCCCGGTTGCCTTCGACCAGTTGAGTGACGTCATCAGCCGTGCCGGCGATGCCGTCGGCACCGTTGCTGACGCGAATCACCACCTGCGGCATGCCGTTAGGCCCGCGGATGAAGTTGCCGTAGGCATCGGTTGCCAGTAACGGCACGTTGTGCACATCGGCGTCGGTCAGGTTGATACCGAGAATGTCACGGGCCTGGGCCTTGACCACCTTCCAGGTCGCCATGCCATCACCGACGCCATCATCCGCAGTGCCGAAGATGCCATCGGCACCGAGATCGCGGTTGCTAATCAGGTTCCCCGTTGCAACAGGGTCGCCTGCCGCGTTGAGAACGTACTCGCGCAGGAACACCTGATGCGAAGGGTGCGAGCTGTAGGTCTGGCTTTGGTCGACGAACGGCGAGGTGGTATTGGTCTGGCCATCATCGGCCGTGCCGACTACTCCGTCCGCGCCGGCGGTACGCACCGCACGTGACAGCACCATGAAGTTGGTCGGGCTGCCCGGTACGAACAACGGATCGTCCGGTTGCAGCGGGATGAATACGATGTCGGTGGCGCTCTTGGTGACCAGGTCAAGACCGTGGTCGAAGAACTGGCCGAAGAAAGTCATCCACGAGTTGAAGCTGGCGGTCAGGCCGGCGTCCGCTGACTGGTTGGGAAAGAAGAACACATCTTTGTCATCGGCCGTGCCGAATACCCCATCCAGACCGGGGCTGGAGACTATCTCTACGCCATCCTTGAGGACGTCGTCATTACCCGCGCCTACCACGCCGAAGTTGAGCACTCCGTCCAGGCCGGGATCAAAAGCCGAGGCATAGGCCGCCGGGTTGTTGGCGGTCTGGTCGACTACCAGGTTACTGATAATCCGTGGTTGCGGGTCGATCACCGTCCCTGTCCCGACATAATCAGGCAGGAACGAGGGTTCAAGCAGGCGCGGAAAAGCATTGTCCGCGGCGCCAAACTCGCTCTGGCCGGTGACCAGGTTGTTGAGGCTGCCATCAACGGTACGCAGACCGAATGGCACCTGAGTGTTGGGTAGCAAATCACTGAGGCTGGCGCCGTCGGCTTGCGCTTCGGCGATAAAGATTTGTTTGAGGATGAACTCCAGGTCCGACTTGTTGAAATTGGCCATTTTGGATTGCCCTCGATCTGTCTGGGTAAAGGCGCGGGACGAGAAAGTCCTTCCGCGCCAAGTCAAGTGCTGGCTTGTGCAGTTTGTTGGTTTTGTTTTTTAGCGAGAGCTGGCGTTACCCGGAACTCGGGATACGCGCCTGGAATTCGCGTAATGGATTGCTCGCCGCGCGATCAGGCAGAGCGGGTTCGTGCCCTGGGCGGGCCATGGAAACAGGAGGTAAAGGCAAACTTGCTGGTAAGCCCTTTCACTCCGCAAAACAACGAAATGATCAACATGTTCTGCTCCTCCCGGGAAAATCACCGCGCCTTGCGTTGCCAAAACGATGGCAAGCTTCAGGCGGGCGGGCCCCCCGATAACTAAGACTAAAGTTCCATAGCAAACCTTTGTCAATATTACGTCGCTAAAACAGACGACTGGTGTTTGAGGCGCACAACTAGCTGTTTTTAAAAGACATATAGAAAGTTGAGTGCAGGTATAGAGCGAAATGTTATTTCGGAGTGTTTCGCCGCCACCTACGCTCCTGCATAAGGGAGCACCGCAGCGATTTCGGAAGACTCGCCATCCACAGAGCGACCAGCCTGCGTGTGCATAAGCGCTTAAAGGAACTACATTTACTGTTAGCTGTTGCGCCGCAAGGGCAACCGGCTTTTCGCAGTGGGAGGATCACCATGCCCAAGCAGTCGAGCATCCGTTCCGAATTGGCCGACGCCCTTTTTCGCATGCGCCGCAGCTTTTACTCTCTGGCGGGGTTCAGCGGCGTCATAAACGTCATGATGTTGACGCCAGCTATTTATATGTTGCAGGTCTATGATCGAGCCCTGGTCAGTCGCAACGTCACGACGCTGACGATGTTGACTGTGCTGGTAGTGGGTCTGTTCTTGCTGATGTCCACGCTGGAGATGGTCCGCACCCGGGTTCTGATCCGGGTCGGCAACTGCCTCGACATGGACCTCAACCGGCGCATTTTCAACGCAGCATTCGAGCGCAACCTGAGCCGCGCCGGCGGTAATCCGGCCCAGGCCCTGCAAGACCTCGCCCAGGTTCGTCAGTTCGTCACCGGCAATTCCCTGTTCGCGTTCTTCGATGCACCGTGGACGCCGATCTACCTGCTGGTCGCCTATCTGATCCACCCACTGCTCGGACTGCTCACCCTGGTCGGCTCGCTGATCCTGATGGGCCTGGCGTACCTCACTGAAAAGGCGACGCAAAGGCCGCTGGCCGAAGCCAACCAGGCCGCCATGTCCTCCGCCCAATACGCCAACAACAACCTGCGCAATGCCGAGGTCATCGAGGCCATGGGCATGCTGCCGTCGATCAGCAAGCGCTGGTACCTGAGCCATTTGCGCATTCTGGAAATGCAGACCCTGGCCTCCGACCGCGCTGCCTTGATCAGCAGCACCGGGCGTTTCGTGCGGATCACGCTGCAATCCCTGATCCTTGGCGCCGGCGCGCTGCTGGCGATCGAAGGCAAGATCACCCCGGGGATGATGATTGCCTGCTCGATCCTCACCGGCCGTGCACTGGGCCCGGTGGAACAGGTCATCGCGTCCTGGAAGCAACTGCTGGGCTGCCGTTCGGCCTGGGGCCGGCTCAATGAGATGTTGGCTGATTACCCGCGCCGGCCACCGAGCATGTCGCTGCAGCGGCCACAGGGCATGCTGGCGGTGGAGAATGTGTATGCAGGTGCCCCCGGTACCAACAACACGATTCTGCGCGGTGTGGGCTTCAGCCTGGTCCCCGGCGAAAGCCTGGGCATCATCGGCCCATCCGCCTCGGGCAAATCCACCCTCGCCCGCCTGCTGGTTGGCGTCTGGCCGACGCAGGCCGGCAAGGTACGCCTGGACGGCGCGGACATATTCACCTGGAACAAGGCCGAACTTGGCCCCTGGATCGGCTACCTGCCACAGGATGTGGAGCTGTTCGAGGGCAACATTGCCGACAACATTGCGCGATTTGGCGAAGTGGACAGCGAAGCGGTCATCCGCGCCGCCAAGATCACTGGCGTGCACGAAATGATCCTGCGTTTTCCACAGGGTTATGACACCCGCCTGGGCACCGATGGCAGCCCGCTTTCCGGTGGCCAGAAGCAACGTATCGCCTTGGCCCGCGCCCTATATGGCGAGCCCAACCTGATCGTGCTGGATGAGCCGAACGCCAACCTTGATGATATCGGCGAAAAAGCCCTGGTCGATGCGCTGGCCGAACTCAAGGCTCGTGGCGCCACCGTCATCCTGATTTCCCACCGTCCCAACGTACTCTGCGCCGTCGACAAGGTGCTGATGCTGCGTGACGGCGGCGTGCAGATGCTTGGCACGCGCGATGAAGTATTCGCAGCGCTGCGCAAGGCCAGTGTGATGCCTGCAGGCGCGTCGACTCCGCTGGCCTCCGTCAAAGCACGGGAGTGATCGATCATGCAAATGAGCCAACACACCGAAATGATTCCTGCCGATCCCCGCAGCGTAGTCGATCTGGACGTCGGTAAACCCGCGCGCTGGGGCGTGTGGCTGGTGCTCGCCGGCTTCGGCGGTTTCCTCCTGTGGTCCTGGCTGGCGCCGCTGGATGCTGGCGTGGTTGCGACAGGCACGGTCAAAGTCACCAACAATCGCAAAGCCGTGCAGCATCTGAGCGGCGGGACCGTGGAGGCCATTCTCGTTCGCGAAGGCGACCTGGTGAAAAAAGGACAGGAAGTGGTCCGTCTCGACTCGTTGCGTGCTCTTGCCGAGGAGGGTGCAATCAGCGCCCAGTACATCGTCAGCAAGACCGTGGAAAACCGCCTGGAAGCGGAACGTGACGGTCGCGATGTGGTGACCTTCGATCCCGAACTGCTCAAGCGCTTCAAGGGTGATTACCGCCTTGAGGCCGCCATGGACCTGCAACAGCGCCTGCTGGACACTCGCCGTATCGGTCTCGCTGGCGAAATCAGCATCCTGCAGGAGAACCTGGCGGCATCGGCAGTGCAACAAAAGGGCCTGCAGCAGGTCTATGCCGCCCGCGCCTCGCAGATCAACTTCCTCAATCAGGAACTGCAAGGCACCCGCGTGCTGTCGGCCGAAGGCTATGTGCCACGCAACCGCCTGCTCGAACTGGAACGCAGCAATGCCGACCTCTCCGCCGGCCAGGCCGAGAACCTCAACAACATCGCCCGCATACGTAGCCAGACCACCGAAATCAAGCTGCGCATCCTGCAGCGCCAGCACGATTACCTGAAGGAAGTCGAATCGCAGCTGACTGAAACCGCCAAGGAAAACACCACACTGGCCGACCGCTTGCGCTCACTCGACTATGAAGTGACCCACACGGTGATTCGCTCGCCAATCGACGGCATGGTCCAGGGCCTGAGCATTGCCACCGTCGGCGGGGTCATTCAGCCTGGCTTCAAGATCATGGAAATCGTTCCGCTCGACCAACCGCTGCAGGTCGACGCGATGATTCCCGTGCAGGCCATCGACAAGATGGTCCCCGGCCTGTCCGTGGACATTTCTTTCCCGGCCTTCAGCCATGCCAAGACGCCCAACATCCCCGGCCGCGTGATGACCATCTCCGCCGACCGCCTGATGGACGAGGAAAGCAAGCAACCGTTCTATCTGGCCCAGGTGGAAGTCACGCCCGACGGCATGAGCCTGCTTGGCAGCAATCACATTCGCCCCGGCATGCCCGCCAGCGTCACCATCAAGACCGGCGAACGCAACATGATGAGCTATCTTCTTAAACCAATGCTCGAACGTGTGGACAGCTCATTCAAGGAACAATGAAATGGACCGTCATTGCCTGCTTTTCTGCCTGCTGGGGTTGGCCCTGCCGGCCAACGCCATGGACCTCAAGCAAGCCTGGGATCTGTTGCAGTACCAGGGCCCTATCTACAAAGCCGCCGTGCATGAAAAAGAGGCCGGCGGCGAAAACCGCGCCATCGGCAAGGCCGGCCTGCTACCGCAGATCAATGCCTCGGGCTACCACAACAAGGTCAATGGCTCCCAAACCCAGAACAAAATCGACAATGATCTGCACTACGACTCCAAGGGCGCCAACGTGCGCCTGCGCCAACCGCTGTTCAACAAACAGAAAATGGCCGAGTACCGCCAGGGTCAACAGCGCGCCGACTACAGCGACGCGGTGTTCGATGCCAAGAGCCAGGACGCCGCAGTGCGCCTGGCCGAAAGCTATTTCGACGTGCTCCTGGCCAGCGAAACCATTACCCTGGCCAAGTCCAAGCTGACCGCCTTCGATGAGCAACTCGCCTCGGCGAAACGGCGCATGGAACTGGGGGCTGGCACCGTCACCGACATCGACGAGTCGACCGCTCGCCGCGACCTCGCCGAAGCTGAACTGATCGAAGCACAGGACAATCTGGTCAACGCGCGTCGCAAACTCGAGGAATACATCGGTGAAACCCCTGAATCGTTGACCACCTTGCGTCCGACCTTCGATACACCACCGCTGCTACCAAGCAACCTGCAGGACTGGCTGGTCAAGGCCCAAGCCGATAGCCCGCTGATCCATGCACGCCGTTACAGCCGCGACCTCGCCGAAGAAGAAGTCAAGCGCAACAGCGCAGGCCACTGGCCAACACTGGATTTCATCGCCGGCTACACCGCGGGTGAGAGCCAATCGCTTTCCGAGTTGAATCAACGCAACCACTACGGCTCGGTCGGGCTGGAAGTCAATATTCCGTTGTACAGCGGTGGCGGCGTCAGCGCTCTGACTCGCCAGGCCAGTGCCAATAGCGACAAGGCTATGGATGAACTTGACGCCGCGCGACAGGAAGTCATCACCGGAACCACCCGTGAGTATCAAGGCATACTGAGCGGCGCCAAACGCATTCGCGCACTGGAGACGGCCGTAGCGTCCAACGAGCGCTCACTGGCTTCGACACGCAAGGGCTTCAAGGAAGGTGGCACCAGCACCAACTCCGACGTCCTCAATGCCGAAGAGCTGCTCTTCGTTGCACGTCACGATCTGTTCGATGCCAAGGTGCGCTATCTGATGTCGCGCCTGCGCCTGGCCTCTTCGGTGGGCAGCCTGGGCGACGACGACATCGACCAGATCAACAACTACCTCGGCCCGGAACTCTTGGTCACCAAGTAGTAACGCAATACCTGTAGGAGCCGGCTTGCCGGCGATGGACTCAAGTGCGCAGCGTTTATCCAGTTCACACGCGTTATCGTTGACGTCCCTCGCGAGCAAGCTCGCTCCTACAAGGGTCCGTGTGACCTCCAGCCAAAAAATACGTCAGCGTTGAAATTTGCCCACCAAGCCCTTGATTCCCTTTATGCTCGATCCGGTTTCAAATGAAAAGCCACGCCCGGCTCCAGGCTGTAAACTGTTTCCCCATGCGCAAACTTTTGTACCTGACATTCTCCATGGCATTGCTCGCCGCCCTCACGACCTACGCGATGTGGGCTGCGGACCGGCCGGTGGCCCATTACCTTTCGGACCTGCGGATCAATCTGGCTGTCGACCAGGGTACGCCTGCCGATCGTGGCAATTTGCTGGGCATTCAGCCCGAACTGTTTCCTACCGATTATCAAAGCCCCGAGCGCTTGCATCGCAAGCTCGCGGCCTATCTGCAAGCTGCCCAGGACCAGGGTTTGTTGAACGGCAAGACCGTCGTCGTGCTGCCGGAACACGTCGGGACCTGGCTGATGGTCAGCGGCGAGAAGGATGAGTTGTATCAGGCCAGCACCCTCAAGGAGGCCATGAACTGGCTGGCGGTGAGCAATCCCCTGAAGTTCGCCAAGGCGTTGATCAGCGCCGAAGGTGGCAACCGCCTGGACGATGCCCATCTGCGCATGAAAGCCAAGGCGATGGCCAGAGACTACCAGGCACTGTTCGGAGGATTGGCCAGGGAATTCCACGTGACACTGGTCGCAGGCTCCATTGTGCTGCCCGAACCGAGCATCATCGACGGCACCCTGAAAATCGGCCGCGGTGCGCTGTACAACAGCAGTGTAGTGTTCAACAACGATGGCCAGCCAATCGGCCAGCCCCAGCGCCAGATGCACCCGTTCTTCGCACAACAGAACGGGATCAAGGCGAACGGCGAGCACGCGCTCAACGTCGTTGATACTCCCGCAGGAAGGTTGGGCGTATTGATCGGCCACGACAGCTGGTACCCGGAAAACTACCTCAGGCTCAACGACCAGAGCGTTCAACTGGTGGCGGTACCGGCCTTTGTTGCCGGCCGTGGCACTTGGGATCAGCCGTGGCGTGGCTACAGGGGGTCATCAGAGCCAGCCTCGGTTGACTTGAAGCCTGGAGAAGTCAGTGAAGGCCAGGCCTGGCAGCGCCTGACCCTCTCGACCCGGATTCCGGCCAGTCAGGCTGTCGCGGGCATGAGTGTGTTCCTGCGGGGTCAATTCTGGGATCAGGGCAGCGCCGGGCACAGTTTCCTCAGCCGCAACGGCCAGCACTTTGCCGACGGCAATGCCCAGGGTGCGCGCTTACTGAACCTCTGGTTGTAAGCCATGAAACCGCAACCGATGCGCCTCGGCAATCTGTCGGTGGGCTTTGTTCATAGCCTGGCCGATGCCGTGCGCAGTCATGGCGTCGATCCGCAGCCCCTGCTCGATCAATATGGCCTCGATGCCGCGCGCCTGAGCGAAGCCGGTGCCCGCCTGTCGATACCGCGCTACATGCGCCTGGGCCACAGCGCCATTCAACTGACCGACAACCCGGCCCTTGGCCTGCGCATGGGGCAGCTCAGTCGCCTGAGCCAGGCAGGCCTGGCCGGGGTCACCGCCGCCCAGGCGCCGACAGTGCGTGAAGCCGCGCGCTGCCTGATTCGCTTCGAAGCCTTGTATGGTTCAAATTATCGGGGTCAATCCAGTTTTCACGAAGACGCCCAGGGCGCCTGGCTGCGTTTCTATTCAATCAGCCCCTATAACGCCTACAACCGTTTCGTGGTCGATTCGATCATCGCCGGCTGGTTACAGCAGTTATCCAGTGTCAGCCCGGCCCCACTGCGCGCCGAACGCATCGAGATCGAATTCGAAGAACCCGGTTACCGTGCGGCCTATGACGTTTTGGGTGACTGTCCGATTCAGTTTGGCAGTGAACGCAATCAACTGCGCTTGGGCCTGGCAAGCCTCGCCCAGCGCAACCCCGAGCATTGCCCGAGCACCTGGCGGCATTTGCTGCAACTGTGTGAGCAGGAGTTGGAGCAACTGACACGCACCCGCAGCCTGCGGGAGCGCATCATCGCGCTGCTGGGACCGTTACTTAATGGCGGCCGGGAACCCGACCTGCAGGAGGTGGCGGCACGCCTGAAGCTGCCGACCTGGACCTTGCGCCGCAAGCTCGTCGAAGAAGGCACGCAATTTCGCGCGATTCTCAACGACACCCGCCGCGACCTGGCCATGACTTACATACGCGACACAGAGCTGGCGTTCGGAGAGATCGCCTACCTGCTGGGCTTTGCCTCAGCCGAAGCGTTTCAACGCGCATTCAAACGCTGGAACGGGCAGACACCCGGCGAATTTCGCCGAAGCCATAGAGAAACAGCCTCAAGCGTCTAGCTGCAAGCGACAAGTTGAAGCTTTAAAGCTCTGTAGCGTCTTCCGCCGGCTCCAGTGGGTCCAGTTCGAAAGCCTGGTACTCGAGCAGCTCTTCTTGATAATCGTCCATTTTTGGATCCCCCCGACATACATTGAAAACGCTTGAATAAATGACCAGCCCCTTGAGCATAAAGTGCCCGCGTGAAAGAAAAATGACGCGGACACGACACTCCGTCGCTACTGAATAAAACGTAGCAGTTGGTCAGGAATTTATCATTGGTTTTTTCGCGGGAAATCGCAGAACTGCGGACTTGCCTGATGCGGGTCAATCATTGGAGCGGCCACAGGATCGGGTCATCTGAGCCGATCCTGTGCAGACACCCTCACTGGCCAGAGACAGGCATCGCCGGAATGGGTTCGCTCGGCGGTGGCAAGTCAGTCGGGTTCGGCGGTGGCGTGACGATTTCCGGGGACAGTACGGGCGCGATACTCTCGACCGGTGTGATCGGTGCTGCGTCAGGAGGCGGGGCAACCGGCTCGGAGGAGACAGGCATCGCTTCGGCCGGCGCAGGTGCAGACACTGCCGGCTCTACAGCGGGTGCCGCCGCCGGGGCTGGCGCCAGTGGTGCCGGAGCGGCCTTGGGTTCAGGCATGCCCAGGTCCGTCTTCGGCTTTTCGGTGATGTGCGCAGCCTTTTTCGCTTCCGGCGGCAGGAACAGTTCGACCAGCGCGAAGAAGCGCTCGTAGAACTTGGCAGACGATACGGTTTCGCTGGCGACCTTGACCATCGAGTCATCAGAAGAGCCGATCGGCATCGATACCGAGCCCAATACACCCACACCGAGACTGGCGGAGTTGTTGGTCTTCTTCAGCGCATAACGATCCTGCAGGGCGTTGGCGAACACCGTCGCGTGATGCCCTTCGCTGCCGTCATCGGTACAGACCACACTGAAGCTGATCTCCATGTGGTTCTCGCCGGTCTGCTGGAAGCTCTTGTGACCGCTGACCAGCTTCGAATCGTTGCTGGTGATGATGTAACCCTGGCTCAGCAAGGCGCGACGGGCCGCTTCACAGCTCTGGGTATCGGTGACCGGATAGTTGCGGGAAAAGGTCCCGGAATCATCGAAGTTCTCATGCTCATAGATGGCGGTTTTGTTCGATGAACAACCGGCCGCAGTGGCAAGCACGGCAGCCAACCCGACAACCCGCATGGGAAATGATTTAAACATTGAACATCCTGAGGAAAACGGTACGGGGCGTATTGTGCAACAGATCGATGCTTAGCGGAGCATCGATCGTGTCTTAAAACAGTTACAGGCTGATTGACCCCGGTTTTGCACAAACGTCACCGCGGCAAATGACGTACGGCCAAACAAAAAGACCCCGGCTTTTCGGCCGGGGTCTCCTGTGCTGCGCTAAACCTGTTCAGGCATCAGTATTTCTTGATGTCTGCCTGGCTTTCCAGCTGCTTGCGATACGCCGCAAAGTCTTGCTGGCCGATACGCGAAGCGAGGTAGCGACGGTACTGCGCTTTCTCTTCTTCGGTCGGCGCCGCTGCTTCGTTCACGCCATTGAGGCGCACGATCATCAGGCTGCCGTCCGCCAGCGTCACGCTGGTGAAGGTCGGCTTGTCCTTGGCCGCAGGCTTCGCCATGCGGAACAGCGCTTGCAGCACAGCAGGGTCAACCCCTTCCTGAGCGCGGGTCGCCGCTTCAGTGACTTTCCAGGCCTGACCGTCGACCGCTTGATCCAACGGGGTCTTGCCATCGCGCAGGCCGGCGATCAGGGCTTCAGCCTTGGTCTTGGCATCGGCGCTGGCGTGTTCCTTGGCCAGTTGCACGCGGATCGCGGCAGAAACGCTTTCCAGCGGCAATTGCGAAGGCTTCAGGTGCTCCTTGGCACGCAACACGACCACGGTTTCCGGATCGAGCTCGATGGCGGTGCTGTTCGCGCCCTCATCCAGGACTTCCGGGCTGAACGCGGCAGTGATCACGGCACGGTTGGCGGCAATACCCTCACCGCCTTCACGGCCGAACGGCTTGGACGTGTGCACGGTCAGTTTCAGGTCCTGCGCCGGCTGAGCCAGATCGGACGCTTCGAACGAGGCGTCTTCCAGTTGCTTGCTCGCCTCAACGAAACGCTGCTCGACCTGTTGGCTTTTCAGGCCACGGGTCAGCTTGTCTTTCAGGCTGGCGAACGTTGGCACTTCTGGTGCTTCCACACCCAACAGCTTGATCAGGTGGAAACCGAAGTCAGTGCGAACCGGTGCAGAGACCTGGTCCTTGGTCAACGAATACAGGGCTTTTTCGAACGCCGGGTCGTAGACGCCAGGACCGGCATAACCCAGGTCGCCGCCGTTGTTCGCCGAACCAGGATCCTGGGAGAATTCCTTGGCCAGCGCCTCGAATTGCTCACCCTTGGCCAGACGGGCCTGGATCTCTTCGATCTTCGCCTTGGCTTGCGCCTCGGTGGTCTTGTCGTTCACTTCAATCAGAATATGCGCAGCCCGGCGTTGCTCGGACAGGTTGGCGATTTCTTTCTGATAGGCCGCCTGCAGGTCTTCGTCGTTGACGCTGACCTGGTCGAAGAAGGAAGCCTTCTTCAGCTCGAGGTAATCGATGACCACCTGATCCGGCGTCATGAATTCCTTGGCGTGTTCGTCGTAATAGGCCTTGACCTCATCGTCGGTCAGCTTCACGGCTGCCGGGTCGGCCTTGATGTTCAGGGAGGCGAAATCGCGGGTCTGTTTTTCCAGACGGGCAAACGCCAGTACCTGTGCATCGGTCACGAAACCGCTACCTGCCAGGCCGGCACGCAGCTGACCAATCAGCATTTCCTGAGCCAGCATCTGGCGGAATTGCATGCGGGTATAGCCGAGTTGGCGAATCACCTGATCGAAACGATCGGAACTGAATTTGCCATCAACCTGAAACTCTGGTGTTTGCAGGATGACCTGATCCAGCGCTGCTTCGGAAAAAGCGAACTTCGATTTTTCTGCGCCTTGCAGCAGCAGCTTGCGATCGATCAGGCCCTTGAGAGCCGATTCACGCAACATTTTTTCATCCAGCAAGGAAGCATCGAAATCCTTGCCCAGCTGTTGCATGAGCTGGCGGCGTTGCATATCGACCGCCTGGCTCAGCTCGTTCTGGCTGATTTCATCGCCGTTGACCTTGGCCGCATCATTACTGTGCGACGTGGCTTTGAAAATGGCGTCGAAACCGGTCAAGGCCATCAGAACAACGATGACCCCGATAATAGTCTTGGCAATCCAGCCTTGTGAATTGTCCCTGATATTCTGCAGCATGCGTCCCCCAGAAACGGTTGAACTTCAAAATTAGGCAACCGTGGAGCGTGGGTAGAATCCGGATAGAAGAAAGGCGCATCCGAGGATGCGCCTTCTCGTAACTGGCGGAGCGGATCGAGGGCTCGAACTGGCGACCCTCGGTGTCTTGAACCGGCGACCTGCAGTCAGGACTGCCGCTCCGCTGCCAAGTCAGGCATGACCCCGACCCGGATGGGTAAAAACCTGAATCGAACTTAGTTGACAGCTTCTTTCAGTGCTTTACCGGCTTTGAAACCTGGTTTTTTGGCTGCTGCGATTTCCAGCGTCTTACCGGTCTGTGGGTTACGACCAATGCGAGCTGGGCGATCAGTTACGGAGAAAGTACCGAAACCAACCAGAACAACAGAGTCGCCAGCCTTGAGAGCGCCAGTGACGGATTCGATTACAGCGTCCAGCGCACGGCCAGCAGCAGCTTTCGGGATATCAGCGGATGCAGCGATAGCATCAATCAGTTCCGACTTGTTCACTCTAAGTCCCCTTATATCTATTTGAGTATGATTCTAAGTTTTTTTGGTGAAAGCAAAAACGAGTGCTGAATGGCCTACAGACACTTAAGAGCCGCTTTATAACAAGGGCTCTAAAAAGCTGTCAAGAAAGCCCCCCAGGTAAATACGTACTAATGCGTGCTAATTCTTTCCTTAGAATCTGCGTCGCGTTTCTCATCCTTCGCGACTATCTCCGGAGCCACGTCCGGCAAGGGCTCCGGCGCGTATTGCAACGCAATTTGCAGGACCTCGTCAATCCATTTAACCGGTTTAATCTGTAGATCCTGCTTGATATTGTCCGGAATCTCTTTGAGATCGCGCACATTCTCTTCAGGAATGATCACCGTCTTGATTCCGCCACGGTGCGCTGCAAGCAGTTTTTCTTTCAAACCGCCAATCGCCAGTACCTGACCACGCAAAGTGATTTCGCCGGTCATGGCCACATCCGCGCGTACCGGAATGCCGGTCAATGCCGAAACCAGGGCCGTGCACATGCCTACACCAGCGCTAGGGCCGTCTTTAGGGGTCGCCCCTTCCGGCATATGGATGTGCGTGTCGCGCTTCTCGTGGAAGTCCAGGGGAATGCCCAGGCTCTTCGCCCGGCTGCGAACAACGGTCAAGGCAGCGGTGATCGACTCGACCATCACGTCCCCCAGGGAACCGGTCTTGATCAACTGGCCCTTGCCCGGTACCACAGCGGCTTCAATGGTCAGCAACTCGCCGCCCACCTGAGTCCACGCCAGGCCGGTCACCTGACCGATCTGATCCTGCTGCTCGGCCAGGCCGTAGCGGAATTTACGCACGCCGAGGTAATGCTCCAGATCGTCCACAGTGACCTTCACCGAGAAGCGTTTTTCCAGTGCATGCTCTTTAACCGCCTTGCGGCAAACCTTGGCAATCTGGCGCTCCAGCCCACGCACACCGGCTTCGCGGGTGTAGTAACGGATGATATCGCGGATCGCTTCGGCGTCGAATTCCAGCTCGCCTTTCTTCAAACCGTTGGCAGTGATCTGCTTCGGCGAAAGGTATTTGACGGCAATGTTGATCTTCTCGTCTTCGGTGTAGCCCGGCAGACGGATCACTTCCATCCGGTCCAGCAACGCCGGCGGGATGTTCATCGAGTTCGAGGTGCACAGGAACATCACATCGGACAGGTCGTAATCGACTTCCAGATAGTGATCGTTGAAGTTGTGGTTCTGCTCGGGATCGAGCACTTCCAGCAACGCCGATGCCGGATCGCCACGCATGTCGCTGCCCATCTTGTCGATTTCATCGAGCAGGAACAGCGGGTTGCGGACACCCACTTTTGTCATCTTTTGAATCAATCTTCCTGGCATCGAACCGATGTAAGTACGGCGATGACCACGAATTTCCGCTTCATCACGCACGCCACCGAGGGCCATGCGCACGAATTTGCGGTTGGTGGCGTGAGCGATCGACTCCGCCAGGGACGTTTTACCCACCCCCGGAGGACCGACCAGGCACAACACCGGACCACGAATTTTCTTCACGCGTTTTTGCACGGCGAGGTATTCGAGGATCCGCTCCTTGACCTCTTCCAGGCCGTAGTGGTCGGCATCCAGAATGTCTTCTGCCCGTGCGAGGTCCAGGCGCACCTTGCTCTGGGCCTTCCACGGCACCTGAACCAGCCAGTCGATATACGAACGCACCACGGTCGCTTCCGCGGACATCGGCGACATCTGCTTGAGCTTGTTCAGTTCGGCCGTCGCCTTGGCCAGCGCGTCTTTCGGCAGGCCGGCAGCATCGATACGTTTTTTCAGGTCTTCGACTTCGTTGTGACCCTCGTCGCTGTCGCCGAGCTCTTTCTGAATGGCCTTCATCTGCTCATTCAGGTAGTACTCGCGCTGACTGCGCTCCATTTGTTTCTTGACGCGCCCACGAATGCGCTTTTCAACTTGCAGCAGATCGATTTCGGCATCCAGCAACGCCAGGACGTGCTCGACCCGGGCCGACAGATCGATGATTTCGAGGATTTCCTGCTTCTGCTCGATCTTCAGGGCCATGTGTGCGGCCATGGTGTCGACCAGGCGGCCTGGCTCATCGATGCTGTTGAGCGACGACAGGACTTCAGCCGGGACTTTCTTGCCCAACTGCACGTATTGTTCGAACTGCGACAGCAGGCTGCGAACGAACACTTCCGACTCGCGCTCTGGCGCGTCGACTTCGTCGATCAGGGAGACTTCGGCACGGCAGTGGCCGTCCACTTCGCTGAAGCGCTCCACGGCACCCCGCTGCTCACCCTCGACCAGAACCTTGACCGTGCCGTCAGGCAGCTTCAGCAGCTGCAGAACGGTGGCAATTGTACCAACGCGATACAGGGCATCTTCACCGGGATCGTCGTCAGCCGGGTTTCTCTGGGCCAGCAGCAAAATCTGCTTGTCGCCCGTCATCGCAGCCTCGAGGGCTTCGATGGATTTCTCGCGCCCCACGAACAGCGGGATAACCATGTGCGGATACACAACGACATCACGCAATGGCAGGAGAGGCAATTCGATGGTTGTCTTCATGATTTCGCCTCTACGGCGGCCATAAGGCCGGAAACAGATGGAAGTAAGCTTGAAACCAAGATGGGGGTAGCCTTCAAAAAAAACAAGCACAAAGACTGTGTAAAACGCGCAAAAAGCAAAGGGGCCCGAAGGCCCCTTCTTTGTACCGGCTGCGTGACGCTTAAGCGTCTGGCGCGGCCTTGGCGGTCGGCTCACTGTTTTCGTAGATATACAGTGGCTTGGACTTGCCTTCTATCACGCTTTCATCGATCACTACTTTGCTCACCTCAGATTGCGAGGGGATTTCATACATAGTATCGAGCAATACACCTTCGAGAATCGAACGCAGGCCACGGGCACCGGTTTTACGCTCCAGGGCACGCTTGGCGACCGATTTCAGAGCGTCGGAACGGAATTCCAGATCAACGCCTTCCATCTCGAACAGCTTGGCATACTGCTTGGTCAGAGCATTTTTCGGCTCGGTGAGGATCTGCATCAATGCAGCCTCGTCAAGCTCGTCCAGCGTCGCGAGGACTGGCAGACGACCGACGAATTCCGGGATCAGACCGAACTTGACCAGATCGTCAGGCTCGACTTCACGCAGGGACTCACCGACTTTCTTGCCCTCTTCCTTGCTGCGCACTTCTGCGTTGAAGCCGATGCCGCCCTTGGTGGAACGGTTTTGAATAACCTTTTCCAGACCAGAGAACGCACCACCGCAGATGAACAGGATGTTACGGGTGTCGACCTGCAGGAATTCCTGCTGCGGATGCTTGCGACCACCTTGAGGCGGAACGGAAGCAACCGTGCCTTCGATCAACTTCAGCAGCGCCTGCTGCACGCCTTCACCGGAAACGTCCCGGGTGATCGACGGGTTGTCAGACTTGCGCGAAATCTTGTCGATTTCATCGATATAGACAATGCCCATCTGGGCTTTTTCTACGTCGTAATCGCACTTCTGCAGCAGCTTCTGAATGATGTTCTCGACATCCTCACCCACGTAACCTGCCTCGGTGAGGGTGGTTGCGTCAGCGATGGTGAACGGAACGTTCAGCAAGCGGGCCAGTGTTTCGGCAAGCAAGGTCTTACCCGAGCCTGTCGGGCCGATCAGCAGGATGTTGCTCTTGCCGAGTTCGACGTCGTCATTCTTTTTGTCACGCTGATTAAGGCGCTTGTAGTGGTTGTACACCGCTACGGCCAGAACCTTTTTCGCACGCTCCTGACCAATCACATACTGATCAAGGATGCCGCTGATTTCTTTAGGCGAAGGCAATTTATGCGCGCTGCTTTCGGCCTGTGCTTCCTGCACCTCCTCGCGGATGATGTCGTTGCACAGGTCGACGCACTCGTCGCAGATAAAGACCGAGGGGCCGGCAATCAATTTGCGCACTTCATGCTGGCTTTTGCCACAGAAGGAGCAATAGAGCAGCTTGCCGTTGTCCTCGCCGTTGCGGGTGTCAGTCATTCGTTCGATCCAAATCCGATAGGCTTGCAACACAAGATGAAGGCTATTGCGGGCTTTTTCAAGCCCGCAGGTGATCGGACCTGCCGACCAACCCTATTTTGAGCTGCTTATTTTAAGCAGGGCGCTGGCTGATCACTTCGTCGATCAACCCGTACTCACGCGCGGCGTCCGCACTCATGAAATTGTCACGGTTGGTGTCGCGCTCGATTTCTTCAAGAGTGCGCCCGCTGTGCTTGGCCATCAGCGTGTTGAGACGCTCACGAATAAAGAGGATTTCCTTGGCATGGATTTCGATATCCGACGCCTGGCCCTGGAAACCGCCCAGTGGCTGGTGAATCATCACACGCGAGTTCGGCAGGCAGTAACGCTTGCCTTGGGCACCGGCCGTCAGCAGGAATGCGCCCATGCTGCACGCCTGACCGATACAAGTGGTCGACACGTTGGGTTTGATGAACTGCATGGTGTCGTAGATCGACATGCCCGCCGTCACCGAACCGCCCGGGGAGTTGATATAGAGATGGATGTCCTTGTCCGGGTTTTCCGCTTCAAGGAACAGCAGTTGCGCACAGATCAGGTTGGCCATGTAGTCCTCTACCGGACCAACCAGGAAGATCACTCGCTCCTTGAGCAGGCGCGAGTAGATGTCGTAGGCGCGCTCGCCACGAGCGGACTGCTCGACAACCATCGGGACCAGGCCGCCTGCGGCCTGGATATCAGAGTTCTGCTGAATATACGAATTACGGAACATGCTCTGCAGTCACTCCCAAATAGTTATGTCTTGAATACGCATAAGCCAGCACGAAGGCTGGCTTATGGTGTTTGCTTCTTACCGCAAAAGTGATCAGTCGGCTTGTGGTGCTTCTACCGGCTTGACTGCTTCTTCGTAAGAGACCGACTTGTCGGTCACGCTAGCCTTCTGCAGAACAGTATCCACAACTTGCTCTTCCAGCACAACCGAACGAACTTCGTTCAGTTGCTGGTCGTTTTTGTAGTACCAGGACACAACTTGCTCAGGCTCCTGGTAGGCCGAAGCCATTTCCTGAATCATCTCGCGAACGCGGGCTTCGTCAGGCTTCAGGTCGAACTGCTTGACCACTTCAGCCACGATCAGACCCAGCACTACGCGACGCTTGGCTTGCTCTTCGAACAGCTCGGCCGGCAGTTGGTCAGGCTTGATGTTGCCGCCGAACTGCTGAACAGCCTGCACGCGCAGACGGTCAACTTCATTGGACAGCAGAGCCTTTGGCACTTCGATCGGGTTGGTGGCCAGCAGACCATCCATTACCTGATTCTTGACCTTGGATTTGATCGCCTGACGCAGCTCGCGCTCCATGTTCTTGCGAACTTCGGCACGGAAGCCTTCCAGACCGGTTTCCTTGATGCCGAATTGAGCGAAGAATTCTTCGGTCAGCTCTGGCAGCTTTGGCTCGGAAACGGTGTTGACGGTCACGGTGAACTCGGCGGTTTTGCCAGCCAGGTCCAGGTTCTGGTAGTCCTCAGGGAAAGTCAGGTTCAGAACGCGTTCTTCACCGGCTTTTGCGCCAACCAGGCCATCTTCGAAACCAGGGATCATGCGGCCGGAACCCAGAACCAGCTGAGTACCCTTGGCAGAACCGCCAGCGAACACTTCACCGTCGACTTTGCCGACGAAATCGATGTTCAGCTGGTCTTCGTTCTGGGCAGCGCGATCGGCCACTTCGAAACGGGTGTTCTGCTTGCGCAGGATGTCCAGCATCTTGTCCAGATCGGCGTCAGCCACGTCAGCGCTCAGGCGCTCGACGGTGATACCCTCGAAACCGGCAACGGTGAACTCAGGGAACACTTCGAATACGGCTACGTATTCCAGGTCCTTGCCCGCTTCCAGGGACTTAGGCTCGATCGAAGGCTGACCAGCCGGGTTCAGCTTCTGCTCAACCACAGCTTCGTAGAAGGAAGACTGGATCACGTCGCCTACAGCTTCCTGACGAGCGTCAGCACCGAAACGGCGCTTGATTTCGCTCATTGGCACTTTGCCTGGACGGAAGCCAGCAATCTTGGCCTTTTGGGCGGTCTGCTGCAGACGCTTGTTGACCTGGCTCTCGATGCGCTCAGCCGGCACGGTGACGCTCATGCGGCGCTCAAGAGCAGTAGTATTTTCAACAGAAACTTGCATGGATATTCCTCGTTGCACAGACGTTAGCCGGCCGTTTCCGACCCCAGAATCAAGGGCATGCATTCTAGTGGGTCAAACTCAAGAAGTCACCCTACTGAAAACGGGTAAAAAAGCAGCAGGCAATTTATAGGTGCGAATGCACGAATGCACCTCGCCCCGATGGCAAATACAACCAATCACGCCAGGGCTCTGCGCCAACCCTTCCTATATAGAAGAGGTCGCCAATCATCTCCCTGACAGCCGATCTCGCAAGCAAGGCCGGCGGACAGGACGGCATCATCGAGAAACATAAATACGACGAAACGCCCTGCCCCTGCGACCCGGAACCTGCGGCCGCTGAAACAAAAAAGGCGCCAGACTTTTCAATCTGGCGCCTTTCGAAATATGGGGTGGACGATGGGGATCGAACCCACGACAACGGGAGTCACAATCCCGTGCTCTACCAACTGAGCTACGCCCACCATATTGCCTGTTAAAGAAGCCAAACAACTTCTTTATGAAGCTCCAGCCAGGCCGACAGCCTGAGTGAAGCTTTATTTGGTGCGGATGAAGAGACTCGAACTCTTACGCCTCGCGGCGCTGGAACCTAAATCCAGTGTGTCTACCAATTCCACCACATCCGCGGATGAAGCCTTTTAAAGCAAAGGCGCCAGACTGTTAATCTGGCGCCTTTCGAAATATGGGGTGGACGATGGGGATCGAACCCACGACAACGGGAGTCACAATCCCGTGCTCTACCAACTGAGCTACGCCCACCATATCGCGCTACTTGTGCCAAAGTTGCCTAATGGCGCACCCGGCAGGACTCGAACCTGCGACCATCCGCTTAGAAGGCGGATGCTCTATCCAGCTGAGCTACGGGCGCCTTGTTAGCTGTAACCTTGGAGGACTACAAACTAAGTGCTTTCCAGTCTCGCAGAACCGTAATCCCGCTCAACCTTCTTAACCAGTGCTAGGCTGTGCCCGACAAGTGCGACGAATAGTATAGAGCCCCCTGAAGGTCGTCAAATCATTTTTAAAAAAAATTCATTTAATTAAAGGAGTTAGGGGAATTTGCAGACCAAGCGCCTTTGCCCTCACCGCATGACATGCGAGAATGCGTTCTCTTTTTTTCCCCTCTCGATGGTTAATCACGCGCAATGACTGCACAACTAATCGACGGCAAATCGATCGCCGCCAGCCTGCGCCAGCAGATCGCCCAACGTGTCACCGAGCGTCGCCAGCAAGGCCTGCGCACGCCCGGCCTTGCGGTGATCCTGGTCGGCAGCGATCCTGCCTCTCAGGTTTATGTCTCGCACAAGCGTAAAGACTGTGAAGAGGTCGGCTTTCTATCCCAAGCTTATGACCTGCCTTCCGAAACCACTCAAGAAGCGCTGACCGATCTGATCGATCGCCTGAACGACGATCCTGCAATCGACGGCGTTCTGCTGCAGCTTCCGCTACCTGAACACCTGGACGCCTCCAAACTGCTGGAGCGCATTCGCCCGGATAAAGACGTCGACGGTTTCCATCCTTATAACGTCGGTCGCCTGGCCCAGCGCATTCCGCTGCTGCGCCCATGCACCCCCAAAGGCATCATGACCCTGCTGGAAAGCACCGGGGCCGATCTCTACGGGATGGATGCCGTGGTTGTCGGTGCGTCCAATATCGTTGGCCGCCCGATGGCCATGGAACTGCTGCTGGCCGGTTGCACCGTGACCGTTACCCACCGCTTTACCAAGGACCTGGCCGGCCATGTCGGCCGTGCGGACCTGGTTGTCGTCGCCGCCGGCAAGCCGGGCCTGGTCAAGGGCGAATGGATCAAGGAAGGCGCGATCGTGATCGATGTCGGCATCAACCGTCAGGACGACGGCAAGCTGGTCGGTGACGTGATCTACGAAACCGCCCTGCCCCGCGCCGGCTGGATTACTCCGGTACCGGGCGGCGTAGGTCCGATGACCCGTGCCTGCCTGCTGGAAAACACCCTGTATGCCGCTGAAACCCTGCACAGCTGAGTTTCAACGCAGACGCTGACAGCGAAACAAGGAACCCCGCCCCTGGCGGGGTTTTTTTTGCCTGCGAAACATCTCGACCATCCGCCGGAAAATGACATTTTTTTCATGTTTCTCAGGACTTTCACCTGTTACTTGAACAACCATCGACAGTTATTCAGCCATACTCCAGAATGTCGCGCTTTTCAGGAAACAGCCCGTTACAAAACGGCTTATCAACACTTTACGAGTCTGCCAGCGTGAAAATCCGTCTTTCCATCCTGAGCCTATTTATTGCAGTTGCAGGGACTTTCATCACGCCAATCGCCAGCGCTGGCGAAACCACCGCTGCGCCGCGAGATACCACACTCAAGCTCGCTTCCGGCAGCTCCTTGCTGCTGGACATGCAGACCAACAAAGTCATCTATGCCAGCAATCCTGACGTAGTGGTGCCGATCGCCTCCGTCAGCAAGTTGATGACTGGCCTGGTCGTGGTTGAATCCCGGCAGAACATGGACGAATACATCGACGTCAACATCAGCGATACACCGGAAATGAAAGGCGTGTTCTCCCGGGTCAAGCTGCGCAGCGAACTGCCGCGCCGGGAAATGCTGCTGATTGCCCTGATGTCCTCGGAAAACCGCGCCGCCGCCACTCTGGCGCACCACTATCCGGGCGGCTATGCCGCGTTCATTGCCGCGATGAACGCCAAGGCAAGGGCCCTGGGCATGACCAACACACACTTCGTCGAACCGACAGGTCTCTCGCCGCGCAACGTGTCGACCGCTCGCGACTTGAGCAAATTGTTGATTGCCGCGCACAAGTACCCACTGCTGACCGAGCTGAGCACGACCAAGGAAAAAACCGTCTCGTTCCGTAAACCCAACTACAGCCTGGGCTTTCGCAACACCGACCATTTGGTCCGCAAGCCGGACTGGGACATCCAGCTGACAAAAACCGGTTTCACCAACGAAGCCGGTCACTGCCTGGTGCTGGTGACCCGAATGGGTAACCGCCCGGTGGCCCTGGTGATCCTTGACGCCTATGGCAAGTACACCCATTTTGCCGATGCCACGCGCATGCGTAATTGGGTAGAGAGCGGAAAGAGCGCAGACGTGCCTTCCGTAGCCTTGCAGTACAAGGCAGACAAGAACCTCAAGCAGCGCCAAACCGGTGTGGTTGAAGCGTCGAAGTAAGCAACGACGAATAAAAAAGGATCTTCACGCATTCCCGGGAAACTGTAGGAGCCGGCTTGCCGGCGATGGACTCAAGTGCACCGCGTTTATCCAGTTCATACGCGTTATCGTTCACGACCATCGCTGGCAAGCCAGCTCCTACAAGAGACCGCGTCCGAGTTGACAATGAGGGGGCCTCCAAACCAGTGAAAGGCCCGAAAAAAGCCCCGAACATTCGGGGCTTTTTTCCATCGCAGAATCAGTCGTTAGGCAGCGGCATCTGGTCGTCATCCGGAATGCCATCCCCTTTGCTAGGGTCTCGCCAGCCCTGCGGATGCTCGATTGGCACCACTGTCGGCCGCGCCAGTGGATCGCGCAGCGGGCTGTCCGGATCCAGCACCGGGTCAATGTCCTCTTGCGGCGTAGATGGGACAGTTTCCGGACGTTTATCGTCGAAACTGGAATCAGTGGACATACGCACCTCCATTGGACCTAAGGTTTCAGATCACCCAGTGGATCGTAGGGCTTGGCCGGAGCCTTGGGGTTGTCACCCGGCTTCACATCCCTCGGCGCCTTGGCGGGTCCGATCGGGTCGACCTGTGGATCGGCAAGGTCCGGGGAATCGGGATCGAAACCCAGCTCATCGCCGGAAGAATGTTCAGACGAGTGCGGACCGACGGGCGTGGTGGAATGAGCCATGGGCGCCTCCTGATCTCGGCCCGAAGAATGGTCCGGGCCGTTAAAGATCAGAGGCCGGCGGCGAGCGATGGTGCCCGCCGGGTGACCAACGGACTTAGTGTGCGGCCAAGGCTTTTTTCGCCTTCGCGGCCGCTTGTTCCTGGCCGGCCTGAGCCACATCGTTGGCGGCCTTGAGCCAACGCTGCTGATCGACCTGAGCCGGGATTTGCGTCGGATTCTGAATCAGCACGGCCCAACCACCGGCGTCCTTGAACGCGGACTCGAAGGAACTGAAGCTCATCAGTTCGCGGCGATTCATCCCGGCGCGCAACAGGACCGTCTGTTTCTGGCGATTGTAGCCGGCCAGAATGGCGTAACGCGGTTCGGCCCACATCGCCGAGCCTTCAGTAAAACGCACCATTACCGGATAACCGGCGGCGACTTGCGTCAACAAGGCCGCAAGGTTGCTGTCGAGGGGATAAACGACCATCCCGTACTCGCGGGCCAGGTTCTGCATGTTCTGTTGCAACTGAGCTTCGCCCCCCGGCAGATGCAAGGGCTTGTCGAGCAAACCCGGGGTGATCACGATGCCCTGCTGGGACAGCATGCTGGCCAGTACCTGGGGCCCGCTTTGATAGGCATCGCCCCGATAGAACCGGCCGCTGAGTTCGACACGCTCCGGCAAACGCTTGATCTCGGGCGCAACGCTGCCGGCACAGCCCGCCAGGCTTGCCACGCAACCGGCGATCAGCATGGTCGACAAAATTCGAGAAAATACCCGCACCATCATCGCTCTCTTGTTCAGGTTCAGACGCCGGGCAATCCCATTCCCGGCTTGGTCGTCGATCATAGGGCGCCGCGCCGCTACGGTATAGCTTTAAACGGCAGTCGAGCGCTGTCGATAGAGCAAACTGGTTAGTGTCTGTCGACTTTCGGTCAATAGCCTGAAATACAGCAACGGCTAGACTGTTCCCTAAAGAGACGACAGCGAAGCGTGTGCCCGCAGCAGGGCAAAGAGGAGGCACAGATGAGCCTGACCATGATCATTGTGATGTTGATTGGCGGATGGCTGGCGGTAGCCGCCGCCATGCTGTGGGGCGTGCTGCGCATTACTCGTCGCCACCATCACCCTGCCCCGCCAGCCACTGCGCCAGAAGAGACGCGCAGCCCACACGCCAACGCTCACTGATCAGTTTTTTGCCTCACACAAACGAAAACGGCCGCCTGGGTTCAGGCGGCCGTTTCGTATTTATCCAGCGTCAAGCGTCAGCGTTTACCTGCTTCTGCCGGGCCCGGCGGGACATCATGTTCAACACTTCGATCGAAGCCGAGAATGCCATGGCCGCATAGACGTAGCCTTTCGGTACGTGGGCGCCGAAACCTTCGGCAATCAGCGTCATGCCGATCATGATCAGGAAGCCCAGGGCCAGCATCACCACCGTCGGGTTGTCGTTGATGAACTTGGCCAACGGATCAGCCGCCAACAACATCACCAGTACCGACACCACCACCGCAATGACCATGATCGGCAAATGCTCGGTCATGCCGACAGCGGTAATGATGCTGTCGATGGAGAACACCATGTCCAGCATCAGGATCTGACCGATCGCGGCAGCGAAGCCCAGGGTCACGGTCGAGGTCGCCGTCTTCGGATCTTCCGGTGCCGGGTCCATGCTGTGATGGATCTCGGTGGTCGCCTTCCACAACAGGAACAGGCCACCGGCGATCAGGATCATGTCTTTCCAGGAGAACGCGTGGCCGAGAATCTCGATCACCGGCGCAGTCAACTGTACGATGAACGCGATGGTGCTCAGCAAGCCCAGGCGCAGGATCAACGCCATGCCGATACCAATGCGCCGTGCCCGCTGTCGATTGTGCAAAGGCAGCTTGTTGGTCAGGATCGAGATGAAGATCAGGTTGTCGATGCCGAGCACGATTTCCATCACGATCAGGGTGGCGAGGGCGACCCAGGCGGTGGGGCTGGCGGCAAGTTGTAAAAGGTAGTCCATGGGTCAGTCCTGACTCGTTGTAATGCGGTTTAGATTTCCTGGGAAGAAGATTCGGATTTTTCCGCATCTTTTTCCGATGATTCTTTTTTGCCACTGCCGGTGGCATCGCTGAGCGCCTGTTCGGCGGCCTTGTGAGTATCGTCAATCGCCTGTTTGGCGCTTTCGGCAGCCTTGCCCATCAACTGCTGCGCGCTTTTCTCGGCCTGGTCGCAACCGGCCAGTACCAGTAAAGACGTGATTAGCAGTGCCGTGGTTTTCAGCTTCATGATGCATTCCTCGATAGAACGAACGGGACCGAAACGATGGCCCGTTGATAGCGATGCATTCTATGGAACTGAATACTTCAGGAAAATTCGTATTTTTAGCGGTTATACTTCGGTTTTTACGAACTGTAGATCGCCATGCTCAACTATCGGCAATTGCATTACTTCTGGGTGGTGGCCAAGACCGGCAGCATCGTGCGTGCCTGCGAGCAGCTCAATCTCACGCCACAAACCATCAGCGGGCAGATTTCATTGCTGGAACAGACCTTTGGCATCGAATTGTTTCGGCGCGTCGGACGGCAACTCGAACTGACCGAGGCCGGACGCCAGGCCCTGCCCTACGCCGAGCAAATGTTTCAGCTGGGGGGCGAACTGGAACTGATGCTGCGGGCACAACCCAATGAGCAGCAGATTCTGTTTCGTGTCGGTGTGGCCGACGTGGTGCCCAAATCCATCGTCTATCGCCTGATCGCACCGACCATGGAGCTGAGCGAACCGCTGCGCATCACGTGCCGCGAAGACAAGCTTGAGCGTTTGTTGGCCGACCTGGCGATCCAGCGCCTGGACCTGGTGATATCCGACAGCCCGATGCCGTCGCACCTGGACATCAAGGGCTACAGCCAGAAACTCGGTGAGTGCGGGATCAGCTTCTTCGCCACCCCGGAGCTGGCGGCACGTTATGGACACGACTTCCCGCGCAATCTGCACGGTGCGCCGCTGCTGATTCCCGGCCCGGAAACCGTGGTGCGCAGTCGCTTGCAGCGCTGGTTCGCCGAGCAGCAGATCCAGCCGCAGATTGTCGGTGAGTTCGACGACAGCGCCCTGATGCAGGCCTTTGGCCAATCCGGCAGCGGGATTTTCATCGGTCCGAGCGTGATCGCCGATGAAGTGAAACGCCAATGTGGCGTAGAGGTGATTGGCCAGACCGACGCGGTGAGCGAGTCGTTCTATGCCATTTCAGTGGAGCGCAAGGTCAAGCACCCCGGCATTGTTGCCATTACCGAAGGTGCCCGACGCGAGCTGTTTACAGCGCTGTAACCTCTTCACGCGGCTTGAAGGTCATCAGCGCGATGGCCAGCAGGATCGAAGCCAGAATGAAAGCGGCCGCCGCAAAACCAAGGCCTTGCAGGCCGACGCTGTCGATCACCCGGCCACCGATCATCGCGCCCAGGCCGATACCGAGGTTGGCCCCGGCGATGTTCAGCGACGCGGCGAACGCCGGCGCCTCGGGCGCGGCTTTCATCAGGCGCACATGGCTGACCAGGAACAACGCTGCCTGGGTTACGCCCCAAATGCCCATGGCCGCCGCCAGGCCGAGCGGCGAATGAATGTTCGGCACCAGTGCCACCAGGCCGGCAATCATGAACGCGCAGAACATCATCGACGCCATCAGCGGATGACGATCCACCGCCCGGCCGCCCAGGGAGTTGCCGATCAGCCCGACCGCGCCGAAGCCCATGAGACACCAGCCGACCACCGTACCGTTGAAACCGGCCAGGCGCTCAAGAATGTCCGCCAGATAGGTGTAGGCGGTGAACATGCCGCTGAACACAATCACCGACAGCAGCACATGCCCCAGCATCAGCGGACTGCGCAGGATCTTGAACTGCGACCGGAAGCTCACCTGATGCTGATGCAGATTGGTTTTCGGCAGGTAGATAAACAGCAGCAACGCCTTGGCAAAGGCGATGACTGCCAGAATCGCGAAGGCGCTGCGCCAGCCGAACGCATCGGAAATCAGCGTGCCCACCGGAATGCCGAACACCGTGGCGCAGACAATGCCGAAGCCGATCTTGGCGATGGCGCGCCCGGCGTAATCCGGCCCGACGATGTCCACCGCCGTCTCGCTGGCCAGTGCCCAGAACACCGGCAGCCCCAGCGCCGGGATCAACCGGGCAAAGGCCATCACCCAGATGTTCGGCGCCAGTGCCGCCAGCGTGTTGGCCAGGCCAAACATGATCAGCACCGAGATGAACAGCTTGCGCCGTTCGAAGCGGGCGAAGTATGCCGTCAGGAACGGCCCGAACGCGGCCACGGTGAAAGCGAACAACGTCACCAGCAAACCGGCCTGCGGGATGCTGACGTCCAGGTCCCGGGCGATGGCCGGTAACAGGCCGACGATGATGAATTCCGTGGTCAGCACCGTGAAACCGGCGGCAGACAACAGAAGAATGGGCAACAGCATGCAGAACTCCAGAAAAAACGACGACACCAGCGATAGCCCGAAGGCCCACTGGCAGACATGAAAATGAGGATGGCGAATCTTAACAGAGTGTTTCCGCACGCGGTTGCACGAACCTGCCTATCTCGTTGAATACCATGGTGGCAGTTCGTCACAGGTCTGAAAGATCGTGCCCACGCTGGGCTGTGATAAAGTCCGCGCCCTGAAAAACGTACACCCTGTGGTTAATGCCGATCGGTTAAACCGAGACACTGAACCCGTGGCGAGGGAGCTTGCTCGCGCTGGGCAGCGAAGCGGCCCCAACAAATGGGCCTGCTGCGCAGTCCAGCGCGAGCAAGCTCCCTCGCCACAGGAATCAGCGCTGGCATTAGCCCCGTGTTTCCTTCTCGGTTTCCTGCCTGCGGCCTGCCCTGTTTGTTGCTGCGCACCTGCGAAACCCTGCACCTAAAAAATCAGAGATGCCGTTTTATGACAGCTTCATCCCCTTCTCTATTGCAACGCCTTAAACGCTTGAGCCTGGTCACGCAAATCGTGATCGGCCTGATCGCCGGTATTGCCCTGGCCCTGTTTGCCCCTGACGTGGCGAAGTCCACCGCGTTCATCGGCAAAGTGTTTGTCTCGGCGCTGAAAGCGGTCGCGCCGATTCTGGTGTTCGTGCTGGTCATGGCGTCGATTGCCAACCACAAGCACGGTCAGGAAACCCACATCCGGCCGATTCTGTTCCTGTATCTGCTGGGCACTTTCGCCGCCGCCGTGGTCGCGGTGGTTGCCAGCATGATGTTCCCGTCGAGCCTGGTGCTGTCGACCCAGGACGTCGCGGTCACGGCGCCGGGCGGAATTGGCGAAGTGTTGCAAAGCCTGTTGCTGAGCGTGGTCGATAACCCGGTCAGCGCCCTGATGAACGCCAACTTCATCGGCATTCTGGCCTGGGCCATCGGCATGGGCATCGCCATTCGCCATGCCGGCGACACGACCCGTGAAGTGCTGGGCGACCTGTCCAACGGCGTGACGGTGATCGTGCGCCTGGTGATCAGCTTCGCCCCGCTGGGCATCTTCGGCCTGGTGGCCTCGACGCTCGCCACCTCCGGCTTCGGCGCCTTGATCGGCTACGCGCACTTGCTGGCCGTGCTGCTCGGCTGCATGTTGTTTGTCGCGCTGGTGATGAACCCGCTCATCGTGTTCTGGAAACTGCGCCGCAACCCGTACCCGCTGGTGCTGACCTGCCTGCGCGAGAGCGGCATCACGGCGTTCTTCACCCGTAGCTCGGCGGCGAACATCCCGGTCAACCTGGAGTTGAGCAAGCGCCTGGGCCTGCACGAAGACACCTACTCGGTATCGATCCCGTTGGGCGCGACCATCAACATGGCCGGCGCTGCGATCACCATCACCGTGCTGTCCCTGGCGGCCGTGCACACCCTGGGCATCGCCGTGGACATTCCGACCGCGATCCTGCTCAGCGTCGTCGCAGCAATCTGCGCCTGCGGTGCTTCGGGCGTGGCGGGTGGTTCGCTGTTGCTGATTCCACTGGCGTGCAGCCTGTTCGGCATCCCGAGCGAAATCGCCATGCAGGTGGTGGCGGTCGGTTTCATCATTGGTGTGTTGCAGGATTCGGCGGAGACAGCGTTGAATTCCTCCACCGACGTGCTGTTCACCGCGGCGGCTTGCCTGGGTGAAGAGCAGAAAGCCCAGCGTCTGGCGTAACGCCGCCACCCCATGTGGGAGCGGGCTTGCTCGCGAAGGGGCCGTCAGTTTCAACATTAGCGTTGGCTGACACACCGCTTTCGCGAGCAAGCCCGCTCCCACAGCAAACCGCGTACACATGAAAAAGCCCCCGCAGCCAAAGGCTCCGGGGGCTTTTTTGTACCTGGACGGTTTAGAACGCGCCCATGTAGTCGCGCTTGCCCACTTCCACGCCGTTGTGGCGCAGCAGTGCGTAAGTGGTGGTGACGTGGAAGAAGAACTGCGGCAGGCCGTAGGTCAGCAGGTAGGACTGGCCAGTGAAGCGTTTTTCTTTAGGCGTGCCCGGGCGGGTGACGATCTCGATGCCTTCCTTGCCGTTGATCTGCTCAGGCTTGATGCTGCCGATGAAGGCCAGGGCCTTGGCGATCAATGCTTGAAGATCGGCGAAGGTGGTTTCCGTGTCGTCGTACTTCGGCAATTCGACTTCGGCCAGGCGACCGCTAACGCCCTTGCTGAAATCAACGGCGATCTGCACCTGACGCACCAGCGGGAACATGTCCGGGAACAGGCGCGCTTGCAGGAAAGCGTTAGGGTCGATGTTTTTTTCGGTGGCGTGAGCCTCGGCCTTTTTCAGCACATCGCTCAGGGCGTTGAGCATTTGCTGGAAAACAGGCACGGAAGCGTCGTACAGGGAAATGGTCATGGCAGGTCTCGTCTGGAGGGAACGTGGGTCATGTCGGTCAACGATGAATATGTGAGCGCTTTTGTAGGAGCGAGCCTGCTCGCGATGGACGTTAACGATAACGCGCCCAGTCTGAATTGACGCGTTGCATTTGAGTTCATCGCGAGCAGGCTCGCTCCTACAAAGGTCCGCATTGAGTTAACCAATCGGTATCAGGGGCCGATTATAGCCATGCACGCCCCTCCCGAGACCGGTCTTTTTCAGCTGCCGTACACTTTGGCCGCCGGAATGGCCTGAGCCACCAACTGTGCGACGGCCTCGCCCATCTCGTCGACCGCCCAGCGGCCCTGGCGATCCAGTTGCGGACCACGGCGCCAGCCATCGGCGATCGACAACTTGCCGCCCTCGACTTCGAACATCTGCCCCGTGACGTCAGCGGACGCCTCGGAGCCCAGCCACACCACCAGCGGTGCGACGTTTTCCGGAGCGAAGTAATCGAAGCCCTCTTCCGGTTTTTTCATGGTGTCGGCGAACACCTGCTCGGTCATCCCAGTGCGCGCGGCCGGTGCCAGGGCGTTGGCGGTGATGCCGTAGCGGCGCAGTTCAGCGGCCTGCACCAGCGTCAGCGAAGCAATGCCGCCCTTGGCCGCCGCGTAGTTGGACTGGCCGATGGAGCCCTGCAAACCGGCACCGGAGCTGGTGTTGATGATCCGCGCATCGACCTTGGCGCCGCCCTTGGCCTGCTCGCGCCAGTACTTCACGGCGTGGCTGGAAATGCAGAAGTGGCCCTTCAGGTGCACGGCCACCACGGCGTCCCAGTCGGACTCGCTGAGGCTGGCGAACATGCGGTCGCGGCAGATGCCGGCGTTGTTGACCACCACGTTCAGGTCGCCGAAGGTTTCGATGGCCTGGCGCACGATCAGCTCCGCCGAGTCGTAGCGGGTGATGTCGTCGCTGTTGGCCACGGCGCTGCCGCCCTGCCCGAGGATTTCACCCACCACGGCGAGCGCCGCTTCGCGGTTGATGTCGTTGACCACCACCTTCGCGCCTTCAGCGGCGAAGGCCAGTGCGTAGGCACGGCCCAGGCCTGCGCCGGCACCGGTGATGATCACGACGCGGTTTTCACAGATTTTCATAGGGTTATTCCTTAAAATTCATCACAGCACAAATCGCTGTAGGAGCCGGCTTGCTGGCGATAGGGTCACTGCGGTGCGCCTGGTACACCGCGGTGATCCCATCGCCAGCAAGCCGGCTCCTACAGGATCGGTGTGCATCCTGGTTTACAAGCGTTCGATGATCGTCACGTTGGCCTGCCCACCGCCTTCGCACATGGTCTGCATGCCGAAGCGTCCGCCGCTGCGTTCCAGTTCATGCAACAAGGTGCACATCAAGCGGGTGCCGGTGGCGCCCAGCGGATGGCCGAGGGCAATCGCGCCGCCGTTGACGTTGGTCTGTTCATGGGGATAACCGGTCTCTTTCAACCAGGCCATGGCCACCGAAGCGAAGGCCTCGTTAATCTCCACCCGGTCAATGTCTTCGAGCTTCATGCCGGCGCGCTTGAGTGCGTAGGCGGTGGCCGGGATCGGCGCGGTGAGCATCCAGATCGGGTCCTCGGCGCGTACGCTCAGGTGGTGGATGCGTGCCCGTGGCGTCAGGCCGTAGCGCTTGAGCGCCGCCTCCGAGACGATCAGCATCGCGCTGGCCGCGTCGCAGGTCTGGCTCGACACCGCCGCCGTCACCCGATCGCAGCCGAACAGGAATTCCAGCTCGGCCATTTTTTCCAGGCTGGTCTGGCGCGGCGTTTCGTCATGCAGTACGCCGGCGAGCGGCACGATCTCGCGGTTGAAGCGGCCCTGTTCGATGGCCTGCAAGGCACGTCGATGGGACTCCAGGGAATAGGCTTCAAGCTGTGCCCGGGACAGGTCCCATTTTTCCGCGATCATCTGCGCCGAACGGAACTGCGTCGGTGGTTGCGCGCCATAGCGCCGCACCCAGCCTTCGGAGCCACTGAACGGATCGGTGAAGCCCAACGGCTCGGCAGCGATCATCGCCGAGGAAATCGGGATCTGCGTCATGGTCTGCACGCCACCGGCGATGACCACGTCCTGGGTGCCACTCATCACCGCCTGGGCGGCGAAGTGCACCGCTTGCTGGGACGAACCGCACTGACGGTCGATGGTGGTACCCGGCACCGATTGCGACAGACCGGCCGCCAGCCAGCTGGTGCGAGCGATATCACCGGCCAGTGGGCCGATGGTGTCGACGCAACCGAAGATCACATCGTCGTATTCCTCGTCGGGAATGTCGTTACGTTCGACCAACGCGCGCAAAACATGGGCGCCCAGGTCGGCGGCGTGGATCTGGCTCAGACCACCCTTGCGCCGCCCGGTGGGCGTGCGCAGGGCATCGACGATATAGGCTTCAGGCATGGTGTACCTCGGTGAAAAAATTAAAATCAGGCGCCGAAAACTTGTGGAATGTCGTCACCCTTACTGACTGGTTAGAACGTACTGCCCGCACCCAGTGCTGGCTTGCCGTCAAACAACGCGGTACGAACCCGCCCTTTGTGCAATCCGCGATCACCCCAGACCTTGTCCAGCGCCCAGGCGCGCTTCATGAACAGATGCAAGTCGACTTCCCAGGTGTAACCCATGGCGCCGTGGGCCTGGATGGTGTTCTTCGCCGCGAGCATCGCCGCTTCCGCCGTTGCCAGCTTGGCGTGGGACACCAGCACGTCCTGCCCCGCTTGCTGCTCGACGACGGCATAGGCGGCGCGATACAACGGCCCCTTGGCGAACTCGATCTGCACCGCGACGTTGGCCATCAAATGCTTGACGGCCTGGAACGAGCCGACCGGCTTGCCGAACTGTTTGCGCTCGAAGGTGTAGTCCACCGCCAGGTCAACCATGCGCTTGGCCAGCCCCAATAGTTGCGCGGCACTGGCGAGGGCGCCACGGTTGAAGGCGGCTGCCCACAAACGCCGTCCTTGTTCGCCGCTGGCCACGCAAGTAGCGGGTGTTGGCGTCCACTCGACCTGGAACAGTTGACGGCTCGGGTCGACCGACTCGTTGCGGGTCAGGCGCACGGCATCACGCTCCAGCGCATGCACCTCGTCGCCATGGGCCAGCAACAGCAGATCGGCAACATGGGCATCGCTGACCAGCGGATTACCCGGCTCCGAAACGGCCAGGCGTGCACGCCCCTCGGCCACTCGCGACAGCCATTTTTGTTTGAGCGGCGCGTGTTGCTCATCCAGGGCGGCAAGCAACGGCACGCCGACCAGCATGGTGTCCACCAACGGTTCGGGCAGCCCGGCATACCCGCATTCCTGGGCGATCAATACGAAGTCCAGTTCGTTCATGCCCATGCCGTCCTGCGCCTCGGGCACGGTCAGCGCGGTCAGGCCCAGTTCCACCAGCTGCGCCCAGAGTCGCTCACTGCGCCCGCTGTCGCTCTGCCACAGTTCGCGAATGCGTTCCGGGGTGACTTCGTTGATCAGGAAGCTGCGGACGTTGTCCTGAAACAGCAGTTGGTCGCGGCTGAAACTAAAGTCCATGGTCTATTCCTCAGGCTCGCGGCATGCCGAGCATGCGTTCGGCAATGATGTTGCGCTGGATCTCGTTGGTGCCGGCGTAGATCGGCCCGGCCTGGGCAAACAGGAAACCTTCCAGCCAATGACCGACGTCACCGGCAGCCGGAGCTTCAGGCAATAGTTCGCCGCGCAGGCCGAGAATGCTCATGGCGGTGTCGTGCATGCGCTGGTCGAGTTCGGACCAGAAGATCTTGTTGGTCGACGATTCCGGCCCGATCTTGCCGCCCTGCACCAGTTGCGAGGCGGTCATGTAGGTGCTCAGGGTGTAGGCCTCGGCATCGAGCCAGGCGCGCATCACCGCTTCGCCTATGGCCGGGTCGCGGTCGGCCTGCTCGCGGTTGGCCAGGTACAACTGCACCAGGCGCTTGGCGGTTTCCTGGAAGCGCGCCGGTGAACGCAGCAACAAACCGCGCTCGAAACCGGCGGTGGACATCGCCACGTGCCAGCCCATGCCTTCGCCACCGAGGGCGTTTTCCACCGGCACCTTGACGTCGTCGAAGAAGATCTCGGCAAAGCCCGGCAAGCCATTGAGCTGCGGGATCGGCCGCACGGTGATGCCCGGCGTGTCCAGCGGCAGCAGGATGAAGGTCAGGCCGTGATGACGCTGGGACTGCGCGTCGGTACGGAAAATACCGAACGCCCAATCGGCCCACACAGCGCGGGTCGACCAGGTCTTCTGGCCATTGATCACGTAGTGGTCGCCCACCCGTTCAGCCTTGGAGCGGATCGCCGCCATGTCGGAACCGGCACCCGGCTCGGACCAGGCCTGGGCCCAGATGTCTTCGCCGGTGGCCATGCGTGGCAGGAAACGCGCTTTCTGTTCTTCGCTGCCGTATTCCATCAGGGTCGGGCCGAGCAGGAAAATGCCGTTCTGGTTGACCCGTGCCGGCGCCCCGGAACGGTAGTATTCCTCTTCGAAAATCAGCCATTCGATCAGGTCGCAGCCGCGCCCGCCGAGTTCGGTCGGCCAAGTGACCATGCCCCAACGGCCTTCATTGAGCCTGGCTTCCCAGGCGCGGTGCTCGGCAAAGCCCTGTTCGGTGTCGAACGATTGCAGCGGTTCACTCGGTACATTGGCCGCCAGCCAGGTCCGTGCCTCGGCACGAAAGGCCTGCTGGGCCGGGGTATAGGTCAGGTCCATGGATATGCCTTCAGCCGTTGAATCGGGCATCGCGTTTCTCGACGAACGAGTCGCGTGCTTCCTGAGAGTCCAGTGAGCGGTAGGCTTCGAGGGTGAAGCCTTGTTCCCAGCGGTATTTGTCTTCGAGATTGCCGTCTTCGATGCCGGTCAGCGCTTCCTTGGCCAGGCTGATCATGCCCGGGCTCTTGGCGGCGATGGTGCGGGCGATCTGCAACGCGGCTTCGCGCAAGTCTTCGCGCTTGACCACCCGTTCCACCGCGCCCAGCCGATAAGCCTCGGCGGCGTCGATGGCCTCGCCGGTGAAGTACATGTGGCGGACTTTCTGCACCGGGAACAGGCGCTGCAAATGCGCGCCACCACCCATGGCCCCGCGATCCACTTCAGGCACGCCGAAGGTCGCGCATTCGGAAGCGACGATGATGTCGGCGGCGCCACAGATGCCGATGCCGCCGCCCAGTACGAAGCCGTGCACGGCGACGATCACCGGTTTCGGGTTGCGGTGGATGGCCTTGAAGCTGTCGTAGTTACCCTTGTTCACGGCGACGATCAGGCTGCCGTCGACGGCCAGTTCCTTGATATCGACCCCGGCGCAGAAGCCGCGGCCTTCTGCACGAATCACGATCACCCGCACGTCGCTGTCGCGGCCCAGGTTTTCGATCTCGCTGGCGATATCGGCCCAGCCCTGGTTGTTGAAGGCGTTGACCGGTGGCCGGTCGAACACCAGTTCGGCGATGCCGTTATCGATACTCACGCTAAATGGTTTCATGTCTTTCCCCTTACGACACACGGCGACACAGCTCGCCCAGGCGCGCTTCGGCGTCGCGGACGATCTGTTCAATCAATTGGGCGCAGCTGGGCAAGCTGTCGATGGATGCAGCGATCTGCCCGGCGGGCAACACGCCCGCGGCCGGTTGCCCGTCGACCATGGCTTTCTGGATCACCATCGGCGCGTTGGCAGCCATGATGCTTTGCGCGGCGGTCAGCTCACCGCTACCGCGCATCTTCAGCGCGCTGCTCAGCAGTTGCGTCAGGCTCATGCCGGTGTGGCGGCGGTAAGCCAGGCCACTCTGCAACGCCAGCAACAGGCGCTTGAGGCCGCCGCTGTTTTCCAGCTGGTTGAGCAATTCGTTGCGGATCATCCGTTGCGGCATGCCGTCGATGGCGCGGCTGATGATGATCGCTGCCGGGTCCTTGACCGCCAGGTAGCGGGCCAGGGTCGCCTGGGGCACCGGGCTGTCGGCGCACATCAGGAAACGCGTGCCCATGGCGATGCCTTCGGCGCCGTAGGCCAGGGCCGAGACCAAGCCCTTGCCATCCTTGAAACCGCCGGCCGCCACCACGGGCACCGACACGGCATTGACCACCTGATCCAGCAGCATCGACGTCGGCACGGAACCGGTATGCCCACCGCCCTCGCCACCCTGTACGGTCACCGCATCGGCGCCCATTTCCACGGCTTTCTGCGCATGCTTGAGCGCGCCGACCGTGGGAATGCACACCACGCCGGCATCCTTCAGGCGGCTGATCATTTGCTTGCCCGGCGAACGGCTGTAGCTGACCGCGCGGACTTTATGACGCAACACCAACTCGACGATCTCGCCGGCATTGGCCTGGTACATATGGAAATTCACCCCGAACGGCTGATCGGTCAGGCGCCGGGTTTCGATGATCGCCGCTTCCATCTGTTGCGGCTCGATGGTCGCCCCGGCGAGAAAACCGAAACCGCCAGCATTGCCCGTGGCCGCCACCAGTTTCGGGTCGGCGACCCAGCCCATGGCGGTCTGGATGATCGGATAGCGGCAACCGAGCAGTTCAGTCAAACGGGTATTCAACGAGATCGCCATGCTCACGCCTCGCCCGTTTTGCGCTGGGAACTGGCCATGGCCTTGGCGTCGTAGCCGCCGAGGCGGTCGCCGGACACCAGTTCGTTGTGGGCATGGGCGAAGTGATGCAGGCCGAACACCATGTCCATGGTCGCGCGCTTGCCCATCAGGTCCTCGGCGTTGTTCACCGCTTGCTTGCTCAGTTGCAGGCCCAGGCGCGGCATTTGTGCGATGCGCCCGGCGATGTCGAGGGTCTGTTGTTCCAGCTCGTCGCGAGCCACCACCCGATTGAGCATGCCCATCTGATAGGCACGGGGTGCCGGCATGCGTTCGCCGAGGAAGAGGAACTCCTTGGCGATGCGCGGATTGAGCTCATGCACGTGGGCAAAGTACTCAACCCCGGGAATGCCCATGCGCACCACCGGATCGGCGAAGTAGGCATCCTCGCTGGCGACGATCAGGTCGCAGACCCAGGCCAACATCAAGCCACCGGCAATGCACGCGCCCTGGACCATGGCGATGGTCGGCTTGGGCATCTCGCGCCAGCGGCGGCACATGCCCAGATAGACTTCCTGCTCGCGGGCATAGAGAAACTCGCCGCCCGGTTTGTTCACATGGTCGTACCACAGGCTGGCGCGGTCGAAGGTCTTGTCGACGTCGCGGCCCGGGGTGCCGATGTCGTGCCCGGCGGAGAAGTGCTTGCCGGCGCCACGCAACACAATGACCTTCACTTCATCGTCATCGCAGGCCCGGCGAAACGCCGCGTCCAGCGCATAGGTCATCTGCGAGTTCTGCGCGTTGTGGAACTCGGGGCGGTTCATGGTGACCAGGGCCACCGCGCCACGCACCTCGTACAGCACCACCTCGGCCTGATTGTTATCGTTATGTTCAGCCATCACTTTTCTCCGCAACGCGTTGCTCAGCGTTGGCCTGGCGGGTTGTCTTTGAGTTGCAGGGCGCGCAGGTTGTGCGGGTCCAGACGCTGGATCAGTTGCAATTGCTCGACAGTCGGGGCCGCCGTGGTCGGGCAGTCGTCCGGCACGTGCAATTCGAAACCGGTGTTGTCCTGGACTTGCGCTGCCGTCACGCCGGGGTGCAGCGAACGGATGCGCATCTGCCGCTGCGGACCCTGGAAATCCAGGACGCAGAGGTCGGTGATGATCAGGCGGATGTCGATGTCGTCCAGCGACCAGCCCCGCGCCAGACGCGCCGGGTTGTAGCCGACCGAGGCGACCATATCGACCTCGCCTTCGACGAACACCCGACGGTTATGGCTCGGCACGCAAAACGAGTTGGCGTGGCTGATCGAGTTGCCGGGGAAACCGCGCACACCGAGCATCTGTGCCTTGGGCTTGGCGTAGTCGCCGATGCAGGAAATGTTCGCCTGACCGTAACGGTCGATCTGGGTCGGGCCGACCAGTGCATGGCGCTTGCCGCCCCAGACGTTGTCGAAAATCCGCGAGAAACCCATCCAGCTGTCGCGCTTGGGTTCATAGCCTTTTCGCGCGCCCAACGGCACCGGTTCGGCAACCATGTAGGCTTCGGAGTCGGTCATCAGCAGCTGCGGGTTGCTGGTCAGCATGGCCAGCGAAGCGGCCAGGCGCGGGATCACGCCGATGCCGCTGGCCAGAACCTCGCCGTCTTCACGCCAGGCTTCGGCGGCCGCGCAGATCATCAGTTCGGCGAGGCTGTAAGTAGTAGTGCTCATCGGAAGGTTCCTTAGAAAATCGGCAACGGCAGTTCACGGATCGCAGCCAGGCCGCCGACCTTTTCCAGATATTGTTCGTGGGTGCAGTCGACGTAGTCGCGCACGTAGCCTTCCCAGCCATCGGCCGCCTGCACCGTGGCGTTGTAGGCCTTGAAGTGAGCGACGTCGAAACCGTACAGCGGCGTACAGGAAGACGGATGCGCCCCGCCCGGCACGTGGGCCACGGCGGTGGTCAGGTTGCGTTCCCAGAACACCTGATGCGCATGGGCGGCGTCCCGATGGAAATACTCGCTGTCGACCAGCTCATCGCAGGTCACGTAGCTGTGGGTCGCGGCCCGCACGAACAGGTCGTCCATGTAGTGATCCGGACCGCTGATCTGGCACACGCCACGTTTATCGGCACGATCAACGTGGACCAGCGCCGCGTCGAGCTTGAGCGCCGGCATGGCAACCCAGTCCTTGCCATCGGCATAGGGCGAGGCGATCAACTTGATCTGGCGGTTGTGGCGCAGCACATCGGTGCCCAGGCCCACGGCCGTCGGAATGAACGGTACATTCATCGCCGCAGCGCGCAGGCCGAGCAGCAGCATCCCTTCATCGATTTCCATCACTTCCAGTGCCGCTTCCTGGCGTGCCTTGCGGAAGTACGGCTCCAGTGGAATGAAGTCCAGGGATACGAAGGCGAACACCAGCTTCTTGATCTTCCCGGCTGCGCAAAGCATGCCGACGTCCGCCCCCCCGTATGCAACAACAGTCAGCTCCTTGAGGTCCGAGCGCAGGATCTCGCGTACCAGCGCCATCGGCTTGCGGCGCGGGCCCCAGCCACCGATACCGATGGTCATGCCGTCACGCAGTTGGCCGACAATCTCGGCGGTGGTCATTTGCTTGTCCATCGTCTTGTTCCTCATTGGCGACCGACACTGAAGTCGTGGCCCCAGTGGCTGACCACGGTGCTTTCGAACGGCGTGTGGCGGTCCCAGTCGACCACCAGGCCATCGCAGCCGTACTCCAGGTCAAACCCGGACGGGGTCTTGATATAGAAAGAAATCATCTGGTCATTGGTGTGCTGGCCGAGGGTGGCCGACATCTTCACGCCGTTGGCGTGGACGCGATCCAGCGCACGACCGACTTCGTCCAGCGCGTTGACCTCGACCATCATGTGCACGCAACCATGGGGCATCGGGCACTCGAAAATCGCCAGCGAGTGGTGGCGGCCGTTGTTGCAGTGCAGGAAGTGAATGCGCTTTTGCGGTTCGGCCGGGTCCGGGGTGAAGCGGACTTTCATCAGGTCCGACAGGCCGAAGCCCATCACTTGCTCGTAGAAGTCGCGGCAGCGCTCGAAGGCCGGGGCTGGCAGTACGACGTGGCCCATGCCGAGGTCGTTGGTGACGAAACCTTTGACCCCTACCGGCGAAACGAAACGGGCGAAGTCCTGCAGCGGGCCCCAGAAGATTTCGTGACGATTGCCGTCCGGGTCGCTGAAATGCACCAGTTCCTGGACCTTGCGCAGCTCGGTTTCGGCGGCTGTACCGCGCGTGACTTGCACGTCGGCCTGTTGCAGTTCGCTGACTGCCTGTTCCAGGGCTGCTTTGCCGGCGACTTCCCAGCCGCAAGCACCGAAGCTGTTCTCGGCATTCTTCTGCACGAGGATGCGGTAATGACGCTCGTCCATTTTCAGGTACAGCTGCTCATCGTCGCCGCTGACCATCATGCCCAACACCTGGCTTGCGTAGTGGCGCCATTGCGCCAGGTCGCTGGATAACAGGGTGACGTAACCCAGACCGCGGATATCCATGGATGCACTCCTCGTTTTTCTCAGGCCATGCCGCCCTTCGGCTGGTGCCGGGGGAGACTTTATGTAGGGGCCATATGTAGGAGCTATTCAAACGGGTTCGGGGAGGGGCAACATCGTCCAATGGGACTAGCGGATTTGATGGGGTACGCGCATAAAAAACTGTGGGAGCGGGCTTGCTCGCGAAGGCGGCGTGTCAGGCGCCATTGATGTTGAATGTGCCGGCCTCTTCGCGAGCAAGCCCGCTCCCACAGGGGTCAGTGGTGTTGCGGGTTTATGCAGGTGGTTCGATTTGATCGAGCACGCGGTTAGCGGTGATTTCGGCAAGCATGACGCTGTTGGAAATGCCCAGCAGGGCATTGCGATCACCGGTTAGTAGACCGGGGAATCCAAGAAGCCGGCGCGCCCAAGGGCGCCCTGCGTACAGCTACCATCAAAATGCAGGCACAATCGGTGGCGCGAGCTTGCGCAACAACCTGTAGGAGCGAGCCTGCTCGCGATGGTCGTCAACGATAACGCTGAAAGCCTGACACCCCACGGCGTAGTCCGGTTTATCGCAAGCAAGCTCGCTCCCACAAGGGGTATGCAGTGGCCAATACCCTATCCGGCAGGCATATAAAACGGGCCTGGGAGACCCGTTATGGCGTTGCACGCCTGCTCTGTAGTTATTGGTTGGATTTGGATTCTCGCACTTTCTTCTGCTCTGCCAGTGCTATTTCCTTGTAATCATAGGTAGGAAAGAATTCTGTCCGGTAACTTCCCCATGCGGTGTTTTCGAGTGCGAGATTTACCGCTGCGAGACGCGAGGCAGGCAAGCGCAGAACGATGACATGTCCAATACCCATGGTTATATTCCAGCTGACAACCTCCACCCCGGCAGGAGGGAACACCTTGTAAAACCCCAGCTTGGTGAATTGCTCTCTCAACTCCCCCAATGGCCGTGACTGATCGTGTTTCAGGAAAACAGTCAGCATGATTGCATTATCTGGCGTGGCGACAGCCTCTTTTGAGACCGCAGGCGTTGTCGGCTGTGCATTGGCGCCAGCCGAGTACATTCCAGCCAGCAGTAACATAGACATTAATAGCGGTCTGAATTCAATATTCATGTTGTGCCTTTTTTATTTTCTACGGATGTTATTTCAGGACAGCATCAATAAAATCGACGCCTTGGTATATCGAAACAATGAACTGATAAAATACTGCAGGAAGTTTTTAGTGCGACATCGAGGTCTTCAGAGGGCCTTTGTAGGGCGCATGGACCACATAAATCCGGACAGGCGCATTGGCATCGACCATGTCGCGAGGCACCTCTCGTGAATAGGTGAACTCTTCGTTATCCAGTTTTTCCAGTCTTCTGACCACAGTCCTGACCGCTCCTTGATCAGGCACCAGGATATGTGTTGTTTTGTCACCGGTGACAAGGAAGTAACCGCCACCACCATTGTCATACTTTGATAACCCGGTATCGGTATAGAAAAACTCATAACGATTGCGACCGGGATCCCACATTGAAATCCCGACAACACCCGGATACTTTTCCTTCACATCTACTTCAGGGGCTCCCTCTATATAAACCTTGGTTGTCAGCCATTGAGGAGATGAGGCCAATGCTTGAATATCAGACTTAGCCTCCATCTGCTTTCCATGACTGGCAAGTGGACTGAGTAATCCGGCGAAGAGTAAACCTATAAACATTGAGTTGTATTTTCGCATGGAATAATTCCTCGATGAGTTTAGAGGTGACGCTTGTTTTTTTTGTTGTCGTGGAAATTGATCACTGCGATCAGCGGATGGAATATAGGACCGATATCAGCCACTAACAATACCTGGCATATATTTGCAACAATTGCCGCAGACGTTTTCAAGAAGGCTCGGAATCCCCCGTAGGAATTATCGCTGACCGCGATGTTCTCGGAGTTAAACAAGGGGTGACAACTATGCACAGGTCAATCGACCGGGGAGAAATCGGCAGGCATAAAAAAACGGGCCTTGGGGACCCGTTGGAAAGTTGGCCTGACGTCCGTGCCAGGCCTGAAAAACGCCTTGCTTGTCCCACTGGCAGCCCTGTAGGAACTGGCTTGCCAGCGATGGCGGCACGTCAGGCACACCGAGTCGCAGCTTTCGCCAGCAAGCCGGCTCCTACAGGGGCGTACCAATCACTTGGATTTGCGGAAGTGCGGAATCACTTTCTCGCCAATGTTTTTCAGGGTCTCCAGCTGTGCCCACTGCGGCACGGTGCCCATCTGGCAGATGAACAGGATTTCGTCGGCGCCGGCATCGATCAGGCGCTGCACGTAGCCGATGCAATCCTCGACGGTGCCGTAGGCGTGGTTCGGGTTCATCATCGCCATGGTCGGGTCGGAGAAGTCGACACTGACTTCTTCGGAAGCGAAGCGCGACTTGATCACGCTCTGGCCATTGCCATCGACGAAGGTGTCGTCCTTCCACTTCTCCGGGTCCGGACGCTCGCCACCACCGTACCAGTAGCCCAGGGATTCCATGAAATAACGCTGACCACGGATACCGATGCGGCGCGCCTCTTCGTTGTCGTCCAGCACGATGGCCGGGCACAGCGCGGCGATGTGACGGTTAGGACGGAAGCCCACTTGCTTCTTCTCATCGCGGTTGTCGTAGGCCGTGTGATACACCTCGACCTTCTTGGCGATTTCTTCCGGGCCACCGAAGCCCAGTACCAGGGCGCCCATGCCACGACCGCCGGCATTTTTCAGCGACTCGGTGTTGGTGCATGCCAGGTACATCGGCGGGTGCGGATCCTGGTAAGGCTTCGGATGGATCGGACGCTTGGGGATCTGCACGAAGTCGCCGTTGTGCTCGATCTCGTCCTGCACGAACATTTTCGGGATCAGGTACATCATCTCGTCGATTTGCGGCTGCAAGGTCGCCAGGTCGTAGCCGAAAGTGCCGGCTTCCTGCTGGGTGCCGCCCTTGCCCACACCAAAGTGCACACGGCCCTTGGACAGCAGGTCGAGGGTAGCGATGCGCTCGGCGACTTTCACCGGGTGGTTCATCGCCGGTGGCAGGCAGACCACGCCGTGGCCGATGCCGATGCGTTCGGTTTTACCGGCAACGAAAGCCAGCATGGTTTCCGGTGCGGACATGTGCGAATAGTTGCTCAGCGCCGTGTGCTCAACACACCAGAAGGTGTCGAAGCCAAGCTTGTCGGCGAGTACAGCCTGCTCGACGGTGTCTTCAAAAATCTTGCGGTCGCCTTCGCGACTGGAGTCCACCGTCTGGGCTTCGTAAATCAGGGAAAATTTCATGGTTGATCCTTGTGCTTATTTGGATGCGCAGTCGGCGCCGTAGACCTTCGCCTTACCGCCAATGCTCGTGCATCGGCGGGGCGCTCGAATCACGCAAACGGACTAGCCGATTTGTACTGAAGGGTCAGAGGAAAAAGTCGCTGCTGTCCTGGCCCATGCTCACCCCGCCGAGGTTCCAGGCGTACTTGGCCGGACTGTTGGCGACGTGGGCGCGACCGGTGTGAATGTCGCGGAACGCACGGTTGATCGGATGGCTGCGGAAGATCGTCGAGGCGCCGCTGTTGAACATCAGATCGCCAGCGGCCTTGGCGCACTTGTCAGCCACCAGAGCCGAGTCGTAACGCATCTTCACTCGCTCGGGCATGCTCAACGGCTCGCCCTTCTGCGCACGCTCCAGCATCAGGGCGAAGTTGCGATGCAGCACGGTCTTGCACTCGTCGACGCAAACCATGGCGTTGGCCAGTGACGTTTGCGCAGCCGGGTCCTGGACCATCTTGCGACCGTCATTGACCCCGACCCGGGCGCGGTTGTGCTCGACAAACTGATCCACCGCGCCTTGCAGGGCACCGATGGCGGACGACGACACCGCACGCACGAAAATCTGCCCGAACGGCAGGCGGAACAACGGTGCTGTGTTCACCGCATTGCCCGGACTGTTCTGCATGAAACCGTCGAACGCGCGATGGGTGCGGTACTCGGGAACGAAGGCGTTTTCCACCAGAATGTCGTGGGAGCCAGTGGCTTCCAGGCCCATGACGTTCCAGTTGTCGAGAATCTGATAGTCACTGCGCGGCACCAGGAACGTCCGGTAATCCGGCGCCCCGCCCGCCTCTGCCGGCGGTACCAACGCACCGAGGAACGCCCAGTCGCAATGCTTGCTGCCGGAAGAAAAACCCCAGCGTCCACTCAATTTGAAGCCACCGTCGACCCGCTCGACCTTACCCACTGGCATATAGGAAGAGGAAATCAGCACACTGGAATCACTACCCCAGACATCCTGGGCCGCGCGATCGTCGAACAGCGCCAACTGCCAGTTGTGGATCGCCACCACTCCCAGCACCCAGGCCGAGGACATGCAGCCCTCGGCGAGGGTCATCTGTACGTCGAAAAAATCCTTGGGCTCGAGCTCATAGCCTTCCCAACGGGACGGTTGCAGGATGCGAAAGAACCCGGCGTCCTGGAAATCCTTCAGGGTTTCTTCAGGCAACTGGCCGGCTTGCGCGGCGTTCAGGGCGCGTTCACGCAGGATCGGCACCAGCTCGCGGGCACGTTGGCTCAGACGCTGGCGAATCAGGTCTTGGTTGAGCATTTTTATTGTTCTCCTTTGTTCACCCCATCCGCCGGGGCGCGCGTGCAGCGGGGCGGGTGTAGCGCCCCTACACTGGCATTCAAACAATGCGCAACGCAGGGGACATCCCTCAAACGGACCATGTGGTTTTGGGGAACAGGTATCAGGGGGGCATCTGAGAGGGATGTGTTGGGTGACAGGCTGTCTTCGCTCGCGCATTGGGCCCTGGGTTTTACTCGGGACTTGTGGCAACTGAAGATCCCTGTGTGAGCGGGCTTGCTCGCGAAGGCTTTGCATCAGGTGATGATTATTTTGTAGGTGTACATATCCGTTGCTGCGGTAACGGCCAAATAAGGCTCCGCCCTTACGGCGGGTCACTTTCGAAGAGCGCGAAAGTAACCAAAGCGCTTTGCCCCTTTCGTTCGGTGCCTCGCTGTGGCTCGGCATGCCCTCGCTCCGGTCCTGCTCCGTGGGCCCGCCGCCATCGGCCATCCATGGCCGGGGGGTGGCTAACCCGGCATCCATGCCGGGTTGCCCACTGCGCAGAACCTGCACTCGGCCTCTCGAGGGGGCGCGCACCGCAAAAGCCAAACCGAGGCGGCCTACCGGCCGGCCTGATCGTGAGGTTGTACACGGCTCCCTGTAGGAGCCTGGCTTGCCGGCGATGACGCCACACCAGCCAACCCTGCTGCACCTGAAACACCGCCATCGCTGGCAAGCCAGCTCCTACAAGGATTGAGTGCGTCTGAAAGAGATTGGGCGGCTGGTAGGCCGCCATCGCTGGCAAGCCAGCGCCTACAGTTTGGCCGGGCATGTCTGCAAGAAATTGGTCGGCCGGCAGGCCGCCTTCGCGAGCAAGCCCGCTCCCACAAAAGAGCAAAGGCAGAGCGGCGTACACCCACGCTCCTCACCACTCATCAGGCCGAGCGTTAGCTCGCCTGCAGCTCTTGATCTTGATCCACCCGCCCCCTCGGGAGGCTGAGCGGAGGTGTTCATCCGGGGATGGGCGCGCAGCGCCGTTCGACGCAGTCGAACTCATCGCATGTAGGTGCCAGCGAAGCCAACCGGAGGGCGATGCCCCCGGATGAATGCCGGAGCGAAGGAACCCCGAGCCTAAGCGAGGGGCCGTACGCCAGGGGCGAGACCTTTTGGTTCCTTTTGGGGCGTTTGCCAAAAGGGACTCGCCGTAAGGGCGAAACCATAAGCCGCCGTCACCGCAGCAACGGATATGTACTCAATCAACCCGGCAGCCTGGTCGGCCCAGAGGCCGCCAAGGCCTAGTCCCCTCGGACGATGTTACAGATAGACGTCAGAGCAAGAATCCATCGCACTACCCAACCAACAAAAAGGCCCAGTGCGATGAACGACGCCAACCTCAAAGCCGACATGCTCCAGGCCATGCGCCGCCTGGCCAAGTCCGTCACCATTATCAGCACCAGCAACGGCTCCGAACGCTTCGCCATGGCCGCCACCGCGGTCGACTCCCTGAGCACCGAACCGCCATCGCTGCTGATCTGCGTCAACAAGACCGCCTCGCCCCACGCCGCACTCGCGACCGGCGCCGACTTCTGCGTCAACATCCTCGGCGTCGAACAACAAGACCTGGCCAACCTGTGCAGCGGCGCGATCAAGGGCGAAGCACGCTTCGACCGTGGCAACTGGCTGACCAGCCCAGGCGGCATTCCTTACCTGGGTGACGCACAGTCGGCGATCCTCTGCCGCCAGGACGGCCACTTCAGCTACGGCACCCACACCGTATTCATCGGTCGCATCCTGCAAATCCACACCACCGCCGAGATCACCCCGCTGGTCTACCTCGACGGCAGCTACACCACCACCGCCAAACCAGCACCTTCTCTCGCTGCTGCTGGCTGAGGCCCGAACATGGACAGCCTGAACCGGTTGACGGCGTTGCGAGTGAACAGCGCCGACCAGTTGCCATGGGATGAGCGCTGCGACTTGCTGATCGTCGGGTTTGGCGGTGCCGGCGCCTGTGCCGCCATCGAAGCCAGCACTCGCGGCCTGTCAGTACTCGCCCTGGATCGCTTCGAAGGCGGCGGCGCCACCGCACTCAGCGGCGGCGTGGTGTATGCCGGCGGCGGTACGCCGTATCAGCGTCAGGCTGGCTATGAAGACACCAGCGACGCCATGTTCAACTACCTGCGTCAGGAAGTCGGCGAAGCCGTCAGCCACGCGACATTGCGCAATTTCTGCGACGGCAGCCGCGAGCAACTGGCCTGGCTGGAGCGACAAGGCGCCGCCTTCGAAGCCAGTGTGCCGCCGCACAAAACCTCGTACCCGAGCGACCAGTACTACCTCTATTACTCCGGCAACGAAGCCGTGCCGGCCTACGCCGCCAGCGCCAAGCCGGCACCTCGCGGCCACCGCACCAAAGGCCCGGGCATGTCCGGTGCCAGCCTGTTCGCCCCGCTCAAGGCCAGTGCCTTGCGCCACGGTGCACGCCTGCGTAGCCAGTGCGAAGTGCGGCGGCTGGTCCTCGACCTCGACGACAAGGTCCTCGGCGTCGAAGCCTGGCAATTGCCGCCGGGTAGCCGCGCAGCCAAAAAGCACGCGCGTCTGTCACGCTGGGCCGCTGCCATTCATATGTACGCTCCGGCGTTGGCCGACTGCTTGCGCGCCCGTCAGCGGCGCATCGAACAGACCAGCGCCATTCGGCAACTGATTCGCGCCGAACAGGCGGTGCTGTTGAGCAGCGGCGGTTTTATCTTCAACCGCGATCTGGTGCGCCAACACGCGCCGCAGTACCTGGCCGGTTTGCCGCTGGGTGCCACCGGGTGCAATGGCAGCGGTATCGCCCTGGGCCAGAGCGCCGGTGGCGACGTGGCGCGGATGGACAAGGTCAGCGCCTGGCGTTTCATCAACCCGCCGTTGGCCTGGGCCCGGGGACTGATCGTCAATGCTCGCGGACAGCGTTACGCCAACGAAGAAATCTACGGCGCGACCCTCGGCCACGCCATGGTCGAGGAACAGGAAGGCCGCGCCATCCTGATTCTCAATCGGGCGCTGGTTCGAGAAGCACTCAGTCAAGTCGGTCCGGGCAAGGTGTGGAATTTCCAGCGCCTGCCGGTGCTGCTCAACCTGGTGTTCAACGCCAAGCGCAGCGCCAGCCTGGCCGGGTTGGCCAAGCGCTGCAACCTGCCGCCGGAACTGCTGCGCCAAAGTGTCGAACGCTATTCCCGCGCGGCACGGGGTGAGGTCGCCGACGAGTTCGGCAAGTCCGCCGCGATGCTCGCCAACCTCGACCAGGGTCCGTGGTACGCCCTCAACCTGTCCTTTGACAGCAAACTCTTCCCCTGCCCGGTCATCACCCTGGGCGGGCTGAAGGTCTGCGAGGACAGCGGTCGGGTGCTGGACCACGCCGGCCAGCCAATAAACGGTCTCTACAGCGCCGGCCGCAATGCGGTCGGGGTCGCCTCCAACCTGTATGTCTCCGGCCTGTCACTGGCCGATTGCATTTACTCAGGTCGCCGGGCAGCTGCCCACGCGGCCGACCAATTCGCACTTCAAACCGCACGATCAGGAGAACAACAATGCAACGTGTAGAAGGCAAAGTCTGCATCATCACCGGCGCCGCCAGCGGCATCGGTCGCGAAGACGCCCTGCTGCTGGCCCGCGAAGGCGCCAAGGTGGTACTGACCGACCTCAATGAAGAGGCCGGTCGTCAGGCCGCTGCGGAAATCGGCGCCAATGCGCTGTTCATCCGCCACGACATCGCCAGCGAAAGCGACTGGCAACACGTGATCAAAACCACCGTCGAACACTTCGGCCGCCTCGACGTTTTGGTCAACAACGCCGCGATCCTGGCCCTGGGCAGCATCGAAGACACCCCCCTGGAGCTGTGGCAGAAGGTGCAGAAGATCAACGGCGAAGGCTACTTCCTCGGCTGCAAGTACGCGATCCAGGCCATGAAGGAAACCGGTGGCGGCTCGATCATCAACATGTCGTCGGTCGCGGCGTTGGGCGCCATGCCGATGTTCTGCGCTTACTCGGCCTCCAAAGGCGCGGTGGCGGCGATGACCCGTTCCATCGCCCTGCACTGCAAGCAACAGGGCTACCGCATCCGTTGCAACAGCGTGCACCCCGATGGCGTGAACACACCGATGACCCAGGCCCTGGCCGGTGGTCAGCCAATCCCGCAGGAAGCTCTCGACCAGGACCCGATGAACCGTATGGCCGCGCCACGGGACATTGCCAACGTGGTGCTGTTCCTCGCCACCGACGAGTCGCGATTCGTCAACGGTGCCGAGATCCGCGTCGACAATGCCCAACTGATCAGCGGGCTCTGAGGTCGAGGTGAATATGGGCACGCAACAACAGAACCTGACCCCGGCTGAATCGACGACGGGAAGCGTCTCATTGCAAGTGTGTGCGGTGATCGACGAGACCGCTGACGCGCGCTCGCTGGTGCTGGACGTACCGCCAAACCTGCGTGAGCGCTTTCACTACAAACCGGGCCAGTTCCTGAGTTTTCGCGTGCCCTTCGCTGGCAAATTGTTGACCCGCTGCTACTCCATGGCCAGCTCGCCCCTCGCGGATGCGCTGCCCAAGGTCACGGTAAAACGGGTCGACGGTGGCCGGGTGTCGAACTGGATGAACGAAGTCCAGGTCGGCGACTGGCTGGAAGTGCTGCCACCGGCCGGGCTTTTCTGCCTGGACCCGCAGGCAAACAGCGAAAAGCCCCTGGTCTTGTTCGGTGGCGGCTCGGGCATCACCCCGGTGTTCTCCATTCTCAAGTCGGTGCTGCACAGTAGCCGGCGGCCGATCAAATTGATCTACGCCAACCGCGATGAAGCGTCGGTGATTTTCAAGGACGAGCTGTGCCGGTTGATCAAGGCGCATCCTGATCAACTGCACGTGGTGCACGTCCTCGATTCGGTGCAGGGGTTCCTGACGGACCATCAGGTCCGTCATCTGCTGCGCGGATCGGCCGGCGGCGACTACTTCATCTGCGGGCCGGGCCCGTTCATGGACACCGTGGAACGCACCTTGCTGGCGCTGGGTGAGGCGGCCGAACACATCCATGTCGAACGTTTCGTCTCACCGCCAGACCCTGACGAACTGCTGGCCGAAGAAGCCCTCGCCCGCGAGGCCGCGATGGGTTCCCACTGTGAAGCATTGATCGTCGAACTCGATGGCCAGCAACACGAAATTGCCTGCCAGCCGGGTGACACCCTGCTGCAAAGTTGCAAGGCTGCCGGGCTGGACGTGCCGTCATCCTGTGAAGAAGGTTTCTGTGGGGCCTGCATGTGCGTGGTCAAGGAAGGTGAGGTTCAGCTGGCGCGCAACGATGTGTTGAGCGCAAAAGAACTCGCCGACGGCTGGACACTGGCCTGCCAAAGCCGCCCGACCGGGGCGAAGGTACGCCTGAAATTCCCGGATTGATATTCAGGACAAACACTGTACCTGTGGCGAGGGGGCTTGCCCCCGTTGGGCTGCGAAGCGGCCCCAAAATCTCGAAGCGACGACTGCTTCGCAGCCGAACGGGGGCAAGCCCCCTCGCCACAGGTTTCCGCTGTCCGACCAATATTGGCCTTAGTCTCAACGGACGATCACCCAGGCCCGGTCTGCGGTTAGACTCGGCCACAGCATTAGCCCACAACAATAAAGAGGTGCAGTTATGGCTCGTTTGCAGAATAAGGTCGCGGTGGTCACCGGCGGCGCTTCGGGGATCGGTCTGGCCTGCGTGCGCCGTTTCGCGGCCGAAGGCGCGCAAGTGGTCGGGCTGGACATCGGCAGTGCACCGGCGGACTTTCCCGGCCTGTTCATGACCCTCGACGTGCGCGACGAAGCGCAGGTGCAACAGGTCATGCAAGAAGTCATCAGCCGCTTCGGGCGCATCGATGTACTGGTCAACGCCGCCGGCGTCGCCGACCAGGGCAGCGTGACCCAGACCACCACCGCCAACTGGCAACGGGTGATGGACATCAACCTGACCGGCAGCATGCTCACCAGCAAGTACGCGCTGGCGTCGATGGTGGAACAACGCGGCGGCTCGATCATCAACGTCGGTTCGATCTTCGGCCTGCAAGGTTGCGACGGCAACGTGGCCTATAACGTGTCCAAGGGCGGCATCAACCAGCTGACCCGCTCGATGGCCATCGACTACGGCTACGCCAACGTTCGCGTCAACGGCCTGTGCCCGGGCCTGATCGAAACGCCGATGACCAGCATGGTCCGTGACAATGATGCGTTCCACGCGTTTTTCGCCTCGCAGCACATGCTCAACCGCTCCGGGCAACCGGAAGAAGTGGCCAACGTCGCGCTGTTCCTGGCCTCCGACGAAGCGTCCTTTGTCAGCGGCCAGATGATCGCCGTGGACGGCGGTTTCTCCGCCGGTCGCCGTTTCGCCCCGCCCGCCCAGTAATTCGCAATCCGGCCGGGCGCCCTGCCCGGCCTACTCCCTTTTTCGTACATGTCTTCTAACCGGGGAGGCCCCATGCCGCCTGTCGCCACCGCACTGACCATTGCTCAACTGTTCGCCAACGCTGCCCAGGCCTACGGCGACCGCCCGGCCATCGAGGACGCGGGCCACGTCATCAGCTACCGACAACTCGACCAACTGCGCCGCCAGGCTGCCCGCGCATTGCTGGCCCTCGACGTACAGGTCGGGGACCGCGTGGCGATCTGGGCGCCCAACGTGTGGGAATGGATCGTCGCCGCCGGCGCCCTGCAAAGTGTCGGCGCGGCCCTGGTGCCGCTCAACACCCGGATGAAGGGCAGCGAGGCCGGCTACATCCTGCGCGAAAGCGGCACCTGCGTGCTGTTTGCCATCGGCGAGTTCCTCGGCGCGGACTACCCCGGCATGCTGGCCTCGGAAGACCTGCCTGAGTTGCGCCACATCGTCAGCCTGCGCGGCGCCAATTCGGGCACCCTGGCGTGGGAACGGTTCATGGACCTGGCGGCCGACGTGCCGCACCTGGCCCTGCGCACCCGCGAACAGAGCGTTGGCCCGCAGGCCTTGTCCGATGTGCTGTTTACTTCCGGCACCACCGGCAAACCCAAAGGCGTGATGACCAGCCACGGCCAGAACCTGCGCATCGTGCGCGACTGGAGCGATATCGTCGGTTTGCGCGAGAGCGATCGCTACCTGATCGTCAATCCGTTCTTCCATTCCTTCGGCTACAAGGCCGGCTGGCTCGCGGCGCTGATGCGCGGCTGCACCATCCTGCCGCAGCAGGTGTTCGACGTGCAGGCCGTGCTCGAATGCGTGCAGCGCGAACGCATCACCGTGTTGCCCGGGCCACCGACGTTGTATCAGTCGTTGCTGGCCCATCCGCAACGCAACCAATTCGACCTCAGCTCCTTGCGCGTGGCGGTGACCGGGGCGGCAGCGATTCCGGTGGAGATGATCCACCGCATGCGCGACGAACTGGGCTTCGCCACCATCGTCACCGCGTACGGCCTGACGGAAGTCTGCGGTTTCGCCACGATCTGCCGCTCCGGCGACTCGGCGGAACGGGTCGCCAACACCAGTGGCCGGGCCATGCCTGGCGTAGAAGTGCGCTGTGTCGGCAACAACGGTCGCAGCCAGCCGGCCAACATCCCCGGCGAAGTGCAGATTCGCGGCTACAACCTGATGCAGGGTTATCTCAATAACCCCGAAGCCAGCCAGGAACTACTCGACGCCGACGGCTGGCTGCACACCGGCGACATCGGCATGCTCGATGAACAGGGTTACCTGCGCATCACCGACCGCCTCAAGGATATGTTCATCACCGGCGGCTTCAACGTATATCCGGCGGAGATCGAACAGTGCCTGCTGACCTATCCGGGCGTGGCCCAGGCCGCGGTGATCGGCATTCCTGACGAGCGCATGGGTGAGGTGGCAATGGCGTTCCTGCTGCCCGCGCCAGGCATCGAGATCGAGCAGGCACGCTTCCTCGCCTGGTGCCGTGAGCAGATGGCCAACTACAAGGTGCCACGCCGGGTCCAGGTGCTGCAGAAGATGCCGATCAATGCGGCGGGGAAAGTGACCAAGAATGTGTTGCGCGAGTGGGCATTGCAGCCAGTCGGTTAATCGCAATCCAAGTCGGAGGATGTCCTCGGTTTTCGCGTCCGACACCGATCAACTGTGGGAGCGGGCTTGCTCGCGAAGGGGTCATCAGCCTCAACATTATTGTTGACTGACATGCCGCTTTCGCGAGCAAGCCCGCTCCCACAGGTATTGTGTTTGTCTTACTTAATCTGAGTCAGACCACCCGCGCCGGATGCTGCTGGCGCGGATCGCCAAGCATGGCGCGATGGGACGGTGGCTGGCGGCCTTCGGCTTCGCTGATGCCATAGCCGGGGGCGATTTCGGCGGTGATCAGGGTCTGCCCGGACAACGCCATCAACTGCGGATCATTGAGCAAGGCATGGATCACCCGCCCGTTGAATTGCGGGGTTTCGGCGTGGGCCAGAAACGCCTGGTACTGCTCGCCATGCTGCTCGCCGGCAATCTTCGTGCGTTCGGTCAGTTGCGGGCCAAGCCACAGCGACAGCGCCGCCACGCCCTGCCCTTCGAAATCGATCGCCATGTCGGCCGCCAGCTTGTCGACGCCGGCCTTTTGCGCACCATACGCCGGGCCGTGCATGTAGCAGCCGGCGCCGAATGACGAAGTGAAGCAAATCAGCCCCTGGGCACTTTTCAGCAACAGCGGGGCCGCGTAGTAACTGGCGATGTAGGCCGAGCGCAGACCGACGTCGAGAATGCGCACCAGTTCCAGCGGTTTGGCCCAGAACGGCCCCGGTTCGATCAACTGGTCATGGATGAACGCGGCGTTGTTCACCAGCAAATCCAGATGCCCGCATTCCTCTTCGACCTTCGCAAACAGTGCCTGGACCTGCGCGTCATCGGCGTGATCACAGACCACCGCGATACCGCGCCCACCGGCGGCGGTGATCGCGGCGGCGGTGTCCTCCAGCGAACCGTTCAAGGCATGTCCGTACAAATTCGACCCGCCTTGCGCCGGGGCACGGCCAGTGACATACACCGTCATGCCCGCCGCCCCAAGGGCCAGGGCGATACCCTGGCCCACTCCGCGACTGGCGCCGGTAACGACAGCGATTTGTTGACGTGGCTGATTCATTCGACACTCCCGAACAAGGTTTTGGCCGAAGCGGTTTCGCTCTGGCGCTTGATGTGATTGGCCGCCAGGTAACCGAAGGTCATGGCCGGACCGATGGTCGAACCGGCACCCGGATAGGTACGGCCCATCATCGAGGCGGCGCTGTTGCCGATGGCGTACAGGCCGTTGATCGGTTCTCCGTCCTCGTGCAGCACGCGGGCATGCACGTCGGTCAGCAGGCCACCCTTGGTGCCGATGTCGCCGGCGTCGATGCGCACCGCGTAGAACGGCCCCTTGAGCAATGGCGCCAGGCACGGATTGGGTTGTACGTTCGGGTCGCCGTAGTAGCGGTCGAACAACGAGTCGCCCTTGTGGAAATCCTCATCGACGCCCTGCACGGCCATGCCGTTGAAGCGTTGCACGGTGCGGACCAGCCCGGCACCGTCGACGCCGATTTTCGTCGCCAGTTCTTCCAGGCTCGACGCCTTGTGGAAGTAGTCGCGCAGGTGTTCGGGCAATTGCCAATCGCGCTGGGCATAACCCGGCAGCAAGGCGCCGCACGGGTATTTGCGGCGGAACTCGGCGTCGAACACCATCCAGCACGGCACGCTCGCGGCGCCTTCGCGGTTGTTGGCGTACATCGCGTAAACGATGTCGGTATAGGGTGCAGCTTCATTGACGAAACGCTCACCCGCCGCGTTGACCATCACGCACCCCGGCAGGGTTCGTTCGACAAACAACGCACGTTGCTTTTCTTCGCCCTTGACGTAAGTGGTCGGCGCCCACCAGCTGTGCTCCATCAACGCGGTCCGCGCGCCGATGGCCTGGCCGGCGCGAATGCCGTCGCCGGTATTGTTCGGCGGCGTGGCGCTCCAGCTCGCCTGGGACGGTTGCGGCAGATACTGCTCGCGCATCGCCTGGTTACGTTCGAAACCGCCGGCGGCAACGATCACGCCGTAGCGCGCCTTGACGTTGAGCACCTGGCCGTTGCGATTGACCCGCGCCCCGCCGACCCGGTCGCCGACCAGCAGCAATTCTTCCAGCGCACAGTTGAGCCACAGCGACTTGCCGCGATCCTGCAACGAACAGCGCAAGGCACCGATCAGGGCATTGCCCAGGGTCAGGAAACGGTCGCGGCGGGACAAGCGCCGCCCTTCGCGATCACGCCAGTAGCGCCACATCACCCGCAGGGTCAGGCGCAACCAGCCAGGGCCGCGGCACAGCAACACTTGCGCCTCTTTCATGGTCATCGCCATGCGCCCCATCATCAGGGTGCCGGGGGACGGTGCGCGCATGCGCAAGAATTCTTCGCCCAGTTCGGCGGCATCGAACGGTTGCGGATCCATCGAGCGATAGCCCGGTTTGCCGCCTTCGACTTCCGGGTAGTAGTCGGAGTAACGAGGTTGTGCCTCGAAGCGCACCCGGGTGTGTTGCTCCAGGTACTCGACCATTTCCCGCCCATGCTCGACGTAGGCTTCGATGCGCCCGTCGTCGATCTCGCCGTTGGTCACGGCGCGGATGTAGGCGATCGCTTCGGCTGCCGAATCACTGCCGCCGATGGCGCTGATCCGGTGGTTGTTGGGGATCCAGATCCCGCCGCCGGACACCGCCGAGGTGCCGCCATATTCGCCGCTTTTCTCGATCAGCAGCGCATTCAGGCCCAGGTCGTGAGCGCGCAGCGCAGCGGTCATGCCCCCTGCTCCCGAGCCAATCACCAACACATCACAGCACTCGTCCCATTTGATCCCGGCAGCGTTCATGCGATCACCCTTGTTCAGCGCCCATCAGGCAGAAACCGCCACCGCCGGATCTTCGCCCGGTGCAGTCGGTCTCGGGATTGTTCGCCGCAGACGCCGGGTGTTCATCGTCCGATAAGACTAAGGAGAGGCCCGCTGCCACCCCATGAACCTGTAGGAGCCGGCTTGCTGGCGATGGCGGCGCATCAATCAACACTTATGAAATCTGACACAACGCTATCGCCAGCAAGCCGGCTCCTACAGCGATCCGATGTTTGCTGTTCCCCCGTACAAATCGCTTAGTCCGCTTGGACGATGTTGCGCGCAAGTCGTGACTCCATAGTCGCCCACAGCACCAACAATCCCCCTGAAATGCAGGTCGGTCAGGTCTGACCTGGGCCATGAGGACGACATGATAAAAACAATAATCGCCCCACCAACACAGCACCCTCGTACACAGCTTGTTCTATTGATGCTGGCTGGCGGACTAAGCGCTCACGTTAACGCCATGAGCTTCCAGCCAAGCGAAGACTTGAGCATCGACTGGGACACCACACTGACGTACAGCCTCGCCTGGCGGACCGAGGCTCGCGATCACAAACTGACCGCCAATGCCAACGGCAACGACGGCGACAACGCGTTCGACAAAGGCAGCCTGATCAACAACCGCAGCGGCTTTCTCACCGAAGCCAACATCAAGTGGCAAGACAACTACGGCGTGTTTGTCCGGGCGACCGGCTTCTACGACAACGTCTACGATCAGGACAACGACAACACCACCGGCACCTCTAACTGCTTCGCCGGTGGCCATTGCAGCCAGCCTGACCGATTCTCCCAGGACACCATCGACCAGCATCGCAATGAACTGCGCATGCTCGATTACTACGCCTATGGCACCTGGGACCTGAGCGGCCACGCCCTCAACGCGCGCCTGGGTAACCAGGTGGTGAGCTGGGGTGAGAGCCTGTTCTATCCGGGCATTTCCGCGGCCCAGAGCCCGGTGGACGCGACCAAGGCAACGACCCCGGGCGTCGAGGTCAAGGAAATCCTGCTGCCGGTCGGCCAACTGTTCACCCAGTTCGCCCTGACCGAAAGCCTGGGTATCCAGGCCTACTACCAGTACAAGTGGGAAAAGACCGAGCTGTTCGGCGTGGGTAGCTACTTCTCTACCACCGACTTCATCGATGAAGGCGGCTTCAACGACGCCTCCGGTTTCGTCACCCGCCTCAAGGACGACAAGCCGAGCGACAGCGGCCAGTACGGCCTTGCCTTCACCTACGCCGCCGCGTCGCTGAACAACACCGAGTTCGGCATCTACTACTCGCGTTACCACGACAAGACCCCGTCGCTGGACTTTGCGTCGACCCTGGGCCGCTACCAGGTGCGCTACTTCGACAACATCGACCTGTTCGGCGCGAGTTTCGCCACCGTGCTGGGCGACGTTAGCTGGGCCGGTGAAGTCAGCTACCGCGACGGTACGCCGGTGATGGTCGACAACGGTTTCTCCAGCCCCGTGCGTGGCAAGACCGTGCAGGCGCAGTCGTCGATGATCTACGTGGTTGGCCCGACGTCCTTCGCCGACAACACCACCCTGACCGGTGAGGTGGTCTACAACACCGTCGTCAGCAACGACAAGTCGCAGCCAGTGACCCTGGCGCCGGGCTTCTCGCTTCCGGGCACCGACAGCCTGGTCTACGACCGCGAGGCATGGGGTTACACGGTTCAGGCCAGCTTCGATTACAACGACGTGTTCAGCGGCTGGGACATGTCGGTCCCCATCACCTACAGCACGGCCTCCCACGGCGACAGCTCGATGGTCGGCTCGATCAACTCGGGTGAAGGCGACGACCGCGCCAGTATCGGCAGCTCATGGCGCTACCTGGGCAACTTCACCGTCGAGGCCCGCTACAACGCCTACCTCGGCAACGCCAACAACAGCCCGTTGGCCGACCGCGACAACGTCGCGCTCAACTTCAAGTACCGGTTCTGATTCCCCAATCGGAGGAGCACAGCATGTCCAGATTCACCCAAACATTATTGAGCACCGCGCTGACCGTCGGCCTGCTCGGCAGTGGCCTGGCCTACGCCAAGGTCGGCCCCGAGGAAGCCGCCCGCCTGGGCCAGGACCTGACCCCGATGGGCGCCGAAAAAGCCGGCAACGCCGATGGCAGCATCCCGGCCTGGTCCGGCAAATGGCGCGGCCTGCCACCGGGACTCAAATACGCCGGTCCCGGCACACCGTACCCGGACCCGTACGCCGCGGAAAAACCATTGTTCGTGATCGATTCGAAGAACATGGACAAGTACGCCGACAACCTGAGCGATGGCCAGAAAGCGTTACTTAAACGCTACCCTGACACCTTCAAGATCCCGGTGTACCCGAGCCACCGCGACTTCCGCCTCGATCAGAAGCTGGAAGACCTGATCAAGAAAAATGCCGTCACTGCCGAACTCGACAATGACAACAACGACACCAAGAACGCTTGGGGTGCTTCGCCGTTCCCGATCCCGAAGAACGGCAGCGAGCTGATGTTCAACCACACCTTGCAGGGACGCGCCAACACGGAAGAGGCCAACTACGGCCAGGCCGTGGTGTACTCCAACAAGGAAAAGGTACTCGAAGAGGTCAACTACAAGATCTACTCGATCTGGTCGAGCCCGGACAAAACCCTTGAAACGGCCAACGGCGTACTCACCAACTTCCTGATCACCACCCTGGAACCGGTGCGCAAGAAAGGCGAGATCGTCGTCGGTCACGAGTTCATCAACCCGACCGCCGCCCCGCGCCAGGCCTGGCAGTACAGCCCGGGTCAACGCCGGGTACGTCGCGCACCGACCGTGGGCTACGACTCGCCGACCGGCGCGGGAGGTTTTCGCGTGTACGACGAAGACCGTTTGTTCAACGGTGCGCCGGACCGCTACAACTGGACCATCGTCGGCAAGAAAGAGATCTACATTCCATACCACAACTACAAGATCGACGACCCGAGCGTAACGGCCGAGCAGATCCTGGACACCACTGGCCACATCGATCCGCAGTACATGCGCTACGAAAAACACCGCGTCTGGGTCCTGCAGGCCACCCTCAAGGAAGGTGCCCGCCACGTCTACGCCAAGCGCGTGCTGTACCTGGACGAGGACACCTGGTCCGCAACCATGGCCGACAACTATGACAGCCGCGGCCAGTTGTGGCGCACCAACATGCAGACCTCGATCTACGCCTACGAGATACAGCGTTACCACGCTCGCCTCGGCATCTACCACGACCTGATCGCCGGCTCCTACCTGGTTGACCGCATGCTGGTCGATCAGAAACCGGCCAAGCTCAACGCCACCGCCTTCACCGAAGACGAATTCACCCCTGGCAACCTGCGCAAACTCGGCACCCGCTAAAACCATGACGCCCCGGCCGATTCATTCGGTCGGGGCGTTATGCTTTGTAAAATCCGCTCCTTCCATGGAAGACTCCCTCGATGAACAAATTCCTAACCGGCGTCATCGCCATGGCCAGCGTTGGCCTGTCGGTGCATGCCAATGCCTTGAACATCCTGCTGACCAACGACGACGGCTGCCGCGCACCCGGCATCGACGCGATGTACCGCGCCCTGACTGCCGCCGGGCACAAGGTCATCCTGGTCGGCCCGTTGAACGACAGCAGCGGCATCAGCGCCGCCAGCGTGGTCGTACCCGGCCAGGCCCTGGCGGTGACCGAACTGGCGCCAGGCAAATTTTGTGTCGGGCCGCCAGAGGGCTACACCCCGCCTGCCGGCAAGACCTCTGCTATCGGTACGCCAGTGGATGCGGTCAACGTCGGCCTCGACGTGATCCTCAAGGATTCGCCGCCGGACCTGGTGGTGTCCGGCAGCAATTTTGGTGAAAACGTCGGCCCGTTGACGCAGATGTCCGGCACCCTCAACGCTGCTGTACGGGCGATGTTCAAGGGGATTCCGGCGGTGGCGGTGTCCACGGGTATCGACATGGACCTGATCATCCGCGACCAGCAGGCCGGCTACCGCAAGACCCTGGGCGCCATGGACGACACGGCACGCTTTGCGGTGAAGGTGATCGAGCAGGCGAGCCTGGCCGGCACCGAAGCCAGACAGGCCTGCGCCAAAAATAAACATCAGTGTGATTTGAACGTGCTCGGCCTGCCGGGTGTCAGCGGCTTGAACCTCAACTACCCGCCACTGAAACCCGAGGAGGTCAAAGGCGTGAGCTTTGCGCCGATCGGCAACTGGGACCGCGTGAACTTCACCTCGCAGCGCGGCACCGACGGCGTGGTCCACGTCAACCTGGCCGCTCCTTCGACACCGACCCAAGCCCAGCAAAAGGCCGATGCCTATCAACTGTGGCAAGGCCACGCGGTGATCACCGTGATCGACGGCAACATGACCGCGCCGCAGGCGATGCAGGATCAGGCGAAGAAGATGTTGCGAGGCATCAAGCCTTAAGCTGAATCTTTGGGACCACACTGACCTGTGGCGAGGGGGCTTGCCCCCGTTGGGGCGCGCAGCGGTCCTAAAATCAGTGTTCGCGTTTTTTCAGTGAGAACGCATTCGCCGATTTTACGACTGCTACGCAGCCGAACGGGGGCAAGCCCCCTCGCCACAAAAGCTCGCTCCCACAGGTTTTTGTGTTGCCTTCAGTCTGCTGGTTGAAACGGCACAAACTCGGTCACTTCCAGATCAAACCCGGACACGGCCTTGTACGGCACCGGCGAGCTCATCAGGCGCAATTTGCGTACGTTCTGGTCGCGCAGGATCTGCGCGCCGATGCCCAGGGTCCGTTGCGGAAACTGTGACGCCAAGTGCTTGCCTGCGTTGCGCTGACGCAGTTGTTCGAGCACGCCCTCGGCGGTTTCCTTTTGCGCCAGCAGCACCAGCACACCGCTACCGGCCGCCGCGATACTGGCCAGCGAACGCTCCAGGGTCCACTGTTGCGGCCCGCCTTCGCGTTCACACCCCAGAACGTCACGCAACGTCTCGATGCTTTGCACCCGCACCAGCACCGGTTGCGTGCTGTCGATCCGGCCCTTGACCAGCGCCATGTGCAACGAGCCCTGGTAGGTGTCCTGATAGGTGGTCACCTGGAACTCGCCGTGGCGGGTATGCAATGGATATTCGCCGCCGCGCTCGATCGTGCCTTCATGGAGGATGCGGTAGTGAATCAAGTCGACGATGGTGCCGATGCGCAGGCCATGCCGCTGGGCGAACTCATGCAACTCGGCACCACGGGCCAGTTCGCCGTCTTCGTTGAGAATGCCCACCAGGGTTGCCGCCGGTTGCAGCCCTGCCAGTCGCGTCAGGTCGCAGGCCGCCTCGACATGCCCGGCGCGCTGCATCACGCCACCGGGCAAGGCCTGCACCGGGAAGATATGCCCCGGTTGCACCAGGTCCGTAGGAACGCTGGCCGGGTCGACCGCCACCTGGATCGACCGCGCCCGGTCCGCCGCCGAGATGCCCGTGGACACTCCGGTGGCGGCTTCGATCGAGCGGGTAAAACCCACGCCATGTTGTGCCCGGGAATTGGGCACCATCAGGTCCAGGCCCAGCGCACGGCAGCGCTGCTCGGTCAGGGCCAGGCAAATGAGCCCGCGCGCCTGCACCGCCATGAAGGTGACGGCCTCGGCCCCGGCCTGTTCGGCGGCCATCAGCAACGAGCCTTCGCCGTTGTGTTCGTCGTCGGTGATCACCACCATCTGGCCGGCGCCAATGGCCTCGATCAGTTGCGGCACCGTGTTGAAGACCAGGCCGTTCATTTGAGTGCCCCGCGCAGGTCGGCCGCCGCATCGGACAAGGCATGTGCCGCCCCTTCGACAAATGCCGCCATGCTGATAAAGCCGTGGATCATGCCGTCACAACGCTGTACCCGCACTGGCACGCCGGCCTCGCGCAGGCACTCGGCCATTGCCTCGCCCTCATCGCGCAACGGGTCGAATTCGGCGGTAATCAGGGTCGTCGGTGGCAATCCGACAAGGCTCTCGGCGCGCAACGGCGAGGCCAAAGGATCATCCGCCTGCCCGACGTCTTGCAGATATTGCTGCCAGAACCAGCGCATCATCCCGGCGGAAAGCAGATAGCTCTGGGCAAAGTCTTCAAAGGACTGAGAGTCGCAACCGGCGTCGGTTACCGGGTAAAACAGGCACTGATAGCTGATCTTCGGCCCCTGGCGTTGTGCCGCCAACTGACTGACCGCCAGCGCCAGATTGCCCCCGGCACTGTCACCGGCCACAGCCAGCCGGCTGCCATCGACGCGCAGTTCAGCCGCGTGCTCGACCAACCAGCAGGTGGCCGCATAACAATCGAGTGGCGCTGCCGGGAATGGGTGCTCCGGGGCCAGTCGGTAGGCGACCGATACCACCACCGCTTCGGTCTGCCGGGCCAGCGAGCGGCAAAGATTGTCGTGGGTATCGAGATTGCCCATGAGGAATCCGCCGCCGTGGAAAAACACCAGCAACGGCAGGTTGGGCTCTTCCGATGGCCGGTACAGCCGTGCATCCAGTTCACCGTCCGCGCCAGCTACTTTCAGGTCGCGAACCTCGCTCATCGGATCGCCGGGAATGGCCGGCAGCAGATTGTCGGAGAATTGCCGGTACTGGGCGGCATCGACCTGGCTGAAATCGGGCTCCGGGATGTCGCGAAACTGCTGGAGTACTCCAGCGATCTGCTTATCGAGCGGCATGGGCATCGTCCTCTACGTCAGTCATTTGAAACTGCGGATTGGTTTCTCCCAGGATGCTTTGCAGACGGCGTTCAAGGGCCGGTTTGAAACTCTTGTGGGGCAGGATCCAGAAACGCTTTTGCGCGACGGCGGCGAACACTTGCGCGGCCAGTTCCGCCGGGGTCATACCCTGGCGAACGGTACTGTCGAGCAGTTGACTGAAGTCGGATCCGGCGGTGCCCACTTCCTGGTTCGACGCCATGATTTCACTGGCCACCGGCCCCGGGCACAGTACCGAAACCGACACCGGTGCACCCAGCATGGCGAGTTCGTAATGCAGGGTTTCCGAGAGCGCGACCACGGCCTGCTTGGTCACGTTGTACGGTGCCATCAACGGACTGCTGACCAGCCCGGCAAGGGACGCCGTGTTGATCACATGGGCTACCCGGCCCTGACTGAGCAGCAGCGGCACAAAGCTGCGAATGCCGTTGATCACGCCGTTGAGGTTGACGTTCAGTATGCGCTGCCATTGCGCCTCGGTGATTTCCCAGCTGAAGCCGGTTTGCATCACCCCGGCGTTGTTGAACAGCAGGTCGACCCCGCCAAAGTGCTCGACAGCCCGATCACGCAAGTGCTCGACCTGCTTCATATCGCCGACATCGGTGACGCAGGCAATCGCTTGCACACCGCGGGCCTTCAATTCGTCGCACAGGGCTTGCAGGCCCGCTGCATCCCGATCCGCCAGCACCAGGCGCATGCCCAGCGTCGCCGCGTGTTCGGCCAAGCCTCGACCAATACCACTGGCGGCTCCGGTAATCACCGCTACCGGCCCTTGTTCATTACTCATCGCCTACTCCTGCCATGGGTCCAATGTCGCCAGTAGAGCGGGCCAACCAAAAGCAGCCATCGTCCATTCAGACGATGCCCGCTTTTACAGGGCCGGCAGAATCCGTTACATGCACCAAACCCGTGATCCCTTGGGAGAATAATAAGATGAGTACCCTGCACCGCATCGAAGCCAAACTGCTGGAAGACCGCTACGCCCGTGGCTGGCATTGCCTGGGCCTGGCCGCGCAATACCGCGACGGCAAGGCTCACCGCCTGGAGGTGTTCGGCACCCGTCTGGTCGCGTTCCAGGGTGAAGACGGCGAACTGCATATTCTTGATGGCTACTGCCCGCACATGGGCGCGGACCTGAGCACCGGTTGCGTTGAAGGCAACTCGATCCGCTGCCCGTTCCACGCCTGGCGCTGGGGCGCCGATGGCGTGTGCGATGACATTCCTTATGCCAAGCGCATTCCGCCACGGGCCAAGATCAAAAGCTGGCCGATCATGGAAGAAAACCAGCTGCTGTTCGTCTGGAACGACCCTGAAGGCAACCCGCCGCTGCCGGAACAACGCATTCCGCGCATCGACGCCTGCTACAGCGACGAATGGGCGGCGTGGGAAGTCGCCGAGCTGCAGATTGGCACCAACTGCCGCGAACTGATCGACAACATCGCCGACATGGCGCACTTCGGTACTGTGCACGGCGCGCCGGTCGAAGAATTCATCAATATTTTCCAGGGCCACCTGGCCACCCAGATCATGCGCGCCCGCAGTGAGCGCCTGTCCGGCGACAGCGTGTTGACCACCGAAGCCACCTATTTCGGCCCGGCCTATCAGATCACCGAAATGAACGGCGCCATGAACGGCCAGCCGATCAATTCGATCCTGCTCAACTGCCACGTGCCGATCGACCTGGACAGCTTCACCCTGCGCTATGGCGTGCTGGTGAAGAAGATCCCGGGGCTCAGCGAAGAGCAGAACCAGGCGATGGCCAAGGCCTACGTGGCGCAGGCGCAGGCAGCCTTCTACGAAGACGTGGCCATCTGGCACAGCAAGACCCGCGTCGACAACCCGCTGCTGTGTGACGGCGACGGTCCGGTCTACCAGTTGCGTCGTTGGTACGAGCAGTTCTATACCGATGTGGAAGCGCTGTCGGCCGACGTTGCCGAACACAAAAAGTTTGTCGTGCGGGCCAGCGAACGGGTCTGACGTCAGCGGCTTTTCGCCCGCCCCGGGCCTGACCGGCAGCCGCCTGTCAGGCCCTGAGCCCGAGCGTTGCAAGGAGTCGATACCGGCGCTTATTCTCGGCCACCGCCAACGCTAATAATAAAAACGGTTTTTCCCTATGCAGCAGAGCCTCAGCCTCGATACGTTCAGTGATTTGATCGGCAACCTCTATCAGGGTCCGCTGGAAAACATTCCCTGGGCCACCTTTCTCAATCAGCTCAACGTACATCTGAACAGCAAGTACGTGACCTTCATCCTGCGCCCGCCCAGCGCCCACGTGGACGGTCTGATGGTCAATACCACCGGCACCTCGACCGAGGCGACCGCGTCGTACAACAAGCACTTTTTCAGCCTGGACCCCTTTGTCGACCTGCCCAACCGCCAGGTCGTGACCCTCGCCGAGTTCGTCTCCAATGACGACTGGCAGAACTCCGAGTTCTACAAGAACTTCCTCGAACCGGTGGACGTGTTCCACATTCTCGGCGCCGACATCAACACGGTCGACGGTGCCCAGTGCCGCATTCGCATCAGCCGCGGGCGTGATGACAAGCCTTTCGGCAATGAAGAAAAGGCCATGCTCACGCATTTCATTCCGCACCTGGAACGTTCGATCAAGATCCACATGCAACTCAACCGCATCGAAGCCGAGCGCAACCTGTACGCTGGCGCCGTGAACCAGATGGCGGTCGGCACGATCATCCTCGACGAGTCCGGCAAGGTGCTGCAGACCAACCAGGTCGCCGACCGGCTGATTCAGGAAAAGGACGGCATCAAGCTGGTCAACGATGGCCTGCAGGTCGGTACGGCGCGCGATACCCAGGAATTCCGTCGACTGGTCAAACAATCGCTGCTGTCGCAAAAGAGCAGCAACCCGTCGGTGGTCGAAGCCCTGCGCGTGCAGCGGCCATCCGGCAAAGCGGACCTGGGGATCATCGTGCGCTCGGTGCCATTGACCGACTGGAGCGAAGGCAAGCAGTGCCCGACCGTGGTGATTTTCATCAGTGACCCGGAACAACAGTCCACCGCACCGCAGGAGATCGTTCGCGCCCTGTTCGACTTCACCCCGGCGGAGACCCAGCTGGCGATGTTGCTGGCCAACGGCCTGACCCTCGACGAGGCTTCGGAAGAGCTGGGCATCAGCCGCAACACCTCGCGAGCCCACCTGCGTTCGACCTTCTCCAAGACCGGCGTGACCCGCCAGACCATGCTGGTGCGCCTGATCCTGCGCAGCGTGGCGACTCTCGGCTAACCCTCATTGCCGCCCTCGTCCGCTCGGACGATGGCGGCGCCCGTTGTACAGCGCACAGTGAGTTAATCCCAAACAGGGGACTACCCCATGCGCAACTGCCCAACCATCCTCAAGACTGAACTGCTGGCGCAAAGCGGCCACTTTCAGATCGAAGCCCTGCACCTGCAATTCAGCAACGGCCAGCAGCGGGTCTACGAACGCCTGCGCGGCACCGGTTATCGCTCGGTGATGCTGGTGGCGATGCCTGATCCAGAGCATGTGCTGCTGGTGCGCGAATACGCGGTCGGTGTGGAAAAAACCATCCTCGGCCTGCCCAAGGGCGGCGCGGAGCCCGATGAAGACTACTTGCAGGCAGCGCAGCGCGAGCTGAGCGAAGAAGTCGGCATGCGCGCCGAACGCCTCACCGAACTGGGCGAGCTGACCCTGGCACCGGGGCACTTGTGCCACCGCTACCGGGTGGTGTTGGCCGAACAACTGAGCCCCTGCCAACTGCAAGGCGACGAACCCGAACCCCTGGAATGCCTGCGGGTACCCCTGGCACAAATCCCCGAACTGGTAGCCCGCGGCGAACTCCATGAAGCCCGGGCCATTGCCGCGCTGTTCATGGCCATGGGCGCCCTCTCCCGACGCGGCTGACGTGTGGGCTTGCTCGCGAAGAGGTCGGCACAGCCAACATCTCCATCACCTGACACTCCGCCATCGCTGGCAAGCCAGCTCCTACAGGGGACTGCCGCCAGCCACAAATCCCGGGATCGCCCAACATCCTTGTGGGAGCGGGCTTGCTCGCGAAGAGGCCGGCACAGCCAACATCTCCATCGCCTGACACTCCGCCATCGCTGGCAAGCCAGCTCCTACAGGGGACTGCCGCCAGCCACAAATCCCGGGATCGCCCAACATCCTTGTGGGAGCGGGCTTGCTCGCGAAGAGGTCGGCACAGCCAACATCTCCATCACCTGACACTCCGCCATCGCTGGCAAGCCAGCTCCTACAGGGGACTGCCGCCAGCCACAAATCCCGGGATCGCCCAACATCCTTGTGGGAGCGGGCTTGCTCGCGAAGAGGCCGGCACAGCCAACATCTCCATCGCCTGACACTCCACCATCGCTGGCAAGCCAGCTCCTACAGGGGACTGCCGCCAGGCACAAATCCCGGGATCGCCCAACATCCTTGTGGGAGCGGGCTTGCTCGCGAAGAGGCCGGTACAGCCGACATTTACTTCGCCTGACACTCCGCCATCGCTGGCAAGCCAGCGTCTACAGGGGGCGGGACAGCTTCAAATCGATCACCTAGTCCATTCGGACGAAGCCACTCGCTAACTACCGCAATAACCTGTCTCTACAACAATAAAACCGTGTCGAGACCCATCATGCGCAAATCTACTTGTGCTCTGTTCATCATCCTCTGTGCCGGTGCTTCCACCAGTCTGTGCCAACTGTTCAAGAATGAAGCCTACCGACCGACCACGGCCTACTTCAGCTGTTCGAGCACGGCGATCAATTGCTATCCACCCGTGGTGCGCAATCTGTTGCCTTGAGCACGGTTTCCACCGGCCATAAAAAAACCACCGAATCATCGGTGGTTTTTTCGTTGCCGCAGTAATCAGGTCGGCAGTACACCCCTGGCTCGCGACAGAGTCAGCGCCAGGTCTTCAATCATGTCCTCCTGGCCACCCACGGTTCCGCGCCGCCCCAACTCCACCAGCAGCTCACGCGCCGCAATACCGTACTTCTGCTCCGCCCGCTTGGCGAACAACAGGAACGAACTGTAAACCCCAGCATAACCCAACGTCAGGGCATCACGATCCAGGCGGATCGGCTGGTCCATCATCGGTACCACCAGGTCTTCGGCCACGTCCATGATCTTGTACAGGTCGACGCCGCTGTTGACACCCATGCGTTCCAGCACCGCGACGAACACTTCCAGCGGCGTGTTGCCCGCCCCTGCGCCCAGGCCCGCAACCGAACCATCGATGCGCGCAGCACCGGCCTCGATCGCGGCCAGGGAGTTGGCGATGGCCATGCCCATGTTGTGGTGACCGTGGAAACCGACTTCAGTCCCGGCATTCAACCCGGCGCGCAGGGCACCGATCTTTTGCGTCACTTCATCAGGCAGCATGTAGCCCGCCGAGTCGGTGCAGTAGATGCAATTGGCGCCGTAGCTTTCCATCAGGCGTGCCTGCTCCAGCAGTTTCTCCGGGCTGACCATGTGCGCCATCATCAGGAAGCCGACGGTGTCCAGGCCCATCTTCGCCGACATGCCGATATGCTGCCCGGACACGTCCGCCTCGGTGCAGTGAGTGGCCACGCGAATGGTCGAGACGCCGTGCTCATGGGCCATTCTCAGGTGATCGAGGGTGCCGATCCCCGGCAACAACAGGGCCGAGACCTTGGCCTGTTTCATCTGCGGGATCACCGCAGCGAAATATTCCTCGTCGCTGTGGGCCGGGAAACCGTAGTTAAGCGACGCCCCGCCGAGGCCATCGCCATGGGTGATTTCGATTAGCGGCACGCCGGCCGCATCGAGGCCGGTGGCCACCGAGACCATTTGTTCGATACTGATCTGGTGCTGTTTGGCGTGCATGCCGTCACGCAGGCTCATGTCGTGCAGACGGACGCTCTTACCTTGCAAATTCATCGGGATTCTCCACTCAACGGACGGGCAGTTGCAGGGTGCCCTTGTGGGCTTCTTCGGCGAACATCTCGGCCGTGCGCAAACCGGCGGCGGTCATGATGTCGAGGTTGCCGGCGGACTTGGGCAGGAAATCGCCGAGGCCTTCGACCTCGATGAAGATCGACACCTTGCGCCCGTCGAACACCGGCCCGTTGATCAGCTTGTAGCCCGGCACATAACGCTGGACTTCGCGGACCATCTCCAGCACCGAGGTGCGGATTGCGTCCTGGTTCGGTTCGTCATCGGTCAGGCAGTGGATGGTGTCGCGCATCATCAGCGGCGGCTCGGCCGGGTTGATCACGATGATTGCCTTGCCGCGTCGGGCGCCGCCGATCTTCTCCACCGCTCCAGCCGTGGTGCGGGTGAATTCATCGATGTTCTGCCGCGTGCCCGGGCCGACCGAACCGGAGGACACCGTCGCGACGATTTCGCCGTAGCCCACCGGTTGTACCCGCGACACTGCCGCCACCATCGGGATGGTCGCCTGGCCACCGCAAGTAACCATGTTGACGTTCATCGCCAGGCTCGAGGCGTGCTCCTTGAGGTTGACCGGCGGCACGCAGTACGGGCCGATGGCCGCCGGCGTGAGGTCGATCATGATCACCCCCAGTTCGTTGAGCTTGCGGCTGTTTTCCGCATGCACGTAAGCCGAGGTGGCATCGAAGGCGATGCGAATGTCATCGTCGAGCACGTGCGGCAGCAAGCCGTCGACACCACCGGCGGTGGTTTTGATGCCCATTTCGCGGGCACGCTTCAGGCCTTCGGATTCAGGGTCGACGCCGACCATCCACACCGGTTCGATCCATTCCGATCGGCACATTTTCATCAGCAGATCGGTGCCGATGTTGCCCGGGCCGATAATGGCCGCTCTGAGTTTTTTGCTCATGGGGTCAAACTCCAAAAGTCAGGCGCAGAAAGACACCCGGGCACTGCCCAGGCCGTCGATAGTCAGCGAAAAAAGGTCGCCGGCACGGGCCGGTTCCAGCGGTACCAGGGAGCCGGACAGGATGATTTCCCCGGCTTTGAACGGAATGCCGAAGGCGCCCAGGGTGTTGGCCAGCCAGGCCACCGCCGTCAACGGATTGCCCTGCACCGCCGAACCCAGGCCTTCACTCAGCGGCTCACCGTTCTTGAACACGCGCATGCGCAAGTTCGGCAGGTCCAGCTCACGGGGATCGACCTTGCTGTCGCCCAACACGAATACACCGCAGGAGGCGTTGTCAGCGACCGTGTCCTGGATGCGGATGCGCCAGTCGTGAATCCGCGAATCGACGATTTCGAAGCACGGCATCACGTACTCGGTGGCGGCCAGCACGTCGGCCTCGGTGATGCCGGGGCCGACCAGATCATGCTTGAGCTTGAAGGCGATCTCGCCCTCGGCCCGGGGCTGAATCAACTTGTTCGCCGACAGGGAAATCCGCGCATCGTCATCGAACGACATCTGCCGCGTGATGAAGCCGAAATCCGGCTGATGCACGTTGAGCATCTGCTGGACCGCCGCCGAGGTGACGCCGATTTTCTTGCCGACGATCTGGTCACCGGCCGCCACCCGACGCTCAATGGCGTACAGGGAAATGTGATAGGCGTCTTCGATGCTGATCGACGGCCAGCGCTCGGTCAGCGGCGCCAGGGTGGAGCCGCTGAGCAGCGCCTGATAAAGCTCTTCGCCGAACTCACGGCGCAATTGCACGCTCATCCGCGGGCCTCCTGAAAAAATGCCAGGCACTGGCGGTTGAACAGATCACGGTGCTCGACCTGCACCCAATGCCCGCACTCGCTGAGCATCACGAAACGGATGCTGGTGCAGTTTTCAAGCATGGTCTGGGCACCGGAGGACGGGCAGAACTTGTCGTTCATGCCCCAGAAGCCGAGGATCGGGCACTGCAGTTCGGCCAGGCGCGACGTCATGTTCGGCACCTGCATGGTCGACAGCACACACACCGGTTGCTGTTGCACCACGGCAACGCGCTCGTTGACCGTTTCGTCGCTGATCAGGGTTTCGTCGAACAGTTGCAGGGCCAGCAGGCGACGCATGCCCGCCGCATCGTTCAGCTCACCCTTGGCGAAGGCCGCGCCCATTTTCTGGATGCCTTCCATCTGCAGGTAATACTGTTCTTTCTCCATCAGGCCACCGGGCGCCATCAGCACCAGACGGCTGACACGCTGCGGTTGGTCGAGGGCCAGTTTGATCGCGATCGCACCGCCCAGGGAGTTGCCGACCAGCACGCAGCGCTGGATGTCCAGGGCGTCGAGCAGACCGCTCAGCGCGGCAACGAAAAAGTCCAGGGTGTAGAGGGTGTCGGGTTTGTCCGAAGCGCCGTAGCCCGGCAAGTCCGGGACGATGACTCGATAGCCGGCTTCGGCAAACTCCGGGTAGTTCTGCTTGAAGTTACTGTGACCGCTGGCGCCCGGCCCGCTGCCATGGATGAAAATCACCGGCTCGCCATTGCCACCGGTGTCTTTATAGTGCAGCTGCAAACCATCCGGCAGCGTAACGAAGTGCCCTTGCGCTGAAGCGCCCATAAGGTGTCCTCCCGGCCTGTTGTTGTACCCGGATTATTCCGAGGGGCCGGGCGCACAACATCGTCCGACAGGACTACACCCCTGTAGGAGCGAGCCTGCTCGCGATGGTCGTCAACGATGACGCTGGATGCCTGACACCCCGCGGTGTTCTCAGGTCCATCGCGAGCAAGCTCGCTCCTACAAAGTCTCTAGTCTCATCGGACGTTGGATTACAGGGACCACAGACCTAGCATCAACGGCATTCCCGAGCGACAAAAAAGAGAATTCCCATGCTTGATCCTATGGACTTTCGCGGCAAAGTGGTACTGGTCACCGGCGGTGGCAAAGGCGTCGGGCGTGGCATCAGCCAGCGCTTTCTCGAATGCGGCGCCGAGGTGGTGATCTGCGGTCGCGAAGCCCCACAGACCTTGCCTGCCAGCGGTGGGCGCGAGGCGTTGTTCGTGGCCTGTGACCTGCGCGATGTCGAACAATCCGCAGGCCTGATCGCACAGATCGTCGAGCGCTTCGGCCGCCTCGACGTGCTGGTCAACAACGCCGGAGGCTCGCCGAACGCCGATGCCGCCACGGCCTCGCCGCGCTTCAGCGAAGCGATCATCCGCCTGAACCTGATCGCGCCCCTGAACCTGTGCCAGCAAGCCAATCAGGTGATGCAAGCCCAGGCCGACGGCGGTGCGATCATCAACATCTGCAGCGTCAGCGCCACCCGCCCTTCCCCCGGCACCGCAGCCTATGGCGCGGCCAAGGCCGGGCTGTTGAACCTGACCACTTCACTGGCGGTGGAATGGGCGCCGAAGGTGCGGGTCAACGCCGTGACCGCCGGACTGATTCTCACCGAGCAGGCGGCCATGCATTATGGTGACGATGCCGGTATTGCCCGGGTGGCGGCGACCATCCCGCTGCAACGCCTGGCGACCCCGGAGGACATTGGCGACACCTGCCTGTACCTGGCCTCGAAGCTGGCCCGTTACGTCAGCGGCGCGGATATCGCGGTGCACGGTGCCGGCGAACGCCCGGCGTTTCTCGATGCAGCCCAATCCCATTCATGACAGGAGCCCCGACATGTCCGCAATTGCCAGCCACAGCGTACGACTTGAGCTGTCTCCTCAGGTGGCGTGGGCCAAACTGCGCGACCTGAGCCTGGCCCCGCACTATGTGCCGGGGCTCACCGGTTGCCATTTTCACCCCGGTGCACACGAAGGCGTTGGCGCCAGTCGCCGAGTGCTGCGCAAAGGTGGCCAGTTTTTGGATGAAAGCGTGATGCAATGGCAGGAAGGCACCGGCTTCGAATTGCTTTTACATAAAGGCACCAATGGCTCGCCCTTCCCGTTTCGCGAAGCCACGTTCAGCTATGCCTTGCAGCCCGAAGGCAATGCGACCCGCATCACCCTGCAAATGCGCTACAGCCTGCGCGGTGGCAGGCTGATGGAATTACTTTTGGGAAAAGCCTTCAACAAAGTCGTGCGGCAGATCGCCGAGAACCTCAAGGCCTACTACGAAACCGGCCGGACACAGAATCCGGATATGACGTTGAGCACCTCCAGCATAGATGTCGTTTGACACACCGCCATCGCTGGCAAGCCAGCGCCTACAGGGGATTGCCGCCAAGCACAAATCCCGGGGTCGCCCAATAATCCTGTGGGTGGTTGCAAATACCGGGGTCACCACAAAACCTGTAGGAGCTGGCTTGCCAGCGATGAAGCCGGCACATCCAACATCAATATTGCCCGACACGCCGCCTTCGCGAGCAAGCCCGCTCCCACAGGGGATTGTGGGTGGTTGCAAATACCGGGGTCACCACAAAACCTGTAGGAGCTGGCTTGCCAGCGATGAGGCCGGAACATCCAGCCTCAATGTCGCCTGACACGCCGCCATCACTGGCAAGCCAGCGCCTACAGGGATTGCGGCGGTCGTCAGGAACGCGCCACTTCCGAGTGAGCGGTAAAACGGGTGGCGACGATCTTCCATTGACCGGCAACACGCTGGTAACGGTCCTGATAGAACCCACCCAGCTGCCGCGTCGCCCCGTTCTCGCCATCCAGATTGAAATACCACAAGGCCCAACGGCCCTGGGCCTGGTCCTCGTTCAGCACCTCGATTTCCGGATTGGCACCATGATGCAGATCGATCACCCGTTCATGGCAAGCCAGTTCGCGGTACAGCGCGACAAAACTGTCGCGCTCACGAAAGATCCCCAACGGCCCGTAATCGATCAGCACTTCACCTTCGGCAAAGCAGTCGGCAATCACCTCGACCTGCTTGAGGTCGCAGGCGTTGAGGTAACGATGCTTGAGCTGGCGGATGTCCTCCAGCGCCTCCAGGCGGGCGATACGCTGTTCCAGATTCATGCCGCACCTCGCGCGGTCACGTTGACCTCACTCCAGAAGGCTTTCATCGAGCGGATCTGGCCGTCGACATTGAACTCCATCACGTCGATCACATGCAGCGAGCACGGTTGCCCGCCCCACTCCATGTCGACCCGGAACGGCATCGCGCCGCAACCGTTGAGCGTCGCGCGCACCGGCCCGGTCTGGGTCGCCGAGACGTTCATCGCCCCCAGTCCTTCACGGTAAAAACGCGCGATGGCGTCGATGCCCTGCAATGGCGCCTGGCCGACCGGGTCTTCAACGGTGGCGTCTTTGGCGTAGAGCGCTAGGATGCCGTCGATATCGCCGGCATCCACCAGTTCCACATAACGCGCCATGGTCGCCTGGATTTGTTGTGCGCTGATCATTCAGACCACCTCGAACAAGGCTGCCGCGCCCATGCCGCCACCGATGCACATGCTCACCACCACGTAACGCAAGCCGCGACGCTGGCCTTCAACCAGCGCATGGCCGACCATGCGCGCCCCGGACATGCCGAACGGATGGCCGATGGAAATCGCCCCGCCGTTGACGTTCAGGCGCTCGGCCGGAATGCCCAGGGTGTCGCGGCAGTACAGCACCTGACAGGCGAACGCTTCGTTCAACTCCCAGAGGCCGATGTGGTCCATGGTCAGGCCGTGGCGCTTGAGCAGCTTGGGAATGGCGTAGATCGGGCCGATGCCCATCTCGTCGGAGTTGCAGCCGGCGACCGCCATGCCGCGATAGATCCCCAGCGGTTCAAGGCCACGTTTCTCGGCCATTTTCGCGCTCATCAACACCGAGGCCGACGCACCGTCGGACAACTGCGAGGCATTGCCGGCGGTGATGAAACGCCCCTTTTCGCTCCACTGACCACCCGGCCATACCGGCTCCAGCGCCTTCAGGCTTTGGAGGGTGGTGTCGATGCGGTTGCACTCGTCGCGCAGCAAGGTGACGGTTTCATAACGGGTTTCGCCGGTGGCCTTGTCGAACAGTGCCTTGCGGCTGGCCAGCGGCGCCAGCTCACGGTCGAAGCGCCCGGCACTTTGGGCCTGTGCGGTACGCAGCTGGCTCTGGTAGCTGTATTCGTCCTGCTCGTCGCGGGTAATGCCGTAGCGCGCGGAGACGATCTCGGCGGTTTCGATCATCGGGATATAGGCGTGCGGGTCCAGCTCGATCACCGAACCCGACTGGTTGCGATAGAGATTCTTGTGTTTGTTCTGCACCAGGGAAATCGACTCCAGGCCACCGGCCACGGCGATGTCGATTTCGTCGCACATGATGCCCTTGGCGGCCATGGCGATACTCATCAGGCCCGACGAGCACTGGCGCTCGACGGCCATCCCGGCAACCGATGCCGGCAGGCCGCCGGCAATCGCGCAAAGGCGCCCCAGGTTATAGGACTGCGTACCCTGTTGCGCGGCGGCGCCAATGATCACGTCGTCCACTTCACCTGGCTCGATGCCGGCGCGGCGCACGGCTTCGCGTACCACATGGCCGCCCAGTTGCGGGGCTTCGGTGTCGTTGAAGGCACCGCGAAAGGCCTTGCCGATCGGGGTACGGGCGGTCGAAACGATGACGGCTTCTTTCATGCTGGAATCCTCGAAAATGCTGTTGAAGGTCAGGCCGGGTAATAGCGACTGATGGTGTCGACCACGCAGCCGGGGCGTTCCTCGCCGTCGATTTCGACGCTGACGCGGATGGTCGCCTGCACGCCGCCCTTCACCTCCTCGACCGCGATCAGTTGCGCACTGCCACGCACCCGCGAACCGACGCGCACCACCGAAGGAAAGCGCACCCGCTCGCAGCCGTAATTGACGCCCATGGCCAGGCCACGGACCTCGACGATCTGCGGCAAAAACAGGTTCACCAGCGACAGGCTCAGGTAACCATGGGCAATGCAGGCGCCAAACGGGCCGCTGGCGGCCTTGAGCGGATCGACGTGAATCCACTGGTGATCGCCAGTGGCATCGGCGAATTGGTCGATGCGGTCCTGCTCCAGCAGCAGCCAGTCGCTGGCGCCGAGTGATTCGCCAACGGCCTCGAACAAGGCCATCGGCGTGTCGAAAATACGTGGCATGGTCACGCCCTCTGGCTGGACACCGACAACACTTCGCCGGTCATGTAGGAGCTGTAGTCGCTGGCCAGGAACATCATCACGTTGGCCACTTCCCAGACTTCGGCAGCGCGGCCGAACGCTTCGTTGGCGGCGAGTTGATCGAGTACCGCCTGGGGCGCGGATTTGCGCAGGAAATCGTGCAGGGCAATGCTCGGGCTGACCGCATTGACGCGGATGCCGTAGTCGGCGGCCTCGACCGCTGCGCAGCGGGTCAGGGCCATGACCCCGGCCTTGGCGGCGGCGTAGTGCGCCTGTTCCTTCTGTGCACGCCAGCCCAGCACCGAGGCGTTGTTGACGATCACCCCGGCACGGCGCTCCATCATTTTCGGCAGCATGGCGCGGGTCATGCGCATGGTGCCGGTGAGCGTCACATCGATGACCCGATTCCACTCTTCGTCGGCCATGTCCACCAGCAAGCGCGAGCCGCCAAGCCCGGCGTTGTTGATCAACACATCGACGCCTTGCAGGTCGCGCTCGGCGCAGGCAACCAGTTGCTGCACCTGGGCTTCGTCGGCGACATTGCAGACCTGGCCGAAGACTTGTTGCAGCCCGGTGGTTTCGCGGATTTTCAGCACCGCCTCGGCCAACCGGCCTTCATGGATATCGCTGATCATCAGCGCGCGGCAACCTTCCTCGGCAGCACGCACAGCAGCGGAAAAACCGATCCCGGCCCCCGCCGCCGCGGTGATCAACACCGACTTGCCACGCAGCAGGCCGCGACCTTCAACATATTGAGGTACAGACATGAACTCTCTCCTTTCAGGCGCGCGGACGCGGCTCTTTGGGCATGCCCAGGGCACGCTCGGCGATGATGTTGCGCTGGATTTCGTTGCTGCCGCCGTACAGGGTGTCGGCGCGGCTGAACAGGTACAGCGACTGCAAACGGGTCAACTGATAAGGCCCGGCTTCGAGCAGTTCCGCCTCGGCGCCGAGAACATCCATTGCCAACTTGCCGAGGCTGGCGTGCCAGGTCGACCAGAACAATTTGTAGATGGTCGCCTCTTTGCGCAGCGAACCGTCCTGGCTACCCGAGAGCATGCGCAGCGAGTTGTAGCGCATGATCCGCAGCCCGCTCCAGGCTTCGGCCAGGCGCTGGCGCAGGATCGGGTCGCGGTCGGCGCCATTGGTCTTGGCGATGGCGATGATTTCGTTGAGTTCGTTCTGGAACTGCATCTGCTGGCCAAGAGTCGACACGCCCCGCTCAAAGCCGAGCAGCGCCATGGCGATCTTCCAGCCTTCGCCCGGCGCGCCGATGATGTTGGCGGCGTCGGTGCGGGCATCGTCGAAAAACACTTCGTTGAATTCCGAGGTGCCGGTCAGTTGCTCGATCGGTCGTACGGTAATTTCCGCCTGGGCCATCGGCACCAGCAGGAACGACAGGCCACGATGGCCGACGCTGCCCGGCTCGGTGCGGGCGATGACAAAGCACCAATCCGATTCGTGGGCCAGGGAAGTCCAGACTTTTTGCCCGTTGATCAGCCATTGGCCGGTCGCTTCATCCAGCGTCGCACGGGTCTTGACGTTGGCCAGGTCGGAACCGGCGCCCGGCTCGGAATAGCCCTGGCACCAGAACGACGTACCGCTGACGATCCCCGGCAAAAAGCGCTGTTGCTGTTCGAGCGTGCCGAACGCGGCAATGGTCGGCCCGGCCAGGCCTTCGCCGATATGGCCCATGCGACCGGGGCCGCCAGCGCGGGCATATTCCTCGTGGAAAATAACTTGCTGGGTGATCGACAGGCCACGCCCGCCATGCTCCGGCGCCCAGCCGACGCAGGTCCAGCCGCCTTCGGCGAGTTTGCGTTCCCAGGCTTTGCGTTCCTCGGGAAACATGTGCTCATCGCCTGGACCGCCGCGAAAACGCAGGGCCTCGAACTCACCGCAAAGGTTGGCACTCATCCAGTCGGCGACTTCCTGGCGGAAGCGTTCGTCCTGCTCGCTAAAACTGATTTTCATGGCTGCTCTCCAAGAATCACCGAAGCAATGCGCTCGCGATGCCAGGCCGGTAGCCCGAGGAAACTCTCGCTGGCGCGGGCGCGCTTGAAGTAGAGGTGCGGGTCGTATTCCCAGGTGAAACCGACGCCACCGTGCAACTGGATCGATTCGGACGCGCAGGAGAAATAGGTCTCGGAGCACTGCGCCTTGGCCAGCGCCGCCGCTAGCGGCAGTTCGGCCGCGACCTGCGGATCACCCTGCGGGTCGAGGACTTCCTGGGCCACGCAGGCGGCGTAGTAACTGGCCGAACGCGCGCATTCGACTTGCAGCATCATGTCGGCGGCCCGGTGTTTGAGGGCCTGGAAACTGGCAATCGGGCGACCGAACTGCTGGCGCTCCTGCATGTAGGCCACGCTGAGGTCGAGTACCTGCTGCGCACCGCCGGTCTGCTCGGCGGCCAGGCCGATGCAGGCCAGTTGCAGGACCCGCTCAAGGTGCGACCAGCCGTTGCCGAATTCACCCAGCAGGCAGTCGGCTTCGAGGTACAGGCCCTTGAGCTGGATCCGCGCCTGGCGCCGGGTCTGGTCCATGGTCGGCAGCATCTGCCGCTCGATGCCGGCCCGCTCCGCGCTCACGGCAAACAGGCTGATGCCCTTTTCGCCAGTGCTTGCGGGTTGCCGCGCGGCAATGATCAACAGGTCAGCGCCATGGCCATCGAGCACATGCTTGAGGGTGCCCTCGAGGACAAAGCCGTCGCCCTCGGCCACCACCGTTGCCTGGACGTCGTCGGCGGACCAGCCATTGGCACTGCTGAACGCCAGGGTCGCGGTCACGCTGCCGTCGGCGATCGACGGCAACCAGCGCTGCTTCTGTTCTTCATTCGCGGCCAGCAACAGTGCGGGCGTGGCCATGCAGGCGGTGGCGAAAAACGGTGAGCACAGCAAACGCCGGCCCATCTGTTCCAGCAGGATCGTCAGCTCGACAAAGCCGAGGCCCAGGCCGCCGTAGGTTTCGGGGATATGAATGGCCGGCCAGTACATTTCCTGGCACAGACGCTGCCAGAGGGCTTCGTCGAAACCCCGTTCGCTGACCATCGCCGCGCGCACCGCGGCGGAATCCGAGACATCGGCGAGGAAACCCTCGGCCGATGCGCGGATCATTTCCTGTTCGTCGCTGAATGCAAACTCCATCGCGGCGCCTTCTGCTCGTTTGGCGGGGCGCGCGTGGCGCAACACCCCTTTGAGCATGAAGTTTGGCGCCGCCCGGACGCGGCAGAATCGTTAGCCCTGCCTAGTCCGAACGGGTGATGTGCTGGCGCCTGTGTTCGCCGGCGAAGCCGATCAGCGGCAGTCTCCGCCCATGCGCACCAGCAGCGCTGAACGGTGCGGCTTGAGGTACGGGTTGACTTCACCGACCTGGCACGACGCCAGGTTTTGCAGTTCCGGTGCGAGGGGTTCTTGCACAAACAGCAACCCCGCCGGACGGGACTCTGATTGCAACTGCGCCACCGTCAGCGGCGCCACCGGCCGGCCCATGTAGTAGACCAGGCGGATATCCGGCTCACCGAGGGTATAAGCCTTCTGCCCCGGCTGCCCATCGGCCAGCGTGGCCACCTGCTCAAGACCACCGAACCGGTGCGACAAAACCCGTGCTTCGACGAACATGTAGAACACCACGAACCCGGCCAGCATCACGTAGGGCACAACGGCCAGGACCGTGCGCCAGCGCCCCTTCAGATCATCGAGCAGCGCCGACCAGTGCATCGCCAGCAGTAACGCCAAGGACGGATAAACCGGCAACAGGTACTTGCCATGCTTTTCAGTGAACAGGGAAAACACCAGCAGCGGCAACAGGCTGCAGCACAGCAACATGCCGGCCTCGCGGCGCGAGCGGATCATTGCCCAGAACTTGCGTGGCTGCACAAACACGATCAGCCAGAACGGGAAGAAATCACCGGCCAGGTACAGCAGGTAGGCGTACCAGGCCTCGGCGCCCTGCCCGTCGATCTTCTTCACGATGTCTTCGCTGATGATCGAGGCCCAGATGCCCCAGCCCTGACTCATCGACACCGCCACGTACCAGGAACTGCCCAGCACTACGGCGATCAGCCAGCCCCAACCGTCGCACAGGTAAGCCTTGGCCCGGGCGTCGCGGTAGATCAGGGCATAGGCCAGGATCGGTGCCGTCACCCACAACAGGCAAACAGGTCCTTTGGTCAGCAGGGCGCAGCCTAAAAGTACGTAGCTCAGCCGACTCCACAAAGCCCGGCCTTGCAGGAAAATGAACTGCCAGGCCGCCAGCAGTGCGCCGAAGCACAGCAGGGTCAACAGCATCTCGATTTCCGAGCGCCGTGCGAACAGGCTGAAGGCACCGTTTGCGGCCAGGAACACCACGGCGAACAAACCGACCTGCCGCCCCGCCTGCCGAACGCCGTACAGATAGGTGCCAACGCAGCACAAGGCGGCAGCCAGCGCCGAAGGCAGGCGCACGCTCCACTCGGACAAGCTGCCCAGCACCGCGGTCGAAACCAGGCCGGCCCAATAGAAAAACGGCGGCTTGGACAAGTACAAGTCGCCGTTCATATAAGGCAGCAGCCAACTCCCTGCCTCGCGCATTTCGCGCACGGTCACGGCGCGGCGGGCCTCGTTGACACTGAGGAATGGCACGCTGCCCAGTCCCCAGAAAAACAGCAACGCAACCGCGATAACCACGAGCAACGTAATATTTCGGGTCGATAACGATCCGCGCATGACCTACTCCTTCAGGCTTTTGCTTTTGGCGATCAACTGCAGGTTGCGAAAATAGACCAGGGAGCCAAAGGCCTGCCCGGCGATGAACACAGGATCTTCGCGGTAAATGGCGTAGGCCAGCAGCAAGGTGCTGCCGACGATGCTCAGGTACCAGAAGCTCACCGGGATTACGCTGCGTTTCTTGTACTCGCTGTACAGCCACTGCAAGACGAAACGCCCGGTGAAGGCGATCTGGCCGACAAAACCGACGATCAGCCACAAGGCTTCGCGGGAGAGATTCATCCTTCGATCTCCTGGGCAATGGTGTTCAGGCGCGTGCGCTTGATCAGCCACCAGACACCGAACAAATCGAGAATGCCGACCAGCGCGCGGTCGAGGTTGCCGTACTTCGACACCCCGGCCGTACGTGGCCGGTGGTTGACCGGGTGGACGATCATGCGCCCGTTATGGCGCTGGATCAGCGCCGGAATGTAGCGATGCATGTGATCGAAATACGGCAGGCGCAAGAACGCCGCGCGCTCGATCAGCTTCAGGCCGCAACCGGTGTCCGGGGTGGCGTCCTTGAGCAAGCGCCGACGCAGGTTGTTGGCGAACCGCGAGGCGTAGCGTTTGCTCGCGGTGTCGCGGCGATTGACCCGGTGCCCGGCGACCAGTTGCACATCGACCTTGCCCGGTTCGCCGCGCACCAGCGCGAGCATGCCGGGGATGTCCGCCGGGTCGTTCTGGCCGTCGCCATCGAGGGTCGCCAGCCACTGCCCACGGGCTTCACGGGCGGCGTGGTACAGCGAAGTGCTCTGCCCCAGCGAACGTTCGTGATGGAGGATGCGCAGGGTGTTCAAGCCGTTTTGGCGAATCTGCCGCAGTTCATGCAGGGTCGCGTCGGTGCTGCCATCGTCGACCACGATGATTTCGTACGACTCAGCGGCCAGCGCCACACTTATTTCTTCAAGCAATGGCTTGAGGTTGTTCGCTTCGTTCTTGGCGGGAATCAGTACGGATACAAAAATGTCTTGGTTCATGGAGTCTCTCGCCTTTATTGGATTTCTTTTATCAGAGGCGAATGAAGGTGTAGTACACCGGCCGACTCGATGCAGGGTTCAGCTTTTCAGGGCGCTGGTGCCAACGAAATTCAGTCAATACAGCCGCGCTCGCGCGGCACGCATACGGTGCCCGGCCAATTGTAAAAATGGCGTTAACATTTCATGCGCTTTTTGTCCTTTCGCGCGGTGGAGCAACGAATTCGGTTGCCATTGGCGCCTGCCAATCTAAAGTGCATCCACGCGAGAGAAAATCATGAACCGGGTAAGGACGCACAACCATGAGCACTGAACAAGAGACGACCTTCGACGAGCCGCGGCTCAACAGTACGGAAATCCGCATTCTGGGTTCGTTGATCGAGAAAAAGGCCACCAGCCCGGAAACCTATCCCCTGACCCTCAATGCCCTGGTGATTGCCTGCAACCAGAAAACCAGCCGCGAACCTGTGATGAACCTGACGCCGGGCCAGGTCGGCCAGAGCCTGCGCGCGCTCGAAGGACGCGGCTTCACCAGGCTGGTGATGGGCAGCCGTGCCGACCGCTGGGAACACAAGGTCGACAAGGCCCTGGAACTGGTGCCGGCGCAGGTGATCCTGACCGGGCTGATGTTTTTGCGCGGCCCGCAGACCGTCAATGAACTGCTGACCCGCAGCGGCCGCATGCATGAGTTCGAAGACGCCGAACAGGTCGTGCATCAACTCGAACGCCTGATTGCCCGGGGCCTGGCGGTGCTGATTCCACGTCAGGCCGGCCAGCGCGAAGACCGCTATACCCACGCCTTGGGCGACCCGGCGGATATCGAAGCGATCATGGCCGCGCGGCAAAACCCGTCCGAACGCGGTAGCAGTGGGGTTTCGGTTGAACGCATCGAAGAGCTGGAAGCACGGATTGCGGCGCTGGAAGAAAGGCTGGCTCGGCTGGAATAGCCTGGATGTTTGCCTGGCACAAAACCTGTAGGCGCGAGCTTATGTGGCGAGGGGGCTTGCCCCCGTTGGGTCGCGAAGCGGCCCCAAAAAATGGGACTGCTGCGCAGTCCAACGGGGGCAAGCCCCCTCGCCACAAAGTAACCGCCATCCTGTACCGCTACTCGCCGTCCCAGTAATCCACCCCATCCTCTTGCCGGGCCACCGCAACAAAGCCTGACGCATTACCCTCGGCATCGACCTTGAAGTCATCCATCACGGCATATTTGCCGGAGTCCGGGTACTCACAGATCTCCGGCGATTTCTGGGTGCTGACGGCCAGGTAGCGCAACTCGCCGTTGCTGGTATTGATGATCTGATGGGCCTTTTCAGGCCCGCCCGGTGGACAGGCGATCACATCACCGGCGCGGATTGGAAAGCGTTCGGCCCCCAGGCGAACCTCCCCTTCCCCGGCCACGACGTAGAACATTTCCTCATTGACCCGATGGCTGTGAAACGGGCTGCCACGCATGCCCGGCTCCAGCACATACAGGCGATAACCCAGCTTTTGCGCCCCCAGTTGCTGACCGACACGGGCCAGGCGCTGCTGATAGCGACCGGCGGTTTCACCGGTCGGCGCAAACGCTTCGGGCAGCGGTTCAAGCTCGACCGAGTTCAAATTGAGAATGGGGGGATGCATGGCCACCTCCTAGCTGCGGGCAAATGCCACGGCCTTGTGGAATTGCTCATCCGTCGGCCGCACTCCGGTATAGAGCACAAATTGCTCCAGCGCCTGGATCGCGATCACTTCCAGCCCGGTGATGACCCGTTTGCCTTCGGCACGAGCACGCACGATCAATGGTGTTTCCGAGGGAATCGCCACCACATCGAACACAGTTTGCGCTTTTTCGATCACGTCAGGCGCAAAGGCCAGTTGCTCTGCCTCCGGCCCTCCCGTCATGCCGATCGGCGTGACGTTGACCAGCATCTGCGGGCGACGACTCCCCAGCTCCAGCTGCCACTCATACCCCAATGACTGCGCCAGCGCCTGCCCGGCGCGCTCGTTACGGGCCACGATCAGGCCGTTTTCGTAGCCGCCATCGCGCAAGGCGCTCGCCACGGCCTTGGCCATGCCGCCGCTGCCGCGCAGGGCAAAGGTCGAGTCCCTGGGCACCTGGTGTTTTTCCAACAACTGGGCAACGGCGATGTAATCGGTGTTGTAGGCCTTGAGATGACCCTCGGTGTTGACGATGGTGTTGATCGATTGAATGGCGGCGGCAGAGGCGTCGAGTTCATCCACCAGGGCAATGCAGGCTTCCTTGAACGGCATCGACACGCCACAGCCACGAATCCGCAGGGCGCGAATGCCGGCAACGGCGCCCGTCAGGTCCTGGCTGGCAAAGGCCTTGTAGTAAAAATTCAGGCCCAGTTGTTCATACAGATGATTGTGAAAACGCAGACCAAAGTTCCCGGGACGCCCTGAGAGGGACATGCACAGTTGGGTGTCTTTGTTGGGGTTCATCTGCATGGGAAAGCTCCTTCAAATGCACTTTTCGGATGGACGGGATTAGCCCTCCATCGGGTTCTGATCGATCATATAAGCCTGATTACATGGGCTTACACAGGTCGGTAAGAAAGTCGGTACAGACCTTACACAAAATTTACCCAACGGCCGTGCCGATTTTCAAAAAAACGCTGTCTTAGAAGTATCCCCGCGACAATCCCTGGGTCTATCGCAGACACAGGCGCCGGGTTGAAGAACCGAGGAACTATCATGATCCGTAAAATCCCCACAGTAGCCTTGCTGATCGGCGCCCTCGCTATCGCAGGACAGGCGCAAGCCCATGGTGGTGGTAATTACTGGCAGGGCCCAGCGGTGTTTGGCGCAATCGTCGGTACTGCCATTGTTGGCTCGGCTCTGATCAACGCCAACCGCCCGGTCTATGTCGCGCCGCAACCGGTCTACGCAGCACCGCCTCCGGTTTATTACGCACCACCGCCGCCGGTCTACTACCAGCCGGCCCCGGTCTACGTGCAACAACCGATCTACTACCGCCCGGCGCCGGTGTACTACGGACCACCCCGTGGCTACTACGGTCCGCCGCGCGGCTACTACGGCCCTCACTACGGCCGCTGGTAAGAACTCATATAGCCCCGCTGATACAGCGGGGCTTTTTTTCGGGCTTTCATTGGTTCAAAGGCCACGCAATCTCCTGTAGGAGCCGGCTTGCTGGCGATGGTCGTTAACGATAACGCGTGTGATCCAGATAAACGCGGTGTGTTTGAGTCCCTCGCCAGCAAGCCGGCTCCTACAGGGTTTGCCTGAAGAATGTTTTTTTATGCCGTCTGTCGGTACAGGTCTGGATAAATCTCGCCAAGGTCGCTATCGGGACAGTGCGCGTGGCGAAAATTGGCAAGATGGACTCGACCGGTTTTCTGCCGTGCGGCATTAAACGGTCATATTTTTGTCATGACAGTTGCGCAAGCTCGCTGCTGTCCGTCGAAAACAGGTTGATAACAACAAGGACGACCACATGCCAACGCAGAACCCGCACCGCATCGTCGGTCTGTGCACCTCCAGCAAGGTCTACAACGCACTGACCGAACTCAAGCACCTGGAAGGTCATCGCAGCGCCAAGTTTCTCTCGCTGCTGACGCAAAGCCTGGTGCGCAAGGGCCTGCTCAACGAGCAGGAAGTGGTTCATATGCTCGATCAGGTGGTCAGCTGACCGACCAACGGTCGTTTGCCCCCGCTGGCATCAATGACCACTATTGAGAGCGTTAATTACCCCTCACGGCACCCGGACCTTAAAGTAGCTCCACAGATTGATGGAGGTACTTGTCATGTCCAAGGTTCAGATCATGTCCGTTATCGGCAGCGCCGTCCCTGCACAGCTCAGGGAGTTGGGCATGCTTGCTTGCTGGTACCTGGTGCAGGACGGTGTGCAGATCAGCGGTCCGCTCACCTCGCTGCCCGCCGCCCAGGAACTGTCGCAACGCCTCGGCACCGGCCAGCCTGGCCGACTGAGCGCCTAAGGCAGCTGCACCCGCGGTTTGGTTTCAATGAAAATGGCCCAGCTCGACATGAACAGGGCCGCGATCAACGGCCCGATGACAAAACCGTTCAGCCCGAAAATCGCCAGGCCGCCGAGGGTCGAGACCAGGATCATGTAATCCGGCATCCTGGTGTCCTTGCCCACCAGCAATGGCCTGAGCAGGTTGTCCACCAGCCCGATCACGAACACGCCGAACAATCCCAGTACCACGCCCTGCCAGATCGCCCCGGTCAGCAGGAAAAACGCCGCCACCGGCACCCAGACTATTCCCGCCCCCACCGCCGGCAGCAGCGACAGAAACGCCATCAACACCGCCCAGAGCAATACGCTGTGGATGTCCAGAAACCAGAACATCAGACCGCCCAGCGCGCCTTGCGTAATGGCCACCAACAGGTTGCCTTTCACCGTAGCCCGCACCACACGATTGAACTTGAGCTGCAAACGGCGTTTCTGCTGTTCCTGCAACGGCACCGCTGTGCGCACCTTGCGCGCCAGCTCCGCACCGTCGCGCAGGAAGAAGAACAGCAGGTACAGCATGATGAAAAAACTGACGACGAACTCGAAGGTGCCCTGGCCAAAAATGAACGCCTGAGCGGCCAGGTCCTGACCGCCGGTCATCGCGCTTTTGACGATTTTCTCCCGTAGCCCATTCAACTCGCCCATGCCGAAGCGATCCAGCAGGTGCTGGAAATACGGCGGCAGGCTGTGCTTGAACTGCGACACGTACCCGGCAATGTCGAGCTCGCCGCTCTCGATGCTTTTGTAGAGCGTCACACCCTCCTGAACCAGCAAGGCGCTGATGATGATCACCGGCAGAATCGCAATCACCAGGCAAATGCTCAATGTGCACAGCGACGTGAGGTTGCGTTGCCAGCCAAACTTCAGTTGCAACCGGGTTTGCAGCGGCGCAAAGAGGATGCCGAGGATCACCGCCCAGAACACCGCGCCGTAAAACGGCAGCAGGATCCAGATGAAGGCGGCGCTCACCAGCACCAGCAAAACCGTCAGCGATCTGTCTTGCAGGGTCGTTTCTTTCATGTCCGGTCCGTGCCAGCGAGGGCGAAAAACTTCCGCCCTGATGTTTAGTCCGCTACGGCTCGCGCGAGTGCCATGGCTTTGTTGAACAAACATGGATCCAGGTCAATAAACCCTCGCCACCGACGATTTACCCTGTGCGGCTTTTGCGACCGACACCGCCATGACCCTCTCCGTGCCAGAACTGCTCGCCCCCGCCGGCACCCTGAAAAACATGCGTTATGCCTTCGCCTACGGCGCCGATGCCGTGTACGCCGGCCAGCCGCGCTACAGCCTGCGGGTGCGCAACAACGAATTCGACCATGCCAACCTGGCCCTCGGCATTCGCGAAGCCCAGGCCCGGGGCAAGCGCTTTTACGTGGTGGTGAACATCGCGCCGCACAACGCCAAGCTCAAGACCTTCCTCAAGGACCTTGAACCGGTGATCGCCATGGCCCCGGATGCGCTGATCATGTCCGACCCCGGCCTGATCATGCTGGTGCGCCGGCACTACCCGCAGATGCCGATCCATCTTTCGGTACAGGCCAATACGGTGAACTGGGCGAGTGTCGAATTCTGGCAGCAACAAGGCCTGAGCCGGATCATCCTGTCGCGGGAGTTGTCGCTGGAAGAGATTGCCGAGATTCGCGAGCAGGTGCCCGCCATGGAACTGGAAGTGTTCGTGCATGGCGCGTTGTGCATGGCCTACTCCGGGCGCTGCCTGCTGTCGGGCTACATGAACCGGCGCGATGCCAATCAGGGCAGTTGCACCAACGCTTGCCGCTGGAAATATTCGGCGCAACCGGCCATGGAAAACCAGCTCGGCGAAATCGTCCAGTCATTCGACCCCGAGCCGACCCTGGGCATTGGTGCGCCCACCGATCAGGTGTTCCTGTTGCAGGAAGCCAATCGTCCCGACGAACAGATGCCGGCCTTCGAAGACGAACACGGCACTTACATCATGAACGCCAAGGACCTGCGCGCCGTGCAGCACGTCGAGCGCCTGACGCACATGGGCGTGCACTCGCTGAAAATCGAAGGCCGGACCAAATCGCACTTTTATTGCGCGCGAACCACCCAGGTGTATCGCCGCGCCATCGACGACGCGGTGGCGGGCCGGGCCTTCGACCGCGGCCTGATGACCGACCTGGAATCCCTCGCCCAGCGCGGCTACACCGAAGGTTTTCTGCGCCGGCATGTGCATGACGAATACCAGTACTACCAGAACGGCAGCTCGGTGTCGGAGCGGCAACAGTTTGTCGGCGAACTGACCGGCCAGCGCCGGGATCGCCTGGCCGAGGTCAAGGTGAAAAACCGCTTCGGCCTGGGCGACCACATGGAGCTGATGACGCCCAAGGGCAACTTCCACTTCGACCTGCATCAGTTACAAAACGCCAAGGGTAAAGCGATCGAGGTTGCACCGGGGGATGGGCATACGGTGTATTTGCCGATACCGGATGCGGTGGATTTAGGTTTTGGCCTGCTAATGCGAGATATCAACATGCCGTAACCCCTGTGGGAGCGGGCTTGCTCGCGAAGGGGGCGGCACATTCAACAACAATGTCGCCTGACTCTCCGTCATCGCTGGCAAGCCAGCTCCTACAAGTTCTGCGTTAGGCAAACTCTTCGTGGAGCATCGCCACAAACGCCTCTCGCGCCGGGTGCACCCCCGCGTTTTCGTGCCAGTAAAACAGGCTCTCGATGGCCGTCAGTTCGGGAAACTCAAACGCCACGCACCCGGCGCCCTTGGCGTATTGATCGAACACCCCTTTCGTCACCAGCGCCACGCCGGCCCCGGCGCTGACGCAACCGACAATCGCACCATAGCTGGCCAGGCTGACAATCGGCAGCGCCAACCCATTGCGCAATAACCAATGCTCCATCGCCGCCCGGTACGGACAGCCCTGTGGCCAAAGGAACATCGTCTTGTCCTGCAGGTCCGTCACGTCGCGCAGCGGTCCGAGGGAGGTCGAGGCAATCAACAGCAACTCTTCGCGGTACATCGGCGTGCGCTTGAGGTGCGAACGCTCGACGTCGACCGCAACGATTGCACCGTCGAGCTTGTGATTGAGCGTGTCGTCGAGCAACTGGGCCCAGGTGCCGGTGGTCAGCTCCAGCGCCACCTGAGGGAAACGCTTGTGGAATTTCGCCAGCAGACGCGGCAAGCGCCCCGTGGCCGACGACTCGATGGCGCCGATGCGCAACGGGCCGGAGGGTTCGGCGCAAGGGTCGAGCGCACGCTTGGCCTCGGCGGTGAGGGCAAGAATTTTCGAGGCGTAGGCCAGGAACGTCTGCCCCGACGGGCTGATGCGCAGCCCTCGGCCCTCACGCAGAAACAACGCGACACCCAGTTCGGCCTCCAGGGCCTTGATCCGTGCCGTGATGTTCGACGGCACGCAATGCAGCACCTCAGCCGCGCGGGCGATGCTGCCGACGTCGGCCACGGTCTTGAACATGCGAATCTGTGCCAGCTCCATACATCACCTAGAGTGAACGATCTACGCATTATAAGTCAGTTGTGGAGAACGATGCGCTTTCTGATACTCGGTGCATCCACCTACAGGTGCACCACCATGACGCCGCTCACCCCCTCCCCCGTTTCACCCTGGAAAATCATCCTGGCCATGGCGTTTGTCGTGGCGTGCTGGGGTTATTCCCCGACCGGCATCCATATCGGCTTGCAGGCCTACGACCCGGTGCATCTGGCGCTGCTGCGCTTCCTGCTGGCCTCCGTATTCATGGCCGTGGTCGCGTTAATCAAGGGCATACGCCTGCCGAGCCTGCGCGATCTGCCGCTGATGTTCGGCCTGGGTTTCTTTGCCGTAAGCCTGCACCACGTGGCGATCAACTTCGGGCAGCAGGGTGTCAGCGCTGGCGCTTCGAGCGTCCTGGCCCAGACCACGCCGCTGTTCAGCACATTGATTGCGCGCTTCGTGTTCAAGGATCGGGTGAGCCTGTGGCGCTGGGGTTGTGTGCTGCTCGGGTTGTTGGGTGTGGTGATTGTGGTGGCGGGCGATCATGGCCTGGGCAGTATTGATGCCCACGGTTTGCTCATCCTGCTGGCGGCGGTGTCCTGGAGTCTCTATTTTGCCCTGCAAAAGCATCACACCGGGCGTTACGACGGGCTGACGCTGGTGTGTTACACGGTGTGGTCCGGGACGGTGTTGTTGCTGGTTTTCTTGCCCGGCATGGTGGATCAAGTCGCCCAGGCACCGATGCGCGTGCAACTCGCGGTGATCGCCCTGGGGATTTTCCCCAGTGCCCTCGCGTACCTGGCCTGGGCCTATGTGCTGGCGCATGTGGACCTGAGCCGGGCGACGATGACGCTGTACCTGACGCCACCGACGGCGATGGTGATTGCGTCCTATGCGCTTGGCGAACGGCCGACATTGATGATCGTGGTCGGCGGGTTGGTGGTGTTGGCGAGTGTGCTGGCGTTGAATCTGGAGCGGCGGGCTGTGGTTGTTCAAGTTGCTCGGGTCTGATCCATGCTGTTTGTTGCCTGGACTGACGCCTTCGCGAGCAAGCCCGCTCCCACAGGGGTTATATGTATGCCGTTGTGCTTGAGTACGACTCAAAACCTGTGGGAGCGGGCTTGCTCGCGAAGAACGATGACTCGGTGTCACAGAAAAACAGACAAATTCAGCTAGCCGAAAACCGGTCACGGCTGTTAGTCAGATGCAACCACATCGCCGCCCGCGCCGCGTCCGGGTCCTGGCGCTTGATGGCATTGAGGATCGCCTCGTGCTCCAGGTTGGCCAACTGGCCGAGCTTGCTCAAGTCCACTGCGCCACGCTCGGCGGCATTGACCCGGGTGCGCGGAATCATCGCATTGCCCAGGTGCTGCATGATCTCGGTGAAACACAGGTTGCCGGTGGCTTCGGCGATCAGCAGATGAAAACGCCGGTCCGCTTCGACACAGCTGTCGTTGTTGGCCAGCAGGCTTTGATAGTCATCCAGTGCTTCACGCATCTGCGCCAATTGCAGATCGCTGCGGCGCGTTGCCGCCAGCGCCGCCGCCTGGGTTTCCAGGCCCATACGCAACTCCAGAATGCTGCGCACCCCCAACGCGGTATCGACATTCAGCCGCAGCCCCTGCTCCGGCGCGCGCTCGATCACAAACGTGCCGATGCCATGGCGAGTTTCCACCAGCCCCGAGGCCTGCAACTTGGAGATCGCCTCGCGCACCACCGTGCGACTGACCCCGTGTTCCTGAACGATGGTGTTCTCCGACGGCAGCTTGTCGCCGGGCAGCATCTGGCCGAGCAGGATGCGCTGGGTCAGTTTCTCTACCAGGTCATGGGCCAGGTTATGGCTGCGCTTGCGAGCAGGTGCTTCGAGGTGTTCTTGCATGAGGGTGTCCGCAAATCAGGGCTATGGAATCGTAGCACCGCGCCTGCCGGGAATCCTGAAAAATCTCGCTCAGCTTGTATGACAACACTCAAGAACAAGCCCATCTCGAGCCACAAAACACGCCAACCAACACAGCACAAAGCATAACAATCCACCTATACAGCACTATTTTGTTGGGTCAACGTGGTTGCACGATGAAAAAATCTAGTTGTATGATGTCTATCAACAACGCAGCACTCAGCTTCACCCCGCATAAAAATAACGAGTGGGAGAAAACGCAGTGAATACATCCATCTCCGGGATGCACGACGACGCCAGTCCAGCGCTGAAGTCGGCCATCGCCAAAGTCAAACGTCACGTCTTGCCGCTGTTCGTCATCATGTTCATCGTCAATTACATTGATCGCGTGAACATCGGTTTCGTCCGCGCCCATATGGAACACGACCTGGGTATCGGTGCTGCCGCCTACGGCCTGGGTGCCGGGCTGTTCTTCATCGGTTACGCGCTGTTCGAAGTGCCTTCCAACATCCTCCTGCAAAAAGTCGGCGCACGTATCTGGCTGACCCGCATCATGCTGACCTGGGGCCTGGTCGCCGCGGGCATGGCGTTCATCCAGAACGAAACCCACTTCTACATCCTGCGTTTTCTGCTGGGCGTGGCCGAAGCCGGGTTCTTCCCCGGGGTGATTTACTACTTCACCCGCTGGTTGCCCGGCGTGGAACGTGGCAAGGCAATTGCCATCTTCCTCAGTGGCTCAGCGCTCGCGTCGTTGATCTCGGGCCCGCTGTCCGGGTTGCTCCTGCAAATCGAAGGGCTGGGCCTGCACGGCTGGCAGTGGATGTACTTCATCGAGGGCATGTTTTCGGTGGGGTTGTGCGTGTTCGTCTGGTTCTGGCTGGACTCCAGGCCCCATGACGCCAAATGGCTGAGCCGCGAAGAGCAGGACGCGCTGGTCAAGGCCATCGACGACGAACAACTGGCCCGTGAAGCCGCCACGCCGATCAAGCCGTCGCTGGGCAAATTGCTCAAGGATCGCCAGATCATCCTGTTCTGCCTGATCTACTTCTTTATCCAGTTGACCATCTATGCCGCGACCTTCTGGCTGCCGAGCATCATCAAGAAGATGGGCGACCTGAGCGACATCCAGGTCGGACTGTTCAACTCGATTCCGTGGTTGCTGTCGATTGTCGGCATGTACGCCTTCGCGTCCCTGTCCGCCAAATGGAAACACCAGCAAGCCTGGGTCGCCGCCGCGCTGCTGATTGCGGCCGCCGGGATGTTCATGTCCACCACCGGCGGGCCGGTCTTCGCCTTCGTTGCGATCTGCTTTGCCGCGCTGGGCTTCAAATCGGCCTCGTCGCTGTTCTGGCCGATTCCCCAGGCCTATCTGGATGCGCGAATTGCCGCTGGCGTCATCGCGCTGATCAACTCGGTGGGCAACCTCGGCGGCTTCGTTGCGCCGACCACTTTCGGCCTGCTCGAAGAGCGCACCGGTTCCATTCAGGGCGGGCTGTACGGACTGGCCGCGACCTCGATCATCGCCGCCATCATCGTCTTCGCCGCTCGCAACACACCGAAGCCCGCACCCGCCGTGGCGCAGGGCAAGCCCACGCCCAACCACGCCTGAATTGCGCTTTTTAAGGATTGGAAAATGAACGCACAAGACACTGCAAAAGCCCCGATCATCACCAGCATGCAAGTGGTTCCGGTCGCCGGCCACGATGGCATGCTGCTCAACCTGAGCGGCGCCCACGGCCCGTTTTTCACTCGCAACATCGTGATCCTCAAGGACAACGCCGGCCACACCGGCGTCGGCGAAGTACCGGGGGGCGAGCGCATTCGCCAGACCCTCGAAGACGCGCGCAGCCTGGTGGTCGGCAGCCCAATCGGTACCTATCAGAAGATCCTTAATCAGGTACGCCAGACCTTCGCCGACCGCGATGCCGGTGGCCGCGGTTTGCAGACCTTCGACCTGCGCATCACCATCCACGCCGTCACCGGCCTGGAAGCCGCCTTGCTCGATTTGCTCGGCCAGCACCTGGACGTACCGGTGGCCGCCCTGCTCGGCGAAGGCCAGCAGCGTGATGAAGTGAAGATGCTTGGCTATCTGTTTTATGTCGGTGATCGCCAGCAGACTGACCTCGCCTACCGCAGCGAACCGGACGCCGACAACGACTGGTTCCGCGTGCGGCATGAGCAAGCCATGACCGCCGAAGGCGTGGTGCGTCTGGCCGAGGCCGCCCATGCCCGTTACGGTTTCAAGGATTTCAAACTCAAGGGCGGCGTACTCAGTGGCGATGCCGAAATCGAAGCGGTCACGGCCCTCGCCGAACGCTTCCCCGATGCACGCGTCACCCTCGACCCGAATGGTGCCTGGTCACTGCAAGAAGCCATCCGCCTGTGCCGCGATCAACACCACGTCCTGGCCTATGCCGAAGACCCGTGCGGGGCGGAAAACGGTTACTCGGGACGTGAAGTCATGGCCGAGTTCCGCCGGGCCACGGGCCTGAAGACCGCGACCAACATGATCGCCACCGACTGGCGCGAGATGGGCCACGCGATCCAGTTGCAATCGGTCGACATTCCCCTGGCCGACCCGCACTTCTGGACCATGCAAGGCTCGGTGCGCGTGGCGCAGATGTGCCACGAATGGGGCCTGACCTGGGGTTCGCATTCCAACAACCACTTCGACATTTCCCTGGCCATGTTCACCCATGTCGCGGCAGCCGCGCCGGGCGAGATCACGGCCATCGACACCCACTGGATCTGGCAGGACGGCCAGCGCCTGACCAAGGCCCCGCTGCAAATCGTCGACGGCTGCGTGCAGGTACCGCAGAAACCGGGGCTGGGGGTCGAACTGGACATGGATCAGGTCGCCAAGGCCCACGAGCTATACAAAGGCATGGGCCTGGGTGCGCGGGATGACAGCGTGGCGATGCAGTTCCTGATTCCCGGCTGGAAGTTCGATAACAAGCGGCCGTGCCTGGTGCGCTAGTCTTCTGTTCAACCCTGTGGGAGCGGGCTTGCTCGCGAAGACGGCAACACGTCCAGCATCAATGTGACTGATAGACCGCTTTCGTCGGAACGCCGCCTGGAGCAAGCCCGCTCCCACTGAAATTTGGCTTGGTCATCGGCGACGGGGTTTAATGACCGCTTTGAATAAAACGGTCAGCCCAATGAGATTCCATGCAACGAAGAAGGACCAAACCGGTACCGTCCGACCAACAATTCTGGCGGCATGTTTAGCATTGTTCGCTACTACCCCGTGTTCTGCCCTGGAAAATGTCGAGACAGTGGTGAACGCCGCTGTACAACCGGTGATGCAAGCCGAGGGCATTCACGGCATGGCCGTGGCGGTCACCGTGAACGGCCAGGCGCACTACTTCAACTATGGCGTCGCCTCGACAGAAACCGGCAGCCCTGTCACGCAAGACACCCTGTTCGAAATCGGCTCCGTCAGCAAAACCTTCACCGCCACCCTCGCCGCCTACGCCCAGGCCACGGGCAAGCTGTCGCTGTCGGACAAGGCCAGCCAGGTCCTGCCGGCCTTGCGCGGCAGTGCGTTCGACCACATCAGCGTGCTGCAACTGGGTACCTACAGCGCTGGCGGCCTGCCGCTGCAATTCCCGGCTGAAGCTGATTCGGCCGACAAAATGCTCGGCTACTACAAACAATGGAAACCGCTCTACGCCCCCGGCAGCCACCGACTGTATTCGAACCCCAGCCTCGGCCTGTTCGGCTACCTTGCTGCGCAAAGCATGGGCCAGCCGTTTGATCAGCTGATGGAGAAAACCCTGCTGCCGAAGCTGGGCCTCAAGCACACCTACGTGCATGTGCCGCCGGACCAGATGGCGCTGTACGCCCAGGGCTACAACAAGGCGGACAAACCGGTACGGGTCACTCCAGGTGCGCTGGATTCCGAGGCGTACGGGGTGAAAACCAGCGCTGCGGACCTGCTGGGCTTTGTCGACGCCAACATGAAACCGGCGTCTCTGGAAAAGCCATTGCAGCAAGCCCTCGCCTTGACCCATAGCGGTTACTACACCGTTGGCGATATGACCCAGGGCCTGGGCTGGGAGATGTATCGCTATCCGATCACACTGGATCGCCTGCTGGACGGCAACTCCACGCCGATGGCCATGCAGGCGCATGAAGTCCAATGGCTGAACCCGCCACAAGCGCAGACGCAGGACATGCTGATCAACAAGACCGGTTCAACCGGTGGCTTTGGCGCTTACGTGGCGTACGTGCCATCGAAGGACATCGGCATTGTGATTCTGGCTAACAAGAATTATCCCAATGCGCAGCGGGTCAGGATTGCTCATCAAATTTTGAACGCACTGACTCAATAAGCCTTGCCACCTTCTCCATAGATAAGGGCGACCTCTAGAGGTCGCCTTTTTTTGGGGCTTTCACTGGCCTGGAGGTCACTTCATTTTCCGCGTGGTCCCTTGTAGGAGCCGGCTTGCTGGCGATGGTCGTTAACGATAACGCGTGTGAACTGAATAAACGCGGCGCACTTGAGTCCATCGCCAGCAAGCCGGCTCCTACAGTTTTCCGGGAATGCATGAAGAACCTTTTTTAATTTATCGGCACACCTTCGGGCGGGTCGATATTGTCCAGCGCGCGGTTCACCAACAATTCGCCCACCACTGCCAATTGCTGAATCGAAAGCGCCACATTGCGGTTGGAGCTTTCCAGGTTACAGGCCAGATCAGTGACCAGAACGTTCAATGACGCGAGGGTTTCACAGGCGTGGCATAGCAGCGTTGGGGTGTCGACGTTTGGGAGAATGGTGAAGATGTGGCTGACCGGGTCGGTGTTCTTGGGGTTGCGCAAGCGAGCGCTGACGGCGGGTTCGGTGATGTCTGACAGTGGTGAATCTGAGTCGGATGGGTATTCCGGGGGATTCGGACTTAACTTTTTCATGAAGAAGTACCATTGGGGATTATTGAGAAAACTACCCATCTCACTTCCACATGAGGGTGGCAGCTGTACGCAGGTGTGGAAGTCCAGGTCAATCCACCAAAACCCGGTGCACTCGAAAGTGCTCCCGCGCACAGCCGCCAAAACGCGGCGATGTTGACATAAAAAATGTCGATTTGCGCTTTAGGGGCATAGGTAGATGGCTTGAACCAACGGACTTCCACATCCGACCGCTGATTTGCAGCGGCTCATGAAGATTATCGGTACGGCCCAATGGGCACCAGTTCACGGGGTGCGCCACGCTATGCAGGAAATTTCCGACGCGATTGAAGTCCTTTGCCTACGCTCGATTTTCTGAGCATCTAGTTACAAACACCTTTTTGCTCATGACCGTTGTGATGCAGGTGAAACCGTTGTATCTAATGGACCTCCCAAGCCTGCGAACGGCATCGGATCAATCCGTGGCCGGGAATGTGCATATCGGCAAACTGACCGACATCCGTGATGCTTGAGTCTGGTGATATCCATTACAACGCCCTTCGAGGGTCAGTCGGTTTGAATACTTGAGCGCAGCTATCGCGAGCATGCTCGCTCCCACAGGTTAATTGCTCACCGCCAAAATTCAGTGTCAGTTCAATCATCCGGCATTTCAGGCGGTTTGGTCGGTTTCGCCGTTTTGCTGTTTTTTGCCGGTTTGGTGCCTTTGGCAGCCGGCTCGGCTTGAGTCGTAACGGGAGCGGCCACGGTCGCCGTGAATTCTTTCTCGGCCGCCGGCAATTGATCGACAGCGCTGAAAATCTCGTCGAGCTTGATAGTGTCCGACTGCTCCAGTTTCTTCTCGCCATCCTTGCCGACCAGGATCACCTTGGTCTTGGCACCGGCACCCAGCTTGAGCGAACGGATCAGCGCCGCCGTGTCTTGTGGCCCGATGTCCTTGCCATCGCGCTGGCCCATCAGGTTGAGCACCGTATAGAGCACCATGCTGCGATCGGTGAAACCCTTTTTGTTAGCCGGCTCATCCAGCGACTTTTTCAGGCTGACCCAGGCCGGATCAACAGTACTCGGAGCGATGACGATCAGAGGTCGGGCCCTGCCCTTGTCCATGTCCAGCGGTGAGTCGCCATCAGCGGCGAATAATGGGCCGGCAATCGCCAGCAAGGTAGCCAGGGTCAGTGACCTGATGAGCATGCGCATCTCCTTTTTGATATCCACGCTCTAATGATTGCGCATCACGGCGATCGTTCCGGGTGACGTGCCGCAAATATTCTTCGCCTTGTCCCAAGCTTAGGTCAGGGCGGTCATTGCGCAACAGGTCGGGGTTATCTCAGGACAGGCAGAGTTCAGAACAGTGCAAGGCTTGAGCCGGTGGCAAGGGGCCGGACAGGCACCGACTGGACATTGCTCCCGCGCAGGAGGCTGGCGTAACAAACCGGATCAGAACGCCAGCTTGTAACCGATCAGCAACAGCATGGTCGCCAGGCAAGGGCGCAGCAGTTCGTCGGAGATGCGCCCGGTCAGGTGGCTGCCCAGGTAAATCCCCGGCAACGAGCCCACCAGCAAGTAACCCAATACATGCCAGTCCATGTTGCCCATGCTCGCATGGCCAAGGCCTGCAACCAGGGTCAGCGGCACGGCGTGGGCGATTTCAGTGCCTACCAGGCGGCGGGTCGGCAGCATCGGATAGAGAATGAACAGTGCCACGGTGCCCAGTGCACCGGCGCCAATGGACGTCAGTGCGACCATGGTGCCGAGGACCAGGCCAGTGATGACCGTCAGGACATTGAGGCGCGACCCGCTGGGGTTGTAGTTGCCGCCAGCACGTTTGTGGGCGAAATCCAGCAGACGTTTCTTGAACAGAATCGCCAGCGCCGTGGCGAACAACACAAAGCCGAGGGCCTGCTTGATGATCGCGTTCATCGCATCGGGGCTGGAGTGCAAGCTGCTCAGGAACCACAACGTCAGTGCCACCGCCGGCACGCTGCCAAGGGTCAGCCAACCGGTAATCGCCCAGTCGATGTTGTTGTTCTTGCGGTGCACCAGTACACCGCTGGATTTGGTGATGGCGGCGTAGAGTAAATCAGTACCGACCGCCGTCGCAGGGTTGATGCCGAACCATAGCAGGATCGGGGTCATCAATGACCCGCCACCCACGCCAGTCATGCCGACGATAAAACCCACCACCAATCCGGCAACGACCAACCCGATGTTCACTAAATCCATGAATACGTCCACAACGATCGCAGGGAAAATCTGGCCCGCAGCATAGCGATATTTCTTATAACCAGTTATATCGATACGATCTATCTTTATGCCTTGAACTCAATCCCCCCCTGTGGGAGCGGGCTTGCTCGCGAAAGCGGTGGGTCAGTCGATATTTATGCTGCCTGACACTACGCCTTCGCGAGCAAGCCCGCTCCCACAAGGGAATAGGTCTCGTGTTCACTGCACCGGCAGGAAATTCAGGAACAGCAAACTCTGCGCATAATTCAGGCCGATGCGCCGGTAGCGTTCGTCGAGCATCTGGGTCAGCAGGTCCAGCCGGGCGACGATCTTGCCGAATTCGACGGCAAAGCTCAGGTTGCTGCCCTCCTCCGAGATTTCGTTGGAGAACAGCAAGGGCTGGCCCTCTTTGTTCTGTCGCTGGCTGAGGATCCAGGTAGCGATCTCGATGTTGCGCGCGGCGTTGCTGACGAAGACCGGGTTGATCGTATCGGTCATGTAGAACTCGAGGCGATTGCCATGGGCGGTCACCAGCATGCTGCCGATGGCATAGATGAACGCCCCGACCCGATCGCCGAGAAACTCCGGGCTCATGGCGAAACGCAGGGCCGCAAGGTCCTTCTTCCCGCCCAGGGTCGGTAATGGTTGCTGCAATTCGATAGCCATGCGCACTTGCTTGCCGGCGGTACGGGCATCGAGGAAACCGGACTTCTTCAGCTCATCGGGGTTGCGCAGGTAGAGCTTGCCCATCAGCAGGTAGAGACTGTCGAGGTTGTCGCGCATGGTCAGGGTGGCCATGCGGTCGACGCTGGTTTGCAGGAACTCCTGGGGTTTGCCTTCGCGCATCTGGGTGATGATGTCGCCGCCTTGCTGCTGGCTGCAACCGGTGACGAAGAACATCGACAGACCTGCCAACAACAGGCAAAGACGGTGGATTTCTGTGGTGATCGTGGGTGAAACTCGAGCCATGGGTTCTTGGACTTGGGCATGGGCCGACGGTGGGGATCGCCGCAGGCTGCCAGGGATAGAGCCGGACATTTGGAAAAAGTGCAGTCTCGGCGCAGAGCAATCGATCACTGGCAAGGTGCGGCTCAAAGGATTGCAGCCCGCGGCAAGCCCTGCTGGGGAACCGATGGACTATTCTGCTGCCCACTGAAATAACCATCGGCATTCATGAAGGAGGTTTGCATGCGCACGCTTGAATTGGCTGGCACCCAGATCCCGGTTATCGGCCAGGGAACCTGGCAGATGGGTGAAGACCGTTCACGGCACAGCGAAGAAGTCGCGGCATTGCGCCTGGGTATCGAACTGGGCATGACCCTGATCGACACCGCCGAAATGTACGCCGAAGGCGGTGCCGAGGAAGTGGTCCGCGATGCCATCGCCGGTCAGCGCGACAGCGTCTTCCTGGTCAGCAAGGTGTACCCGCACAACGCCAGCCGCGAGGGCATTCCCCAGGCGTGCGAGCGAAGCCTGCGCAGGCTGGGCAGCGATTACATCGATCTGTATCTGCTGCATTGGCGCGGCCAGTATCCCCTGGCCGAAACCGTCGACGCCTTCGAACGCCTGCGCGAAGCCGGCAAGATTGGCCGTTGGGGGGTGTCCAATTTCGACCTCGACGACCTGCAGGAACTGGATGCCCCCGCCTGCGCCACCAATCAGGTGCTCTACAATCTGGAGCAGCGCGGCATAGAATTTGATTTGTTGCCCTGGAGCCAACAGCAGCGGCTACCGGTCATGGCTTATTGCCCGATCGGCCAGGGAGGAAAAATGCTCGCCAATGCCACGCTCAAACAGGTGGCCGCCCGACACGACATGACGCCGGCACAAGTCGCGCTGGCTTGGATTCTGCGTCAGGACGACGTGATCGCCATCCCCAAGGCGGTCCGTCCCGAGCATGTGCGGCTCAATGCCCAAGCTGCCCGATTGCAGCTTGACGCCGGGGATCTGGAGGCGCTGGACCAAGCGTTTCACGCGCCACAACGCAAGCAGCGGCTGGCCATGGTCTGAACCACCGCAGTCTGTCAGAGAGCTTCGCCATGAGAAGCACCGACCACCTGGATCCATTCAACCTGCAACGGTTTCTCGAGGCTCAGGACCCGGTGTTCGACCGGGTTCAAACCGAGCTGAACAACGGGCACAAGCGCAGTCACTGGATGTGGTTCATTTTTCCGCAGTTTTCCGGGCTCGGCGGCAGCGAGATGTCGCGCCACTTTGCCATCCGCTCGCGGGAGGAAGCCCTGGCCTACCTTGAGCATCCTTTGCTGGGCGCCCGCCTGCGCACCTGTACCCAGGAAGTGCTGAACATCAGGGAGCGCTCGGTGGCCGGGATTTTCGGTCACCCCGACGACCTGAAGTTTCACTCCTCGATGACCCTGTTTGCCCAGGTCGCCGCCGCCGACAGCCCTTTCCAGCAAGCCCTGAACCAATACTTCCACGGCATCCTGGATGACTGGACCTTGTCGCTGCTGGACTCAAAACAGGCCCAGTTGCCCCCCAATCAGGGTTGAGAAGTCATCGTCGACAAACGGCAGTATCGCGTCCGCCACCGGTTGCAGCTGCCGGGTGATGTAGTGGTCGTAATCGATGGGCGCGCTGCGTACTTCCAGCGGTTCAGGGCCGGCAACGGTGATCACGTAGCTGATCCAGCCGCCATTCTGGTATTGCCGTGGACGGCCCTGGCGGTCGTTGTACTCGTCGGCCAGGCGCGCCGCGCGCACATGGGGCGGCACGTTACGCTGATAGTCATCGAGCGTGCGCCGCAGGCGTTTGCGGTAGATCAACCGGTCATCGAACTCACCGGCCAGGGTCTTGCGCACGTAGTCACGCACATAATCCTGATAGGGCTTGCGCAGGAAGATCCGCGAGTACAGCTCTTGCTGGAACTGCCGGGCCAGCAGTGACCAGTCGGTGCGTACGGTTTCCAGGCCTTTGTAGACCATTTCGTCGCTGCCATCGTCCCGGGTGACCAGCCCGGCATAGCGCTTTTTACTGCCTTCTTCGGCGCCGCGAATGGTCGGCATCAAAAAGCGCTTGTAGTGGGTTTCGAACTGCAACTCGAGAACGCTCTGCAAGCCGTACTCCTGTTGCACGTGCTCGCGCCACCACTGATTGACGTGCGCAACCAGCGCATGGCCGATCTGCGCCGCTTCCTGCTGGCCATGGGCGCGGCGTAGCCAGACGAAGGTCGAGTCGGTGTCGCCGTAAATCACCGCATGCCCCTGGGCTTCGATCAACTGGCGGGTGCGCAGCATGATTTCGTGCCCGCGCAAGGTGATGGACGAAGCCAGGCGCGTGTCGAAGAAGCGACAACCGCTGGAGCCGAGCACACCGTAGAACGCATTCATGATGATTTTCAGTGCCTGGGACAGCGGTGCGTTGTGTTCGCGCTTGGCGGTTTCCCGGCCTTCGGCCACCCGGGCGACGATGGATGGCAGGCAATGCCGGGTGCGCGAAAAGCGCGCACCACGAAAACCCGGCACCGACTCGCTGCCGTCCGGGTGCTTGAGCCCTTCGATCAGCCCCACGGGGTCGATCAGGAAGGTGCGGATGATCGACGGATAGAGGCTCTTGTAGTCGAGCACCAGCACCGATTCGTACAGTCCCGGCTGCGAATCCATGACAAAACCGCCGGGACTGGCTTGCGGCGGCTTGCCACCGAGGTTCGGCGCAACGAAACCCTGACGGTGCATCAGCGGCATGTACAGGTGAGTGAATGCCGCCACCGAACCGCCCATGCGATCGGCCGGCAGACCGGTGACGCTGGCCCGCTCCAGCAGGAAGGTCAGCAACTGCGTCTTGGCGAAAATCCGCGTGACCAGTTCGCAGTCCTTGAGGTTGTATTTGGCCAGCGCCGGTTTGTCCTCGGCGAACATGCGGTTGATTTCGTCCATGCGCTGGTACGGGTTGTCGATCGACTTGCCCTCGCCGAGCAGGGTTTGCGCGACGTTCTCCAGGCTGAACGAAGGGAAACTCCAGGTCGCCGAGCGCAGGGCCTCGATACCGTCGATGATCAGGCGACCAGCGGCTGACGCGAAGTAATGGTTGCCGCTGCCGTGTTCGCGCCACTGCATTTCCTCGCCGCCACGCCCCAGTTTCAGCGGCACCGCCAGGCGCCGGGCGTGTTCGTGAAGCACCCGCAAGTCGAACTGCACGACGTTCCAGCCGATGATCGCGTCGGGGTCGAAGCGGGCGAACCAGTCATTGAGTTTTTTCAGCAAGAGGGTCCGCGAATCGCAGTATTCGAGCTGGAAGTCCACCTGGTCAGCGTCGCCATTGGGCGGACCGAGCATGTACACCTGACGCTCGCCGCAACCTTCCAGGGCGATGGAATACAACTCGCCTTGGGCGGTGGTCTCGATGTCCAGGGACACCAGTTTCAGGCCCGGCCGGTAATCGGGATCGGCTTTCATCTGCGCGTCGAGCAGCAGGCCTTCGGCATTCGGCGTGCCACTGAAACGCACCGGCGCGGTGATGAAGCGCTCCATCATGTAGCGTTCCGGCGGCCGCACGTCAGCTTCGAACACCTCGACACCGGCCCGGCGCAGCGCGGTTTCCAGACGCATCAACTGGCCGTGTTGCTGGCAGTAAAGACCGAGGACCGGGCGATGTTCGAAATCCAGCAGGGCCAGGGGTTTTAGCTCGACGTTCTTCTCGTCGTGCAAAACGCTTTCGGCCGCCTGACGCTGCTCGACAGGGATGAACGCCACCGACGGTTGATGAGGCAGGCGGATGCGCCGGGGACCGCTGTCGGTCGCCAGCCAGAACTCGACTTCCGTACCGCCCGGGGTATCGCGCCAATGCCGGGTCAGGACGAAGCCCTGCTGTAAATCCACCACTGCAAACCTCGAATCTGATTCAGAGGGTGATTCTACCCGTCATCAGTCGCGATAGCGCGTTTGCAGACACCGCCCCTGTGGGAGCGGGCTTGCTCGCGAAGGGGCCAGCACATTCAACATACTTGTTGGCTGACAATCCGCTTTCGCGAGCAAGCCCGCTCCCACAGGTAATCCGTCGGCCTTGAATGAGGGGATTGCCAAAAAAAACTGCCGAATGGCGTTTTTTGCGTGTTATCTGCCGCTTTCGCCCTTGCCCTGAAGGCTTGCGTCTACGATTCTTCAAGAACAACGACAACCCCCGAGTAACCACCATGAAAACCGTCGCCCAACTGCTCAAGCTCAAAGATCAGAAGAACCAGGAAGTGCACCAGATCAAACCCGACCACATGGTGCTCGAAGCGCTGATGAAGATGGCCGAGAAAAACGTCGGCGCCTTGCTGGTGGTGGACAATGATGAAGTGCTGGGCATCATCAGCGAACGGGACTATGCACGCAAACTGGTGCTGCACGGCCGCTCTTCGGTGGGCACGCCGGTGCGCGACATCATGGTGTCGCCGGTAATTACCGTCGACACCCATCAAACCGTGGATACCTGCCTGGGCATCATGTCCGATAGACGCCTGCGCCACTTGCCGGTGGTCGAAGGCGGCAAACTGATCGGTCTGCTGTCGATCGGTGACCTGGTCAAGGAAGCCATTGCCGAACAGGCGGAGCTGATCAAGCAGCTGGAGCAGTACATTCGCGGGGAGTAAGTCCGGACACTTTACACTCCACATGTGGGAGCGACCTGTGGCGAGGGGGCTTGCCCCCGTTTGAGTGCGCAGCACTCACAAGATCTTCGATACATCGGAAATTTTGGGGCTGCTTCGCAGCCCAACGGGGGCAAGCCCCCTCGCCACAGCCCGCTCCCACATTGGGTTTTGGGTGTTCAGGCTGGCCAATGCCGGGCAAACACCGGTGCCAACGCCGGGTGGCGGTCGATGCGTTCCAGCCAGGCGAAAAAACCTGGCCGCGCATTGCGCAAATGTTCCCGACTGCCCGCCCATCGCGAGATCACTGCCGCCAGCACGTCGAGCGCCCCTGGTTTTTCGCTGCCCAGATACAGCTCGCCCGAGAATTGATCGGCAAACACCTCCCAGCTCCAGTGCAGGCGCCGGCGGGCGCCCTCCATGAGGTTCTGCCTGGATGACTCATCCGCCTCGGCCAGCCAGCGCTCGGGGTAATCCATGATGCCGATGGCCGCATAACAATTGCTGACGATGTACGCCATGCCGCGAATGGCCTGGGCCCGTTCGGTCGGGTCGGACGGCAACAACCCCGACGCGGGAAAGCTCAGCCCGAGGTGAATCAGGATCGCCGCGCTCTCGGTCAGGACGCCACCATCAGGCAGCTGCAGGGTCGGAATCTGTTTGAGCGGGTTGAGCTTCTCCAGTGCCAAGGCCGCCTCCGCGGACGTTTCGACATCGATGAAGCGATAAGGAATATCACAGAGTTCAAGGGCGGCTTCAATGGCCGCGGCCCCGGAGTTCTGATTGCCGTAGAGCTGGTACATAAACGTCTCCTTGCATACCTCGATCTCTGCCGGGCCACATCGACCGTCGCCGCAGAGGTACACGCCAGCTATGCAGTGTAGAAGCCACCGCCCGCCACACAGCGGCCATCCGACGACCGCACCATCACGCTCACCAGAGGTATGGCTTCACACCTATCATTGCCGTCGATGTTCACCATCATCTCAATGAAGTTCTCTTAAAAAATCCCCGGCGTAACATCTGCTCCATACCAACCCATAAGCACCCCGGAGCACACCATCATGAAACGCCAGACCCTCCTCAGCATCGCTTTTTCGGTTTTCGCAGTTAACGCTTTCGCCGCTACCTCTGCTCAACCTGTGGTCGCTGAAGGCGGCTCGGATCGTCTGATTGAAAGCCGTGTGGCCGAGGGTGGTTCCGATCGTTTGATCGAGAATCGTGTGGCCGAAGGTGGTTCGGATCGCCTGCTGGAAAAACGTATCGCTGAAGGCGGTTCCGACAAACTGCTGCAAAACCGCGTCGCTGAAGGCGGTTCCGACAAACTGCTGCAAAACCGCGTCGCTGAAGGCGGTTCCGACAAGCTGCTGCAAAACCGCGTCGCTGAAGGCGGTTCGGATCGTCTGATCGAAAGCCGCGCTGTCTGAATGCAGTGCTTGACCGCAGGACTCAATGAAAACCCGGCCTCACCGCCGGGTTTTTTATGCTTTTTTTGGGGGGCTTTCACTGGTTATTTTCAACGTGGGCATGACCCCTTGTAGGAGCTGGCTTGCCAGCGATGGTCGTCAACGATAACGCGCGTAAACCGGATAAACGCGGCGCACGTGAGTCCATCGCCAGCAAGCCGGCTCCTACAGTTTGGCGTTCACATCATTTCGACCAGGACGCAGTCACCTGTAGGAGCTGGCTTGCCAGCGATGGTCGTTAACGATAACGCGTGTGACCGGGATAAACGCGGCGCACGTGAGTCCATCGCCAGCAAGCCGGCTCCTACAGTTTGGCGTTCACATCATTTCCACCAGGAGGCGGTCACCTGTAGGAGCTGGCTTGCCAGCGATGGTCGTCAACGATAACGCGCGTAAACCGGATAAACGCGGCGCACGTGAGTCCATCGCCAGCAAGCCGGCTCCTACAGTTTGGCGTTCACATCATTTCGACCAGGACGCGGTCACCTGTAGGAGCTGGCTTGCCAGCGATGGTCGTCAACGATAACGCGCGTAAACCGGATAAACGCGGCGCACGTGAGTCCATCGCCAGCAAGCCGGCTCCTACAGTTTGGCGTTCACATCATTTCGACCAGGACGCAGTCACCTGTAGGAGCTGGCTTGCCAGCGATGGTCGTTAACGATAACGCGTGTGACCGGGATAAACGCGGCGCACGTGAGTCCATCGCCAGCAAGCCGGCTCCTACAGTTTGGCGTTCACATCATTTCGACTCGGACGCGTTCATTTGTAGGAGCTGGCTTGCCAGCGATGGTCGTTAACGATAACGCGCATGAACCGGATAAACGCGGCGCACGTGAGTCCATCGCCAGCAAGCCGGCTCCTACAGTTTGGCGTTCACATCATTTCGACCAGGACGCGATCCCTTGTAGGAGCTGGCTTGCCAGCGATGGTGGTTAACGATAACGCGTGTGGGCTGGATAAACGCGGCGCACTGGAGTCCATCGCCAGCAAGCCGGCTCCTACAGTTTGGCGGTAATCCGTGATGAACCTTTTTTTCCCGCCGCTCTTACTTCCCTGCCCGCGCCATGCAGCGCTGGTAACGTTCATCGACCCGTTTGGCGAACCACGCGGTGGTGAGTTTGCGGGTGATTTTCGGGCTTTGCAGCACGATCCCCGGCAATACCTCGCGGGGTAGCGGCCGGCCCTCGGCCTTTTCAGCCAGTTCGAAAACCCGCCGATAGAGTTTGCTGTCTTCGAACGCCAGAGTTTTCCCCTCCTCCAGCTGCTCACGGATCGTCGGATTGCGCATGTCCAGTTGCTTGCCAAGGGTACGCACGGCCAGTTCCGTGGTGCCGGGCATGATCGAACCGTAGCGCACCAGGTCGCCATCCAGCGCCAACGGGATACCGGAAGCCCGGCTCACCGCGTTCTGAAACGCGGCATTGCGGCTGGCGTACCAACCCGCGTTGAAGTCGGCAAAACGGTACAGCGGCTGTGGGTAGCTCACCGGATACCCGAGCAGATGCGCGATGCCGAAATACATGCCGCCGCGCCGGGTGAACACCTCGTGGCGAATCGAGCCCTGCACCGGGTACGGATAGCCCTTGGCCTGCTGCTCGGCAAAATCGATGCTGACCTGCATCGGCCCACCGGTATGCACCGGGTTGAAGCCGCCGAACAGGGTCTTGCCCATTGGCACCATGCCGATGAAGTCGTCGAAAATGGCGCTCAGTTCCTTTTCGCTGCGCGCGGCATTCAGGCGGTCGCTGTAGCTTTTGCCGTTGGGTGAATCGAGCTTTAGCGCACCACTGACCAGCAACCCGGGAATGTGAGCCCTGGCGGCGCGACGGTCGATCTCGTCGCGGGCAATCTTGCCCAGCCCCGGTACGCTCGGATCGACCTGGAAGGTCGACTCCTGTTCGGTCACGGCCAGCACCGAGCACAGGTTTTGCGTGGTCGGCGAGATATCTTGCGCGGTGAACGCCACCTGGATATCCGTGGCCCAACCCTGGGGATCGGCAGCTTTCGCCGGCAGCAAACGCACAATCTCGGCCTTCACCTGGGCCGGATTGCGCGCCGCCGGTTCCTGGGTCCGTTGGCTGCCGCAACCGGCCAGTACCAACAAAGCGGCGATGCTTGAGATCAATCGATTGGCTTGCATGTCGTTCCATCTAGTCCATTGGTCCGGCTTAACCATACGAGCAATGGCATGGCACAGGCTATGACCGTGACCACAGCTTGCTTTCATTGGCCGCTGAAACAGCCCTGAAGCCCCGTTATCCGACATCTGCACTGGCAGAAAATGCCTGTCTGGCTTGCAGAAAACGCATTGTACGATGTTACTGAGAACGACTACCATTTGTGCCTGGAGTCGCATTTGCGCAAGGGGTTCCCGCGCCGCCCCTTTTCCCCATCGGCCGCGCGCCGCCCAGGAACGAAACATGACCCTTCCAGCCCGATTCCGCGTGCCTTTTCGTCCGACGCTACTTGCCCTGTTTTGCTCCTTGTCCTTGACGGCCCATGCCGCAACGCCCGAAACAACCGGGAGCCAGGGCAAACCGCTGGTGCTCGGCGACGTCAATGTCAACGCCCAGGCCCCGACACCGTCCGACCTGCCCCCGGTATACGCTGGCGGGCAGGTCGCACGCGGTGGTCAACTGGGTATCCTGGGCAACCAGGACATCATGGACGTTCCGTTCACCATGACGTCCTACACCGAAGAGCTGATCCGCGACCAGCAAGCCGAAACCGTCGGCGATGTGCTGCTCAACGATTCCTCGGTGCGTCAGGCTTCCGGTTTTTCCAACCAGGCCCAGACCTTCATGATTCGCGGCCTGCCCCTGAACGGCGATGATATTTCCTTTAACGGCCTGTACGGCATCCTGCCACGGCAGATCATATCCACCGATGCCCTGGAGCGCGTGGAAGTGTTCAAGGGGCCGAACGCCTTCATCAACGGTGTCACCCCGACCGGCTCCGGCATCGGTGGCGGCGTCAACCTGCAACCCAAGCGGGCCGGTGACGTGCCGCTGCGACGCTTCACCACCGACATCAGCGACGACGGGCGTATCGGCGAACACCTGGACATCGGACAGCGCTTTGGCGAGGACAACCGCTTCGGCGCCCGCCTCAACCTGTCCCAACGCGAAGGCGACACCGCCATCGACGATGAGAACCAGCGCTCGAAACTGTTTGCCCTCGGCCTCGACTACCGCGGCGATGCGCTACGCCTGTCCGGCGATTTCGTCTATTCGAAGGAACGCGTCAACGGCGGCCGCAGCTCGGTCAACCTTGGCGACGCCACGCACATCCCCGATGCGCCCTCTGCCGACACCAACTACGCGCAGAAGTGGGGCTTCAGCGAGATCGAAGACACCTTCGGCATGCTGCGCGCCGAATACGACCTCAACGACAGCTGGACCGCCTATGCCGCTGCCGGCGCCAAGCACACCCGCGAAGTCGGCAACTACGACTCCACTACCCTGGTGGGCAACGATGGCAGCTCGATTACCAGCGGCTCGTTCATTCCCCACGCTGAAGACAACACCAGTGCCATGACCGGTCTCAATGGCCGCTTCGCCACGGGTCCGGTGACCCACAAACTCAACTTTGGCCTGGCCGGAATCTGGACCCAACAGCGCAACGCCTTCGATTTCGACCTGACCCAGTACCCGAACAACATCTACCACCCGATTGACGTTCCGGCGCCAGCGGGCGGCTTCTCCGGCGGCGACCTCGGCGATCCGGGCATCACCGGCAAAACCTTCATGCGCAGCGCCGCCGTGTCCGACACCCTGGGCTTTATCGATGATCGCCTGCTGGTCACCCTGGGTGTGCGCCGTCAACAGCTGGTCGTTCAAGGGTACGACTACAACACGCAGAACCGAACGGCCAACTACGACAAATCGATCACTACGCCGGTGTACGGCATCGTGTTCAAGCCGTGGGACCACGTGTCGTTCTATGCCAACCGTATCGAGGGCCTGGCCCAAGGGCCGACGGCCCCGACGACCACTGGCAACCGGGTCGTGGTCAACGGCAATGAAGTCTTTGCACCGGCCCGTTCCAAACAGGTTGAAGCCGGTGTCAAAGTCGACATGGGCACCTATGGTGCGACCCTGGGTGTGTATCGCATCGAACAACCGGCTGACGGCTACACCCAGGTCATCGACGACACCACCGCCGTGTTCATTCATGACGGTGAACAGGTCAACAAGGGTGTGGAGCTCAATGTGTTCGGCGAGCCCATCGACGGCCTGCGCTTGCTCAGCGGTGTAACCGTGATGGACACCGAATTGAAGAAAACCCAGGACGGCCTCAACGACGGCAATCGAGCCATCGGCGTACCGAGCTTCCAGTTCAATGCCAGCGTCGATTGGGACGTACCGGGCGTGCCCGGCGTAGCCCTGAATGGACGCATGTTGCGCACCGGCGGCCAATACGCCGACGCGGCCAACAACCTCAGCCTGCCGGCCTGGAACCGCTTCGATGCCGGCGCGCGTTACGCCTTCAAGGTCCAGGAAAAGGACGTGACCGTGCGCTTTAACGTGGAAAACGTCGCCAACAAGAGTTACTGGGAATCGGCCCAGGGTGGTTACCTGACCCAGGGCGAACCGCGCACGGCGAAATTGTCGGGGACCATCGATTTCTGATTGAGGTCCTCCCTGCCCTGTACCTTTACCTGTAGGAGCGAGCTTGCTCGCGATGAACGAATGGGCGCCGCGTTAATCCTGAAAGTACGCGTTATCGTTGACGTCCATCGCGAGCAAGCTCGCTCCTACAGATTTCCCGTTGAGCGGTGAGAGTGGACCATACTTGTCCTACCCAGCGAGGAGGACAGGATCATGCACAGAAGCGACGTGTTGATCATCGGCGCCGGCCCGACCGGGCTGGTCCTGGCGTTGTGGCTCTGCAAACTGGGGGTTCGCGTGCGGATTGTCGACAAGGCCTCGGCGCCCGGTACCACGTCCCGGGCGCTGGCCGTCCAGGCGCGGACGCTGGAGCTGTATCGCCAGCTCGGACTGGACGATGCCGTGGTGCAACACGGCCATCAAGTAAAGGCCGGTAACTTCTGGGTCAAGGGTGAGCCCGTGGCGCGCCTGCCCCTGTCTCAGATCGGCGAGGGCCTGACGCCCTATTCGTTTCTCGAGATCTTCCCCCAAGACGAACACGAACGGCTGCTGATCGAGCGCCTGCAAGCCTTCGGCATCTCGGTGGAACGCAACACCGAACTGGCAGGCTTCGAGCAAACCGCAGACGGCATCACGGCCACGCTGCATCTGCCCGACGGCCAGCAGGAAAGCTGTCAGGCCTGTTACCTGGCCGGGTGCGACGGAGCGCGGTCGATTGTGCGCAAGACCCTGGATACCGGATTTCCCGGCGGCACTTACCAGCAGATTTTCTACGTCGCCGACGTGCAGGGCAGCGGCCCGGCCTTCAACGGCGAACTGCATGTGGATCTCGACGAGGCGGACTTCCTCGCCGTGTTCCCGCTGGCAGGCAGTGGTCGCGCGCGCTTGATCGGCACGGTGCGCGACGAGCGCGCCGAACACGCCGAGACCCTGCGTTTCGAGGACGTCAGCAGCCGGGCCATCGAGCACATGAAGGTGAAGATCGAGCAATTGAACTGGTTTTCGACCTACCGCGTGCATCACCGGGTGGCGGACCACTTTCGCAACGGTCGGGCGTTTTTACTGGGCGATGCTGCCCACGTCCACAGCCCGGCGGGCGGCCAGGGCATGAACACCGGGATTGGCGACGCCATCAACCTGGCCTGGAAACTCGCGGCCGTATTGAGCGGCGGCGCCGAGGCCAGACTGCTCGATACCTATGAAACCGAGCGCATCGCGTTTGCCCGCAAACTGGTGGCGACCACCGACCGGGTCTTCACCTTCGTCACCGCCGACGGGCCGATTGCCGATCTGCTGCGTACACGCCTGGCCCCGTTCCTGATACCGAAAATGACCTCGTTCGAAACCTCCCGCCAGTTCCTGTTTCGCACGGTGTCGCAGATCACCCTGAATTATCGTGGAATGCCGCTGAGCACGGGCGTTGCCGGGCATGTGCATGGCGGTGATCGCCTGCCCTGGGCCCATGACAGTGAGGGGGATAACTTTGAATCGCTGAAATGCCTGACCTGGCAGGTGCATGCCTATGGCGACACCAGCGACGAGATGATCGCCTGGTGCCAGGAACACCATCTGCCGTTGCATGTATTCGACTGGCGTCCGGCGTTCGAAATGGCGGGCCTGGGGCGCAACGGCTTTTATCTGTTGCGACCCGATACCTATGTAGCGATTGCCGAGACGTGCTCGGACCCGAAAGTGATCGAGCGGTACTTCCGCGATCACGGGATCCGCTCGTTTTTTGGCACGTCCTGACTCAACACAGATCCCCTGTAGGAGCGAGCCTGCTCGCGATGGTCGTAAACGATAACGCGCATTGTCTGAGTAATCGCGTTGCCCTTGCGTTTTTCGCGAGCAGGCTCGCTCCTACAGGGTAATGTGTTGGTTCTTAGATCCCGGCCAGCGCCAGATCCATCGCAAAATAGGTAAAGATCAGGTCTGCCCCGGCGCGCTTGATCGCCCCCAGGCTCTCGCGCACCACGCGGTCTTCATCGATGGCCCCGGCCTGGGCGGCGAACTTGATCATCGCGTACTCACCGCTCACCTGATAGGCCGACAGCGGCAGGCGCGAGGCTTCGCGAATGTCGCGGATGATGTCCAGGTAGGCTCCGGCCGGCTTGACCATCAACGCATCGGCGCCTTCCTGTTCGTCGAGCAACGATTCGCGCACGGCTTCGCGGCGGTTCATCGGGTTCATCTGGTAGCTTTTCCGGTCGCCCTCGAGCGCACTGCCGCCCGCCTCGCGGAACGGGCCATAGAGTGCCGAGGCGAATTTGGTCGAATAGGCCATGATCGCCGTCTGGGTAAACCCGGCGTCATCGAGTGCCCGGCGAATCGCCTGGACCTGCCCGTCCATTGCCGCCGACGGGGCGATCACATCGGCACCGGCGCGGGCCGCCGCAACGGCTTGCCTGCCGAGGTTGATCAGGGTCTGGTCGTTGTCGACCTCATGGTTGTGCAGCACGCCGCAATGGCCGTGGTCGGTGTACTCGCAAAAGCAGGTGTCGGACATCACGATCATTTCCGGCACCGCGTCCTTGGCGATGCGCGACATGCGCGAGACCAGGCCGTCCTCGCGCCAGGTGTCGCTGCCGCTGCTGTCCAGTTGATGGGACACGCCGAAGGTCATCACCGACTTGATCCCGGCACGGGCATAGCGCTCGATCTCACCGGCCAGCTTCGACTCGGGAATGCGCATCACACCGGGCATGCTTTTGATCGGCACGAAGTCGTCGATTTCTTCTTCGACGAAAATCGGCAGCACCAGGTCGTTCAGGCTGAACTCGGTCTCCTGGAACAGGCTGCGCAGGCTCGCATTGCGGCGCAGACGGCGTGGGCGTGCTTCGGGGAACTGACTGGACATGGGTATTCCTGAATCTCAGAGGACAAGACGAAAATCGTAGGGAAGCGAAGCTTATGCCCTGTGTGGAGCGGGGCACAAACCCTGGGTGACCAACAGACTCTTGCAGGCTGGGCAACAATCCCTGCATCCAACACAGATCCACTGTGGGATCGGGCTTGCTCGCGAAAGCGTAGTGTCAGGCGACATATATAGTGACTGACACACTGCCTTCGCGAGCAAGCCCGCTCCCACAGTGGATTGTGTTCAACCTGCGACCGGGCTCGGAATCTGCAACCCGCGCACCACCGCCGGCCGTGCCAGGAAGCGTTCCAGCACCCGCGTGACGTTAGGGAAATTCTGAATGCCCACCAGATCGCCGGCTTCATAGAAGCCGATCAGGTTGCGCACCCACGGGAAGGTGGCGATGTCGGCGATGGTATACCGCTCGCCCATGATCCAGTCGCGCCCTTCGAGCCGGCCGTCGAGCACCTTGAGCAGGCGTTTGCTCTCCTCGACGTAGCGGTCACGGGGACGCTTGTCTTCGTAGTCCTTGCCGGCGAATTTGTTGAAAAACCCGAGCTGGCCGAACATCGGGCCGATACCGCCCATCTGGAACATCAGCCACTGAATCGTTTCGTAGCGCGCCGCCGATTCCTGGGCCAGCAGTTGCCCGCTCTTGTCGGCCAGGTAGATCAGGATCGCTCCCGACTCGAACAGCGCCAGCGGCTGGTCGTCCGGACCGTGGGGGTCGAGGATCGCCGGGATCTTGTTATTGGGATTGAGGGAAAGAAATTCCGGGGACATCTGGTCGTTGTTGTCGAAGCCAACCCGGTGCGGTTCATACGGCAGGCCGATCTCTTCGAGCATGATCGAGACCTTGACGCCGTTGGGAGTTGGCAAGGAGTACAGCTGAATCCACTCAGGGTATTGGGCAGGCCATTTGCGGGTGATGGGGAATGCGGACAAATCGGTCATGGGCTGGATCCACGAAGACATTGAGAGTGACGATCATAATGGAGATATCGGCTCAGCGATCCCCTGGAGCCATCAATCTCGCTGATAGAGGAGATCAAAAGAGATCACGACGGTTTCAACACCATCAGGTGTAGTCTGTCCATAATTCCGCAACATCCTGTCGATAACCTCCACTGCAAACCGTTGAAGGTTACCGGTACATTGCTGCGCTCTCGACCGGAATCGAACCAAACGGGCTCAGAGGACTCTGAGGACCACCGCTTTGAGAACGGACCGGTTTCAACGACATGGAAAACACCCGATGCGGGAAAATCGTGGTGTAAAGGTTTGTCAGCCTTAACCGAATTGCGCTGAAGAACCTTTTATTCATGACCCTGTTCAACAATGCCAAACGTTTTAAACATCGCGCCTACCTGCTGTTGCCCGCCTTGCTGGTGGTCAGCGCGGCGTTCCTGTTGCTGGAGTCCGGCCTGAGCCGCGCCCAACCGATGGATGGCACGCAGACGCTGGTGTTCCTGCGCCACGGAGAAAAACCCGCCGGAGGCCTTGGCCAGCTCAATTGCCAGGGGCTGAACCGCGCCATCGACCTGGCCACGCTGCTGCCGGAAAAATTCGGCAAGGCCAACTATGTGTTTGCGGCGAACCCGACCCGTAACGTCGAGGAAGGCGAGTTCGACAACTCCTACAGCTACATCCGCCCCCTGATGACCATCAGCCCCAGCGCCATCAAGCTCGGCCTGCCGGTGAACATTAATTTTTCCGCCAATGACACCAGTGACCTGGCCGATGAATTGCTCCACGACAAGTATCACAACTCGGTCATCTACACCGCCTGGTCCCACGGCTACCTGCCGGAGCTGATCAACAAGGTCGCCGAAGAGGCCACCGGCAAGAAAATGTCCATTACCGAAGACTGGGAGTCCAGCGACTACGATTCGCTGTATGTGCTGACCCTGACCTGGCACAACGGCAAGGCCAGCTTGCAGAGCAATGTGTACAAGCAGGGCCTGGATAACGGCGCTGAAACCTGCCCGACTTGAGATTTTGCATTGTTTGATCGGGCCTCTTCGCGAGCAAGCCCGCTCCCACACTGGATCTGTGATCACTGAAGATCTACTGTGGGAGCGGGCTTGCTCGCGAAGGGGCCGGCAAAAACACCCTCAACCCTTCTGATTCACTCGCTCACACAGATACTCGAGAACCGCCCCCCGCTCCCCCGCAAACTCGATCCGTGCGCCTTTCTTCTCCCGCTGGAACGCATACATCGGATCGTAATACTCGCGCAGCAAACCATCGATCCAGCCCCGGTGCAGATCCACCGCGCCACTGCGGGCCTGCTCCGCCAACGCCTCTTCCATCAAAATCAACATGCGCCGATGACGTTCGCCACCCAGGCGTTTCTGCACATTGTTCAGGCTCGCCAGCAACCGCTCGGAAAACAGCGCAAAGCCCTCCTCGCCATGCACGCCGATGAATTCGGCGCACAGATCCACCACGTAATCGCGCAGGATCCGCTCGACCCGACCTTCCAGGCTGTCTTCCAGCCAGACCATCGGAAACTGCTGCATGCCCTGGTACAGCGGTAACGGCAGCGCACAACTGCCCACCGCACGGCTTTCGTCTTCCAATACGAACTGCTCGATGCCCCGGGCGCGTTTTTTCAGCACGTCCACCGCCAGGCGGTTTTCGAAATCGATATTCGAAGGTTGGCCCGTGGCGCGCTTGCCGAAACTGGAGCCACGGTGGTTGGCATGACCTTCAAGGTCCACGGCGTTGTTCAGTTGCGTGAGCACCTCGGTCTTGCCGGTGCCGGTCATCCCGCCCAACAGGACGAAGTCGCACTGGGCAACCGCCTGGTCGAGGGTGTCCAACAGGAAGGTACGCATGGCCTTGTAGCCGCCGCCCACCCGTGGGTAGTCGATACCGGCCTCGTCCTTGAGCCATTGCTGGACAATCTGCGAGCGCAAGCCGCCGCGAAAACAATACAGATAGCCATCGGGGTGCGCCCGGGCGAAATCGGCCCAGGCCTGGATACGTTCGGCCTTGACCGCGCCCGACACCAATTGATGCCCGAGTACGATGGCCGCTTGCTGGCCGTGCTGCTTGTAGCAGGTGCCGACACGCTGGCGCTCATGGTCATTCATCAACGGCAGGTTGATCACGCCGGGGAACGAGCCCTTGCTGAATTCGACCGGCGCGCGGGCGTCCATCATGGGCCGGTCGTTGATGAAGATGTCGCGGTAATCGGTGCAGTCGACAGACATCAAAACACCTCGACCGCGTTGGTCTGTCGCTCGACCAGTTCACCGATCGGCTCCAGGCTCAGGCCCAGCTCGGCGGCCACCGCAAGGAATTGCTCGTTGCCTTCGGGCGTCACGGCAACCAGCAGGCCACCGCTGGTCTGCGGATCGCAGAGCACGCGTTTGTGCAGCTCCTGAAGGCGTCCGAGCTTGCTGGCGTAGCTGTCGAAATTGCGCAGCGTTCCGCCCGGTACGCAGCCCTGTTCCAGGTAATACTCGACGCCCGGCAAGCGCGGTACGCGGTCATACTCGATACGTGCGGTGAGCTGGCTGCCGTCGGCCATTTCCACCAGATGCCCGAGCAGGCCGAAACCGGTGACGTCGGTCATCGCGGTCACGCCATCGAGCTTGCCGAAACGGCTGCCGGGTTTATTCAGGGTGCACATCCAGTCCCGGGCCAGGCCGATGTCGGCATTGCGCAACTTGCCCTTTTTCTCGGCCGTCGTAAGGATGCCGATACCCAGGGGCTTGGTGAGATAGAGCAGGCAACCGGCGGTGGCGGTGTCGTTGCGCTTCATGTGGCGCTTCTCCACCAGACCGGTAACGGCCAGGCCAAAGATCGGCTCTGGTGCGTCGATGGAATGCCCACCGGCCAGCGGGATGCCCGCCGCATCGCACACGGAACGACCGCCACGTATCACTTCCCGGGCAACTTCCGGTGCCAGCACGTTCACCGGCCAGCCCAGAATCGCAATCGCCATCAAGGGATCGCCGCCCATGGCGTAGATGTCGCTGATGGCATTGGTGGCGGCAATTCGGCCGAAATCGAAGGGGTCGTCGACGATCGGCATGAAAAAGTCCGTGGTCGAGACCACGCCGCGCTCTTCGTCGATGGCATACACCGCCGCGTCATCGCGCGAGGCATTGCCGACCCAGAGTTTCGGGTCGAGGTTCTGCGCCCCGCTGCCGGCCAGGATCACTTCCAGCACCTGGGGGGAGATCTTGCAACCGCAACCGGCACCGTGGCTGTATTGGGTCAGGCGAATCGGCTCGCTCATGGGGTTACCTCTTGGAGTCTAGGTAACCAATCCTACAGCAACGCGCCTTTTCCTTTGTAGGAGATGCGCTGGTAAGCAGTGCCCCTTGTGGGAGCGGGCTTGCTCGCGAAGAGGGTGTGTCAGTCACTATAAATATTGCCTGACACACCGCTTTCGCGAGCAAGCCCGCTCCCACAGGGGGATGGGTCATGGCAGCAGAATCACTTTGTCGCCGCTGCCCTGGTTCACTTCGGCGTAACGCTCCAGGCCTTCGGACAAGGGCGATTCGAACAAGCCCTGGGGCAATGGCAGCAAGTCTTGATCGAAGAAATTGCCAAACTGCTCGAGCATCGCCGCACACGCCTGCACCCCGTACAACAGCGAGTTGATCCCCACCACCGAGCCGCCCTTGCGATACAACGCCAGGGCCGGCAGTTGCACGTGACCGTCCACGGGTGCCGCGATGATCGCGATGCGGCCGAACGTGGCCAGGGCTGGCACCGAGGCCGGCAGCCAGAACCCGGTGGTGTCGAAGATCACGTCGGCACCGCCGGCATACACGGCGTTGACCTGCGCCCCGAGGTCTTCGGGTTTATCCAGTTGCAGGGTCTGGTAACCCTGGTCCTGCAAGTCCTTGACCTGCTCGGCACGCCGCGCGGCCGCCAGCACCCGGGCGCCGCGCACCTTGGCCAGGGCCAACGCGGCAGTGCCGACCGCCCCGCCACCGATGACCAGCAAACGGGTTTCGGCCGTCACCAGGCTGCGCTCCAGCGCATCCCACGCCGTGGTGTAGGGCACGCCGAGGCTGGCGGCCTGGGCGAAGCTCAGGTGCGTGGGTTTGAGCGCCACGCCATTGGCCGGCAGCTTGACGAACTGCGCGTGGGAACCGTCGGCGAAAAAGCCCAGTTCCCGCCCCGTACCCCAGACATCCTGGCCGATCAGCGCCTGCGGGCCGGCGACGACCACACCGGCAAAATCACGACCGGGAATGCGTGGCAAGGTTGTGTAGGGAAAGCGCCCCAGCACGTTCTTCACATCGCTGGGGTTGAGGCCCGCGGCCTTGATCTCGACCAACACTTCATCGGCGCCAGGAACAGGCGTAGGCACCTCGACATAGCGCAAGGCCGAGAGATCACCGGTTTTATCGAATTGCAGAGCTTTCATGGGCGTATCCATCGAGTCAAAAAGGGTTCAGGAGATCCAGCCAGCCACCAGCTCGCGCCCCATCGGCCAGAGCTTCTCGCCGGCGAGCATGCCGAGCAGGCCCACCAGCGCGATGGCCGGGGGTGCGGGGGAACGAAAGTCCAGGGCGCCGTAGAGCAGACCGACGCCCAGGCCGATGGCCAGTGACATGAGGAGGTTCATGGCAGACTCCAGGGCAATTGAGGTATGCGCTGAGTTTAGAGGGCGCCGCCTTTGAGCATCGGCCAAGTACTTCTGAATTTCGGCCAAAGCAGGGTGCCGGCGAATTCAGTCCTGGCGTTGCGCCGCGGGAAACTGCGAGGGGGCAATACCCAGCTCACGACGAAACATGTCACTGAAGCTGCTCGGCGAATAGCCCAGGTCCCGGGCAATCGCGCTGACCGGAACGCCCTGGATCAACTCGGCCACCGCCGTCGCCAGTTGCACCTGACGCCGCCACTCAGCGAAACCCATGCCCAGACCGTCCTTGAACAGCCGCGCCAGGGTCCGCACGCTGGCACCAGCGGTTTGCGCGTGTTGTTCGAACGGAATATCCAGCGAGGGCGCGGACATGACCGCCTGACACAGGTTCATCAGCCGTCGGTCGGAATCGTCCGGCAGCGGGATTTTCAGCAGCGAACGCCTGGCCCGCTTGAGCTCCAGCAGCGCCAGGCCCACCAGCGCGTCGTAGTACTCGGGCGGCCCGTCGTTGCCCTGCTCCACCAGGCCGACAATCAGCTCGCGCAGCAAGCCGCCGACCTCGATCACCTGAACGCTGTCATCCAGGGTCTCGGCCAGGGACGGCCGCAGGTAGATGTTGCGCATTTGCAGGTCGGACACCACACGAATCCCGTGGGGCACGCCGGGCGGCAACCACACCGCCCGCTGCGGCGGCACCACCAGCGCCTCGTGCGGCGTCTCGACCCACATCACCCCGCTCATCGCATACAGCAACTGGCCCCAGACGTGCTCATGGGGCTCGATGTACAACCCGCGCGGATAGGTGCGAGCCAGCGGTTGCACCGGCACATCGGTGTCACTCAGGTCGGGCGGTACAGCGAGGGCCATGGTCTATGTTCATTGGGGGATCAGGGAAGCCACATGGTAACGAGGCACGGAACTTGTCGCCAGCAACCGCAGCCTTCCGACAATTCGAGTGAATTTTCCCGATGGCGCGCGATCCTTTTATGTACAACAGGGAGGAACCGGGGCTTTATGAACAGTGCAAAATTATTCGTCATCGAGTACACCCTCCATGGCGCGCCAAAGTCATTCATTATCCGACTGGAAAAAATGGATAACGCAGAAGCCTGGCATTGGGCGAGCTGTGACGCGGGGGTGGGGCGAATCCCCCGATTTGGACGCGAGAAGGTGCAAAAGACCAGCAAGCCGATGGCGGAAAAGTTCGGCGTGGAAAACGTCAAGTGGCGGCCGGCGAACTAATCTCTGGCAACCATCAGGTTCGGGGGAAGGGAAATGAGTGCAACACCCGTCAGCAGCCCTGCGCAACTGGACTACGGTCTGGACACGTCGTCAGGCCGCATCACCACAAGCGTCGAGTGCCGGATCGGACTGGAACAGGTCGAAAATGACCCATTTTGCTTCGCCATACGCGTCCCCGCACCCCTGCCGGAACATCTGGAGCAAGCCAAGACCCTGGTGGTGCGGGTCGAAGGGCGGCGCTTGCAGGGCACCGTGCGCCACAGCGAACGCCTGGAGGATGACAGCCTCAGGCTGGAAGTGGAGCCGGACTAGGCTCCACTTTTCATTCGCGGTTGTCAGCCATGGGCGCACTTGCAGCCTTTATGGGTGCATTCCTCGCCGTGTTCATGGTGCTTGGCGCAGGCCTCACAGCAGTAATGCTTGCCGTGACGGGCAATCGGATGTTCACCGAGTTTGCAGGAACATTTCGGACAATCGCAGATACTTTCGCGGTCAATCATGGGTCTGACTCCTCTTGTATGGTCGCCAGTGCTCATATGCACACCGTAAGTGTAGGAGCTGCCGCAGGTTGCGATCTTTTGTGGCGAGGGAGCTTGCTCCCGCTTGAGTGCGTAGCGCTCACAGATTTTTGGGGCCGCTGCGCAGCCCGGCGCGAGCAAGCTCGCTCGCCACAAAAGCTGCTGCGTCGAACCCGACCCTGTGGCGAGGGGGCTTGCCCCCGTTGGGTTGCGCAGCGACCCCAAAACCTGGCAACTGCGTTGTTCCTGACTTATGGCAATGACCGGGCTTGTGACTGCTGCGCAGTCAAACGGGGGCAATCCCCCTCGCCACAAAAGCCCGATATGACCTCAGATACGGAACTGCCCGACCAGGCTGCCCAGGCGCTGACCGAGGTCGGCCAGGCTGCGCGAAGTCTGTGCGCCGAGTTGAGTTTCGTCGGCGACGTTGTCCACCGCCACGGCAATCTGATGCACGCTGCGGTTGATCTCTTCGGCCACGGCGGTCTGTTCTTCCGCGGCACTGGCGATCTGCGCGTTCATTGAATTGATGGTGGCGATCAATTGAGCCATGGTGTCCAGCGAAGCCCCCGCCTCGTTGGCCTGGGCCGAGGTGCCGTCACCAGCCTCGCTGGAACGACGCATCGCCTCCACCGCCGACTGGGTGCCGGCCTGCAGGCGGTCGATCATGCCCTGGATTTCCTGGGTGCTGATTTGCGTACGGCTGGCCAACGCCCGCACTTCATCGGCCACCACCGCAAAACCGCGCCCCGCCTCGCCAGCACGGGCCGCCTCAATGGCGGCGTTGAGCGCCAGCAGATTGGTCTGTTCGGCGATCGAGCGGATCACCCCGAGCACGCTGACAATCGACGAAACGTCTTTTTGCAGGCTGTCGAGGGACACGCCGCTGCTGCGGATGTCGTCCACCAACGCATGGATCTTCTCGATGCTGCCGGCCACCACGCGCTTGGCCGCCTGCCCTTCTTCGTCAGTCTGCTGGGCTGCCACCGCAGCGTTCTGCGCGCTCTTGGCGACTTCCTGGGCGGCGGCCGACATTTCGTTGATCGCCGTGGCCACCTGATCGGTTTCGTGGCGCTGGCGTTCCATGGCCTGGTCCGAGCGATTGGCCTGGTCGGACACCTGATTCACCAGCCCGGTCAGTTGCGAAGTCATTTCGGTGATCTGCCGTACCAGGCCGTGGATCTTGTCGACGAAACGGTTGAACGAGCCGGCCAGTTCGCCGAGTTCGTCCTGGCTGGTGATGGTCAGGCGACGGGTCAGGTCGCCCTCGCCCGCGGCGATGTCGTCGAGGTTGGCTTTCATCAAATGCAGCGGACGCAGAATGGTGTTGGCCAACAGCATCCCGGCAGCGGCGATCACAAGCAACACCACGAGCGCCACACCGACGATGCTCAGCACCATGCCTTGCATGCGCTCCTGGACCTTGGCTTCGACCACCGCCACTTGTGCTTCGATTCCGTCGAGATTGACCGAGGTGCCGACCGCCATGTCCCACTTCGGCAGGTATTCGGTGTAGCCGAGCTTGGGCACCAACACCTGGGTGTTGCCGGGCAAGGGCGAGCTGTATTGCAGGTAGTGCGTACCGTCCTTCGCCACCTTCACCAGGTCGCGGTTGACGTAGACACCATTCGGGTCGCGGTTGTCCTTGAAGCTCTGGCCCACGCCTTCGGGGCTGTTGGCCTTGAACAGGCGCACGGTGTTGGAGTCGTAGCCGAAGAAGTAGCCGTCCTTGCCATAAGTGATGCTCGACAGCAGCTTGATCACCTGGGCCCGCGCCGCCTCATCGCCGGGAGCGGCCGCGTCGTAGAGCGGTTTGATCGTGGTCATGGCCACGGCCACGTAGCTTTGCAAGGTCGCCTTGGCATCGCTGAGCAGGCGCTCGCGGGTCTGCTCGACTTCCTTGCGCGCCTGATCCTGAAGAATGAACAGCGTGGTCAGGCTGATGACCAGCGCAAACAGCAACACCGGGAGGACGGCAAGGGACAGGACTTTGGCCTTGAGGCTCATGCGCATGACGTTCACTCTTTTGATTTTGTTGGCGTGGTTAAACGCTTTAACGGCACGCTGGGTCAAAAGTTGAACGCGGTCATCAGGTCCGCAGAAGATCCCCTGTGGGAGCGGGCTTGCTCGCGAAGAGGGCGTGTCAGTCACTATATAGGTTGTCTGACACACCGCATTCGCGAGCAAGCCCGCTCCCACGGGGGTTCCGGGTTACAGGACCATCGCGGCCACCCAGCCGAACGCCAGCAGCGGCAGGTTGTAGTGCAGGAAGGTCGGGACCACGGTGTCCCAGATGTGATGGTGCTGGCCGTCGATGTTCAGGCCGGAGGTCGGGCCGAGGGTCGAGTCCGAAGCCGGCGAGCCGGCGTCGCCCAGGGCACCGGCCGTACCGACGATGCACACGATGGCAATCGGACTGAAGCCCAGTTGCACGCACAGCGGCACGAAGATCGCCGCGAGGATCGGCACGGTGGAGAACGACGAACCGATGCCCATGGTCACCAGCAACCCCACCAGCAACATCAGCAAGGCGCCGATGCCCTTGCTGTGATCGATGTACGCCGCCGACGACTCGACCAGCGTCTGCACCTCACCGGTGGCCTTCATCACTTCGGCAAACCCCGAGGCCGCGATCATGATGAAGCCGATCATCGCCATCATTTTCATGCCTTCGGTGAACAGGTCATCGGTGTCACGCCACTTGACGATGCCCGACACCGAGAAAATCAGGAAGCCGGCCAGTGCACCGATAATCATCGAGTCCAACAACAGCTGAACGATGAACGCCGCCGCGATGGCCACACCAGCCACCATCAGGCTTAGCGGGTTGTATTGCACCGCCACTTGCTCGACCTGTTCGATCTTCGCCAGGTCGTAGACACGCTTCTTGCGATAGCTGACAAACGCGATCAGCAGGCCCGCCACCATGCCCAGGGCCGGAATGCCCATGGCGTGGGTCACATTGATGCCGCTGATGTCCACCCCGCTGCGGGCGACGTTGGCCAGCAGGATCTCATTGAGGAAGATGTTGCCGAAGCCCACCGGCAGGAACATGTACGGCGTGATCAAGCCGAAGGTCATGACGCAGGCGATCAGGCGACGGTCCAGTTGCAGTTTGGTCAGCACATATAGAAGTGGCGGCACCAGCAACGGAATGAACGCGATATGGATCGGCAGGATGTTCTGCGAGGCGATGGCCACGACCCACAGCAGGCCAATCAGCAGCCATTTGACCTGGCTTCCGCCGTTGGCGTGCTGGCGATCGACCATCGCCAGGGCTTTGTCGGCCAGCGCATGGGCCATGCCGGACTTGGCAATGGCCACGGCGAAAGCGCCGAGCAAGGCATAGGACAACGCCACCGTCGCGCCGCCACCGAGGCCGCTGTTGAAAGCCTTGAGCGTCGCCTCGATACCCAGGCCGCCGGTCAAACCACCGACCAGCGCACCGACGATCAGGGCGATCACCACATGCACGCGGGACAGGCTGAGCACCAGCATGATGCCGACCGCGGCAATTACTGCATTCATTGTCATACCTCTGGACAAGCGAAAAGAGTCCGGCCGGCAGTCTGCGAGAGCCGCCAGCGGATAAAAGGAATGGGTCTTATTAGAGGGCGCGCACTTTGCCGCAGAGTGGGCGCGGTGTCAAAGCTCGTGGGCAATGGGGATATGTATCTGCATGTGATGACCTGTGGCGAGGGGGCTTGCCCCCGTTCGGCTGCGTAACAGTCGCGATCCAGACAACGCGGTATGACCGGACAAAATAGGGGGCCGCTTCGCGACCCAACGGGGGCAAGCCCCCTCGCCACAAAAGCTTTGGCTGATGACATAAAGAAAACCCGATCGCGGCCGTTACAGGGCAAAGTCTCAGATATTTATCGAATAAGGACGTCTCCATGTCGCTCAGACAACTTTCCATCCAATGGAAAATCACCCTGCTGGCCGGGCTGTGCCTGGCGGGCATCGTGACCCTGCTGGTGGGTCTTTCGCTGTATCGCATGGAGCACAGTTCCGCGCTGGTGAAAGCCTCGAGCATGGAGATGCTGACCGAAGCCGCCCAGGCGCGAATCGAGTCCCAGGGCGAAAACCAGGCGCTGGGCATTCGCCAGCAGTTCATGGACGCCTATCAGTACGGCCACGGATTCTCGCGGCAGGTGCTGTTTCTGCGTGACCAGGCCGAAAAGCGCTTTCTCGATGCCTTCGACCTGCGCGAAGACCTGACCCGCCAGGTCAAGTCGGCCCTGCAGGCCAATCCCGAGCTGCTCGGCCTGTCCCTGGTGTTCGAGCCCAACGGCCTGGACGGCAAGGACGAACTGTTCGCCGGACAAGCGGAACTGGGCAGCAACGACAAGGGCCGTTTCGCCCTCTACTGGTCGCAGCCGACGCCGGGCAAGGTGACCTCGATGGCCCTGCCGGAAAAGGACATGGCCGACACCAGCACCGGCCCCAGCGGCGAAGCGGCCAACGCCTGGTTCACTTGCCCGCGCACCACGCTCAAGCCATGCGTGATCGAACCCTACTTCTATGAGATCGACGGCCAGAACGTGCTGATGACCAGCATCGTTTTCCCGCTGATGGTCAACGGCAAGGTCATCGCCTCGCTGTCGGTGGACATCAACCTCAACAGCCTGCAAGCAGTCAGTCTGGGCGCCAGCAAGAAGCTCTACGACGGCCAGACCAGTGTCAGCATCATCAGCCCGGCCGGTCTCCTCGCCGGCTACAGCCCTGACGCCAGCAAACTCAGCCAGCACCTGGACGCCGTGGACAAGACCAACGGTGCCGAACTGCTGCGCATGCTCGGCGCCAGCAGCAAAACCGCCAGCCTGCACAGCAATCAGCAACTGAAAGTGTTGGCACCCTTCCAGCCAATTCCCGGCGGTAAATCCTGGGGCGTGCTGCTCGACGTGCCGGAGAAAGTCCTGGTCGGCCCCGCCGAAGCCCTGAAAAAGCAACTTGATGACAGCAACACCGCCGGCACGCTGGTCGAACTCGGCCTGGGGGTACTCGCCGCGCTGCTCGGCCTGGTGCTGGTGTGGCTGATGGCCCGCAGCGTGACCAAACCGATTCTCGGCGTGGCGCTGATGCTCGAAGACATCGCCAGCGGCGAAGGTGATCTGACCCGCCGCCTGGCCTACGACAAGAAGGACGAACTGGGCCAACTGGCTGGCTGGTTCAACCGTTTCCTCGATAAGCTGCAACCGATCATTGCCGAAGTGAAACGCTCGGTGCAGGACGCCCGCAGCACCGCTGACCAGTCCTCCGCCATCGCCACCCAGACCAGCGCCGGCATGGAGCAGCAATACCGCCAGGTGGATCAGGTCGCCACCGCCTCCCACGAGATGAGCGCCACCGCCCAGGACGTCGCCCGCAGCGCCGCGCAAGCGGCCCATGCCGCCCGGGATGCCGATCAGGCGACCCGTCAGGGCCTGACCGTGATCGACCGCACCACCACCAGCATCGGCAACCTCGCCGCCGACATGAGCGCCGCCATGGTTCAGGTCGAAGGCCTGGCAGCCAACAGCGAGAAAATCGGCACGGTACTGGAAGTGATCCGCGCGATCGCCGAGCAGACCAACCTGCTGGCCCTCAACGCGGCGATCGAAGCGGCCCGTGCCGGAGAGGCCGGACGCGGTTTTGCCGTGGTCGCCGATGAAGTGCGCAACCTGGCGCGGCGCACCCAGGAGTCCGTGGAAGAAACCCGCCTGGTGATCGAGCAACTGCAAAACGGTACCCAGGAGGTGGTGGGTTCGATGAACAACAGCCATCGTCAGGCCCAGGGCAGTGTCGAGCAGGTTGGCCAGGCCGTGACGGCGCTGCGCCAGATCGGCGACGCGGTGACCGTGATCAACGACATGAACATGCAGATCGCCAGTGCCGCCGAAGAGCAAAGCGCGGTGGCCGAGGAGATCAACAACAACGTGGCGACCATTCGCGACGTGACTGAGTCGCTGTCGGGCCAGGCCAATGAATCGGCGCGGGTCAGCCAGTCGCTCAACAGCCTGGCGAACCAGCAGCAGAACTTGATGGATCAGTTCCGCGTTTAAACCCGCAACTGCAACTGTAGGAGCGAGCTTGCTCGCGAAAAACCCGAGGGCGCCGCGGGGAACCAGATTCCCCGCGTCATCGTTGACGATTTTCGCGAGCGAGCTCGCTCCTACAGTGATGGCGAGTGGATATCTAGCAGAACCTGATTATGCTTCAGAGAACCTGGCAACAATCCGGGACGTCAACTTCAAAGCAAGCTTTGCGTAATCCGACGACATCAGCCCCAGGGCCAGGGTGCGGCAACATTTGAGAGGTGCTCCGGCCTACAACAGTAACAACGGAGAACACTCATGGCGGCCATCGACAACACCACCACGGGCAGCGCGCCCAACCACGGGATCACCCGGGAGGAGCGCAAGGTCATTTTCGCGTCGTCCCTGGGTACCGTGTTCGAATGGTATGACTTCTACCTGTACGGCTCCCTCGCGGCGATCATCGCCAAGCACTTCTTCGCCGGCGTCAACGAAACGACCTCTTTCATCTTCGCCCTGCTCGCCTTCGCCGCCGGCTTCGCCGTTCGGCCCTTCGGCGCCATCGTGTTCGGCCGGTTGGGTGACATGATCGGACGCAAACACACCTTTCTCATCACCATCGTGATCATGGGCGTCTCCACGGCGGTGGTGGGCTTGCTGCCGGGCTACGCAAGCATCGGCGTAGCCGCGCCGGTCATCCTGATCAGCCTGCGCCTGCTGCAAGGCCTGGCCTTGGGCGGCGAATACGGCGGAGCGGCGACCTACGTGGCCGAACATGCCCCCAAGGGCAAACGCGGCTTCTTCACGTCGTGGATTCAGACGACTGCGACCCTCGGCCTGTTTCTCTCGCTGCTGGTGATCCTCGCCTGTCGCACCATCCTTGGCACCGAAGCGTTCGAGGCCTGGGGCTGGCGGATTCCGTTCCTGCTGTCGATCCTGCTGCTGATCGTCTCGGTGTACATCCGCCTGCAACTGAGCGAATCACCGGTATTCTTGAAAATGAAGGCCGAAGGCAAGGCGTCCAAGGCACCGCTGACCGAATCCTTCGCCCGCTGGGACAATCTCAAGATCGTGATCATGGCCCTGCTCGGCGGCACCGCCGGCCAGGCCGTGGTCTGGTACACCGGGCAGTTCTATGCGCTGTTCTTCCTGTTGCAGACGCTGAAGATCGACCCGCAGACCGCCAACCTGCTGATTGCCGGCTCGCTGCTGATCGGTACACCGTTCTTCGTCATTTTCGGCAGCCTGTCCGACCGCATCGGGCGCAAGGGCATCATCATGGCCGGCTGCATTCTGGCGGCCGCGACCTATTTCCCGATCTTCCATGCGTTGACCCAGTACGGTAACCCCGACGTGTTCATTGCGCAGGAGAAGAACCCGGTCACGGTGGTCGCCAATGCCGACCAGTGCTCGTTCCAGTTCGACCCGGTGGGCAAGGCCAAATTCACCAGTTCCTGCGACCTGGCCAAGACCGTGTTGGCGAAACGGGCCATCCCCTACAAAAACGTCAACGCCGAGCCTGGCGCTGTTGCGCAGGTGCGCATTGGCGAGAAGGTGATCGAGAGCTTCGAAGGCACCGGCATGCCGGCCGCCGACTTCAAGGCCAAAAACGACGCCTTTACCGCCACCCTCGCCACCGCCCTCAAGGACGCCGGTTACCCCGAGAAGGCCGACCCGGCCAAGACCAACTACCCGATGGTGCTGCTGCTCCTGACCATCCTGGTGATCTACGTGACCATGGTCTACGGGCCGATCGCCGCCTGGTTGGTGGAACTGTTCCCGGCGCGTATTCGCTACACCTCGATGTCGCTGCCCTACCACATCGGCAATGGCTGGTTCGGTGGTTTCCTGCCGACGGTGGCGTTCGCCATGGTGGCGGCCACGGGGGATATCTACTACGGGCTGTGGTACCCGATTGTCATTGCGGTGATGACGGCTGTGCTGGGCATTTTCTTCATGCCGGAAACCAAGGATCGGGAGATTCATCACACCTGAGGCGCAGAGGCTCTATGTGGGGTTCCCGGCGGGGCCTCAGGTGTGTTTGGGCAATTCGATGACGACCTTCAGACCGCCCCACTCGCTTTCCAGCAACGACAGTTTGCCGCCCCAGCTATCGACGATATCGCGCACGATACCCAGCCCCAGGCCATGCCCCTCTGTTTGTTCATCCAGCCGCGTTCCCCGACTGAACACCTGATCGCGACGCTCTGCGGGAATGCCCGGGCCGTCATCTTCGACACTGAGTTCAAACCCGCCCGCCGTTTCGACCACACTCACGCGAACCTCGGCATCCGCCCATTTGCAGGCGTTGTCCAGCAGGTTGCCCAACAGTTCCAGCAGGTCCTCACGGTCCCAGGGCAATTGCAGGCCGGTCGGAGCGCGGTAGCTCAGCGCCAGGTGTTCGCCATGGATCATGTTCAGGGTGGCCAGCAACCCGGGGAGTTCGGCGGCGCAATCGAACAGCGCACCGGGCAACGCATCACCAGACAACCGTGCGCGGTTGAGTTCGCGATTGAGTCGCTGCTGGACTTGCTCCAGTTGCTCCTTGAGGACTTTGCGCAGTTTCGGGTGCGCGTCCAGTTGCTCGCTTGAAGCCAGGCTCAACAGCACCGCCAGCGGCGTTTTCAAGGCGTGGCCGAGGTTGCCCAGGGCATTGCGTGAGCGCTTGAGGCTGTCTTCGGTGTGGGCCAGCAAATGGTTGATCTGCGCCACCAGTGGCTCCAGTTCCACCGGCACCTGGTCATCGAGTTGCGAGCGCTGGCCCTGTTGCAACTGTGCGATCTGCTCGCGCGCCTGTTCCAGCGGGCGCAAGGCACGGCGCACGGTGATCCGTTGCAGCAACAGAATCAGCAGCAGCCCTGCCAATCCCAGGCCCAAGCCGATCTGTTGCATACGCCGGAAGCTTTCGCGTATTGGCGTGTAATCCTCGGCGACGCTGATGGAAATCGGCAGTCCCAACCGTCGATAGTCCGTACGCAATACCAGCAACTGTTGCCCTTCCGGCCCCAGTTGCAGGTTGTCGTGCAGGCCGGGTTGATCGAGCGCCGGCAGTTCCTGATCCCATAACGAACGGGAACGCCAATGGCCGTCGGCGAAATCGATGCGGAAATAATGCCCGGAAAACGGCCGCTGATAGGCTGGCGACAGACGTCGTTCATCCAGTTGCAAGCCCTGCGGCCCGCGCACCAGTGCCGCCAGCAGGTTCTCGCTGTCATTGCGCAACCCGGCTTCGAGGTAGCGCTGCAAACCCATTTCGAACAGCCACAGGCTGGTTTGCGCCAGCACCAGGCCAACGACCACCATCACACTGATCAGGCCCAGGCTCAAGCGACGCTGGATCGATCTCACCGGGCTTGTCCGCCGAACAGGTAGCCCTGGCCGCGACGGGTTTCAATCACACTTTTGCCGAGCTTGCGGCGCAAATGGTTGACGTGGACCTCCAGCACGTTGGAATCGCGCTCGGTTTCACCGTCGTAGAGGTGTTCGGCGAGATGGCTTTTGGAGAGGATCTGCTCGGGGTGCAGCATGAAATACCGCAACAGGCGAAACTCCGCGGCGGTCAACTGAATATCCGCGCCCTCGCGGACAACGCACTGGCGCCCTTCGTCCAGATGCAATCCGGCGGCCTGGAGTGTCGGCTGGTTGACCTGGCCATGGGAGCGGCGCAACAACGCCTGGATGCGCAAGAACAGCTCTTCGGGATGAAAGGGTTTGGTCAGGTAATCGTCGGCGCCGGCCTTGAGGCCTTCGATGCGCTCGGCCCAGGAACCACGGGCCGTCAGGATCAACACCGGCGTGGCCAGCCCCGCCGCGCGCCATTGCGCCAGCACCTCAAGCCCCGGCACACCCGGCAAGCCGAGGTCGAGGATGATCAGGTCGTAAGGTTCGGTACTGCCCTGATGCAGCGCATCGCGACCATCGGCCAGCCAGTCCACCGCATAACCCTGGCGGTTGAGGCCGGCCAACAGTTCGTCGGCCAGGGGCACATGGTCTTCCACCAGAAGCAAACGCATGGATCAGTCTTCCTTGTCTTTCAATATTCGGCCGTCAGTCGCATCGATGTGCAGCTCACGGACCACGCCTTCGGGGGTCAGCAATTCGACATCATAAAGGTAGATGTTGTGCTTCTCTTCGAGTTCGGCTTCCAGCAGTTTTGCGCCGGGGTAGCGATCCATCGCTTGCTGCAACAGTTGCTCCAGCGGCAGGATCACCCCCTGTTGACGCAGGCGCAGGGCTTCATCCTGATCCAGGTCGCGGGCCATCACTGCCGAGCAAAATGCCAGAAGCAGCAGCGCCATCCCGCGTGCGACACATCGATTGAGTAGAAACACCTTCATTACCGATCCTGATGATCCTTGAGTCACTACCCGATGACCGGGTCTAATTCCAGAGCGAAAACCACAATGGTATCAGCGTTGCGTCGGGGGGCCAGGCGAGCCACCTTAACCCGCTGAACTTAATTGAAACTGAATTGCCATCATTGCTGACACCTCAACCCCCTGTGGGAGCGGGCTTGCTCGCGAAGAGGCCGTGTCAGTCGCCATCAATGTTGACGGTCACACCGCTTTCGCGAGCAAGCCCGCTCCCACATAATCTGCCCGCTGAACAGACTTCGAGACTTTAATGACCGCCATCCACATCAAGTTCCCCTCCCTGACCCTCAAGGCCGGTCCACGCGCCTTTGCGCGCATCCGGGACAACGGCTTGAACGCCGCCGAGGTCGGCACCCTGCCTGGCGCGGCCGGTGGTCCGAAGGCGCTGGGGATTCAGGGTCTGGACCTGGCGCTGTTCGGCGAGTGGCTGCCAGCCGCACCGCGGGAGCGCTCGCTGATTGGTGCATCGGTAGGTTCCTGGCGCTTCGCCAGCGCCTGCCTGCCGGACGCCGCCGAGGGCATCCGGCGTCTCGGGCAGCTGTACACCGAGCAGAATTTCGCCAAGGGCGTGACCATGGCGCAGATCAGCCAGAGCTCCCGGCGCATGCTCGATGACCTGCTCGACGGTCGCGATGCCTCGATCCTGGCCAACAGCGATTACCGCCTGAACATCATGGTGGTCAAAAGCCACGGCCTGCTCGCCGACGATCATCGCGGACGTCTTGGGTTGGGCCTGTCCTCGGTCATCGCCGACAACCTGCGCGGCCGGGCGCGGCTGGCCCGGCACTTCGAACGCCTGATCATCCACGACCCGCGCCTGGCGCCGCCGGTCGACGCCTTGAACGACTTCCCGTCGCGCTTCGTCGCCCTCGATGCCGGCAATTTGCGCCAGGCCCTGCTGGCTTCGGGCTCGATCCCGATGGTGATGCAAGGCGTGCGCGACCTGCCGGGCGCCGGCGCCGGCACCTTCCGCGACGGCGGACTGCTGGATTACCACCTGGACCTGCCTTACAGCGGCAACGACATCGTGCTTTACCCGCATTTCACCGACCGGGTGATTCCCGGCTGGTTCGACAAGACCCTGCCGTGGCGCCGCGCCTGCCCGACACGCCTGCAAAACGTGCTGCTGCTGGCGCCGTCGAAGGAATACCTGGCGCGCCTGCCCTACGGCAAACTGCCGGACCGCAACGACTTCAAGCGCTTCATGGGCGACGCCCCGAGCCGGCAGAAATACTGGCGCACGACCATGGAAGAAAGCCGCCGCATGGGCGACGAATTCCTCGAACTGGCCGCCAACGGTCGCCTCGGCGAGCACTTGCTGACCCTTTAGTCAGGACAAGCTGGTAAACTCGCCGCCTGCCCGAATCGCTGCGGCGAACGCCACCTGAACAGAGCTGAAAACACTGTGGAAATCTTCAAGGAATTTACTTTCGAATCCGCCCACCGCCTGCCCCACGTACCGGACGGCCACAAGTGCGGGCGCCTGCACGGTCACTCGTTCAAAGTGGCAATCCACCTGAGCGGCGACCTCGACCCGCACACCGGCTGGATCCGCGACTTCTCGGAAATCAAGGCAATCTTCAAGCCGCTGTACGAGCGCCTGGACCACAACTACCTGAACGACATTCCCGGCCTGGAAAACCCGACCAGTGAAGTGTTGGCCAAGTTTATCTGGAATGAGATGAAGCCCCTGCTGCCGGAGCTCAGTGCGATCCGCATCCACGAGACGTGCACCAGCGGTTGCATCTATCGCGGCGAATAAAGACACCGCCCCCTTGTAGGAGCGAGCTTGCTCGCGATGGACGCCAGAGCACCGCTGGCTGCCAGATACCACGCGTAATCGTTGACGTTCTTCGCGAGCAAGCTCGCTCCTACAGTTGGTCAGAGAAATAAAGAACAGCCTTCATCGGCTGTTTTTTTATGCCTATGCTTTTCCCCTCTCCCCCCTCCAAGAGGACAGGTCCATGACTGACTGGCCGCTGGATCAGGTTTTTGCCTTCAATGGACATCAGGTGCGCTATGCCATACACGGCGACGGCCCGCCGCTGGTGTTCGTGCATGGCACACCCTTTTCTTCTTACGTGTGGCACCGGATCGCGCCGTATTTCACGGCGACTCACCGCGTCTACTACTTCGATCTGCTGGGTTATGGGCAGTCGGCACAACCCGACGCCGATGTCTCGCTCGGTGTGCAAAACCAGTTGTTGGCACAACTGCTGGAGCATTGGCGCCTGGATCGCCCCGACGTGGTGGCCCACGACTTCGGCGGCGCTACTGCCCTGCGCACGCACCTGCTCGACGGCAAGGATTACCGCAGCCTGACGCTGATCGACCCGGTAGCGCTGACGCCCTGGGGTTCACCGTTCGTGCAGCATGTGCGTCAGCATGAAGCGGCGTTCAGCGGACTGCCCGATTACATTCAGCGAGCCATCGTACCGACCTATATTCGCGGGGCGATCAAGCGCGAAATCCCCGACGCCGAACTCGCCCCCTACGTTCTGCCGTGGCTGGGCGATCCCGGGCAAGCGGGGTTCTATCGGCAGATCGCGCAGATGGACGAGCGTTATACCCGCGAGGCCGAACGTTTGTATCCGGCGATTCGCTGCCCGGTGCAGATTCTCTGGGGTGAAGACGACCAGTGGATTCCCATCGAACGCGGACGGGCCTTGCAGCAGATGATTCCCGGCGCGCAGTTTCATCCGATTGCCAACGCCGGTCATCTGGTCCAGGAAGATGCGCCCGAAGCGGTCGTTGCCGCTCTGCTGCGTTTTTTGCCCCTCCAACTATCTACCTGAACAAACCCAACCCCCTGTGGGAGCGGGCTTGCTCGCGAAAGCGCCAGCACATCCGGCATCTATGTAGCTGACACACCGTCTTCGCGAGCAAGCCCGCTCCCACATTTTGAACTGGCGGGGACCGCCGCCACCGAGCTAACGTAAGGAGATTGCCTAAACGATTCGCCAAAAGGATCTGCCCGATGCACATCATCAACGCCCGTCTGCGCAACCAGGAAGGCCTGCATGAGTTGAACCTGGAAAACGGTCTGATCAGCAGCATCGCCCGCCAGACCGAGGCCCCGACCCTGGGCCCTGGCGATCTGGATGCCGGCGGCAATCTGGTGGTGCCGCCCTTCGTCGAGCCGCACATCCACCTCGACGCAACCCTGACCGCCGGCGAGCCGCGCTGGAACATGAGCGGCACGCTGTTCGAAGGCATCGAGTGCTGGGGCGAGCGCAAGGCGACCATCACCCAGGAAGACACCAAGGCCCGGGCCAAGAAAACCATCCAGGCCCTCGCCGCCCACGGCATCCAGCATGTGCGCACTCACGTCGACGTCACCGACCCGCAACTGACCGCGCTCAAGGCCATGCTCGAAGTGCGCGAGGAAAGCCGGCACCTGGTCGACCTGCAAATCGTCGCGTTCCCTCAGGAAGGCATCGAGTCGTACCACAATGGCCGCGAGTTGATGGAAGAAGCGATCCGCATGGGCGCCGATGTGGTCGGTGGCATTCCGCATTTCGAATACACCCGCGATCAGGGCGTCAGCTCGGTGAAGTTCCTCATGGACCTGGCCGAACGCAGCGGCTGCCTGGTGGACGTGCATTGCGACGAAACCGACGACCCGCATTCGCGCTTTCTCGAAGTGCTCGCCGAAGAGGCCCGCAGCCGCGGCATGGGCTCGCGGGTCACGGCCAGCCACACCACGGCCATGGGTTCCTACGACAACGCCTACTGCGCCAAACTGTTTCGCTTGCTCGGGCATTCGGGGATCAGCTTTGTCTCCTGCCCCACTGAAAGCATCCACCTGCAAGGTCGCTTCGACAGTTTCCCGAAACGCCGGGGCGTGACCCGGGTCAACGAGTTGCTGGAAGCGGGGATGAACGTGTGCTTCGGCCAGGACTCGATCGTCGATCCGTGGTACCCGCTGGGTAACGGCAACATCTTGCGGGTACTGGAGGCCGGGCTGCACATCTGCCACATGCTCGGCTATCGCAACCTGCAAAGCGCGCTGGACCTGGTGACGGACAATAGCGCCAGGGCCATGAACCTCGGCGAGCGTTATGGCCTGGAGCGCGGGCGGCCGGCGAATCTGCTGATTCTGTCGGCGGACAGCGACTACGAAGTGATCCGCAGCCAGGGCTTGCCGCTGTACTCGGTGCGCGAGGGCAAGGTGTTGATGAAGCGGACGATGCCGGTGGTGGAGTTTAGTGGGCTGGGCTGAAACTTGCACTGACTGGACTGGCCCCTTCGCGAGCAAGCCCGCTCCCACAATTGACCGAGTTGTCCAGACAAACGCGGTTAAATGTGGGAGCGGGCTTGCTCGCGAAGGCTATCTTGAAATCAATCGATTAACCGAGCCGTACCAAACAAGCTGACCCGACTCAACTCCCCCAACTCTTCCTCCAGCAAGATCGGCGCCGTGCCACCGGGCATCGTCACCTTCACCTCCCCGGCGCTGACCCAGCCCACCCGCCACGCCGCACTGGCCACCGCACTGGCGCTGGTCCCCGAGGATGCCGTCGGCCCCTCGCCCCGCTCGAACACTCGCGCAGCGATGTGCCCTTCGGACACTCGCATTGCCCATTGCAGATTGATCCCCGCCGGACAAGGTTTGCCTGCACCCACCGGCATGGCGTAGGCGATTCGCATCAACCCTTCACCCAGCGCCGGTTCCCGCATCTGCTCGTTGCTCGGCAGATCCTCGGCACGTTCCACCAGCGTCACGCAATGCGGATTGCCAACCCGCGCGAACTGACTGCGCGACCATGCGCCATTGAGTGCCGCCAATGGTTCAACGTGACTGAGTTCACGACCGTTGAACACCACAGCCTCAACCCCGTCGGCACTGACCGCTGCCGGCCCGAATCCCGGCTGCCCCAGATCTAGCCAGAAACCGTGCACGTCATCGACCTGCGCGGCTTTCACGGAAGTCTGCCCCGGTGAAGGCGTATCAGCCTTGTCGTGATGAACCCTGAGCAGACAGGCTTCGTCCTTCGGCAACAGCCCTTGATCGCTCAGTGCCTGGGAAAAGATCGTCAACCCGTTGCCACTGCGCTCGGCCAGGGTGCCGTCGGTGTTGACGATCAACAGGTCAAAGGGTGGCGACGCCTGGAAAGGTCCGACCAGCAAACCGTCGCTGCGATGATCCTTGCTGCCGGGTGGTTGAGTGCCAGGCGCCCAGCTGCAGCACGCCTCGATGGCGGCAAGCGCCCAGGCTTCGAGGGTTTGCGCGGCCTGGCTGGCCTGATCGGGCAAGTCGATGCCCTGGTGGCGCAGTTCTTGCGGCGCTACCACGATGTAAATATTGCCCCGTGCATCGTACCGCTGCGCCATGGCGCCCTCCGTGTGTCATTGGAATGGCTCAACATATCGCGAAAAACAGCGGCGCTGTGCAAGGATGTCGCCCTGTTTGACCGTAAAACTTTCCGGGCACTGATCGAACCCTCGCCGGCCGATCACTGTCCGTTGAGGACGCGACGCTTTTTGCCAAGGATTGTTATGACCAGCCTCAACAGCCAAACCACTTTCGTTCCCGGCCGCCTGGAACAGATGTCCACACGCATCGGATTTTTTATCGCCGGGGTCGGCATCGCCGCGTGGGCGCCGCTGGTGCCCTATGCCAAGGCCCGGGCCGGACTGGATGAAGGCACCCTGGGATTGTTGCTGCTGTGCCTGGGGGTCGGTTCGATCCTGGCGATGCCGTTGGCCGGGATCCTGGCCACACGTTTCGGCTGCCGGCGGGTGACGACCGGCGGGGCTTTGCTGATCTGTGCCGCCCTGCCGTTGCTGGCCACGGTGTCGTCGATTCCGGCACTGATCGCCGCGTTGTTCATGTTCGGCGCCGGCCTGGGCACCGTGGATTCGACGGTCAACCTGCAAGCGGTGATCGTCGAGCGCGCCAGCGGCAAAAACATGATGTCGGGGTTCCATGGCCTGTTCAGCCTCGGCGGGATTGTCGGCGCGGCGGGTGTCAGCGGCTTGCTTGGCCTGGGGATTTCACCGTTGGGGGCCACGCTGGTGGTGATCGTGGTACTGCTGATCGCACTGGCCAAGGCCGTGCCACATCTATTGCCCTACGGCAGCGAGAGTTCGGGACCGGCGTTCGCGGTGCCTCATGGCATTGTCCTGTTCATTGGCGGGATGTGCTTTATCGTGTTTCTCGCCGAAGGCGCGGCGCTGGACTGGAGCGCCGTATTCCTGGCCCAGGAACGAGGGATCGACACGGCCTATGCGGGGCTCGGTTATGCGGCGTTTGCCCTGACCATGACGGCCGGGCGTTTGACCGGTGACAAAATCGTGCGACGACTGGGCGCGACGCGGGTGATTGTATTCGGCGGACTGACGGCCGCTTCAGGACTGTTTCTGGCGACGTTCGCGCCAAGTTGGGCGGCGGCGCTGGTGGGTTATGCGCTGCTGGGCGCCGGTTGCTCGAACATCGTGCCGGTGCTGTACACCGCTGTCGGCAAGCAGACGGTCATGCCCGAAAGCATCGCCGTGCCGGCCATTACCACCCTGGGGTATGCGGGCATCCTGGCAGGCCCCGCCGTGATCGGCTTCATCGCCCATGGCAGCAGCCTGAGCTTTGCCTTTGCCTTGATGGCGGTGCTGCTGGTGGCGGTGGCGATTGGCGGGAGAGTGTTGAAGGTCTGAGTTGTGGCGAGGGGGCTTGCCCCCGTTGGGCTGCGCAGCAGCCCTAAAAGAAGGCCTGCTACGCAGTCCAACGGGGGCAAGCCCCCTCGCCACAGGTCGGTTAGAACCCGACACTGGCCTGTACGAAGAACGTGCGCGGCGCGCCGACGTACATGCCCGAGTTGTTGTCGCTGGAGCGGGTGAAGTACTGCTTGTCGAAGATATTTTTCACCCCGGCACCAACCTTGAGGTTCGACACCTGCGGGCCAAAGTCATAGCCGCCACGTACGTTCCAGGTCACGTAACCCGGGATGTCACCGTACTGGCCGTCGGCGGTGCCTTCGGTGATGTAGTTGTTGCTGAAACTGCCGTCGGCGTTCACCGCGACACCCGGCGAGCGCTGCTGGGACTGGGCGAAGGCGTCGAGGTTGTAGGTCCAGCGATTGATGTCGTAACGCAACCCGGCAGTCGCTACCTGGCGCGAGTAGAACGGCAGGTCACGACCCTTGAAGTCCGGAATGTCACCTTCATAAACCGCGCGGGTGTAGGTGAAACCGGCATTGGCGGTCAGGCCCTCAAGGCGTGGGTCCAGTGCCGCCAGGTTGTAATGCACAGAGGTCTCGACGCCCCGGTGCGTGGTCGCGCCGAGGTTGGTCCAGCCCGCATCGTTGCTGATGTATTGCAGTTCTTTATCGAAGTCGATGTAGAACAGCGTGACTTCACCGCCCCACACATCATCGTTGTAGCGCGTGCCGATCTCGTAGGTCTTGGCTTTTTCCGGCTCCAGGCCATTGGCGGTGCTGTCGCCCGAGCCACCCTGGCCGAGCTGGAAGTACTGCAGGCTGCCGAACGAGGTTTCGTAGTTGGCGAACAGCTTCCAGGCATCGGAGATGTGATACATCACGCTAATCGCCGGCAATGGCTCGTTGCTTTCGATGCTGCGGTTTTTTTCCAGCACCGGTTTACCGGCAGTGTCGAGCACCGGGCGATCGTGCCAGTCGGTGCTGATGTGTTCGAAGCGAATGCCAGGGGTGACCGTCCAGTTGCCGACATCGATCTTGTTGTCGATGTAGACCGAGTTGGCTTCCGTACCACCGGTACGGTCCTGATAGACATGGCCATCCGAGGCCTTGGTCACAACCGGTTCATTGTTCACCAACGCCAGACGACTGGCCTCTTCGTGCATAGCCTCCTTCAGGTAGCGATAGCCGACACTGACTTCCTGGGTGGTCGGGCCGACGTCGAATACATGGGATACCCGAGGCTCGATACCCAGGGTGTAGTAGCTACGCGGGAACGAGCCGAGGGTCTTCTGATCACGTGCGGCGATGTTGCTGCCACGAAAACTGTCGGTGTAGTAAGTCAGCACTTCGGCTTGGGTACGGTCGTCGATCTGCCGAATCCACTTGAACGACACGTCCTTGCGGCGGCCGCTGAAGTTGTCGTTGTTGCGGTCGGACTGGAACGGGTCGGCGTCGTACTGCGCCTGGGTCAGGCCTCCGGGCATGTCGGCCTTGGCGTCGTAGTAGTGAAAGTTGAGGCTGAAATCATCGACATCGGTCGGCGCCCAATGGGTCTTGAGGATCACGTCGTCGATGTCGTTGCCGTTGTTGCTTTCACGGTAACCGTTGCCGTTCACGCCGGAGTACAACAGCGCCACGCCCATGCCGTTGTCGGCGGTGCCGCCCATGAACGCGGTGTCGATGTGCTTCCAGCCACCGTGCTGCGAAGTTTCCAGGGTGGTGCCGATTTCAGCCGAGGCTTGTTCCGGGATCGCGCGGGTCACGAAGTTGATCACGCCACCGACGTTTTGTGGTCCGTAGCGTACGGAACCGGCACCGCGCACCACGTCGATGCTGTCGAGGTTGCCGGAGGAAATCGGCGCCATGGACAGCTGCGGCTGGCCGTAGGGCGCGAACGCCGCCGGCACGCCGTCGATCAGCACCGTGGAGCGCGGCGACAGGCGCGAGGTCAGGCCACGCACACCGACGTTGAGGGAAATATCGCTGCCACCCGTACCATTGGCTTCTTGCACTTGTACGCCAGGCACGCGTTTCAACACGTCGCCGACGTTCATCGCGCCCTGCTCGATCATGGCTTCGCGGCGAATCACCGTCCGCGCGCCCGGGTGGTTCTGCACCACGGCGGCATCGGCATCGCCGAGCCAGTCGCCGACCACCTTGATGTCGGTCACGCCCAGTTCCAATGGACCGCCGGCCGCGGCAGTCGGCGCCAGCATCAGGGTCACCGAACCTTCATCGATCTGGTATTGCAGGCCGCTGCCTTGCAGCAACTGGCGCAGTGCGTCTTCCGGGGAAAGGTTGCCATCCACCGCCGGAGCCTGTTTGCCAGCGACCAGTTCAGGGCTGAAGAACACCTGAAGCGAGGTTTGCTGGCCCAACTGACTCAGGGCCTGCCCCAAAGGTTGCGCCGGGATGTGGATGCCGTCGGCCGCATAGGCCTGTGGCAACGCAACGTTGACGGCCAGCGCAAGGGCCAGCGACAACCAAGGGAGTTTGTTGTTTTTAGCGGTGGAGTTTTTCACGTCGAACGTAGTCCTGTGGATCGCAAGAGTGTGCGCTTGTTAATGCAAACCAGTTGCAGTTGAACAGGAAGACGATGAACTCGAAAAAAACCTGAATTTTATTTTGAAATAATTTCCTGGCTGCCATCGCCAAGGGTGCGCACGGCCACCGGCAGGATATTCGGCAAGGCCTTGAGCAGCGCGTCGGTATTGTCGGACTTGAACACACTGGTCAGGCGCAGATTGCCCACCGCCGCGTTGCCGACCTTCAGTGGCTTCTCCCGATACCGTGAGACCTGCTCGGCGACGTCGGCCAGGCTGACGTTGTTGAACACCAGTTTGCCGCTGCGCCAGGCGGTCATTTCCGCCGGATTGACGGCGTAGGCGGCGGCAACTTTGCCCAGGGCATCGACGTGGGTACCAAGACCTGCTGTCAGATTGATGAAATCGATGTCGGCGGCATCGCGCCCCTGGACCCTGACGGTGCCCTGCTCCACCACCACCCGGGTTTCGTTGGCGCCATGGCGTACGTCGAAGCGGGTACCGGTGACCGTGACCTTGCCGCTGCCCGCCGCGACCACAAATGGCCGACTGGTGTCGTGCTCGACGCTGAACATCGCTTCGCCTGCGGTCAGTTCAACGTTGCGTTGACCCTTTTCAAACCGCACCTGAATCCGGCTGCGGCTGTCCAGATCGACTTCCGAGCCATCCGGCAACGCCACATGGCGCCGCTCATTCAAGGCCGTTGAAAACTCGGCGGTGTAAGGCGCCGGATGGTTCAGAGCGCTGAACAGGCCCAGGCCGAGTGCCACCGCGAACACGCTGGCGGCCACCGCATAACGCAGCACGGGACGAGGTTTCTTCAGGGCTGGCGGCGTATCGCACAAGGCCCGCAAACGCGCCGCCGGCACCAGGTCGGCGGCGCTCCACAAATCCTGAAGCAGTTCGAATTCGTTTCGGTGCTGGGGGTGTTCGTCCAGCCAGGCCTGAAACCGGTGACGCAGTTCGACATCGACGACAGGCTCCTGCATACGCACAAACCACTGCGCCGCATCGTCGCGAACCGTCGTTTGCCCGCACGCACAATCACGAGTATCCATCATGGAAGTTCCTGTTTGGCCGGGGAGGAGAAGGCAGGGGCAATCATGATTGCAACCCGTCCAGGCGATCACGCAGATGCCGAAGCGTGCGGATCATATACTTTTCCACCATGTTCTTGGACAGTCCCAGGCGTTCGGCGATTTCGGCCTGGGTCAGGCCCTCGATTTTCTGCCAGACAAACACCTTGCGGCAGTTGACCGGCAGCTCGGTGAGCGCCCGTTCGATGGAATCCGCCAACTGGATCGCGTGCATGAAATGCTCCGGGTCGCCGGTCGGCGACTCACTGAGATCAATCGCCTCTGACTCCATGGCGCCCCGCCGGTCCTCACGCCGATACCCATCCACGGCGATGTTGCGCGCGGTCTGGTGCAAATACGCCCGCGGTTGCTCCACCGCCGCCGAATCGGACTCAAGCACCCGCACGAAGGTATCGTGGGCCAGGTCCTCGGCCTGCTGACGGTTTCTCAGGCGACGGGTCCAGGTGCCAACCAACTCTTCGTAATGTTCGAAAAAGCCGTGTCTGCGGGGCAGCTTGAGGGTCATTGCGGAGTGCTGTGGAGACGGGGCGTGAATAGTAATGCTTCCTATTAACTGGAAGCAATGCCTTACAGCCCCACGGTAGGCGCGCGATTTCAGCCTTATTGGTAAAACTGACTGAACCAGCGACGGAACTCCACAATCTTTCCGTCGCCATCGCACAGCAGGGGTTTGCGATGGTAAATCTTGTTGTTCCAGATTGGCAGGTCGGCTACCACCCCCACGTATTGGCCGCGCTCCCCGACCTGTTCCTGAATGAAATCCTCGACAAGCGCCTGCCTGACCGGGTCTTCGGAATAATCCGGGTGCAGGAAGGAAAACCGCAGGTGAGTGAGTTCAGACTCTACGGGGGTAATGGTGATCAGCATGACCAGGCTGACATGACGCGACATTCTGACGACCTGAATGCCCGGTCCGGATTGCTCGAAATCGACTGAAAATTCACAATCGATACGCTTGCCCCGTGAATCCTCGATCGACATCGGCCCCTTGAGTGCAGTGGTGCGCAGATGCCCTGTGTAGGTGGAGCCGACATCCAGCGCCGCCGCCTGCCCGTGAACGTACTTCAAGTGCGCGGCATCGACACTGTTCTCGGCAATTTCCTGCGCGATCGTCCTGATCTCGAACACCGGATGATGACGTGTATGCCAGCCCGGGTTTGCGGTCTCTGGAACATCGGGAACCTGCCACATTGGCGCGGCACCGGTTGGATGAAACCACGCCCAGATCATCCGGTTGGCCTCCACCACCGGCAGGCCTTTCAACACGGGCTCGCGACTCAGGCTCGGCGGCATGGATCGGGCGTACGGAATGTGCCGGCAGAATCCCTGATGGTCGAAACCCCAGTTATGGAAGGGACAGCGCAACAGTTCTCCATCAACCTTGCCACCCACGCCGAGATGAGCGCCGAGATGGGGACAGTGCGGCTCGAACAGGCCGACCTGCCCCTTGGCATCCCGAAACAGCACCCACTCCCGGTCAAACAAGCGGACAGTCTGGACGACGCCCACGCCAAGCTCGTCCGACAGCATGATGCGATACCAGCCGTAAGGGATGGGCAGCCCATAACGCGATACAGGGGCATTTTCCCTGGCAATCAACAGTGTCTTCATGGCTGCACAGGCTCCCCGGCAAACAGGCTGCTTCGAAAATCCGGCAACAACGCACCGCTGCGCAGCTTGCCCACCCAATCGGGATCGGCCAGCAACGCTCGACCAACGCCAATGAGATCAAACTCACCCTGCTCTATCGCCCGGGCAGCAATCTGCGCGTTGTCGGCCGCCAGAACATCTTCCAGCAACGAGTCCTTGAGCTCGCGATCCAGACCGACCCCGCCGACAGCCATGACCGGCAGTCCGCTCAAGTGCCGGGTCCAGCCCGCCAACGTTCGCTGCGATCCGGCAAACGCCGGCAGATGAAACTGACGCGTGCTGGCGTCGAACACATCGACTCCGGCTTCAGCCAGCGGCTCGAGCAGGTGTTCAAGCCCGGCCGGCGTGTCGACCAATCGGGCATCGTAGTCCTGCAACTTCCATTGTGAGAATCGAAAGACAACGGGCAGCCCGCCACCGGCCCGTCGCACTTCCTTGATCACCTCACAGGCAAACCGGGTACGCGCACGCAATGATCCGCCCCAGGCATCGTTGCGGACATTGGTAACCCCCCAGAGAAAACTGTCGATGAGATAGCCGTGTGCACCGTGGATCGCCAGGCCGTCGAATCCTGCTGCCCGAGCGTTGGCGGCAGTGCGGCCGTAGGCAGCGATGACATCGGCAATGGCTGACTCGCTCATGGCTGGTGTTTGCCGCCGGACCTCGGCCAGGTATTGCGCAGTCGCACTGGTATTGCCGGCCAAGGGCCCCCAGCGACCGGAGGGACGGCATGAAGGCGCATCGGGATGCGGCCCGGTGCCGGGCATCCGCACGGGGCCCTGATGCCACAGTTGGGCAAAAATGCGCCCCCCGGCGCCATGCACCTGATCGACGATCGCTTTCCACCGGGCAACAGGCTTGGCCCCATGCAGTACCGGGAGATTGCTCTCGCCCAGCGTTCCTGTACCCAGTGCGGCGGCATGGTCTACACCAATGCCTTCACTGATGATCAGGCCGACGCCGTTTTCCGCGCGCTGACGATAGTAGCTGGCGACGCCCTCGCCCGGCACACCATCGACCGCGCTGCAGCGCGTCATGGGCGCCATCACGATACGATTGGGCAGCACCAGCGAGCCGAGCCTGAACGCAGTGAACAGCGGTTGCAGCCGCGATAAAGACGGCGATCCGAGGGCGACGGTCATGCCATCACCTGCGGCTCGCGCGCCCACTCGCGTTGCCCGGTTGCGCCCGCAGCGTTGCTTTTGCGCGGTGCCAGATCCTTGGCGAGCAGGTACGGTCCGATCACCATGCAATCGAGCTGCGATCCCAGGAACACCTGGAGCGCATCCTCAACACTATGGACAATCGGCTTGCCCATGACATTCAGGCTGGTGTTCATCAGCATCGGCACCCCGGTCAGGGCTTCAAATGCCTTGATCAGCCTGTAGTAGGGCCGATTGCGCTCTGCGGTCACGCTTTGCACGCGTCCGGTCTGGTCGGCATGACAGACTGCCGGCACTTTCGCCGCCACCGCATCGTGGAACCGGAGCGTGCGCTCCATGTAAGGGCTGTCCTGGTATTGCTCGAACCATGTCTCCCCGGCTTCGTGCAGCACCGACGGTGCAAAGGGGCGGAATGCCTCGCGGAACTTGACGACGCGGTTCACCTTGTCCTTCATCGTCACATCACGCGGGTCGGCGAGGATGCTGCGATTGCCCAACGCTCTGGGTCCAAACTCGGCACGGCCCTGAACCCAACCGACGACCTGCCCGTCGGCAAGCCTGCTCGCGACCTCGTCTGCCATTGCCTGCTCATCGTCAATGCGCAGGAAGGGTACGAATGGAGAACTCTGCAAAACTGTTTCCAGCGCCTCGACCTTGATCGATGAACCCAGGTACGGCGACTGCCACGCCGGCCCCGCGCTCGCCTGGTGATAGTCGCGCGCAGCCAGAATGGCGGCACCTGCGGCATTTCCATCATCGGCTGGAGCCGAAGGAATGTGGACGTGACGAAAACCGGTGACGTCGACAATCCGTCCGTTGAACGACGAATTCAACCCGCAGCCACCTGCCACAATCAGGTTTCGCTCGCCCGTACGACGGCCCAGCTCCGTCATCAGTGCCGTGGCCGTCTCGGCAAAGAAACGCTGGAAGGTGTAGGCGTAATTCGCCGCCTTCTGGAAATCGGCCTTGTGGCTGACGGGCCCGGAGACGATGTCGAGAAAGACATCGACGGTGTTCTCGGTGCAGTTCACCGACAACCCGTTGATGGAGTAGAACAGCTTGAGCTTGTTGTACAAGGCTGCGTCGAGCGTGCCGTAAGGCGCGAGCCCCATGATTTTCCATTCCTCACCCGACACCGGTTCGAAACCGCACGCCAGACAAACCATGATGCCGTAATACAATCCCAGGCTGCTGTAGCACTCGACCAGTGTGCCGTCGTAAGGCTCCACCTCCACAGGCTGCAATTGGCCGTCGCGATAGTGCCAATACGCCGTGCCGCGACCTTCGCCCTGCCCGTCCATGACGATCACGGCGGCTGAGTCAAAGGGGGCGCCCCATGCACCAAACGCGGCGTGACACAGATGATGGTCATAGTGCCGGGTTTCCATCACTTGCCTGCCCAGCGCCTGTGCCGCCCGTTGCACACCATGCCCGGCCAGGGCAATGCTCGGCCCCATGAACCCATCCCAGTTGTGCCGGTGAAATTGCGCCAGACGCTCGAGCACATCCCGATGTTGCGGCTGTTGGCTGATGCTCGCGCGCAACCGGCTGTTTTCTCCGTGCCAGATCTGCGTGGCCTGCTCGCTCCAGCTTTTGGCCACGACAAGCTGCCCGCCGTCGGAGTGACGGGCCAACACGTCACGGCAATACAAGTAATCGTCCGGGGCCTGGCCAACGGCAAATTTGTTCTGCCGGTAGCGTTCGGTCGCTTCGGCAAACACCAGTCGGCCACCCTGCACGACGGCAACAGCACCGTCATGTCCCGTGCACGAAAGCCCCACGAATGCGATCTCATTGTTCATGGAAGTTCACTCCAGTCATTCAGTGGGCGTGATGCCCGAGATGTGTTTGGCCGCCTGGTAGGCAAAGGTCATCGAGGGTCCCAGCGTCGAGCCCGGTCCCGGGTACGCCGGCAAAATCGCAGCCGCGCAGTTCCCCGTGGCATACAGCCCCTGGATCGGGTGGCCCTGGGCATTTCTGACCTGCGCGTTGACGTCGATGTCCAGGCCGCCATTGGTGCCGAACTCGCCCAGGTAAATGCGCACCGCATAAAAAGGCCCGCGACGGATCGGTGCCAGGCACGGATTGGGTTTCACCGAAGCGTCTGCGTAGTAGCGGTCGTACTCACTGTCCCCACGCCCGAACTCTTCATCCTTGCCCGTGGCGGCAAATCGATTGAAGCGTTCAACGGTCGCCTTGATGCCGCCAACGTCGATTCCGACAGCCAGGGCCAGGGCGTCGAGGCTGTCAGCCTTGGTGAGAAAACTCTCATCGAAATACGCCTTGGGGATACGACGGTCCGGCATCAGTTTCGAGGAGAGTATCGGGCTGACGATGTACTTCTCCCGAAAGTCCGCGTCGAAGATGATCCACAGATGGCTGGTGTCCGTGCCCTCTTTGTGCAGGCGATGGCATTCGCGAACGTACATCTGGTAGTTCATCGATTCGTTGGCGACACGCTTGCCGCCTTTGTTCACGACGATGCTGCCCGGATAGGACTTCTCCATGATCGACGGATACGGGTACGGTATGCCGGGGACGCGGAAAGTCGGCACCCACCAGGCACCTTGCATGCGCGCCAGTTGTGCACCATGGCGGTTGGCGATTTCGATGGGCGAACCGAGGTTGCCCTTGTGCGTGGTCGTCCAGCTCGTGTGCGTGGGGGCCGGCAAATGGGCCTCACGCATACGCTGGTTATGTTCGAAACCACCGGAAGCCAGCACGACGCCCCGCCGGCATTCGATGTGCCGTTGGCGCCCGCCTGTCCTGACAATCACCCCGGCAACCCGGCCGCGCTCCATCACGAGGTCGATCATCTCGGTTTTCAGGTCGAGTCGCAGGTCGCGCTCCTCCATCGACCACAACAGACGTGCCACACCCGCACTTCCGCAGGTGGCCCGACGTGCCCGGCGGGTGCGCAACCGTTGCGGCAGATCGAGGAAATACTGCATCAGCAGCTTCGCCGCCAACAGACGCCAGCCCGGCGCCTGTACGTTGAAAACATGCGCCTCGGTCTGCGTCATCGGTACCCGGCCGAGAATCTTCAGGATTGGATGGTGATCTCTAAGATACCGACCACGCTGCTTCAGCCTGGTGATGTTCACAGGCTCCGGTTCGATGGAGCGATGGCCCGGGCGCGAACCCGGCAGTGCGGAAAAATAGTCCGGGTAATGCGCGAGCGAGCGATAGCGCATGCGGGTACGCGCATGCATGAAGCGCAGCATCTTCGGTGCGTTATTCAGGTAGGTTTCGATCATCTCGCGCGGTACGGTGCCTTCGGGATCGGTGGCCAGTACATAGGCCAGGGCATCGTCGTAACTGTCCTGGATGCCTTCGGCCTGCGCATAGGGATTGCCGGGAATCCACACCCCTCCGCCACTCAAGGCGCTGGTGCCTCCGGCCTGGTCCGACGATTCGATGACCAGCACATCCTTGACGCCCATTTCATACAGGCACAGCGCGGCGACGAGTCCACCGTTGCCGGACCCCACTACCACCGCGTCACAGCTTTCTGTCCAGTTCATAAGTCTTTCCGGTTCGATGGAAGGTTTGCGGGCATGTCAGGGACGGGTGAAGTCGAGGTCGTAGCCATCAACCATCTCCTGGAATTGCTCAGTGAAAAACGTCGACTTCCACCAGCCGGTGTACTGGTCGATCAGCCTGTCTTTGCTGCGCAGGGACGGGTGGGCCAGGCGGATCTTGTCGGCGGTGTAGAAAGGCGGGTCTTCCTGACCGACATAGAGATGGTTCGCAAGCATGTGCGCCTGCAGGCCGAGCGCATTGAGAATGGTCTGTACCGGGCGCGAGTTGAACGTTTTGATGGTGCGGGCGCCGTGGCACATGAACAGCTCATAGGTGTACGGATCGATGGGGGTGACGTACAGCCAGGACAGCAGGTCGATGCCGAACTGCGGCTCCCACCAGCGGCTCTTGGCCAGCCCCGGGCCGATCCCCGCAGCACTCACATGCGTCAAGACTTCCGGCAGTTTTTTAGCGTTGTTCGAGGGGCGGGCGAAGGTGCGCCGCAACCGACGCCAGCGGCCGGCCCTCGGGTATTGGGGGTCGACCTTTTCAAGATTGCGCAAAGGAATTTCGAAGTTGAAGAAACATGATTGGCCGTCGTCGGCAACACGAAAGGCATGATCACTGGTCGGCTCGGGCGTGCCATGTACGGTCTGGAAGTGCATGTAGTCGGAGTTGGCCATCAGCGGCACCAGCATGTCGCCCTGGAACACGCCGACCGACTGCACGTCGTACAAAAACGCATCTTCATCAACCTCGGGAAACGACAGGTCCGGCACCGGCAGCGGTGTCGTACTGCCATTGCGCTGGCGCAGGGCAAGCACGAAACCGTGGTACTCGATGGTCGGATAGATTTTCAGGTCCAGGCGGCCCGGGGCACTGCCGGGGCACCGCGACGCCTGCCGCTGGGGATCGAACTTAATGTGATGGTACGGGCAAGTGATGATGCCGTTTTCCAGGCAGCCACCGTTGCGATAGCTGTCGAAATGCGCGCCTAGATGCGGGCAGTGAGCCTGCGTGACCATGACTTTGTGCGTTTCGGGATGACGGAATATCACCACTTCTTCGCCAAAGAACTTCTTCGATATCAGCCGGTCGGTTTTTACCTTGCTGGTGAACTCGATGACGAACCACCCTTCTGGATAGGGGTCGACATCAGGATTGTCCTGCAAGAGTTCGCTCAGCCGCTTGCGCCCTCTGCGTCTTGCGCCTTGTGAAACATCATTGAACTTAACCACCACGCTATCCATTGCCACACCTTTTGAGCTGATCGGTTGGAGTGCTGCTCGCCTGGACACGCACGAACATCGGTACTGCCGCCTGATTGGCTGGGTGTGTAATATAGAAATCAGGTATGGACGCCCGTAATGAGTGATTTCGCATGACCCAATGCAAAAACGCCCGAAGCCCGTTCAAATGGGACGATCTGCGCTTCTTTCTCGCGGTAGCCCAGGCAGGTTCTCTGCTTGGGGCAAGCAAAACATTGCGCGTTGACCGGACAACCGTTGCCCGTCGCATCGATGCGCTGGAACGCTCGATCGGCAAGCGGCTTTTCTCCTCCGAGGACGGGATAAGCCGCACCACCGAAGTGGGTAACGCGGTCTTGAAGGCCTCGGAACGCGTCAGTGACGAAATCACCGAACTCGAACACCTGTTGTATGGCAGTCATGAAGGTGTCGAAGGGACAGTCAAGATCGCTGTCGCGCAAGGACTGGGGGATGCCTTCATCCAGGACATACTGGCACTGCATGAGGTCCATCCGCGGATCAGCATCGAGATTGTCAGCGTCGCCAATCCGATGACCCTGGTCGCCGAGCGCAAGGCTGACCTGGGCATCGGCGATGCCTACGAGCGCCCGGACCGTCTGGAGAGTGCCCTGCTCGGCAACCTTGAAATTGCCATGTACGGCTCGACCGCGCGCAGCGGCCAACTGCCCACCACCTGGATCGGATGGAGCGACTATGCGCCCAAGCCCTTCGTTGACTGGGTCAACGACCATGTCGGCCAGGGTGAATCCATCAGTACGAAGGTGAACAGCTGGGAAGCACTGCAAAGCGCGGTCCTGGCCGGGGGAGCCGCCGCGCCCCTGTGGTGCATGTTGGCCGATAGCAACCCGCGCCTCGAAAGACTCTGCGATGCCGAGGCTCATTACATAGCGCTCTGGCTCGCATCACCGCAAGGGTTGAAGCGCCTGCCGTCCCACGAGGCCGCCTGGCGTTTCCTGCGTAAACGGATTGCCGAACACGTGACCGCGGCAGACAAGAGTTGACCGGGCAGGCGCAAAACGCTGTGGACTCGAAGGACTTCATGCGCTTTGCCTGCTTGCCAACCGGCCATCCGTCAGGAATGCTCAATGGCGGCACGCAACCAAAGAAATCTGGCAGGCATTCAAAAGCGTCCATTGACGAGTTGTAACAAAGTGCAGGAATGCCCGTACCCGGCTTTTCCCCAGGAATTCACCCATGTTCAGCTCCAAAGCATCGCCCAAAAGAACACCGCTTGCCCGCCTCGCCCTGGCCGTCACCCTGAGCGCCCTCGGCCTGCCTTTCTGGGCGAACACGGCCCAGGCCCACGGCGGTCATGCCGACATGGTGCCGCTGCAAGCGGGTCTTGAGGAATTTGGCGCCACGGTGAAATGGGACGACTACGCCAACCTGTTCACGATTGCCAAGGACGGGGTCTATCTCCAGGTCAAGCCCGACAGCAAAGTGGCAATGCTCAACGGCAAGCGCATCGAGCTGACGGTGCCAGTGGTGTTCAAGGACCATACGGCGTTCATGTCCACCGACTTCATCAACCAGGTGTTCCAGTCCGGGCTGGACAAGACCTTCGTCGTCGAGACCCGCCCCAGCCCGCTCAACCCGCTGAGCGCAGCCGAAATCACCACGGCCGTGGACATCGTCAAGCAATCGGAAAACTACAAACCCGGTTTCCGCTTCACCGAAGTCTCGGTCAAGGAGCCGCCCAAGGATCAAGTGTGGAACTTCGTGTTCACCGGGCAGAACGTCACCCAGGCGCGTGAGGCCTCGATCGTGGTGCTCGACGGCAAGCACGTGATCGAAGCGCTGGTCGACCTCGACAAGAAAGAACTCAAGTCCTGGAAACCGATAGAAGGCGCCCACGGCATGGTTTTGCTGGACGATTTCGCCACGGTGCAGACGGCTGTGGAAACCAGCCCGGAGTATGCCCAGGCCCTGGCCAAGCGCGGCATCAATGACGTGAAAAAGGTCGTGGCGACGCCGCTGACCGTCGGTTACTTCGACGGCAAGGACGGCCTGGCGCAAGACAAGCGCCTGCTGAAAATCGTCAGCTACCTCAACACCGATGACGGCAACTACTGGGCGCACCCGATCGAGGGCCTGGTGGCGATTGTCGACCTGGAACAGAAAAAGCTGATCAAGATCGAAGACGAAGCACTGATCCCGGTGCCGATGAAACCGACGCCTTATGACGGCCGCGGCCGCCAGGGCGTCGCCGTCAAGCCGCTGGAAATCATCGAGCCCGAGGGCAAGAACTACACCATCAGCGGCAATAGCATTCACTGGCAGAACTGGGACTTCCACGTTCGCCTCGACTCGCGGGTCGGCCCGATCCTGTCCACCGTCACTTACGACGACAAGGGCAAGAAACGCAAGATCATGTACGAAGGCTCCCTGGGCGGCATGATCGTGCCTTACGGCGACCCCGACGTCGGCTGGTACTTCAAGGCCTACCTCGACTCCGGCGACTACGGCATGGGCACCCTGACTTCACCGATTGCCCGTGGCAAAGACGCCCCGCAAAACGCCGTGCTGCTGGACGCCACCATCGCCGACTACACCGGCGCACCGACTGCGATCCCGCGCGCCATGGCGGTGTTCGAACGCTACGCCGGCCCGGAATACAAACACCAGGAAATGGGCCAGCCCAACCTCAGCACCGAGCGTCGTGAACTGGTGGTGCGGTGGATCAGCACCGTGGGCAACTACGACTACATCTTCGACTGGGTCTTCCAGCAGAACGGCACCATCGGCATCGACGCCGGCGCCACCGGCATCGAAGCGGTCAAGGGTGTGAAATCGAAAACCATGCACGAAGACACCGCCAAGGAAGACACGCGCTACGGCACCCTGCTCGATCACAACATCGTCGGCACCACGCACCAGCACATCTACAACTTCCGCCTCGACATGGACGTGGACGGCGAGCAGAACTCACTGGTGGAAGTGAACCCGGTGGTGTTGCCCAACGACCGTGGCGGCCCGCGCACCAGCACCATGCAGACCGAAACCAAGGTAGTCGGCACCGAGCAACAGGCGGCGCAGAAATTCGACCCGTCGACCGTGCGCCTGCTGACCAACTTCAGCAAGGAGAACAAGGTCGGCAACCCGGTTTCCTATCAGTTGATCCCGTACGCCGGTGGTACGCACCCGGTGGCCAAGGGCGCCAACTTCGGCAAGGACGAATGGCTCTACCACCGCCTGAGTTTCATGGACAAGCAGCTGTGGGTGACCCAATACAACCCCGAGGAAAAGTACCCGGAAGGCAAGTACCCGAACCGCTCGGACAAGGACTCGGGCCTGGGGCAGTTCACCCAGGACAACCACTCCATCGAGAACACCGACGATGTGGTCTGGCTGACCACCGGCACCACCCACATCGCCCGTGCCGAAGAGTGGCCGATCATGCCGACCGAGTGGGTGCATGTGCTGTTGAAGCCGTGGAACTTCTTCGACGAAACGCCGACGTTGAACCTCAACGCACCAAAATAATCGGGGCGAACACAATACCTGTAGGAGCGAGCCTGCTCGCGAAGATCTCAAGGACACCGCGTTTCACCAGAATTCGCGCGTTTTCGTTGACGACCATCGCGAGCAGGCTCGCTCCTACAGGGTTATGCGGTGTTCATGCAAACGATCAAGCATGCCGCTTGCGATACTCCCCCGGCGCAATGCCGAAGCGTGATTTGAACGCGGTGGAGAAGTAACTGGAATCGGAAAACCCCCAGGAATAACCCAGCACCGACAACTTCTCCTCCCTGCCTGAGCGGCGCAGGGATTCGGCGCACAGGTCCAGGCGGCGGTTCTTGATGTAGCGCGCCACCACCAGTCCTTTCTTGGCAAACATCCGGTACAGGCCACGGGTGGACATGCCGACTTCCCGCGCCAGCCATTCCGGGCACAGGTCTTCGGAGCGTATGTTTTCGTCGATGCAGGTGAGCGTCTTGCGGAAGATGCGCTCATGGGAGTCTTCGCCATCCTCGGCCTGGCTGATGGCCGGGCGCAGCAGGCTGACAATCGCCTCCAGGGTCGCTTCGCTTTCCTGGCGGGTCAGGTGCTGTTGGTGGGTGGCATCGAGGATCAGCCGGTGCGAGAGCATCGCAATGGGTGAGGTCGCGGCAATCCGGTGGCCGCACTTGACCTGATTGAAGCGCAGGGTTTGCTCGACCAGTTGATACGGCAGGATCAACGACAACTGCCGGGAGTTTTCGCTGTAGGTGAAATCGCTGGGCCGCGCGGCATCGATCAGCGTGATGTCGCCGGGGGACAGCAGGACCTTGTTGTCGCCCTGGGCCATGCCCGCTGTACCGTCGAGCTGGAACACCGCGAAATACTTGCCGCCCTCACCCGCCGCAACTTCCTGGGGCGTACGGTACAACCGCGCCTGGCACGCGTCGACGAAACTGAGCTTGAGCGCATCGCTCTGGTATTCGCGGATGCGCCCGGCAAATTCGCTGCCCAGGGGTTGTGCGTTGAAGGCGCCGCAGATCTGGTTGATCTGATGGATCCACTGGTCGAACCCATCATGGCGCTGTGCTGTGGTAGAAATCATGTCAGGCCTCACGCAGGCTTATTTTTATTGTCTACGTCAATCCACACGACATCGGATGCTTCGAGTCTCCTGAACCGCACCACTCCCTGAACAATGACGTGTTATTTCAGTCCGCCAAAACGCCGGTAGAAGCTTTCACCGACATCCGGCAACGGGCCGTCGGCCGTTTCCAGTGCAGCGTTCAGCCATTCTTCGGCCTTGGCGTAGATCAAACGATAAATGTTGCGGCATAACTGGCGGGCGGCGCGGCCTTCCCAATCGCCGGGCAGCAACTCGTCCGGCAATTGCGGGTCGCGCAGCAGCAGCTTGCGGTACTCGTGAATCAGCAGTACCCGCGCCAGGAAGCAGTCGGCCGGTTGCAGGTTTTCCTGCTCGCGCAGCGCTTGCCACAGCGGCCGGAACAGCTGGATGAATTCGCTGTAGTGAGCGGCCAGCTCCTCGATGTTCCAGCTCTCGCGCACTTGCAGGCGCAGCGCCTTGGAGGCCAGTACGTCCTGAGCGGTGGTTTCGAAGACAATGGTGTCTTCCTGGACGCCAAGGTCGAGCAGGGTCGCGTTGACGTCGGACCGGTCACTGCGCGGACAGGCCAGCACCATCGGCGAAATCGCGCCGAAGCCTTGCCACTCCAGTTCCTCGCGCACCTGCTTGCGTTTATCCTGGGTCAGCTGCGAGAGCATCACCAGGCACCAGGAACCATCCCAGGCCGGCATCGTGGTGCTGTAGACCCGCTTGAAAGCCTTGTCGAAACGCCGGCGACCGGTGCCGGTCAGGCTGTAGTAACTGCGGCGGCCGACTTTCTCGGCGGTCAGCCAGCCCTCCTTGGTCAGGCGAAAAATCGAGGTGCGGATCAGCCGTTCGTTGATGCCGATCGGTTCGAGCAATTGAATCAGGCTGCCCAGCCACACGGTGCCGCCATGGGGTTCGATGGCATCCCCGTACAACGTGATGATCAAGGAACTGGCGCGGATCGGCGTCTGCTCCTGGAAGCGGGTAATCAGATGGTTCAAGGGAGTCAGGGACGACATGGGCGTTCCGTGCAAAAAAAGAAAAGGAATATACCGAAAGCCAACTGGTTAAGCCCAACCCCTTGTAGGAGCCGGCTTGCTGGCGATGGTGTGTCAGGCGACACCAAGGTAGCTGACACACCATCGCCAGCAAGCCGGCTCCTACAGAGGTTCTGTGTTTACAAGGCGCTGCCCTTTGGCCGCAACCCGCTGTCGCTGATACGCGGGCGATCTGGCTCCGGTTCCCTCAGCGGTTCGCAAACCTGCATTTGCGTAAGGCAACGCTGGGCCAGTTGCTGATATTCCCGGGTGCCGGCCTGTTTCCACGCCACTTCCTGATCACTGAGGCTGCGCTTGACGCTGGCCGGCGCGCCCATGACCAGCGACTGCTCCGGGCATTCGAAGCCAGCCTTTACAAATGCCGCCGCCGAAACGAATGAACGAGGGCCGATCCGGGCGTTGTCCATGACCACCGCATTCATGCCCACCAATGCGTCGGCGCCGATCCGGCATCCGTGCAGCACCGCGCCGTGGCCGATGTGACCGTTGCGCTCGACCACGGTGTCGCTGTCGGGAAAGCCGTGCATCACGCAGGTGTCCTGCAGGTTGGCCCCCTCCTCCAGCACGATCCGCCCGAAGTCCCCGCGCAGGCTGGCCAGCGGACCGACATAGCAATGCGGGCCGATGATCACGTCACCGATCAATACGGCGGATGGATGCACATAGGCGCTCGGGTCAACCACCGGAGTCAGGCCATCAAGGCTGTAACAGGTCATGAAAGCGTCCCTCACAAAGCGATGCAAATAATGACTCATTTTGTATCACATCACTTTTACAAGCACAAAGACTAAAAAGCGTATCACTTGAAACAGCGCTTTCCGACGAATGCAAACGGGACACAAAAATCAGGCTAAAACCCAATAAATGCTTGGGAAAAACCACTACAAGCACTCATACATCAGGAGACATTCAAATCAAAACCCCCACCAATAAGACACATTAAATCTATTTTCGTATTGCATTTACGTATCACGTTACAGCTATACTTGGGTAAAACCGGCCCCTGCGGCCGATCCAATAACGAGCCGGCACCACGCCGCGCCTGCACCGTGAGGGCATCCGCCATGCCTCTAACCCTTGCCGTCGAATTGATCGAGCCTGGCGTCCGCCTGATTACCCTGCAGCGCCCGCAAGCCCTGAACGCCTTGACCACCGAGTTGCTGGGCGAGCTGGCCGATGAACTGAACATCGCGCAAGCCGACCCGGACACCCGCGTCGTGGTCCTCACCGGCAGCCGCAAGGCCTTCGCCGCCGGCGCCGACATCAAGGAAATGGCCGAACGCAACCTGGTCGGCATCCTCGACGACCCGCGCCAGGCCTCGTGGCAAACCATTACCCGCTTCAGCAAACCGCTGATCGCCGCCGTCAACGGCTTCGCCCTCGGCGGTGGCTGCGAACTGGCGATGCACGCCGACATCATCATTGCCGGTGAAGACGCGCGCTTCGGCCAGCCGGAAATCAACCTCGGGATCATGCCCGGCGCCGGCGGCACCCAACGCCTGCTGCGCGCCGTCGGCAAGTCCATGGCCATGCAGATGGTGCTGACCGGTGAGCCGATCGATGCCCGCCAGGCCCAGCGCGCCGGCCTGGTCAGCGAAGTGACCCAGCCGGAGTTCACCGTCGACCGCGCCCTGCACATCGCTCGCAGCATCGCCGCCAAGGCACCGCTGGCCGTGCGTCTGGCCAAGGAGTCGCTGCTCAAGGCCATGGACACCGACCTCGCCAGCGGCCTGCGCTTCGAGCGCCACGCGTTCACCGTGCTGGCCGGCACCCGCGACCGCGACGAGGGCATTGCCGCCTTCCAGGACAAGCGCAGCCCGACTTTCACCGGGCAATAAAGCGGCCACTGAAATCCGAATTCGAACGACTGCCAAGAGAACGCCAAGACCATGAACTTCGAACACATCCTGTTTTCCATCGACGCCGGCGTTGCCCTGCTCAGCCTCAATCGGCCGGAGCAACTCAACAGCTTCAACACCCAGATGCACGGCGAAGTGAAGGAAGCGCTCAAGCAAGTGCGGCAGAACCCGGACGTGCGCGTCCTGCTGCTGACCGGTGAAGGCCGCGGCTTCTGCGCAGGGCAAGACCTGAGCGACCGCAATGTCGCGCCGGGCAGCGCCGTGCCGGATCTGGGCGAATCCATCGAGAAGTTCTACAACCCGCTGATCCGCCAGCTGCGCGACCTGCCGCTGCCGGTGATCTGCGCGGTCAACGGCGTTGCCGCTGGCGCCGGCGCGAATATTCCGCTGGCCTGCGACCTGGTCCTGGCCGCCCGTTCGGCCAGCTTCATCCAGGCGTTCTGCAAGATCGGCCTGATCCCGGATTCCGGTGGCACCTGGACCCTGCCGCGCCTTGTGGGCATGGCTCGGGCCAAGGCATTGGCACTACTGGGCAACCGTCTTACCGCCGAACAAGCCGAGCAATGGGGCTTGATCTACCAGTGCGTGGACGACGCTGATTTGCGCGACGAAGCCCTGAAACTGGCGCGCCACCTGGCGACTCAACCGACCTATGGTCTGGCGCTGATCAAGCGCAGCCTGAATGCCAGCCTGAGTAACACCTTCGACGAGCAGCTTGAGCTTGAGCGCGACCTGCAACGCCTGGCCGGGCGCAGCGAGGACTATCGCGAAGGCGTCGGCGCCTTCATGGAAAAACGCACCCCAAGCTTCAAGGGGCGCTGAGTCATGACCGCACTGAACACGTCTGCACGCATCGCGGTGATCGGCGCCGGCGCCATGGGGGCCGGTATTGCCCAGGTCGCGGCACAGGCCGGTCATCCGGTGTTGCTCCTGGACAACCGCCCGGGCGCTGCCGCTCAGGCCATCGAGGGCATTGATCGGCAACTGGGCAAACGGGTCGAGAGCGGCAAACTGCCAGCCGAATCGCGCAGCGCAACAATTGCCCGCCTGCAAGCCGTGGAAGCCATCGAAGCCCTGGCCGACTGCGACCTGATCATCGAGGCCATCGTCGAGAACCTCGAGGTCAAGCGCGCACTGTTCCGCCAGCTCGAAGACATTTGCGGCGAGCACTGCATTCTGGCCAGCAACACCTCGTCGCTGTCGATCACCAGCATCGCCGCGCAGCTTGAACATCCAGAACGCCTGCTCGGCCTGCACTTCTTCAACCCGGCGCCGGTGATGGCGCTGGTGGAAATCGTTTCCGGCCTGGCCAGCGACCCGGCCCTTGCCGAATGCCTGTACGACACGGCCAAGGCCTGGGGCAAAAAACCGGTGCACACCCGCTCGACGCCGGGCTTCATCGTCAACCGCGTGGCCCGACCGTTCTATGCCGAAAGCTTGCGCCTGGTGCAGGAAGGCGCTGCCGATTGCCCGACCCTGGATGCGCTGATGCGCGAAGCCGGCGGGTTTGCCATGGGCGCATTCGAACTGACCGATTTGATCGGCCACGACGTCAACTACGCCGTGACCTGTTCAGTGTTCGATGCCTATTACCAGGACACGCGCTTCCTGCCGTCACTGATCCAGAAAGAACTGGTGGACGGTGGGCGCCTGGGACGCAAGAGCGGTCAGGGTTTCTACAGCTATGCCCAAGGTGCGGAGCGCCCGCACGCCGCTGAAATCAACAGCGCTGCGAAGGTCGAGGTTTGTGCTGTGGAAGGCGACCTCGGTATCGCTAAAGGCTTGCTCGCACGCTTGCATGAACAAGGCGTCGAGATCATCCAGCGCGATGGTCAAGGCTTGCTGCGCGTCGGTGACGCCGTGCTGGCCTTGAGCGACGGGCGCATGGCCTGTCAGCGCGCTCGCGAAGACGGGCTGCGCAACCTGATCCTGCTGGACCTGGCGTTCGACTACGACAAAGCCGAGCGCATTGCGATCAGTTACTCGGCCGGTATCGACCCTCAGGCACTCGACCAAGGCGTGGCGCTGCTGCAACGGGCCGGCCTGAAGATCAGCCTGCTCAGCGACAGCCCGGCCCTCGCCGTACTGCGCACCGTCGCCATGCTTGCCAACGAAGCCGCCGACGCCCTGCTGCAAGGCGTGGCCTCGGCCGCCGACATCGACCTGGCCATGCGCGCCGGGGTCAATTATCCACAAGGGCCGCTGGCCTGGGCGGATGCCATCGGTCTGGGGCACATCCTGAACGTGCTGGAAAACCTGCAAGCCAGTTATGGCGAAGAACGCTACCGGCCATCGCTGTTGTTGCGCCGCCGGGTTGCCGAAGGGAGAAACTTCCATGACTAACCATGAAGCGATGTCCCTGGCCAGTGAATGCGCGCAATCGTTGTTCCAGCGCGACGCCGCCAGCCAGGCCATGGGTATGCGCCTGCTCTCCGCCGGCCCCGGCTGCGCACGAGTGGGCATGACCGTGCGCGCCGACATGCTGCAGGGCCACGGCACGTGCCACGGCGGTTACCTGTTCGCCCTCGCCGATTCGGCGTTTGCCTTTGCCTGCAACAGCTACAACGAGGCCACCGTGGCCATCGGTTGCAGCATCGACTACATCGCCCCGGCCCGCCTGGGCGACACGCTGAACGCCGACTGCATCGAGCAGAGCCGTTCCGGGCGCACCGGCAACTACGACGTACGCATTGAAAACCAACAGGGCCAGTTGATCGCCCTGTTCCATGGCAAATCCTACAAAGTGCGCGGCCCGGTGCTGACGCAGGAGACCCCGAATGAATGACGCCCTGATCATCGACGCCGTCCGCACCCCGATTGGCCGCTACGCCGGCGTGCTGAGCAGCGTGCGTGCCGACGACCTCGGCGCGGTGCCGTTGCGCGAACTGCTGCGCCGTCACCCGCAAGTGGACTGGAGCACGGTCGACGACGTGATCTACGGCTGCGCCAACCAGGCCGGCGAAGACAACCGCAACGTCGCACGCATGTCGGCATTGCTGGCCGGGCTGCCGGTCAGCGTCCCCGGCACCACCCTCAATCGCCTGTGCGGCTCCGGGCTGGATGCCATTGGCACCGCCGCCCGCGCCATTCGCAGCGGCGAAACCGGGCTGATGCTGGTCGGTGGCGTCGAATCGATGTCCCGCGCACCGCTGGTGATGGGCAAGGCCGAGCAGGCGTTTTCCCGCTCGGCGGAGATCTTCGACACCACCATCGGCTGGCGCTTCGTCAATCCGCTGATGAAAAAGGCCTACGGCATCGACTCCATGCCGGAAACGGCGGAGAACGTCGCCGAACAGTTCAACATCTCCCGGGCCGACCAGGACGCCTTCGCCCTGCGCAGCCAGCAGCGTGCAGCGGCCGCCCAGGCCAATGGGCGCCTGGCGAAAGAAATCGTCGCCGTGGAAATCTCCCAGCGCAAAGGCCCGGCCAAAGTGGTCGAGCACGACGAACACCCGCGCGGCGACACCACCCTTGAACAGCTGGCGAAACTCGGCACGCCGTTCCGCGAAGGCGGCAGCATCACCGCCGGCAACGCCTCCGGGGTCAACGACGGCGCCTGCGCGCTGTTGCTGGCCAGCCCGGAAGTCGCCAAACGCCACGGCCTGACAGCCCGTGGTCGGGTCGTGGCGATGGCCACTGCGGGTGTTGAACCCCGGATCATGGGCATCGGCCCGGTGCCGGCGACCCGCAAGGTGCTGGAAGTGGCCAACCTGAGCCTGGCCGACATGGACGTGATCGAGCTCAACGAAGCCTTCGCCGCACAGGGCCTGGCCGTACTGCGCGAACTGGGCCTAAGCGACACCGACCCACGGGTCAACCCCAACGGCGGCGCCATCGCCCTGGGCCACCCGCTGGGCATGAGCGGCGCACGACTGGTCACCACCGCCCTGCATGAACTGGAAGAACGTAACGGCCGCTATGCCCTGTGCACCATGTGCATCGGCGTCGGCCAAGGGATCGCGCTGATCATCGAACGTCTATCCCACTAAAGAATCGCGATTCCCAAGGAGCCGAGAGGTATCCTTGGGGCATGCACTCAAAGCCCTTGTGCAAAAGGGCTGGAACACAAAAACAATTCGAGTGAACACATGAACATGCCAATAGCCAAAGCCGCCCTCGGCCCAATGCTGGACCCGCTGGAAACCGCCAGCATCGACGAGCTGCGCCAGCATCAGCTGGAGCGCCTGCGCTGGAGCCTGAACCACGCCTACAACAACGTGCCGCTGTACCGTCAGCGCTTCGATGCGCTGGGTGTGCACCCGGACGACATCAAGTCCCTCGACGACCTGGCGAAATTCCCTTTCACCACCAAGTCCGACCTGCGGGACAACTACCCCTACGGCATGTTCGCCGTGCCGATGAACGACATCGTGCGCCTGCACGCGTCCAGCGGCACCACCGGCAAACCGACGGTTGTGGGCTACACCCAGAATGACATCGACACCTGGGCCAACGTGGTGGCGCGCTCGATCCGCGCCGCCGGCGGCCGGCGTGGCGACAAGGTGCACATTTCCTATGGCTACGGCCTGTTCACCGGCGGCCTCGGCGCGCACTACGGCGCCGAACGCCTGGGTTGCACAGTGATCCCGATGTCCGGCGGCCAGACCGAGAAACAAGTGCAACTGATCAAGGATTTCCAGCCGGACATCATCATGGTCACGCCGTCCTACATGCTCAACATCGCCGATGAAATCGAGCGCCAGGGCATCGACCCACACAAACTGGCCCTGCGCCTGGGCATCTTCGGTGCCGAGCCGTGGACCGCCGAACTGCGCAGCGCCATTGAGCAACGCCTGGGTATCACCGCCCTGGACATCTACGGCCTCTCGGAAATCATGGGGCCAGGTGTCGCCATGGAATGCGCAGAAACCAAAGACGGCCCGACCATATGGGAAGACCACTTCTACCCGGAAATCATCGACCCGGTCACCGGCGAAGTGCTGCCGGACGGGCAGATGGGCGAACTGGTGTTCACCTCATTGAGCAAAGAAGCCCTGCCGATGATCCGCTACCGCACCCGCGACCTGACGCGCCTGCTGCCGGGTACCGCGCGGCCGATGCGCCGTATCGACAAGATCACCGGGCGCAGCGATGACATGCTGATCATTCGCGGGGTGAACGTGTTTCCGACGCAGATCGAGGAGCAGGTTCTGAAAGTTAAACAACTTGCCGAGTGCTATGAGATCCATCTGTATCGCAATGGCAACCTGGACAGTGTTGATGTGCATGTCGAGTTGAAGGCTGAGCACCAGCACCTGAGTGACGAACAGCAGAAGGCTGTTTGTGGGGAGTTGAGCAAGCACATCAAGACGTATATCGGGATCAGTTCGCGGATCGTTTTGCAGCCTTTCCATTCGATCAAACGGTCGGAGGGCAAGGCTTGCCACGTGGTGGATAAACGTCCGAAAGCATGACTGCTGCACCCTTTATGGCCCCGCTTTTGCGGGGCTTTTTTTGCCTAGGCTTTAGCACAATCCCTGTGGGAGCGGGCTTGCTCGCGAAGGCTTTGTGTCAGGCGATGAGGATTTTGTGGGTGTACATATCCGTTTCTGCGGTAACGGCCGCTTAGGGTTCCGCTCTTACAGCGGGTCACTTTGGAAAAGCCCCAAAGTAACCAAAGGGCTCTTGCCCCTTTCGTTCGGTGCCTCGCCTAGGCTCGGCATGCCCTCGCTCCGGTCCTGCTCCGTGGGCCCGCCGCCATCGGCCATCCATGGCCGGGGGCGACTAACCCGGCATCCATGCCGGGTTGCCCACTGCGCAGAACCTCCTCTCGGCCTCTCGAGGGGGCGTGCACCGCAAAAGCGAAACCGAGGCGGCCTACCGGCCGGCCTGATCGTGAGGTTGTACACCCCTCCCCTGTAGGAGCCGGCTCCTACAGGGATTGAGTACATCTGAAAGAAATTGGTTGGCTGTCAGGCCGCCATCGCCGACATCGCTGGCAAGCCAGCTACTACAAGGGTTGAGTACGTCTGAGAGAGATTGGGCGGCTGGTAGGCCGTTATCGCTGGCAAGCCAGCTCCTACAGTTGGGCCGGGTATGCCTGCGAGAGATTAGTTGGCTGGCAGGCCGTCTTCGCGAGCGAGCCCGCTCCCACAGTTTGAGTGGCGTGTATCTGCGAGGGATTGGTTGGCTGGCAGGCCGCCATCGCCGGCAAGCCAGCTCCTACAAGGGTTGAGTACGTCTGAGAGAGATTGGGCGGCTGGTAGGCCGTTATCGCTGGCAAGCCAGCTCCTACAGTTGGGCCGGGTATGCCTGCGAGGGACTGGTTGGCTGGCAGGCCGTCTTCGCGAGCAAGCCAGCTCCTACAGTTTGAGCGGCGTGTACCTGCGAGGGATTGGTTGGCTGGCAGGCCGCCATCGCCGGCAAGCCAGCTCCTACAAGGGTTGAGTACGTCTGAGAGAGATTGGGCGGCTGGTAGGCCGCCATCGCCGGCAAGCCAGCTCCTACAAGGGTTGAGTACGTCTGAGAGAGATTGGGCGGCTGGTAGGCCGTTATCGCTGGCAAGCCAGCTCCTACAGTTGGGCCGGGTATGCCTGCGAGGGACTGGTTGGCTGGCAGGCCGTCTTCGCGAGCAAGCCCGCTCCCACAGTTTGAGCGGCGTGTACCTGCGAGGGATTGGTTGGCTGGCAGGCCGCCATCGCTGGCAAGCCAGCGCCTACAGTTTGGCCGGGCATGTCTGCAAGAAATTGGTCGGCCGGCAGGCCGCCTTCGCGAGCAAGCCCGCTCCCACAGAAGAGCAAAGGCAAATCGACGTACACCCACGCCCCTCACCACTCATCAGGCCGAGCGTTAGCTCGCCTGCAGCTCTTGATCTTGATCCACCCGCCCCCTCGGGAGGCTGAGCGGAGGTGTTCATCCGGGGATGGGCGCGCAGCGCCGTTCGACGCAGTCGAACTCATCGCATGTAGGTGCCAGCGAAGCCAACCGGAGGGCGATGCCCCCGGATGAATGCCGGAGCGAAGGAACCCCGAGCCTAAGCGAGGGGCCGGACGCCAGGGGCGTGACCTTTTGGTTCCTTTTGGGGCGTTTGCCAAAAGGGACTCGCCGTAAGGGCGAAACCAAAAGCCGCCGTTACCACAGAAACGGATATGTACCCCCCCCCAAAAAAGCGCCCACCACCCAAAGCGATACAAAAAACAAATACGACACGTCATTTTCAGTTTGATATTAATTTCTGTATCGCTTATAAAGTTCCCAATGCCCCAGAACAGATTCAAGGCGGGAACTCAAAAATGTACGCACAGCTAGTAGAAACAGGCGTAAAGCGCATCAAGGACCTCTCGGAAATGTCCGAACAGGAACGCGCATTCCAGGAAAAAATCGATTCAGAAATCAAGATCGAAGCCAAGAACTGGATGCCAGATGCCTACCGCCAGACCCTGATCCGGCAGATTTCCCAGCACGCCCACTCCGAAATCGTCGGCATGCTGCCCGAAGGCAACTGGGTCACCCGCGCACCCAGCCTCAAGCGCAAACTGCAGTTGATGGCCAAGATCCAGGACGAAGCCGGCCACGGCCTGTACCTGTACAGCGCCATGGAAACCCTGGGCGCCGACCGCGATGAAGAAGTCGCCAAGCTGCACAGCGGCAAGGCCAAGTACTCGAGCATCTTCAATTACCCGACGCTGAACTGGGCCGACATGGGCGCGGTGGGCTGGCTGGTCGATGGCGCCGCGATCGTCAACCAGGTGGTGCTGCAGCGCACCTCCTACGGCCCCTACTCCCGGGCCATGGTGCGCATCTGCAAGGAAGAGAGCTTCCACCAGCGCCAGGGCTACGAAATCCTCCTGACCATGATGCGCCACGGTACCCAGGCGCAAAAAGACATGGTCCAGGACGCGATCAACCGCCTCTGGTGGCCGTCGCTGATGATGTTCGGCCCAAGCGACGAACACTCGCCCAACAGTGCCCAGTCCATGGCCTGGAAAATCAAGCGCCAGAGCAACGACGAACTGCGCCAGCGCTTCGTCGACCAGACCATCCCGCAGCTGGAACTGCTGGGCTGCACCTGCCCCGACCCGGACCTGAAGTGGAACGCCGAACGCGGCCACTACGACTTCGGCGAAATCCAGTGGAACGAATTCTACGAAGTGCTCAAGGGCAACGGCCCGTGCAACCAGGAACGCGTCGCCACCCGCCGCAAGGCGATTGAAGACGGTGCCTGGGTTCGTGAAGCCGCCGTCGCCCATGCCCGTAAAAAACAAAACAAGAACGCCGCCTGATCCGGCCACCTGATGTGGAGTAACTGAAATGTCCGAGTGGACCCTCTTCGAAGTCTTCGTGCGCAGCAAGCACGGCCTCAACCACAAGCATGTCGGCAGCGTGCATGCCGCCGACACCACCATGGCCATCGAGAACGCGCGCGAGCTCTACACCCGTCGCAGCGAAGGCGTAAGCCTGTGGGTGGTGCCTTCGGCATTGATCACCGCCTCGTCGCCGGATGAAAAAGACCCGCTGTTCGATCCGTCGGACGACAAGGTCTACCGCCACGCCAGCTTCTACGAGCTGCCGGCCGAAGTCGGGCACATGTGAGGTCGACCATGAATAACAAGACCGATCTGATCGAATACCTGCTGCGCCTCGGCGACAGTGCCCTGATCCAGGGCCAGCGTCTGTGCCAATGGTGCGGCAAGGCCCCGGCACTGGAAGAAGAGCTGGCGCTGATGAACGTCGGCCTCGACCTGGTGGGCCAGGCACGCAACTGGCTGGAATACGCCGCCGAACTGCTGGACGACGGCCGCGATGCCGATCACCTGGCGTTCCGTCGCGACGAGCGCGCCTACCGCAACCTGCTGTTGGTGGAACAACCCAACGGCGACTTCGCGGTGACCATGCTCAAGCAGTTTCTCTATGACGCTTGGCATTTGCCGGTGCTGCAAGGCCTGAGCCAGTCCAGCGACGAACGCATTGCCGGGATTGCCGCCAAAGCCGTGAAGGAAGCGACCTATCACCTGCGCCGCTCCGGCGAGTGGATCGAGCGTATGGGCGACGGCACCGAGGAAAGCCACAAGCGCATGCTCGCCGCCATCCCCGAAGTCTGGCGTTTCACCGTGGAACTGATCGCCGCCGACGACAGCGAACAGCGCCTGTGCGAAGCCAGCATCACCCCGGACATCGCCAGCGTCGCCGCGCAGTGGCAGGCCAAGGTCGAGCAGATTTTCACCAGCGCCACCCTGCCCGTTCCCGCGGCGCCGAACTACTTCTACCTGAATGCACGCAAGGGCCTGCACAGCGAACACCTGGGCATCCTGCTCGCCGAAATGCAGTTCCTGCCACGAGCGTACCCCGATGCAACCTGGTGAGCTGATCGCCAGCGACCTCGGCGCCCGGCCGGCTCAACCGACCGACCTGGCCGCCGCCTGGGCGATCCTGTCGGAGGTCATGGACCCGGAAGTGCCGGTGGTCAGCGTCGTCGACCTCGGCATCGTCCGCGACCTGGACTGGCAGGCCGGACATCTTCACGTGGTGGTCACGCCGACCTACTCCGGTTGCCCCGCCACCGAAGTGATCGAAAGCGACATCCGCGAAGCCCTGGAACTGGCCGGATTCAAGGCGCCGTTACTTGAGCGCAAGTTGACCCCGGCCTGGACCACCGACTGGATCAGCGACAGCGGCCGCGAACGCCTGCGGGCCTATGGCATTGCGCCGCCCGAGGGCAGCACCAGCAAGCGCAGCCTGCTCGGCGAAAGCCCGCAGGTTGTGTGCCCGCAATGCGGCAGCGCCCACACCGAGGTGCTCAGCGAGTTCGGCTCCACCGCGTGCAAGGCCCTGTACCGCTGCGTCGATTGCCGGGAACCGTTCGACTATTTCAAGTGCATCTGAGCGGCGAATCGGCCGTCCCAGCTGGAGAACAACAATGAGCAAATTTCACAGCCTGACCATCAAGGACGTGCGCGCCGAGACCCGTGACGCGGTGTCCATCGCCTTCGACATTCCGCAGGACCTGCAAGACAGCTTTCACTTCACCCAGGGCCAGCACCTGGTGATGCGCACGCAACTGGACGGCGAAGAAGTGCGCCGCTCCTACTCAATCTGCACCGGAGTCAACGACGGTGAACTGCGTATTGCCGTCAAGCGTGTGGCGGGCGGCCGTTTCTCGGCGTTTGCCAACGAACAGCTGAAAGCCGGGCACGTCCTGGAAGTGATGCCGCCTGCCGGGCATTTCTGCGTCGAACTCGACCCGCAACGCCACGGTAATTACCTGGCTGTAGCGGCGGGCAGCGGCATCACGCCGATCCTGTCGATCATCAAGACCACCCTGGAAACCGAGCCCCACAGCCGCGTCACCCTGCTGTACGGCAACCGCTCCAGCTCCGGCGCGCTGTTCCGCGAGCAGCTTGAAGATTTGAAGAACCGCTACCTGCAACGCCTGAACCTGATCTTCGTGTTCAGCCGCGAGCAGCAGGATGTCGACCTGTACAACGGCCGGATCAACGCCGAGAAGTGCGAGCAATTGTTCTCCCGCTGGCTCGACGTCAAGGCCCTCGACGCCGCCTTCATCTGCGGCCCGCAGGAAATGACCGAGACCGTGCGCGACAGCCTCAAGGCCAAGGGCATGGCGCCTGAGCGCATCCATTTCGAACTGTTCGCCGCCGCCGGCAGCGAGCAAAAACGCGAAGCTCGCGAAGCGGCCCGCCAGGTGGATTCAGCGGTCAGCCAGATCACCGTCATCAGCGACGGTCGCGCCCTGGCCTTCGACCTGCCGCGCAACAGCCAGAGCATCCTCGACGCGGGCAACGCCCAGGGCGCCGAATTGCCTTACTCGTGCAAGGCCGGCGTGTGCTCGACCTGCAAGTGCAAGGTCATCGAAGGCGAAGTGGAAATGGACAGCAACCACGCCCTGGAAGACTACGAAGTGGCTGCCGGCTATGTGCTGTCGTGCCAGGCCTTCCCGATCAGCGACAAGGTTGTGCTGGATTTCGATCAGCTCTGATTTACAGGATCACCCTAAACCCTGTGGGAGCGGGCTTGCTCGCGAAGACGGAGTGTCAGGCGCCATCCATGTTGAATGTGATGGCCCCTTCGCGAGCAAGCCCGCTCCCACATTGATCCGGTTCCGACCCGAATACACCGTTTCACCCAAAACAAAAACAACAAAGGAGAGTCACCATGAGCCCGCAAGACATAGAACTCATCCACCAACACCCCAACTTCATCCAGTTGGTGCGACGCAAGCAGAAACTCTACTGGTCGTTGTCGCTGATCATGCTGGTGATCTACTTCGGCTTCGTGCTGCTGGTGGCGTTCTCGCCCGCAACCCTCGGCCAATCCCTGAGCGGCGGCGTGACCACCGTAGGCATGCTGGTGGGTGTGGTGATCGTGGTGCTGGCCTTTGCCTTGACGGGTTTCTATGTCTATCGCGCCAACAACGTGATCGACCCGCTGAATGAAAAACTCAAGCAGGAGTGCGCCCGATGAGCCGCCTTCTTGCCTTGTTCCTGCTGCCGCTGGCAGCGGTCACTGATGTTGCGCTGGCCGCCGACGGCGCGTCCCGCCCACTGAACTGGAACGCCATCGGCATGTTCCTGGTGTTCGTGCTGTTCACCCTCGGCGTGACGCGCTGGGCGGCACTTCGCACCCGCTCCGCCAGCGACTTCTACACCGCCGGTGGTGGCATGACCGGCTTCCAGAACGGCCTGGCGATTGCTGGCGACATGATCTCGGCAGCCTCGTTCCTCGGCATTTCCGCGATGATGTTCCTCAATGGCTACGACGGTTTGCTCTACGCCTTGGGCGTGCTGGCCGGCTGGCCGATCATCCTGTTCCTGATTGCCGAACGCCTGCGCAACCTCGGGAAATACACCTTTGCCGACGTGGTGTCCTATCGCCTGGAGCAGACCCCGGTACGCCTGACCTCGGCTTTCGGCACCCTGACCGTGGCCCTCATGTACCTGGTGGCGCAGATGGTCGGTGCCGGCAAGCTGATCGAGTTGCTGTTCGGCATCGACTACCTCTATGCGGTGATGCTGGTCGGCGTGCTGATGGTGTTCTACGTGACCTTCGGCGGCATGCTCGCCACCACCTGGGTGCAGATCATCAAGGCGGTGATGCTGCTGTTCGGCACCACCTTCATGGCATTCATGGTGCTCAAGCACTTCGGTTTCAGCACTGAAGCGATGTTTGCCGGCGCTACCGCCGTGCATGCCAAGGGCAACGCGATCATGGCGCCCGGTGGTTTGCTGTCCAACCCGATCGATGCGATTTCCCTGGGGCTTGGCATGATGTTCGGTACCGCCGGCCTGCCGCACATCCTGATGCGTTTCTTCACCGTCAGCGATGCCAAGGAAGCGCGTAAAAGCGTGTTCTACGCCACCGGTTTCATCGGCTACTTCTACTTGCTGCTGATCATCGTCGGCTTCGGCGCCATCGTCATGGTCGGCACCGATCCGGCGTTCCGCGACGCCAGCGGCGCAATCATCGGCGGCGGCAACATGATCGCTGTGCACCTGGCCCAGGCCGTGGGTGGCAACCTGTTCCTCGGCTTCATCTCGGCGGTCGCCTTCGCCACCATCCTGGCAGTGGTTGCCGGGCTGGCACTGTCCGGCGCCTCGGCGGTGTCCCATGACCTGTATGCCTGCGTGATACGCAAGGGCCAGGCCAGCGAACAGCAAGAAATACGCGTGTCGCGAATCGCCACCCTGTGCATCGGCGTGCTGGCGATCCTCCTCGGCCTGCTGTTCGAGTCGCAGAACATTGCCTTCCTCTCCGGCCTGGTGCTGGCCATTGCCGCGTCGGTGAATTTCCCGGTGCTGTTCCTTTCGATGTACTGGAAAGGCCTGACCACTCGCGGCGCCGTGCTCGGCAGCCTGTCCGGACTGGTCTCGGCGATTGTGTTGCTGGTGCTAAGCCCGGCGGTGTGGGTCAACGTGCTGCATCACGACAAGGCGCTGTTCCCGTACTCCAACCCGGCGCTGTTTTCCATGAGCCTGGCGTTCTTCAGTGCCTGGCTGTTTTCCGTCACCGACACCTCACCCCGTGCAGCCCTTGAGCGCGGCCGTTATCTGGCGCAGTTCATCCGTTCGATGACCGGCATCGGTGCCTCCGGCGCCAGCAAACACTAATAACGACCGATCAGTTGGCAGGGAATAAAAATAATGAAACCCGCTCGTACTGCACCTTATGAATCACTGTTTTCGCTGGCCGTCGCATTGAGTCTGCCCATGATCGCCCCTTGCGCCATGGCCGACTTCATCGGCGACAGCAAGGCCCGTATCGAAATGCGCAACCACTACATCAACCGCGATTTCCGTCAGGACAACGCCCCGCAATCCAAGGCCGATGAATGGGCCCAGGGCTTCACTGCGCGCGTCGAATCCGGGTTCACCGACGGCACCTTCGGTTTTGGTCTCGACGCGCTGGGCGAACTGGGGCTCAAGCTCGACTCCAGCCCGGATCGCCGTGGTACCGGGCTGCTGCCGTTTGGCCCGCAGAGCCATGAGCCCGATGACGACTACAGCGAACTGGGCGTGACCGGCAAAGTGCGGGTGTCCAAGAGCGTGTTGAAACTCGGCACCCTGCAACCCTTGTTGCCGGTGGCGACTTACAACGACACACGCCTGCTGGGTTCGACCTTTGAAGGTGGCTTGCTGACCAGCCAGGAGATCGACGGCCTGACGGTGAATGCCGGCCGCCTGACCAAGGCCAACCTGCGCGACTCGTCCAGCAACGATGACATCGGCTACGCCGCCGCCAGCAGCGATCACTTCGACTTCGGTGGCGGCAGCTACGCGTTCAGCCCGCAACTGAACCTGAGCTACTACTACGGCAAGCTCGACCAGATCTATCGCCAGCAATTCGCCGGACTGGTGCATACGCAACCACTGGGCAACGGCTTCAACCTGCGCAGCGACCTGCGTTATTTCGACAGTCGCGGTGACGGCGCGGAAAAGGCCGGGCGCATCGACAACCGCAATTTCAATAGCATGTTCACCCTGTCCCACGGTGCCCACAAGGTCAGTGCCGCCTACCAGCAACTGTCCGGCGACAGCGCCTTTCCGTTCCTCAACGGCGGCGATCCGTACGTGGTCAACCTGGTGACGTTCAACACCTTTACCCGCGCCGACGAGGATTCCTGGCAGCTGCGTTACGACTATGACTTCGCGGCGCAAGGCATTCCCGGCCTGACCTTCATGACCCGCTACACCGACGGCAGCCACGTCAAGGCAGGCAGCGTCGACAACGGAAGCGAATGGGAGCGCGACACCGATATCAGCTACGTCATCCAGAGCGGCGTGTTGAAGAACGTCAGCCTGCGCTGGCGCAACGTGACCTTCCGTTCCGGCGATGGCTTGACGACCGCCCTCGATGAAAACCGGCTGATCGTCGGTTACACCCTGGCGCTTTGGTAATTCCCTGAATGGCGTGGCTGTGGCCGCGCCAACACCTTTCACAACCAGGAGCATTCGTGATGTCCCACGCCCCTACTCTGCAAAGTTTCATCGCCGGCCGCTGGATCGGCCAACACGGCGCACAAGTGCTGCGCAGCGCCATCGACGGCCATGAAATCGCCCGCACCCATGAGGAGCGCCCGGACTTCGCCGAGGCCATCGAGCATGGTCGTCGCCAGGGTATCAGCGGCCTGATGGCACTGGACTTCCAGCAGCGCGCCCAGCGTCTCAAGGCCCTGGCCCTGTACCTGAGCGAGCGCAAGGAACAGCTCTACGCGATTTCCCATCACAGCGGCGCCACCCGTGCCGACAGCTGGATCGATATCGAAGGCGGCAACAGCACCCTGTTCACCTACGCCAGCCTCGGTTCCCGCGAGCTGCCGTCGGGCAACGTCGTCCACGAAGGCCCGGCCATGCAGCTGAGCAAAATGGGCACCTTCGCCGGCACCCACATCCTGGTGCCTCGCGGCGGCCTGGCGGTGCACATCAACGCCTTCAACTTCCCGATCTGGGGCATGCTGGAAAAATTCGCGCCGAGCTTCCTCGCGGGCATGCCGTGCATCGTCAAACCAGCCAGTGCCACCAGCTACCTGACCGAAGCCGTGGTGCGCCTGATGGACGAATCGGGCCTGCTGCCAGCGGGCAGCCTGCAACTGATCATCGGCGGCACCGGCGACCTGCTCGACCGCCTGCAAGGCCAGGACGTCGTGACCTTCACCGGTTCCGCCGACACCGCGGCCAAGCTGCGGGTCAACCCGAACCTGATCCGCAATTCGGTACCGTTCAACGCCGAAGCCGACTCGCTGAACTGCGCCATTCTCGCTCCGGACGTGACCCCGGATGACGAAGAATTCGAGCTATTCATCAAGGAAGTCGCCCGGGAAATGACCACCAAGGCCGGGCAGAAATGCACCGCCATCCGCCGCGCCATCGTCCCGGCCAAGCACATCGATGCAGTCGCCACGCGCCTGCGTGATCGCCTGGCCAAGGTGGTGGTCGGTGACCCGTCGGTGGAAGGCGTGCGCATGGGCGCACTGGCTTCCCACGACCAGCAGAAAGACGTGGCCGAGCGTCTGGAATCCCTGTTACAGAGCAGCGACATGCTGTTCGGCGCCCGCGACGGTTTCGAACCACGCGGCGAAAATGTCGACAAAGGTGCGTTCTTCGCCCCGACCCTGTTGCAAGCCCGCGACCCGCATGCCGAAGGCGGCGCCCACGACATCGAAGCGTTCGGCCCGGTCAGCACCTTGATGGCCTACGACGACCTCGACGAAGCCCTGGCCCTGGCCGCTCGCGGCAAAGGCAGCCTGGTAGCCAGCCTGGTGACCAAGGATCCACAAATCGCCGCCAAGGCGATTCCGGTGGCGGCAGCCCTGCACGGGCGCCTGCTGGTGCTGGATCGCAACTGCGCCGGCGAATCCACCGGTCACGGCTCGCCATTGCCGCAGCTCAAGCACGGTGGCCCGGGTCGTGCCGGTGGCGGTGAAGAACTCGGTGGCCTGCGCGCAGTGAAGCACTACCTGCAACGCGCGGCGGTGCAAGGTTCGCCGACCATGCTGGCGGCGGTCACCGGCGAATACGTGCGCGGCGCCAAGGTCATCGAAACCGACGTGCATCCGTTCCGTCGCCACTTCCAGGACCTGCAGATCGGCGAATCGCTGCTGACTCACCGCCGCACCGTCACCGAGGCGGACCTGGTGAACTTCGGCTGCCTGTCGGGCGACCACTTCTACATGCACTTCGACGACATCGCCGCCAAGGAATCGCAGTTCGGCAAGCGCATCGCCCACGGTTACTTCGTGCTGTCGGCAGCAGCCGGTCTGTTTGTATCCCCTGGCGTCGGCCCGGTGCTGGCCAACTACGGCCTGGACACCCTGCGCTTCATCAACCCGGTGGGCATCGGCGACACCATCCAGGCGCGCCTGACCTGCAAGCGCAAAATCGACCAGGGCAAGAAGAGCCCGCAGGGCATCCCGCAAGGGGTGGTGGCGTGGGATGTGGAAGTGACCAACCAGCTGGGTGAGCTGGTGGCGAGCTATGACATTTTGACTTTGGTCGTGAAGCGCGAAGACTGATTTTCATCCGGAATCTCTGTGGGCTGTGCTGGCCTCTTCGCGGGCAAGCCCGCTCCCACAGGGTTCTCTGCTGATTACAAACTTTGTGGTCAACCACCTACCAATGTGGGAGCGGGCTTGCTCGCGAAAGCGGTGTGTCAGTCAACATCAATGTTGAATGTCAGTTCGCTTTCGCGAGCAAGCCCACTCCCACATTTGATCTGCGTTGTCTGCTAATGCTTGCGCAACCACTCGATAAACAGCGCAAACAGTTCCGACTGCGAGCCCACTTCCAGTTTCAGGTACAGGTTCTTGCGGTGCATGCGCACGGTTTCCGGTGAGATGCTCATCTGGCTCGCCGTGGATTTCACCGAGTGCCCGCGCAGGATCATGTGTGCCACTTCCCGCTCGCGCTCGGTGAGCAAGTCGCTGCCAAAATGCTCGAACGCCGACTGCACCCGGTGCTTGAGATCATCGCGCAGGCCCTGGTCTTTTTCGCACTGGATCTCGTGACTGCGCAGCATCCCGCGCTGGCTGAATTCGCTGATGAACTCACGCACCAGCGGTTCCACGGCGCGCAGCAGATTCAGCTGTTCGACGCTGAGGCATTCACCACCGAAACCTTGATAAAGACTGACGGAAATCTTCGTGTCATTGCCGGTATCGACAATGTAGTAGCTGTCTTCCGAACAGCCCGCCTTCAGGTAATAGGTCTTGTAGTAATCACTGTCGAAGAAGTTGTCCGGGGCAATTTCCTCCAGGTGATAGAAGCCTTGCGCCAGCCCCTGCTCCACCGCCAGGCAGAACGGATCAAGCAAATAGCCCCCGGCAAAATAGCGCTCAAGAATCGACACCTGATACTCCTGGGCAATCCCGCGCTGATGCAGCAACTGGGGCGCGCGGTCCTTGCGTTCCAGGCTGATCATCATCGACTCGACGGACACCAACTGCGCCAACGCTGACGCCAGGTATTGCAGGGCGTCAGGCTCATCGATATGGGCGAATGCCTCGCGCATTCCCCCATGCCATTTGTGCAATGCCCCGAAGGGCATCGCGATCAGCGTATCGTCGTCTGGTTTGTTCATGCCCCGCAGTCTAGCGGGAGTACAGCCCCTTGGTAACAGCCTGTGTGGCGAATTCATTGGCCGCCATACTGACCGCTGGCCTGAAGCTCCGCTGCCACTTCGACAATGCATTCGCGCAGGGTCTCGACGATTTCGTCGACCTGGGCAAACGTCAGGATCAGCGGCGGCGACATCACGTTCAGGTGCATGATCGGCCGCACCAGCAAGCCTCGGGTCTGCGCTCGGGAGTGAATCATCTCGCCAATGTTGATCTCGTCGGCAAACAATTTCTTGGTGCGCTTGTCCGCGACGAATTCAACGCAGGCCATCAGCTTCAGGCAGCGCACATCCCCCACCAGCGGCAAGTCGCGCAGGGTCGCCAGGCGCTCTTCCAGATAGGCGCCCACCGTGTCGACATGGGCCAGCAGGTTTTCCCGCTCGATGATCTCGATGTTCTTCAGCGCCGCCGTGCAGCACACCGGGTGACCGCTGTAGGTAAAGCCGTGGGTGAAGCAGCGGCCCTTGCCCGGCTCGGCGATGACTTTCCAGATGCGGTCGGAAAAGATACACGCGCCCAGCGGCAGGTAGGCCGAGGTCAGGCCCTTGGCGGTGGTGATGATGTCCGGCTGCACGTCGAACACATCATAGGAGGCGAAGAACTTGCCCAGGCGCCCGAACGAGGTCACCACTTCGTCGGCGACGAACAGGATGTCGTAGCGCTGGCACACCTCCCACATGCGCTTGAGGTAACCCCGGGGCGGAATGATCACCCCGCCCGAGCCCATGATCGGCTCGGCGAAGAAGCCGGCGACCTTGTCCGCGCCGATCGAGAGGATCTTGTCTTCGAACTCCTTGACCAGGAACTCGAGGAACTGTGCCTCGTCCATGCCATCGGGCGCGCGGTACGGGTTCGGGTTGGAAACGTGGTGGATCAGCGGGTTGGCGTAATCGAACTCCGGCACGCGGTCGGCGGCCTTGTTGCCGATCGACATGGTCAGGGTTGTGGAGCCGTGATAGGCATTGAACCGCGCAATGACGTGCTTCTTCTCGGGTTTGCCACGGCAGTTCTGGTAGTACTGGATCAGCCGGTAGGCGGTGTCCACGGCGGTGGAGCCACCGGTGGTGAGGAACACATGGTCGAGGTCGCCGGGGGCCAGGCTGGCGAGTTTTTCGCACAGCTGGATCGCCACGTTGTTGGACATGTCGGAGAACGGATTGGAGTAGGCCAGCTGACGCACCTGATCAGCGATGGCCTCGGCCATTTCCTCGCGGCCCAGGCCGATGTTGGTGCACCACATGCCGCCCACCGCATCAAGGAAGCGGTTGCCCTGGGTGTCGTAGATGTAGGCGCCATCGCCTGCGACGATGTTCAACGAGCCCTGCTCGGCGTGTTCGTCGAACACGTGATAGCCGTGCATATGGTGAGCCTTGTCGGCCTTGACCAGCCGGGACTCGTCCGCTGGGGAAAAAACGCTGCGTGTTGGCGTCGCCATAAATAAACCTCTAACCGAAATTGACTAACGATCGAAACAAATCAGATGCCGCTTTTCACGGTGCTCCAGACCCGGGTGATCGCCCGCATGTCCTTGGCGTCCTGGGTCTTCTGCGGGAACAGGCGCTCGCGGGTCTGTGCATCGGGGTAGATCGCCGGGTTGTCGCGCACATCGGCGTTCAACAACGGCGTGGCCGCCGCGTTGCTGTTGGCGTAATTGATGTAATCGCTCACATCGGCCATCACCTGCGGCTGCATCAGGTATTCGAGGAATTTGTGAGCATTGGCGACGTGAGTCGCATCGGCCGGGATGTACATGTTGTCGAACCAGATCAGCGAGCCTTCCTTGGGAATGAAGTACGCCAGGTCGATCTTCTTCTTGGCTTCGGCGGCGCGGGCCATGGCGGTGGCGTAGTCGCCGGACCAGGTCATGGCCATGCACACGTCGCCGTTGGGCAGGCTGGTCAGGTAGTTGACCGAGTCGAACTTGCGGATGTAGGGCCGCACCGACAGCAGCAATTCCTGGGCGGCTTTCAGGTCCTCCGGTGCGGCGCTTCTCGGGTCGCGTCCCAGGTAGGTCAAGGCCATGGGAATGACTTCGGTCGGGGCGTCGAGCAGGGTCACGCCGCAGTCGGCGAAGCGCGAGACGATTTTCGGGTCGAAGATCATCGCCAGCGAACCGATCGGCGCGTCCGGCATGCGCTCCTTGATCTTGTCGACGTTGTAGGTGACGCCGTTGCTGCCCCAGGTGTACGGTGCCGAGTACTGGGTGCCCGGGTCATAGCCTTGCAGGTCCTCGAGGATCTGCGGATCCAGGTTGGTCCAGCCCGGCAACTGTTTTTTATCCAGCGGCTGGAACACCTTGGCCTTGATCAGCGGCGGTGCCAGGGAGGCATTCAACACGATCAGGTCATAACCGGAATGGCCGGTGAGCAATTTGGCCTGCACCGTTTCATAGGAATCGAAGGTGTCGTAGACCACCTTGATACCGGTGGCCTTTTCGAAATCGGCGATGGTTTTTTCACCGATGTAGTCCGCCCAGTTGTACAGCCGCAGCGTATTGCCGTCGTCCACTTGAGCGGCGTAGGCATTCAAGGTCAGCGGTACAACAAACAGACTGGAAATCACCTTAAGCAGTGTCTTGCCCATAGCAAATGCACCTTATAGCGAGTTCGGCTCTGGATGAGCGGATGCCCTCACTATTGGTCGATTCACCCGGCGGGACCATACCCCGAATGGGTGTGTGTCGTTTTTGGCACACCGGCATGGCAAAAAGCGGCAGCGCAGTTGAACCGTTTTGCCATAGATCGGGGTGGGTCCGGCGCTTAAAGTGGCAGCCTGAACCGACCCTGCGGAGCCTGCGATGACAGATTTGATCAAACACGAGCAACGCGACGGCGTGTTGACGCTGACCATCGACCGCCCGGACAAGCTCAACGCGCTGAACAACGCCATGTACACCCGACTGGCCGACCTGCTGCAGGCCGCCGACGAAGACGAGCAGACCGGCGTGATCATCATCACTGGCGGCCCGACCTGCTTCACCAGCGGCAATGACCTGGTGGACTTCCTGCAGAATCCGCCGACTCATCTGGACGCCCCGGCGTTCCACTTGATGAAAGTCGTCACGCGCCTGCAAAAGCCGCTGATCGCGGCAGTCTGCGGGGCGGCCATCGGCATCGGCACCACGCTGCTGTTGCATTGCGATCAGGTGCTGGTCACCCGCAACGCCAAGCTGCGCATGCCGTTCGTCAACATCGGCCTGTGCCCCGAATTCGGCGCCAGCCTGTTGCTGCCACGCCGCCTCGGCCATGCCCGCGCTGCGAGCCTGCTGCTGTTGGGCAACGGCCTGGACGGCAACGAAGCGGTCAATTGGGGCATTGCCAACGAAGCGTTCGACGACGGCGAGCAATGCCTGGCGGCGGCCCTCAAGATCGCCCAGCGCTTCCTGGCCATGCCCCAGCAAGCCTTGCGCCAGTCCCGGCAGCTGATGAAGCAGGCGTCCCTGGCTGAACTGGAAGCCACCCTGCGCGAAGAAAACACGCTGTTCATCCAGCGCCTGAATACCGACGAGGCGAAAACCGCCTTGAACGCCCTGCTCAATCGCAGTACAGATAAGAATCCACCGAAAGGAAACCAGCCATGAACACTCCAGAAATCTACGTCGTCAGCGCCGCCCGTACCGCCATCGGTACCTTCGGCGGTTCGCTCAAGGACGTGCCACTGGCCGACCTCGCGACCACGGCCGTGAAAGCCGCCCTGGAGCGAGCCGCCGTGGACCCGGCGCTCGTTGGCCACCTGGTGATGGGCAACGTGATCCCGACCGAAACCCGTGATGCCTACATCTCCCGCGTCGCTGCAATGAACGCCGGCATTCCGAAGGAAACCCCGGCCTACAACGTCAACCGTCTTTGCGGTTCGGGCCTGCAAGCGATCATCAACGCCGCCCAGACCCTGATGCTTGGCGATGCCGACATCGTCGTCGGTGCCGGTGCCGAATCCATGAGCCGTGGCCCGTACCTGATGCCGAGCGCCCGCTGGGGTTCGCGCATGGGCAACGCCCAGGTCATCGACTACATGCTCGGTATCCTGCATGACCCGTTCCATGGCATCCACATGGGCATCACCGCCGAGAACGTCGCCGCGCGCAACGGCATCACCCGCGAAATGCAGGACGCCCTGGCCCTGGAAGACCAGCAACGCGCGGCCCACGCGATTGCCAACGGCTACTTCAGCGAGCAGATCGCGACCGTGGAAATCCAGGATCGCAAAGGCGTCAAACTGTTCAGCGTCGACGAACATCCGCGCGCCACTTCCCTGGAACAGCTGGCAGCCATGAAGCCTGCGTTCAAGAAGGACGGCTCGGTCACCGCCGGCAACGCCTCGGGCCTCAACGACGGCGCCGCCGCACTGGTCATGGCCAGCGGCAATGCGGTCCAGGCCAATAACCTGAAACCCCTCGCCCGCCTGGTCAGCTACGCCCACGCCGGCGTCGAACCGGAGTTCATGGGCCTGGGCCCGATCCCGGCCACCCGCCTGGCGCTCAAGCGCGCCGGCCTGACCGTCGCCGACCTGGACGTGATCGAAGCCAACATCGCCTTCGCCGCCCAGGCTTGCGCCGTCAGCCAGGAACTGGACCTCGACCCGGCCAAGGTCAACCCGAACGGTTCGGGCATCGCCCTGGGCCATCCGGTGGGCGCCACCGGCGCAATCATCGCCACCAAGGCCATCCACGAACTGCATCGCACCGGTGGCCGTTACGCGCTGGTGACCATGTGCATCGGTGGTGGCCAGGGGATTGCGGCGATTTTCGAGCGGGTCTAACTCCCGAACATTTGCTGAACACCTGTGGCGAGGGAGCTTGCTCCCGCTGGACTGCGCAGCAGGCCCCCGCTTTTTTAAGAGTCGGGGCCGCTGCGCGGCCCAACGGGAGCAAGCTCCCTCGCCACATTTGACCGTGTAACGCCCGCCGGAGAAGCAACCGGCGCTTGATGGATTCCCCCGGCAACTGGTCGCAATCGATCAATACCGCCCCCGCCCCGCACCCTAGATTACCCCTCAGAACACGAAGCCGTTTCGCGCGGCCAGTCACTGAGGAGATCGCCCCCATGCACAGTTTCCACAACCGCAAGCAGCAGAGCCCGATCGATGGCTGGGACCATCAGGACCCGGAAGAGGCCTTCACCCTGCCCTCGCGTTACTTCTATGACGAAACCCTGTTCAAGGCCGAGCGCGATAACATTTTCATGCACGCCTGGCACGTCGCCGGGCACGTCAGTGAGTTCGCCGAGCCGGGTCAGTACGTGGTCACTGACCTGTTCGACCAGAGCGTGGTGGTGGCGAAAAACCGTCAGGGCCAAATCCACGCCTTCCACAACGTTTGCCAGCATCGCGGCAATCGCCTGCTCGAAGAACGGCGCGGCACCACCGGCGGCGTGGTGCGTTGCGCCTATCACTCGTGGTGCTACGAAATGGACGGCAGCCTGCGCAGCGCACCCCGCTGCGAGAAGATGAAAAACTTCGAGTTGCAGCAGTTCAACATCCCGCAGGTGCGCACCGAAGAAATGGGCGGCTTCATTTACTTCAACCTCGACCCGAACGCGCCGTCCCTGCGGGATTTGTTCCCCGGTGCCGACGAGGAAATGCGCCGGGTGTTTCCGGACCTGGTCGACATGCGCCTGATCGAGGAGCAGGACGTGATCGTGCCGGCCAACTGGAAGGTGATCATGGACAACTCCATCGAAGGTTATCACTTCAAGCTGTCGGGGCCGTGCCATATCGACCTGGCGAAGCTGATCGATTTCAAAGGCTATCAGTTGAGCAAACGCGACAACTGGTGGACCTACATCGCCCCGGCCAACCTCTCAGTGACCGAAGCCTACGGCGTGCCCCTGCGCAAGGACCTCAACCCCGACGAGTGCTTCTTCAACATCGGCATGTGGCCGAACAACACCTTCTATACCTTCCCGTTCTCGGAGTTCCTGGGCTCGTTCATCATGATCCCGCTGGACGCCGAACGCTCGCTGCTGCGCTTCGGCTACTACTCCAGCAATGCCGAGACGGCCGAGGTGAGCAAGTCCTGCATGAAGTGGATGAACGACGATCTGGGGCCGGAAGACATCGCGCTGAACATCTCGGTGCAGAAAGGCCTGCGCTCCCTCGGTTACGACCAGGGGCGCTACATGATCGATGCCCAGCGCAGCAATGAAAGCGAGCACCTGGTGCATCACTTTCATCGGTTGGTGTTTAACGGGATTCATGGCTCAACGTCGATCTGACTGGATAAATGCAGTCCCTGTGGGAGCGGGCTTGCTCGCGAAGAGGGAGTGTCAGTCGACATTTTTATTGCCTGATACACCGCCTTCGCGAGCAAGCCCGCTCCCACAGGGGGTATGTGTTCTGACCTTTCATTGATGGAGCGTCCCAAGCCATGACCGACCATGCATTTGACTACCTGATCGTGGGCGCCGGGTCCGCCGGCTGTGTGCTGGCCAACCGTCTGGGCGCGGACCCGGCGGTGCGGATTCTGCTGCTGGAAGCCGGGCCGGCGGACCAGAGCTGGACCATCGACATGCCCTCCGCCGTGGGCCTGGTGGTCGGCGGCACACGCTACAACTGGAGCTACAGCTCGGAACCGGAACCGTATCTGGACGGGCGCAGGATCGGCACGCCGCGCGGCCGCACGCTCGGCGGCTCGTCGTCGATCAATGGCATGGTCTATATCCGTGGCCATGCCCGGGACTACGACGGCTGGGCCGCTCAGGGCTGCGCCGGCTGGGGTTATCAGGACGTGTTGCCGTACTTCAAACGCGCCCAGACCCATGCCGATGGCGCGGATGAATATCGGGGGGCGAGCGGGCATCTGCACGTCACCCCCGGCGATACGACGACGCCATTGTGTGCGGCGTTTCTGGCGGCCGGCGCGCAGGCCGGGTATGGCCTGAGCGATGATTTGAACGGTTATCGCCAGGAAGCCTTCGGCCCGGTTGATCGCACCACCCGCGCCGGTCGGCGCTGGAGCACCTCCCGTGGTTATCTGCGTGAAGCGCTGGAACGCGGCAATGTGCAGGTGCGCACTGAAGCCCTGGCACTGCGCATTCTGTTCGACGGCAAACGCGCCGCCGGCATCGAGTACAAGCACAACGGCGAGGTCCACCAGGCCTTCGCCCGCCGCGAAGTGTTGCTGACCGCCGGGGCCATCAACTCGCCGCAATTGCTGCTGTTGTCCGGCATTGGCCCGGCGGCGGAACTGCGGGACCTGGGCATCGAGGTCAAACACGACCTGCCCGGCGTCGGCCGGCGGCTCAACGACCATCCGGACACGGTGGTGCAATACCTGTGCAAGCAGCCCGTGTCGCTCTACCCGTGGACCACCGCGCCGGGCAAGTGGTGGATCGGCGCACGCTGGTTTGCCACCCACGACGGATTGGCTGCGAGCAATCACTTCGAAGCCGGGGCGTTTATCCGTTCCCGGGCCGGGGTCGAGTTTCCCGATCTGCAACTGACCTTCATGCCCCTGGCGGTCAAACCCGGCAGCGTCGACCTGGTGCCGGGTCATGCGTTCCAGATCCACATTGACCTGATGCGCCCCACCAGCCTGGGCAGCGTCACGCTCAACAGTGCCGACCCCAGGCAGCCGCCGCGCATCCTGTTCAATTACCTGAAAACCGAGCAGGATCGAGCCGACATGCGCGCCGGTGCGCGGCTGGTGCGCGAGATCATTGCGCAACCGGCCATGGCCGCTTACCGGGGTGAAGAGCTGGTGCCCGGCCCGCAGGCGCAAAGTGATGAAGCGCTGGATGCCTGGGCCAGGCAAGTCACGGAAACCGGCTACCATGCCAGCGGCACTTGCAAGATGGGACCGGTGGGCGACACCGAAGCCGTGGTCGATCCGCAACTGCGGGTGCATGGCCTCGACGGATTGCGGGTGGTGGACGCCTCGACCATGCCGGTGATCGTCAGCGGCAACACCAATGCGCCAACGGTGATGATCGCGGAAAAGGCCAGCGACCTGATTCGCGGCTTGCCGCCACTGCCGCCCGTCGATGCCCCGGTATGGATTCATCCACAATGGCAAACGCAGCAACGATAGAGATCACTCATGAGTAATCAGTCGTCCAATGGCACCGATGCACGTTTCACCTGGCGGCGTGGCGAGGTCGCGCCGCTGCGGGTTGCGGTGCTGATGCTGCCGTCGTTTTCCAACTTCGGTCTGGCGGCCGTGCTGGAACCGCTGGCCATCGCCAATTGGCTGACTCAACGCCCCTTGTTCGAGTGGTCGCTGCTGTCCCTGGATGGTCAGCCGGTACAGGCCAGCAATGGCCTGACCACGGTCGCCAATGACGGTTTGAAGGCCGATCAGGGTTTCGATGTGTGCGTGGTGCTCGCCAGTTTCGATGTGCACAAACACAGCCGCAACCTCGCGCTCAAAAGCTGGCTGCGCAAACAGGCGCTGTTCGGCGCGGTGCTGATGGGCGTGGAAACCGGCACCGAACTGCTCGCCGCCGCCGGCGTGCTCGACGGCTACGAAGCCGCCGTGCATTGGGACAACCTGCAGGGGTTTCAGGAAAGTTATCCACGGGTCCACGCCAAACCGCAGCTCTACACCCTGGAACGCCAGCGCATGACCTGCGCTGGCGCCACCACGACCCTGGACATGTTGCTGGGCTGGATCGGCCAACGCCTGGACAGCGAACTGGCCCGGGAAATCGGCATGCACCTGTTGATGGGCCAGGTGCGCGCACCGGCCGATAATCAACTGGACGGCGGCCTGACCAACACCGGGCTGTACGGCAACAAGATCCGCCGCGCCATCGGCTTGATGGAGCAGGCCCTGGAAGAACCGCTGGATTGCGAAGCGATTGCCGCCCAGGTCGGCCTGTCACGGCGGCAACTGGAGCGACAATTCAAGCATCAGACCGGCCTGTCGCCGCTCAAGTACTACATCACCCTGCGCCTGGCCAAGGCTCACAGTTTGCTGCAACAGACACGCCTGAGCGTCGCCCAGGTGGCGGCCTGCTCGGGCTTCGGCTCGCTGGAGCACTTCTCCCGCACCTATCGCGCCCGCTTCGGCTGCCCGCCCAGCGAAGACCGCAGCCAGGTCTGGACCGCACCGGTGATGCGCCAGCCACTGCGCAAGGAGCACCGGCCAGTCGAGGCCGACTGACTCTTTTGCTCTTCGTAGGAGCCGGCTTGCCGGCGATGGCGTCATCAAATGTGCCATCGCCGGCAAGCCGGGCTCCTACAGATTCCGATAACCCGGTTCTTCTTCGTCGAGAATGCCCATCAACGCGTCGAAATGCCTGTCGGCAAAACCCGGATACTCGAGCCATTGCCGACAGGTCTTGCGCGCTATTTCATCACTGGCGATACGCAGCTCACGGCCGGTGGACAGCGCGGTGATGTAGGTCTCGCAGGCGCGTTCGAAGTAGTACAGGTCATCGAACGCCTGGGCGATGCTCGGCGCCGCCACCAGCACCCCATGGTTGCCCATCAACAGAATCGGCTTATCCCCCAGCAGGTGGCTGACCCGCTCCGCCTCGTCTCCCAGGCCCATGCCGTCGAAGCCTTCGTCGATCACCACCCGTTCGAAAAAACGCATGCAGTTCTGCTCGATCGGCGGCAGCCGTGAATCCGCCAGACAGGCCAGGGCCGTCGCGTATTTCGAGTGGGTATGCAGGATGCAGCGGGCGTGTGGCTGGTTGCGGTGCAAGGCACTGTGCAAGGCCCAGGCGGTGATGTCCGGCGCGTCCGGGCGATCGAGGCTGGCGGGGTCATCGGCGTTGACCAGCAGCAAGTCGCTGGCCTTGATCCGCGAGAAGTGCCTGCCGTAAGGGTTGATCAAAAACTCCCGACCATCCCCCGACACCGCGACGCTGAAGTGATTGGCGATGGACTCGTGCAGGTTCAGCCGCGCCGCCCAGCGGAACGCACAGGCCAGGCGGATACGCAGTTGCTCGACAGGTTGATTCATCCCGTGCTCCACAGCGGTTGATCGATTGCCTGCCAGTGTAGGGGCGCAACGGGCGTGCACTTGACGGGAAACGACAGGGATTGCCGTTATCCACCAGCGTTGCGATTGCGCGAAAGCGGCATGGTTTTGCCGCGATTGATCAAGGGCCCCGCGATGCTCACGACCATAGTGAGTGCCGTCAACGCGTTAAAGCAGGTTGTGCTCCACCTCTAACAAGAAAAAGACCGCTTCACAAACCGCTGCCGACGTTTACCCTCGAGGAGTTGATCCATGAAAGCCTTGTTCTTGCTTGCGTCGCCCTTGTTTGCATGTCTGTATCTGCCGTTGCCGGCCCAGGCAGTGGAACCGGAATCCTGCGCCACGGTGCATTTCTCCGATGTCGGCTGGACCGATATCAGCGTCACCACCGCCGTCGCCAGCGAAGTGCTGGAATCCCTCGGCTACAAGACCAAGACCACCTTGCTGTCGATCCCCGTGACCTACCGCGCCTTGTCTTCAGGCAAAGAACTGGACGTGTTCCTCGGCAACTGGATGCCCACCACCGAAAACGACATCAAGCCCTTCCGTGACGCCGGCACCGTGGAGACCGTGCGCGCCAACCTGCATGGCGCCAAATACACCCTGGCAGTGCCCGACTATGTCTACGACGCAGGGCTGCGCGATTTCGCCGACATCGCCAGGTTCAAGGACAAACTCAACGGCCACCTGTACGGCATTGAACCTGGCAACGACGGTAACCGCCTGATCCAGAGCATGATCGACAAGGACGCCTTCGGCCTGAAGGATTTCAAGATGGTGGAATCCAGCGAAGCCGGCATGCTCTCGCAACTCAAACGCGCCACGCGCAAGAATGAATGGATGGTGTTTCTCGGCTGGGAACCGCACCCGATGAACACCCGCAACAAGATGAAGTACCTCAGTGGCGGCGATGACTACTTCGGGCCGAACTACGGCCAGGCCACGGTCTACACCAACGTACGCAAGGGCTACCTCCAGGAATGCAGCAACGTCGGCCAACTGCTGCAGAACATGGAGTTCAGCCTGGCGATGGAGAACCAGTTGATGGACGCGGTGCTGAACCAGAACCAGAAACCGCGGGCGGCGGCCAAGGCGTGGTTGAAGGCCCATCCCGAGGTATTGCAGGCGTGGCTGGTTGGAGTCAGCAGTCGCGACGGGAAAGATGGATTGGCGGTGGCCGGAGCCAGCCTGGCCGGACAATGACATTTGAAGTCTGTCGCCTGACAGGCCATCCGGGAAAACCGGCGAAGCAGAATGTCAGGCGACGGCTTCACCGGCCCTGGATGACCAAGTCTTTTGTGGCTTGATCCACGCCAATATCCAGGCCACTACCGCACATACCATCAAGGTCCCGCCCAATGCCTGCCCCCAGGCCGCCAGCATCAGTCCGCCACCGATCAACAGGTAATACAGCAAACCAAACAGCGCGCCGGCCGTACCCAGTCGATCACCGTAGTTGACCAAGGCCGAGCCGAGGATGTTCGGGATCGCCATGCCAAAGGCCAGTACCACCAACAACATCGCCAGCACGAACAGAGCGCTGTCCTCCATCAGCCAGACGAAACCGGCACCCACCAACATCAGCAATCCCGACACCCGGATCAGTTGCGCGCCACTCGACCCTCGTTGCAGCAGCCGTTTATTGAGCGCGGCCCCAAGGCCGGAACCCAGGGCCAGGATGACGCCACTGTAGCCAAACATCTGCGCACTCAGCCCCAGCCGCTCAAACATGAAGGGACCCAGGCTGTAGTAGCTGAACAGGCCGATGTTGAAGACTGCCACCAATAATGTCGAACGCCAGATATCGCGATCCCGGAGCATTTGCCACAGCGTCTCGAACAGCGCGGGCGAAGCCACAGGCTGTGGTCGGGTTTCCGGTAAAACCCGCAGGCACCACATCCACAGTCCAACCGATAGCACCAGAAGCCCTCCCGGCACGCCTGGAAAACCGAAGCCTTGTACCAGGCTTGCTCCGGCGAACAGCCCGATGGCCGGGCTGGCGGCCAGTGCGATGCCCATGAGCGAAAACACCTGGGCCAGTGCCCCCCCCTTGAAGCGGTCGCGCAACAAGGTTTGCGTAACGACCGAGCCCACCGCTGCGCCAAACGCGGCCAGGCCTTGGGCCGCCAACAGCGCATCGAAGGTGCTGACACTGAGCGCCATCAACGAAGCCGCGGCGTACAGGGCGAACCCGGCAAGCATCGTCGGGCGACGCCCGATCAGGTCGCACATCCGGCCCCACACCACCACGCCGAACGCGAATGCCAGGAAATAGATGGAAAGCATTTGCGCCGCCGCCTGCGGCCCGACGGCAAAGGCCCGTCCGATGTCCGCCAGCGCCGGGCTGTAAATCGATTGCGCCAACTGCGGGAACATCAGCAGCGCGACGGCCAATACCACGATTTTCTTGTCATTCACCACGACTTCACTCTTAAAGGAAACTGTCGTGCAGATTAAGAAATCGTGACTGTCGTACTATCAGAACCCTGCCAATTTATCGCTGAAATCGGACAACCCATGGCCTGGCTCGACGCCCACGCACATTTCGATCCCGACAGCTTCACCGCACCGGTCATCGGCATCGCCGCAACCCTCGGTGATCACGATTCGGGCCTGCATCAACATCAACGCGGGCAACTGCTGTTTACCCGCCAGGGCTGTACGCGCATTACCCTGGCGCAGCAGCTGTGCCTGTTGCCACCCTCGCGCGCGGCGTGGATTCCTTGCGGTGTGGCCCATCGCGCCGTGATGCAACAGAGCGTCGATTACCGCTCCATCTACCTGAGCCCCGAGCTATGCGCAGACCTGCCGCAACAGGTCTGCGTGATCGAAGTCAGCCCGTTGCTGCGGGCTGTACTGGAGTCGATAGCCCACGCCAGCTTCGACACCGCCTGGCGGCAGGGAAAATACGTCCATCTGCTGGGGCTGTGCCTGAGCGAAATTCGCGACGCGACCCGCCAGCCCATGCTGCTGCCGCTGCCGTCGGACAAACGCCTGGCACCGCTGCTCGCGACCGTCGACAAGCTGCCGCCGAAACTTCAAGCACTGCAGGCACGCCTGGGCGCCAGCGGCCGCACCATTGGCCGGATCTTCCAGCGTGAGACCGGCATGAGTTATCAGCAATGGCGGCAACAGTGGCGGCTGATGCGCGCCATCGAACTGCTCGCGACCGGACGAAACATCGGCTACAGCGCTTTTGAACTGGGCTTTGCCAGTGACAGTGCCTTCATCGCCTTCTTCAAGGACATGACCGGCATCACCCCCGGCGACTGGCTGAAATAGGACCTGACGACCGGCAGCAAAAACCATTTGCCACAAAATATTACATACGTCATATTACACCCGTAATAATTAAACAGCGCCCCTGACAGGTATCCCTCCATGACCAGCATGTCCACCGTAGAACCCGACCTGGACGCCCCGGTGAAACCGGCAAAACGTCCCCTGCTCAAACGCCTGCTGCTGCCGACAATGGGCATCGCAGCGTTGGTATTGGCCGGGATGTATGGCGCGCATTGGTGGACTGCCGGCCGCTTCATCGAAGAAACCGACGACGCCTACATCGGTGGCGATGTCACAGTGATCGGGTCGAAAGTGGCGGGTTACATAGACGAAGTGCTAGTGACCGACAACCAGAAGGTCAAGGCCGGTGACGTGTTGATTCGTCTCGATTCGCGCGACTATCGGGCCAACCTGGCCAAGGCCGAAGGCGCAGTGGCCGCTCAGGAAGCCTTGCTGGCCAACCTCGATGCGACCGAACAGCTGCAACAGGCCGTCATCGGCCAGGCTCGCGCCGGCATCGACGCCGCCGGTGCCGAAACCACCCGTTCGCGGGATGACGATGCCCGCTACAAAAAACTGGTGATCACCAACGCCGTCTCGGTGGAAAGCGCCCAGCGAGCCAACACCACGTTCAAGACGGCCCAGGCCCAAAGCAACCGCGCCCAGGCTGAACTGCTGGCCGCGCAACGCCAGCTGAATGTGATCGACACCCAGAAACAACAGGCCCGCGCCGCCCTGATCCAGGCCAGGGCCGAGCGTGATCTGGCGCAGTTGAATGTCGGCTACACCGAATTGAAGGCACCGGTTGACGGGGTGATCGGCAATCGCCGGGCCCGGGTCGGCGCCTATGCCCAGGCCGGCTCGCAATTGCTCTCGGTGGTGCCGGCCAGTGGTCTGTGGGTCGATGCCAACTTCAAGGAAGACCAACTGGCACGCATGGTGCCGGGGCAACGGGTGGTGATTCATGCGGACGTGCTGTCGGGTCAGGAATTCCACGGTCACCTCGACAGCCTGGCCCCTGCCAGCGGCTCGCAGTTCAGTGTGTTGCCGCCGGAAAACGCCACCGGCAACTTCACCAAGATCGTGCAGCGGGTGCCGGTGCGGATTCACCTCGACCCGGCCGACAGCGTGCTCGGCCACCTGCGTCCCGGGTTGTCGGTGACCGCTGAAGTCGACACGCGCAAGGAGCCTGAAGCGCCAGCTGTTGCGAGCGCGCCATGAGCCGCGCCCTCGCCGCTCCGGCGCAGCCGTTCAATGCCGCGAACATGGCCACGGCGACCAAGGTCTTCGCCTTTGCCAGCATGTGCATCGGCATGTTCATTGCGCTGCTGGATATCCAGATCGTCTCGGCTTCGTTGCGTGACATCGGCGGCGGACTCTCCGCCGGTACCGACGAAACCGCGTGGGTGCAAACCAGTTACCTGATCGCCGAAATCATCGTGATCCCGCTGTCGGGCTGGCTGTCGCGGGTGTTCTCGACGCGATGGTTGTTTTGCGCATCGGCGGTGGGTTTCACCCTGACCAGCCTGCTGTGCGGCGTGGCCTGGAACATCCAGAGCATGATCGCCTTCCGCGCCCTGCAAGGGTTTCTGGGCGGATCGATGATTCCGTTGGTGTTCACCACGGCCTTCATATTCTTCACCGGCAAGCAACGGGTGATCGCCGCCGCGACCATCGGCGCGGTGGCCTCGTTGGCCCCGACCCTGGGGCCGGTGATCGGTGGCTGGATCACCGACATTTCGTCCTGGCACTGGCTGTTCTACATCAACCTGGTCCCCGGCATCTTTGTCGCCGTGGCCGTGCCGATGCTGGTGAAAATCGACCAGCCGGAACTGTCGCTGCTCAAAGGCGCGGACTACTTGAGCATGGTGTTTCTGGCGCTGTTCCTCGGCTGCCTGGAATACACCCTGGAAGAAGGCCCGCGCTGGAACTGGTTCAGCGACCGCACCATCCTGACCACTGCGTGGATCAGCGGCCTGGCCGGCCTGGCGTTCATCGGCCGAACCTTGCACGTGGCCAATCCGATTGTCGATTTGCGCGCCTTGAAGGACCGCAACTTTGCCCTCGGCTGTTTCTTCTCGTTCGTCACCGGCATCGGCCTGTTCGCCACCATTTACCTGACGCCACTGTTCCTCGGCCGGGTGCGTGGCTACGGCGCGCTGGACATTGGCCTGGCGGTTTTCTCCACCGGGGTGTTCCAGATCATGGCGATTCCGCTGTATGCCTTTCTGGCCAACCGCGTCGACCTGCGCTGGATCATGATGACCGGCCTCGGGCTGTTCGCCTTGTCGATGTGGGATTTCAGCCCGATCACCCATGACTGGGGGGCCAGGGAATTGATGCTGCCGCAAGCCCTGCGCGGGATTGCCCAGCAACTGGCGGTGCCGCCGACCGTGACCTTGACCCTTGGTGGCCTGGCGCCCGCAAGGCTCAAACATGCGTCGGGGTTGTTCAATCTGATGCGTAACCTGGGCGGCGCCATCGGCATCGCCGCATGCGCGACGATTCTCAACGACCGCACCAACCTGCATTTCACCCGGCTGGCAGAGAACCTCAACAGCACCAACGAGGCCCTCAACCAATGGCTGTCCCAGGTCGGCAACAACTTCGCCGCCCTCGGCCAGAGCGGTGACGCCGGGGTCACCGCCAGCCTGCATCAACTATGGTTGCTGACCTACCGCGAAGCCCAGACACAAACCTACGGCGACGCGTTTCTGATGATCGGGGTGTGCTTCGTCATCGCCACGGCGATGGTGCCCTTGATGCGCAAGGTACAACCACCGGCCGCACCGAGTGCGGATGCGCATTGAGGATCCTTGTCAGGAATCGACCGTTTCCCTTGGCCAGTAACTTGCCAGATTCAAGGAATCTGGAGAAAACCTGATTTGAGCGTGCTGTACATGCCCCACCGGAGTCTCGGCCTGGCTATAATTATCTTTAATTCGGCAACGTGTGGGTTCTCTATGCATAACACTCACCACCATATTGGAGAAAAGTGGGAAATGAACACTTTCTGCTGTCACCGGAGCATTACCTCGAAGTTCTCGAACATAAACAGGCTCACCTGTCGCCGACGTCAGCACAACTGATAAATATACCGAGGAAAAGTACTCATGAGCAGCGGAGTTAGCAAAAAACGTTATTTCTACCAAACGCGCATATAAATTTATGCGTATCCGCCCTATATCACGGCCGCCATTCCCCCGTAAGAACCAAGTAAAATCCAAACCAGAAACAACCACATCAATTTTAGGCCTGACAAACTCTACCGTGCGATGCTTCTCGAAAAGAAAAACGCGATCAGCCCCACCAAAAGTATTAATTGCGCGCCGCATATCTTGCTTCAATGGAAAGTCATCATTCAGCCTCAGGTGCGGATTCTTTTCAAACTCCTTTGCACATTTATCAATTTCAGCCATCAAATTAAGACCTACCTGAGTGCCGAGACTTAAATTCACCAGCCCTCGTTCAGTCACTTTCAGCCTATTCACTTGTGCATTCGAATCAATCACTGCCGATACCGTCGCATTAGACACCTCTATACGCGATGGCTCCTTATGCATTATCTCAATAGTAAATTCTTTAGAGATTAAAACCGTCCCAGAGAACAATTCGGTCTTATCACCCATCATCTCTCGACGAAAAACAATACTACCCTGGGCATTCATCACCACTACTTCCGCATATACCTGCCCCGAATAATAACTGTGTGGACTTTGACTCACAATATCGACCAACAGGCGCCCCTGTGAAACCTCCACAGCAAGCTTGCAAAAAACGCCATCCAATCCGCTTAGATTGATAGTTTGATCCGCCAGACCGCTCGCAGACTTTCTGACATACAAGCAATCTACTTCATTAACTCCGTCTTTAACCACCACATAGACACTGAGATTCTGATACTCCCCATCCCCCACAGAGGGCATTTGTAATGCATACGTCCCCAGGGGTAATTTATCTACTACAATCACTGCGCTTTGGATCTTTACAACTCTAGCCGCCCCAGTCCCGTCCCGTAACAAAAGAAATTTTCCTCGCAACCCAGCCAATAACGCCTCATCAAACTTAATCGTGACACTGCTGGTTAAACCGCTAATTTTCAAATCAGCGCTACTGACAAGTGCCAAGGGACTTCTCAACCCAAGTTGAGCTTGGATTTGTTTCAAACTACTTTGCTGAACGAGTGCAAAAAGAGGGTATACCGGAACGGCATTGCTAAAAGAATTTTTCATTGCCTGCGTTGACGTCAATGACGCACCCGCAAATAACATGAATGCAGAAACATCTATATTAGCTACATCGATGGTGACATGACTCAGAAAATCCATCGTCGGATAGTTTTCAGCATAAAACTCCGACTCATTGCTGATGCGACGATAGCGCTGGTGAAATTCGATAATGCTCTGATCACTGGCACGTTGAAACATTAGCACCAGGAAAAATAATGTGAGCTGCACATCCTGGCCAACCGTCCCACTGTCGAATGCTGCCATAGCTCTTGTATAAAGCTGCTCCTCACCACCGCTGTATAACCATCCTTTCAGAAAAACCTCATCGCCCAACACCTTACTCTGGTAACTTGCAGCAAACACATTATTCCAGACCTCTCCAAGATTGATAGTACTGTGACTCATGAATGAGCCCTCATACCCATGGCCTATTTCATGAATACTTCCCCAATTGGTCCCCTTAGTGTCCAGCCAAAAGGCCGCAACGGAATCATTCGACTCGGCTATCCACCCTCCGCCATAGTAGGCAACACCACCTCCTGATTTGTCAGCCTTCATGAAGTAACGATTAGGAATATTTTTATCGGTGGGCACAGTCGGGGAAAATGAAAGACCGGCAAGATAATTGAAGTGCTCAAAAACACCATCATAGTACGCAGCCAGGCTTTGCAAGCCAGATGTTTCATGCAGCCTGCGCAGGACTTCTTTATCCTTAGCGGGAATTAAAATCATTGCATAATCAGAAATATACAATGCATAGGGCGCTACCAAGCGGTCCCACTCATTAAAAAAGTTCTCTGCATTCAAACCTGCCTGCCAGGTTGGTAAACTTGCCCCGCCGCTTACAAACTCCACCTCAATATTAACCTGCTGGCCAGCGGTATCGGTATAAGGAGTCGTCAAAAATATGGCAGAGGCATGCGCGGCGACAACTACGTTCCACTGAGTGGTCACGACGTGATGGCTCTCTTTTGCGCTGTCATCATTCAGCAAATTCAGAGTAATCCCCATGCTCGCATCTGGGAAGGATTGCCGAAAACGTATTGCCTTGCCTGCCGGGACAATTAAAGAAGTTGATTTTCTGTCATGAAAAATTCCTTTGCTGAGTCCCGCGTTATGCAACCAATCAGGTCGCTCAAGACTGTAAATTTGCTGCGTGTATCTCTTAGTCTCTTCGTTAGCCATTTCAACTTCTCCCATAGAAAAGCGCTGGATTTCGAAAAGACCTTAGGATCAAGACAATATTTATATAACTGTCATAAATTACAGTTCGTTAGACTGTAAATCCATAACCCCGCCATTACGCAGAGAAAAATTGACTGAGAAGAGCTAATCCGCAAACAGAAACGCCTCCAAAGTGGAGGCGTCCGCTATAAATAAGCAAGTTGGGTGACTCAAAAACCAACGGTCCGTAGCATACCCATCCCCGCCCGATGACAAAAATGTCAGGCCTGAGGCATTTTGCGGAAGCCGATGGCCAGGCGATTCCAGGCGTTAATGGTGGTGATGGCAACCGTCAGGTCGACCATTTCCTTGGCATCGAACTGCGCGGTGGCCAGTTCATAGTCTTCGTCCGGGGCATGGGTCTGACTGATCAGGGTCAGGGATTCGGTCCAGGCCAGTGCGGCGCGTTCACGTTCGGTAAAGAACGGCGTTTCGCGCCAGGCCGACAACGTGGCCAGACGCCGCTCGGATTCACCGCCCTTGCGCGCGTCGGCACTGTGCATGTCCAGGCAGAAGGCGCAGCCGTTGATTTGCGAGGTGCGCAGCTTGACCAGTTCGATCAGGTTTTTTTCCAGTGGCAGTTTCGAAACGGCTGTTTCAAGGGCGATCATCGCCTTGAGGGCATCTGGGGAAGCGGTGTAGAAATCGATACGGGTTTTCATGGCGTGCTCCAGGGCAAGTGGGTGTGGCACTACGTTAGTCCCACGACCGGTCTACACAAATAGCCAATCTTGCAGAAGTCGAGGAGGCCATTGGCTGTGCTTTCCTGGTTATCGGTGGAGGCGCGGGTGTGGGGTTCACCATTCATTTCTGGTGAACTCACTGCCGCCTTCGCGAGCAAGCCCGCTCCCACATTTGAGCGCATTCCCCCTGTGGAAGCGAGGTTGCTCCGCGCAGTGGCCATTCACACCCGATTGCGCAACCACTGCAAAAAGCCCTTTTTCGCCTCCGGCACTGGCAGGTCCTGTGTCAGGGTTTTCGCTTTGTGCAGCCGGTAATCGAGCAAGGTTTTCATCGCTTCATTGATGTCGTGACGGGCATCCAGGCACGGTTTCAGGTACGCCTTTTCAATCCGGTACAAAGAGCAAAAGGTCTTCGCGGCAAATTTTGCGGGCACCGAACTGTCAGTAAGAATGCCGGCCTCACCGATCACTTCACCCGGCCCCATGCGCCCGGATTCGAAAGGCACGCCGTGGCGGGTCAGCGTCACCGTGACCACTCCGGACTCGATGATGAACAGGTGATCACTGACCTCTCCCGCCTCCAGGATCGTTTCCCCGGCGCGGAACGATTGCAGGGTCATGTTCTGGCTGAAGGTGTCTTTCTCTTCCTGGCGCAAGGTGGAGAAAATCGGCGAACTGTCGAGCAGCGCCCGAGGCCGCGACAGATTGCCCGGCGGATTGGGCTCCACACTCGACAGCAGGTTGACGCCGGACGCCTGCAAGTGCCGGTAGGCCAGGTCGTACAGCTGATTGCGCACCGAGCGTTTCTCATCCATCGACGCGACAAAGCCGCTGATTTCGTAGACCGCTCCGGTGTTGCTGGCCGTTTTCAGGCCGACGCTGGGCGACGGTGTATCCAGCAGCGCACGGCAACCTTGCATGGCCCGCTCCAACGCATCGATTACCGTGTTCGGCCTCGCGTGGGGGCTCACTTCCAGGGATACGGAAATCCCGAACATGTCGTTCGGCCGGCTGAAATTGATGATCTTGGCCTTGGCCGCCAGCGAGTTGGGGATCACCGCCATGCAGCCCTGGGAGGTCTGCAGGCGCGTGGCGCGCCAGTCGATGTCGGTGACCTTGCCCTCCATGCCGTCGATGGAGATGTAGTCATCGAGTTGATAGGGTTTGGTGGTGTTGAGGACGATCCCGGAGAACACGTCACTGAGGGTACTTTGCAAGGCCAGACCGACAATGATCGCCAACGCACCGGACGTCGCCAGCACGCCTTTGACCGGTAGATCGAGTACATACGCCAGGGCGGCAATCACCGCGATCAGGAAAATCACCGCACCGAGCAAATCCTGGAGCAAGCGTCCGGTATGCCCGACCCGTTGCATCATCACCGCGCCGATCAGCACGGTCAGGGTCCGCGCGCCGAACAACCACCAGCCAATCTGCAAGCCGGTGGCGGCCAGATGCAACGGCACGTTGTCGGCCCAGGGCGGCGGTTCCATCGGGTTCAGGCCTTCGTTGAACAGCAGGAGGCTGAACAACGAAAAAATCACCACCCGCACCATCAGCCGCCAGGCGCTGCCAACGGCGCTGAGCAAGTACCACAAACCAAGATCGATCAGGATCAGCGCCATTGCGCAGATCAACGGGTGTTCAGTGAGCAATGACAGCATCAAGCAACTCCAGCCAGGGCCAAGAACGCGAAGATCGCATGGATTGGCCATAGTGTAGGAGCAATTGATTTGGCGGGATGAACCCCCTCCCAAAAACACCACAAAACCAATGTGGGAGCGGGCTTGCTCGCGAATGCAGAGTGTCAGGCAACGTATATGTTGTTTGACACACCGCCTTCGCGAGCAAGCCCGCTCCCACAGGGGGGATGCGTGATGCCGAAGTTATTTGCTGTTGGTCAGCGTGCTGTAGCTGGTCATCAGGTTGCGGTAATCCGGAATATGGTTGGAGAACAGCGTGCCCAACCCTTCGATATCGTTGCGCCAGTCGCGGTGCAGCTCACAGGCCAGGCCGAACCAGGTCATCAATTGCGCACCCTGGGCGGTCATGCGGCTCCACGCCGATTCGCGGGTCAACTCATTGAAGGTGCCGGACGCATCGGTGACCACGAACACATCAAAACCTTCGGCCAGCGCCGAGAGGGCCGGGAACGCCACGCACACCTCAGTCACCACACCGGCGATGATCAGTTGTTTCTTGCCGGTGGCCTTGATCGCCTTGACGAAATCTTCGTTGTCCCAGGCGTTGATCTGGCCCGGGCGGGCGATGTACGGCGCGTCCGGGAACTGTGCCTTGAGCTCGGGCACCAGCGGGCCGTTGGGACCGGTTTCGAAACTGGTGGTGAGGATGGTCGGCAGCTTGAAGTACTTGGCCAGGTCAGCCAGGGCCAGCACGTTGTTCTTGAATCGATCCGGATCGATGTCGCGTACCAGTGACAGCAGGCCGGTCTGATGATCCACCAACAGAACGGCGGCGTTGTCCTTGTCCAGACGCTTGTAGGAAGTAGTCATTGCAGTAGTCCTCGCAGGTTATCGATGCCGAGAGAAAATCGGCGTGGGGTCACCGGTCAGCGCTGGGAGTCCAGCACCTCGTGTTCGTTCGCCACTTGCTGGGCCTTGAGGTAACTCTCGATCAGCAATTGATAATGCGGCATGGCCTGGGCGTAGACAGCGGCCCACTGCTCGGCATCCGGGCGGTTCCACGAGCCTTGCAGCTCAGAGAGCGTAGCCATGATGTCGATCGGCACCACTCCGGCCTGGGCCAGGCGGGCGACGGTCAGATCAGTGGCCAGTTTCGAGTGGTTGCCGGAGGCGTCGACCACCGCAAACACCTTGTAGCCTTCATGCACGGCGGCGATGGACGGGAACGCCAGGCACACGCTGGTCAAAGTGCCGGCGATCACCAGGGTTTTCTTGCCGGTGGCCTTGACCGCCGCGTGAAACTCCGGGTTGTCCCAGGCGTTGATTTCACCTTTGCGCGCCACGTATTGCGCATGGGGTGCGGCTTCGTGGATTTCCGGAATCAACGGCCCGTTCGGTCCTTGCGGAACCGAGGCAGTGGTAATCACCGGCATTTTCAGCAGGGTCGCGGCCTTGGCCAGGGCAATGGCGTTGGCGCGCAGTTGGGGCACGTCCATGTCCTTGACGATCTGGAACAGTCCGCTCTGGTGATCGATCAACAGCATGGCGCTGTCGTTGGGGTCGATGGTCGGTTTCTGGCCGTTGAAGTTGGCCGCGTAGACAGTGTTCATGAGCGTTTCCTCTTTCTTTTGGGCAACAGCCATCCCTGGCCTGAAAACCGGCCTACTCATCCTGTGTAGAGTCGGGTGTTTAAGCGCTGCGAGTTAAGCGTGCATCCGGCCGAAGTGCCCGGACTGGAAGTCGGCGAAGGCCTGGTGGATTTCCTGCTCGGTGTTCATCACGAACGGCCCGTGACCGACGATTGGCTCGTCAATCGGCTCGCCGCTGAGCAACAGCACCACCGCGTCTTCGCTGGCTTCGAGAGTCATGCGATCGCCCTTGCGATCGAACAGGGCCAGTTGCCCCTGGCGCACCGATTCCAGGCCATTGACCTGAACCGCGCCGCGCAAGACCACCAGCGCGGTGTTGCGCCCTTCATGCAGATCCAGGGTGAGCAACTTGCCGGCATTCAAACGAATGTCCCACACGTCGACCGGGGTAAAGGTGCGCGCCGCGCCCTTGTGACCGTCGAACTCACCGGCGATCAGGCGCAGGCTGCCGGCGTTGTCCTTCAAGGCGATGCTCGGGATGTCGCGATCGAGGATCGTCTGGTAGCCGGGGTCGGCCATCTTGTCCCTGGCCGGCAGGTTGACCCACAGCTGCACCATCTCCAGGGTGCCGCCGCTCTTGGCGAAGCCCTCGGAGTGAAACTCTTCATGCAGGATCCCCGAGGCAGCGGTCATCCATTGCACATCGCCGGGGCCGATCTTGCCGCCACTGCCGGTGGAGTCCCGGTGCTCCAGTTCGCCCTTGTAAACGATAGTCACGGTTTCGAAGCCACGATGAGGATGCTGACCAACGCCACGTCGCTCGCTGGTCGGGGTGAATTCAGCGGGGCCGGCGTGATCCAGCAGCAGGAACGGGCTGATGTGCTTGCCCAGGTTGTCGTAGGAAAACAGCGTGCGAACCGGAAAGCCGTCGCCAACCCAATGGGTCCGTGGACTGGTGTAGATACCGATGATGTTTTTCATGGTGTCTCCTGATGAGGTGAGTGAAGCCATGGACAAAGCTTAAAACCGTGACCTTTGCTGCGCTAGACTGCAAAAATCAGCTTTAGCGTTCTATCTGGAGAACGATGGTGGAAGACCTCAACACCCTCTACTACTTCACCCAAGTGGTGGAACATCACGGTTTTGCCGCGGCCGGCCGGGCACTGGACATGCCAAAGTCCAAACTCAGCCGACGCATTGCCGAACTTGAAGAACGCCTCGGCGTGCGCCTGCTGCACCGCAGCAGCCGGCATTGTTCATTGACGGAAATCGGCCAGGCCTACTACCAGCGCTGCCTGGCCATGCGCGTGGAAGCGGAAAGCGCCGCCGAACTGATCGAGCGCAACCGCTCCGAGCCCCAGGGCATGGTGCGCGTCAGTTGCCCGACAGCGCTGCTCAATTCCTGGGTCGGGCCGATGCTGACCCGCTACATGCTCAAGTACCCGCTGGTGGAATTGTTCATCGAGAGCACCAATCGCCGGGTCGACCTGATTCACGAAGGTTTCGACGTTGCCCTGCGGGTACGTTTTCCGCCGCTGGAAAACACCGACATGGTCATGAAGGTGCTGGGCAATAGCACCCAGAGCGTGGTTGGCAGCCCAAGCTTTTTATCGCGTCTGTCGACACCGGCCTCCCCGGCCGACCTCAGTGGTTTGCCGAGCCTGCACTGGGGCGCGGCACAGCGCGAATATCAGTGGGAACTGTTCGGTGCCGATGGCAGCACGGCAATGATCCGGCATGCGCCGCGCATGGTCACCGATGACCTGCTGGCCCTGCGCCACGCGGCGGTCGCCGGGATCGGCATCGTGCACCTGCCCAGTGTGGTGGTGCGTGATGAGATTGCTGCCGGGCAACTGGTGGAACTGGTGCCGGGTTGGGTACCGAAGAGCGGCGTGATTCATGCGATCTTCCCTTCGCGCCGGGGCTTGCTGCCGTCGGTGCGCACGTTGATCGATTTTCTCGGGGAGGAATTCAGTCGTAGTGATATTGCCTGAAGGCAGCTGCAAGCTTTGAGCGGCTAGTTGATGGGTAAGGCTTCATACCGAGTCGCGGCCTTCGCGAGCAAGCCCGCTCCCACATTTGGAATGCATTCCCCTGTGGGAGCGGGCTTGCTCGCGAAGGCGCCAGATCAGACACTCTCACGAAACCGGACTGCTACCGATTCATGACTTTCGGTAAACATTGCTTTGCCGCTCCAGCGGTTTTTCTCACGGATACAGGCGCGGATACTGCCGCCCATTCCTACTGCAACCCCTGGAGTCATCAATGTCTATTCCCGCCTTCGGTCTGGGTACGTTTCGCTTGCAAGGCCAGGTGGTCATCGACTCGGTGAGCACCGCCCTGGCGCTCGGCTACCGGGTGATCGATACCGCGCAAATCTACGAGAACGAAGCCGACGTCGGCGAAGCCATCGCAGCCAGCGGCATCGCCCGGGAAGAACTGTTCATCACCAGCAAGATCTGGGTCGCCAACCTGGCGGGTGACCGTCTGATCGAGAGCCTGAAGGAAAGCCTGCGCAGACTGCAAATCGATTACCTGGACCTGACCCTGATCCACTGGCCGTCGCCGGACGATCAAGTGCCCGTCGCGCAATTCATGGGCGCTCTGCTCGAAGCCAAGCGCCTGGGCCTGACCCGACAGATCGGCGTGTCCAACTTCACCATCGACCTGATGCAGCAAGCGATTGCAGCCATCGGTGCCGAGCACATCGCCACCAACCAGATCGAACTGCACCCGTACCTGCAAAACCGCAACGTCGTCGCGTTCGCGCAGAGCCAGGGTATCGGCATCACGTCGTACATGACCCTGGCTTACGGTGAAGTCCTCAAGGACCCGCTCATCCAGCAAATCGCCGAACGTCTGCAAGTGACCCCGGCTCAGGTCACCCTAGCCTGGGCCATGCAATCGGGTTACGCGGTGATCCCGTCTTCCACTCGCCGGGGCAACCTCGAAAGCAACTTGAAGGCTCGCGAGCTGACCTTGAGTGAGAGCGACATGGCCTTGATCGCAACGCTGGATCGCGGCCACCGCTTGACCAGCCCAAAAGGCATCGCACCGAACTGGGATTGAGCCTCAATCCTGCCCCAGACGCTGTTCCAAACGGGTCATGGCTTGCTGCAACTGGTCGACGGCATCGTCGATCAGTGCCGCGCGGCCGTCATTGCACGCCTGCTCCAGTTGTTCGCAACACTCGACCAGGGCAAGTGCTCGCACCATCAGCGCGCCACCCTTGATCCGGTGTGCCAGCGCCTGCAATTCCGGGCGATTGCCGCTGGCGTGCAACGCCAGCAAATGCACGCGGTCCTCGCGGTTGGTCAACGCCAGATCGAGCATCAGTTGATCGATCAGCTCACGGTCCGAATCCGCATAGCGTTCCAGCTCGCTCAAATCAAACTCGGCGAAGCCAGGATCGTCGATTGCCACCAAAGGAGCGCTGGAGAACCGCTGGGCCAGCCAGGCCTGCAAATCCACCAGGCGAATGGGTTTGAACAGGCAATCGTCCATGCCCGCCGCCCGACACCGGGCTTTCTCCTCGGCCTGCGCGTTGGCGGTAAAACCCAGAATCAGCATCGGTGACAGTCCCTGCAGCCGCTCCTGCTCACGCATCGCGCCCGCCAGTTCGTAACCACTGAGCACCGGCATGTTGCAGTCGGTAATGACCAGGTCGAACCCGTGCCCGCGCCACTGTTCCAGCCCCTGCGCGCCGTCTTCAGCCATCACCACATGGTGGCCCAGGTAACTCAGCTGCCGTGAGAGCAACAGGCGATTGGCCGGATAATCGTCGACCACCAGAATCGACAACGCCCGGGTGGTGAGCTGCGCCGAGTCCTGGAGCATCTCTCCCTCGGGCAACGCTTGCAGGGCCGGCAGCACCAGGCTGATGTCCACCCGCGTCCCGCGTCCAAGCTCACTGTCGAGTTGCAACTGGCCGCCCATCGTTTCGCACAGGGTTCGACTGATCACCAGGCCCAGGCCGGAGCCTTGCCGGGCGGTCTGCTGACTGTTACCCGCCTGCACGAACGGGCTGAACAGGCGTTGCTGGTCGAAAGCGCTGATACCGATGCCGCTGTCTTCAATCTGTACGCTGACAGCGAGGTGCGCCGGGGCTTGAGGCCGTGCTCGCAATGCCAGGCTCACCTGACCTTCACGGGTGAACTTGATCGCATTGCTCAGCAGATTGGACAGCACCTGTTTGAAGCGCGTGGGATCGAGCATCACGTCGCAGTCACTGTGTTCGTCCAGCTCGACCCGCCATTGCAGATTCTTCTGCATCGCCAGCCCTTCGAAAACCCGGCAGACCGATGTCACCAGCGCGTGCAGGTTGACCCGTTCCGGCGCCAGCGACAAATGCCCGGACTCGATCCGCGCGACGTCCAGAATGTCGCCGATCAAATCCAGCAGTTGCTGCCCGGCGTTGGACGCCACCTCGATGGCGGCGCGGTCGGTCTCCCCTTCATCGGCCCGTTTCAGCGCCAGTTCGAGCATGCCGATCAACGCGTTCATCGGCGTGCGGATTTCATGGCTCATGGTGGCCAGGAACGTCGTCTTGGCCCGGTTGGCGTCGTCCGCCGCATCCTTGGCTTCCTGCAATTGCCCGAGCAAAAGCTGACGCTGGCGAATCTGCCGGCGCTGCCAGACGATCCCGGCCAACGCGAGCAACAGCAAGACACCCGCCACCGCGAACGCCTGCACGATCGCCTGTCGGTGTCGCAGCCAGTAACTCTGCTCGACCATCGAGTCATAGCGCCAGGGTTGGGTCAGTTCGTCAATTTCCTCGGGAGGGATACTCAACAGCGCCTTGTCCAGAATCGAATGCAGTTCAGTCGCCTCGCGACTGGTTGCCAGGGTGCTTCGGGCAGGATCGGTGCCCACGGTACTGGTCACTTGCAGACGATCGCGATACTGCCGGGAAATCAGGTAACGGGCACTGATCAACGAGTTGATGCTGCCATGGGCCTTGCCCTGGGCGACCATCTCCATGGCGTCCGTCGACAGTGGTGCATCCACCGGTTGGATCAGCGGATAGTGCTGGCGAATGTACTCGCCGGCAATGTTGCCCTGGGTCAGCGCCAGGGTTTTTCCCGCCATGTCATCCAGCGTCCTGGGGCTGTCCGCGGCCGTACGGGTCACCAGCACCGAAGGGCTGCTCAGAAACGCGCGGGTGAACAACAGTTCATCTTCACGCTGGGAACTGAGGCCGATACCGGCCAGCACATCGACTTGCCCGCTCTTGACGCTGGCTATCATTTCGGCGATCGACTTCATGCTCTGGATGTCAAACTGCAGCCCGGTGCGCAAACTGATTTTCGCCAGCAAATCGACACCAATGCCGCGAAAGTGGCCTTCGCTGTCGATAAATGAAATCGGCGGGATGTTATCGTTGATCGCGACCTTTACCCGTGGGTGGCGTTCGAGCCAGTGTTGTTCGGCCACGCTCAACTGCAATGACTGGGTGCCCGGGATAGACACCCCGTTGGCCCCCCAGCGACGCAGGATGTTCTGTTGCTTGTTGGTGGTGATGGCCGCCAGCGCCTTGTTGACGATACGCAATAGCGAAACGTTGTCGCGGGTCATCGCAAAGGCAAAACGCCCGGACTCCATGGGCGAGAAGTCCGTCAGTTGCACGTTGTTCAGGTAGTTCTTGCTGATCAGATAGTGAGCATTGATCGCATCGCCCAGATAGACATCGGCCTGGCCGAACGCCACGGCGCCCATCGCCGCCAGTGTCGAGGGAAACAGCTGGACCTGCGCCTTGGAGTAGAACTGTTGCACGCTGTATTCGGGCAAGTAGTGATACAGCATCACCAGCCGCTTGCCGGCCAGTGTCGGGTCGACCACCGGAGGGAAATCGGTCCGCGTGACCAGCACCGGTTGATCGACCGCATACGCGCTGGACATCTGTAGTTGTGGATCTTCGGCTTCAAACCGATTGGCCGTCCCCAACAGGTCTGCCCGCCCGTCCTTGATGGCCTGCACCGCATCGGCCCGCGACGGAAAACAATGAACTTCAATGACAACGTTCAACAATTGTTCGAGCAATCCGGCGTAATCGGCTGTCAGGCCTTCGAACACCTTGCCCGCCGTGTTGAACTCGAAGGGTGGATAGTCCGGTGCAGAGACAGCCAGCACCAATCGGCGCTTTTGCTGCAGCCAGCGCGACTCGGTGTCCGACAACCTGACGCTCAAACCCTCGGCACTCGAACGCCCCAGCAGGGTCAACGACTGTTGCGCGCAGACCGTCGATGCCCAAAAAAACAGGCCCATCAGCAGCCAACCGGACAATCGTCGGAGCGCGTTCATTCAGATCAAATGATTGCGCAAGGCGAAATCCCTCAAGTGCACCGATGAGCTCACATTGAGCTTGACGATGAGCCGGGTCTTGTAGGTACTGACGGTCTTGTAGCTCAGATGCATGATCTCGGCGATTTCCAGGTTTTTCGAACCCCGGGCCAGATACTGCAGAATGGTCAGCTCACGATTGGAGAGGCTGTCGATCAACTGCTTTTCACTGCGTTGAAAATCCCCCATCGACACGGAACTCGAGGGGATCTGGGCGAAATAGGTGTAGCCGGCCATCACCGAATTCACGGCCGCCTTCAAGTCATCCAGGTCCTTGCTCTTGGAAACATAGGCGGCAGCCCCGGCACGCATGCAGCGGTCCTGATAAAACTGGGCCTCCAGCGAAGTGAACACCACCACGCGACATCGCGTGTTTTCGGCCTTGATGCGATTCATCACCTCCAGCCCCGCCACCCCCGGAAGACCCAGATCAAGCAGCAGGACATCCGGTTGATGCTCCCGGAGCAACGACAGGACTTCATCGCCACGGGCGGCCTCGTAAATCTGCGTGAATCCTTCGCCCCTGAGTACAAGTTTGATCATGGAGCGAACCACCGGATGATCTTCCACAATCAGTGCTGACTTCATGACTACTCCCGTGCAAAACAACACGATCGGGCAAAAAATGCCCTCCAGGTACCGCAGCGATTGGGCACAACGCTGCGCATAGACTTTTGCATGGAAGGCTGCAAGGAACTACCTGACAGAAATGACAGTTCCGACAAACGGTAACCGAGGATCAACGACGCTCATCAACTGCGTAATTGACGCAAGGTCAGGCAGAGCGGCCTGGCTGAACTGGACTTTGCCCACGACTGGCTGCGACTGCGCCTGCTGTTCATTGAAGATAAACGCGTGATGGACCTGCGGGTTGTCGGCAAAGTAATTGAACAGGTCCAGCGCTCCGCGGGCCATCGACTCATTGACGAGCACCAGGTCCAGTGGCTCGCAACCGTACTCCACCAGGGGAAGGAGCTCGTCGAGGCTCTGCACCGGCGCCACCCGGAAATAGCCGAGCTGATTGAACAGCCGCTCGATCCGCAGGCGGTTGAAGTGCTGTGCATCAGCGATCAGGATGCGCAAGGATTTGTTCGGCAAGGTGACCTCCAAAAGGATGTCGGTTTCAAGAGGTCGCAAAGCCTACGGAAGCCCCTCCCAGGTTTATGTAGGACAATTCCTAAATAAATGCCGGTTAGTCTGACTCTTGCCCGGGAAACCTTGACCTTTACTCCGAAGTACTCGGACTCCAGAACGCCTGCACCACCAAGGTCGACGTCGAAATCCGTGCCACCAGCGCATCCAGCTCATCACCATCGACCGAGGTAGTCGCCAAGGTGGCTTCGATTTCAATTTCATCCGTGCCGAAGGCGTGCACATCGACATCGCTGGCCGGATAGTTGCAGCGCGCAAGCTCGGCTTCGAGCAGGGCCAGCACGGTTTTCTGCTGCGTACGCCGGGCAATGACATAGACGATGTTGGTGACTTCCGCCGAAATCACATCCAGCGGCTGACGGTTGATGTTGTTGACGATTGGCCGCAGCAAGGTGTTGGCCGCGAGCACGAACAGCGTGCCGAGCAAGGCCTCGGCCAGCAGGTCGGCACCGGCGCAGGCACCGACTGCCGCCGAGGTCCAGAGCGTGGCGGCCGTATTGAGGCCGCGTACATTGCCCTCTTCGCGCATGATCACCCCGGCACCGAGAAAGCCGATGCCGGAAACCACGTAGGCTACGACCCGCACGGCGCCTTCGGCACCGGCGAGACGGTTGGCCATGTCGACGAAAATTGCCGCACCCACTGCCACCAGCACATTGGTGCGCAGGCCGGCAGTGCGTTGCCGGTACTGGCGCTCGAAACCGATCAGGCCACCGAGGATGAAAGCCGCGCTGAGGCTGACCAGGGTATCGAGCAGGGAGCTCAGGTTGAGGTTGTCGATGGCTTGCATATAAAACTCCTTGAAAAACACACGATCCCCTTGTGGGAGCGGGCTTGCTCGAAAGCGGTGGGTCAGTCGATGATGATGGTGACGGATACATCGCATTCGCGAGCAAGCCCGCTCCCACAGGTTTTGCGGCCTTATTGCCAGCCAAACCGGCGAATGTAGAACCCCTTCACCGCCTGGGTCAGCGCCATGTATGCCAGCAGGATCACCGGCAGGAACACGAAGTACAGCGATGGCAACGCCTGCAATTTGAAGTAGTGCGCCAGCGGTCCCATCGGCAGGAAAATCCCCACGGCCATGATCAGCCCGGTCATCACCAGCAACGGCATGGCCGCGCGGCTTTGCAGGAAGGGGATCTTCGGCGTGCGGATCATGTGCACGATCAGGGTCTGGGTCAGCAGTCCGACCACGAACCAGCCGGACTGGAACAGGGTCTGGTGATCCGGGGTGTTGGCATCGAACACGTACCACATCAAGGCGAACGTGGTGATGTCGAAGATCGAACTGATCGGCCCGAAGAACAGCATGAAGCGCCCGACGTCGCCCGGCTGCCAGCGCTGCGGTTGCTTGAGCATTTCCTCGTCGACGTTATCGAACGGAATGGCGATCTGCGAAATGTCGTAGAGCAGGTTCTGCACCAGCAGGTGCATCGGCAGCATCGGCAGGAACGGGATGAACGCACTGGCCACCAGCACCGAGAAGACGTTGCCGAAGTTCGAACTGGCGGTCATCTTGATGTACTTGAGCATGTTGGCGAAGGTGCGGCGGCCTTCCAGCACGCCCTCCTCCAGCACCATCAGGCTCTTTTCCAGGAGGATGATGTCGGCTGCTTCCTTGGCGATGTCCACAGCGCTGTCCACCGAAATACCGATGTCGGCGGTGCGCAGGGCCGGGGCGTCGTTGATGCCGTCGCCCATGAAACCGACCACATGGCCGTTGCCCTTGAGCAGCCGGACGATGCGCTCCTTGTGCGAGGGAGTCAGTTTGGCGAAGACGTTGGTGGTCTCCACGGCTTTCGCCAGTTCGGCATCCGTCATGCGCTCGATGTCGTTGCCCATCAGCAGGCCTTGCTGCTCCAGGCCGACTTCGCGGCAGATCTTCGCCGTCACCCGTTCGTTGTCGCCGGTCAGCACTTTCACCGCCACGCCATGGGCGGCCAGAGCCTTGAGGGCCGGTGCGGTGCTTTCTTTCGGCGGATCGAGGAACGCTACGTAGCCGATCAACGTCAGTGCCTGCTCATCGGCCAGGCTGTAGGTGTCGCGTCCTTCGATCATCGGCCGTGCCGCTACCGCAACCACCCGCAAGCCTTCCGCGTTGAACGCGGCCGTGACCTGGCGGATTCGCGCCAGCAGTTCTTCGGTCAGGGCTTCATCGACTTCACCGTGACGTACCCGTGAGCAGACCGCGAGCACCTCTTCCACCGCGCCCTTGCAGATCAGCAGGTGCGGTTGATCGTGCCCGGCGACCACCACCGACATGCGTCGGCGAGTGAAGTCGAACGGGATCTCGTCAACCTTGCGAAATGCCGTGCCGACTTTCAATTCACGGTGGATTTCGACGTGTTCGAGCACCGCCACATCCAGTAGGTTTTTCAGGCCGGTCTGGTAGTAGCTGTTGAGGTAGGCCATTTCCAGCACGTCGTCGGAATCATTGCCCCAGACATCGACGTTGCGCGCCAGGAAGATCTTGTCCTGGGTCAGGGTGCCGGTCTTGTCGGTGCACAGCACGTCCATGGCGCCGAAGTTCTGGATGGCGTCGAGACGCTTGACGATGACTTTTTTGCGCGACAGGAACACCGCGCCCTTGGCCAGGGTCGAGGTGACGATCATCGGCAGCATTTCCGGGGTCAGGCCCACGGCAATCGACAACGCAAACAGCAGCGCCTCGGTCCAGTCGCCTTTGGTGAAACCGTTGATGAACAACACCAGCGGTGCCATCACGAACATGAAGCGGATCAGCAGCCAGCTGACTTTGTTGACCCCGGTCTGGAACGAAGTCGGCGCCCGGTCAGTGGCGCCGACGCGCTGGGCCAGGGCACCGAAATAGGTGCTGTTGCCAGTGGTGAGAATCACCGCCATGGCCGTGCCGGACACCACATTGGTGCCCATGAACAGGATGTTGTCCAGGTCCAGCGGATTGAGCGTGTCGCGGTCCTGCTGGCGGGGGAATTTTTCCACCGGCATCGATTCACCGGTCATGGCTGCCTGGCTGACGAACAGGTCCTTGGCGCTGAGCACCCGGCAATCGGCGGGAATCATGTCCCCGGCCGACAGCACGATCAGGTCGCCTGGTACCAGTTGCTTGATCGGCAATTCGATCCGCTGCGCGCTGTGGTCCTCCACGTCCCGGCGCATCACCGTGGCGGTGTTGCTGACCATGGCCTTGAGGGCATCGGCAGCCTGGTTGGATTTGGTTTCCTGCCAGAAACGCAGCAAGGTCGACAGCACCACCATGGAGAAAATCACGATGGCGGCTTTCATGTCTTCGGTCAGCCAGGAGATCACCGCCAGCAACGTCAGCAGCAGGTTGAACGGATTCTTGTAGCAGTGCCACAGGTGCGTCCACCAGGGCAGCGGTTGTTCGTGCTCGACTTCATTGAGACCGAATTGCTCGCGCAGGGCATCGGCTTCGAACTCGCTCAAGCCGTCGGTGTGACTGCCCAGGGTGTTGAGCAATTGACCGGTGTCGCTGCCGGCAGCGGCCACCAGGGTTTGCGCCAGGGTGGGTGGGACTTCACGGCTGACCGTGGTGTCGGTGAGGGTTTCCAGCAACGCCAGGCGACGGAAGTGCCGGGCGATGTGGCGGTTACGCAGGAAACCCGCGAAGAATTCCTTGAGGGTAAGTTTCATGGCTGGTGCCCCTTTGGTCAGCCGGGAAACCGTCGAGCAGGCAGGTCCACGCCGCTGCCGCCGGAACAACCGGCAAAGCAAGGCCTGGCGCGCCGGTCACGAATGACAGGCGTGTCGATAGAGCGGCGGCCACGACAAAAAGTCGAAACCACGCACTGTTCAGCGTCGATGAGAGGGACGTCGGGACACGGCCGGGACTGGCCATGAACGGGATGCCGCTGCTCGCTTGTCGGCGAGACAACGGCACAGGAGACTGCGCGTTATCTTGCCGAGAAAATGCCGGTTACCGAGACCGGCCGACAACTGTCACTCGAACAAGTACCCACTGTGGGTCTCCGTAATGGATGAAAACGCGCGAAGCTTACGCCCCGATGTTTGCAGAGTAAACCCGTTACAAAATCTTGCCGGGGCAATCTCGGGGTTCTTCAGGAAGGGTTCAGGATTGCGAAAAACTGTGGCGAGGGGGCTTGCCCCCGTTGGGGTGCGAAGCGCCCCCAAAACCCGGTTAACTCGGTTTTTCAGACAGACCGCATTCGACGGATTTGCGACTGCTGCGCAGCCGAACGGGGGCAAGCCCCCTCGCCACAAGTTCACCTACGTCAGCTGGCCGTCGCCAACAACAAATCCACCACCGACCGCCCATGCCCGCGATGCTTGCCGTGCTCATACAAGGAGCCGGCAATTTCATCGGCACGGATCGGCAGGATCGACAGCAAGGTGTCGCTCAGCCCGTGGCTGGCCTGGCAGAAGCCCTGCATGTAGAGACCGGCCTTGCAGCGCTCGTCGGTGATCAGTTTGTAGTTGCGATCGACCTCGAAATCGCCCAGGTACTCCTCAAGCGGCGCCAGCAACTTGCGGTGCATCTGCCGCTCGTAACCGGTGGCCAGGACCACGGCGTCGTAGTGACGCACCGAGACTTCACCGGTGGCGTTGTTGCGCAACAGCAGTTCGACGCCGCGCTCGTTGGCGGTGGCTTTTTCGATAGTGGTCAGGGTGTGGAACGCATGCCGGGCGATGCCCGAGACCTTCTGCCGGTAGAAGATGCCGTAGATGCGCTCGATCAGGTCGATGTCCACCACCGAATAGTTGGTGTTGTGGTACTCGTTCACCAGTCGCTCGCGCTCGCTGTCGGGCTGCTGGAACACCAGGTCAGTGAACTCCGGCGAAAACACTTCGTTGACGAAGGGGCTGTCATCGGCCGGCTTGAGTGCCGAGCCGCGCAGGATCATGTCCACCTGCACCGACGGGAAGCTGTCGTTCAGATCGATGAAGGCCTCCGCCGCGCTCTGTCCGCCACCGATGATCGCAATGCTCATCGGCTGGTTGTTCACGCACGGCTGCTTGGCCATCTGCGCCAGGTACTGGGAATGGTGGAACACCCGGCCGTCATCCTTGAGCGCCTTGAACACCTCGGGAATACGTGGCGTGCCACCGGCGCTGACCACCACCGAACGGGTGGTGCGCACATGCTGGTGCCCGCTCGTATCGCGGGAAATCACCCGCAGCGCCTCGACCTGATGGTTGTGCAGCACCGGCTCGATGGTCAGCACTTCTTCGCCGTAACGGCTTTGCGCGGTGAACTGCCCGGCGACCCAGCGCAGGTAGTCGTTGTACTCCATGCGGCACGGATAGAAGGTGCCCAGGTTGATGAAGTCCACCAGGCGCCCGTGGGCCTTGAGATAATTGACGAACGAGTAAGGGCTGGTCGGATTGCGCAGGGTCACCAGGTCCTTGAGGAAGGAAATCTGCAACTCGCTCTGGGTCACCAGGGTGTTGCCGTGCCAGCGGTAGTCGGCCTGCTTGTCGAGAAACAGCACATCCAGATTGCCCTGGCTCGCCCCGCGCTCTTGCAGCGCGATGGCCAGTGCCAGGTTCGACGGGCCGAATCCGACGCCGATCAGGTCGTGAACGAGGGGCGATGCAATTGCCTGTGTCATTTCCAGTGTCCTCTGGATGTTCCCCGCAAAAGCGGGGCATTGAACCTAAGTGACCTGACAGGCCGTGGGCCGCACAACAGGTCGTCTGTTGAGTAGGAACGAGGACAATGAAAAAAAATTTAGCCGTGCGGGCTCAGTGGGCATCCCACTGTCGCATTCGTATACGGCAATGCTTCATGGCATTAACAATGTGCTTTTCGACCAGGGCCTTGGAAATACCCAGTTGCCCGGCGATTTCCGAATGGGACAGCCCCTCGATCTTGCGCAGCAGAAAGCTCTCGCGGCACAGCCGTGGCAGTTCCGCCAGGGCACGCTGGAGCATGTCCAGGCGCTGGCCGTGATCGAGGGCCTTGTGCGGCGAAGGCGTGAAACAGCTTTCTTCGCTATCGAGTACGTCCAGCGGCTCGGCGCGCCGCAAGGCATTGCGCCGGTGGTCATCGACGACCAGGTTCAGAGCGGTGCGATAAAGGAATGCCCGGGGCTGCTCGATCGGCGTCTCGCTGGAACGCTCCAGGACCCGCAGGTAAGCGTCATGCACCACATCTTCGGCCACCTGACGGTTGCCCAGCCTGGCGTTCAGGAAACACACCAGCTCACGATAGTAGTTTTCCAACATGACTCCCGTCCGCACGGGGGTGCGGTTTCTGTCCTTGAGCCCTTTGTGCCAGCGTTGAAATAAACGGTGGCACGATAGTGGCAATTCGTATCGCGTAATTTATAGTAATTCTCATATAGATTTAAAGTACCGCGTCGCCTTGCCCGATAAATAGTCGTGAACTATGTGGGAGCGAGCTTGCTCGCGATGGGCGTGAACGATGATGCGTACTTTCTAATTTAACGCGTCGTCCTTGCGGCCATCGCGAGCAAGCTCGCTCCTACAGTGGTTTGTGTTGTCGGCTAAATTCTCTGCTCCGTTCAACGTCTACAGGACAGCTTCCCGTCTCTGCGCCGCTCAACGACGGGCCGATATCCTTTGGCCGGAACCCTGCATGAAACGTCCCCGACAGACCCGACGCGCCCTGCTCGCAGCACTTTGCCTGATCCCTGTAGTTGCCGTCGCCGCCTGGCAGTTCATCCCGCCGGGCCGCGACCAGTTCGCCACCGTCCAGGTCAGCCGCGCCGACATCGAAAGCAGCGTCACGGCATTGGGCACCCTGCAACCGCGGCGCTATGTCGACGTCGGCGCCCAGGCCTCCGGGCAGATCCACAAGATCCACGTGGAAGTCGGTGACGTGGTCAAGGAAGGCCAGTTGCTGGTGGAGATCGATCCGTCCACGCAACAGGCCAAACTCGATGCCGGGCGGTTCTCCATCGAAAACCTCAAGGCGCAGCTGCAGGAACAACGGGCGCAACACGAACTGGCCCGGCAGAAATACCAGCGCCAACAGAACCTCGCCGCTGGCGGTGCCACCCGTGATGAAGACGTGCAGACCGCCCAGGCTGAATTGCGCGTGACCCAGGCGCGCATCGACATGTTCCAGGCACAGATCCGCCAGGCCGAAGCCAGCCTGCGCAGCGATCAGGCGGAGCTCGGCTACACGCGGATTTATGCCCCCATGGCCGGCACCGTGGTCGCGCTGGATGCCCGTGAAGGCCAGACCCTCAACGCCCAGCAGCAGACGCCGCTGATCCTGCGCATCGCCAAGCTGTCGCCCATGACCGTATGGGCCGAGGTCTCGGAGGCCGACATCGGCCACGTCAAACCCGGCATGCACGCCTGGTTCACCACCCTGAGCGGCGGCACCCGGCGCTGGACCAGCACCGTGCGGCAGATCCTTCCCGTCCCGCCCAAACCGCTGGACCAGACCAGCCAGGGCGGTGGCAGCCCCGCCAGCACCAGCAAAAGCGGGAGTGCCCGCGTGGTGCTGTACACCGTGTTGCTGGACGTCGACAACGCCGACAACGCGCTGATGGCGGAAATGACCACCCAGGTGTTTTTCGTCGCCAACCAGGCGCAGAACGTGCTCACCGCGCCGATCGCCGCCCTCCAGGCGGGCGCGCAGCCAGACCTGCAGACCGCACAAGTGGTCGCCAGCAATGGCCGCATCGAACAGCGCAACGTGCGCACCGGCATCAGTGACCGCCTGCGGGTGCAGATCCTCGATGGCCTGCAAGAAGGCGATCACCTGTTGATCGGCCCGGTCGACGGGAGTGACGGCTGAATGCTGACGCCCCTGATCGACCTTTCGGACATCCGCAAAGCCTACGGCGGTGGCGACGCGCCTGAAGTTCACGTGTTGCGCGGCATCGACCTGTCGATCCATGCCGGTGAGTTCGTGGCGATTGTCGGCGCTTCCGGTTCCGGCAAATCGACGCTGATGAACATCCTCGGCTGCCTCGACCGCCCGACCTCGGGCGAATACCGCTTCGCCGGGGAAAACGTCGCCGCCCTGGACAGTGACGAACTGGCCTGGCTGCGTCGCGAAGCCTTCGGTTTCGTGTTCCAGGGCTATCACCTGATTCCGTCGGGTTCGGCCCAGGAGAACGTCGAGATGCCGGCCATCTATGCCGGCACCCCCGCCGCCGAACGCCACGCCCGCGCCGCCGCCCTGCTCGACCGCCTTGGCCTGGCTTCGCGCACCGGCAACCGTCCGCATCAGCTCTCCGGCGGTCAGCAGCAACGGGTGTCGATTGCCCGCGCGCTGATGAACGGCGGCCACATCATTCTTGCCGACGAACCCACCGGCGCCCTCGACAGCCACAGCGGCGCCGAGGTCATGGCCTTGCTCGACGAACTGGCGAGCCAGGGTCACGTGGTGATCCTCATCACCCATGACCGCGAAGTGGCGGCCCGGGCCAAACGCATCATCGAGATTCGCGACGGCGAGATCATCAGCGACAGTGCCCGGGACAATCCCGCCGCGCAAAACTCGGCCAACCCCGGCGCCCTGCAAGCCGTCGATTTGCGCAAGCGCCTGAGCGAGGGCGCCGAAGCCACCGGCGCCTGGAAAGGCGAACTGGTCGATGCCGTGCACGCAGCGTGGCGGGTGATGTGGATCAACAAGTTCCGCACCGCGCTGACCCTGCTCGGGATCATCATCGGCGTGGCCTCGGTGGTGGTGATGCTGGCCGTGGGCGAAGGCAGCAAGCGCCAGGTGATGGCGCAGATGGGCGCGTTCGGTTCCAACATCATTTACCTCAGCGGCTCGGCGCCCAACCCGCGCACGCCGATGGGCATCGTCACCCTCGATGAGGTCGCGGCGATTGCAAGCTTGCCGCAAGTGACGCGGATCATGCCGGTGATTGGCCAGGAAGCCGGGGTGCGCTTTGGCAACCTCGACCATTTGAGTTATGTCGGCGGCAATGACACCAATTTTCCGACGATCTTCAACTGGCCGGTGGTCGAAGGCAGCTACTTCACCCACGCCGACGAACAAAACGCTGCGGCGGTCGCGGTGATCGGGCACAAGGTGCGGACCAAGCTGCTCAAGGACGTGGCCAACCCGATCGGCCAGTACATCCTGATCGAAAACGTACCCTTCCAGGTGGTCGGCGTGCTCGCCGAAAAAGGCGCCAGCTCCGGCGACTCCGACAGCGACGACCGCATCGCCATCCCCTACTCCGCCGCGAGCGTGCGCCTGTTCGGCACGCACAATCCGGAGTACATCGCCATCGCCGCCGCGGACGCGCGCAAGGTCAAGGAAACCGAAAAAGCCATCGAGCAACTGATGCTGCGCCTGCACGACGGCAAGCACGATTTCGAACTGACCAACAACGCGGCGATGATCCAGGCCGAGGCCCGCACGCAAAACACCCTGTCGCTGATGCTCGGCTCGATTGCGGCGATTTCGCTGCTGGTGGGCGGGATCGGCGTGATGAACATCATGCTCATGACCGTGCGCGAACGGACCCGCGAGATCGGCATCCGCATGGCCACCGGCGCCCGCCAGCGCGACATCCTGCGCCAGTTCCTCACCGAAGCGGTGATGCTCTCGGTGGTGGGCGGCCTCACCGGTATCGCCCTGGCGCTGATCGTCGGAGGCGTGCTGATTTTCAGCGAAGTGGCTGTCGCGTTCTCCCTGATAGCGGTGCTGGGCGCCTTCGGCTGCGCCCTGGTCACCGGTGTCGTTTTCGGCTACATGCCGGCCCGCAAAGCTGCCCGACTCGACCCGGTCACGGCCCTTACCAGTGAATGATCTATCCATGAAGCCGACACTCAGTGTGTTAACCCTGTGCCTGCTGCTCGGCGCCTGCGGCAGCCCGGCCCAGCGCCCCGACAGCGGCATCCGGCCGCCGGCCGCCTGGCAATCGCCGCACACCGCAGGCGCCGCCCATGACAATCAGCAGTGGTGGAACCGCTTCGGCAGCCCGCAACTGGGTCGCCTGATCGAACAGGCACGGCTTGGCAGTTACGATCTGGCCGCGGCCATCGCGAGAGTGCGCCAGGCCCAGGCCGATACGGTGATTGCCGGCGGTTCGCAACTGCCGGAGGTCAAGGCCGGGGTCAACGCCAATCGCCAGAAACTGCTGCGCGGCAACGGCTACAGTCAGCTCGATGCCGACAGCGATAACGACGCCGTCGACTACTTCACGGCGAACCTTACCGCCAGCTACGAAATCGATTTCTGGGGTGGCCAGCGGGCCGGCCGCGACCGCGCGCAAATCAGCCTGAAAGCCAGCGAGTTCGATCAGGCCACCGTGGAATTGACCTTGCTCAGTGGCGTGGCCAACGGCTATGCGCAAACCTTGTCGTTGCAGGAGCAGGGCCGCATCGCCAAGTTGAACCTGGCCAACGCCCAGAGCGTGCTGAAACTGGTGCAGACCCGTTTCGATTCGGGCTCGGCCACGGCCCTTGAACTGGCCCAGCAAAAAAGCCTGGTGGCAGCGCAGCAACGCCAGCTGCCGCTGGTGCAGCAACAGGCCGAGGATGCGCGAATCAGCCTCGCCACCCTGCTCGGCCGACCGGTTCAGGCGCTGTCGCTGGGTCAGGAACGCTTCGATCAACTGACCTGGCCCGCCATCGACGCCGGCGTGCCCAGCCAGTTGCTCAGCCGCCGTCCGGACATTGCCCGGGCCGAGGCGCAACTGGCCGCCGCCCAAGCCGACGTCACCGTCGCCCGTGCCGCGATGCTGCCGACTGTGACCCTCACCGCCGAAATCGGCTCCGGCGCCGACCGGGCCGACGATATTCTGCGCAGCCCCTTCTACAACCTCACCGCCGGACTGCTCGCGCCGGTGTTCAACAACGGCCGCCTCGGTGCCCAGCGCGACAAGGCCACGGCGCGCCAGGAAGAACTGCTGGAGACCTATCGCGGCGCGATCATCAATGGCTTCGCCGACGTCGAAAAAGCCCTCAACAGCATTCGCGGGCTGGATCAACAGCGCGGCTGGCAGAGTGAAGAACTGAGCCAGGCACAGACTGCGTTCAACATCGCGCAAAGCCGCTACCAGGCTGGGGCGGAGGATCTGCTGACAGTGCTGGAGACGCAGCGCACGCTGTATGCGGCGCAGGATTTGAATGTGCAACTGCGGTTGTCGCGCATGCAGGCGAGTATTGCGTTGTACAAGGCGTTGGGTGGGGGGTGGCAGGTTTTGTAGTTGCGGTGTCTGAGAGGACGCCATCGCGAGCTCGCTCCCACAGGGATCTTCAGCGGACATAAAACCTGCGTACAACCAGGATCAAATGTGGGAGCGGGCTTGCTCGCGAAGGGGCCAGTACATTCAACATCTATGTCGTCTGCCACACCGCCTTCGCGAGCAAGCCCGCTCCCACAGTGGATCTTCAGTGAACACAAAATCTGTGTACGGCCAAGATCAAGCTTGGCTCTGTTTAGCCCTCAGATGACGCGCATACCACGGCCGCTGCGGCACCTTGCGGAACAGGTCCTTCAGCTTCTTCTCGTCCTCACCAAAGGTGATGCGCAGCGCCAGCTTCATGGTTTCCGGGTCCATTTCCACGGACTTGCCCGCCTGCAACCCCGGTGTGGTGCTGCAGCCATGTGTGCCCGGACCGAGCCACGGGTCATCGATTTCCACCCAGCGCCCCGGCGCGAACCACTGCACGCCATTGACCTCCCGCCGACTGACCTGCCCCGGATGGAAGCGCTCGTGGGCGCGGAACCAGTCCTCGAGGCGATCATCGATCCAGCCGTGGAAATGCCAGAACATCGGGTTCACATGGGAGGAAAACGGGTCGCCGAGGAAGTCGTTTTCCGCGGCGAACCAGCGTGCGGAAAAATCCGATGGATCGCGGGCGAACGGCACTGGCTGACCGTTGGACGGATCGCGCGGCACCGAAGCCCAGCGCATGTGCAGCCAGTCGTGCAGGCCCAGTTCAACCTCCGAGCCGAACTGACCGAGGGTCAGCTTCGACAGGTAACGCGGGTCACGGTACTGCGATTCCCAGACCTGGAAATTACTGTGATAGGTCTCGCTGGTCTTGATGTCGCTGACCCATTGCGTGTACTCGTCATCGTCCTCGGCCAGCCAGGTCGGCGGCAGCGCCGTGCCGTCGTGGTTGTCGAAGTAGCGCGCAAAACCGGGCCGGTCCCGCGCCAGTTCCGGCTGCGGCAACGGGAAGTGCGTCCAGGACGGCAAATCCTGCATCGACCGCGCCGTGCCGAGCATGTGCCGGTGCATGAAGAAAAAGTCCACGCCCGAACCGTTGCGATCCTTGCGCTCGCCCCGGGCATCGCGCTCCTGGTCCCGAGGGCCGGGTTGCCAGCCGAGCCCGCGCAAGGCGCCGCGCTGGTCTTCGGACAGCTTGTGCCACTTGTCCCGAGTGGCATGCCAGAGCTGGTGAAACAATCGGTGCTGCGGTGATACCAGCCAGGCGAGCAGGGTCGGATTGAGGCCGGTGCGCTCACGGGCTTCGGGGAATACCCGTTTGACCGCGATGAAGCGATTGTCCTGGGCCGTCAGCATCAGCGGGCGATTGAGGTCCAACACGCGCCCACTGAGACTGCCGCTGCCGGCGTTACCGAAACCGGCCCAGACCTCGTCCAGGCTCATGTCGAATTCGTATTCGCAACAGCCGCTGGCGCCCAGCAATCGCCAACTCAGCTGTTTCGGGTTGGCCGCGGACAAATCGCCGAGCACCCGGTAACGAGGCTCTTCGGCAGAGCGCAAACGCTCGGCGGTGTCGAGGAAACCCACGACGCCGCGACCTTTGTGGCCGATGTCGATAAATACTTCCAGGCCTTCTCGCGGTAAGCCTTCGATACCGCCGTCACGACCGTCGAAACGAATCTGCCAGACCCCGCGCAAGGTATCGGCCAAGCGCTGACCGGCAACATCGGCCACGTCGAACGAGGCTTCGCCGGGGGTGATCGTCGGGTCCGGCCTGGTCAGTTCGCGATGCCCGTAATACACCGCCGGCACGGCGGCACCGGTGAGCGCCAGGCCCGCGAGGAACCATCGTCGAGAAATCGTCATTGCCCTACCTGTGTCAGCCATGGAGCAGGCTTTGTCCAAGCTAGAACGTTTGTTACCCGCATAAATTTAAAAGCTTCGCGAGCAACCCCGCTCCCACATTGGAATGCGGTCACCTGTGGGAGCGGGCTTGCTCGCGAAGAGGCCGGTACAAACACCTAAATTATTCGATCAGCCACTCGTTCCCCCCAGATAGCAAAGGCCCCCGCGCCTGATCCTCGACGGCGAACCTGACTGAGACGGCAATGACAAAACCACGTTCGAAAAAGGCTCTTTTCATCGGCCTGCCGCTGGCCCTGGCGATCAGCGCGGGCGCAGGCTTCGCGGCCTGGGATTACTGGTTCAAGGACAACCCCGGCTACCCGGTCAAGGTGATGAAACAGGCCGATCAACTGCAGGAGCGCATCCTCTCGTTCGACAGCCACATCACCGTGCCAATGGACTTCGGCACCGCCGGCAACGAAGTCGACAAGGACGGCGAAGGCCAGTTCGACCTGATCAAGACCGCGCGCGGGCGCCTGTCCGGGGCGGCGCTAACGATCTTCGGCTGGCCGGAAATCTGGAACGGCCCCAACGCGCCCCACCGCCCTACCGAAGGGTTCGTCGACGAGGCTCGCCTTGAGCAGGAAACCCGCTACAAGATCATCAGCGCCATGGTCCGTGACTTCCCTAACCAGGTGGCCATCGCCTATACCGCCGACGACTTCCGTCGCCTGCACGGCGAAGGCAAGTTCGCGATCTTCATCAGCATGCTCAACGCCTACCCGCTGGGCAATGACCTCAACGCCCTGAATACGTGGGCCGCGCGCGGCATGCGCATGTTCGGCTTCAGCTACGTGGGCAACAACGCCTGGGCCGACTCGTCGCGGCCGCTGCCATTTTTCAACGACTCGCGCGACGCCCTCGGCGGGCTGTCGGACATTGGCAAGCAAGCGGTGCAGCGCCTCAACGACCTGGGCGTGATCATCGATGTGTCGCAGATGTCGACCAAGGCCCTGGAGCAAGTCGCACAACTGAGCCGCACGCCGATGGTCGCCTCGCACTCGGCACCGCGTGCCCTGGTGGATATCCCACGCAACCTCAGCGATGCGGAAATGCAGCTGATCAAGAACAGCGGCGGCGTGGTGCAGATTGTCGCGTTCCCGACCTACATCCGCCCGCTGAGCCAGGCCACCCTGGACAAGCTCAACGCCCTGCGCGCGCGCTTCGACCTGCAACCGCTGCAAGGCCTGGAGATGGCCTTGATGCCGGGCGACCCGGTGATCACCGTCTGGCCCGAGCAACGCTTCGGCGAGTACGCCAGCCAGCTCTATTCGATCCTCGACGAAGAACCCAAGGCCTCCCTCAAGGACTACGGCGACGCGATCGATTACGCCGTGAAGAAAATCGGCCTCGACCACGTCGGCATCAGTTCCGACTTCAACGACGGTGGCGGCCTCGACGGTTGGAAAGACGTCAGCGAGGCCCGCAACGTGACCGCCGAACTCATCAGCCGTGGCTACAGCGAGGCCGATATCGCCAAGCTCTGGGGCGGCAACTTCCTGCGGGTCTGGGACCAGGTGCAGAAGTCCTCCCGACCTGTGGTCCAGAACTGATTTTTTCCTTTTGCCAAAGCGAACCGAACCATGACCAACCGTCGTTCATTCCTCAAGCAGGCCGGCATTCTGGCGGCCGGCATTCCCCTGGCCTCGGCCGTCAGCTTGCCCGCACGGGCCGCAAGCCCGGCGCCGTTGCCCAGGGACAAATGGGACCAGTTGCGCCAACTGTTCACCCAGGACCCGAATTACCTGCACTTCGCCAACTTCCTCGTGACCTCGCACCCGCTTCCGGTGCGTGAGGCCATCGAGATGCATCGCCTGAACCTTGATCGCAACCCGGGCCTGGCCATGGACTGGCATCGCGGCGAAACCGAACGCCGCGAAGAAGACGTGCGCGTGTGGGCCGGCCGTTACTTGAAAGCCAAGCCGTCGCAGATCGCCCTCACCGGCAGCACCACCGAAGGCCTGGCGATGATCTACGCCGGCATCCACGTGCGCCCGGACCAGGAAATCCTCACCAGCGAACACGAGCACTACGCCGCCAACAGCGTGTTCGAATACCGCACCCAGAAGGACGGCACCCAGGTTCGCAAGATCAAATTGTTCGAAGACCCCTACAAGGTTTCGACCGCCGAAGTGCTGGCCTCGATCGAACGCAACATCCGCCCCGAAACCCGCGTACTGGGCATGACCTGGGTGCATTCCGGCAGCGGTGTGAAGTTGCCCATTGGCGAAATCGGCAAACTGGTGGAAGAGAAAAACCGTGGTCGCGCCGACAAGGACCGCATCCTCTACGTCATCGATGGCGTACACGGCTTCGGTGTGGAGAACGTCGACTTCCCGGACATGCACTGCGACTTTTTCATTGCCGGCACTCACAAATGGATGTTCGGCCCACGGGGCACCGGGATCATCTGTGCCCGTTCCGACGAGCTCAAGGACGTGACCCCGACCATCCCGACCTTCTCCGAAGCCACCCAGTTTTCCACGGTGATGACCTATGGCGGCTACCACTCCTTCGAACACCGCTGGGCGCTGACCGAAGCCTTCAAATTGCACCTGGACCTGGGCAAGGCCGAGGTCGCGACACGCATCCATGACATCAACAGCTACCTGAAGAAGCGTTTGCAGCAGCACCCGTCGGTGGAGCTGGTCACGCCGCTGTCACCGGAGTATTCCGCCGGTTTCACCTTTTTCCGCATCAAGGACCGGGACTGCGAGGAAGTCGCCAATTACCTGATGGATCAGCGCGTGGTGTGTGACGCCGTGGACCGCGATGTCGGGCCGATCATTCGTGTATCGCCGGGGCTGCTCAATACCGAGGCGCACATCGACCGGTTGATGGAACTGATGGCGAGCAAGCTCTGACCCACCGATTTAAATGGACGAAAATTTTTTATGAAAAACACCCTGAAAAACCTCGGCGCCCTGATGCTGCTGGGGTTGCTCGGCAGCGCCGTGCCCGGCCTCGCCCAGGCCTACACGGCACCGCTGCCGGGCAAGGTCTTCAAGGATTGCCGTAATTGCCCGGAAATGGTGGTACTGCCCGCCGGCACCTTCACCATGGGCACCCCGGAAGACGAAGTCGGCCGCGAGCCCGATGAAGGCCCGATGCATGAAGTGACATTCGACAAGCCGTTTGCCATGAGCCGTTACCAGATCACCGCCGGCGAATGGAACCAATACATGCAGGAAACCGGTATTACCCTGCCCGATGGCGACACCCGCCCCGGCCGGGCATGCACCAACGGCAAACCGAGTTATCCCCAGGGCCCGCGCCAGCCGGCGGTGTGCATGAACTTTGTCGAAGTCAGCGCCTACGTCGCCTGGCTATCGATGAAAACCGGCCAGCACTACCACATCGTCAGCGAGGCCCAACGCGAATACGCCGCCCGTGGCGGCTCGACGGGACCGTTCCCCTTCCCGTTCGACCCCGGCACCGAGTACAGCATCGCCACCCACGCCAACACCTACGGCCCGACCGATGGCTACAGCTACAGCTCGCCGGCCGGCAGCTATCCACCCAACGCCTTCGGCATGTACGACGTGCATGGCAACGTCTATGAATGGATTGCCGACTGCTACCACCCGGACTACGTCGGCGCACCTACCGATGGCAGCGCCTGGACCGAACCGAACTGCGACACCCTGCGCATCCGTGGCAACGACTGGGGCGAAGCGCCGGTGTTTTCCCGCTCGGGCAACCGCAATGACATCGACCCGCAGACCCGTGGCGACTGGATCGGTTTCCGTGTCGTACGCGACCTGACACCCAACCTCTGACTCCATCCCCAACCCGAACCCCTGTGGGAGTGGGCTTGCTCGCGAAGGCGGCAGCACATCCAACATCTATGTGACTGACAAACCGCTTTCGCGAGCAAGCCCGCTCCCACAGGTTACATATCTCCCCCACCACCAGTCGCCCACCCTTTAAATTAAGCCCTCCACCAGACGTTCTACTGGGTATCTGCCTCACGACCCAAGGAACCCTCTGCTCATGACCCAGCCAACGCGCGGTGCAATTCATGAATTGTTCAGCCTCCTGAAACCGTTCCGGCTCGTCGTCAGTCTGTCGATCCTCCTGGGCATGGTCGGTGGCCTGAGTGTGACGGTGCTGCTGGCCACCATCAACAACGCGCTGCATTCGCCGGACGGCCTGACCCAGGGCGTGGTCGCGCTGTTCGCCGGCCTGTGCGTGCTGGCCCTGGGCAGTTCGATCTGCTCGGACATCGGCACCAACTACGTCGGCCAGCACATCATTGCCAGGCTGCGCAAAACGCTGGGGGAGAAAGTCCTTTCAGCGCCCATCGAGCAGATCGAGCGCTACCGCAGCCACCGGTTGATCCCGGTGCTGACCCACGACGTCGACACCATCAGCGACTTCGCCTTCGCCTTCGCGCCGCTCGCCATTTCCCTGACCGTGACCCTCGGCTGCATGGGTTACCTGGCGATGCTGTCGTGGCCGATGTTCCTGATGATGGTGCTGGCGATTGCCATCGGCACCGGCATCCAGTTCTACGCGCAGGGCAAGGGCATCCAGGGTTTCATGGCCGCCCGCGACGCCGAAGACGATTTGCAAAAGCACTACAACGCCATTGCCGACGGCGCCAAGGAGTTGCGCATCCACCGCCCGCGCCGCCAGCGCATGTTCGTCAAGGGCATCCAGGGCACCGCCGATTTCATCTGTGACACCCAGGTGCGTTCGATCAACACCTTCGTGATCGCCAAGACCCTCGGCTCGATGCTGTTCTTCGTGGTCATCGGCCTGGCGCTGGCCCTGCAATCGTTCTGGCCCAGCGCCGACAAGGCGGTGATGAGCGGCTTCGTGCTGGTGTTGCTGTACATGAAAGGCCCGATCGAACACCTGGTCAGCACCTTGCCGATCGTCAGCCGGGCGCGCATTGCCTTCCGTCGCATCGCCGAACTGTCGAGCCAGTTCTCCTCGCCCGAGCCGCACCTGTTGCTCAACGAACAGGGGACCCAACCGACCGTGGTCAACAGCCTGCAACTGGACAACGTCAGCTACGCCTTCCCGGCCGCACCGGGTAGCGAGGCGTTTCGCCTGGGGCCGGTGAACCTGACCATCGAGCAAGGCGACATCATTTTCATCGTCGGCGAAAACGGCTGCGGCAAGACCACCCTGATCAAGTTGCTGCTGGGCCTCTACGCGCCGCAACAGGGCGAAATCCTGCTCAACGGCCTAGGCATCGATGCGCAGAATCGCGACGACTACCGCCAGTTGTTCACCACGATCTTTGCCGACTACTACCTGTTCGATGACGTGGTGCAGGGCGACCAGCACATTCCCGAAGACGCCAACAAATATCTGCAACGCCTGGAGATTGCCCACAAGGTCAGCGTCCGGGACGGCTGCTTCACCACCACCGACCTGTCCACCGGCCAGCGCAAGCGCCTGGCGCTGGTCAATGCCTGGCTGGAAGAACGCCCGGTGCTGGTGTTCGACGAGTGGGCCGCCGATCAGGACCCGACCTTCCGCCGCATCTTCTACACCGAGCTGCTGCCGGACCTCAAACGCCTGGGCAAAACCATCATCGTGATCTCCCACGACGACCGCTATTTCGACATGGCCGATCAACTGGTGCGCATGGAATCGGGCCGGGTCGTCACCGAGCGCGCCACCGCCTGACAGCGATCACGGCACGCAGGTTGTTGTTTTTTGAAGTTTGTTTTCCGGTTTAGCCAAAGTGGTCCGTCTAATAATAATTATCATTAACTAAAAACTGCACACACCATTCTGGAGCGATTCGAGCAATGCAAAGCCTTACTCTGTCCCGCGCACCGTTGGCATTAGCCATCGAACGGCAAAAGAAATTCCGCACGGTCGTGCCGGGTGCGCTGCTGACCCTGTTGCTGTTGGGGACCTCCCAGGTCGAGGCAGCCCCGGTGAACGTCAATGTGCCGGCCCAATCGCTGGCCAGTGCATTGCGCCAACTGGGCCAGCAGACCAACCTGCAGATTCTCTATAGCCAGGACATGGTCAATGGCATCAAGTCCACGGCGGTGTCCGGCAGCATGGAACCGGAACAGGCACTGAAAACCTTGCTGCTGGGGAGCGGCATCAATTTTCAGTTGAATGGCAACACCGTGTCGCTGGTGCCAGCGGTCGGTGACTCCAGTGCATTGCAGTTGGGCGCAACGTCCATCACTGGCGTGGCGCTGGGGCCGACCACCGAAGGTTCGCACTCCTACACCAGCGATGAAGTGACCATCGGCAAAGGCAACATCAAGCTCAAGGACATCCCACAGTCGGTGTCCGTCGTCACGCGCCAGCGCATGGACGACCAGAACATGAACAGCCTGCAGGACGCCATGCGTCAGGTCACCGGCGTGACCATCAAGACCTACAACTCCGGCTCCAGCCTCAACGACGTCTACATGCGCGGCTTCCTCGTCGACCAGGTGCAGGTCGACGGCGTTTCGCAGCCGACCGGCCAGGGCGACATGGCCACCAGTTTCGACCTGGCGATGTACGACCGCATCGAAGTGCTGCGCGGCCCGTCGGGCCTGTACCAGGGCGCGGGTGAACCCGGTGGTACGATCAACGTGGTGCGCAAGCGCGCCTTGGGTAAATTCGCCTTAGGTGGCGAACTGGCCGCAGGCTCCTACGATCACTACCGTTCCTCGGTGGACGTTACCGGCCCGCTGAACGACCAGGGCACCGTGCGCGGTCGCTTCATCACCGCCTACGAGAACAACAAGTCCTTCGTCGACTACGCGCAAAACGAACGCCCGATGATCTACGGTCGCCTGGAATTCGACCTCGACCCGTCCACCACATTGTCGGTCGGCGGCGCTTACCAGAAAAACAACTCCACCCCGGCGTTCGGCTTGCCGGCCTATGCCGACGGCAGTTTGCTGGACGTTCCGCGCTCGACCTTCGTCGACGCCAAGTGGAACACCCTGAACGAGAAGGTCTGGGAATCCTTTGCCGAAGTTGACCACGCGCTGGACAACGGTGGCCAGTTCAAGACCACCCTGACCTACCGCGACGCCGAAACCCCGCAGCGTAACTTCACCTGGGCCGACGGCGCTGTCGACCCGGCCACCGGTGACAGCTGGGCCGTGGCCTACGACTACTACACCCACATCAAGTCCATTGGCGTCGACAGCTTCGTCACCACGCCTTTCGACTTTGCCGATCGTCAGCACGAGTTCACCGTGGGCGCCGAGTACCAGCACCTGGACAAGGACTTCACCTACGGCGGTGGCGAGTACTTTCCGATCAACGTGTTTGATCCGGGCAGCATCGACATTCCCCGCAACGACTATGCGCACGTCAACGGCAACTGGTCCAAGTCCGACCAGTACGGTGTCTACACCCGCGCCAAGTTCAACGTCACCGACTGGCTCGACGTCATCGGCGGCAGCCGTGTGACCTGGTACGAAAGCGATGCGAAGAACGCCAACGCCTTCTTCAACAACTTCGGCGAAGCCCACACCAGCATCAACCACAAGGTCGTGCCATACGGCGCTATTATCGGCAAGATCACCCCGCAACTGTCGACCTACTTCAGCTACACCGGCGTGTTCAAACCGCAGAGCGAAATCGGCACAGACGGCGAGCCGGTCGGCCCGCGCAAAGGCAAGCAGTACGAGATCGGCCTCAAGCGCGAGTTCTACGACGGTCGCCTGAACGCCAGCATCGCCGCCTTCCGCATCTACGATGAAAACCGCGCCGAATACGACAACAACTCCGGCGCCTACATGACCGAAGGGCGGGCACGCAGCGAGGGTTGGGAAACCGAGCTGAGCGGGAACCTGACCGAAAACTGGAGCATCGTCACCGGTTACGCCTACACCTCCACCAAGTTCCTCGACGGTGACGACGCCAACAAAGGCAAGACCTTCAGCACCATCACGCCCAAACACAACTTCAACCTGTGGACCAAGTACGAGTTCACCGACGGTCCGCTCAAGGACTTCAGCGTCGGCGGCGGCGTGCGTGCGGTCAGCGACACCTACTACCAGCGTGACGTGAAGTTCCAGCAAGGCGGTTATGCCATTACCACGGCGCAGGTCGGCTACAAGTTCAACGAAAACCTGTCGTCGACACTGACCGCCAACAACCTGTTCGACCGCAAGTACTACGATCGTGTCGATGCCTCCTGGGGCACCAACTTCTACGGCGACCCACGCACCGTGACCCTGAGCCTGCGCGCGCAGTACTGATTACCGGCAGCACCCCGCCGGGCCGTTTGATTTTGTAGGAGCGAGCTTGCTCGCGATGGTCGTTAACGAAGACGCGTGTTGACTGGATAAACGCAACGCCTTTGAGACCATCGTGAGCAAGCTCGCTCCTACAGTGTGGATCACTTTCCGGTTCTGTTTTCTGCGGTGTGTATGTGACAACTGGGCGCTCTCTGCCTATCCTGCAAGGCAGTCATTGCCCCCTCACGACACTCCCATTCATGGATCGAAAATGGCGACGCCAGCTGATGCCCCCAACCGCGCCATCAACGAGCAAGGTAACCGCGCGAAGCTGTCCAGGCCCTTGCCCATCGACCTGCGAGGACTGATTCTTTTCTTCGTCCTGCTGTCGGTCCTGGCGACGCTGTGCAACAGCCTCTACGTCGCTTACCGGGTGCAGCGTCAGTCCCTGATCCATACGACGCTTGAGGCCAACGCAGCCTACGCAGCCAAGGTCGCCTCCAGCATCGGTGAGTTTCTGAACTCGGCGCACAGTCGCTTGAACTACAGCGCCAATACGCTTGGCCAGCACTGGAGCGACCCCGAAGTGCTGCGCAAGGAAGCCATTCGCCTGCAAGCCCAGGACTCCGATTTCAACTCCATCGCAATCATGGATGCAACCGGCAAGGTGCTGCAGGCCTATCCCGACACCGCGCAGATTGTCGGCGCCACGTTGACTTCGCAGGGCGTCCAGCAGCTACTCAAGGAGCGCCGCCCATCGGTCAGCGCGGCCTATATCTCCATGGCAGGCAACCTGGTGGTGTTCATTTCACAGCCGGTTTTCAACGCTTCGGGGGAATTCCTCGGCGTCGTCGGCGGCTCCGTCTACCTGCTCAAGCAAAGTGCCTTTCATACGGTCATCAGCCGGCATTTTCATCACGAAGGGACCTTTGCTTTCGTCGCCGACGGCAATCGCCGGCTGCTGTATCACCCGGACCAGAAGCGCATCGGTGAAGTCCTCGGCTGGAGCCTGACGGTCGATGCGGCCTTGCGCGGCGAACGTGGCTCCCTGGAAGGCCCGAACTACAAAGGTGTTCCCATGCTCGCCGGTTTTGCCCAGGTGCCGGACGCCAACTGGGCGGTCGTCGTGCAACAACCCAGGGACCGCAGCCTCGCCCCGCTGGGCCAACTCATGCGCGACATGGTGCTGGGCATGATTCCCGCCGGGCTGTTGGGTCTCGGGCTGATTCTGGCGGGTACGGCATTGATCGCTCGCCCGCTGCGCCAGTTATCGCTCGCCGCCGACCAGTTGGCCGCGCCGCAAACGACCAGGCAACTGCAACAGATCCATGCCTGGTACCGCGATGCGTCGGCGATTCGCCAGGCAATGCTGACCGGCGTGCAGCTACTCCAGCAAAAGCTCGGCCAGCTCAGCCATGAAGCGCAAAGCGATCCCCTGACCGGCCTGGCAAATCGAAGGGCCATGGGCAGCGTTCTCGAACTGCTGGAAAAAACCGGGCAAGCGTATTCGGTGCTGGCGCTGGATATCGATCACTTCAAAAAGGTCAACGACACCTTCGGCCATGACGCCGGTGACGTAGCACTGAAAACGGTCGCCGACATCCTCAAGCAAAACTCGCGGACCGGCGACCTCGCCTGCCGCTCCGGTGGTGAAGAGTTCGCGCTGATCCTGCCGGACACGTCGCTGGATACCGCCAGGACCATTGCCGAACGGATACGCGAACACATCGAGCAGACCGACGTACCGCAGGTTGGCTGGCTGACCATGTCCATCGGCGCGGCTTGCCGGGACGCAGACACCCCGACGCCCGAAAGCGTGCTCAAACGCGCCGATGAGCGTCTCTACCTTGCCAAGCAGAGCGGGCGTAACCGCGTGATGGCCTAGGCGCTGCGCGAAACCGGCGACTCAGGCCTCTACGGTTTGGGCTGTTTTTCATCGTCCATCGAGCCGCTTGAGGTCGCTGCGTCCTTTTCCATCTCATGGGATTCGGCGCCGGAGTTTGAACCCGAGGCCTCCTCGCCCTTTTTATCGGCCTTCTCGTTTTTGGGTTCATCGCCCCGAGGCTGGTTGATACCGGGAATGGCAGCCGGTGGTGCGGCTGAGCCCGCCATCGCGTTCTCGATGACCAGTGCAAAAGACGAAGCCGTCGACAGCAGGCCCGCCGCCATGAGCGCGAGCATTTTTCTGTTGATCATTGAGGTCTTCCCGGTGAGGTATAAAACCTTGGAAGACCCGGCTTCGGCAAAGGTGCAGACGCTCTGACGAACGGCAAAGGTCGGGTTTAGAGATCTGCCTTGTTGTCGTGCGCGTCGGCCCGCAGTTGCTCGGTGTCGACGCGAACGAAAACCGAGTCGCCGACAGCGGTCAGGACATCCCCGGCGAAGACCTCGCAGATGACCCGGCTCTTGCGCCCGACCTCACCTTCGACCTTCGCCCGCAATGTCAGCAGAACGCCCATTGGCGTAGGCTTGATGAACTTGATGCCGAGGTTGCCGGTGACGCAGGTGATGTGCGGCGAGCTGCCCACTTCGCGTTGTTCCGCGCGGTAGTGATAAGCCATCGCCGCCCAGTTGGAATGACAATCGACCAGCATCGCAATCAAACCGCCGTAGACCAGGTCCGGCCAGCCGCAATACTTGTCATCGGGCATATGCTGCGCCATGACATGCACCCCGTCCTCATGCCAGAAGCTCTTGATGTGCAGCCCGTGCGGATTCTGGCTGCCGCAGCCATAACAAACGCCTTCAGGCGCGGCGATGTCTTGAAGCGAGGTGTCCTGCGTGGTCATTGCCTTTCCATCCTTAATGCCGGGTGATTGAAAGCGGACCGGGTCGCCCCGGTCCGCTGCGCCTGATCAATATTGGCAAAAGCGAATCCGATTACCGAACGGATCGTAGACTTGCAGCTCCTTGCCCCAGCCCTGCTGAACAATATCCGGGCGTCCGTAGCCGTAGCGCTTGCCCTGCAACTCGTCCCTGAGCAGTTCGATGTTGTGCGTCGGCACGAACACCGTCGAACCCGGGCTGGCATCGCCGTGATGTTCGGAAAGGTGCAGTTGCAGCCCATCGCGACTGATGCCCAGGTACAGCGGCAGATCAGCCTCGAAGCGGTGCTCGAACTCGACGCTGAAACCGAGGAAATCCAGATAGAACTCCCGCGCCTTGGCTTCGTCGAAACTGCGCAAGATGGGGATCGGTCTATCGAAGGTAATGCTCGGTGCTGACGGGGTATTGGCCTGGGCCAGCAACGCCGATGCGGTGTTCCAGTCCTTGTAGCCCAGTTGCTGCGCGACCAGTTCCAGCGCGGTGGCATGAGTCACCGCCTGATTGCGCTCCTCCAGCGAGGCGCGCAACTGCTTGGCCATTTGCTTGGCTTGCTCGATTGAAAACATGGCTACTCCTGTGGCCGAGATGCTCTGGTGCTCGCATTGCCAAACCTCGACCGTCAAGAGAGGCGATTGGGTTCGTATGAAGCGGAGATGCTTTCACCTTTCCCAACGGGAGCGAGCGGCCGGCAGCATCGGGCCGGGGTCGATGATACATAGCCGACAGGGGATGCGGAAGATGTTCACGGCAGTACCCTGTCCGAGCCCTGAGGACTATTCCCTCAGACGTGAAAGTTGCTGAACCAAAAATGCCCCGACGGTCACTGCGCTGGCTGCCCATGCGCAAGCCACCTGCCAATGCCTGAGCGGACCGAACGTATCGCCCATCAGGAAACCGCTCGAAAGCACAAACAGAAACAACGCAACTGCCGCCAACGCGACGCGTGGAATCGCCATCAACCATCGCCACCAGGCACCGGGTTCAAAGCGCCGCGTGCCCCAACGAGTCAACGCTGTCAGCCCCGCCAGCAGCGGTGCGGCAATTACCAGCAGGATAGGAATGATAACGAGCGCCAGCGTGGGCTCCACTTCGCCGCCGTCCTCGCCGGGCGTGTAGAAGCTTTCCATCCAGATATCCTTGCACAGGGCGAAAGTAAGATAAATGACGGCGACAGGGGCGATGGGGAATATCAGGCAACTGATGAGGTTTTTTAGGGCTTTCACTGGTTTGGAGGTCACTTGATCTTGTAGGAGCTGGCTTGCCAGCGATGGTCGTTAACGATAACGCGTGTGAACTGGATAAACGCGGTGCACTTGAGTCCATCGCCGGCAAGCCGGCTCCTACAGGCATTGCGTTATCGGTGTTTCCCGGAATTGCGTGAAAACCTTTTTTGATACCGCCAATTAACGGGCAGTTTTTTCGTACTTCGCAGTGCTTTGCCTCTGGCAAGGCACTTGATCGGTGACGTCGTATTGGCTATGTGATCTCAACCAATGACTTCATATGCGTCGCATGTTCAGCGTGTATCGGCTGGAACCCGCAGCGAAGGTAAAAGGCAGCGCCCTCGGGCGTGTCCGTGGACAGTCGCACAACGCGAAAATGCCCAGACGCCAGTTCCAGTAGCTGCTGCACCAGCGCTTTGCCCACATTCCGGCCCCTTGATGCAGGGGCGACGTACACCCGCCGTAATCTTCCTACGCCCGGTTCGGAAAATGGATCGGATGAAAGACCTCCAACGGCTATCAGCCGTCCGTTGCGAAACACCCCCAAAAGGCACTCACCTTGCTGATCGAATCGATTGGCGCCGCTTTCCCATTCCGCAATCAATCGGGTGAGGAACCTGAAGCCTTCTGCAACCGCCTGCTCTTCCAGCTCGCGAATTTGCGGTGCGAGCCCGGAGATTTTACATATCACCCATTCGTCCATTGATATTGCTCTTTGACTCGATGAGGGCTCGCATATCTTCCATCATCCGATTATGCGGGACATTCGGGCGCGGGTCGTCAATCGAAGCTTGCACCTTGGCGCGGAACCAACGGTCATGGCTGGCGACTTGCTCTTCGGTCTCCAGCCCGGAAACGATGGGGGAAAGTTCGGCGTTCATTTTGGCCTCCAGAGCCGCTGTCGTCATTGGCAATGATGAATGTCATTGGATTAACCGACCATTGCGTCGCGTCAGATCGTAAGGGCTGTACGTCCGAGGGCCAACCGCAAACTTTCGTAGGACTCTTCCTGCCGACTCCGAGGAGTTCAACGCTCTTTGACAAGGTAAAACAGCAGGTTAAAGACCACTCGATAGTGCTTGTTTAAGCGGCCTACAGGTTACTTCATGAAAGCCACAACGCCTTGCGTCGTTGCCTACAGGTACGCCAGAATCCGCCGGCTTGTGCGCCTTGGGGGGTGTCGGTAACTTGAGTCCGTCACTGATTGTCAGTGATCGGGTTTAGTAGCCCGATGAGGTTGAACGGTTGCACAAGTTTCATCCAGTCGGACATTCGTCTGCACTTGATGGTGGCTGTGTGCATGGCGCCCTCGGGCGCGCCGGTTCGCTTCCTCACCGGTCTACTAACTTGCGCACAGCCGCCACCCTTTCGTTTAGTAGCGAGATGGTTGTGGGCTCACTACTAGAGGAAGATTTTTATGTTCAAGGTCACTCCAAATCCGCCGGACTCCGACCCGGCCTCGCCGTACGAAAGCCCCGACTCAACACAACTCCACGAAACCGCCGAACGAGCCCTCGATCCCGGCCCCAAGATCATGGCCACCCCGCGCACACCGAGCTCCATGTTCATCGTCAATCCCGAACTCAGTACCGAAACCCTGCTGGTGCACGCCTGCGAATCGCTGGCGTCGGCCAATGTCATGGCCAACGATCTGGTGGATCATCTGCAGGGGACGAGTCGCAATGCGCTGTTGGGGATTGCGCAGGTGATCATGCTGGGGGAACTGGCGGTGAATCGGGCGCTGGATCGGCTTGATCCGCCTTAGTAGCCATCACACTGATGGTGAAGGCAGTCACCTGTGGCGAGGGGGCTTGCCCCCGTTGGGTCGCGAAGCGGCCCCAAAACCAGCCATCGCGGTTCTTCAGGCATACCGCGCTGTTCGGGTTTACGGCTGCTGCGCAGCCGAACGGGGGCAAGCCCCCTCGCCACAAAAGCCCGACCAAGGAGAATTCAGCGGTCAGGCCAGCCCCTCGTCGATCTGCGCCGCCAGTTGCACCAGCATCCCCGGCACTTCCTGGACCATCTCGCCCATGCGCGCAAAGTCGTGGGTCATGCCGGCCTTGACCTCCAGCACCAGGGGTTGCCCCGCGGCACGCAGTTTCTCGGCCCAGGCCAGACCTTCATCGAGCAACGGATCGTACTCGGCCAGCCACAGCACCGTCGGCGTCAGCCGTTGCAGGCCCTCGGCGTACAGGGGTGAAAAACGCCAGTCGGCACGATCCGCTTCACTGCGTTGGTATTGCTGGTAGAACCACTCCAGCGTGGTGGCTTCGAGCAGATAGCCTTCGGCGAACCGCGCAAGAGACGGACGTTTTTTTACCGCGTCGATCACCGGGTACAGCAACACTTGCAGGCGCGGCACAAGCGGCCAGCCCAATGGGTCCTGGGCGATGGCGATACACAGTGAAGCCACCAGGCTGCCGCCGACGCTGTCCCCCGCCAGCGCTACACGATTGGCATCCAGCCCCAGCGCCTTGGCTCCGGTGATGGCCAGCCAACGGGTGATGTCTTCGGCATCGTTGTAGGCGGTGGGGAAACGGTGTTCCGGTGCCAGGCGATAGTCCGCCGACAACACGGCAAACTCCCCCGCCAATGCCAGGCGCCGGCACAGGGTGTCGTGGGAATCGAGGCTGCCGACTACGTAGCCGCCGCCATGGAAGTACAACAACAGCGGGCGCGGTTCGCTGCCCGGTTGCGGTTTGGCGTACAGCCGCGCATTGAGCAAATGCCCGTCCCGCGCAGGGATGCTGACCGCCGTCACCGTCAACGCGCCCGTCGGGGCCGCATCGAGCAATTGTGAGGTCTGTTCGAATTGCTGTCGCGCGTCCCGAGGGCTCAGCTCATGCATGGGTTGGCTTTTGCCGCTGAGGCGGCCGAACTCGGCCAGCTCTAGAAAACCTTCGATGTCCGGGTGCAGTGCCATGGGCGGGGGTCTCCAAAAATAAACAGGCTCGCCCAATAAACGAACCGGGAGGGCTGTTCATTAGGGCGTCATCCTGATCAATGAAGAATCTCCCTGACCGAACATGAAACCTGTGGCGAGGGGGCTTGCCCCCGTTGGGTCGCGAAGCGGCCCCAAAGCCGGCCATCGCGGTTATTCAGGCGTACCGCGATGTTCGGGTTTACGACTGCTTCGCAGCCGAACGGGGGCAAGCCCCCTCGCCACAGAGAAGCCAGTTCACCAATTTATCGGCTTAGAACTCTGCCACCACCTCCCGCGCAAGCGCCGTCACCACGGCGTCCAGACACTCATCCATTTGCAGGATGTCGAAGTGCCCGGCCGTCACCGTTTGCACCTTACGCAGCCGTGGTTGCTGGCGCTCCAAAGTCGCGCGTTCGGCCGTCGGGTTGCCATCGGCCCACCAGCAATGCAGCCCGGCTTGCGGGATCGGCAGGGTTTCGACCTGCCGCGACAGCGCCTTCAAGCGTGTGCTGACCATGAACGTCTGGGCCAGCTCATCGGCACCGAGCAGCGCATAACCGCTGGCCTGATCGCTTTGGCTGTCGATCACCGCGCGAATGATCCGCGCCACCGCATCAAAGTCCCCCGTCGACTCGCTGCTCAACGCCCGGGCAATCACCTCACCATCCATGCCCAACGCCGCACCGAGGAACTCGGCCAGATCCACACGCCACTCATCCGCGCTGGCGACAGCATTGGCCTGGGTCGGCACAAAGCTGTCCACCAGGCCTACGAACGCCACACGCTGGCCCTGCTGTTCGAACAAGTCACTGACCAGCATCGCCAACGCCCCGCCCAGCGACCAGCCCAGCACGTGGTACGGGCCCTGGGGTTGCCGGGCGCGGATCGCCTCGACGTAGTCGGCGGCCATCTGCGCGAGCGAGGTGTCGTGCCATTGGCGGTCGAGCAGCATCCGGCATTGCACGCCGTACACCGTGCGCTCGCCATCCAGGCGCCGGGCCAGCGGTTCGTAGTCGAACACCGTGCCGAAACCGGCGTGCAGGCAAAACAGCGCCGGCTGGTCGCCCACCGGTTGATTGAGCAACAACAGCGGTTGCGGACTCTGGCGCACGGGTTGCTCATCGACACCGGACAACCCGGCAATCGTTGGCTTGGCCATCATGTCGCGCAGTTTCAACTGGAAGCCCGGCTCGTTCAGGGCGCGGACTTTCGAGATCACCTTGAGGGTGCGCAACGAATCGCCACCCAACTCGAAGAAGTTGTCGGTGATGCCGACCTTCTCGATGCCCAGCACCTGCTGCCAGATGTCCGCCAACGCCCATTCCAGCGGCGTGCGCGGTGCCACGTAGTCGCGGCCGCTGAAGGCCGGGGCCGGCAAGGCCTTGCGGTCGAGCTTGCCGTTGGGGGTCAGCGGGAAGCGCGGCAACACCACGACCTGCGTCGGTACCATGTAATCGGGCAGGCTTTCGCGCAATGCCGCCTGGCAACGCGGACCGAGGCCATCGTCTTGCGTCGCCACCACATAGCCCACCAGTTGAGGCCCCTGGCCGTTGTCACGTACCACCACCAACGCATCGTTGACCCCGGCCTGCTCGCGCAGGCGGGCTTCGATTTCGCCCAGTTCGACGCGGAAACCGCGCACCTTGACCTGATGGTCGATGCGCCCGACGTAGTCGAACACGCCATCCTCGCGACGGCGCACCAGGTCACCGGTGCGATACAGGCGCCCGCCTTCGGCGCTGAACGGATCGGCAACGAAGCGCTCGGCGCTCTGCCACGGGTGACGATGGTAGCCGCGCGCGACACCGCGCCCGCCGATGTACAGCTCACCGACCATGCCCACCGGCAGCGGGTTGAGGTCCATGTCCAGCACGTGCAGGCTGCGAGTGCCGACGCGTTGGCCAATCGGCGCGTACATCGCCTGGCAGTGGCCGTCGACGGCGATTTTCCACAGCAGCGGCGTGACCACGGTTTCCGTCGGGCCGTAGCCGTTGACCAGGTATTGCGGCTTGAGCCTGTGCTTGACCCGCTCGAACGTGGCGTCCGGCACCGCATCGCCACCGAAGCAGTAGATGCGCACCGGCGGCGGATCACCGCCCTGCAACTCGGCGTGTTCGGCCAGTTGCAGCAGGTACGCCGGCGGGAAGCAGGCGACGCTGATGCGCTGGCGTTGCAGCACGGCCAGGGTCTGTTCGGCGGTCCACAAGGTGTTATCGCGGATCACCAGGGTCGAGCCGCTGATCAACGCGGTAATCCAGCGTTCATGGGCACCGTCGAAGGCGAACGACATGAAATGCAGTTCGCGATTGCCAGCGTCCATCTCGTACAACTCAGAGATGGCTTGCACGTGCATGCTCAGCGGCCCGTGGGCCACGGCGACGCTTTTCGGTTTGCCGGTGGAGCCCGAGGTGTAGATCAGGTAGGCCAGTTGCTCGGCGTGCACCGCGCACGATGGGGCCGCCACATCGACGTCGAGATTCAATCGGTCGACCGCGACCATGGCCGTGCCGGGGTTGAGCTGCGCCGAATCGCGCAGTCGTTCCTGGGTCAGCAGCAGGCGCATGTCGCTGTCGGCCATCATGTAGCGCAGGCGTTCCTGCGGGTATTGCGGGTCCAGCGGCACATAGGCAGCGCCGCATTTCATCACCGCCAGCAACGACACCACCAGTTCCAGCGAGCGCTCCATGAACACGCCGATTACGTCTTCGGCCTGCACGCCCTGTTCCAGCAGATGCACCGCCAGGGCATCGGAACGCCGGTCCAGTTCGGCGTAGCTCAAGTGCTCGGCGTCACGCTCGGCATAACTCAGGACCAGCGCCGTGTGCTCCGGTTGCAGTCGCGCACGCTGACGGATCAGTTCGTGCACCGGCGTCTCGTCACCTTCAGCCACCACCGGCAGTTCGCCGTCCAGCGCCCGGCCTTCGTCCAGGGTCAGCAGGCCCAGCTCACCGACGGCGCGCCCGGCGTCGTCGCACAGGCGCTGCATCAGGCTTTCCATATGGCTGCGCAGGATTTCCACGGTGGCCAGGTCGAACTGATCGCGCTGGTGCATGTACTCGATGCGCAGCCCTTCATCGAGGCTGACCATCAGGTCCATGGCGAAACTGGTCAGGCCGAAATCGGAAACGTCCTCGAAGCGCAGCGAGTCGCCGTTCCACTCGCGCAGGGTGCGGTCCACCGGCTGGTTTTCGAAGACGATGATGCTGTCGAACAACGACTGCCCGCCCTGCCCGGCCCAGCGCTGGATATCGCTCAGCGGGGTTTGCTGGAAGTCGCGGATGTCGAGGTTGTAGGCCTGGATGTCCCGCAGCCAGTCACCGACGCTGACCTCAGTCGGCACACTATTGACCACCGGCAAGGTGTTGATGAACAGGCCGAGCATGTTCTCCGAGCCGTTGAGGGTTTCCGGACGCCCGGACACCGTGGCGCCGAACGTCACCGTGCGCTGGCCGGTGTAGCGCTGCAACAGCAACAGCCACGCGGCTTGCACCAGGGTGTTGAGAGTCACTTGCTGTTGCTGGGCAAAGGCCTGCAAACGTGCGGTCTGCCCGGCACTCAGGTGTGTGTAGATCGCGTGATAACCCGCTTGCGGCGCCTTGACCGGCAAGGCGCGAGCCAGGTGCGTGGCGCCTTCGAGGTTGCTGAGTTTGCCTTTCCAGAACGCCTCGCTGGCCTCGGCGACTTGCTGGCCGAGCCAGTCGATGTAGTCGCGATAGGCGGCCACCGGCTCGTGCTCCGCGCCGCTGTAGTGACGCAACACTTCACCGATCAGGCGCGACACGCTCCAGCCGTCCATGAGGATGTGGTGGTAGGTCCAGATCAGGCGATAACGATCGTCTTCCAGACGCACCAGCAACAGGCGCAACAAGGGTGCGCGATTCAGCGAGAAACCGCGTTCGCGCTCCTCCAGGGCCAGTTGGCGGACGCGTGCAGGCTGATCATCCAGCCCGCGCCAGTCCAGTTCGGTCAATAGCGTAGGCGCATCGCGCAACATCACTTGCAGCGGCTCCTTGTCGCCTTCCCAGAGGAATGCCGTGCGCAGAATCGCGTGACGCCGGGCGGCATCGGCCCAGGCTTCACGGAAACGCGGGCCATCAACGCCGCGCACGCCCACTTCGATCTGATTGACGTACAGCCCCGAATCACCGTCCTGCACCGAATGGAACAACATGCCCTGCTGCATCGGCGACAGCGGATAGACGTCCTCGACTTCGTCCGCCGTCAACGCCAGCGCCTGATACTGCGCGTCACTCAGCTCGATTTTCACTGCCGGTGCAACCAACGCCGGCACGGGTTCATCCGCCACGACCGGTTGGGCCACCGTGGCCAGTTCGGCCAGGGTCGGATGGCTGAACACGTGCTTGGGCGAAATGCTCAAGCCGGCCTTGCGTGCGCGGCTGACGGCCTGGATCGAGACGATGGAATCGCCGCCCAGTTCGAAGAAGTTGTCGTGCATGCCCACTTGCGGCACTTCGAACAACGCCTGCCACACCGCTTGCAATGTCGCCTCCACCGTATTGCGCGGCGCCACGTACTCGCGCACTTGCTGTTCCGGCTGCGGCAGCGCACGGCGGTCGAGCTTGCCGTTGGGCGTCACCGGCAACTGATCGAGCAGCAGCACATGGCTTGGCTGCATGTGCTCGGGCAGCGCGTTGCGCAGGTGTTGTTTGAGTAGGTCGAGGGCGGCATCACCTACGACGTAAGCCACCAAGTGTTTGGATTTGCCGACGTCGAGGGCGATCACCACCGCTTCGCGCACTGCTGGGTGCTCCAGCAGGCAGGCTTCGATTTCCCCGAGCTCGATGCGCAAGCCGCGGATCTTCACTTGATGGTCGATGCGCCCGACGTATTCGATCACGCCGTCTTCGCGGTAGCGCGCCAGGTCGCCGGTGCGGTACAGGCGCTCGCCCCGCTCACCGAACGGGCTGGCGACAAAACGCTCGGCCGTCAGCTCCGGACGATGGTGATAGCCGCGAGCCAGACCGATGCCGCCCAGGTACAACTCGCCCACGCAACCCTGCACTTGCGGTTGCAGGCTGTCGTCGAGGATGTAGGTCACCAGGTTGGCAATCGGATAACCGATCGGCACGCTGATGCCACCGTCGTCGATGCAGGTCCAGTGGGTCACGTCGATGGCTGCTTCGGTCGGGCCGTACAGGTTGTACAGGCCAACGTTCGGCAGCACGCGGAACAGGCTGTGCTGCAAATCCGCCGACAAGGCTTCGCCACTGCACATGATCTGCCGCAGGCTGGCGCAATGCTCGAAGCCTTCGCCCTGGACAAACGCCTGCAACATCGACGGCACGAAATGCAGGGTGCTGACCTGGTACTGCTCGATCAGGCTGACCAGTTGCGCCGGATCGCGATGGGCACCCGGTGCGGCTACCGCCAGGCGCGCGCCGGTCATCAATGGCCAGAAAAACTCCCAGACCGACACGTCGAAACTGAACGGGGTTTTCTGCAACACGGTGTCGCGCCCGTCCAGCGGATAGGCGCCCTGCATCCACGCCAGGCGGTTGTACAAGGCTTCATGGTGGTTGGCCGCGCCCTTGGGTTTGCCGGTGGAACCGGAGGTGTAGATCATGTAGGCCAGCGATTGCGGCCCGACCACGCAGGGCAGGTTTGCTTCGCTCAGGCCGTCCAGCAGTCCGCCCATGTCGTCGAGGCAGATCGCCGTGGTGGCGGGCGGAATCGGCAACTGCCCAAGCAGATGACGCTGGGTCAGCAGCAGGTGCACGCCGCTGTCGTCGAACATGTGTTCCAGACGTTCGCGCGGGTAGTCCGGGTCCAGCGGCACGTAGGCGCCGCCGGCCTTCATGATCGCCAGCAGGCCGATCACCAGTTCCAGCGAACGCTCGGCGGCAATGCCCACCAACACTTCGGCGCCGACGCCCTGGCTGCGCAGATGATGCGCCAGTTGGTTGGCCTGTTGGTTGAGCTGGCGATAGCTGAGGGTCTGGCCGGCAAACACCAGGGCCGGCGCCTCCGGGGTTTGCAGGACCTGGGCTTCGAAGCACTGGTAGACCGGGCGCACATCCGCCCAGGTCTGTGCGGTGCGGTTGAAGCCTTCGACCTGCCGAGCGGTTTGCGCGGCATCGAGCAGGCTCAACCGGCCCAATGGCTGTTGCGGCGCGCTGACCATGGCATCGAGCAGCGCCAGCAGACGTGCGCTCAATCCGGCGATGGCCTCGGCGCTGAACAGCGCCGTGTCGTAGTTGAAGCGCAGGTCCAGGCATTCGCCCAGTTCGGCGGCGATGGCCAAGGGGAAGCTGGTCTGGTCGTGATGACTGATACCAGAGAACTTCAGCGCGCTGGTGTTGCCCTCCTCCAGCGCTTGCGCCACCGGGTAGTTCTCGAACACCAGCAAGGTGTCGAACAGCGCCTCGCCGGCGTTCCCGGCCCAGCGCTGCACGTCCGCCAGCGGTGTGTATTCGACGTCGCGCAACTTGAGGTTGAGCGCCTGGACTTCATCGATCCATTGGCTGACCGTACGCTCAGGGTGCGGCGTGGCGATCACCGGCAAGGTGTTGATGAACAGACCGATCTGCTGCTCGATGCCTTGCAGTTCGCTTGGACGACCTGACACGGTGGCGCCGAACGCCACCGTTTGCTGGCCGGTGTAGCGTTGCAACAGCAACAGCCACGCCGCTTGCAGCAGGGTGTTGGGCGTGACGCGGGCCTGACGGGTGAACCCGCTCAGGCGCTCGGTGGCTGCGCGGTCGAGGCTCAGGTGCAAGGTGCGATGACCGCCGCCCTGCCCTGCGACCGGCGCCGGCAAGGCGCCGGCCAAGCGGGTCGGCTCGGCGAACGAGTGCAATTGCTCCAGCCAGAACGCCTCGCAGGCGGCACGATCGCGCGTGCCCAGCCAGCTCATGTAGTCGCGATAGCGGCCAACACCGGGCGCCGGCATGACGCCCGAGTAGCGTTGCAGCACTTCGCCGAACAACTGCGAGGTGCTCCAGCCGTCCAGCAGGATGTGGTGGTTGGTGAAGATCAGGTGATGAATATCGCTGGCAGTCCGTACCAGAGTCAGGCGCAGCAACGGCGCCGCCGTCAGGTCGAAACCGCGCAGGCGATCTTCATCCGCCAATTGATCCAGCGCCTGGGGCAGGCCCGACTGATCGCGCCAGTCGAGCACGGTCAGCGGCAGCGTGGCGTCGGCCACGATCACTTGCAGCGGACGCGAACCGTTGCTTTCGCTGAAGAACGCCGCGCGCAGCACTTCATGGCGCGCCAGCGTCTGCTGCCAGGCATTGCCGAACGCCTCGACGTCCAGCCCCTGCACGTCCACGCGCATCTGCGGCACGTAGGCACCGGCATCCGGGGCGAACAGGCTGTGGAACAACATGCCCTGTTGCATCGGAGACAGCGGCAGGATGTCCTGGATCTGGCTGGCCGCGAGCGGCAAGGCATCCAGTTGCGCCTGATCGACGCGCACCAGCGGCACGTCGCTCGGGGTCAGGCCGCCGGCACCGCCCAGGCAATGTTCGATCAGCCGTTGCAGTTCCAGGGCGTAGGCATCGGCCAGGCGCTGCACGGTTTGCGCTTTGAACACTTCGCCGCTGAAGGTCCAGCTCAGGCGCAATTGCCCGGCGTAGACCTGGCCGTTGATGCTCAAGCCACGGTCCAGTTCGGCAGACGCGCCCTGCTCGGCGCCACCGCCTTCCTTCGCCGGGCGCCATGGCGCTTGCTCGTCGAAGCTGGCATCGAACTGGCCCATGTAGTTGAAGGTGATTTGTGGCGATGGCAGATCCTCAAGGCCGACATTGGCCAGATAACGCAGGATGCCGAACCCGATGCCTTTGTCAGGCACCGCACGCAGCTGCTCCTTGACCGCCTTGACTCTGTCGGCCAGGTCGCCGACCGGGCTGAGCTTGACCGGGAAAATCGAGGTGAACCAGCCGAGGGTGCGGGTCAGGTCGATGTCATCGAACAGGTCTTCGCGGCCGTGGCCTTCCAGTTTGACCAGCGTTGAAGGCTGACCGGTCCATTGGCCCAGCACTCGCGCCAGCGCCGTCAGCAACAGGTCGTTGACCTGGGTGCGGTACGCCGCCGGGGCGTCTTGCAGCAGTTGGCGGGTGAAGGTGCTGTCGAGCACGGTTTCCACGCTCACGGCATGCTGGCTGGCCACGCTGCCTTGCGGGTTATCGGCAGGCAGCTGCACCGCCACGTCGTGGTATTGCGCTTGCCAGTAAGCGGCTTGCGTCGCCAGTTCCGGGCTTTGCGCATGTTTTTGCAAACGTGCGGCCCAGGCTTGATAGGCGCTGGTCTTGGCTGGCAAACGCAGCGGTTCGGCCTGACGTGCCTGAGCGTAAGCGGTTTGCAGGTCTTCGAGCAGCAGACGCCAGGACACGCCGTCCACCGCCAGGTGATGCACCACCAGCAGCAGGCGCTGGCCTGCCACGCCCATGTCCACCAGCATGGTTCGCAGCAACGGGCCGTCCTGCAAATTCAGGCTGGCCTGTGCGGCGTTGCACAGCGTCAGCAGTTCATCGGCGTCTGCCGCCTGACGCTGCCACAGTACTTCGGCGCTACTCCATTGCTCGGCTTGCGCTTGCCGCCACACGCCGTCGACCTGATGCCAGCGCAAACGCAGGGCATCGTGGTGTTCCAGCAAGGCCGCCAGCGCTTGCTGCAGGCAGCCGCTGTCGAGCGGCTCGCGCAGTTCCAGCAACAGCGACTGGTTCCAGTGATGACGAGCGTCGATCTGCTGTTCGAAGAACCAGTGCTGGATCGGTGTCAGCAGCACCTCGCCGCGTACCGGCCCCTGGTCGATGATCAGCCCGGCGCTGCGTACCGCGACCTTCGCCAGGCTCTGCACGGTCTGGTGCTGGAACAGGTCACGCGGGGTGATGCGGATTCCGGCCTGACGCGCACGGCTGACCACCTGGATCGAGATGATCGAGTCGCCGCCCAGCTCGAAGAAGTTGTCGTCGATGCCCACGCGCTCGAGCTTGAGCACGTCTTGCCAGATCGCCGCCAACTCGCTCTGCAAGTCATCCATCGGCGCCGTGTAAGCCTGCTGCGCCAGTGCCGCGTCGGGCTTGGGCAGCGCGTTGCGATCAAGCTTGCCGTTGCTGGTCAGCGGCCAGTGGTCGAGCTTGATCAAGTGCGCTGGCACCATGTAGTCCGGTAAACCGGCCTGCAAGTGTTCGCGCAGGGACTGGCGCACATCCTTGTCGTCGCCGCTAGCCGTGAACCATGCGACCAGTTGCTGGCTGCCGTTGACCGACGGGGCCAGCACCAGTGCCTGCTCGATGGCCGGATGGCTTTGCAGGCGATCCTGGATTTCTCCCAGCTCGATGCGGAAGCCACGGATCTTCACTTGATGGTCGATGCGCCCGGCGTACTCGATGCTGCCATCGGCGCAGTAACGCGCCAGGTCGCCGGTGCGATACAGGCGTGCACCCGGCTCGGTGGCGAACAGGTCCGGCACAAACCGCGTGACGGTCAAGTCGGGACGCTGGTGATAACCACGGGCCAGGCCGGCACCGCCGACGTACAGCTCACCGACGCAGCCCTTGGCCACCGGGTTCAGGCACGGGTCGAGCACGTACCAGCGCAGGTCGGCGATCGGTTCGCCCAGCGGCGAGCTGTTGGCGCCATCGAGATCGGCGCGGGACAGCGGACGGTAAGTCACATGCACCGTGGTTTCGGTGATGCCGTACATGTTGATCAACAGCGGTTGCTCGTCGTCGAAGGCGTCGTACCACGGCCGCAGGCTGGCCACGTCCAGCGCCTCGCCACCGAACACCACGTAACGCAGGGCCATGCCTGGCGCGTTGGCGCAGGCAAACGGCATCAATTGGCGGAAGGCCGAGGGGGTCTGGTTCAGCACGGTGACGCGCTCATCTTTCAGCAAGCGGGCGAAGTCTTCCGGGGAGCGGCTGACCGCGTGGGGCACCACCACCAGCTTGCCGCCGTAGAACAACGCGCCAAAGATTTCCCACACGGAAAAGTCGAAGGCATAGGAGTGGAACAGGCTCCAGACATCGTTCGCATTGAAGCCGAACCAGTGTTCGGTGGCGCTGAACAGCCGGGTCAGGTTGCTGTGGGGCAGCAGCGTGCCTTTGGGTTTGCCGGTGGAACCGGAGGTGTAGATGACGTAGGCCAGGTTCTCTTCAGCAGTCAGGTTCGGCAGGTTATCGGCGCAGGCCTCATCGAGCCAGTCGCTGGCGTGATCGAGGCAGATCACTTCAATGCCTTCGTGCAACGGCAGACGTGGCATCAGCGCCGAATCGGTCAGCAGCAGGCGCGTACCGCTGTCGGCGAGCATGTAGGCCAGGCGATCCTGCGGGTAATCCGGGTCCAGCGGCACGTAGGCGCCACCGGCCTTGAGGATCGCCAGCAGGCTGACGATCATTTCCAGTGAACGCTCCAGGGCGATGCCCACCAACACATCCGGGCCGACGCCGCGCTCGCGCAGGCGATGAGCGATGCGGTTGGCGCGACGGTTCAGCTCTGCGTAAGTGAGGGTGATGCCGTCGCAGGTCACGGCAATGTTGTGCGGGTGCGCGGCGGCCTGGGCTTCGATCAGTTGATGGGCGCACAAAGCGTTCGCCTGATCGACGTTCAATACGGCGCTGCGGTTCCAGTCGAGCAATGTGCTCTGCTGCTCGCAAGCGTCGAGCATGCACAGGTCCGCCAGGGCAACCGTGCTGTCGGCGCAGATCGCCTGCAACAGGTTCCTCCAGTGCCGGCCGAGGCGCTCGATGGTCGAGGCGTCGAACAGTTCGGTGGCATACACGAACGAGGCGTGGATGCCCTCGTCGCTTTCGACGGTGTCGAGCATCAGATCGAACTTGGTGGTCTTTTCGTCCCAGATCAGCGGTTCGACGCTCAGGCCCGGCAAATCCCAGCGTTGTGGATCGCCGCTGTCGCGCTGGTGGTTGAACATCACCTGGAACAGTGGCGTGTGGCTCAGGCTGCGTTCGACGCCCAGGCCATCGACCAGTTGCTCGAACGGCAGGTCCTGATGGGCCTGCGCGCCGAGTGCCGCGGCCTTGATCTCGGCCAGCAATTGCACAAACGGCTGGTCGGCCCGGGGCTGGCTGCGCAGCACCTGGGTGTTGACGAAAAAGCCCAACAGGTTTTCCACGTCCTGGCGGGTGCGGTTGGCAATCGGCACGCCGACGCGAATGTCCTGCTCGCCGCTGTAGCGGTGCAACAGCGTCTGCAAGGCGGCCATCAGCAGCATGAACAGGGTGCAGCCTTCGCGGCGGGCCAGCTCGCGCAGGCGAGTGGTCAACTCGGCGCAAATTTGCAGTTCGAGGCTGGCGCCCTGCTGGCTCGGGATCGCCGGGCGACGGCGGTCGCTCGGCAGGGTCAGCGGCGGGTGCTCGTTGCCCAACTGCCCGCGCCAGTAATCAAGCTGGCGCTCGGCCTCGCCGGCCTCCAGCCACAGGCGCTGCCAGCGGGCGAAATCGGCATATTGAATGCCCAACGGCGGCAGCTGCGTGGCCTGCCCGGCACTGAGCTGTGCATAAAGCTGCGTAAACTCTTGCAGCAGGATCGGCAACGAACCGCCATCGGTGACGATGTGATGAAAGGTCAGCACCAGCACATGTTGCCGGGCATCGAGGCGGATCAGGTGGCAACGCATCAACGGGCCGTGCTGCAGGTCGAACGGCTGCTCGGCGTTGAGGGCGATCTGGCGTTGCAGCTCGATGTCGTCGGCGGCAGTGGCCTCGACCAGCGGGGTGTCCATCTGCGGGTGAATCTTTTGCAGCACTTGCTGTTCGTCGAAGACGAACGTGGTGCGCAACACCTCATGCCGCTGCACCAGTGCGCTAAGGGTTTGCGCCAGTGCGTCGCGGTTCAGCTCGCCGTTCAGGCGAAAGGCACCGGTCAGGTTGTAGGCCGTGGCCTGGGGCTGCATCTGCCAGAGAAACCACAAGCGCTGTTGCGCGTAAGACGCTGGCAACGTATCGACGCTGCGGTCCCGTGGCGGGATCGGCAGCAGTTCCAGGGTCAGCCCCTGAGCGTGCATCTTTTCTTGCAACGCACGCCGGGCGTCCGCGCTCAAGCCGCAGAAACGCTGGGCCAGGGTCATCATTCTGTCCGGTGCAGCACTCATCGCGCGTGTTCCTCATCCACTTCGTCGAACAACGCTTCGAGGGCGTCTACATCGTTTTCCTGGTGCTCGCTTTGCTGGCGGAACTGCTCGATTTCCGCCGCCAGGCGTTCCAGGGTATCGCCGTCGAAAAACAGCTTGAGCGGGATCGCCAGGTTCAGTTCTTCCTGGATCCGCGCACGAATGCGCGTGGCCAGCAGCGAGTGTCCGCCGAGTTCGAAGAAGTTGTCGTGCGCGCCGACGCGCTCCACCTGCAGCGCTTCGGCCCAGATCGCCGCCAGGGTTTTTTCCAGGTCGTTGCGCGGGGCAACGAAGGCGCTGCGACGCACGTCGAGATCAAGCAGCGCCTGGCGATTGAGTTTGCCGTTGGGCATCAGCGGGAAACGCTCCAGCACCTGCAAGCGCGCCGGCTGCATGTGCCCGGGCAGCGTCTGCCCGAGATGGCTGCGCAACTCGTTGAGGCGGATGTCGGCGGTGTCGGCCGGGGACACCACGAAACCCAGCAGTTGCGGGCCGTTAGGGGTTTGGTGGGCAATCACGGCGGCGTCCTCGATGCCCGGCGCGCTGCGCATGGCCGCTTCGATCTCGCCCAACTCGATACGGAAACCACGGTTCTTCACCTGGTGATCGACCCGGCCCAGATACTCCAGCACGCCATCGGCGCGATAGCGCGCCAGGTCGCCGGTGCGGTACAGGCGCTGGCCCGTGCTGGCGCTGAATGGGTCCGCAACAAAGCGCTCGGCCGTCAGCGTGGCGCGCTGCAAATAGCCCCGGGCAATGCCGGCGCCGCCGACGTACAGCTCACCTTCGACGCCCACGGCCACCGGTTGCAGGTCCGGGCCGAGTACGTGGATGCGCATGCCGGCAATCGGCTGGCCGATCGGGATGCTGTCATCGTCCTGGTCAAGCGGCAGTTCCCAGGCCGAGCACCACACGGTGCCTTCGGTCGGGCCGTATTCGTTGACCAGCGTCACCCCCGGCAGCGCTTCGCGATGTCGCTGCACCAGCGCATGGCTGCAGGCTTCGCCGGCCACGATGACGCAGGCCAGGGCCTGTTGGTCGAGGTGTTCGAGAATCTGCGCGTGGTAGGACGGCAAGGTCAGGTAGTGGGAAATCTCTTCGCGCTGGATCAATTCGGCCAGTCGGGCCGGATCCTTGTAGCTGTCTTCGTCCGGCAGGCACAGGGTCGCGCCCTGCCCCAGCGCCCAGAAAACCCCGGCCACCGAACTGTCGAAAGAGAACGACGAGAGCATCAGGAATGCGCGCAGCGGCTGGCGATAGAAAGCATTGCGCGCCAGGGTCGAGGCCACGGCGTTGGCATGGCTGATCATCACGCCCTTGGGTTGGCCGGTGGAGCCGGAGGTGTAGATGACGTAGGCCAGGTTGGCGCTGTCGCCCTGAGATGCAGGTTCGGTTTGCGCGGCGGACCAGACTTCGGCCCCCGCCATCAAGGAAACCACACGTTCACTGTGCAACGCTTCGGGCAGCGGCTGGCAGGCCAGCACCTGACGCGCGCCGGTGTCGGCGAGCATGAACGCCAGACGCTCGATCGGGTAGTTCGGGTCCAGCGGCAAGTACGCCGCGCCGGCCTTGAGCGTGCCCAACAAGGCGATGACCATTTCCAGCGAGCGTTGGCCGTAGACCGCAACAATTGCATCCGGCGCCACGCCTTGGGCGCGCAAGGTATTGGCCACCTGGTTGGAGCGCGCATCCAGTTCGGCATAGCTCAGGCGCTGACCGTTGACGCTCAGGGCGATGTGTTGCGGATGCAGGCGCGCCTGTTCGCTGAACAACTCCTGCAGGAACCGGCACGGCAATGCCTGCTCGGTGGCGTTCGGGTTGAATTCTTCGATCAGGCGGGTTCGTTGTGCGGCACTGACCAGATCAGCCTGAGCCAGGGTCAGTTCGGGCGACGCCAGTAGCTGGCGGCTGAATTCGGCGAACTGCTCCAGCCACTCGGCCAGCATCGATTCGGGCAGTGCACCGTCAAGGCACGACAACTGCAATTGATCACCCTGCACACGCAGGCGCAGGACTTCGGGGTTGGCGTCGTCCACCTCGATACCGGCCTCGATACCGGCCTGATAGACGAAGCCGTAGCGCAATGGCGCGGTGCCTTCGGCGCTCAACTCGAACTCGTTGAGGCAGTCGAGCCAGGACAGCGACTGTTCGACGCTGACTGCAAAACTTGCCAAAGCTTGCGCCAGTGTCTGCTGGCTACGGTGCTCGAACGCCACCGGCAAGCGCCGGGCGAAACGGCCGAGGGTGGCGGCGGTTTGCTCGTTGCGCCCGTCCACCTGCCACCCCATCAGCAGCTTTTCCTGCTGGCCAATGCGCGCGACGAACGCGGTCCACAGCAATAACGCCAATTGCCCTGTCTCAACGCCAGTTTCACCAGCGGCCCGTTGCACTTCGGTGAACCAGGTGGTGTCGGTGAGCGTAGTCAGACGGCGAGCCAGGGACACGTCGGCAGCTTTTTCGAACGGCAAGCGATGAGCCACGGCGAACTGCTGTTGCTGGTTGCGCCAGAACGCCGCGCCCTGGTGGCCGATGTCTTCTTCGCGCAGTTCTTCCTGCCACGCGGTGTAGTCCAGGTATTGCAGCGCGTCCTCGTGTTCGACCAGGGTTTCGCCGCGCAGCAGGCTGGCGAGTTCACTCGACAGCAGCCGCAACGAGGCTTCATCGAAGCTGCTGGCCGGGGTCAGCAGTGTGATGAAATGCTGCCCTGCTTCGCCTTCGACCTGCGCCACCACCAGCGCCTTGCTCGAATCTTCAACCATGACTTCGCGACTGCGGCTCAAGGCCTCGGCCACCGAAGGCTGGTTGCCCAACAGCGTGACCGGCAGCGCATCGCACAGGCTCTGCACCGGCCATTTCATGCCCGGCAAGCGACGGTACAGCGTGCGCAGGATTTCATGGCGCCGGCCGAGCGTTTCCACGGCTCGGTGCAACGCCTGAGCTTGCACCGGCCTGGCGAGCGGCAATGTCAGCGCGGCGAACAGTGGCCGGGCGCCCAGCTCCTGGACCCGCAAATAAAAGGCCTGCTGGGCCGAAGTCTGGAATACGTCTACCGAAGGTTCGAGGGCGGTGGTGTTCATGTCGGGTGTCCTTATTCCTGATCCAGGTCGGCGCTTTTCTGTGCGATGGCCATGGCCGTGAGGATTTTTCTGTAGCCGGTGAATTCGTTGCGCGCATGCACGCTGAGGATGTTGTCGAGCAGGACCACGTCGCCTTTCTCCCAGGCGAACTCCACCATCACCTCGCGGTAGATGCCTTGCAGGTGGCGGATGACATCGTCGGGAATCGGCGAGCCGTCGCCGAAGAAGGTGTTCTGCGGCAAATCCTGCGGACCGAACTCACGCAGCAGGTTGTCGCGGATGCTGTCCGGCAGGGTCAGCGCATTGAAGAAGGTGCCGTGGTTGAACCAGATGCGCTCGCCGCTCAGCGGGTGGCGCACGATGGCCGGGCCGTTCTGCCGGGTGCGCAGGCGGTTGCCGGGTTTCCACTCGGCCTGGATGCCGATTTTGGCGCAGTAGGCTTCGACCTCGGCGCGATCCTCGCTCTGGAACACGGTCTGCCATGGCAGGCCCATGCCGTCGCCGTAGTTACGCACGTACATGATGCGTTTGCGGGCAAACGCTTCGCGCACCGCCGGGTCAATCCGCGCGAGGATCTGCCGGGTGTCGCCGAACGGTGTTTCACCGCCGGTGGCCGACGGGGTGTCGCAGTAGAAGTACAGGTGACGCGGGAACACCGGCGAATACGAGTGTTCGTTGTGCGGGAAGATCTTCTCCGGCGCCGGGTAATCGGTGGAGCTGTAGATCTTGAACTGGCCAGTGATCTGGGTCCGTGGCGAGGCGCGGAACAGATACTCCAGCGCACCGCCGGAAATCGCATCGACACAGCGGTTGAACTCGCCGATATCGGCCACCTGGAAGTCACGGAACAGAATCACCGCGTGCTCCAGCAGCTTGCTTTCGATCAACGCGCGGTTCTGGCTCGCCCATTCCACCAGGCTCACGCCGGACACGGCCGGACGGCACACCAGCGGCATGCTCTGGCCTTCGAACATCGGCGCAAAACTCACCAGCCGCGTCGGATCGGTGGACAGGCTTTTGCGGGCACCACGACCCATCTTGGGAATGGACTTGGTCGTTGAAACGGTCATAAACCCCTCCAGAAAATGATCACGGCGGCGCTAAAGGGCGCCGCCGCCTGAATCAGTCCGCTGCGATTTTCGCTGTCGGCGCAGCCCGGTTCGCCGAGCGGCGCTTGATCGCCATGGCACCGCCGAGCAAGGCCTTGCGTTGCTCGCTCAAGCGCGCGTCGGCACCGCGCTGGACATCGCTGGCCAGGTTGAGCAAATCGCCGACTTGCAATCCATCAGTGCCAATCAACGCTGCGAGCACCGCCTGAACCTGTTCGGACAAACACTCAAGCGTGCTCGGCAGGTACTGACCGGCCGGTGTCTCGAAGCTCAGGTGGATGTGCTGTGCGTCGTTGTAGAACGCAGCGACCATGCCGATCTCGGCGGCCTGGCGCCCGGACGGGAAGTCCTCGACTTGCAGGCCCTCCATCGACGGCAGGCGACCGACGCCTTCCTGGTAAATCAGCTTGATGTCGAACAGCGGCGAACGTCCGGCCCGGCGCGGCAAGCGCAAGGCTTCCACCAGGCGCTCGAACGGCAGGTCCTGATGGTCCGAAGCCTCCAGCACCGCCCGGCGACAAGCGTCCAGCAACTGCGCCGCCGACTGTTCGGCATCGACTTCCACTTGCAGTACTAGTTGGTTAACGAAGAAGCCGACCATTTCTTCAAGCCCGGCTTGATTTCGGTTGGCGATATCGGTGCCGATGCGCACACGACTGACCTCGGTACGCTGGCGCAGGACCAGGGTGAAACCACTCAGCAGCAGCATGAACAGCGACAGATCGCGTTGCCGGGCAAAGTCGCGCAACTGCTGGCTCAGTTCGGCACTGAAGGTGAAATGCGCACCGGCACCGGCTTGCGCGGTGCGCTGGTCACCATCGGCGGGCAACTCCAGCACGGCTTGTGGCTCAGCGAGGCGCTGCTGCCAGTAGTCGAGCTGGCGTTGCAATTCGCCGCCCTGCTCCAGCCACTGGCGCTGCCATTTGGCGAAGTCGGCGTACTGCACGCTGTGCGCCGGCAGTTGCGGGATTTCGCCACGGTTGAGGGTTGGATAGAGCGTGACGAATTCATTGATCAGGACGCGGAACGAACCGTCATCGGCGACGATGTGATGCACCGTCAGCAACAGCACGTGCTCATCCTCCGCGACCCGCAGCGCCCGCACCCGCAGCAACGGACCGTGGCGCAGGTCGAATGGCCCGGCGACTTCCTCGCGGGCCAGCTGTTGTGCTTCGAGATCCGGCGCCGGCAGATGCCGCAGGTCGCTGTCGACAAAACTCAACGGCAGTTGCGGATGCACCCGTTGCCAGGTCTGGCCGTCTTCTTCGTAGAAGGTGGTGCGCAATACCGCGTGACGCTGCACCAGGGTTTCGAAGGTCTGGCGCAGGGCATCGAGGTTCAACTCGCCCCGCAGGCGCAAGGCACCCGGCATGTTGTACATCGAACTGTCCGGCTCCAGGTTCCACAGGAACCACAAGCGCTGCTGGGCAAAGGACAACGGCTGGCGTTCGCCAGAGGTGTCGGCCACCAGCGCCGGGCGTTCACAGCTGTGTTGCAGCGCCTGCACCCGGGCGGCGAAATCCTCGAGGCGCGGATGTTCGAACAGGCTGCGCAGGCTCACCGACAGACCCAGGCGCTGGCGGATCTGCGAGACGATTTGCGTCGCCAGCAACGAGTGCCCGCCCAGTTCGAAGAAGCTGTTTTCGCGGTCGACGCGGTTGACCTGCAACACCTGCTGCCAGATCTGCGCCAGTTCGATTTCCAGTACACCTTGCGGCGCGCTGCCGGCTTCGGCTTCCCATACTTGCGGTGGCGGCAACGCGGCGCGGTCGAGCTTGCCGTTGCGGTTGAGCGGCAACGCGGCCAGCAACACCAGTTGCGCCGGGAGCATGTAGTCCGGCAGGCGCTCGCCCAGGGCGCGGCGCACGGTGTCGGTGAGTTGCCGCGCATCCGCCGCCAGCAGCTCATCACTGGCCGGCACCACATAGCCAATCAACTGCTTGCCGCCGACGCCTTCGTGCACCAGCACCGCGGCTTCGCTGATCATCGGCAGGCCTTGCAGGTGCGCTTCCAGCTCACCCAGCTCGACCCGGAAGCCGCGAATTTTCACCTGGTGATCGATACGCCCCAGGTACTCCAGCGCACCGTCTTCGCGATAGCGCGCCAGGTCGCCGCTGCGGTACAGCCGCGCGCCCGGTGTGGCGGAAAACGCATCGGCAATGAAGCGCTCGGCACTCAAGCCTGGACGCTGGTGGTAGCGCTGGGCCAGGCCGGCGTCGCCGCCGATGCACAATTCGCCGACGCAACCGCTCGGCAGCAGGTGCCCTTCGCTGTCCAGCACATACAACGCACGCCCAGGCAGCGCTTTGCCGATGGGCACGCCAATGTGATTGCGGGTATCGGCCAGCGTGCATTCGTGGGTGCTGGAAACGACCGTGGCTTCGGTCGGGCCATAGGTATTGAGCAGGCGCACATCGCCCAGACCGGCGGCGTGCCACAGCTTCAGGCCTTCCAGCGACATGGCCTCGCCGCCGACGTGGACCTGACGCAGACGGCCCTTGTCACGCTGCGATTGCGCGGCCCACTCCTGGGACAACAGGAACCAGTAGGCGGCCGGCAAATCCGCCAGGGTCACGCCCTGTTCGATGATCTGGCGATAGAGGGTGTCGGTGTCCCACAACTCATCGCCGCGCATCACCAGCGCCGCGCCCACGCACAGTGGCGGGTAGCACTGCTCGACAAAGCCGTCGAAGCTGAAGGTGGCGAACTGCAGGACGCGGTCTTCAGGGACCAGTTGCGAATAGTCCGACGCAATCACGCAGAACTCGCGCAGTGCGGCGTGGGCCAGGCATACGCCTTTCGGGCGTCCGGTGGAGCCGGAGGTGTAGATCAGGTAGGCAAGGTCTTCGGCGCTGGCGAGGTTTTCCGGGTTTTCCGTGGAGTAACCGTCGGCGTTCGCCTCCAGTGCCAGACGTGGCAAACCTTGTGGCAGCGCGACATCGGTCAGCAGCCCCGGTTGCGCCAGCAGCAAGTCCATGCCGCTGTCTTCAATCATGTAGGCCAGGCGCTCGGCCGGGTAATCCGGATCAAGCGGTACATATCCGGCGCCGGCCTTGAGGATCGCCATCAGGCTGACGATCATCTGTGCATTGCGCCGCACCGCCAGGCCGACCCGTTGCCCCGGCGCCACACCCTGGGCGCGCAGGCGATGGGCGAGTTGGTTGGCCTGCGCATTGAGTTGGGCGTAGGTCAGGCGCTCCTCACCGACGATCACGGCCAGCGCATCGGGTGTGCGAGCTGCTTGTTGCTCGAAACGCTGATGGGCCAGCAACGGGCTGTCGATTGGCGGCGCAGGCGGACGCGAACCTGCCAACACCTTGGCTTGCGCGATAGGGTCGAGCAGGCTGATCGCACCCAGTGACTGTTGCGGTTGCGCGACGAATTGCTCCAGTACGTGCAACAGGCTGGCGCCCAACTGGCTGATCTGCGCGACACTGAACCGGGTTCGGTCGAAACTGAAATCCAGACGCAGGCTCACGCCGACTTCAATGCCGAGAGTCAGCGGGTAGCTGGTGATTTCGTGATTGTGCAACGCGCCGAAGGTCAGGCCCGCCGGCGCCGCTTGCTTGAGGGCTTCGGCCACCGGGAAGTTCTCGAACACCAGCAGACTGTCGAACAGCGCCCCCTGTTGCCCGGCCCAGCCTTGAATGTCGTACAGCGGCACGTGCTCGAATTCGCGCAGACTCAGGTTCAGGGCTTGCAGGTCGTTGAGCCACTGGGTCACCGAGAGCCCTGCCTGCGGCGCCGCGATGATCGGCAAGGTGTTGATGAACAGCCCCAACTGCTGCTCGATACCCGGCAATGGCGCCGAGCGTCCGGCAATCGTTGCGCCGAACGCCACACAGGACTGGCTGGTATAGCGCTGCAACAACAGGCCCCAGGCGCCTTGCAGCAGCGTATTGAGGGTGACTTTCTGCTGGCGGGCGAAATCGCTCAGGCGCTGCAGCGCGGCGCTCTCGAGGGTCAATTGATGTTCGCCCATGCCGCGCCCGTCGGCGGGCGTCGGCAAGGCTTGCGCCAGCAGCGTTGGCGTTTCCAGCGGCGCCAGCGCTTGTTTCCAGAACTGCTCGGCGGCCAGCAGCGGCTGCTGTTGAATCCAGCCGAGGTAGTCGCGGTATTGCCCCAACGGTTTGTTCAGCGACTGGCCTGCATAGTGCTGGATCACTTCGCCGAGTAATTGCGCGTTGCTCCAGCCGTCCATGAGGATGTGATGGCTGGTATGGATCAGGTGCCAGTCTTGCGCGCCCCGGCGCACCAGCAACAGGCGGAACAACGGCGCGGTGCCGAGTTCGAAGCCGCGACTGCGCTCTTCAGCCGCCAAAGCATCGAGGTCGATGTCAGCCGCCTCGACCACTTGCAGTTGCAGGTCGACCTGGCGATGAATCACCTGGTGCGCGCACTCAAGCCCCAGCCAGTGGAAGCTGCTGCGCAGGATGTCGTGACGGTTGATCGCCGCCTGCCAGGCACGACCGAACGCCGCCAGCTCCAGCCCCTGGAGGTCCAGGCGCAACTGATTGATGTAGGCCTCGGCCTGAGGCTCGTACAGGGTGTGGAACAGCATGCCCTGCTGCATCGGTGTCAGCGGGTAAATGTCCTCGATGGCCGGCGCCGCAACGGGCAAGGCATCGAGTTGTGCCTGGGTGATGCGCGCCAGCGGGAAGTCCGACGGCGTGACCTGGCCTGTCGCTGTCGTGCAGCAATGTTCGATCAGCGTCTTGAGTTCTTCGGTGTAGGCATCGGCCAGTCGTTGCACGGTGGACTCGGCAAACATCTCGCGGCTGAAGCCCCATTGCAGCGAGAGTTGCCCGCCATAGACCTGGCCTTCCACGGTCAGCCAGTTGGCCAGCGGCGCATCATCGCCCTGAGCCTGGCCGCCGCTTTCCGCAGCCGGTTTGAGCAGCGCTGCGTCATCGAACTGACGGTCGAACTGCCCCAGGTAGTTGAAGGTGATCCGGGGCGCCGGCAAGCCTTGCAGGAGCTCGCGTTGCGCCGGTTCGCCGAGGTAGCGCAGCAGTCCATAGCCCAGGCCTTTGCCGGGAACGGCGCGCAGTTGTTCCTTGATCGACTTGATCGAATTCGCCGCCCCCGCCTCGGGTTGCAGGCGCACTGGAAACAGGCTGGTGAACCAGCCGACGGTGCGGCTCAGGTCGAGGTCATCGCCCAGGTCTTCGCGGCCGTGGCCTTCGAGCTGGATCAGCGTCGAGCCCTGCCCGATCCAGCGGCAGATGACCCGCGCCAACGCCGTGAGCAACAGATCGTTGACCTGGGTGCGATAGGCCGCTGGTGCCTGTTGCAGCAATTGGCGGGTCAGCCCGGCGTCCAGTTTCGTTTCGACCTTGTGCTCGTGGCGCTGCTGCAAGCTGCCCTGCGGGTTGTCGCATGGCAGGTCCCGGGCATCCGCCAGTTGCGCCTGCCAGTACGGCATTTGCGCAAGGATGGTACCGGCATGCTGTTGCAAGTGCGCCGCCCAGGCTTGATAAGCGCTGGTTTTCTCGGGCAAGGCCACTTGCCGGTAAGCTTGTTGCAGGTCTTCGAGCAACACCCGCCACGACACCCCGTCCACCGCCAGGTGATGGACCACCAGCAGCAGGCGCTGGCTGCCATCGTCGAGGCTGGCCAGCAAGGCGCGCAGCAGCGGACCGTTTGCCAGATCGAGGCTGCGTTGCGCTTCATCACAGAGAACGGTCAAGGCTTCGGTCGAAGACGCATTGCGCAACCACAACTCAGCGGACTCGACTGGCGCTGCATGGCGCTGCTGCCAGTCTTCAGCGCCCTCAACAAAGCGCAGGCGCAAGGCGTCATGGTGGTTGATGACGGCGACCAGCGCCCGCTCCAACGCTTGCGGATCCAGTGCTTCCCGAGGCGTCAGCAACAACGACTGATTCCAGTGCTGACGCCGGGTGATGGCCTGTTCGAAGAAGTAATGCTGCGCCGGGGTGAGGATCACCTCGCCGCTGACCGGGCCTTGATCGATGCGGCTGCAGCTGTCGAATGCCGCGACCAGCGCCAGGCTGCGCACGGTCTGGTACTGGAACAAGTCCCGCGGACTGAGACGGATACCGGCCTGACGGGCACGGCTGACCACTTGGATGGAAATGATCGAGTCGCCACCGAGTTCGAAGAAGTTGTCTTCAAGCCCTACACGTTCAACGCCCAGCACCGCTTGCCAGATCTGCGCCAGCGCAGCCTGCATTGCATCCTGCGGTGCGACGAATGCCTGTTGCGGCGCGGCGTCGGGTTGCGGCAAGGCCTTGCGGTCGAGCTTGCCGTTGGCGGTCACCGGCAAGGCGTCCAGCGGCATCAGGTAGGTGGGCACCATGTATTCCGGCAGGCTGCCGAGCAACCAGGCCTTGAGGGTTTGCGGCCACAGCCCATCGGCATCGGCGTTTTCCAGCACCAGATACGCCACCAGATGCTTGCCGCCCTGCACCAGCACCACGGCTTCACGCACCAGCGCGTGCTGCATCAGGCGCGTTTCGATTTCCCCCAGCTCGATGCGCAGGCCGCGCAATTTGACTTGATGATCGAGGCGCCCGAGGTATTCGATCACGCCGTCCGCACGTTGGCGTACGCGGTCGCCGGTGCGGTACAAGCGCGCGCCGTCGTGGAACGGGCACGGCACGAAACGCTCGGCGGTGAGCGCCGGGCGCCGGTGATAACTGCGCGCCAGCCCGGCACCGCCAAGGTACAACTCCCCCGCCACGCCGGCCGGAACCGGCAGCAGTTGCGCATCCAGCACATGGGTGCGCATGTTGGCGATGGGCCGGCCGATGGGCACGCTGTCGGCGCCTTCATCGATGCAGGTCCAGTGAGTCACGTCGATGGCCGCCTCGGTCGGACCGTACAGGTTGTACAAGCCTGCACCCGGCAGCTTTTTGAACACCTGCAATTGCGCATCCAGCGGCAAGGCTTCACCGCTGCAGGCGATGCGCTTGAGGCTGGTGCAGGCTTCAACACCCGGCTCGTGGATGAACGCCTGGAGCATCGACGGCACGAAGTGCAGCGTGCTGATGCCGTAGTCCGCGATGAGGCGGATCAACTGCGCCGGTTCACGATGCGCGCCCGGCGGCGCCACCACCAGGCGCGCGCCGGTCATCAGCGGCCAGAAGAACTCCCAGACCGACACGTCGAAACTGAACGGGGTTTTCTGCAACACCGAGTCGCTGCCATCGATTGCGTAGGCCTGCTGCATCCAGCACAAACGGTTGACCAGCGCCGCGTGACTGTTGCCCGCGCCTTTTGGTTTGCCGGTAGAACCGGAGGTGTAGATCACATAGGCCAGGTTCAATGGATGCACGTCCACCTGCGGGCAGGTGTCGCTGTAGCCGTCGAGCCAGTCTTGCTCCTGATCCAGGGCGATGACCTTGATGCGTTCGGCGGGCAAGGCGCCGAGCAGGGAGCTCTGCGTAAGCAGCAGGCCAATCGCGCTGTCGTCGATCATGTAGGCCAGGCGTTCGGCCGGGTACTCCGGGTCCAGTGGCACGTAAGCGCCACCGGCCTTGTGAATCGCCAGCAGGCCGATGACCATTTCCAGCGAACGCTCGACGCAGATGCCCACCAACACATCCGGGCCGACGCCCTGCTCGCGCAAGTAGTTCGCCAATTGGTTGGTGCGGGCATCGAGTTGCGCGTAGCTGAGTTGGCGTTCGCCAAACACCAGCGCCGGCGCCTCGGGGGTGCGTCGGGCCTGGGCCTGGATCAGCTGATGCATGCACTGCTCGACCGGATAGACCTCGGCGGTGCGGTTCCAGTCGTGCACCAGCACCTGTTGCTCATCGGCCGTCAGCATCGGCAATTCGCCGATTTTTTGCGTCGAGTCGTCGACTAACGCCTGCAACAGGCGCGTCCAGTGCCGGGCCATGCGCGAGATGGTATCGGCCTCGAACAGGTCATTGGCATAGGTCAGCGCGGCGTGCAGCTTGCCACCCTTTTCCCAGGTGTCGAGGGTCAGGTCGAACTGGGTGGTGCGGCTTTGCCAGTCGATGCTGCCCAGCACCAGGCCGGAGGCGGTGCTGACCGAAGCCATGTCAGCCACCTGCGGTTGGTGGTTGTACATCACCTGGAACAACGGCGTGTGGCTGAGACTGCGCTCAAGCTTCAGCGCTTCGACCAGGCGCTCGAACGGCAGGTCCTGATGGGCCTGGGCGCCGAGGGCGGTTTCCTTGACGGAGCGCAGCAGGTCGTCGACCCGGGTCTGGCCGTCCAGCTGGGTACGCAGCACCTGGGTGTTGACGAAGAAGCCGATCAGCCCTTCGATTTCCGCACGGTTGCGGTTGGCGATGGGCACGCCGACGCGGATGTCGGTTTGCCCGGTGTAGCGATGCAGCAACGCATTGAAAGCGCCGAGCAACAGCATGAACAGGGTGATGTTGTGCTTCTGCGCGGTGCCGCGCAGTTGCTCGGCCAGTTGCGCCTCGACCGCGAATTCGTAGCGGGTGCCGCGATAACTCGGCATCGCCGGGCGCGAATGATCCAGGGGCAATTCCAGCACCGGATGATCGTCGCCCAACTGTGCCTGCCAGTACGCCAGTTGCCGTGCCTGCTCGCCCGCCTCCAGCCAGCGGCGCTGCCACAGGGCGTAGTCACTGTATTGGATCGGCAGAGGCGGCAAATTCGGTTGGGTGCCCGCATCGAAGGCGTCGTAGCAGCGAATGAATTCATCGATCAGCACATTCATCGACCAGCCATCGGACACGATGTGGTGCAGGGTCAGCAACAGCACGTGCTCTTGGTCGGCGAGCTTGAGCAGGGTGACCCGCAGCAGCGGTCCGCTCGACAGATCGAAGGGCAGCATCGATTGCTGCTCTGCGGTTTGCGCCACGGTCCGTTCGCGCTCTTCGGCGGGCAGCGCGCTGAAATCCACGTGTTCGATCAGCAGCGGCGCCGTGGCGGGGACTTGCTGCAAGCTGTCGTCGGCCTGACGCTGGAATACCGTGCGCAGGGTTTCATGCCGCGCCACCTGGCTGGCGAACGCCTGCTCCAGCGCCGGCAGATTCAAGTGCCCGCTCAGCCGCACCGCGCCCGGCAGGTTGTAGGCGCCACTGTGCGGGTCCAGTTGCCAGAGGAACCACATGCGTTGCTGGGCGTACGACAACGCCTGGCGATCCTCGGCCTCAATGCCGGCCGGAATCGGGAAACGGGCGAAATCCACGCCCTCCTTGTGCAAGGCCGCAAGGAACATCTGGCGCTTTTCCAGGGGCAGCCCGATAAACCGGCGAGCAAGTTTCAAGGAGTCTTCAGCATTCATCTATCGGCATCCGCATCAGTAGGCAGCAGGCGCAAAGGCGCGTCGTCCCTATAAAACGAATGCAGACGGGAAAAATTAGCGGATGGGAACAAGTATCAGGAAGAGGGTGAAACGCGAAATCGAAGGCTGCAGAAAATCAAAAATGTGGGAGCGGGCTTGCTCGCGAAGGCGGTGTGTCAGTCACCCATCTGGCACCTGATACACCGTCTTCGCGAGCAAGCCCGCTCCCACACTGACCGAGTCAGGCACTGACAGCCATGGCATGCCTCCGATGATGCACCTCAAGCTGATCCTTGATCACCCGCAGCACCTTGGCCTCTTGCTCATGGATGAAGAAGTGGCCGCCAGCCAGCATGTCCACCGAGAAACTGCCGTGGCTTTCCTGGCTCCAGCCGATCAGCTGCTCGGTGGTGGCGCGGTCGGCCTTGCCGCCGAGCACGTGCACCGGGCATTTGAGCAACGGGCGCTGGATCGGTTCGAAACGCCCGCACAACAGGAAGTCCGCGCGCAGGACCGGCAGGGTCAGGCTCATCAACTCTTCATTGGCGAGGATCTCTTCGCTGGTGCCGTTGAGGGTGCGCAGTTGTTCGATCAGTTCGGCGTCGGTCTTGGGCTGGGCAAAGCCGCGGTCGTAGTCGGCGCGCAGGGTTGGCGCGGCGGTACCCGAGGCGAACAGCGCCACCGGTTCCGGGCAACCCAGCGCGCGAAATGCGTGGGCCATCTCACAGGCCAGCAACGCGCCCATGCTGTGGCCGAACAGCGCGTATGGCGTCTTGAGCGTGGCTTTCTGTTCATGGGCCAGTTGCAGCGCCAGGCGGCGCATGTCGGTGTGCAAGGGCTCGCCGTAGCGCGCGCCACGGCCCGGCAGCTCCACCGGTTGCAGCGTGAGCCACTGCGGCAGCTTGCGCCGCCAACGGCTATAGACCATGGCACTCGCGCCCGAATAGGGCAGGCACAGCAATGTCAGCTGGGGCACCGGGCTTTCCTCGAAAGTTGTCTGTAAAGAGAACGGATGAGGTGCGCCGAGAATTAGTCGTACAGAGATCCCTTGTAGGAGCGAGCCTGCTCGCGATGGTCGTTAACGATTACGCGTGCTTACCGGCTAAACGCAGTGCTCTTTAGTCCATCGCGAGCAGGCTCGCTCCTACAGGGGGCTGTTTCCAGCATTGGATCTTCATTTCAAATGACGATAGCTCGGAATCGCGGAACCGAGCACCACCGCTCCCGCCGCAATCGCCAGCCAGAACCCGCTGCGCGCACCGAAGCCGTCCACCAGCCAGCCGGAGCCGGCGGCGCCGATCGCCACGCCGATGCTCAGGCCGGTGACCAGCCAGGTCAGGCCTTCGGTGAGTTTGGCCGGCGGCACGATTTGCTCCACCAGGGCCATGGCTACGATCAGCGTCGGTGCAAAAAACAGCCCCGCGACAAACACCGCCAGGGACAAGCCGAAAATGTTCGACGCCAACAATAACGGCAAGGTCGTCACAGCCGTTGCCACCCCGCCATACAAGAACAGCCGCGCCAGCGGCACTTTTGAGCGTAGTGCGCCGAACGCCAGCCCGGCCAGGCACGAGCCGATGGCGTACACCGACAGCACCATGCTCGCCGCCGCCGGCTGGCCCTGATGCTGGGCGAAGGCGACGCTGACCACGTCCACCACGCCGACGATGGTGCCCATGGCCACCATCAACAGCATCAGCAATTGAATATCGCGGGAACGAATGATCGAGCCTTGCTGATGTTCCTCATGGGGATGCACCGGCGGCTCCGTGCTGCGCTGCAAGACGAACGCGGTGACGCCGATGGCCAGTGCCAGCAAGGCCGCCAACGGCCCGGCCTCGGGGAATGCCACCACGCACAGGCCCACTGACAGCGGCGGCCCGACGATGAAGCAGACTTCATCCAGTACCGATTCCAGGGCGTAGGCGGTTTGCAGCTCAGGGCGGCCGCGATACACCTCGGTCCAGCGCGCCCGCACCATCGCCGACATGCTCGGCATGCAACCGGCCAGCGCGGCGAAGAAAAACAGCGTCCAGTGTGGCGCCTGCAATCGCGTGCACAGCAACAGCAGCAACAGCGCCCCGCCGCCAAGCAACGCCGCCGCCGGCAAGATCCGCCCCTGGCCATATCGATCCACCAATCGGGAAACCTGCGGCGCACAAAACGCCGTGGCCAGGGCGAACGTCGCCGCCACCGCACCCGCCAGACCGTAGCCACCCTGCAACTGCGAAAGCATGGTGATCAGGCCGATACCGGTCATGGAAATCGGCATGCGCGCGATCATTCCGGTCAGTACGAAGGCGCCGCTGCCGGGGGCTTTGAACAACTCGCGATAGGGGTTTGCCATGGATCTGGTCTCATCAGGGGACTGCACGTTGCCATAACGGCTGATTGCCGGGGAAGCGTGGAATTGTTGGTTGAATGTGAAGGCCCCTTCGCGAGCAAGCCCGCTCCCACACTGGCCGGCGTACACCGCTCAATTGTGGGAGCAGGCTTGCTCGCGAAGAGGCCAGCAAAACCACCACAACCACCCCGCCAAATGAACTCTCGGCCGTCCAGACCAGTCAGCTATTTACGCCCCAGGCTCCCGGAGTTTCACGACAATGGCTGATCACCCCGAACGCCAAAGCCCCATCGACGCCCACGGCATCATCGGTGACATGCGCAGCGCGGCGCTGGTCAACGACAAGGGCAGCGTGGATTTTTTCTGCTGGCCGGAATTCGACAGCCCGACGATTTTCTGTTCGCTGCTGGACACCCCCGAAGCGGGTATTTTCCAGTTGTCGCCGGATTTGCCCGACGCCCGTCGCGAACAGATCTACCTGCCCGACACCAATGTGCTGCAAACCCGCTGGCTCAGTGACCGGGCGGTGGTCGAAGTCACCGACCTGCTGCCCGTCGGCGACACCGAGGACGACCTGCCGCTGCTGATGCGGCGGATCCGCGTGGTCAGCGGCCGCGCCACTTTCCACATGCGTTGCGCTGTACGCCATGACTACGCCCGCGCCAATACTCGCGCACGCATGGACAAGCAGGACGTGATCTTCGACGCTGCCGATCAACCGTCGCTGCGGCTCTCATCGGATCAGACCCTGCGCATCGACGCCAACGCGGCCGTAGCCGAATTCACCCTCGAACAAGACCAGACGAGCGAATTCCTCCTCGGCGCCCTCGACGATCCGCGCTTCAAGGACGGCGCCGCACAGCTGTGCCTGGAGCGCACCCTAAAGTTCTGGCGCGACTGGATCGGCCAGTCCAACTACCGCGGCCGCTGGCGCGAGATGGTCAACCGCTCGGCCCTGGCAATGAAGCTGCTGACCTCGCGCAAACACGGCGCCATTCTCGCTGCCGCGACCTTCGGCCTGCCGGAAAGCCCCGGCGGCGAGCGCAACTGGGACTACCGCTTCACCTGGATCCGCGACGCCTCGTTCACCGTCTATGCGTTCATGCGCCTGGGTTTCGTCGAAGAGGCCAACGCCTACATGCGCTGGTTGCGCGGACGGGTCAGCGACTGTCAGGGCAAGCCGATGAAGCTCAACATTCTCTACGCCATCGACGGTCGCCAGGAGTTGCCGGAGATAGAGCTGGCGCATCTGTCCGGTCATGGTGGCGCACAACCGGTGCGCATCGGCAATCAGGCCTATGAACAGGTCCAGCTCGACATCTTTGGCGAGCTGATGGACGCGATTTACCTGGTCAACAAATACGGCGAAGCCATCTCCCATGAAGGCTGGAAACACACCGTGGAGGTGGTCGATCAGGTCTGCGAAACCTGGGAGCAAAAGGATGTCGGCATCTGGGAGATGCGCGGCGAGCAGTACCATTTCCTGCATTCACGGCTGATGTGCTGGGTCGCCCTGGACCGCGCCATCCGCCTCGCGTCAAAACGCTCACTGCCCGCCCCGTTCGCCCGCTGGGATCAGACGCGCCAGGCGATCCATGCCGACATCTGGGAGAACTTCTGGAATGAAGAGCGTGGGCATTTCGTCCAGCACATCGGCGGCAGCGGCCTGGACGGTTCGATGCTGCTGATGCCGCTGGTGCGCTTCGTCAGCGCCCGCGACCCGCGTTGGCTGGCGACCCTGCAAGCCATCGAAAAGAGCCTGGTGCGCGACGGCATGATCTACCGCTACCGCAACGACGACAGCCAGATCGACGGCCTGCCCGGCAGCGAAGGCGCCTTCGCCGCGTGCTCGTTCTGGTACGTCGAATGCCTGGCCCGCGCCGGCCAGTTGGACAAGGCCCATCTGGAGTTCGAACAGTTGCTCAGGTACGCCAACCCGCTGGGGCTGTACGCCGAAGAGTTCGACAGCCATGGGCGGCATATGGGCAACACGCCGCAGGCATTGACGCATCTGGCGTTGATCAGTGCGGCTTGCTTTCTGGATCGGAGGTTGAGTGGGGAGAAGGTTGTCTGGCAGCCTTGAACACCAACTTCCAACACTACCCATACCTGTGGCGAGGGGGCTTGCCCCCGTTGGGCTGCGCAGCGGCCCCAAAACGGCCTATCGAGTCTCTCGCAAAGACAGTGTTGCCTGACTTTACGACTGCTGCGCAGCCGAACGGGGGCAAGCCCCCTCGCCACAGGTCTTGTGCAATCCGAGCCCTACGCTTCTTAAACAAAACCGCTTGCAACACCCCGAAAATAGCCTGTTGCCAGCCGCTACATCCCCACCTAACATCTTTGCACAACGGGTACAGCGGAGCTGTCCAGACCCCCCCGAATTCAAGGAACCTGAATGACCCAACACATCCAACGCAGCATCGACTCCCCGCTCCGAACCGGTTTGAACCGCGAAGAACTCTGGGAGGCCGGTGACAAGGGCCTGATCAAATGCTGGGAAGTCGGCCGCCAGCGCGCCGCCCGCTTCCCCGACCTCGCCCGACAGTGCCTCGCCGGCGAGTTGCCGGTACTGGGCTGGAAAGGTGGCGTCAGCCGCAGCCTGAAGAAACTCGAAAAATACGGCTCCCTCAAGTACCTCGCGCAGTGGCAAGGGTTGCGTGGGGAAGACCTGGACGTGGACCTGGCGGGGCAATTGCATCGGATTCAGGCAAAGAGCTTGAACAATGCGCCAGGCTTGTAAGAGTGTCCAGACAACCGGGGGGATGTGATGATTGAGCAACCGCTAAAGACCGTCCGCACGGCACAACTCGACATTGCCTACGAAGAACACGGCCCCGCCACCGGCGACCCGGTCATTCTGCTCCATGGTTTTCCCTATTCGCCACGCGCCTACGACGAAATCGCCCCCGCTCTCGCCGCTACCGGTTACCGCGTGATCGTCCCGTATCTGCGGGGTTACGGTCCGACGCGCTTCATCAGCACCGATACACTGCGCTCCGGCCAGCAAGCCGCCCTTGCCCAGGATTTGCTTGACCTGATGGATGCCCTTGCCATCAAACAGGCGTCCCTGTGTGGCTACGATTGGGGTGGGCGAGCGGCGTGCATTGTGGCGGCGCTGTGGCCGGAACGGGTGCGCTGCCTGGTGACGGGCGACGGCTATAACCTTCAGGACATCCCCCATTCGATACAGCCATTGGCTCCGGAGACCGAGCATCGCTATTGGTATCAGTACTATTTCCACACGCCTCGTGGCGTCGCGGGCCTGACTGAAAATCGCCGGGGCTTGTGCAAATTGCTCTGGAATCTCTGGTCACCGACCTGGGCCGAAAATGCGACACGCTATCCGTTGAGCGCCCCGGCCTTCGATAACCCGGATTTCGTTGACGTGGTGATTCACTCCTACCGCCACCGCTTTATGTACGCCCCTGGCGACCCGGCGCTGGAATGGATAGAGCAGGCCCTGAGCAAACAACCGGGCATCAGCGTACCAACGATTTCACTGTGCGGTGCCGATGACGGTGTTGGGCCTGCGCAAGACATCGACGAAGATATCGGGCATTTCACCGGTACCTATGAACGTCGGATTTTGGCAGGCGTTGGCCACAACATTCCCGAAGAAGCGCCAGAAGCAACACTCAAGGCGTTACTGGATCTACTGCGGCACTAACCGAAAACCGCTCCCGATAAGCCTGCGGCGTCACGCCCATGGCCCGCAGGAAGCTGCGGCGCAGGGTTTCTTCGCTGCCGAAGCCGCATTGCACCGCCACCCGTTTGATCGGTACGCCGGTATCGCTGAGCAGGCGCCGTGCGGTTTCGACGCGGATCAGTTCGATGGCCCGGGCCGGGGTCTGGCCGGTGTCGGCGCGGTAGTGGCGTACGAAGCTGCGTTCGCTCATGCCGGCCTGCAGGGCCAAGGTCGGGATGCCCAGGTCCTGGGTGAGGTTTTCGCTGATCCAGGCGTGAAGTTCGTCGAAACGGTTGCCTTCCTGTTGCAGGGACAGGGTCACGCTGAATTGCGACTGGCCACCCGGGCGCTTGAGAAACACCACCAGTTGCCGGGCAACTTCCAGGGCCATGTTGCGCCCCAGGTCCTGTTCGACCATGGCCAGCGCCAGGTCGATGCCGGCGGTCACTCCGGCCGAGGTCCAGATCGGGCCGTCATTGATGAAGATCGGGTTGGGCTCGACCTGCAAACGCGGATGCTGCTGCGCCAGTTGCTCGCAGCGGGTCCAGTGGGTGACCACGCGCCGGCCATCGAGCCAGCCGCTGGCTGCCAGCAGGAACGCACCGGTGCACACCGAGGAAACCCGTCGGCAGCCACGGGCATGCTCGCGCACCCAGGCGACCAACGGCGCATCTTGCGCCGCTGCGTAGACACCCCAGCCACCGGCGATGATCAGGGTATCGGTGCCATCATCCGGCAACGGTTCGGCCAACAGCGCCAACCCCGCCGAGGACATCACCGCCCCGCCGCCGCTGGCAATCACTGTCGGCGCATAGGGCGGCGGCAGACCTTGCTGACGGGCAATGTCGTTGGCCGAGGCGAACACCTGCAGCGGCCCGGTGACGTCGAGCAATTGCACGTTGGCGAAAGCGAGTACATGGATGGTTTTCGACATTTGGCGTAATTCGTGGGGATATTGGCGTATACGCCAAATCCTACGAGCCTACAGTGAAGCCGTCCACCCACCTCACGAGAAAAACACCATGACGTTGCATATCGGTTTTCTGTTGTTTCCTCAGGTTCAGCAACTGGACCTGACCGGCCCGTATGACGTGCTGGCCTCGCTGCCGGATGTGAAAGTGCATCTGATCTGGAAAGACCTGATGCCGGTCACCGCCAGCACCGGCTTGTTGCTGAAACCGACCATCACCTTCGACGATTGCCCGGCGCTGGACGTGATCTGTGTGCCTGGTGGTGGCGGCGTCGGGCCGTTGATGGAAGATGAACAGACCCTGGACTTCCTCAAGACCCAGGCCGCCAACGCCCGATACATCACTTCGGTATGCACCGGTTCGCTGGTGTTGGGCGCGGCGGGATTGCTCAAGGGTAAACGCGCCACCACTCACTGGGCGTATCACGAACTGCTCAAGCCGCTGGGCGCAATCGCGGTGAAAGATCGGGTGGTTCGCGACGGCAATCTGCTGACCGGTGGCGGAATTACTGCCGGAATCGACTTCGCCCTGACCCTGGCCGCCGAGTTGTTCGACCAGGCCACCGCCGAGCTGGTGCAACTGCAACTGGAGTACGCCCCTGCCCCGCCATTTAGCGCCGGCAGCCCCGAGACGGCTCCGGCCAGTGTGCTGGTAGAGGCTCGCCAGCGGGCTGCCAGTTCATTGAAGCTGCGGGCGGAAATCACCGAGCGGGCGGCGGCGAAACTCGACCAACAGTGAAATAACGGCGGCAGGAATCTGGTTCCTGCCGCCGCGGTTTTTCTGCGCCCACAAAAAAACCCGCCGAAGCGGGTTTTTCCAAGACCATGACGACTCCTTGTCGCAGCGTTCCTTGCATATGGTCGATCATCCGTGATCCTGAGCACATCCTGTGCTTCAGTGGGTAGGCTCAGAATACGCATAGGATCCAAATTGTAACAGGCGATATCACTACCATCGCGTGTAAGACATTCGCTATAAGCAACCTTCTGAAAACCCTTAGACGCCTCAGGCTTCGAGCCTTGAAGCCGCGAGTTTTGCGACCTCCAGCTGACCTTGCGCCGCCAGGCTGTCGCCGTCTTCGAGAAACCAGGCCGCCGACAGCCCGGCAAATGCCAGCACCCATTGCAGCAAACGTCGCGGATCAAGGTCGGCGGCCTGCGCCACGACGGCGAGCTGCCGATCAAAACGCCGGGGATCGGTCGCCGTGGGCAGGTCGGGATTGCAGATCAGGTTGGCGTAATCGAAGCCGCGCTCGCCGCTCACCCGCTTGGGGTCGATGGCCAGCCAGCCGCGTGCGCCGAAATCGAGGACATTGTCGTGATGCATATCGCCGTGCAGCACCACCTCGTCCTGTGGGGTGGCCAGCAGGGCCTCGGCGCTCGCCAGACTGAGGGAAAACGCACCGCCCTGTTGTACGGCCGCCACTCGCAACGAGGCAAACCAGCGCGTCAGAGGCACCAGCGGTGGTAGCGCAGTGCCACGTGGGGCATGCAGCCGTGCCAGCGCCGCACACAGGATGCGGCTGGCGTCATCGTCCTGACCGCTGAGGGCCATGTGCATCAGTGATCGCCGGCCCATGGCGCGCTCCATCAGCAGCCCGTCGCCGTGATGGGCATAGACCCGGGCGGCACCGTCGCCATCCCACCAGGTCATCAGCAGGTTGCCTAATTTCTCCTCGGTATCCACGGCGATTTTCAACATGGCCGGCACATCGCCTTGGCGTACCGGTAGCAAACGACTGCCAGGCGTGATGATCGGCTCACCGTCCGACACCAGCGCCCAGCGTTTCAACCATGAATCGAACAGGTCGACTTCAGCCACTCTGTTGCTCGTGGGCTTTGGCATTGTCGATCAAGAACTGCTCGATATTGTTCATTTGCTCCTCCCAGCCACGACTGTCCATGCGGAACGCTTTTTCGCGACGGGCCTGGGGAACGTGATCGAAACCGGACTCGGAGACCTTGAGCAGTGTGCCGTCGTCCATGTCTTCGAGCTCGAATTTCACCAGGGTGGTGGGTTCCTGGGAGTAATCGACTTCCGGGTTCACGGCATAAGGGTGCCAGCGAAACGAAAACAGCCGCTCCGGCTCGACCCGCTCTACCAGTACGTTCCAGCGCAAATGCTCATAACCGGGATAGGTAATCTGCCCCTGGGTCCACTCGCCTGCGACAAAACGCTTGTCCTCCAGCGCCACGCCAAACCACTGTCCGAACATTTCGGCATTGGCCAGCACACGCCAGACCTGTGAACGCTTGGCCTTGAGCAGGACTTTCCTTTCTATGCGATCAGATGCTGGGTTCATAAGTCACCTCCTGTACTTGAACAGTAGGTCAGTAAGACCACACGACCAACCCTAAAGTTGTACCAATCGGGATGTGCAATCAACCATGCCTGAGATATTCGGTTGCATTTGCGCGGATAAGTTCTGGGGCAACCGCAAAGTCAGGGGGTCGAAACTGCTAACGTTGTCCCTCGCAACAGCCTCGAAAAGGATAGCGACATGAAAGAAAAACTGCGCGGCAGTTGCCTGTGCAAGGCCATCGAATATGAAGTCGACAGCCTGGACATGCCCATCAGCCACTGCCATTGCCAAACCTGCCGCAAGGCACACGCGGCGGCGTTTGCATCGACCGCCGGGGTCATGCGCGAGCACTTTCGCTGGATCAAGGGCGAGGATCGCCTGAGCCGCTACGAATCGTCGCCGGGCAAATTTCGGTATTTCTGCCCGGACTGCGGCTCGCACTTGATGGCGGAGCGATTGGCCCAGCCTCACGTGATTGTCCGGGTAGCAACACTGGATGATGACCCGAAAATGACGCCACAGGCGCATATCTGGACATCCCATGAGCAGCCTTGGCTTGAACATGAGTCGGTAAAAAAGTACCCGCAATGGCAGACGTAGCTGGCTGAACGCCCCACAGCGCTACACTGCATCCCAAACCTGCATCCCAAACTTTCCACTGTCACAGCGAGTTACTGCCATGCACGCACGTTTTTTCCTGGCGCTGACGCCTTTGTTGTTCACCTCCCTGGCCCATGCTGCCGTGAACTGCGACAACGCCACCGACCAGGCCACGATGAACCAGTGCGCGGCGCAGCAGAATGCGGCCGCCGATAAGGAGTTGAATACGCTTTACCAGCAGATCACCTCGCGCCTGAAGGGCAATCCCGACGGCAAGAATTTGCTGGTGGGTGCGCAGCGGTCGTGGGTTGCGTTTCGCGATGCCGAGTGCAAGTTCTCGGCGTCCGGGGTGGAAGGCGGGAGTGTGTATCCGCTGATCTACAGCAATTGTGTGACGGAATTGACCAAGGCGCGGGTGGAGACGTTCAAGACTTACCTGAAGTGTCAGGAGGGGGATTTGGGGTGTCCGGTGCCGGGGGTTTGATTTTGCAGTGTTCTTGAGGGTCTCTTCGCGGGCAAGCCCGCTCCCACATGGACCGGTGTGAATGCAAATATGCCTTCCAACCCGGTCAACTGTGGGAGCGGGCTTGCCCGCGAAGGCGTCAGTCCAGACGCCGCAATTTACCGGACAAAAATCTGCGCCGTGGTAATCGCCATGTCCCCACCCGGCAACTTGATGCTGCCCGTCTGCTTCAGGCTGTCGGCATCGAAGATCGCCACGTCGTTGAACGTCCCCGCCAGGTAGATCTTGCTGCCGTCCTTGTTGAAGGAAATGCAGTAGTACGAGTGATCGAGCGTGGCGGACTGGAGCATTTTCTTCTGTTTGATGTCGTACTTGGCCAGGCGGTTGAGCACGCCAAACATCAGGTTCGGGTCCTTGGGCGAGCGCATGCCGCTGAAGTAGATCTCCGTCAAAGGGCCGAAATCGGTGGTTTCGGTCTTGCCGGTCTTCAGGTCGACACTGAACAGGCCGTACAGGTATTCGGCGGTGGCCGGGTCCTGTTTCTTGTCCTTGAACTTCGCCGCGGTGTAGAGCAACGAGAAGTCATGCCGATAAGTCTGCTGATTCCACACATAAAGCACGTCCGGCGCACTGTAGTTCGGGCGTTTCCAGTGACGGCTGGGGATCAGCACGTCGAATTTGCCGGTTTTCACATTGACCTTGTAGACGTCCGCCCCCGCCACATACAAGGTGCCGTCGTCGCCACTCTGCATGATGGTCAGCTGCCGAGGTGCCGGAAAACTGCGCACAGGCTTGGCATCCATTCCGGCGTCAGTGGCGTACACATCCAGTCGAGGCTGCTGCACTTCATAACGATCGTTCATCATCAGCGTCGGATTGGCGATGGTGAACAGTTCCTTGCCGTCGTGGCTGAGGGTGAAGGCGAACATCGACTTCGCTTTCTCCCCCGGCTTCTGGGTGATGCTGGCGTGGAACACCTGTTTGCAGCTGTCCAGTTCGACGCCATAGACATCCGCATAGTGGTTGTTCAGCACGTAGGCGGTCTTGCGGTCCGGCGACAGCTGCACAGTGCCGGGGCCAAAGGCATCGGGCATCTTGCAGGTCTTGAACAAGGAGTCGGTGGCCAGGTCGATCACGTGCAGGTTGTTTGGGTAATTGGTGGTCAACATGTATTCGTGACCGTCTTGCAGTGCGCTGTTTTCATCGGCCAGGACACTGACCGAACAACTGCTCAGGACGGCGAAAGCGGCCAGGCCGCAGGCTTTGATGCTGTGCATGCTGGAATCCTTCTTGTTATCTGATCACTTGTCCTTGGGGAAGACAGTGCCGAGGTTGCGCCAGTTATCGTTGGACGCCTGGGCATCCTTGTTCCAGTCCGGGTAGGTGCTCATCATGTCGGGCACCTGGGCCGGCCACCAGCAAGGGTCGGAGCAACCGTAGAGGTCGGCCTCCATCGGCTGGCACAGCGACGACACACCGCCGAACGCATCGATTTCCCAGCCCGGGTCGGTGGTCGAGGCACAGCCCGCCACGGAGCTCATGGCCACCACTTCTTCAATGCGGTTTTCGTCCGCGGCCTGATCCAGCTTCAACGCTTTGTTATTGATTGCCTTGAGATGTTTCATATCAGTGAGCCTTGCGCGGAGTGATGTAACTGCTGATGAACGCAGGGTTGTTGGCTATGATCCGGGTGTAGACCTCGATGCCGAAGTCGACCCAGTCACGCATCAGTTCGCAGTAGTGATAGGTCGGATGAGTCGGGTCGCCATAGCGGGCGTAGCTCTCGTGGTAGCAGCCGCCGGAACACAGGTTGCGGATCTGGCAGTCTTCGCAGCCGGTGTTGGTGCGGTCCAGGCGCTGGGACAGAAAGTCGTTCAACTCCACCTGTTTCACACCGCTGTGGACATTGCCGAAGGTCGGCAGGCTCGAACCGGTAAAGCGGTGGCACAGGTTCAGCTCGCCCTTGTGATCGACCGCCAGCATCTTCAGGCCCGCGCCGCATGGCAGGGCTTTCTTGTGGCCTTCGTGGATGTCGGTGATGAGCTGGTGCAGGTTGGAGAAACCGATGTTGCGGTGCTCCAGCGCCGCTTCCAGATAACGCCGACCGAGGCGTTTCATGCTGGCAAAGACTTCGATCAGCTCGTCGCTGGTGAGGTTGAAGCTGCTGATGTCGCCCGACGTCACCGGGGCAAAGCCGACTTCGGCGAAACCCAGTTCGTTGAACAGGTGATCCCAGATGGTTTCGACGTCAGTGACGCCAGTGGTCAACGTTACCCGCGCGCCCACCGGACGGCTGTTGTAGCGCGACAGCAGCATCTCGGCCTTGCGTCGCACCACGTCATAAGTGCCCTGCCCGCCCACGGTAATGCGGTTGCGGTCGTGCACGGTTTTCGGGCCATCGATGCTCACGGACAAACCGAAGCGGTGAGCGTTGAGATAGTCCACGGTTTCTTCGGTGAGCAGCGTGGCGTTGGTGGTCATCACGAACTCGACGAACTTGCCGGCCTCGCGAAAACGCTTCTCACAGTAGTCGACCATGTACTCGATCAGCTTGCGGTTGCTCAACGGTTCGCCGCCGAAGAACACCACGGTGAAACGCTCTTCGTCCGGGGATTCGCGCAGCAGCATTTCCACCGAGGCAATCGCCGTTTCGACGTCCATTTTCTTGCCGGCCGACGGCTTGTCGAGGTCTTCCTTGTAGCAATAGGTGCAACTCAGGTTGCAGCCAGTGTTGACGTTGAGCACCACGGTATTGATTGCCGTGCGCTCGACCCGCTTGGTGGCGATGTCCGGGGTCAGCGGCGAACCGTCGCTGACCAGTTCCAGGGCCATCAGCTCGCGCAGGGTCTCGGTGATTTCCTCGCCATTGAAACGCGCGGCCAGGCGCTGGATCAGGTCGTCCGAGGAGCAGCCGGGGCCGCGCAGGGTATCGATGATGGTGCCCGTCAGTTCATCGCTGGCGAACAGCGAACTGCTGGGGATGTGAAACAGCATGCGGTCGGCATCGACCTGCACTTCGTGCAGGTTACGTTCGACCAGATTCAAGATAGCGCCCATTGCAAACCTCCTGTGCAGGCCCCGGATTGCGGGGCGTGCGGTCATTCCGAAAAGTGTCTGAAGCCTTGGGTTTCAGCGAGCATCACGGAATGGGTGGGTTGTTCCAGCGTTGCACGGTCACGATCATGTGGCCTTCGCCGGTCAGGGATTTCCCTGCGTCGTCGACGGCGGCGATCACCTTGAGATTGCCGGCATTGTTGGTGGACATCTTGCGCGCCGGGTTCGGCCCGGCATCGCCCGGGGTGAACACGCCGGCGTCGGCCTGCATGGTGCCGGCGAACTTGACGTCTTCGTCTTCCTTGGCACGGTCGTCGAAGGCCTCGACTTTCCATTGCGCCGGGAACACGCCGATGCGGTACGGCTTGCCATCGACGCCCTTGCCCCAGGCCTCGGCATCAAAACGGCCCTGGACTTTCGGTGTCGAACCGCCGCCTTCGCCGATCCGCGCCACGGAGAATTCAGGCACGACTTTGACCGCATCGATTTTGCTGTAGACCGACAGGCTCGGGCCTTTCAACGCACCAACGGAGACTGCACGTACACCCGGCTGGGCATTGGCGGCAGCCTTGAGCTTGACCTTGATCCGCTCAGGGCTCTGCTCGACGACTTCGACCACTTCCACGCCTTTGCCGAAGTTCGGCTTGCCGGTCAGGCCACTGCCGACCAATGTCACTTCAGTTTCACTGCCAGCCTTCAGGTAACCCGGCTGCACCGCCAGCAAACGCTGGGAACCCTGCTTGGCAGCAACAAAGTCCAGACCGCGTTCATCGTGTTCGGCCTCGAACATCCGGCCCTGCATGGCATTGCCCTGGGCGGCGAACACCTGGCGCATGGTCACGCCATCGATAGTCACGTTGCCGCGCCATTCGTAGCCGGTGTAGAGAATCGCACTGCCCTCGCCATTGAACGGGCTGCCGTCGGCGTACTGTCCTTTGACGCTGACCTTGAAGGTGTCGCTGCCATCGGCACTCACGCTCATGACACCCGCCAGTTCACCCTTGCCCGGCAAGTGGCCGCTGAAACTCCAGTCGCCCACCAGCGCATCGGCTTTGGGCGCCACGCTCTGCCATTTTTTCCAGGCGGGGTTATCCAGCGGATAACGCTTGGCCAGCAGCGGCACCATGTCTTTGCGGGCAAGGTCGAACCAGTCGCGGTCCCGGGCCAGCGCCTGGTATTCCAGCGACGGCCACTGACCGAGGTGGAAGTTCACCAGGCGTTCCCACTCCTGCGCCGGACGCCGTTGCAGGGCGACCCGCGCACCGGAGTGGCAGCGGCCGCACATCTGGCGGGTTGGGTCGTCGAAGTGCTCGACGGTATTGAGCCGGCGCTCCAGCGCATAACGCACGCCATCGGTTTCGCTCGGCGCCAGGCCCTGGGTGTCGGCCAGGTATTTGACCAGCGTGCGACGGTCGTCATCACTGATCTGCAAACCGTGCATGGTCTGCATCCGGGCGATGCTCATCAACCAGCCTTCCGGCGTTTTGCGCTGGTGGCTGATGCGGCTGAGGGCGTTATCGGCTTCGGGGGTGTGACAGCCCTGACAGGTTTCCTTGAGGATGGTCTGGGCGTCTCGGGCTGCCAGGCTATGAGGCGAATGCAGCGCTACACAAGCGGCTACGGCCAGCAGGCTGGCGCTCATGCCTGATCGGAGTTTTCTCTTCATCAACGTCGAACCTCGCACGGTGCGTTCTTATTGTTGTGGCTTATCGTTTTTATGGTTTCTGCCGCCTGCGGAGAACCGCTGACGGAGGCAAGAGAAACGTCTGCGATGAGCAATACACGGAGCGTGCCAGCTTACGAATACCTCAATGAATCAATGATTTGCCGGAATCGGCGGGTGTTTTTCCAGTGATGCCATCGCGGCAACACGTTCAATTTCGCGACAACTGTTGCACTCTGAGACGAGCATAGGTGAGCCACGCCAATGGGTGATGACCAATGATCGTTTTGCGCCCTGTAGGAGCTGGCTTGCCAGCGATGGTCGTTAACGAAAACGCGTGATGACTGGATAAACGCGGCGCATTCGAGTCCATCGCTGGCAAGCCAGCTCCTACAGGGGCGCAACGAGTGTGTCAGCGGCGTCTCAGTTTGCGACAGTCCTGCGCTCGTTCATGAGCCGCTTTTTCCGCCCAAGCCTGCTAACACGGCGCTTTGGGCAAACTGGCACAACCGTTGCGAAAGACCTCGCCACACGAACAAGACGAGGTTTCAACATGTCGCTCCCAAACCTGCTTCCCGCCACTTCGGCGTTCATCCAGCGCGCCCCGCGCATGCTCATCGGCGGCGACTGGGTCGAGGCCGCCGATGGCCAGACCATGCCCTTGCACAACCCGGCCACCGGTGAGGTGTTGTGCGTGGTGCCACGGGCCACGCCGGAGGATGTCGACCGCGCGGTACTCGCCGCTCGCCAGGCGTTCGACAATTCGGCCTGGACCCGCACCCGTCCCCGGGAGCGGCAGAACCTGTTGTGGAAACTCGCCGACCTGATGCAGCGCGACGCCGAACTGCTGGCGCAACTGGAATGCCTGAACAACGGGAAAAGCGCGGCCGTGGCCCAGGTGATGGACGTGCAACTATCCATCGACTTCCTGCGCTACATGGCCGGCTGGGCGACCAAGATCGAAGGCTCCACGGTTGACGTGTCGGCACCGCTGATGCCCAACGACCAGTTCCACAGTTTCATCCGTCGTGAAGCGGTGGGCGTAGTCGGTGCCATCGTCGCCTGGAACTTCCCGCTGCTGCTGGCCTGCTGGAAACTCGGCCCGGCCCTGGCCACCGGCTGCACCGTGGTGCTCAAGCCCGCCGACGAGACCCCGCTGACCGCACTGAAACTCGCCGAGCTGGTGCTGGAAGCCGGGTATCCCGAAGGCGTGTTCAACGTGGTCACCGGCACCGGCATCACCGCCGGTTCAGCCCTGACCCACAACCCGCTGGTGGACAAGCTGACCTTCACCGGCTCCACCGCCGTGGGCAAGCAGATCGGCAAGATCGCCATGGACTCCATGACCCGGGTCACCCTGGAACTGGGCGGCAAGTCACCGACCATCGTCATGGCCGACGCCGACCTGAAAACCGCCGCGGCCGGGGCCGCCAGCGCGATTTTCTTCAATCAGGGCCAGGTCTGCTGCGCAGGTTCCAGGCTGTATGTGCAGCGCAAGCATTTCGACAATGTGGTGGCGGACATCAGCGACATCGCCAACGCCATGAAACTCGGCAACGGCCTGGACCCGAGCGTCGACATGGGCCCGCTGATCTCGGCGCGGCAGCAGGAGCGCGTCTACGGCTACATCGAAAAGGGTCGGGAAAGCGGTGCGACCATTGCCTGCGGTGGCGAGCAGTTTGGCCCGGGCTTCTTCGTCAAGCCGACGGTGATTGTCGACGTCGATCAGAAGCACTCGCTGGTGCAGGAAGAAATCTTCGGCCCGGTGCTGGTGGCCATCCCGTTCGATGACGAGGCCGATGCACTGCGCATGGCCAACGACAGCCCCTACGGGTTGGGGGCGAGCATCTGGTCCAATGACCTGGCGGCGGTACACCGGATGATTCCGCGCATCAAGTCAGGCTCGGTGTGGGTCAACTGCCACAGCGCCCTGGACCCGGCGCTGCCGTTCGGCGGCTACAAGATGTCCGGGGTCGGGCGTGAGATGGGGTATGCGGCGATCGAGCATTACACGGAGTTGAAGTCGGTGTTGATCAAGTTGTGATTTGTAGCGTCCTTTAGACCGCCTTCGCGGGCAAGCCCGCGCCCACATTGGAATGCGTTCCTCGGTGGGAGCGAGCTTGCCCGCAAAGGCGCCCCCCAGCCACTACGCTACTGTTTCGCGGCCCCGCGGTTGACCCACCCGACTGTTTGCGCCGGCCCGAAGCGCGTGACGAAGCTTCAGGGCCGGCCGTTCGACGCAGTAGTACGAAACGCCGCTGAGCAGCAACGACAAGGCCAGCACTGTTGCAACAATGGCCCCATCGTAGGCAACCGACCAGATAGCGTGCAGGAAGTACATCACCACAAAGTGATTCAGGAATACGCCGTAGCTGATATTGCCGAGGAACTCGTCAATCCGGTGAAACTTGAGCTTTGTCAGCAGGTACACGGCGGGCACGCCCAGCGCTATGCCGAGGGTCACTTCGGCATTGAACGGCCGGCGCTCTATCCATCCCGCCATGATGGCCGCAAACATCAGGGCCGCCGACAAGGCGGTACCGGCAGCGATCGCTAAACCCTTCGGCCGCGCTTTGTACAGGTAGCTGCCGCACAGGAACGTGAACAGCACGCCCGGCAATAGCCGGTAGCCGTACAGGTCGGTGTTGATGAAACCCAGGCACGCGGCCATGAAGACCACGACGGATAAAGCAAACGCAACGCCCCGCGCCCTGTAGATGATCAGGAAAGGGATCACCAGGTAGAAGCACATCTCAAGCCCCAGGGACCAGGCCGGCGGCAAGATCCACGATCCCGCCGCGCCGAACATGTAGAAGCCGAGGGGTACGATAGTCAGGCTTGCGGCGATGTTGCGCAGCGTCAGCTCGGCGGCTTGAGGCGTACCGGGCAGCAGGAAATAGATCACCGCACAGGAAACTGCGAAGTAGAACAGGAATTGCGGGTAGAGCCGCAGGGCGCGGTCCAGGTAGAACAGGCCGACTTTCCCCGGCGCCTTGTAGTTGCGCTCGATCAGCGAGGTCATCACGAAACCGCTGATGATCAGGAAGGAAATCACGGCAATCACGCCGGGGTTTAGCCCCATGAACGTCTTGCCCATATGAGAAACGGCCACCAGAACGGCCAACAGCAGACGATAGACTCCCACTTACACCCCAAAATTCCTTGTCGTTATGGCGCGTAAATTACGATGCTTTGCGCTGGGAGAACAGGCTTTTCGCCGGGTCCGGACGTTCTTCATTCAGGGTTTGAAACCCTGACCCAGCAACCAGCTGCGAACCATCCGCCCCTGCTCCACCGTCAAACCGGCCAACGCCTGCTCCGCCGGCTCGCTACGCAAGCGCCGCACCAACGGCGCCAGCTCAATCCCCTGCACATGCCAGATCCCCAACGGCTGATCCGACGTGATCACCACCTCGGCCTCATCGACAAAACCGTCACGCAGCACCGGCGCCCGTTCGATTTTCAGGGCTGCAAAATCCGCCTCGGCATGGGCCACCTCGGCGTCCGGCCAGTTCCGTCGCGCCTGCCAGAACGGCTGATCCAGCCAGCGCTGCTCATCGGCATAAAAATCCCGGCCGATCCGCGCAAAACGCAAAAACAGCTGTTCCACCCGCTGCTGGTGAAAACGCTGGGCCAGCGCCGCGCGTTCGGGCTTGCACAACAGCGTGTTGATCACCGCTGGCGCCTGCAACGCCGAGGACAACGATTGAAAGATCCCGTTGCCCGACAGCGGGTCGACGGCCATTGCCGCATCGCCGACCCGAATCCAGTTTTCGCCACACACCTGTGGGCTCAGAATCGCCGTGCTGCTGCGGGCGTGCAGCTGTAGATCAGTTTCTGCAACGCCTGCAAAAAATGCCGTGGCCAGCGTCGAACCCTGGCGCCGCTGCCGGCAGTAATCGAGCAACATGGCCTTGCCCGGCAACCCGGCAGTGGCCACGTCCACCGTCCATTGCCAGTAACACTGACCGTCGGCGCGCCGCGCCATCCATGCCCAGCCGTCCTCAAGGCTTTCCACGGCACTGGCGGTACTGCCCGGCGAACCCTGCCAGCGATTGAGCAAGCTGACGGTCTCGGGGCCGCGCAGGCCTTTGCCGATTGTCGGGGCCTGGCGTCCGCGGGCTTCGACGAGAAACGCAGTGAGCAGCGGTTCGCGTCCGTCAATTTCGATTCGATGACCATTGGCCGATGACTGAACCGTGAGCACCCGGCCTTCGATCAGCTCAACCCCCGCCAGGCGCAAATCCTCGCGCAGGCCCTGATCAAAAACCGGCCGGTCAAGCAGATACTCGATGTTCTGCGCATGTTGCTGGCCATTCCACGAGACCTGTCGCTGGGACGGCAAGGCCGCATCCGCCAGTGCATGCTGCAGGCCGGCGCTGCGCAAGGCCTCCAGCACCCGCACGGATACCCCTTCGAGTGCCGCAAACCGGCGCCATTCGCTGATCAGCGTGACGCCATGGCCCAGCCGCCGTAGCCCCAATGCGACCGCCGCCCCCGCCGGTCCGGCACCCAGAATGACGATGTCGGTCATGGCCCGAAGCGCCGTTCAGGGCCACGGTAACGGGCATGCTCGCGCAACCATTCGATGACTTGCGCATTGCTGGCGTCAGGTTGTTCGGCGAGGAACCCGGCGATGTGCCCGCTCAAGGCGGCACAACCGAGGCTCGCCCCGGATTGCCCCGGGTAGGTGCCATGCACACAGGCGGCGAAATCCGCCTGAGCGCTGTTGAGCCACGACCATTCCTGCTCGGCGCAGCGCGCATCGCCGGTCACCCGCAACACCTGCGGATAGTTGGCCGGAAACACCCCTTCCCCCTGGGCGGGACTCGACGCACACAGCAGCACGCCCCGCGCCCCCGCTGCCGCGCAGGCCGCGCGCAACAGGCTGCGATCCTGGCGCAGGCCAAGGCTCAAGTTGATCAGTCGCACATCCTGCGCCAGCAGCCAGTCAATCGCCGTGGCGATCTGCAAGGCGCTGGTGACACCGCGCTGGTCGAACACCTGCGCCACGCAAAACAGCGCCGAGGGTGCGCGGCGGCCAATTGCCTCGATCACGGCACTGCCATGCCCCAGTGGATCGTCGCGCAAGTCGCCCTCGGCCAGGCCGTCTTCCAGCAATGAAAAGCGCCGACCGGCGATCACCTGCACCCGCTGTGCTGCCGAGTGGCCGCTGTCCACCACACCAATGCGCAGTTCAGATTTCATGCAGCACCGTTTTCGAGGTGAGCACGCCATCGAGCAGTTCGAAACGCAGATCGGCATCGGCCAGGGTTGAAGGTCGATGGCTGATCAGAATGCGTGTACGCCCGGCAAACAAGCGGTCGATGGCGTCGATGACTTCGCGCTCGGTGGCTTCATCCACCGCGGAGGTGGCTTCATCGAGCACCAGGATCAGAGGGTCCTGCAACAGTGCCCGGGCAATCGCGATACGTTGCTTCTGCCCACCGGACAACTGCTGGCCGCGCTCGCCCAGCGGACTGTCGAGACCTTCGGGCAAGGACTCGATCAGGCTGTCGAGTTGCGCCAGCCGCGCCACGTCGGCAATCGCCTCGCGGCTGGCGTCCGGCACCGCGTAGGCCAGGTTGTCGGCGAGGCTGCCGCGAAACAGCACGATGTCCTGGCTGACGATGGCAATGCGCCGACGCAGCTGGAACAGATCCAGTTCGCGCAGATCGACGTCACCCAGCAGGACCCGGCCCGATTGCGGATCGTGATGACGTTGCAGCAGGTCGATCAGGGTGGATTTACCCACGCCCGAGCCGCCGCTGAGGGCCACTTTCATGCCGTAGGGGATCCGCGCCTCGATGCCGCGCAGGGTCGATTGGCGGCCGGGATGAGCGAAGTGCACGTTGTCGAACCAGAGATCCCCGCCATTGGGCATCGGACGTGGCGTGACGGGCGTCAGTACGGTCGGTTGTTCGCCGCGCAGCTCCATGACCCGGCCGAGGCTGACGGTCATCCGCTGAACCGCGACGTAAAGCCCGAGCAGGCTCTGCACCGGCCCCACGGCCATCCCCAGGTAGGTGGAAAACGCAATCAGCGCACCGAGCTGCCAGGTGCCCTGCACCACCCAGTAACCGCCGATCAAGAATGCGCAGGCCCGGGACAGCGAGGTCAGCGTGCCGGGCACGGCCTGGGTGAAAAACTCGGTGACCTGCAGGCGCAGCAACTGGCTCATGTAGCCCTGGCCCAGCGCCTCGAGGCGCCGTGCTTCGCGTTGCTGCTGACCGGCGGACTGGATGAACTTCATCACCGGCAACGTCTCGACCATGAACGACGACATGTCCGCCGAACGCTCGCGCAATTGCCGCACATCGCGCTCGACCTTGCGCCGCATCCAGCGCAGCCAGAGGACATCGAGAGGGATTAACACCAGGGCCAGCAACGAGAGTTTCCAGGACAACGTCACCAGCATGGCGATGGCAACCACCAGGCCGATCACGCTCGACACCGCCGAGAACAGCGAGTCCACGGCAAAGCGCTGGATTTCCGCGACGTCACCATCGAGGCGCGACATCAGATCGCCGATCCGTCGCTGCCCGTAAAAACCCGGCGACAGGGTTTGCAAATGCCGATAGAGGTCATCGCGCAGGGCAAACAGCATGCGCCCGGACAGGCGCGTGTGCAGGTAGCGGTTGATGCCCGACAGCGCCGTGCCCAGCAACCCGGCGACGATCATCAGCCCGGCGATCAACACCAGCGTCGGGAAGTTGCGCGCCAGCAGGCCGTCATCGATCAACAGTTTGGTCAGCCAGGGTTGCACCAGCACCAGCGCCGAGGCGCAGACCGACAGGCCCAGCAGTCCGGCAATCGCCAGGCGATGGGGGCGAACAAAGCTGTACAGCCAGCGCAGCGACGCTTGCAGGGCCTCGGGGTTCTGGCTGTCGATCAGCCGAACGATCAGGCGCTGCATCACGAACGCAACTGTTTGAGCTTGCGATACAGGGTCGCGCGGCTGATGCCCAGGGCGTCGGCGGCGGCCGAGACGTTGCCCTGGTGCGTGTCCAGGGACTGACGGATCAGCTCCAGTTCGTTTTCCCGGATGCTGCCGGCCTGCGGCCGTTCGCTGGCAGTCAGCTCGTCGAGCATGCTGTCGGGCAAGTGGTCGAGGGTCAACACGGTTTCACCCGGCTCGCGCATGGCCAGCGCGGTGCGCAGGACCATTTCCAGTTGGCGGATGTTGCCCGGCCAGTGATAACCGCTGAGCAAGCGATCGAGATCGTCGTGCAGGACCACGGTGGGTGCGCCCAGTGTCGTCAGCATGCGAGTGACCAGCGCGCCGAAATCCTCGCGTTCTCGCAGGGCCGGGAGCATCACGCTGATGCCGTTGACCCGGTAGAACAGGTCTTCGCGAAAGTGTTTTTCCTCCACCAGGCGCTTGAGGTCGCGGTGGGTGGCGCAGATCAGCGCAACGTCGATGTCCTGCTCTTCGCCTGCGCCCAGGGGCGCGACCTTGCGATCCTGCAATACGCGCAACAGTCGGGCTTGCAAGGCCAGTGGCATGTCGCCGATTTCATCGAGGAACAAGGTGCCGCCATGGGCCTGCTGCAAGCGCCCGACCATGCCGCCGCGGCGTGAACCGGTGAACGCGCCTTCGCGGTAGCCGAACAGTTCGGACTCGATCAGGCCTTCGGGAATGGCCGCGCAGTTCACCGCCACGAAGGGTTTGTCGCAACGCGCTCCGGCCATGTGCAGGGCGCGGGCGATGACCTCTTTACCGGTGCCGGTTTCACCCAGCAACAAGACCGGCAGTTCATTGGCCAGGCCTTGGCGGGCCATGCGCAAGGCACGGGCGTAGCGCGTGTTGCTGCCGGCCAGCGACTCCAGATCCGGTTGCGCCTTGGCTGTTTTCGCCGAAGTGCGCGGTGGGCTGCTGACGTTGATCGTGCGTTGCGGCGCGCGCAGGGTTTTGTAGAAGAATTCACCCTTGGCGGTTTGCAGGCTGCCGACACCGCCCTGATGCAGACGCGCCAACAATTGCAGGCCGTCGACTCCGAGAAACTCCTCGCAGCGCCGACCGACCAGGGCCGAGCGCTCGGCGTGGAGCAACTGGCAGGCCTGGGCGCTGACCGCGAGGATCTGCCCGCCGAGGCTCACCGCCAGCAGGCCTTGCCACGGGGACTCCAGATATTGCCTGCGGCTGTGGAAAGCCAGGACGATTTCGTCCGGATAGCTGGCGTTGAACACCCGGCTTTCGATCTGGCTGACCGCCATGGCCAGCAGCGCCGTGCTGTCGTGGGCGCGGCCGAGCGGGCCTTCGCGGGTCAGGTCAAGGACGCCGAGGATGTCGCCCTGGGGGCAATGGATCGGCACCGAGGTGCAGGAAAAATCACTGAGGCGGTCCAGGTAATGTTCGCCGCAATCGATCAGGGTCGGCCGCGCCTCCACCAGCGCGGTGCCGAGGGCGTTGGTGCCGCGTACCGCTTCGCTCCAGCAGGCGCCGAGGGTGATGTCCTGCAGGCCACTGCCCTTGAGACGGTCGGCGCGGCCTTCGACGGCGAGGATGGTGGCGTCGGAATTGGCCAGGATGATCAGCCCTTCCTTGCCTTGACGCTCAGCCAGGTAATCGATGGCCGGCAACGCGGCGTCGATCAGCAGGCGATTACTGGCCAGCAACACGTCGAGGCTGGCGCTCGATTCCAGCGCCAGCTCGTGCTTGGCATTGAAATGCACGCCATGGCTCAGGCTGCGCCGCCACGAAGCATCGATTTCCGCTCGCAGGACGCCATCCGGCACTTCGCCTTCCAGGTGCAGCTTTTCCCGGGCCAGCCGGGCTTCGCGATGCTGTTTGGGGGAGTTTGTTTTTATTAGCGTCATCAAGCGCTCCGGGTCGTCCGCCCTTGCGCCTTCATACGTCGGCGCCCTGCCGCAATCTTTACGTTAACGTAAGGGCGATGGCAAGTCCTGTGGCGAGGGGGCTTGCCCCCGTTCGGCTGCGCAGCAGTCGTAAACCGACGAACGTAGTATTTCCGGGAATATAAGGTCGTTGGTTTTGGGGCTGCTGCGCAGCCCAACGGGGGCAAGCCCCCTCGCCACAATTCAAAGCTGCCACACCTCAGGACTCACAAAAAACGCCCGCGCATTATCCTCCAGACTCTCCAGGTGATACCCGCCCTCCTGCACGATCAGGCACGGCAACCCGAGGCTGCGAATCCGCTCGCCGAGCGCGCCGAACCCTGCACGGGTCACTGCCACTTTGCTTTGCGGGTCCAGTTCGAAAATATCGAAGCCCAGGGACAGCACCAGCACCTCGGCGCCAAAGTCCGTCACCGCCTTGAGTGCTACATCCAATTGCCCGAGGAAATCCGCCTCGCTGGCGCCATGAGCCATCGGCAGGTTGAGGTTGAAACCCTCGCCCGCCCCGGCACCGCGTTCTTCGGCAAAGCCTGCGACGCCTGGATAGAAGTTGGTCGGATCGCCGTGCACCGAAACGTAGAGCACATCATCGCGGTCGTAGAAAATCTCCTGGATCCCTTGCCCGTGGTGCATGTCGGTATCCAGCACCGCCACCCGCGCAAAACCGGCACGCAGTACCTGCGCCGCCACCGCCGCGTTGTTCACATAACAGAAACCACCCGCCGCTTCGGCCCGGGCGTGGTGACCCGGTGGACGGCACAAGGCATAGGCTGCGGGCTCGCCATCGAGCAACGCCTGGGCACCGGCGATGGCGCTTTGCGCCGACCAGTAGGCCGAACGCCAGGTCTGCTCGCCCACCGGGCAACTGCCATCGGCCAGGTAGCGCGCGGCTTGCGCGAGAATCCCGCGCAGGGCGTTGGGTTCACGGACGAAGATGTTCGACATCACCTCATCGCCCCAATCCTCGGGAATCTCTTTCCAGCGCTGATGGGCTTCTTGCAGGAACGCCAGGTACACTGCGCCGTGCACCGCCAGCAGCGGATCAAGCCCGGCATCGGCCGGTTGCTCGACCTTGAAACCCAAGGCATGAGACGCCTGCACCAGGCGCTGCGCACGCTCCGGCACTTCCTGTGGCGTACGCATCTGGCCACGGGAGTAGTAGCTGCGTGGATGGTGGAGCAATTGTTCGGGGTGGAAAAAACTGCGCATGGAGTGAATACCTGTCAGTTAACGAAAATCTTGAAACCGGACGCAGCCCCACTGTGGGAGCGGGCTTGCTCGCGAAAGCGGTGTGTCATTCAGCAATGAAGGTGGCTGATACTCCGCCTTCGCGAGCAAGCCCGCTCCCACATGGGCCTGCGTCTAGGCGACTTTTTCGGCGCGCGACAGCACCGCATTGAGCAACACATCCGTACCCTGGCGCACATCTTCAGGCAGCACGTCTTCCGCTTCGTTGTGGCTCAAGCCCCCCACGCACGGGATGAACACCATGGCCGTCGGGCAGTATCGCGCCAGGTGGATCGCGTCATGCCCGGCGCCGCTGATGATCGATTGCTGAGCGTAGCCCAGGGCGTCCACGGCCTGTTGCACCGCCGCTACGCAATCAGCGTCGAACGGCGTCGCCGGGCTGATCCAATGCGGGGTGATCGTCAGATGCAAGCCGCGAGCGTCGGCAATTTCCTGAAGCCGCTCGCGGACCTGGTGCTCCATGGCCTCGATGGTTGCATCGCGGTGATGACGCAGGTCGACGGTGAAGTTCACCAGCCCCGGAATGGTGTTGCGCGACGACTTGTTGATGCTCAACTCACCGACCGTGGTCAGGCCTTCGGGGGCGAAGTCCGCCGCCAGGCTTTCGATGACCTGGATCATCGGCGCCACACCGTACAGGGCATCCTTGCGCAGCGGCATAGGCGTGGTGCCGGCGTGGGCCGCCATGCCTTCGACCCGCACGTCGAGCCAGCGAATGGCCTGGCCGCCACTGACCACGCCGATGCTCTTGGCGTTGTCTTCGAGGATCGGCCCCTGCTCGATATGGGCTTCAAAGTACGCATCCACCGCGCCACCCAGCGGGCGCTCGCCGGCATAACCGCTACGCTGCAGGGCCTCGGCAACGCTGATGCCATCGATGTCGCGCACCGCCAGCGCGGCGTCCAGCGCCATGATGCCGGTGAACACCGCCGAGCCGAACATCGCCGGGGTGAAGCGTGCGCCTTCCTCGTTGGTCCACACCGCCACTTCCAGCGGCTTGCGGGTCTGGATGCCCAGGTCGTTCAGGCAGCGCACCACTTCCAGGCCGGCGAGCACGCCGTACACGCCATCGAACCGCCCGCCTTCGGGCTGGGTATCGAGGTGGCTGCCCATCATCACGGGTGCCGCGTCAGGATCAGTGCCGGCGCGACGGGCGAACAGGTTGCCGATGGCATCCACGCTCAGGGTCATGCCGGCTTCGCGGCACCAGTGGGCAAACAGTTCGCGACCGGCCTTGTCCTCGTCGCTCAGGGCCAGGCGGCAGCTGCCGCCACGGGCGGTGGCACCGATTTCGGCCATGGCCATCAGACTCGCCCAGAGGCGTTCGCCATTAATCTTCAACATGAGTTTCTCCTGCAAATTAGAAACGACGATCTTTGTAGGAGCCGGCTTGCTGGCGAACGCGCCCGTCCAGTCAATAGACATGTCGACTGACGCACCGCTATCGCCAGCAAGCCGGCTCCTACAGGGTCAATGGGTGGCTAGTTCAACGCGTTCAGCGCTGGCATGGCGACGGGCAAGGGACAATACGCAGACCAGCGAAGTGGCGGCGATCAAGCTGTAGAACACCGCCATCGGCCACCACTGGCCGGCGAACTTGTGCGCCAGCAGGGTACCGATCAGCGGCGTCAGGCCACCGGCCAGCGCGCCGCAAATCTGGTAAGCCAGGGAAATCGCGGTGTAGCGCACGCGGGTCTCGAACATGCCGCTGACGTAGCCGGCGATCACCGCATAGAACGACGCCATGCACACCACCGCCAGGGCAATGCCGAGGATGATCAGCGGCGCCTGGGCGGAGCTCACCAGCACGAACATCGGGTATGGCGAGGCCATGGCCAGCAGCGACACCAGGCACAGGAAGCGGGTCGCGCCGATCTTCTCGGCAACCCAGGCCGCCAGCGGCTGGATGCAGAACTGGATGATCGCGACGAAGAACAGGCACTCCAGGATCAGCGAGCGTGGAAGTGCGAGTTGCTGGGTGGTGTAGGCGATCATGAACGTGTTGGTGAAATACACCCCGGCGATCCCCAGGGTGTTGGCGCCGATGCACAACAGCAGCGGACGCCACGCGGTGCGCAGCACCTCCATGACCGGCGCCTGCTCCTTGCGCTGGCTTTTGCTGGCCTGCTCGCGGCTGGCGAGAAACTCCGGCGATTCATTCACCCCCAGACGAATCGCCAGGCCCACCAGCAGCAACAGCGAACTCGCGAGGAACGGCAAGCGCCAGCCCCAGCTCATCAGGTCTTCTTCCGGCAAACGGGTGACCGAACTGAACGCCAGCAGCGACAGGATCAAACCCGCCGGACTGCCCAGTTGCGCAAACGAGGCAAAGAAATTGCGTCGGCCTTTCGGCGCATGCTCGCCGGCCATCAACACCGCCCCGCCCCATTCGCCACCGACGGCGATGCCCTGGACGATGCGCAGCAAGATCAGCAGCACCGGCGCTGCGGCGCCGATCTGCGCGTAGGTCGGCAGCAAGCCGATGCACACCGTGACCACGCCCATCATCAACAAGGTGATGATCAGCGACTTCTTACGGCCGATGCGGTCGCCGATATGACCGAAGACAATCCCGCCCAAAGGCCGCGCAAAGAAACCCACGGCGAAGGTGCCGAACGCGGCCATGGTGCTGAACAGCTTGTCGTCGGAGGGGAAGAACAGCGCGCCGAACACCAGCGCGGCAGCAGTGGCGTAGATGTAAAAGTCGTACCACTCGATCATGGTGCCAATGAAGGCAGCGGCTGCCGCACGGCGCGGCTGGGACGAAGCTTGAGGCTTCATGGGGGACTCCTTTGGTTATTTTTCTGGCAGGAGAGGAACGGCAAATCCGCGGCGCTCTGGCGGCGTCGGTCTGGGGATGATTTTTCGTTCCGGGACCATGATTAGTCAATTTTCTATTTATTATTCGAAGTATTACGAAAACTTATAATTGAAGGCAGCGGCAGCCGAACAAGACGTGCAACGCGTAGGGGTTCAGCAGACAGTCAAAGGGAATCACCGGAATTTAAAATGCGCGAGCCAACCCAGGAGTTCGGTCCCAGCAATTGAACGGCATGAGAAAGGGAGGGCATCCCTTGCCCTCCCCTCCGCTGTGCACGCTCCCTGCGACAGGACTTGTCAGGACCTCAAGAGGCCAGAATGAAGTCCGAGGCAGTGACGGTTGTTGCGTCGGCCACACCGACCAGGGTGATGGAGTCCGCGCCGAAGTTGACCAACGTATCCGCACCGAGGTCGACGATGTTGACACTGCTGCCAAAGTTCGCGGCGGTGATGTTCATCGCGGCGATATTGAGCAGATCCTGGCCACCCGCCGCATCGGTATCGAAGCCGATGATCCGATCGTTGCCGAAGGCCGCTGCGAACGAGAAGATATCGTCGCCAGTGCTGGCAAACATCGAGTCGTTGCCGGCACCACCAACAATACTGTCGTTGCCGGCACCGCCATCGATGAGGTCGTTGCCGGCGCCCCCGAGCAATGTGTCGTTGCCGTCGGCACCGTTGAAGGTGTCATTACCCGCCCCACCGGTGATGACGTTGTTCGACGCGTTGCCGGTGCCGACGAAGTTGCCGACGCCGGTGTAGAGCAGATGCTCGGTATTGGCACCCAGTGTGTAGCTGGACAGCGAGGTCTGTATCGAGTCCTGCCCCTCACCCGCCAGCTCGATGACCCCGTCCGCGGCTGAATCGACGCGGTAGGTGTCATTGCCGAGTCCGCCTTCCAAGCGGTCGGCCCCCACACCACCATCGATGACGTCGTTGCCCAGGCCACCCAGCAAGGTGTCGTTACCGTCACCGCCGTTGAGCGTGTCATTACCGGCCCCGGCGGTAATGATGTTGTTCAACGCGTTGCCATTGCCGGTGAAGTTGCCGACGCCGGTGAAGAGCATGTGCTCGACATTGGCACCCAGTGTGTAGCTGTTGAGCGTCGTTTGTACGGAATCGGCACCCGCGCCCGACGCCTCGACCACCAGGTCCCCGGCCGAATCGACACGGTAGGTATCGTTGCCGGCTGCGCCGACCATCGCGTCATTACCCGCACCGCCCGTGAGGACGTCGTTGCCAGCGCTACCCATCAAAGTGTCGTTGCCGTCGCCGCCATTGAGGGTGTCATTACCCACCCCACCGGTGATGACGTTGTTCAACGCGTTGCCGGTGCCGACGAAGTTGCCGGTTCCGAGGTAGAGCAGATGCTCGACATTGGCGCCCAGTGTGTAGCTGGTCAGCGTGGTCTGTACGGAGTCCACACCGCCACCCGCCGTCTCGACCACCAGGTCCCCGGCTGAATCGACACGGAAGGTATCGTTGCCAGCTCCGCCGACCATCGCGTCATTGCCCGCACCGCCGGTGAGGACGTCGTTGCCGGCGCCCCCCACCAGTGTGTCGTTGCCGTCACCGCCGTTGAGGGTGTCATTACCCACCCCGCCGGTGATGACGTTGTTCAACGCGTTGCCATTGCCGACAAAGTTTCCGGCCCCGAGGTAGAGCAGATGTTCGACATTGGCGCCCAGTGTGTAGCTGCCCAGCGTGGTCTGTACGGAGTCCTGCCCCTCACCCGTCAACTCGGTCACTACGTCCCCGACTGAATCGACGCGGTAGGTATCGTTGCCGGTTCCGCCCAGCATCTGGTCATTACCCGTACCGCCAATGAGGAAGTCGTTGCCCGCGTCACCATGGAGGATGTCGTTGCCGCCCAAGCCGCTCAGGATATCGTTGCCAGCAGCTCCGCTGGCCACGTCGTCGCCTGCCGTGCCGGTCCATACATCGACACCGGCGGTACCGACAAACACATCACTGACCACGAACGTTGCAGCAGAGGTGACTCGCTCAAGTGTGCCGAGGTCATCGGTGTAAGTCGCGACGACACGCAGTTGCTGACCGACCTGCGCCTGGCCGGGCGTGAAGGTCGTGCCCGTCGCGCCGGCGATGTCGGTGAAGATCGCACCGCTGCCCATTTGCCACTGATGGGCAATCACCGAGGTCGTGGTCCCGTTGGCGTCGGTGAACGCATCCGTGGCGGTCAAGCCCGAGTCTTTCGCCGGGGTCGTATCGCTGATCAGTATCGTTCCGACCGGCAGGACATTGACGGTACCAGTACCGGCCGCAGTGATCGGTGCGGTCGGCGCCGAGAACACCTCTTCCAGCACGCCATTGGCGTCCTTGTAGACCGCCCTGACGCGCAGGGCCAGCCCGGCTGCCACAACGAGTTCCGGGATAGCCGGCACGGCGCCAATGAGGGTCGCCGGTGGTGCGATCCTGAGTTCCGAGCCCACCGTGACGGTCGTGCCTTCCGCGCGCGCGACCTCGCCGGCGGCAAAGAAGGTGATGTCTTCGAAGACCCCCGAGCCCGGACGCGCTTCGAACTGCCAGAAGTAACTGATGGGGCCGGTGATTGCGCCGCCGGTCGCCGTGTTGTCGGCATCCGTGATGTCGGCGGCCGATACCGTCAGCACCTGGCCGGTGGCGGGCGTGGGATCGTCGATCCGCAACAAACCGACTGGCCCCGAGTTCAAACCGCCAAGCACGATCGACTGGTCAGAGAACTGCACCCGCTCGATATGGCTGAGGGTGTCGGTCCCGTCCCTGCCAGCGACACTGTCGGTGACCGTAACGGTGCCGTTGGCGTTTTCGACCACGGTGTAATCCACCCGATTGCCGGAGAACAGCGCCGTGTCGAAGGCGGGACCGGTCGCCGTTAGGATTTCGCGCACGATCTGGAGCTGGCCGGGGTTATAGGTGCCGTTCACCATGAGCGGGACCAGGGGCGTCATGCTGTCGAAGGTAGCGATTTCCGGCCCGCTGCCATCGATGTTCTGCCGCACGCTGATGCGCACGTTGAGCCACTTGTCGCCGTCGATGATGTCATCGCCGCCGCGGCCTTCGATGAAATCGCTGCCAGCGCCACCCAGGATGATGTTGCCACCGTCGAATTTATCGTCGGCGGTGCCGGCGATACCATCCGCGCCGTTGCCGGCGCTACCGACCAAGTCCCGCAGACCGCTGATGAGGTCGAAGTTGGTGAGCACGCTGCCCTTGGCGCCAGCGACGGCGAGCAAGTCGGCAGTGGAGTCATCGCCGCTGAGGAAGTCGGCGTGGGCCGATCCCGACAGCCCTTCCACCAGGTCCAGCCGGGCCAGGATCGACGCGTTGGAACCAGGCACCGCCGGCTGATCGAAGAAGCGCAGCCTGGAGTTGAGGCCCATGGTCACGCCGGCAGAATCGTCCTTGTAGTCCGCCCAGTCGTACCCGGAGAACCCGATGAAACGGTCCGCCTCGCTGGGGCTGCCGATCATGATGTCATCACCGCCCTCCCCGTCGAAGTTGTCCGGTCCGCCATCGCCCATGAAGACGTCGTTGCCATTGATCGGGTCGTTGCCGAACGGGTCGAAGTTGTCGCCGGCAACACCATCGGCGGATCCACCCTGGATCCAGTCGTCACCCTCACCGCCGCGCGCAAATTCGTTCGCCTTGCTGCCGAGGATGAAGTCGTTGCCCAGGCCGCCGCTGGTGTCGGCCGCGTCCTCGCCGGTGATGATGAAGTCCTGGCCGGCCTGGCCGAGGATCAGGTTGAGACCGTTGCCGCCCTGGATGACGTCGTTGCCGTCCTCGCCGTGGATGACGTCGTCGCCACCCATGTCCGTGATGATGTCGTCACCGGTACCGCCAAAGAGTTGGTCGTTGCCGTAGCCGCCATCGATCCGGTCGTTACCGGCATCGCCATAGACGGTGTCGTCGTCCGAGTCGCCGGCAATGAGGATGTCATTGCCGGGCGTGCCGCCCAGCACGACCGTATCGGCGCCGGTGTAGTGCAGGTAGTTGGTATCCGGGCCCGTTGTGTTGGGGTTGTCGCGGATCACCAGCGGCGTGAGGAAGTCCGTGCGCGGTGAGCCAATCGGGTGGTCCGACGGACCAAAGGGATCGGCATTCGCCGGCAGATCGTCGAGGGTGCCGACAATACCGTCGGGACCGGCAATCACGCTCGGGTTGTACTGGTGCGCCTGGTTGACCTCCAGGGTGTAGGCCGGTGTCAGGAAAACCCTGCCCGAAAGGTGTGTTGCGTCGGTATTGGCCATCACCAGATTGGCGAACGTGTTGTTCTCCAGTTCAGCGCCAAAGTCCATCGAGGCGGTGCGTTCCAGATAGTAGAAGCGGTCACCGTCCTGGAGCTTCTCCATCTGGTTCTCGAAGACGAAGTTGAAGGTCGAGCCGAGCATGCCGCCAAAGGGCATCTTCTCCTCGGCCAGCCCGCCAACCCAGAAGTCGACGGCATCCAGCCCGGTGATGGTCACATCGTCTGCCGTGTGCAACACGCCGTCCGCACCAGCGTTGCTGGCCCAGGCACCCGTGCTGTTGAGGAAGTCGACGCGGTCGGCCGGCGCGGTCGCGCCGCCGAGCACCAGGTCCGCAGCGGCGGCGCGCTTTTCCGCCAGCGTGGTGGCGCCGGTGATGGTCGAGTGCGTGCCGTAGGCGGCGATGAAGTTGATCAGCGATTCCGGGTGTTTTATGTGCTGCACGAAATCGGCCCAACTCGTGTAGGGCTTGAGCTCTGCGTCGCCGGTGGGCACATAGAACTCCCGCCGCGCCGCGTTCAGGGACGGAATCCCGGTATCGCGGCCGCGCGCCAGGTTGATGGCGGGCAGGTCGAGCGGCAGGCCGAGCAGGTTGTTGCGCAGGGCTTCGGTGACGAACTCATCGATCTCGTTGCCCACCTGGCGGGTTACGCCGCGCACGATGGCACCGGCCGCCTCCTCCGGAGTGGCGCCGCTGCCCGCGAACTCGAGCGGGTTGAGGAAGGCCTGGATCAGCCCGATATCGCTCGAAGCGAAGTTCGGATCCAGCCGGTCGACCTGCTCCAGCAGCATCGAGTGCCCGAAGCGATACACGGTGTGGGCGAACTCGGCAACGATGCTCGGATCGATCGCGGTGTCGTACACCTGGCCCGGGGCGAAGAAGGGATCGACCATCGGCTGGATGGTCCGCGCGAACTCCTCGAACACCAGGTGCTGGTACTGCATTTCGGTACCGAACTTCGCCGTCTGGAACAGGCGCTCGCCGTTCCAGTCCAGGGTCGAGGTGTCGGCAGGAAGGGCAGTGACGGGCGTCAGCAGCCACTCGTTGAGGAACGACACATCGCCGCTTGCCGCTGTCGCCAGGACCACCTCCTTGGTGTGGTCGACCAGGCGGTTGTGCTCATGGTGGAAGATCGAATGGACGGTGGTCAGGCCGATGTTCTCGTTGACCCGGCCGTCGCCGGCAATGTAGTGCGCGTCCAGCAGTTCGTTGTCGTAGAAGCCGGCGGCTACCGGCCCGCCGATAACGGTGTCGACGTCAGGCAGGAGCGCTGCGCCCGTCTGGCTGTCCACCGGAATGGCACTGTTGGCAATGTCATTGAGGAAGGCATGGCCGGTGCGCGCGGCGTTGGCCAGGCTGATGGGCGCCGCCGGATTACCTTCAACGAGCACATCGTCGGCCGTGCCGGCAATGCCGTCCGGGCCCAGCATCACCACCTGCGGAAAGCCGTTCGGACCCTTGATGAAATTGCCGTAGGCGTCAGTCGCCAGCAATGGCACGTTGTTGAAATCGGCATCGGTGAGATTGATCCCGAGCAGATCATGGGCTTGCGCCTTGACCACCTTCCAGGTGGCCATGCCGCCCGTCAGACTGTCGTCAGCGGTAAACAGGATGCCGTCGGCACCGGCCGCCCGGTTCTCGATCAGTTTGCCGGTGGCCACCGGATCGCCCGCTGCGTTGAGCTCATAGGCGCGCAGGAACACCTGGTGCGAAGGATGCGAGCTGTAGGTCTGGTTCTGGTCGACAAACGGCGAGGTGGTGTTGGTGTTCTCGTGGATGTCGTCGGCCGTACCCAGGATGCCGTCGGGGCCGGGTTGATTGGTGGCGCGCGTCAGCACCATGAAGTTGGTCGGGCTACCCGGCACGAACAACGGGTCATCCGGCTGCAGCGGAATGAACACGGTGCCCGAGCCGCCCTTGGTGACGAGGTCCAGGCCATGGTCGAAAAACTGCCCGAAGAAGGTCATCCATTGGTTGAAGGGCGCGGTCAGGCCCGCGTCGGGGCTCACGTTCGGGTCGAAGAAGGTCTCGAACGTCGTGCCGTCGGTGCGAGTTCCGGTCACCACTTGCGCACCGGCCTTGAGCACGTCGTCAGCGGTGCCGAGGACGCCATCCAGGCCGGGATCGAAGGTGGCCGCGACCGCTGCCGGGTTGTTCGCAGTCTGGTCGACGATCAGGTTACTGATGGTGCGCGGCGCCGAGTCGATCACCAGGCCGCTGGTCTGGGTGTAGCTCGTGCCGGCATCGGCCGGGCGGAAGTCCGGCGTGGTCAGGCGTGGGAATACGTTATCGGCGGCACCGAACTCGGGATGGAGCAGGTTGTTTTCCGTCCCTTCGACCGTGCGCAAACCGTACGGCACTCGTATGTTATCGAGCAGCGAGTTCATGTTCTCACCGGCCGCGTTGTGCTCGGCAATCTTGATCTGGTCAAGGATGAACGCCAGGTCCGATTGTGTGTAACGCACACCGTTGCTGGGGGCCGTGGTCTGCGGATCGATCAGCGAAGGCGCCGGCGCGGGGGCCGGTGCCGCGGCCGCTACTAACGTAGTCGGTGCCGAGAATACCTGCTCGGTCACGCCGTGATCGTCCGCATAGATGGCTTTGACGCGCACGGCCAGGCCGGCAAGATCCGACGTCACCGTTAAAGTGGGCGTGTCTGCTCTGGTAAATCCGATACCGATGCGGCCTGGCCCGAGGATGATGTCCTCGAAGACGCCCGAGCCCGGTGTCGCTTCAGACTGCCATATGTAACTGATGGAATTGTGGATCGCCCCGCCCACGTTGTCGCCATCGGTGAGGCCGGCCGCCGACACGGTCAATACCTGGCCAACGGTCGGCGTGGTGTTATCCACCGTCAGCGCGCCTACCGGCTCAGCGTTGACCCCCTGCACGAGGACCACTGCCTGATCGGAGAACTGCAGCCGCTCGATGTGGGTGAGACGGTCGGTTTCTTCCTTGCCGACATTGTCGGTCACGGTGACGACGTCGGTGCCGACGATATTGAGGGGAACGGTGGGATCGACGACGATGCCGTTGACGGCGATCGTGTAGTTCGCCTGAGGGCCCAGGAAGTTGACGGTGTCGAACGCAGCCCCGCCTGTGGATGTACCGGGCAGGATTTCGCGCACGGCGACGAGCTGGCCGGGGTT